>NZ_JAHBYN010000001.1:0-1200000 GCF_019635935.1 Parvibaculum sp. | reverse complement strand
ACAAGGCCTTCTTCGTCGATGTCGACCGGCGCGACGCGCCGCCCCACCGATGCAGCCTGGCTCACCATCGCGGTATAGGTCAGCGCTTCGGTCAGGATCGTGTCGCCGGGCTCGGTCGTGCCGAGCACCGCCGTCAGGATCGCCTGTTGCGTCCCCGAACAGATCACCAGTTCCTCGGCATCGGGCGCGAAAGCGCCATGCGCGATCCATTTCGCCGCCATTGCCCGCTGATGCGGCGTGCCGCCGACGGGCGGGTAGCTGTCGAATGGCGAACGTCCGGGCATGTCCGGCAGCGTGTCGAGCAGGCGCCGCATCGCCGCGCCGAGAATTTCCGTCTGGCCGACAGGCGCCGGCAGCGCCGCTTTCATCGCCGCCTGCATCGCGTCGGGCAGCGTGTGAAATGCCGCCGCGCCGACGCCCGCGCCGCTTCGCGCATTGCGGTCGCGCACATAGGTGCCGCGTCCGACTTCGCCCGTCACCTCGCCGCGGGTGGCCGCCAGCGCATAGGCGCGCGAGACGGTGCCCACCGTGACGCCAAGCCGATAGGCGAGATCGCGCAGCGGCGGCAGCTTGGTGCCGGGCGCGGCCGTCCCCATCTTCACGGCGTCGCTCAGCGTGTCGGCGATGGCCTTGTAGCGGGGGCCGGGGCGGGCGGCGATGCCAGCCGGATCGAAAAGCGAAATTGTCATAGGTACAATAAACTCATTGAATCCATCTGCAGCATGGAACATCTTCCGAATACAGACACAATATCGGCAATTTCGAGATGGAACGCAAGATTTCCAAGCGATGATCTCAAAATTGTACCCATACAATATGGAAGCAAAGCGATGAAAGCCGTTCTCTACCAGGTCGATGCGTTTGCGGATCGCGTTTTCGAGGGCAACCCGGCGGCCGTCGTGCCGCTCGACAGCTGGCCGACAGATGACGTCATGCAGGCCATCGCAGCCGAGAACAACCTTGCGGAGACCGCGTTCTTCGTACCCGAGGGCGAGGCTTACCGTCTGCGCTGGTTCACGCCGGCGGTCGAGGTGCCCCTCTGCGGCCATGCGACGCTCGCCTCGGCGCATGTGCTTTTCAATCATCTCGGCCATGCGGCGCCCGAAATCCATTTCGAGACGAAGAGCGGCCGGCTTACCATTGCGCGCGAGGGAGATCTCCTCGCGATGAACTTCCCGGCCAACCCGGCCAAGCCCTATCCGTCGCCGGCGGAAATAGCCGCCGCGCTCGGCGCAAGCCCGCGCGTCTGGGCGAAGTCGACTTTTCTTCTCGCCGTGTTCGACAGCGCGGCCGAGGTGAAGGGGCTCGCGCCCGACATCGGTGCGCTCAAGCGATTGCTGACGCCGCTCGACCTGCTGCTGATCGTCACGGCGCCGGGCGACGCGGGTTCGGGTTTCGATTTCGTTTCACGCGTCTTCGCGCCTGCGCATGGCATCGACGAAGACCCGGTAACGGGCGCGGTGCATTGCACGCTGGTTCCCTACTGGGCGAAGAAGCTCGGCAAGAGCGATCTCATCGCACGGCAGGTGTCGGCGCGCGGCGGCACGCTGCGCTGCACGGACGCGGGCGAGCGCACGATCATTCGCGGGCGCTGCGCCGATTACATGAAGGCCGAGATCAGTTTCTGAGGCGCCACTCGCTCAAGGCGATGCCGGCGAGGATCAGCGCGAAGCCGCCGAGGACGCCGGCGCGCAATTCCTCGCCGAAGACGAGATAGCCGGTCAGCGCCGCGAAGACCGGCACGAGGTAGTTCGTTAGCGACACGAATGTCGGACCGGCATGGTCGATCAGGCGGAAGAAGACGATGGCCGCAAGGCCGGTCGAAAAGACGCCGAGCCCCGCGACGCCGAGCAGGGATGCCGGGCTTGCCTCCAGCAGTGCCGCCGGCGGCGTCATCGTGCCCGCGATCGCCGTGCCCATCAGCGCGCCGGCGAGCATCACGCCGGAGGATTTCGCCAGCAATGGCATGTCGGGCGCGAGGCGGGCCATCACATTGTTGCAGGCAAAGAAGAATGCGCCGGCCAGCACGGCGCCTTGTGCGAGACGCACGTCGCCGCCCGACGCCGTCGCGATGTCGGCAAGCGCGTCCGGGCCGACCACAATCACAAGGCCGGCAAAGCCGAGGACGAAGCCCGCAAGCCGGAACGGCGTGATGAATTCGCCGGGCACGAAGGCGCGCGCGATCAGCAGCGTCGCCAGCGGCGTGAAGCCGATCAGGATGCCCGCCAGCGCCGAGGAAATGTGCTGCTGGCCCCAACTGATCGTGAAAAAGGGGGCGATATTGCCGATCAGCGCCAGCGCCACGAGCCAGCCCCAGGCGCGGCCGTCCCGCAGCAGCCGGTCGCCCGTCAGCAGCAGCCATGGCAGCAACAGCGCCGCCCCGGTCAAGAGCCGCCCGGCCATGGTCCATTCGGGCGCCACGGTCTCGACGGCGATCTTCGCGAAGGCGAACGCCAGCCCCCAAAGCGCGACCAGCGCGCCGAGCATCAGCCAGTGAGACGGGGTGTGTGTAGGCAAGGTGTCCTGCGTTTCCGGGCGGGGTGTACGGGCAGTCTTCGGGCCGCCGCCGCGCGTGTCAATTGCAAGGCGTTATGCGGATTTTCCAGCTTCCCGCGTGGTTCCGTCGCAAGGCCGTCATTTGACTTCGCGCGGCGACAAGCCTATACGCGGCGGCGGGACACCCCTCCCCACCGAGGGGCAGCTATCTGAAAGGGTAGGTTGCAAATGACCGCCATCGAGCGTCCGGCCGTGCGTCCGGCCAATCCGCACTTCTCTTCCGGCCCTTGCGCCAAGCGCCCCGGCTGGACCATCAAAAATCTCGAAAATGCGCTTGTCGGCCGGAGCCATCGCTCGAAGCCGGGCAAGGCGCGTCTCGCCGACGCGATCGAAAAGACGCGCAGCGTTCTCGGCGTCCCCGCCGACTATCGCATCGGCATCGTGCCGGCGTCGGACACCGGCGCCGTCGAAATGGCGCTCTGGTCGCTCTTGGGCGCGCGCGGCGTCGACCTCCTCGCCTGGGAGAGCTTCGGCGAAGGCTGGGTTTCCGATGTCGTCAAGCAGCTCAAGCTGAAAGATGCGCGGACGCTGAAGGCCGATTACGGCAAGCTGCCGGATCTCGGCCAGATCAATTTCGACAACGACGTCGTCTTCACCTGGAACGGCACGACGTCCGGCGTGCGCGTGCCGAACGGCGACTGGATCCCGGCCGACCGCAAGGGGCTGACGATCTGCGACGCGACGTCCGCCGCCTTCGCGCAGGACCTTGCATGGCCGAAGCTCGATGTCGTCACCTTCTCCTGGCAGAAAGTGCTGGGCGGCGAGGCGGCGCATGGCATGCTGATCCTGTCGCCCCGCGCCGTCGAGCGGTTGGAGAGCTATACGCCCGCATGGCCGATGCCGAAGATTTTCCGCATGACCAAGGGCGGCAAGCTGATCGAGGGCATCTTCAAGGGTGAGACGATCAACACGCCGTCGATGATCGCCGTCGAGGACTATCTCGATGCGCTCGACTGGGCGGCCTCGATCGGCGGTCTCAAGTCGCTGATCGGCCGTGCCGACGCCAATGCCGCCGTCATCGCCGAATGGGCCGACCGCACGCCCTGGGTCGATTTCCTCGCCGAGAAAGTCGACACGCGCTCCAACACCTCCGTCTGCCTCAAGGTTGTCGATCCGGACGTGACCGCGCTGTCCGACGACGATCAGGCCGCTTTCGCCAAGAAGATCGCCGACCTTCTCGACAAGGAAGGCGTCGCCAACGACATCGCCGGCTACCGCGATGCGCCGGCCGGTCTTCGCATCTGGGCGGGCGCGACGATCGAAGTGTCCGACATGCGCGCGCTGATGCCCTGGCTCGACTGGGCCTATGCGCAAGCCAAGGCGTCGCTAAAGGCGGCGGCCTGATCCATTTCGTTCATTGAGCTGCCGGTCCGGCGAGCCATGCTCGCGGGCCGGACGGCCATTCAACCAGGAGGCATTCATGCCCAAGGTTCTGATTTCCGACCAGCTTTCGCCCGCCGCCGTGCAGATCTTCAAGGATCGCGGCGTCGAGGTCGACGTCAAGACGGGTCTCGATCGCGACGAGCTCATCAAGATCATCGGCGACTATGACGGTCTCGCGATCCGCTCGGCGACCAAGGTCACGCCGCCGGTGCTTGCGGCGGCGAAAAAGCTGAAGGTCGTCGGCCGCGCCGGCATCGGCGTGGATAATGTCGATCTTCCGGCCGCCACCGCCGCCGGCGTCATCGTCATGAACACGCCCTTCGGCAATTCGATCACGACGGCCGAACATGCGGTCGCGATGATGCTGGCGCTCGCCCGCGACATTCCGCAGGCGAATGCCTCCACCCATGCCGGCAAGTGGGAAAAGTCGAAATTCATGGGCGTCGAAGTGACGGCCAAGACGCTCGGTATCATCGGTTGCGGCAATATCGGCTCCATCGTCGCCGACCGGGCGCTCGGCCTGCGCATGAAGGTCGTCGCCTTCGATCCGTTCCTGACGCCCGAGCGCGCCAGCGATCTCGGTGTCGAGAAGGTCGATCTCGAAGAGCTGCTGAAGCGCGCCGACTTCATCACGCTGCACACGCCCCTGACCGACAAGACGCGCAACATTCTCAACGCCGAAAACCTCGCCAAGTGCAAGAAGGGCGTCCGCATCGTCAATTGCGCACGCGGCGGGCTGATCGTCGAGGCCGACTTGAAAGCGGCGATCGAAAGCGGTCATGTCGCCGGCGCGGCGCTCGACGTGTTCGAGGAAGAGCCCGCGAAGTCCAACCCGCTTTTCGGCATGGAACAGATCATCTGCACACCGCATCTCGGCGCTTCGACCAATGAAGCGCAGGAAAATGTCGCGCTGCAGGTCGCCGAACAGATGGCCGATTACCTCCTCACCGGCGCGATCACCAATTCGATCAACGTGCCGGCGGTGTCGGCCGAAGAAGCGCCGAAATTGACGCCGTACCTCACGCTCGCGCAGCAGCTCGGTTCCTTTGCGGGCCAGCTCACCGAAACCGGCATCTCGGCCGTCACCATCGAATATGCTGGCGATGTCGCCGAGATGAACACGCGCGTTCTCACCAATGCGGCGTTGACCGGTCTGCTCAAGCCGCAGCTTGAGGACGTCAACATGGTCTCGGCGCCGGTCATCGCCAAGGACCGCGACATCAAGGTCACGGAAGTGAAGCGCGAACAGCAGGGCGCCTACGAGACCTATATCAAGATCGAGGTGAAGACCGAACGCCAGGATCGTTCGGTCGCGGGCACCGTCTTCTCCGGCGGTCTGCCGCGTCTCATCCAGATCAAGGGCGTCAACATGGAAGCCTCGCTCGGCCGTCACATGCTCTATGTGACCAACCAGGACAAGCCGGGTTTCATCGGCGCGCTCGGTTCGCTGCTCGGCAGGTCCGGCATCAACATCGCCAATTTCAACCTCGGCCGCGAAAAGGCCGGCGGCGATGCGATCTGTCTCGTCGAGGTCGATGCGGACGTGCCGGCGAGCGTTCTGGCCGAAATCCAGGCGCTGCCGCATGTCGTCCAGGCGAAGTCGCTGACCTTCTGAGGCCGTGCTTTACGGCCGGAAAATCAAAGGCGGACCTTCGGGTCCGCCTTTTTGCTGTCCGCGGGTAATGCTCCATTAACCATGACCGTCCGAAACTGAACCGGGGTATATCAAGGCCCGCGTATCGGGGTGGGGGTAAGCGTGACGGCGGAATTATTCTGGGACAGGCGTCTCGACGGGCTTTATGCGCATTGGCTGGAAAAGAAGGGCGGGCGGCCGGCGCCGACGCGTGCCGACTTCAACCCGTCCGAAATCAAACCGTTTCTGCCGATCGTCAATTTTCTCGATGTCCGGTGGGAGCCGCTCGGCTTTCGTCATCGTCTCGTTGGCACCGAGATTGTCGAACATCTCGGCCGCGATGCGACCGGGTGCTGGGTCGATGCCGGTCTTTATGGCAAAGCGGCGGACCGTGTCTTTGCTTCGCTGCTGCAGGTCGCGCGCGAGGCGCGCCCCTATCGCCGCCGTTCGCCGATGACATGGCATCCGAATTCATGGCTGACGATGGAATCGATGGAGCTGCCGCTGGTCGATGAAGACGGGAAGGTCAACATGATCCTGCGCGGCGTCAGCTATTCCTCGCCGAAAAATCCGCCTCCCGATCACTATCTCGTTGCGCCGTTGCCGCTGCATTGACCGCCGCCGCGCGGTGAAGAGAGAAGCAAATGGACGATCTATTCTGGGATGAACGGCTGACCCTTCTCTACCGCACCTGGTGCGAAAAGAAAGGCGCGCGCGCCGCGCCGACGCGGGACGATTTCGACCCCGCCGAGATTTTCGCGCTCATGCCCATCATGCACCTGATCGACGTCATCCGGGAGCCGCTCGGCTTTCGCCACCGTCTCGTTGGCACGGAGCTTGTCGAGCGCATGGGCCGCGATGTGACCGGCCGCTGGGTCGATGCCGACACTTATGGCGAGGCCGCCACCGAAATTTTCGACGGATTGAAAATCATTGCCACGGAAGTCCGGCCCTATCGCCGCCGCGCTCGCCTCGACTGGCACAAGCAGCACTGGCTGACGACGGAGGCGGTGGAGATGCCGCTTCTCGGCCCGGACGGTGAGGTCAATATGGTCCTGCGCGGCGCAACATTCTTCGTTCGCGCCGAGCGTCTTCCCGAACGTCTGGAATTCATGCCGCTTGCGGCGTGAGCGTCAGCTTGCGTCGCAACGCGGGATCGAGAGGCCGGGCGGCAGGATCGTCGTATCGTCGCCGCAAGCCTTGGCGAGTTGCGCGTTGGTCAGGCCGGTCGCGCGGGTGAAATCGGCGCCGCGCAGATCGGCGCCCGAGAAGTCGACACCGCCCAGATAGGCATGACGGAAAATTGCCCCGCGCGCGTCGGCGCCGGCGAAAGTCAGCCTCTTTACATATTCGAGCAGGCGGAAGTTGGCGCGCTGGATGTTGGCGCCGGTGAAGTTTGCGCCGTGGACGCGCACGGCATCAAGCCGCGCATCCGAAAGATTGGCGCCGCGCAGGTCGGCGTCGGTCAGCACCGCGCCCGCCATGTTGGAGCCGCTGAAATCGGCGCCTGCGAGCTTTGCCCGTGTGAGGTGGATGCCGGTCAGGTCGGCGCCGCTTAGCCGCGCGCCCGTCAGATCGGCGCGTTCGAGCGCGGCGAGACGCAGAAACTGCCCGTCGAAATCGGCGCCGGCAAGGTTGCAGCGCTCGCAATTGATGATGACCTTGAACTGGTCCGCCTTGATCTTCGCTACCAGCGCCTCGACTTCCGGCGAGGCTTGCGCGAAAGCTGGTGCGGCGGCGAGCGCCCCCAGCAGCGAAAGCAGGACCGCGGCGCGGCCGGTCTTTATCGGCATTTTCATGTGCATATTCTAGACGAAGCGTGGCGTGGTGCGCGTGCGGCCTTTTAACGTTTTCGTGACCGGCGTCTCCCGCCATTCGAGATTGTCGCGTGCTTTCTTTCTAGCCTTCCGCCTTCCGATCCGCTAGACAATGCCAAAGCTCCCGGCCCGAAAGGCCAAGGGGGCTTTCGGCTTGTCTGGGGGTCCGCACAGATGCGGCGTCCGGCCGGGCACCCACTCTCTAAGGCATTGAATAAAATGGCAAATGTGGCGGTTGTCGGCTCCCAGTGGGGGGACGAGGGCAAGGGCAAGATCGTGGACTGGCTGTCGGAGCGCGCCGATGTCGTGGTGCGTTTCCAGGGTGGCCATAATGCCGGCCATACGCTCGTCATCGACGGCGTCACCTACAAGCTCTCGCTGCTGCCGTCGGGCATCGTGCGCAAGGGCAAGCTCTCGATCCTCGGCAATGGCGTCGTGCTCGATCCCTGGGCTTTCGCGAAGGAGGTGGACGAGATCGCCTCGAAGGGCGTCGTCGTCACGCCGGACAATCTGAAGATCGCCGAAAATGCCGTGCTGATCCTGCCCGTTCACCGCGAACTCGACGAGATGCGCGAAGGCTCGAACTCGGGCGTCAAGATCGGCACGACGAAACGCGGCATCGGCCCCGCCTATGAAGACAAGGCCGGCCGCCGCGCCATCCGCGTCATCGACCTTGCCGATCCGGCGACGCTCCCGATCAAGGTCGAGGGTCTGCTCGCGCATCACAATGCCTTGCGCCGCGGCAACCGGCTCGACGAGCTTGCGGTCGAGCCCATCGTTGCCGCGCTGAAGGAAATCGCGCCGCGTGTGCTGCCTTTCGTGGCGCCGGTCTGGCGCGTGCTCGACGAGGCGAAGCGCCGGGGCCAGCGCATTCTCTTCGAGGGCGCGCAGGGCACGATGCTCGACATCGACCACGGCACTTATCCCTTCGTCACCTCGTCCAACACGATTGCCGGCCAGGCCGCAGGCGGCGCCGGCGTCGGCCCCGGCGCCATCGGCTATGTGCTCGGCATCACCAAGGCCTACACGACGCGCGTCGGCGAAGGTCCGTTCCCGACCGAACTGACGGATGAAGTCGGCCAGCGTCTCGGCGAGCGCGGACACGAATTCGGCACAGTGACGGGGCGCAAGCGCCGCTGCGGCTGGTTCGACGCCGTGATGGTGCGTCAGGCGATCAAGACCGGCGGCATCACCGGCATTGCGCTCACGAAGCTCGACGTGCTCGACGGCTTCGACGAGATCAAGGTCTGCGTCGCCTATGAGGTCGATGGCAAACGGTTCGATCATTTCCCGGCCGGCATGGGCGCGCAGGCAAAAGTGAAGCCGGTCTACGAGACGCTCGAAGGCTGGCAGGACAGCACGCAGGGCGCGCGCTCCTGGGCGCAGCTTCCGGCCGCGGCGGTCAAATATGTGCGCTATGTCGAAGAGTTGATCGAGGCGCCGGTGGCGTTGCTTTCCACCTCGCCCGACCGGGAGGACACGATCCTGATGACCGATCCGTTCGCGGATTGAGCGTTCAAGTGCAAACAAAAAGGGCGCCGGGAGAAATCCGGCGCCCTTCTTTTGTTCGTGTACGGCGCGTCAGGCGTTCATCAACAACGCAATGAAGATCATCGCGTAGCCGACGACGCCGGCTGCCCATGCGATGGTGCGGACGCCCGCCACTGTCCAGCCCGCGACATAGATGATCGCGTAGGCGATGCGGGCGATCAGGAAGATTTGCGCGCCGAGCACTGTCAGTTCGGTGCTGATGCCGGCCAGATGCGCGGGCACCGCGAAGCAGGCGAAGATCAGCAGGTTTTCGAGATGGTTGATATAGGCGCGCCGCGCCCGTGCGCCCCAGCCCGTGGTCTTGGCCGGTTCGTCGCGATTGCCGATGCCCCAGCCCATACCCATCGCCGACACATTGGCGTTGGCCGAAAGCGCGATCAGAATGAACAGAAGTGCGCCGCCCCATACGAGCGACCAGAGTTCCACCGTCATGGGTTTCCTCCCCAGTTGGTTGTGTTGCCACCGGGACGAATCCTAGCGATGAAAGTGAGTCGGGGCGAGACGCCCGTTTCGGGAGATTACTCCATCAGTACCGTGATGAGCGCCCGGTCGAACAGCGGCACCATGCAGAGCACGATGCCGACGGTGGCGATCTGCCAGATGAAGGTACGGACCCAGGGAAGGCCCGCCGCATAGGCCGGGATATAGGCCAGCCGGCCCCAGAAATAAATCTGCGCGCCGATTTCGCTCCATTGATTCGTGCGCTCGGTCGCATAGACGGCGAGAATCACCGCTGCGAAAATCGGGAAGGTTTCGAGGAAATTCCTGAGCGCGCGCTCCATGCGCCCGGCAAGGCCCGTCGGCGGAAGCGGTTCGTCGCGCGCGCCCACCGTATAGGCGTTTCCGGCCTGTCTCTTGAAGGAAAGGCTCTGCAACCCGACCTGCACCAGGCCCAACACGGACGCCCAGAACAGCATGGCGATTTCGACGGTCATGGGTGTTCCCCCTCGTCCCGTTTCGATGTCCGATCATACGCCGGCGGGTGAGCGAATGCAGCGTCCCTCATCGTCCCATCAGCTTTTCCGCCTCGCGAATCAGCCTCAGTGTCTTTTCCGCCGCCGGTTCCGCCTTCGACAGCGCGGCCGCCTGTCCGGACCAGAGCGGCATGAATTCGGCGCGGTTCTCCTTCGCGCTGACGCGGGCAAGCGGCGCGACGAGCGCGCGTTGCGCCGGGAAGGGTGCCGCCAGCCTTTCGAGGGAATGAAGTTCTTCGGTCAGCCGGTTGCGGATGGCGCGCGCCGGGCGTCCGGAAAAAAGTTTCGTCACCACAGTCGAATGATCCGACGCCTCGGCGAGCGCCTTGCGGTGAACGGGGTGGATGCCCGCTTCCGGGCAGGCGAGATAGGCCGTGCCGAGCTGCACGCCTGCCGCGCCCAGCATGAAGGCGGCGGCGACGCCGCGCGCATCGCCGATGCCGCCGGCCGCGATCACCGGCACCGACACCGCGTCGGCGATCTGCGGTACCAGCGCCATCGTGCCCACCGTGCCGAGATCGACATGATCGAGAAACGTGCCGCGATGGCCGCCCGCCTCGTGGCCCTGCGCGACGATCGCGTCGGCGCCGCCGGTTTCGAGCGCGCGGGCCTCGGCCGCCGTTGTCGCGCTGCCGAGGATCGCGATGCCGGCCGCTTTCAGCGCCGCCACGGCGTTTGCGCCGGGCAGACCGAAATGAAAGCTCGCGACGCGAGGCCGGAGTTCCAGCAGCAGGTCCAGCATGTCGTCGTTGAAGGCCGGCGCGGGCGAAGCGGGTTCGGGCACGTCGCCGAGACCGCGCTCGTCGAAATAGGGCTTCAGCGCGCCGCGCATTTCCCTGCCGTCATAGTTTGCGATGTCGGGTTCGGCATGGACGAAGAAATTCAGGTTGAACGGCTTGTTGGTCAGCGCCCGCAGCGCGCCGGTCTGCGCGCGGACTTCGGCCGGTGTCATCATCGCGGTGCCGAGCGAGCCGAGGCCGCCGGCGTTCGAAACGGCGGCGGCAAGTTCCGCCGTCGAGGCGCCGGCCATCGGCGCCTGGATGATGGGCAAGTCGATGTCGAGAAGGCGTGTCAGGCGGTCGGCGGTTTTCATGCGGCGTCTCCCGATTTGGCCCCGCTTTTCCTTTACCTCAAACGCCCGAAGAGTCACACTCCGAAGCAATCCGAGGGGTGTCCAACCCGCTTTGCGTAAATGAGGGGTTGGGCTGAGATGGCGCACACGCGCCGAACCCTTAGAACCTGATCCGGGTCATGCCGGCGAAGGGACGGGAGCCTTGTTGTCATTTCGCATTCCCGCCCTCTTTCCCTCATGGCCCGCCGTTTCGCGGGAGGGAGCGATGATCTACTGGCGTTGTCTGGCGATTTTTCTCGGCCTTCTGCTGATGGGCGGCGAGCTTTTCCGTAGTTGGGGCATGGGCCGCCCGCTGATGTTTGTGCTCGACGACTTCTTCATCGGCATTCCCCTCGTCGTCACCGCGCTTTTGATGGCGAAAGACACGATCGCGCGCCGCGCCGCTTTTGCCGGCGCCTGGGGCGCCACTGCCGGCATGCTCTATCCGAGCTTCTTCGGCAAGCTGATCGCGCCGACGCCGGAAGGCGTCGCCACCACCAACATTCCCTTCGATCTTCTGACCGTCATTATCGGCGTCATCTTCGCGCTGTCGCTCGCCGGCCTCGTCGCCAGCGTGGTGCTGAAGCAGCGCGTCAAGGAGTAACCCCATGAACATCCACACGCCGAAAGACAAGCTCCCCGAAGTCACCACCGGGCCGCTTCCCGCCAGCACCAAAATCTTCACCGCGCCGGACGGTTTCCCCG
This sequence comes from Parvibaculum sp., assembly GCF_019635935.1. Taxonomy (NCBI): domain Bacteria; kingdom Pseudomonadati; phylum Pseudomonadota; class Alphaproteobacteria; order Hyphomicrobiales; family Parvibaculaceae; genus Parvibaculum; species Parvibaculum sp. The sequence goes on along the minus strand of NZ_JAHBYN010000001.1, from coordinate 1,188,270 downwards.
ATCTGAAAGTGCCGTTCCGCGAGATCGCGCTGCATCCGTCCGCGAAGGAGCCGCCGGTCCGCGTCTACGACACGTCGGGCCCCTACACCGACCCGACGGCGAAGATCGATGTCGAAGCGGGGCTCGTCCGCCACCGCGAAGCCTGGATCGAGGCGCGTGGCGGCACCGAGCTTTACGACGGGCGCGAGGTGAAGCCGGAAGACAATGGCAATGTCGGCGCGAAGCATCTCGCACGCGCCTTCCCGGTCGCCAACCGGCCGCGCCGCGGGCTTCCCGGTCATCCGGTCACGCAATATGAATTCGCGAAAGCCGGCATCGTCACCGCCGAAATGGCCTACATCGCCGAGCGCGAGAATATCGGCCGCAAGCAGGCGCTCGAAAACGCCGCGCACAAGCTTGCCGAAGGCGAGAGCTTCGGCGCCGCGATCCCGGAATTCATCACACCGGAATTCGTGCGCGCGGAAGTCGCCGCCGGCCGCGCCATCATCCCAGCCAACATCAACCATCCGGAACTGGAGCCGATGATCATCGGCCGCAATTTCCTGGTGAAGATCAACGCCAATATCGGCAATTCGGCGGTCGCTTCCTCGGTTGCCGAAGAAGTCGACAAGATGGTCTGGGCGATCCGCTGGGGCGCCGACAATGTGATGGACCTCTCCACGGGGCGCAACATCCACAACACGCGCGAATGGATCATCCGCAATTCGCCGGTTCCCATCGGCACGGTGCCGATCTATCAGGCGCTCGAAAAGGTCGACGGCATCGCCGAGAACCTCACCTGGGAGGTTTATCGCGACACGCTGATCGAACAGGCCGAGCAGGGCGTCGATTATTTCACGATCCATGCGGGCGTGCGGCTCGCCTATGTGCCGCTCACCGCGAAGCGCGTCACCGGCATCGTGTCGCGCGGCGGCTCGATCATGGCGAAATGGTGCCTCGCGCATCACAAGGAGAGCTTCCTCTACGAGCATTTCGCCGACATTTGCGACATCATGCGCCAATACGATGTGTCGTTTTCGCTGGGCGACGGTTTGCGTCCGGGTTCGATTGCGGATGCCAATGACGAAGCGCAATTCGCCGAGCTTGAAACGCTGGGCGAGCTGACGCAGATCGCTTGGGGCCGCGGCTGTCAGGTGATGATCGAAGGGCCGGGTCATGTGCCGATGCACAAGATCAAGGTCAACATGGACAAGCAGTTGAAGCATTGCGGCGGCGCGCCTTTCTACACGCTCGGGCCGCTCACCACCGACATCGCGCCCGGCTACGACCACATCACATCCGGCATCGGCGCGGCGATGATCGGCTGGTTCGGCTGCGCGATGCTCTGCTACGTCACGCCGAAGGAACATCTCGGCCTGCCGGACCGCGCCGACGTGAAAGACGGCGTCATCACCTACAAGATCGCGGCGCATGCCGCCGATCTCGCCAAAGGCCATCCGGCGGCGCAGTTGCGCGACGATGCGCTTTCCCGCGCGCGCTTCGAATTCCGCTGGGAAGACCAGTTCAACCTCGCGCTCGATCCCGAACGCGCGAAAGAGTTCCACGACCGCACGCTGCCGAAGGAAGCGCATAAGGTCGCCCATTTCTGCTCGATGTGCGGCCCGAAATTCTGCTCGATGAAGATCACCCAGGAAGTGCGCGACTATGCGGAAAGCGGCATGGCCGAAATGGCGAGCGAGTTCCGCAATTCCGGCGGCGAGATTTATCTCGAAGAGGCGGACGCCGCGAACAAGGCGGCCAACAAGTCATTGGGCGGCAAGGCGGCGGAATGATGCGTAAGGCGGTCAGGGCGGCGGGAAGCTGCTAGACTGGCCCGGGCGGTCGCGATGCGCGCGGCCTGTTCCGGGGAACACGCATGAAACGGCATTGCGTTCTTGCCTTGATCGGGGTGGTGCTCGGCGGTTGTGCGGCTGCGCCCTTGCGCGCGCCGGGGCCGGGCAGCGCCGGACTTGCCGCGCCCGAGGCGACGCCGCTCTGGACAGCGCTGGTGCGGCCGGAAGAGGCGGCAGCGGGCCGGTCGGGCTTCGACTTTCTGGAATGCGGCCTCGATGCCTATCTCGTCCGTCTCGCCCTGATCGAGGCGGCGCGCCACACGGTCGACGTCCAGTATTACATCTGGGATCTCGATGCCAGCGGCCGCGCGGTCAGCGAGGCGCTGCTGCGCGCGGCCGACAGGGGCGTGCGCGTTCGGGCGCTGGTCGACGGGTTTCACGTCCATGACGGCGCGGCGCCGCTGAAGCGGATCGCGCGGCATCCAAATGTCGAGGTGCGCATCCACAATCCCTTCCGCACTGCCTTCCGGCCCAACGGCCTGCGCTATGTCGAGCTTGTGTTCGATTTTGCGCGTCTCAACCAGCGCATGCACAACAAGATCGTCGCGGTCGACAACGCGGCGGCGATTGTCGGCGGCCGCAATGTCAGCGATTCCTATTTCGGCCTCGATCCGGCGCGCTATTTCCTCGACCGTGATGTCGTCGTCGCCGGGCCGCTGACGGCCGGGATCTCGGCCAGCTTCGATGCCTTCTGGAACGATCCGCGGGCGGTGCCGGTGCATGATTTCGCGCACGACGATGCAGCCCCGGGTTTCGACGCCGCATCGCTCTGGGCCGATGCGCCGCCGCTCGACCCGGACGCATTTCCGCTGCCGCGCCGTTTCGAGGCGGCTGCGCTGGCCGCAAGGCTCGATGAAATCCGCGACGGCCTTCTCTGGGCCGAGGGGCAGGTCAGCCTGACCGCGCCCGGTCCGGTCTTTGCCGGTCAGGCGCCCGCGCCCGGCACCGGCATCGAGGCGCGGCTGCTGACGCTGCTGGCGGCGGCCGAAAGCGAGGTCGTCATCCAGACGCCCTACATGATGCTGACGGAAGCGCGCAGCGCCGCCTTCGCCGCGGCGCGGGCGCGCGGCGTGACGCTGACGCTGCACACCAATTCGCTGGCCTCGACCGATTCCTCGATCGTCCATTACGGCTATGCGCGCGACCGGCTGGAACTGACGCGTCTCGGCGTCGAACTGCACGAGATGAAGGAGCGGCCGCGGCCCTGTCCCCGCGCCGCCGCGCTCGGCATCGCCCCGGCGCGGACGACGCTGCATCCCAAGACCGTCGTCTTTGACCGCCGGCGGGTCCTGGTCGGTTCCTTCAATCTCGATCATCGCTCGATCCTCTACAATTCCGAGATCGCGATTCTGATCGACAGTCCGGATGTCGCGGCCCGCGTGCTCGATGCGATGGCGCGCGACATGGCGCCGGAAAGCAACTGGCGCGTCGCGCTCGAAGCGCCGGCGCGCCTCGTCTGGATCGATCAAGGCGAGGATCCGCCGCTGCGTCTCGACAGCGAGCCCCGGACCGGCGTTCTGCAACAGATTCTGGCCTGGATCGGCTATTTCCTGCCGATCGATCACCTGCTTTGAGGGTGCGGTTGCGGGCCGGCCCCGGCCCTGCCTAGACTGGCGGTCCCATGTCCAGCCGCTGGCGCAAGACCCTCAGCCGCGAAAAACTGCCCGACGTTCTGGTCCCCGGCCTCGATGTCGTTTTCGTCGGCACGGCGGCGGGGCGTCGTTCGGCGGCGGTCGGCGCCTATTACGCCCATCCCGGCAACCGTTTCTGGCGCACGCTCCATGAGGTCGGGTTGACGCCACGCCTCTACCAGCCGCATGAATTTCCCGATCTCGTCAGGCTCGGCATCGGCTTCACCGACATGGCGAAGCTTGCCTCCGGCATGGATCACGAAATCGCGCCCGAGCAATTCGACATTCCGCGCTTCGAGGCGGCGATCGGGCGTTGCGCGCCACGCGCCATTGCCTTTACTTCGAAAAAGGCGGCGAGCGTCTTTCTGCGCGAACCGACAGGCCGCCTCGTGCCCGGCCGCCAGCCGCGTCGGCACAAGCGTTCGGAAATCTTCGTCCTCACCTCGCCGTCGGGCGCGGCCACGCGCTACTGGTCGGTCGCGCCCTGGGCCGAGCTGGCGGCGTTTCTTGGAAGGTCGAAGCCTTAAGCCGCCGCGCCTTCCGCGCGCGCCTTCCCCTGCACGCCGCGAATGAGCCTGCCCGGCAATTTGCCGGTCGGCTCATCGTTTTCCGACACGACGACGCCTGAGAGGATCGTCGCGCGATAGCCCTTCGCGCCCTGCCAGAGCCGCCGTCCGCCAGCGGGTAGATCGAACACCATCACGGGTTGCGGCATGGCGAGGTTCTCGAAATCGATCACGTTCACATCCGCCTTCATGCCGGGCTTCAGCACGCCCCGGTCGAAGAGGCCGTATTGTTCCGCCGTGTCCTTCGTCTGGATGCGGACGATCTCCTCGATGGGGAGTTTCGGTCCCCGCGTGCGGTCACGCGCCCAATGGGTCAGCATGAAGGTCGGCGTGCCGCCGTCGCAGATTGCGCCGACATGCGCGCCGCCATCCGCCAGGCTGATGCCGGTCTGCGGGTGGCGCAGCGTTTCCTCGATGGCCGTGTAGTCGTTGGTCGAATAGCCGAAAAGCGGGAAATAGATCAGCGCCTGGCCGCCGTTCAGCATCATCGCGTCATAGGCCGTTTCGGCGGGCGTCTTGCCCGCGCGCTTCGCCACCGCGGCGATCGAGTCGTCCGGCGCGGGCTCGTAATTTTCGCGCTCGCCCATCGGATACATCTTGTGGAAGGAGGTCGTGATGAACTGGCCGAAAGCGCCAAGCTTGTCGATGTTCTTCCCGTTCACGATTTTCGCGCGGACCTCGGGGTCTTTCAGCTTCTCCACGCGCTCCTTGAACGGCATCTGCGCATAGGGCTGGTATTCCGGGAAGCCGATAAAGGGGTGCACGGATGTCTGCCAGCCCATCAACAGGCCGACCGGCCGTCCCGAATGCTGGCCGCGAATATTGGTCACGCCTTCGGCGCGCGCCCGGTCGAGATGCGCCAGCATCTTTTTATAAAGTTCTGGCGCCTCGTCGATCTGCTGCACCTGGAAGGTGACCATGCGGCCGGTCTCCTTCGCCATTTTCAGCATCCAGTCGAATTCCTTCTCCATTTCGCGATGCGTCGCCGCGATCTGGAAGACGCCCGACCCATGCGCTTTCAACGCATCGGCGATGCCGAAGAGTTCGTCGTTTGCCGCCAGCGTGCCGGGCACCGGGTCGCCCTTCAGCGTGTTGTGCAAATCCGTGCGCGAGGTCGAGAAGCCGAGCGCGCCCGCCTGCATCGCCTCGTAGGTCAGGTCGCGCATCCGGGCAATGTCCGCCGGCGTCGCGGGCTCGTTGTCGATGCCGCGCGCGCCCATCACATAGACGCGCAGCGCGCAATGCGGCATATGCGTGCCGATATCGGCGGCAAAGCGGCGCTTGTCGAGCGCGTCGAGAAATTCCGGGAAGCTTTCCCATTCCCATTTGATGCCTTCATGCATCGCCGCGCCCGGAATGTCCTCCACCGCTTCCATGAGGTCGATGAGTTCGCCCCGTGCCTCGGGCTTCACCGGCGCGAAGCCGACGCCGCAATTGCCCATCACCACCGTTGTCACGCCATGCTGCGAGGAGGGCGTGAGAAAGGGGTCCCAGGTCGCCTGCGCGTCGTAATGGGTGTGGATGTCGACAAAGCCCGGCGTCACCAGCAGACCCTTCGCGTCGATCTCGCGCTTTCCCCGGCCTTCCACGCGGCCCACCGCGCTGATCGTGCCGCCGTCGATCGCCACGTCGCCGGTAAAGGGCTTCGCACCCGTCCCGTCGACAATTGTGCCGCCCCGGATCACGAGATCATGCTGGGTCATGGGCCTGTTTCTCCCTGAATTATCTGTCTTTTGCCGCAGTTTGCCCGGAGCCTGCCCGAGGGGCAAGGCAGGCCGGCGGCCGTCGCGCGGGGCAGGGCTGACAGACCTTTCCGGCGGGCCTAAGCTGACCTACATCAGAGGTCTGCCCCCATTCCCGCCCCTCGAAGGGAGGTGCCCCCATGTTCAACCTGCGCAAGAAGACCGAGATGCCGGCCGCAACCGAGGCGTTGCCGGGCCGCGACTTCGAAATCCCGACGGCCAGCCGCCATTTCGTCAATGGCGCGGCGCTGAAAGGGCCTTACCCGGAGACCCATGAAAAGGCGATGTTCGGCCTTGGCTGTTTCTGGGGCGCCGAGCGCAAGCTCTGGCAACAGCCGGGTGTCTCGGTCACAGCGGCCGGTTACGCCGCCGGCCTCACGCCCAATCCGACCTATGAAGAAGTTTGCTCCGGCCTCACCGGCCACAACGAGGTCGTGCTCGCGGTCTTCGACCCGACAAAGGTTTCCTATGAGGCGCTGCTGAAACTTTTCTGGGAGAGCCACAACCCGACGCAGGGCATGCGTCAGGGCAACGATGTCGGCACGCAATACCGCTCCGGCATATATGTGTTTTCTGAGGCGCAGCGCAAAGCCGCCGAGGCGTCGCGCGCGGCCTATACGGCCGAGCTTTCAAAGCGCGGCTTCCCCGACATCACCACCGAAATACTCGACGCGCCGGAATTCTATTTCGCCGAGGATTACCACCAGCAATATCTGGCGAAGAACCCCAACGGCTATTGCGGCCTCGGGGGCCTCGGCATTTCCTGTCCGGTGGGTATCACGGCCTGAGGTCCGTTCACCCCGCCGCCGGGCACATATCGACGAAGTTCCGGGTATAGAAGCGGTCGCGCGTTTCCTCGCTTGCGTCCGCCAGCGAGGCCTCGAAACGGCCGAGCGGGTTTCGTCCACCCTCCGTATGCGGATAGTCGGACGAAAAGAGATAGAGCCGGTCGTTCGACTCTCGGATCATCGCGCCGACATCCTCGAAGGGATAAGGCGTGAATCGCAGTTGTTCGGTCGCCTGTTCGGAGGGCTTGCGTTTCAGCTTCGCCAGTTCCGGTTCCGACTTCCGCCATATCTCGGCGATCTGGTCGAGGCGGCGGAGCATCGAGGGCACCCATGCCGCGCCCAGTTCGATGGCGCCGCCGCGCAGTTTCGGATGCCGCTCCAGCACGCCGTCGAGGATCATGGCGCTGAGGAATGTCTCGGGCATGTGGTGCAGGCTCGTCATGTCCTTGGCGCGGATGTTTTCGCCGCCGCCCAGCCAGTCGGTCGGCACCGGCCGGCCGTTGTTCATCCATTCCTTCGGCACCTGCAATTTGTGGCCGCCGACATGCAGCAGGAAGGGCACACCGGCGTCGGCGAGCCGCGCCCAGAAGGGGTCGAAATCGTCATGTCCGGGCGAGCGGCCGCCGGCCGGGCGATGCGGCACCCAGATGCCGCCAAGGCCAAGGTCGAGGGCCAGTTCGAGTTCGGCCATCGCGCGGTCCGGGTGGTCGAGCGGCACGGCGGCGACGCCGATCAGGCGCTTGTCGCTGCCGCAGAAATCGGCGACCGCGCGGTTGTGTGCCCGTGCCGCGCCATATTGCACGTCGGGGTCCAGCCGTTCGTCGAAAAAGGCGGCGGGTGCGAAGGTCGAGAAGACGAGTTGTTTGGCAAAGCCCAGCTGGTCGAGCGCCTTTGCGCGTTCGGCGCCATCGAAGGCGCCCAGCGCTTCATAGCCCTTGGGGCCTGCGATCAACCCGTCGCCGAGGCCGGTCAGCCGCGCGATCTTTTCATCCTTCGCGGCGCCTTCGAGTTTGAAGCGCATCAGCTTGCCCTCGGCGCCCTTGCCGCCGGCGCCGAAGCCGATCGGCGGCATTTTCTCGCGCAAGCCGGGATCGGCATGGGCCGTCAGAAAATCCGGCAGCTCCATGATGTGGCTGTCGGCGTCGTGGAACACGCGCCCCTTCGCATAGGCCATGACCGCTCCTCCCAAAGCATTCATTCCGCTGGGGATAAGTCTGCGGCAAGGGGCGGCCCGCCGCAATGGCGGGATGGCGATGCCTAGTAAAGCGCGCCGAAAAGGCTGGCGTGGTCGTCGGTCCAGAGCGGGGCGCGGTTGCGCCCGCGGACCTCGATCCAGGGGCCGGTCGCCGCCACATCGGCAAGCGTTCCGGCGTCGCGCGCCAGCGCCACCCAGCGGGAGGAATAGGCCAGCACCTCCCCATCGCGCGCCGGTCCGGGGTCGAAATCCTGTTCGAGCGCCAGAAAGCCCGCTTCGGTCGCCGTGCGCGCCACCACCGGCGCCAGATCGAGATGCCGGTTCGACACATTGACCAGAATGACGCCACCTTCGGCAAGCGCGCGGCCATAGATGTCGAAGGCCTCGCGGGTCAGCAGATGCACCGGCACGGCGTTCGAGGAAAAAGCGTCCATCACCAGCAGGTCGAAACGCGCCGCCGGTTCGGCCGCGACTTTCAGCCTGCCGTCGCCGGTGACGATGCGCGCGTCGGGCGTGCAGGTTTCGAGCGAATGGAAGAAGCGGCGGTCGCGCGCGAGTTTCGCCACCAGCGGGTCGATTTCGTAGAAGGTCCAGTCCTGTCCGGGCCGCGCGTGGCAGGCCATGTTGCCGATGCCGAGGCCCAGCACGCCGATGCTGCCGAAGCGCGCGCCGATGTTGGACATCATCTGGCCGAGCGGTCCGCGCGCGTGATAATAGGTGGCGGGCTTCGGCCTTTCGCGCGTCACGTCCTGGCGCTCGAAGCCATGCGCGGTCGTGCCGCTCATGAAATGGAAGCCGCGATTGGTGTGGTCGGCCATGACCGCATAGCTGCCGAAAAAGCTGCGGCCCCCCCACACCTTGCTGCCGGTTTTGCCGCTGTCGCCGCTGTCGGGGCCGGCGAACCAGGCGCCGAGCAGCAGCAGCGCCAGCAGCGCCGGAAATTTCGACATCGATGCGAAAACGACCGCGACGATCGCAACGATCGCAGCGAAGAGCAGCGCGAGGCCCGCCGGCGACAGACCGAAGGGATCGGGCAATGCTGCGACGATGAAGATGCCGGCAAGCAAAAGGCCGAGCGCGCGGGCGAGTTTGGCGGCGCCGGCGCGGCTGGTCAGCGCGGCCGTCGTGCGGCCGGGCAGCAACAGGCAGGCGGCGGCCAGTAGCAGCGGATATTCGAGCGGGCCTGAAAAGATCAGCGGCGGCAGGAAAACGGCGGCGCTCGTGCCGCAGACGCCGCCCAGCGCCAGCATCAGATAGAATTCGGTCAGGCGCGCCGGTGCCGGGCGCCGCGCATAAAGCGTTGCGTGGCAGACAAAGGCGAGTGTGGTGAAAGCCGCGAGGTTCGCCGCCAGCAGCCAGCCGAAGCCTGTCTTCGAAAACCACATCGAGACGACTAGCAGCGCCAGCGCAGGGCCGGCGGCAAGTCCGAGGCGCGCCAGCGGCACCGGCCAGCCGGCAAAGGCGGCGATATAGGTCGCCAGATAAAGCGCCAGCGGCAGCACCCAGAGCAGCGGGAAGGCGGCGATGTCGGTGGTGATATGCGTCGTCACGGCGGCGAGCAGCGCGGTCGGCATGGCGGCATAGACGAGCCAGCCGAGGCGTTCGCGCAGGGTGCCGCGCGGGGCCGCCACGCCGGCATGCGGTGCCGCCGCCGCGCCGCGCATGGCCGCGAGGGCGGCGGCGCCGGTGCCGATGAAGACCGCGGCATAGAGCGCCGTCCACAGCCGGCCTTGCGCGCCCAGCGTCAGCGCCGGTTCGATCAGGAAGGGATAGGCGGCAAGTGCCGCCAGCGAGCCCGCATTGCTCGCCGCATAGAGCCAGTAGGGATTATCCGCCTCCGGATGATCGCTGCCGGAAAACCAGTGCTGCAGCAGCGGCGCGGTCGCCGACAGAAGCGCGAAGGGGAGGCCGAGATGGACGACAAGCGCGGCGATGAGGCCCGTGGCCGGGGCAGCCGGGTCGAGCGCGAAACCCTCGCCCAGCCCCGGCGGCAGAAACCACGCCGCGCCGATGGCGAGCAGCAGCAGGTGCAGCGCCGCCTGGCCCTTCAGCGGCAGATAAAGCCTGAGCAGATGCGCGTAAGCATAGCCCGCCAGCAATGCGGCCTGAAAGAAGACCAGCGCCACCAGCCAGACGGCCGCCGCCCCGCCGGCATGCGGCAGCAGCGCGCGGGCGAAAAAAGGCTGCACCCAGAAGATCAGCAGGGCGGAGCCGGCCAGCGTTGCGGCATAAAGCGCGGTCGTCGCCCCGTATGCGGGCGCCGTCGCGGCGGATGTCCGTTCGATGCTCATGGGCTGCGATTCTGCGGCCCAAAACTGAACAAAACGTTGTTAATTTCGCCTTAAAGCCGCCCCGGATCAAAAATCCGCCAGCGCCTCGCGCCGCGTGTCCGCTTCGGCGCGCATCGCGGCTTTCATGGCCTTTTGCAGCTTCTCGAAGGCGCGCACCTCGATCTGGCGGACGCGCTCGCGGCTGATGCCATACTCCTGCGAAAGATCCTCCAGCGTCGCCGGCTCGTCCTTCAGCCGCCGCTCGGTCAGAATGTGCATCTCGCGCTCGTTCAGCGTTTCCATCGCGGCGGCCAGCATTTCGCGGCGTTGTTCGAGTTCCTGTTCCTCGCCCAGCGTCGCTTCCTGGTCGGCGGTGTCGTCCACCAGCCAGTCCTGCCACTCGCCGGTTTCGCTGTCCTGCCGCAAGGGCGCGTTCAGCGAATTGTCCGGGCCCGCCATGCGCCGGTTCATCGACACCACTTCGTCTTCGGTGACGCCGAGGCGTTCGGAAATTTCCTTCACCTGTTCGGGGCGCAGATCGCCGTCCTCGATCGCCTGGATCTGGCCCTTCACCTTGCGCAGGTTGAAGAACAGCTTCTTCTGCGCCGCCGTCGTGCCCATTTTCACGAGCGACCACGAGCGCAGGATATATTCCTGGATCGAGGCGCGGATCCACCACATCGCATAGGTCGCGAGGCGAAAGCCGCGCTCCGGCTCGAAGCGCTTCACCGCCTGCATCAGCCCGACATTGCCTTCCGAAATCACCTCGCCGATCGGGAGCCCATAGCCGCGATAGCCCATGGCGATCTTGGCGACGAGGCGCAAATGCGAGGTCACCAGCTGGTGCGCGGCTTCGGCGTCTTCGTGCTCGCGCCAGCGCTTGGCCAGCATGTATTCCTGCTGCGGCTCCAGCATCGGGAATTTGCGGATTTCCTGCAGGTAGCGCGACAGCGACCCTTCGGGGTTGGGCGCCGGCGCCAGCCGCGCCACCGCCTTTCCGGCGGCCGGCTTCGCCGCCGCCTTGGCGGGCAGCTTGCCAGCGGGCTTTTTCGCGTCGTCCTCGGCCATTGTCGAACCCCTTCGCCTCGTGCTTTCGGTCGTGTCTCTCGGCTCTGCCAAGCCAATATCATAGCAAACCGCTCAGGTACCCGGGGACAACTTGCCGTGACCGAATGCCGCCCCCGGCAAGAGGGCTTATATGGGGGCGGGGCGGGCGCGGGAAAAGGGGGGTCAGGCGGCCTTCTTCTTCGCCCGCGCCTCCACATCCACCCGCAAATGCCCCGTCATCGCCTCGAAAATCGCGGCCAGATTGTCCATGCCCGGATTGCCGCGGGCCGACAGCATGCGGTGCAGGCTTTTCGGCGGAATGCCGGTGAGGTCCGCAAGTTTCTCGAAGCCGAGCGTGCCGTTGACGATGTCGCGCAGCATCAGCCGCGCCACTTCCGGCTCGCCGCCGAGAAACACCGTCACCGCTTCCGTCAGCGCGCCGCGCGCGAAGGCGGGCTCGCGGCGCAGCCGCGCAACGATCGTCTCGCTGGCATCGCGGGTCAGTTTCATTTGCGTCCCTTCCTCGTCTCCGCCTTGCGGCGTTTGTATTCGGCGAGCAGCGCTTCGGCCTCGCGGATGTCCGCCTGCTGGCGCTTCTTGGTGCCGCCGCCGAACAGCATCACCAGTTCCTTGCCGTCGCGCGCCAGATAAATCCGCAGGCCCGGCCCCCAGTCGATGCGGTATTCGCCCAGCGTCCCGATCCATTTCACGGCGGTGAGATTGCCATGCTCCATCCGCGCGCGCGCCGTCAGCACCTTGTAGGCCGCTTCGTGGCTCAAGCCCTCGAACCATTTGCTGAACGGGCTTGAACCATCCGGGCGCAGATATTCCTCGACCCTGAACGGCATTTGATTAGTACCCTATATGTTACTATAATGCAAGTCCGACCAACAGGCGATACGCGGCCCCGTCCGGCTTCCGTCATTGCGAGCGAAGCGAAGCAATCCAGGCGGCGACAAGGACAGTCCTCGCTTTTCTTTGCAGATCAACGCATCCCGAAATAACGTGTACGGACACTTTAAAAGCACATAGGCTGTTCGCAAGTGACGACACGTCATTTATCGGGGGGAAATCAATGTCCACGAGACCCGACTATTTCGCGAAAGGCGAAAAGGCGCGACTGATCCCCGTCGCGGCCGACTCCAACAAGGAGGTGCGTGCAACCTCGGTCTTTCTCGCGGCCATGATGGCTGTGCCGCCATTTGCCGAACGAATGTTCGATACGATCGGACAGAAGATCGGCAAGCGTGCCGAGGTGAGCTGTTTCACGGAAGTCGGCTTCAAGCAGGCGACCGAGGGTCGCAATCTTCGCCCCGACGGTTTTGTGGCTGTATCTTCCGGGCGGGGCCGGCAATGGACGGCCCTGATCGAAGCCAAGATCGGCAACGCCGAAATCGATGTCGAACAGGCGAAGCACTATGCCGCGCTGGCAAAGGACCACGGCATCGACGCCGTCATCACCATTTCCAATCAGTTCGCGGCGCTGCCGACACATTCGCCGGTCAATATCGGCAAGGTGCTCGCCCGCAATGTCAGTGTCTTTCATTGGTCGTGGATGTTTATTGTCACCGAGGCGATGCTTCTCATCGGCGATGACGCATTCAACACGCCCGAACAGAAATTCATTCTCTCGGAACTTGTGCGCTTCCTGTCGCATGAATCGGTGGGCGTCCGCCGCTTCGACCGCATGAACAAGGAATGGAAGGACGTCGTTCTTGCCGTCAATGCGCGCTCGGCACTCGTCAAGACCTCCCCGGATGTGCTCAACACGGTTGCGGCATGGCATCAGGAATCGCGAGACGTGACGCTGCTTATGACGCGCAAGGTCCGGCGCCGTGTTCGGCAGAAATTGACTCGATCCCACGCCAATGACCCTTTGGCGCGTTTGACGGCTGACGCCGAGAAGCTGGCGCGGGATCACATTCTCGAATTCTCCCTGGAGATACCGGACGCCGCCGATCTACTCGAAGTGCAGGCCGACATTGTGCGGCGCTGCCTGATCGTTTCGATGACGCTCGAGGCCCCGGACACAAAGCGCGCCTCAAGCCGGGTCAACTGGCTCGTGAAGCAGCTCGCAAAATCCGAACCGGCGGACATCCTGATCGAAGCGCAGATGCCGGGCCGGACTCCGCCTGTCAGGGCAACATTGGCGCAGCTTCGCGGCGAACCCGCTTTCATCGAGGAAGCCTTCGCCGCCGGAACGCCCGTCGGCTTTAAGGTGATGATGGTGCGCGACATAGCCGGTCGTTTCAGCGGCAACAAGACTTTCATCGAGGAGCTCGAAAGGCTCGTGCCCGAATTCTACGAAAATGTCGGCCAGCATCTGCAACCCTTCCGTCCCAAGCCGCCGCAACTGAAACCCGAACAGAATGAAAGCGCTGCGGAAGCCTCACCCGACGCATCGAAGGGCATGCAGGATGTGGCGCTTGCCGCCAACGATGCGGCGGCGGAAGCGCTGGACGTTGTTGTGGGCGGGATGGCGGAGGAGCCTCAAGCCGAAGCGGATGGTGTTGTGAGCGCTACAATGGACGATGTGTCAACGCCAGGTGAGCCACGTCCGATCTAATGCGACATTCTGTGTCGGCGCTGCGGGCAGGACGACTTACCTGCGGATGTTCCGTCACGTACAGAAGTAGACTTTTCGAGTGACGACTGCTGCCCTGAACTTTCGCGTTGTCTGTGACATTTTATTTGGGGCCGAAGGTAAGCTTCGAACGGCGAACTGGGGTCAACACACCGTACTTCTCAGTTGTTGCGCTGATTAATTCGAAAAACCAGGATGGTGCAGTTGGTGAAATAACAATGCTTCGCAAAAGCTTCTCAAGAGATACACCGATTTTCATTCCGTTTTCCGCTATGTCGATGTCAAATTCCTGAGATCGATCAACTATAACGCGAACCTCTTTCTCAAACTCATAAGCTTTAAGTTTATATGAGAATATGTTGCTGTACGGACGAATGTCGATCTCTGGATTTCTCCAGTGGTTGACATATCTTACCTTTTTTATCGCCCACCTGAAAGGTAGGTTTGCTTCGATCATGCTGTCTCGTAGCATTCCTACTGTGGTTGTTATGGCCATAGCGGCGCTAGATTGCCCATAGATATGCCACATGGCCATGCTGTCGTTTGTGTTTCTGTGCCAGCAGTTGACGAAAACTTTTTCCCGGATTCGTTTTGCGAACTCGTCGGCAGTGAAATCTATTCCGTTTTCGCGGTAGTTGTGGTCAATAATTTCTTTTATTTTCCGTGTGAATGCACCTTCGTACGCATCCTCGAATTTGTCTCCTCGAGAAAAGAATAGGTCGCGATTGTGTGTAAGATCGAGGAACTTCGCTGTGTCCAAATAGCGCCAGAGAACCGTCGAGTCTTTCAATTCAATATCAACGATCGGACGATTTTTGTTTAGGGTCGCGGTGAGTGACTTGATCATGTGCTTTTTCCATAGATTGGCGCGAATTTTCAATTTTCTGTCTTTTGCATTCCCTCACCCCTCCAACGCCGCCACCAGCTCCCGCATATCCGCCGGCAGTTCCGCATCGAAGCTCATCTTCTCCCCCGTCACCGGATGCTCGAAGCCGAGGTGATGCGCGTGCAGCGCCTGCCGCCCTAAGCGCTCCAGCGCGATTTGTGCGTCTACGGAGAGTTTTGCCTTGCGGCTTTTCATGCCCGTCCCATAGGTCGGGTCGCCCAGCAGCGGGTGGCCGAGCGCGGTCATGTGGACGCGGATCTGGTGGGTGCGGCCGGTTTCGAGGCGGCATTCGATGCGGCCCACCAGCCCGCCCGCATATTCGGCCTTCACCGCATAATGCGTGATGGCGGTGCGGCCGCCGGTGATGTCGTCGCCGTCGTCATCCACACGCGCCTTCACCGTCGCCATCTTGACGCGGTTGTGGCTCGAGCGGGCGATGTTGGCGTCGATGACGCCGCGCTTTTTCGCCGGCACGCCCCAGGTGAGCGCCGTGTAGGCGCGCGCGAGCTTGCCGTCGCGGCCATGCGCGGCGAATTGCGCCGAGAGGCCCTTATGCGCGCGGTCCGATTTCGCCACCACCATCAGCCCGCTCGTTTCCTTGTCGAGCCGGTGGACGATGCCGGGCCGCCGCTCGCCGCCGATGCCGGACAGCGTGTCCCCGCAATGGGCGACCAGCGCGTTCACCAGCGTCATGTCGGGGTTGCCGGGTGCCGGATGCACCACGAGGCCCGCCGGTTTCATCACCACGATCAGGTCTTGATCCTCGTAGACGATCTCGAGCGGGATCGCCTGGCCTTGCGGTTTCGCGGGCGCGGGCGCCGGCAGCGTCACGCGCCAGCGCTCGCCGGTTTTCACGCGCCGCGCGGGCTCGGCCACCGGCTTTGCGCCGCCCGCGCCTTCGAGCGCCACATGGCCTTCCTCGATCAACTGCCGGATGCGCGCGCGCGAGGGCGCGGCCGCTGCGTCCTTGTCCTCTTCCAGCTTGATTGCCAGGGCGTCGGTGAGATACTTGTCGAGGCGCGCGCCCGCCTCGCCTTCGGCGACGGTGACGGCGATCGTTTCATCCGGCAATGCGGGAGCGGCTTTCATCATGGGCGAGGATACAACATCGGGGCGCGATGTGCCGCCGCCCACCGGGCTCAACACGCCTGAAAATATCCGGAGGCTGAAATTCGTCGTCGGCGGATTGGGGGCGCTGATGGTTGTCGGCTTCCTCGTCGTCATCGTCACCATCGCCAATCGCGCTTCCTCGCTTGGCGAGCGCGAGGTGCGGGCGCCCGGCGGGCGCTTCGGCGTGTCGGAGATCGGCGTCGCGCCGGGCGAGCGCGTCCGCGCCATCGTGCCGATGGATGGCGACCGCCTCGCCGTGCATCTCGCCTCGGAAGGCGCCGAGACCATCCTCATCGTCCATGCGCGCACCGGCCTCGAGCTCGGCCGCATCCACCTCGTCCCCCAATCGGGCTTTGCTTCAAGGGAGTGAGGGGGAGGAAGAAAGGGACTGGCACGCGAAGACGCGAAGACGCGAAGGCGCGAAGAAGGAAGAAAGAAGGACTCACGCAGAGACGCAGAGAAGAAAATTATTGCGCCTTCGGCGCGAAGGAAGACTCTTCCGGCGCGAAGCGCCATCAACCCTTCTTCGCGCCTTCGCGCCTTCGTGTGCAAAAAGCGGCGTTCCTCAAAAACCGGGGATTACTTTTTTTCGAGGCGTCTTGCGGGCACCGCCTGGCGCCGCCCGGCGCGGCGCCGCTGCGGTTTGTGACAGTTTTTTGACAGATCGATGACAGTCGCCCCGGTACCGGTGCGGATTCCGGTGCAAGCCTTTGATGGGGCTCGCTTTTCGGCGCGCGGGCGTGATTTCTGACAGTTCGATGACAGTCGCGCGCAATTGCGGCCGCATGAGCGCGCTCAAGCGGTTGATTTCGTTCGGGAAATTGCCGGGGAGGGGGAGGGCGCCGCCAGCGCCGGGGGAGGAGGGAGGATGGCGCTGGCGGCGATCTGAAAGGCGGTCGGGGAGGAGGTCGACCGCGTTTTCGTGGGATAAATATCCGGCTTCCGTGACAGATTGTCAACTGGATTTCTTGTGCGTTGCAATAATTTCGTGTTTGTTGCGATGCGAATGAATTGCATCACAAGTCATTGAAAACGCTTGCGAAAATTCCGATGCTGCGGAGTGGAAATCCGTATTTCAGCAGCTGGTGCGGTCGAATGCCGCAGTGCGGAGGGTTGGTTTTAGGGGCCGTGCCCTAGGCAAATCCGATTGCCCTTGCGCGGGATTCCGAACCGTCATAGAAGGGGCGCCGCCTGATCCGTCCCCTTCGTCTAGCGGTCCAGGACGTCGCCCTCTCACGGCGAAAACAGGGGTTCGAGTCCCCTAGGGGACGCCACTATAAAATTTTCACTGAAAACCGCAGAAACCCTAGCCCTCTTTTTTGTTACGAAGTCAGAGGCTACCACAGTTTAGGCGACGCTCTAGCCCACTCTGCATGAGGCCGCTTATCCAGCCTTTAGCCTGCTTAGTTCATCTTAGGCCATCGTCGGTAGTCGGGGCAGATAGCCCCGTGGCGCTGTCCGCACCGGATGCATTTCAAGCGCCGGACGATGAACTCCAAATCTACAGCCCCGTACCTATGAGCTAGTGACCTAGGGTCTAGCCGCTCGGCATGGCCACAATGGCGGCAGAGCGCCCAGAGCAGCGTTTCAGCCCTGACCGCTTCCAGTAGTGATTTTGGAATGCCGATACGATACTCGCGCACCATGAGAACAAAATAAGTACATTCCGGTGTGGGAGTCGATAGGCTATCGCAACCATCGGTAGGAATATGTTCGATGTAGGGGAGAGACCGGCAGCGGGCGGTGTCGCACTTTGAATTTTGACCGGAGCTGAAGCGCCATGGGAGGCACTATGAAGACGTACAACGTCAACGCGCCGACGCCGCAGGGCCCGGCAAAAAGGGATCAACAGGCGTTTCTCATCGGCGTTGATTTTCATGAGGCCGCCTTGCGCGCTACCCACGAAGTTAATGATCCTAAGGGCGGCACAATAAGTCCGACATGCCCGATGGTTGTTTGTTACGCCTTTGCCGCTGAGCTGTACCTGAAAAGCTTGTTGACGAAGACAGTCAGAAACCATCGCCTGAACGTGCTGTATGAACATCTCTCCGATGAAAAGCGACACGACGTTGCGGCGGCTTACGAGGTCCGGACGGGCCGCAATTTAAGCGTTCTGCGGAATGACTTGCGAACTCTTGGCGTTGCCTTTGTAGATTGGCGCTACGTTTTTGAGGGCGAGGGGCAGCAACTACACTGCAACCTGCTAGTCGCTTTTACTAAGTCGGTTTACGAAACAATCCGGCGACATAAACCGGATTGGAAGGTGCGCGAAGTGCTGAATGAGCGCTTTCGCGCAGAAGAAGAAACCCCCGTCATGACTATCAAGAATCTCGGCGGGGGCACCTTCATCAAGATTGTTGATGGCACCGGACAGGCTAAATTCGATCGGGCGGGACCGCAGGCCCAAGCTACCGAGCCCAATACACGCTAGACGGCTTCGTTGCGGTAGCTCTCAATTCAAAACCAACAAGCCCGGCCTCTAGAAGGTCACTAATGGCATCTTCGCGAAAGCGTTTTGATACGCCGCAAGTCTTTCTGGTGATCGTTGATTTCGTAATCCCGTCAGCGCCAGCGCTACGGATGATTTCCAGAAGCTTCTTGCTGAAGCGCTCTGTTTCGTTGTCAGCGACATGACGTGAAACGAGTTGGACCATGTAGTTGATCGAGCTGCGAACAACGTCTTGGGCCCATCGGGCATCAATCTCAGAAATCTCCGGCGCGACCGGATTAATGCCAATCGCCCGTATCATCGAGAGCTTTATCACAAGCTCTCTGTATCGGGCCCACAACGGGCCTGTAGTTTCATCCTTACGCAAGTGGCGCACTTGCTCGTCATATGCCGCATCGATTAAGTCGCTAGCAGCTTTGGCTGTCAGTACGGCGATCTTCGCTGAGGTGCCTTCACTCGCGGTAACGGCCACCATGTGCAAATTACCTGCTTCCTCTGGCTTGGCGGCGTATGAAACTCGTACCGCTTCTGCAAGAGATTCCGGTACCGCCAAATCAACCGGCTTTTGTCTGGCCGGGTAGGGGTTACGCGTTTCTCCCAGAACGAACCTGTTCAACAATCCACTCACGGTATCTGCTGAAGTGAGTGATGCAGTGAGGGTTTCAGGAGTGGTGGTCGCATACATACACAGGTGCGGTTCGTAGAGGTCAACGCGCGGCTTGGACTTCCGATCTGCGTATTCGTCGCCAAGCAGGACGCCGTTTGCCGCGCCTGTTAGCTCAAGAAGACCGCGTGTAATGCTCTTCGCCGTCGACTCCGACTTTCCTGACATTGCCTCAAGTTTCTTCCCGAACTCGTCCATGTGGCAGAGCTTCACAGGATGATCTTGAAGCGCAGAAAGCAAACCGGAGCGGCTATGTACGTCATCGCCCATAAGCAACTTCGATAGACCAGACGCGGCGAACAATTTTTTGACTTGCTTTCGGCTGTGGTCTTTGCCAACACCCGTTTGGCCCACAGCGAGCAGGTAGATATTGGTTCGTGTGTCTTCGCCTTCATAGGCGTAGCGACGGCCCGCCAACGCGCCAACGGCTGCTATGGAGTTCATAAGCGCGAACTCCGGCTGGGGCATGATCGCGCTACGATTTATCCAGTCCGCTATTTCACCGACGAGTCCCGGTACTTTCAAACAGTGAGCCGGGATGCCCGTGACATTGCTTTCAAGCGTTGCTTCTACGTCGGGGCGCTTTTCAATAATGCGTTGTACGGCTTCCGACAGCGACCGCCAGCCCTCATAGCTGCTCGGCTCCACATTCTCTGAGCGGCGCACAAATGGAACGACATTGGTATCCTCGTATGGATCATCGAAGAACTGACCTAGCGTTTCCAAGTCTTTCGGCGTGATATCGTCTCCGAGGGCGGCGCTCTCAATCCAACGCTCGTACATGTCGCGGGCCGCGAGGCGCGCAATGCCGTCATCATTGTGCGCGCGACATGTGACGAACCTGACTATCAGATCAATGAAGGACACGTCACAGGCTTCGACGTGGCCGTCATCTTCGTAAGTGTGAGTGATCCTGTCACGCCGAACTTCGATTAACTCGCGGTCACCCGGTTCGCCGTTACTTAGGGTAACAAGGCAATCGGGCATGCGCTTCGCACACCACTCATCCGCATTAATGTAGGCGCTCGCATTAATGTAGGCGCTCAGGTACACAAGAAGTCGCTCCCGAAAGGGGGAACCGACTTCCTCAAGCTCCGCGTTGCTAAGTTCGCCTAGCGGTAGTGGTTCAGGTTTTTGTGTCTCGCAGTTTGCAGGCAGCATTGTGCTGCTCCTTTTTTGAGTTGAGAGTCCGACTCAGGAGCAAGCGAAATTCGTTATTTTGTGTGCTGCCGCTCTGCGGCTTATTTTCAAAATTGAGAAACAAAACTTCTATTGTCCTAGGTCATTGACCATTGGCAGCCCCGGTCCCAATTGACCGGGGTTTCTTTTTATGTGCTGGCCTCAAGCCACTGTTCGAATTCCTCTCGGTCCAAAACCATCCGCTTCCCCTTCCTGTGCGCTGGACATGCACCAGCGTCGACTCGACGTGTTAGGGTCATGTAGGAGAATGGAAGATGATACTCCCGCGAGGCAGCTAGTAGAGATAGATTGTTCATCGGAAAGCCGTTCGTAAAAATCACAATTAAACTCGATTTGTGATGTTATCAGGCAAGCCCGCCTCGCACGAAATATTTATTTTCCCGACAATCCGCATACTGATCTTGAACGTTTCTCATTGCTAACAGTACGAAATTTCCTTCTGCGAAAATGGTTACATTGTGTAATTTTCTTGCTGACACTCGCAGGCAACGTGCCTCATTGATTGCTCATATGCGAGGTGGTTATGACCATCGATGCGCCCGGCAATCCATCTGATCCTAAGATCGCACTAGAGCTAGCCAGCGATGATGGCAGAAAAGCTCTCCGCGCTTCCGACACACCACAGACAGACCGTCCGCCGTTCGTGAAACCGCCATGCGGTTACGAATGCGTCGAGAGCTAGGCTGACGGTTTATCTGCGTGCCTTCTTCTGCGGAGGCTTTAGTAGTTCAGCAGGTTCAATCTCAAGAACCTGTGCCAGCCGCCCGATGATCTTCAGGCTGACGTAATAGACGCCTTTTTCAAGCTGACTGAGGTAGCTGCGGCTTACGCCAGCCTCATAGGCAAGATCGTCCTGCGAAAGCCCCTTGGCGTTTCGCGCACGGCGTAAATTGGCGGCAAAGGTTTCCCGTAAATCCATACGAGATAGAAATCAGCTT
Organism: Parvibaculum sp.; assembly: GCF_019635935.1. NCBI lineage: Bacteria > Pseudomonadati > Pseudomonadota > Alphaproteobacteria > Hyphomicrobiales > Parvibaculaceae > Parvibaculum > Parvibaculum sp. Next base: position 1,167,368 of record NZ_JAHBYN010000001.1, on the reverse strand, counting down.
GTTCAGGATACGCACCCCGATATACTGAACAAACGTTCATCGGGAAGCCGACGCATTGCCGGTTGCCCTATTGGTATGGGGCAATGATGAAGCTCGTCTGGATACTCGCCGCGACGATTCCACTAACCGCGTGCAACATACCGATAGCCAACAAGCCTTGGCGCGCTGGACCGCACGCTACAGAGACGGTTGAAATGGCGCAGGCCAACTGCCGCGTTGTCGCAAACAGCGCCACAGCGGGCCAACAGAGCCTTCAGGCGGCGGTTGATGGCGGGGTGATCTTTCGAGACTGCATGATCGGCAAGGGCATGGTGCGGGAATGACGGCGCTGGTCACGAGTGTAAATGGAGGGGCGAGAATGAAGCAGATTGCCGGTGCCATTGGCGCACTACTGATGCTTACCGCTTGCGGAGAGCAAACGCCGTACGAACGCAAGATGAGTACCTGCAGCTCAAAGGGTGAAATGCTTGCAGCGGTTATGTCTCAAGACGGTGTTAGGCAAACGCTCAGAAGCCCATCAACTGCCAGCTTCCCGTCTTCTGGCACGGCCTCGCACAATGGCGATTGCACATTTAACGTGTCGGGGCGCGTTGACGCACAGAACGGCTTCGGTGCTATGGAGAGGCGCTACTACACTGGCGTCATCAAGTATGACCACAACTCGGATACCTGGCAGATGCGGTCGGTTGATTTGGGGGAGTAGTTATCTCGGCCAATAGTCGAATAAGACGCAATTTTTATCGATAAAGGACCATTGGACTGAGCGGTATTTATTCCCACAACTCATTGTTTTATTTATTCATTTCAGAGATTATATAGATAATTCAAATTTTTCCGGCCGGTCCCCCTCCCGCTCGGAATGCCCCGCTACATATCGAAGGTAGATAGAGAGAGGTGGAAAAATATGAACTTTTCCTACTTTTTGATTCTGCTAGTAGAGACAATCACTTAGCGCAGCGATTTCAACATTTCCGCTCGCAATGTGGGGAATTAGCGACACACACATTCTCGCTAATGCCTATGTCTGCCATCAATGTGTTTCATTTAGCCGGGTTTAGATTTCGCTCAGTACACAGAAAAAAAATGGTTACATTCGTAGTTTGTCTACCAATACGGGTACCATGTATGAGCGACGAAAAAACGTTTCAGGTTATCGAGGGCGGTTACATCGCGAGCTTACCAAAGGCTCGCGATGGTTCCTATTCGTGGGTTTGTCCGCACGATGAAACGAGCATGGTTATCGAGGTTCTAGCGCACCCGGTAATAACTCAAGGCAAGGTAGTTGACAGTGTTACCTTGCACGTATGCGCCATGTGCCTAGCTCAAGGCAGGGTCACAACGGCGGGCACGTAAGAACAGCCGGAGCCCCACAGGAATTCCGGCTGTTCTTATGATGCACTGCATCGGTCGCGTTTTTATCAGTCCGCGAGCGCGTCCACGATGCTGCAAGCGAGCATGTGGTCTACTACGTCGCCACTGTGCTCCGGCGACATGCTTTCCCGGAGCCGCCTTTCTAGCAGGCGGGCTTTTATGTGGAGGTCCGACGCTCGCTCTACCGGCGCTCGGGCTATCTCGGTTGCCAGATGCCCGAGCGCTTCGATTGTCTCCGTTAGCCGTTCCTCGGATATATCAGCCTGCCGGTATTTGCTCTCAAGCTCTCTGTGGCGCGCCGTCAGGTGTTCGACTGTCGTCATGACATAATCCTTCCTTACGCGGCTTCTGCGGGCGATGAGAGGCCCTTTGAAGCGATATCGAGGGCTGTTTCGGTGAGCAGGCGCGCTGACCGGGCGAAGACCTTGGCCGCATCGGCAGCTTCGTCATCGTCACACCCGCCCACACGTTCGTAGGCATCGATCAGCTCCGCCACTGAGGCGGCGAGCGCTTGCTGGTTTTCAGGAGCCCTCAGGCCCGCCGCAATCTTGGTCATGTTCTCAGTATTCATATCGATATTCCTTCTCTTGTTGGTTGTCATCGAGTGATTCATTCAAGCACAACCAGCACTTCACTAAAATTAGTAAGTTGATTACAGAATATAACGATTTTGATTACACGCATGATTTCTTGACTCTATTTCGACTGCTATTACATTCTTAGGAACGGACGTACCTAGAAACGTAACGGAGAGCCGAAATGAGCCGCTTTGTCGCCTACTACCGCGTAAGCACGGCCCGGCAGGGGCAAAGCGGGCTTGGCCTTGAGGCTCAGCGTGAAGCGGTCGCGCGGTTCACAACAGGCGGGAAGGTTGTCGCTGAGTTTGTCGAGGTCGAGTCGGGCAAACGAAATGATCGTCCTGAGATTGCCAAGGCGTTGGCTCTCTGCCGGGTACACGGGGCAAAACTGGTGATCGCGAAACTGGATCGTCTCGCTCGCAATGTCGCCTTCATTGCCAACTTGATGGAAGCGGACGTGGACTTCGTTGCCGTCGATATGCCGCAAGCCAACAAGCTTACGGTCCATATCCTTGCGGCGATGGCGGAGTACGAGCGCGAAATGATTTCGGCGCGAACCAAGGCCGCGTTGGCTGCCGCGAAGGCGAGGGGTGTAAAGCTCGGTGGGCCTGTAAAGCTCAGTGATGTAGCGGCGGAGCAAGGCAGGGCAAAAGGGCGAGCTTCCCGATCCTCAACTGCCGCGAGCAGAGCGGCAGATTTGTCGCCAATCTTGCGGGCTGTGCGGTCGGAAGGATTCGACAGCGCCCGAAGGCTGGCAGCGGAATTGAACGAACGGGGAATCCCGACTCCGAGCAGGCGAGGGCTGTGGCAGGCCACTACGGTACAGCGGGTACTAAGTGCCTCACGCTGAAGATACTTGAGTAGAAGATGGCATTATTGGCCGCTAAATCAGCAACGCCCTAGTCGTCTGCGTGCCACCCTGCATGTCCATCGCAGAACTCGCATCCGCTGTGATAGCTGAATTCCAAATCACCGCCACCCATTTGCAGCTCGTTGCACCATTCACAACCTGCAATGTCTCTGCTCCAACTTAAGCACTCGATGCATATGTATATGTCGTGATGCTGAATTACGGAGCCAAGCGACATGCAAGGCGCGCAATTCTTTTGTACGTAGCTGATTTCATCAGCGTCCTCCGTATCGAGAAGCTCAGATAGATCATCGCTGGACACCGAGTATCCGCATTCACCACACGCGTGCTCTTCCTCGGCGTCCGCTGGAATTGTTATTGTTGTATCGCAGTCATCTTCTGGGCATTGCACTTCTATGTAAGCGTCGGTAAGGCCACATACGAGGCAGCGCTGCTCGAAGAAATTTGATGTAAGTTGGCTAACCTCGGCTGAGATATATCCGCAAGACGCGCACTCATTGAACTTCCTTCCCTGCTTCTTCGCCGCGTTGATTTTGTCGTGCAGCGTCTCAAAGACGGCGGACAAATATGCGCGATTCCGCCGCATCTTATGATGGGCTTTGAGAACCTCTCCGGAGAACGGTTCGAACTGAGGCTTCCAACTGCTAAGCAGGCGTTCAAGATGTATCCAACACAGGCACTGTTCTCTGGCAACATCAGCTTGAACGCTCGGAGCTGCCTTCTGTGAACTGACCTCGTGATAAAAGTGAATCATCCTGTTTCGGTGTGCGGCAAGCTTCTCAAACTGTGCCACCACTTCAGAAGCTATGGGTTCGGAGCAAATACCTATCAACCGTTTGATGGCTTCCGATTGAGTAACCGTTTTGCACTTGCCACTCAGAAACTTGCTCAATTCGGCATCGGATGGATGCAGGACTACAAGGGACCAATGTTCGTGCATGAGCCGTGCCTTTAGAAGAAGCTCGACGGCGGTTGCAAAGTGTATGACTGAGTATTTTGGATGGTCCTCGATTTCATCGAGAGACCGAAGGAGAAAGTCAAATGCACTCTCCGCTATCAAGCGCTTTGCCTCGACTAACCTGTCATCCGACATAGTCGTCAATTTCCTTTATATCCACCGTGCGCAGCGAACGTCTTCGGCATTCGTCGCGCAACGCAAATTCGCTCATTTCGTCCGTACAAAGTCATTTTCATAGAATGCTCTCAGGATAACAAAGCGAGCATTCATGTCAGAACTTTCCCAAGAAGCTTACGAGATACGTTTTAGTCAAGCCGTTCGCGCGGTCAAGGACCTTGCGCCAAACCGAATCGTGCCGCTTCAGTGGGCGCTATGGGCAGAGGTTCAAAAGTGGCCGGTAGCTCCGTCGATTGAACAGCTTCGAAATGAAGCGCAACTGATAGTCAATTCGGATCGCGCTTTGTGGTCTGGGCAGGCGAACGCCGGTAGATCGTCTTCGAAGAAGAGCCCTACGCCGCTTGAAATAGAGAACGCCGCTCAAGAGGCATCGTTGAGAAGGCGAATGCCCCACCTGCGCAAGAGCACGATGGACACGATGACGCGCGTTCGCTTCATCCACTACATCGGCAAAGACGCCTACAACGAACTGCCGGATTGAGGATGCCCGATCTATCAATCCTAGTAGCGGTTACCGACATTGGCGCTGACGCAAATCTTTTTCAGTTCAAGTCGGGTGGTAATGCCGCTGGCGTGAACCGAAGCCTTAGTTCGGTTTCGCGTTGGGAGCCGTGCTTTGCAGGAGTGCTAGTGGCGTGGCAGCCGAAAGTGCCGCGTAAGGGTGAACCGCAGTTTATCGTTGTCGATGGACACCAACGGCTCGATCTGGCGAAGAGGCTCAAGGTCTCTGAGGTCCGTTGCCAGCTATTGCGAGAAGTGGACGGCTGGCCTGTTTCGCGAGCGCGAGCCTATGGCGCAGCGAAGAACATTGCCGAGGGCGGGGAAACTACCGACGCGCTCGCGGTAGCCAAACTCATACGTGCGGATTCCCAGGTTGATGAGTGGTTTGGCGCGGTGCCGTCAGGCCGGAAATGTCTCAAGCATGGCAGCGTGATTGCTCGCGTGTCCTCTGCCGTGTTTGAGGCTTTCCTGTACAACGAGATTAGCGCCGATTATGCGGCTGCGATTTCCTCTGGGCTTGATACGGAAGAACATCAGCTAGCGGCTATCAGGTATCTGGTAGACCATCCACCGAGCGTGCAAACGCGCCCTGACTTCCTAGTTGGACAAATCCGCGTTGCTGGTTTTCGGGCTGTCAGTCAGGAGACACTTTTCGATCAACTGTCAGCAGCTAGTGCGAACATGGAATGTCGCGCAATGGTGTTGGAAGCGACGGTCAAGCATCTCCGGGCCGTTAAACGAGCATTTCGCACTGTGGTTGCGTTTGACGGCACGCTTACGGAAGTTGGCAATAAGCTCGCATCACGAACCAACAAGCGCGAGCGCGAGGAAAATGAAGCGCTGGCCGATGAGATAGTGCGGCTGGTTACCTTTCCGAGTGTGTTTGCAAATCTTCTCCGCGAGGCTGCGGAGCGACTGGAGTCTGGCGCGGAACTGGAACACGTGGTGCGCAATTTTGTATCGGAAGTGCGCAAGGTACCCCGCCGAAAGGTGCGAAAGAACAAAGCAGCTTGAGCGGCGTTTGCGACTAGTCGCACATTACTAGTCGGCATTCCGTACACGGTAAAATTCACTCTCATAGAAGAGTGAATTGATGACCGAGAAGCGCCTTAGAGTTGTAATTGATGGTTCCGCCGCTCGCTCAGGTGCAACGCAGGTTACGCGAAGCCTTGATGACATTCGCGCAAAGGCCCGTGCGACCAACAAGGAAATGCGGAGGACTGGTAGCGAGATTCGCTTCGTCGGGTATGAAGCGCTGAACTTACGCCGTCTTTTGAACTTCGTTATCGCCGCGTCTGCCATTAGCCAAATCTCTCAATACTCTGACGCTTGGGTAACGGCTGAAAGCCGTATCCGCCTAGTCACGTCTTCAACGGCTGAACTCACAAAGGTTCAAGGCCAGCTTTTTCGTGTCGCACAAGATACCAGAAACGATTTTTCGGAAACCGTGAACGTCTATGCTCGCCTTGCGCGCGCTACAAAGCGTCTAGGCGTTGAGCAGGCGACCGTTCTAAGCGTTTCCAAGTCGCTCGCTCAAGCCGTTACAATCGGCGGCGGCACAAAGGAATCTACTGCGGCTGGTTTGTTCCAGCTTTCGCAGGGTATCGCGGCTGGCGCGCTTCGCGGTCAGGAACTTAATTCGGTTCTTGAACAGTTGCCGCGTGTCGCTCAAACGATTGCCGATGAAATTGCGAACGGTGACGTTGGCGCGCTTCGTAAGCTTGCGGAAGAAGGCAAGATCACGTCGAAAGTGATTATCGACGCCTTCGTAAAGCAAGGCGCGGCGCTTGATGCCGAATTCAAAAAAATGGGCGTCACGTTCGGGCAGGCACTTACCGTCATGGGTAACGCTTGGACGAAGCTTATTGGTCAGCTAGGCGAGCGCACTGGTATTAGCGCGGCGGGAGCGGGGGCTATACGGGCACTTGCGGAAAACCTTGAAGAAGTTGTCTCGGCTGCCACTGACGCGGCGGTTGCGCTTGGTACTCTGTTCATCGCGCGCGGACTTGCCCCGGCAATCGCGAGCGCTGGCGCATTTGTAGCTGCACAGACGCAACTTCATACGGCGGTCCTTTCCGGCAACGCCTCGTATATCAACGGCGCTAAGGCTGCGGCGGCTAAAGCTGCGGCTGAAAAGACGGCTGCGGTCGCCACGCTAGAATCCGCATCGGCGGAGCGCGCTCGCTCGTTTGCAGTTGTCGCGTCCATTGAAGCCGAGATTGTTGCGCAGAACGCGAGGCGCGCTTCTTACGTTGGCCTTTCTTCCGGTCCCGCCGCCGAATCTCTCCGCGCAAACCTTATGGCGCGTGAAATAGCCCTCAGTCGCGATCTAGCGGCTGCCAAGGGCGTTCTTGCCGCTGCCGATAATTCGGTAGCGGTCGCAACCGTGCGCGCCACAGCGGCTACTACGGCCCATACGCTAGCTATGCGAGCTAGTACAGTGGCAGCTATCGCGGCGACCTACGCAATGCGCGCCTTGAACTCTGTTATGGCGTTCTTCGGCGGGCCTATTGGTGCTGCAATCGTGGTTACGGTTGGCGCGCTCTACATGCTTTCAAACGCCTCTCGCGAAGCCTCGCGAAAAGCCGATGAGCTTTACGATTCCTATTTCGAGGTTTCAAGCCAGCTAAGCACAACCACAAAGCTTTCAAAGGAACAGACGGCGCAGACGATCCGCGACGTTCAGGCGCAACAGGCCAAGATCAAGTCAAACCTGATGGAGGCACAGTCGGCTATTGCGCTTCAGCAGGCGTTGCAGAATGACGGTCGCCTTGCGGCGTTGCCGGGCGGTGAGAATATCGCCAAGCAGGCCGGGAAGGAAATCTCTGACCTTCAGTCAAAGATTGATGACCTTCTTGTTGCTGGCGACCAAGCCGCTATTGACCTCAAGAACCTCATGGCCGGTGTGTTCACTGGATCAAACACGGCTGACTCCGGCCTTGGTGAAGGAACGGAAAAGCTTGCGAAGTTCGTTCAATCGCTTCGCGACGAACTCAAGATCATGTCTTACGCAACCGCACAGCGCGAAGTTGAAACCGCTGTAATGAAGGCGCGCAATCTCGCGATTGAAGACGGTACAGCGCTTACCAAGATTCAGGAAGACTCGATCCGTTCGCTTGTCGGGCAGATTCAGGCGAAGGAAGCGGCTGACAAGGCTGCTGAAAAAGCCGTTGAAGATTTCAATGACGCTCAGCAGCTAGTTAATCGCTACATCGAAGACGGCTCAAGCAAGATCGACCTTTACAAGAAGGCGTCAATCGAACTTGAGATTGCGCTAGAGACGCTTGCCAAGGGTGGTTTCAAGCTAAGCGCGGACGAAGCTGAACGCTTGTGGGCTGGCCTTGAGAAGATCAAGGATGACGGCAAGAGCGGCATTGACGAACTCAAGGACGCAATTGACGGTTGGGGTAAGCGAACGTCTCAAGTCTTTGCCGACATGCTTACTGGCGGCGAAGCTAGCTTCAAAGATTTGAGTAAAGCATTCATCAACGAAACGATCCAGATGATCTTGTACGCCAACCTTTTCGCGACAGCTTTCAATCGGATTAAGGCTGCTGCGGGCGGCGGCGGCTGGATTGGTGCACTTGGTAGTGTGTTCACGGGTGGCTTTGCAAAAGGCGGCGCGTTCTCTGGCGGTAACGAAATCACGGCGTTTGCAAAAGGCGGCGTTGTCAATAAACCGACTCTCTTCCCGATGGCGAAGGGTGCCGGGCTTATGGGTGAGGCTGGCCCTGAAGCTGTCATGCCCCTTGCGCGCGGTCCTAATGGTGTGCTCGGTGTGCGGAGTCATGGTGGCGCGGGTGTGGTGCAGCACATCAGCTTTGGAGTTGAGGTCAATGTTCAGGGCGGCTCTCAGGGTGCGGAGCAAGATGAAGCGATGGCGCGGCGCGTGGGGGCCGTCGTGGAAAGCCAAGTCCGCAGCCTGATCGGTAAAGAGCTTCGCAATGCAATTCGGCCCGGTGGCCTGTACAGTCGAGCGGCTTAGGGGCCATAGGACTCGCTTTCCCTCACTAGACTGATACTCTGCATCCGGAGTTTAGGCGCGTCACTGGGGGAATGCATGAATCCGGACGACATAGCTATTCATGTTGGGAAAGTAGATTTTGTCTATGAACCTATCAGGCGCATTGAGGCAAGTTGCGAGGCGGCGTCGGCATTTTCGAGTGCGCCGAGTATTACGGAGGTCAATGCTCGTCTGAAAGCGCTTGCGGCGAAGCTAGGCGCGAATGCCATTATCGAAGCTGAGTATGACAGTGGAGTTAGTTGGACCTCGTGGCGTGCAATGAAGGGGCGAGGTCTTGCCGTAATGCGCGTGTCCGACGAAATCGCATGCCCGGTTTGCGCTGAAACTATAAAGCGCGCTGCAATCAAGTGTAGATACTGCGGTTCCGATGTGAAAGTTCCAGATTGGAAGAGGGACGCCGACACTTTGCCAGCGGTCTCTCCATCTGAGAAACATCAGGAGCCACTGCGTTCGTCTGACGCGATGCCGATTTGGGTTTGGGTCTTGTTTGCGGTGGTGGTTTTCGGAAGCATGTTGTTCGCGCTGGGATCGGTATAGACGCTCACTTGACGAGCGTCTTTGGTAGATTGATCCTCTCCACTTCTCGCGCCAACATTTCAATTGGGTAGTCTCCATACCCACGGCCAACGGTGGCCGGGCTGTGGCCGGTGATCGCGTCGTGAACGTCTTCGGGGATTCCCGCCCGGCGCGATAGAGACTTAAAGCTGTGACGCAACGAATGAAGCGTCTTCGATTTGTCGGTAATACCAACCTTCGTTCTTAGCCAACGCATCCATAGCTGAGAAAAGTAGGTTGAGAATTTTCCGCGCTTGTCAGCGTTCAGTTCGGGGAACAACCTGCCTTCTTTGCTTTTGATAAATTCTGCAAATCCAAGTTGGAGCAGGGCAGGGTGAAGAGGTATCGAGCGTTCGCTGTGTTTGGTCTTGAGACGCCGCCCGGATGTTGCATCCGATACAATCCGGATATGTGGTGTCTGGCCGTTGAGGTCGATATCTTGTGCTTCAAGCGGAATGATTTCTCCGGCTCTCGCACCTGTCGCCAAGAGCAATACGGTTATCCAATAGAAGCTGTCTCGTTCAACTCTCCGGTTAAGCGAGGCGAATAGCACTTCTAGTTCGTCAGGTGAAAATGGCTTGCGGTCTTCCGTCTCGACGCCCGCCTTGATTGTAAGGCCGCTAGCTGGGGACTCATCAATATCCCCTTCTTCCGCGCCGAATGCCAGAATGGTCTTCAAGAAGGAAAGGCGCTTCCGGGCGGTGACGGGATTCACCCTTTCGTATGGCGTTCCTTCAAGTTGCTTGAGAATGTTCGGCAGCGAGGTCTTACGCATTTCTTCAGACATGATGCGAGGCATGTTCAACATCGCGGCTCTGAATTCCCGGCAGTGCTGGCGCGTGATTTCCCGAAGAGCAAGAGCGCCGTGTAGCTCCGTAAACCTGCGAACGGTCGTCAGGGCTTCACCAGCGGTCTGTGGTGTTGCCCCGCTGCGTTCGGCCCATCGCTCATGAAGGCTTTCGAGGGCGGGGCAGGTTAGTCCTTTTGTAGTTGTCTCTCCCCGTAGTTCTGAGGGAATCGTCTTGAGCGCAGCGACTAGCGCCACCGCGCGTGCGGCCAGTGGCCGTAGCGAGGTCGAGGGGGCCCCGGTCGCTAGCACGCCCATCATATCTTCATGGCACAGAACTGGCTCCAACGGTCTGCTCACTGTCCAAAGCTCGTGGCAGAGAGCACCTATGGCTGCGCCACTGGCATCGGAGAGCGCCTGCGAGGTTTCATCAGGGGTTAGTCGATCCGGTGTTGTGGGGATGCCTAGTTCCGCCATCTGGCTTGATATGGCGTTTAGGCGGGTCGGGGTGAGTCGGGCAAATCGCTCTATGAGAGCGTCCGTCTCATCAATGAATGGGCGTGCCCGGCGCTTGGCATCTTTGTAGGAGCAATCTCCCAGCGACGTTCGCCATAGCCTCTTGCCGATTCGTCTTTGAAGGCTGAGGGGTACAGCCCTCTGAAAATAGTAGCGGTTGCCCCGCCTAGTGAGAAAATTAGCCATGTCCTAACACCGCATATAAATCGGGACTTGAGCCCGGAGATGTTGCAATGACTAGGTTTTATGGGTTTTCAGTAGCTTGGAACAAATAGTAGGCACATCCCCTAGGGGACGCCAATTTTCCTTTTAAATCAGTGTATTAGAGGTTGCTGAAGAAGCGGTCGTAAACGAGCTCGCCGGTCGCCCGGTAGCCGAATTCGGTCATCAGCTCCCTCAGTTGGTCGATGCGCGGGTCGCTGCATTCGATCTGCAGGCTGGCCTTGTTGCGGGTCAGCAGGTTGCGCATGCCGGCCAGCGCCTGCAGCTCGTGGCCTTCGATGTCCATTTTCAGAAAAATGCGTCTGTTTTCAAAGGTATAGAGGTCGTCGAAGCGGGCCAGCGGGACACGGATTTCGCGGTCGAATTTCCTTTTGTCGTACAAGTCCGCATCGCCAAGGCCGGAATGGATGTTGGAGTCGCTGTCGACCTGCATCACCGCTTCGCCGCTTCGGTCGCTAAGCGCGATCCGTTCGGCGCGTACCAAGTCACTCAATCCATTGGCAAAAATGTTGCCGCAGAGCTGGTTGTAGCTGTCCGGTTGCGGCTCGAAGGCCAGCGTTTCCAGTGGCGATACGCGGCGCTGGAGGTCGATCGTGTAGAGGCCGAGATTGGCGCCCACATCGAGGAAAAGGTCGAGTTTGTGCTCCTTTATCTCTTTCACCGCACGGTCGCGTAGAGCCCGTTCCCAGTCCAGCCCGCCCATCATTTTCTCGTCGAGGCGGTTTGCGCGGTCGACCAGAAAGAGCGAATTCTCGTGCTTTATCAACGCGATACGGCTGTGTCTCAAGGCGTTGAAACGCTTGAGCAGCGAAGAGCGAATATTGGTCACCGAAGGAGCCTTTCGAAGCGCAGTCCGCGTCTACAGGTAGATCGACACGGCCTGCATGATCAGCGCGATCAGGGCGCCGATCGTCAGCACCGCCATCGAGGCCAGGCTGATCGTGAAACCGGTCGAGCGTTGCAGCGCAGCCGCGTAGTAGCCGCGGGCGTAAACCACTCTGCCGATTGGATAAATCAGCCCGATCGCGGCCGCCCAGAGGTCGCCCACCGTGGCCGCGAAGAGCCAGAGCGCCGGCAGGAAGATCAGCAGCGTTTCGGCGGTGTTGCCCTGGACCCTCAGTACACGGAGGAAGTCGTCCGGCCCGTCCATGCGCGGCGCCGGAACGTCATGTTTTCCGCGGGCTTTTCCGACCTCAAAGGCCATCCAGAAATAGACGAGAAGCGTGACCAGCGTCACGATTCCGGTTAGCGGATATGCGAAACCCATTGTCAGCCCTCCCGGTAAAATTCCAGTCCGAGCAAAGCAGCTTGCGCTGATTCCGGCAATGAAAAGAAAGGGCTAGCCGGTCGGGCGGGCGGGGTTAGTTGGCGACGCCGGCCTCAAGTGCGCGGATGCGCGCCGCCAGCGTGCGGTCGCCCAGCTGGGCCTCGGCGGTCAGCCGGTCGTCAGCGGTATCGCCGTCATTTTTGGCGGTTTCCTGCCGGTTTTCGTCATCCATGCGGTTGATCGAGGCGGCGATGGCCGCCAGCGCCTGCCGGTCCGCCTCGCCATTGTCGTCGGCCAGCGCTTCCGGCGCGTGCTGCGTCTTGCCGGCGGCCGGGGCGGCGTCTTCGGCCAGCCGCGCCGCGGTTTCGCTGAGGTTTTTCAGGGTCTGGCGCGTTTCATCCTGGCGGTTCGTCTGTTCGGCAAGCGCCGCGCCGATGGATTTCAGCTCCTGCGCCAGGGCCGCGGCCCGCGCGTCGCGCGCCGAAATTTCGGCGTTGGCGGCCTCGACCTCGTCCCGCAGCCGGTCCCTATCTGCTTGCAGGGCCTCGCTTTTTTCGTTCAGCGCGGCGATTTCGTTGTGCAGCGGTTCGATTTCGCGGCGCTGGCGCGCCAGCAGCGCATCGAGTTCGGCGTTGTGGGATACGCCCGCGATTTCATCCTCGCCGGCCGCGCCGAGGCGCCGTTCCGTCACCTTGACCGCGCGACGCCAGACCAGACGCGCGGCGATGATCGCAAACAGGGTCGCGATGAAAAAGCCAAGCGCCATCAGCATCAGGCTCTCGATCATGTGATCCTCTTGTCGCGGGCGGGCGGGGTTTGAAACCGGCGCAAGCCTGCCAGAAAAAGGTGCCTGCATCCACCTTGCAGGCCGGTCAGAAGGGCAGCCACTCCCGCGATTTGGTGTATTTCAGATAGCCCACCGACGCGCCGAGCCGCAGGCCGACGCCGGCCCGCATCGGCGCCAGCACGATGTCATCGCGTTGCTGGTAGTTGATGGCGATGCCGCCGATCAGGAAGGCGCTGCCCTCAACCCCCGGAAAACGTTGATAAATCGCCTCGCCATTTGGCAGGTTGTAGACCAGCGTGAAGTTCTTGACCGCATTGCCGCCGAAGTCCCAGCCGGCGCTCGGGCCCTGCCAATAGACGCGCTGGCGGGTGCCGTTCTTCATCACCAGTTCGCCCTGGCCGTAGCGCAGGCCGACGACAAAGGCGCCGCCTGCCTCCTCGCCCTTGATATAGGCGTTGGGTTCGCCGTAGCGCTCGAAAATGCTGTGGACGGCGTCGGCCAGACCTTTCGAAACGTCGCCGAAAAAGTCGCCGGCCTCGCGGACGATTTCTTCCTCGCTATATGTGGCCTCGCCCCGGTCGACGGCCGGCCGTTGTTCCGATTGGGCCAATGCGGCGGGCGCTGCCGCGAACAGGATGGCGGCCATGGCGACAAGGGATGCTGCCAGATGCCGGGCCCAAAAGCCGCGTGCTGCGCCGCTGGTGGATGTCTGCAGACTCGTATTGGATTTCATTTCGGTTTTCCTTGTTCTCCAGCAGCTTCGCGCCATCGAATCGCCCTCAAATTATGCGAGAGTTTAGCTCAACCGGGGAAATCATGATGGCAGCGGATGGCGAAACAATGACCGCCGGGGCCCGCGCCTGCAGGAAAAGACAGGCGAACAGCGACGCATGCAGATGTCCATGAAACGCAGACTGGCCGTTGTTTTTGGACTTGTTCTGCTGGTCGCTGCGGGCGGAGCCGCATGGTTGTGGACCGAGCGGCTGGCGGTCGCCGAACAGGCTATTGCGCGGGCCTTGTCGGATCGCGGCGTTGCCCCGGCGAATTTCCGCGTCGTGTTTCTCGGCCTGCGGAGCATCGTGCTCGCGGATATCGACATCGGCGAGGGCGATGCCGTCGTCGACAGCGTCACCGTGACCTATTCGGCGGGCGAGCTTCTGTCGGGGCGCGTGCGTTCGATCGATGTCGGCAAGGCCCGGCTTCGCGTTCGCCTCGAGGAGGGCGGCATTTCGTTCGGTGCTCTCGATCCGTTGCTGTCGGGCGATGCGGGCGGCGGTCCTCTGGTGCTGCCGGAGATCGCCGCGGAGCGTGTCGAGATCGCATTGTCGACGCCCTGGGGCGAGGCTTTGCTCTCCGGTCCGGCGGATGTGATGCCGTCCGGCACGGCTATCGCGGTATCGCTGCCCGGTATGAGGATCGAGGAAACCGGATCGCCACGCCTCGCGCCGGTTGTTGCGGCTGGCCGCATCGAACTCAACGAGGGTGTGTTCGGTTTCGATCTTGCCCTCGCCAGCGCGGCGGCCGATGCGGAGGGAACGGCGCTCGGGCATGTTGTTGGGAACTACGACACGGCCGGCCGCGCCGGGAATATTCGCGCCGAAGGTGCGATGGCGTTCGCCCGCGGCGGGTTGAGGCCGCAAATGCTGGCGCCGCTTCTCGCGCCGTACCACCTCGATCTGACCGGCGTCGTCGCCTATCGGGCCGAGGCTGAAATTTCGCCCGACGAGGTGTTGGCGACCGCGGACATCGATCTCGATAAATTTGCGCTTCATCAAACGGCGGCGGGTTCGGCATCGTTTTCCGGTCTTGTGAAGGTTTCGAAAGGCTTTGGCGGTCCGACAGCATCGCCTTACCGGGTCGGGCTTTCCGGCCTTCGCATCGACGATCTGACTGCGCCGCAGCGGTTTGCGCCGGTCCGCGTCGAGGGCGATGTGGCGTTCGGCGCGCCGGTGCTCGACTGGCGCCTTGTGGCGCGCAGCGCATTGCCGGCGATTGCCGGGGCGCGGCTCGGCGACCTCACCGGCAGCTACAATGCCGATACGCAGAAGGGCAATTTCCGGGCGGCCGGCGAATTGGGTTTCGCGCCGGGCAAGGTGGAGTTGCAGACACTGCTGCCGGTTCTGCTTGGCAAAGTGACGCGAATGAGCGGCAATGCTTCCTATGTCGCGGACATCTCGATCTCGGAGGGCGGAATTGCGAGTTCCGGCGAAGCGACGCTAAAGAATGTCGGTTTTGTCACGCCGGCGGCATCGTTTGAAGGTATCGGCGGTACGGTCAAGCTCGCGAGCCTTCTGCCGCCGCGGACCCGCGGGCCGCAAACGCTTCGTGTGCGCATGCTTGAGGCCGGGCTTCCGCTGGCAAACGGCGTCGTCACTTTCGACATGGACCGCGATGGGCTGCGCATCACCGATGCGCGGTGGCCCTTTGCCGGCGGACAGGTGGTGCTGGTGTCGCGCGGCGCCGATGTGCTGGCTGCCGATGCGCGCTTCGACCTGACGGTCGAACATGTCGATCTCGAGGCGCTGTTGCGCATCGTCGAGGTGCCCGGTCTGACGGCGACCGGGCAAATCGGCGGCACGATTCCCGTCGTGCTTCGCGACGGCGATCCTGTGCTGCTCGACGGGGCGCTGGCGGCGGAAGACGAAGGGATCATCGTCTATCTCGGCGCGGGCAGCGATATCGCGCCCGGCGAAGAGACCAAACTGCTCACCGATGCATTGCGCAATTTTCATTACACCGAGCTGACGGGCGGTTTGTCCGGCAATGCCAATGGCGAGCTTGTGTTGCGGCTCGGACTGCGCGGTTCGAACCCCGATCTCTACAGCGGTTATCCCTTTGCCATCAATGTGAGGCTGGAGGGATCGCTTGCGGACGTGCTGCGACGTGGTACCGTTGGGTTCCGGCCAATGGAGCTCATCAGGGATCAGTCCGCCCCGGCGGTCACGCCCCCAGCCGACAAGACGGGACCATGAATCGAGATCAATCCAAATTCGCCATTCGATTTTCAGCGGTACTGGCCGCTGCCTTGTTCGTTGCCGGCTGCAACCCGACCGTCAAGATCGAGGCGCCGGACAAGCCCATTGAGATCAATCTCAACGTCAAGATCGAGCAGGAAATCCGCATCAAGGTCGATCGTGACCTCGACCAGTTGCTCGCCGACAACCCCGACCTGTTCTGAGGAGCGGAACGACATGGCCATCTTTGCAAAATCTCTTGTGGCGATGCTGGCACTTCTGGCCGGTCTGGCCTTTGCCGCTCCCGCCTTCGCGATCGACCTCGATTCCGCCAAGGCGCAGGGCCTCGTCGGCGAACGTCAGAACGGTTATATCGGCATTGTGACGTCGAGCCCGACGCCGGAACTTCGCCAGCTTGTCGACGACATCAACCTGCGCCGCCGCGCCTCCTATCAGGAGATCGCGGCGCGGACATCGGGCGCGTCGCTCAACGCGGTCGAGAAGCTCGCCGCCGAGAAGCTGATCGCCAAGACGCCGTCCGGCCAGTATGTCGAGAACGCCGCCGGCGCCTTCGTCAAGAAGCCCTGAAGTCCGTCCCGATCCGGTACGGCCGGCGTTAACGGGCCCCGAAATCCCTGCGGTTTCGTGCCGTGAGGGGGCGAACAGACCTGAAATCGGCGGCATGGCGATTGCAAACTGTCTTCACGATCAGCTCTCCGCCGGCAGAGATGTCAGGCGGGGTCGGCGCGGACCCCCGACGGTCGGGGGGCCAGTTCGCCGGTTCGCGCCGACCGAGCCGATCCTTTCCGACGGCCTCGACAGCACCAGACCCGGACCGGTTCACTGAACCGGCCCGGGTCTCGGGGTGCGTCAAGCGCCGGCGCCGCGCGCCACAAAGAACGGATTATCGAGACCACGCTCGACCTTGCCGTAGATCAGCGGCGTGCCGTCGAGCTGGGTGACCGTGCCGCCGGCCGCGGCAAGCACCGCATGGCCTGCCGCCGTGTCCCACTCCATCGTGCGGCCGTGACGCGGATAGAGATCGGCCTCGCCGGCAGCGATGATGCAGAACTTCAGCGACGATCCGGCGGCGAGAAACTCCTTCACCTTGTAGAGGTTCAGATATTCATCGGTCTTCTGGTCGCGGTGGGTGCGGCTTGCAATGACCACAAGTCCGTCAGCGGCGGGTTTGCGCGCCGCGATGCGGCGGACGTCGTCGCCGGGTACCGTGCCGTCGTGATTGGCCGCGATCTTCTGCTCGAAAGCCATGCCCGGCCCGTAACCGAAGAACATGCGCGCCTTGGCCGGCGCGTAAACGACGCCGGCGGTCGGCAGGCGATTTTCGATCAGGGCGATATTGACCGTGAATTCGCCGTTCTTGCCGATGAACTCCTTGGTGCCGTCGAGAGGATCCACCAGGAAGAAATGAGGCCCGAATTCGGGGATATGTCCGCTTGCGGCCGCCTCTTCCGATACCACCGGAATTTCGGGTGCGACGCGGCGCAGGCCGTCGAGAATGATGGCCTCGGCGTCGTGGTCGGCGGCGGTGACGGGACTGTTGTCTTCCTTTCGGATCACCTCCACGCCTGCGTCGTAGTGGTCCATGATGGCGGCGCCGGCCTGGACGGCGATACGCCGCAATTCGTCTGTCAGGGCCGCCTTGTCGGCAATCGAGCTCGTCACATCCGGTTCCTTCGGGGTTTCGTTTGAGGCCGGCGCGGAGAACAGCATTTGCGGGTAGGGCCGGTCAAGGCAGCAATGCCTCGGGGTTTGTGGGGCCCTTGCGGGGCTGGCATTGTGTGCGGTGCGATGCTATCAGGCTTTCTGGGCGTTCGAGGGTTGTGGGGCAATTCGATATGAACGAAACGGACGAGGTTTCCGCGCTGGAGTTGGCTGCCCTGATGTGCAGCCGCGTTTGCCACGACGTGATCAGCCCGGTTGGCGCGATCACGAACGGGCTTGAGGTGCTTGCCGACGACGACGATCCGGAGATGAAGGCCCATGCGATGGATCTCATCACCAAGAGTGCGGCTCAGGCCTCTGCCAAGCTTCAGTTCGCCCGTCTCTGCTTCGGGGCCGCAGGATCGGCCGGCGCCGAGCTCGACCTTCAGGACGCGAAAGGTGTGGCCGAAGGGCTGATGATGGGCGAGAAGGCATCGCTCGTCTGGGATGCGCCCGCCGCGACGATGGGCAAGGACTATGTGAAGCTTCTGCTCAACATGATCCTGATCGGGATGGCTGCGATCCCGCGGGGCGGCGAAGTTGCCGTTTCGATCGCGGGCGATCTCGCCAAACCGACGATCAGGGTGCGCTCGACGGGGCAGGCGGCGCGCGTTCCCGAAGAGACCGCCAAATTTCTCGGCGGACGCGCTGCGGATCGTTTTCTCGACGCCCGCGCCGCGCAACCTTATTTCACGGGCCTTGTTGCCCGCTCGCTCGATCTGTCGATCGATGCGCGGATGGATGGCGACGCCTTTGTCATCGAAGCGTCGTTCGCCGAGGGTGGCGCCGGCGTTTGAGGCGGGCTTGCCCAAGCGCCCACGAAAAAGGGGCGTCCCCCCCGAGACGCCCCCTCAACGCAACACGCGCGATATGCGGGATCAGGCTGACGCCTTGGCCTGCATTGTCCCTTCGGACGGGTCGCGCAGCACGTAGCCCCGGCCCCAAACCGTTTCGATGTAGTGATCGCCGCCGGTCGAAGCCGCGAGCTTCTTGCGAAGCTTGCAGATGAAGACGTCGATGATCTTCAGTTCCGGCTCGTCCATGCCGCCATAGAGATGATTGAGGAACATCTCCTTGGTGAGCGTGGTGCCCTTGCGGAGCGAGAGCAGCTCCAGCATCTGGTATTCCTTGCCCGTCAGATGCACGCGGCTGCCTTCGACCTCGACCGTCTTGGTGTCGAGATTGACGGTCAGCTTGCCGGTGTTGATGACGGACTGGGAGTGACCCTTCGAGCGGCGGACGACGGCATGAATGCGCGCCACCAGCTCATCCTTGTGGAAGGGTTTGGTCATGTAGTCGTCGGCGCCGAAGCCGAGGCCGCGAACCTTGTTTTCGATGCCGGCGAGGCCGGAAAGGATCAGGATCGGGGTCGCGATCTTGCCGACGCGAAGGGACTTCAGAACCTCGTAACCGCTCATATCCGGCAGGTTGAGGTCGAGAAGGATGATGTCGTAATCGTAAAGCTTGCCCAGATCGACCCCTTCTTCGCCGAGGTCGGTGGTGTACACATTGAAACCATCCGATTTGAGCATCAATTCGATGCTCTGCGCGGTCGCGCTATCGTCTTCTATGAGCAGAACTCGCATTGGTCCCCCACTTCGGCGATGTAGGACAGCCCCGTGTCGCCTGCAGCCCGGTTAATCCAGAATTCGGACCTTAAGGCGATTTGGTTAACAAAGGTTAATCGAAACAGAAAAAATTCAGAAAAATTTAGCGGACCTTTTTAAGTTCCTGAAAGCCACCGATCCTGCGGGAATTCCGCAGCGCCCGGCCGTTCCGTTAGGGAGAAAGATTGGCCGGTCAGGGTTTACGCGGCCTTAAAGTCTTCGCGCCATGATCGCTCCCGTGAGGCCGGATCGGCGCAAGCCGAGGTCCCGGTTTCGCGTTCTTGGGATATTTCAGCAGGCCCCCAGGGGGTTTGCGTAGCGGGGGCTACAGGCCGGTGCGAGCATTGTTGGCGGAAATCGGTGAGATCGCCGAAGTCAAACATTATGGCCGCGTCTTCAGCGTTCAGGGGCTGGTAGTCGAGGTGGCCGGGCCGCTTCACGCCATGGGCGTCGGCAGCCGTCTCGCCGTGACCAACCGTCTGGGCGAAGACGTGACTTGCGAGGTCGTCGGCTTCCGCGACAATCGCGCGCTCTGTCTGCCCTTCGGTTCATTGTCCGGTATCGGCGTCGGCTGCAAGGCCGTGCTTTCCTCCGAAGAACCGCATGTCTATCCGTCGAGCGCGTGGCTCGGCCGCGTCGTCAACGCCATGGGCGAACCCATCGACGGCAAGGGTCCGATCGGGCAGGGGCACGAGCCCTACGCGCTGCGCAACACGCCGCCGCCCGCTCACACCCGCCAAAGGGTGAAGGGCAAGGTCGATCTCGGCGTTCGCGCGCTCAATACATTCACCACCTGCTGCCGCGGTCAACGCATGGGCATTTTCGCCGGTTCCGGTGTCGGCAAGTCGGTGCTGCTGTCGATGCTGGCGCGAAACACGGCATGCGACGTTGCCGTGATCGGCCTGATCGGCGAACGCGGACGCGAAGTCCAGGAATTCATCGAGGACGATCTCGGGCCTGAAGGCCTTGCGCGCTCGGTGGTGGTGGTTGCCACGTCCGACGAGCCGGCACTGATGCGCCGGCAGGCGGCCTATCTGACGCTGGCGCTGGCGGAGTATTTCCGCGATCTCGACAAGGATGTTCTGTGCATGATGGACAGCGTGACGCGCTTTGCCATCGCCCAGCGCGAGATCGGCCTGTCGACCGGTGAGCCGCCGACGACCAAGGGCTATACGCCGACCGTCTTCGCCGAACTGCCGAAACTGCTTGAGCGCGCCGGCCCCGGCACGGGGCAGGGCAGCATTACCGGGCTTTTCACGGTGCTCGTCGACGGCGACGACCACAACGAACCGGTCGCAGACGCCGTGCGCGCGATCCTCGATGGTCATATCGTGATGGAGCGGGCCATCGCCGAGCGCGGCCGCTATCCCGCGATCAACGTTCTCAAATCCGTCTCGCGCACCATGCCGGATTGCAATGCGCTGGACGAGAATGCCCTTATCCGCCGCGCGCGGACGCTGATGGCGACCTATAGCGACATGGAAGAGTTGATCCGTCTTGGCGCCTATCGAGCCGGCTCCGATCCGCTGGTCGACGAGGCCATTCACTATCAGCCGGCGCTTGAGGCCTATCTGGCGCAGCGCAAGGACGAAGCCAGCGATCTTGCGACCGGCTATGCGGCGTTGGCGGAAATACTGGCCGACAAGCCTGTTTCCGAGGAGATTGAATAATGCGCAACCGCGAGTCCCTGATCCGGCTGCACAAGTTCCAGGTCGATGAGAAGCGCCGCAAGGTTGCCGAGCTCGAGCTGATGCTTGGCGAGTTCCGCCAGCGCGAGCGCGATCTCGAGGCGCAGGTCGAGGCCGAGCAGCGCAAGGCCGGGATTTCCGACGTGGCGCATTTCGCCTATCCGATGTTTGCCAAGTCGGTGCTGCGCCGCCGCGAGAACATTCTGGAATCGATCGAAGGCATCGAGAGGCAGCTCGACACGGCGAAGGAAGAACTCGCCGATGCGTTCCGCGAACTCAAGAAATACGAGCTCCTCGACGGCAATCGGAAGCGCAAGATCCGCAAGGAGGCCATGCGCGCCGAGCAGAGTTCGCTCGATGAAATCGCGTTGACGATCCACCGCCGGCAGTAGCCGCCGGCAACCACTTTCCGAGCAGCCGCTTTTCGATCTAGAATGTCCGCCCGACCATTCCGGAGCGGACATTTCCATGCCTTCCTTCGATATCGTCTCCAAAACCGACTTCGCCGAAATCGACAACGCGCTGCAGAATGTGGCGCGCGAAATCGAGCAGCGATACGACTTCAAAGGGTCGCATTGCAAGGTGGAGCGGAAGGAGGGGGAGTTGACCATCCATGCGGATGACGACCTGAAACTCAAGCAGGTGCACGAAATATTGCAGGGTCATCTCGCGCGGCGGAAAATCGAGGCCGGCGTGCTCGACTACAAGGAGCCCGAACGTGCCGCGGGGCAGAGCGTGCGGCAGAAGGTGGCGATCCTCAACGGCATCGAGAAGGACCTGGCCAAGCGTATTGTGAAGGATATCAAGGGATCGGGGCTCAAGGTGCAAGTCGCGATACAAGGCGATGAACTGCGCGTCTCGGGCAAAAAGCGAGACGACCTTCAGGCCGCTATCCAGTTTGTGAAGGGGCTGCCCATCGAGCAGCCCCTTCAATACGAAAACTTCCGCGATTAGCCGCGGAAGAAAAGCCGCCGGACGAGATAGATCAGGCTGATCGCAATCAGATAGCCCACGAAGCGTATGGCAACGAGCTTCAACACCTCGACATTCAGATAATCCGGAAGAGGGTCTGCGGCGCCGCCATAAACGTTGCGACCGATGTTGACCAACTCATGGACAATCGTCGCGCCGAGCGCGAAGACAATGATCTTGTTGTAGCGTGTCATGATGACCGCAGCGATCAGCGCGATGACAAGCCCCTGTATGGAATTGACCGTGTCGAATCCCATACGCGCCCAGGCGAGCGCCTGATTCAAATATTCCGTTAGTTCCATCGAGTCCCCCTAAAACTGCACTCACCGGAAGACACCCTCTTCCAGCCCGATCCGCCACCCTGTCTGCCACCATACATATGGGGTCCGGCGGTTCCGGCAGAGGTTAGACCAAAATGAGACAAGGTCTAGCGGTTTGCAGTGCAAAAAACGTCAGTCTGCGTCGCAAAACCGTCACGCAGATTGCGTTGACGCACCTGCCGGCCGGGGATTTCCGGCGGAAAGAATGAGGATTTCTCTGGCGATCTTCTGTACCGCCTCGCTCGCCCTGGCTTGCGGATGCCGGAACAAAATGGGCATCTGGTGCCGAATGGCGTCACGGACGAGCTCGTCGCGCGGAACGAAGCCGAGGAACGGCGGGTCGATGCCAAGGAAGTTGCGGCACGCGTTGGTTAACGCCGCATGGGTCCGCCGCGCATGGTCTTTGTCGTTTGCCATGTTAACGACGATGCGAATGTCCGCGCCCGGCTCCTGCATCGTCAACAGCTTGATGAACGCGTAAGCGTCGGTGAGCGATGTCGGTTCGTCGCTGACAAGCACAATCGTGATGCCGCCATTGACGCAAAGCGACATGACGGATTGGTCGAGGCCGGCCGCGAGGTCCGACACGATATGATCATAGGCGTCGCTCAGGGCAACGAGGCCTGTCGCGAGGCCGGCAACTTCCGGCCGGGTCAGCGCGCTCAAGACGCCGGAGCCCGACTTGCCCGCCAGAATGTCGAAACTGCCGCCTGCTTCCGCGCCACCCATCGATTCGGGGCGGTAGGTCACAATCGCTTCCGCGAGCGTCACGCGGCCCGAAATAACGTCGCCAAGGTCGTGACGGGGAGAAAGACCAAGCTGTACGTCGATGTTGGCAAGTCCCAGATCGCCGTCGAACAGAAGCACGCGCCGGCGCGCCGCGGCGAGCGCATGCGCGATGGAGACGGCAAACCAGGTTTTCCCGATGCCACCTTTTCCCGATGCGACCTGGATCATGCGTATGGCGTTCATGGTCTTTGTCCCGCGTGGCGCGTCATTGGTGCCGGCGTTGCGGCGGCGGCGGCGCTGTCGTTCAGTATCATCCGGGCGCAGACATATGCATTCATCTGTGCCAGACCCCGGGCGAGATAGGGCGTCACGCTGATTTGAGCGATTGCCAAGCCCGATGCGTCGGCCGCCGCCAGAACGGGGCCGATGCGGCGGGCGATATCAAGTTGTGTGGCGACGATGCGTCGTGCGCCGAGACGCGCAAACTCGATTGCCGCTTCGCGCGACACGTCGGCATCTCCAAGGGCCGACAGAACCAGCACGGGTTCGACGCCGGCGGCGATGCGCGCGTTCTGTGTCAGGCGGTGAAGCGCGGCAAATTCGTCGCGGTCGAAGGGATTGACACTTGCCGTGTCGATGAAACAAGGCCGGTGAGATCGGTCTCCGACGGTGCCTTCTGACGGGTTGCCTTCGTCGAGGAGTAACGACAGCGCGTCGATGCTCTCGGCCCGGCGCAAGTGAACGCCGATGAGTTGGGCGTAAGCCTCGCCTTGCGCGACCGCCCCCGTCCGCACCGTATCGGTTGTAACGATGTCGACCGGCGCGCCATCGACCACGGCGCGCGCGGCAAGCTTTGCAAGGGTGACGGTTTTGCCGGCGCCGGGCAGGCCGATCGCCATGACCGGCGCTTGCGGACGAACCGGCAGGGGTTCAAATCCAAGACGTGCCTCGAGTGCGCCAGCCAGTGCGGCGATCGCGTCCCCGCGGTCGAGTGCGATGGCGGAGACCAGCAGATCGTTTCTCAGCGCCGATGGAACGGCATGCGCCTCGAGCGCGGCCCCGATTGTCGACCTGTCGAACGGAACGATGGGTGCGCCGGCCGATGGCGAGGTTTCGGCGGCGGACGCCGCCGGCGCCTGCAGCCGGGCGCGCAACATTTGTTCGAGGCGGTGCTCAAGGCCGCCAGCGTCTTGTCTGTTCCCGGCGTCACTGTTGACCTGCGGCGCGGTTTCGACGGCTGCCGTAACCTCGATCGAACCGCGATCGTTCTCGTGCGACGAGACGATGATTGCGTCGTCACCCAGCGCGGCGCGTACTTGAACGATGGCGTCGGTCATCGATTCTGCGAGAAATGTTCTCAACCGCATGCGACGCCGCCTCTCCCGGATTACACCGTGCCGACCGTGCGCAGCCGGACGCGCGGGTGAATTTCATTCTGCGACATGACGAAGGTCTGGGGCCTGAAGCGTTCGATGATCGAGCGAACATAGGGCCGGACGCCGGGGCTTGTCAGCAGCACCGGCACCTCGCCGGCACGGGCTGCATCCTCGAACCGGTCGCGCATCGTTGCGATGAACTCCTGCAGGAGCGACGGTTGCATCGCGAGTTGCTTTTCCTCGCCCTGGCCAATCAGAGACTCGGCAAAGGCTTGCTCCCAGCGCGGTGAAAGGGTTACGAGCGGCACCGCGTTTTCGGTGTCGGAATGTGCGGCGCAAATCTGCCGTGCAAGGCGCGCGCGCACATGCTCGGTAATCATCGTCAGGCTCTGCGTGTGGCCGACGGCTTCGGCGATCCCTTCCATGATGGTCGGCAGGTCGCGGATCGAGATGCGTTCGGTCAACAGGGTCTGGAGCACACGCTGTATGCCTGTGATCGTGATTTGCGATGGGACCAGGTCGTCGACAAGTTTCTTGTGCTCCTTGCCCAATTCGTCGATCAACTTCTGCACTTCCGCATAGGAGAGCAGCTCGGCCATGTTGTCCTTGATGATCTCGGTCAGATGCGTGGTCAGGACCGTCGGCGGGTCGACGACCGTGTAACCGCGGAAGGATGCCTCCTCGCGCAAGCCTTCGTCGACCCAGGTGGCGGGCAGGCCGAAAGCCGGTTCCGTTGTGTGGAGGCCCGGAAGCTGAATCTGGTCGCCACGCGGGTCCATGACCAGAAGCTGGCCGACATAGACGTCGCCGCGACCGGACTCGACTTCCTTGACGCGGATGACATAGGCGTTGGCGTCGAGCTGGACGTTGTCGAGAATCCGCACCGACGGCATGACAAAGCCCATGTCGCTTGCGATCTGGCGGCGCAGCGCCTTGATCTGGTCGGTGAGCTTCTGATGGTCCTTGCCGTTTATCAGGGGCAGCAGCGCGTAGCCGATTTCGAGGCGCAGTTCGTCCATGCGCAATGCCGTGCTGATCGGCTCCTCCGTCGCCGGAACCGCCGCGGCCTCGCGTTCCTGCGCGTCGACAATGTCGTCGGCTCGCTTCTTTCTCGATCGCATCAAATAGAACGCAAGTCCGCCTGCGCCGCTTGCAAGGATGAGGAAGGGGACGGCCGGCAGGCCGGGCAACAGCGCCATCGTGCCCATCACGAAAGACGACATGCCGAGCGCCTGTGGGTAGCCCGAAAGCTGGTCGAACAACGCTTCGTCGGCCGCGCCCTCGACGCCGGCCTTCGAGACGAGCAGGCCGGCCGCGGTCGACACGATGAGGGCCGGGATCTGGCTGACAAGTCCATCGCCGATCGTGAGCAAGGTGTAGGTATGCGCGGCGTCGCCGAAGCTCAGGTTGTTTTGCGCGACACCGATGACGATGCCGCCGACGATGTTGATGAAAGTGATCAGCAAGCCTGCGACCGCATCGCCGCGAACGAACTTCGAGGCGCCGTCCATGGCGCCGAAGAAGGAGCTTTCCTTCTCGAGATTGGACCGGCGCGTCCGCGCCTCGTTCTCGTCGATCAGACCGGCGGACAGATCGGCGTCGATCGCCATCTGCTTGCCGGGCATCGCATCGAGGGTGAAGCGTGCGGCGACTTCCGCGATGCGGCCCGAACCCTTGGTGATGACGACAAAGTTCACGATGACCAGGATCGAGAAGACGATGATGCCGATGACGAAATTGCCCTGCATCACGAAATTGCCGAAGGCCTCGATGACCTTGCCGGCACTGTCCGTTCCTTCGTGGCCTTCGCCGAGAATAAGGCGCGTCGAGGCGAGGTTCAGCGCCAGCCGCAGCATGGTGGCAATCAGGAGAACCGTCGGAAAGGCGCTGAATTCCAGCGGCTTCTGAATGAAAAGTGCCGTCATCAACACCAGCACGGAGAAGGTGATCGAGATGGCGAGCGAAAAGTCGAGCAGGAAGGCCGGCAACGGCAGGATCAGGACGACGATGATCGCCATGACGCCGAGGGCCAGCGCGAGATCGCCGCGCGTGGCAAGGTTGGCCATGATGGATCGCGGCGTCGCACCGAAGAGCGTCATGCCCCCGGTCGATGCGGTCTTTGCTGCGGCGGAGCTCGTATCGCTCATCTTCTAACTTTCAGAGGCCGGACCGTGCCGGAGAAATCTCAACCGAATTGCGGACGGGCTTCGCCGGGCGTCGGAATGGAAATGCCCTGCTCGCCATATTCCTTCAGCTTGTTGCGAAGCGTCCGGATCGAGATCCCGAGAATGTTGGCGGCATGTGTGCGGTTGCCGAGGCAGTGATCGAGCGTTTGCAGGATCAGGTCCTGCTCAACTTCGGAAACGGTCTTGCCGACAAAGGCGCGGGAGACGGAATCGGCTGCTGCCGCCGCCTTCTGCGCGACGCCGCCCAGATTTGCATCGTCAAGCCGTGTGCCGTCGGGAAGGCGGATTGCCTCGATGTCGATTTCGTCGCCGGCGGCCAGCAACACGGCGCGGTGCATCGTGTTTTCGAGCTCGCGAACGTTGCCGGTCCAGCGGTGATGAGCGAGAAAGCGGCGGGCTTCGGTCGAAATCGGCTTCGAGACAAGGCCGTTGGTGCGCGCGTAGCGCTTCGCGAAATGCTCCGAGAGAGCCATGATGTCGGCCGGCCGCTCGCGCAACGGCGGCAGCTGAAGATTGACCACATTCAGTCGATAGAACAGGTCTTCGCGGAACCGGCCGGCGCGCGCTTCGGACTGCAGGTCACGGTTCGACGTCGCGATGATGCGGATATCGACACGGACCGGCGTCTTGCCGCCGACGCGGTCGATGACGCGCTCCTGAATGGCGCGCAACAGCTTCGCCTGGAGACGAATGTCCATTTCGCTGATTTCGTCGAGAAGCAGGGTGCCGCCGTCCGCTTCCTCGAACTTGCCGATGCGTCGCGCGATGGCGCCGGTGAACGCGCCTTTCTCATGTCCGAAGAGTTCCGACTCGAGGAGGTTTTCGGGGATCGCGGCGCAGTTGACCGAGATGAAGGGCTTGTCGCGGCGCAGCGAACGGCTGTGGACATAGTGAGCCATCACTTCCTTGCCGGTGCCGGATTCACCGGTGATGAGGATGCTGGCTTCCGACGCCGCGACCTGATCGGCAAGCTTCACGACGCTGGCCATCTTCGGGTCCTGGAAGACCAGCGCATGGCTTTCTTCCGCGACGGCGGCAAGCACGGCGGCGATGAGCTCGGCGTCGGGCGGCAGGGGGATGTATTCCTTGGCGCCGGCGCGAATGGCATTGACCGCCGCACGGGCGTCGGTTTCGACGCCGCAGGCAACGACGGGCACGCAGATATGTTCGCTTTGCAACCGGGCGATCAGGTTTGCGATGTCGGCCGCGACATCGACCATCATCAGGTCGGCACCGCGACCGGACCGCAGCGTGTCGATCGCCTGGTCGACCGTTTCCGTGTGCGTGACCTTGGCGCCCTTGGCCATCGCCATTTTTGTGGCGGTGGAGAGCTGCCCGTTCAGGGTTCCGACGATCAGAAGGCGCATCTGCGGCTCCTCTACTTTCTTTTTCCGGTTTTACTCAAAAATTTCGAAGCGTCGGCGTTCAGCTGACGCCACCCTTGACGATCTCGGTCATGGTGACGCCGAGCCGGTCGTCGACCACGACGACTTCGCCGCGCGCGACGAGGCGGTCGTTGACATAAATGTCGATTGCTTCGCCGACCTTCCGGTCGAGTTCGACAATGGCGCCGCGACCGAGCTTGAGGAGGTTCGATACCTCGACATGCGTTTTGCCGAGTACGGCCGACACGTTGACGGGAACATCGAACACCGCTTCGAGATCGTGCGCTGAACGAACGCTCTCTTCTTCGTCGGCACCCTGAGCGCCGTCCGCAACCGCCGGCAAGTCAGCCGCATTTGCGAGGTCGGGCAGCGCCATCTCTTCTTCCTGGTCGGCCATCGGATCAACTCCTTGGAGAATTCGTTCGGTGTCAGGTTCTATCGCTGTCCGCCAGGCCGAATTCCGGCATGGCAAGATCAGGGTTGGATTGCACGGACAGCGTTTCGATATAGCGCGCGACGATCTGTGCGATTTCATTCTCGATGTCGTCGTGGGACCTGACGACGCCGCCATCGGCCCACTCGACAACGCAGTCGCCGTCGCCCATCTCCGGCTCGCCGAGAAGGATGATGCGGCCCGTCAAACCGCGCTCCATCGCCATGCGATCGACGGTTTCCTTGAGACGGTCGACCAGACCGGTCGATACGCGCAGCAGAATGTGCGGTTCGCGGTTGAGGTGCGAAAGACAGTCGCGCAGCACCGCCTCGATTTCGGCTTCCGGTCTTGTCGCAATTGTCGCCGGCGCGAGCTTTCTGGCACATGCCACCGCGAGCTGGGTTGCTTCGGCGGTCAGGGATTTCATTCGGGCGTCCAGAGCGGCGATCAGGCCGGCGGCGCCTGCGGCAAGCTCGTTCATCGCCGTGCTGAGCTCACGATCCGCGCGTGCGGCCGCTTCGGTCTCGCCGGCGGCGAAGCCCGCCGCATAGCCTTCGGTCCGCGCCCGTTCGACGTCGGCTGCGGTCGGATTGCGATGTGTCCGCGCGTCTTCGCCCGTTCGCGACGTGGGGGCGTCGAAATGGGTGTCGAATGTGAATTTCACGGCCTGCTTCATCTGTTTCATCCGGGCGCCCTTCGACGTCCTTTCTGCGATCAATAGATCAGTTCGTTGTCGGCGCCGTCGGACGCAATCATGATCTCGCCGTTGTTGGCGAGGTCCTTGGCGACGTTGACCATGTTGGTCTGCGCCTCATCGACATCCTTGAGGCGGACCGGACCCATCAGTTCCATGTCCTCGCGCAGAATTTTTGCCGCGCGTTCCGACATGTTGGCGAAGAAGAGATCGCGGAGCGTATCGGAAGCGCCCTTGAGCGCGATGGCCAGTTTGTTCTTGTCGACGGCGCGCAGCAGCGTCTGCACGGAGCCGGGGTCGAGCCTTCCGAGATCCTCGAAGGTGAACATCAGCGCCTTGATGCGGTCGGCGGATTCGCGTGTGCGCTCCTCCAGCGCCGCAAGGAAGCGACCCTCGGTCTGGCGGTCGAAATTGTTGAATATTTCGGCCATCAGTTCGTGGCTGTCGCGGCGGTTCGTGCGCGAAAGGTTCGACATGAATTCGGACCGGAGCGTCTGCTCGACCTTGTCGAGGATATCCTTCTGAACCGATTCCATGCGCAGCATGCGCGTGACGACTTCAAGCGCGAAATCCTCGGGCAGGTTGGCGAGCACGCGGGCCGCGTGTTCGGGACGGATCTTGGTCAGGACAACGGCGACCGTTTGCGGGTATTCGTTTTTCAGATAGGTCGCGAGCACCGTTTCATTCACGTTGCCGAGTTTTTCCCACATCGTGCGGCCGGCGGGACCGCGAATTTCGTCCATCACCGAGACGACGCGATCTTCGGGGAGGAAGCGCAGCAGGAGCCGCTCGGTCGATTCGTAGGAGCCGACCAGGGCGCCCGTGCCCGATACCTTGGAGGCAAATTCGACGAGCAACTTTTCGACCGATCCCGCCTGGACCGTACCGAGCGACGACATGATCTGGGAAAGCTCCCGGATTTCGTCTTCGTCGAACATGTTCCAGAGCGGCGCGGCATCGTCGGCGCCGAGCGCGAGCATGAATATCGCGGCCTTCTGGGGGCCGGAGAGAGACTTGTCGTCCTTGATTTTCGGTGCGGTCGCCAATTTTTTGTCCTCAAGCGCTTTCGTGCAGCCAGCTGCGCAGGATCGAGATGGATTCGTCGGGGTGTCCGGTCACCAGTTCGCCGATCTTCCGGACCGAGGACTGTTTGACCTTTCCCGCGACCTGCGCGATGTCGATCATCATGTCTTCACTCAATTCGGGCGCGGGGAGTGCGCCGGCCGAAGCGCTGCCGTCTTCGCCGCCGCCCGTTGCGAACGCCGCCGCGCCTGCCGTACCGGGCAGGGCGAGTGCCGCCGACATGCGGGCCGGCGCGCTGCCGAGGCGCGCCAGGAGCGGCCGGAAGACAAACAGCATCGCAATGATTGCGAGAATGGCGATGACGGCCATTTCGACGATGCGCATGACGTCGGCGCCGGTCAGATTCATGAATCCTTCGTCGGCGGGCGCTTCGGTGCCGGCGTCGAAGGTCGGCGACGGCGCGAACTGGAGATTGACGATTTCGACCTTGTCGCCGCGGTCGGCGTCGAAGCCCATCGCGGATTTGACCAGGGCCTCGATCTTTTGCAGCTCGCCTTCGGAACGCGGCGCGTAGGTTGTGTTCCCTTCGGCATCGGCCGTATAGGAGCCGTCGACCAGAACCGCGACCGAGAGGCGCGTAACGCGGCCGGGCTCGAGCACTTCCGTCTTTGTGGTTCGGGAAATTTCGTAGTTGACCGTCTCTTCGGTTCGCGTCGCCGATTGCTGCGATGCCGAGGCGTTGTCGGCGCCGGCCTGGTTGGCGTTCGGCAGGTTGTTGCCGACGGTGACGCCGTCATTCCCCATGCCGTCCGCGCTGGTCGATATGTCTTCGACCGTTTGCGTCGAGCGCGCGACCTGGCTTGCCGGATCGAAGGTGTCCGACGTTTGGGTGATGCGGTTGTAGTCCATCTGGGCGGTCACTTCGACGCGGACCTTGTCGGCGCCGACCACGCGCTGGACGATATTTTCGACATGGGTGCGCAAGCGGTTTTCGTAGCTTGAACGCCGTTCCTCGACGGAGGATGCCATCAGCGACTGGCTGTCGTCGCCCATGCCGCTCGCGAGCAGGGTGCCGCGTTCGTCGACGATCGAAACACGGGAGGGAGCCAGACCGTCAACGGCGGAAGAAACGAGATACTGAATCGCCTTGACCTGCTGCGTTGCCAGGTTGTTGCGCGACACCTTGAGCACGATGGAGGCAGTCGGTTCGCGCCGGTCGCGCGAAAACAGTTCGCGCTCGGGCAGAACGAGATGGACCCGCGCGGCGTCGATGCCTTCGATCGAGCGAATGGTGCGCGCCAGTTCGCCTTCGAGCGCACGCAAGTGGTTGATGTTCTGAAGGAAGCTCGTCGTGCCGAGTGCGTCGGCATTGTCGAAGATTTCATAGCCGACCGTGCCGCCGGCCGGCAGCCCCTTTTCGGCGAGAGACATGCGCAAGCGGAGGACCTGGCTTCGCGGTACATAGATCATGCTGCCGTCGCCGCGCAGTTCGTAGGGAACCTTCATGGCGTCGAGCGTGCCGATCATTTTGGAGGCGTCTTCGACGCCGACATCGGAGAAGAGCAGCGCCTTGGGTTCGCTACCGTAGCGCGAGCCGATATAGGCGAAGAACCCCAGCAGCACCGCCGCCACGAGACCCAGCGCCACCAGACGCATCAATCCCAGGGATTGAACAAGATTCGAGAAGCTGTTCACCAACCCACCTCATGTGTCAGCGCGCAGAACGCAAATCCGTTTCCTGGATCGACATCCACGCCAGACAACAGGTGAGTCGCAAATTCTTTGCCCTCAGAACCCCGAGCTCTGTTTGCCCAGTCGGGGTTCCCCGTGCCACAGGGCAAAATTTACCGCCTGCAGCCTAAACAGATGCTTAACGCGCCCGGCAATTTTTGCCGGGTCCTGCGAAAGAAGCGGGGACAAAAGGAAAGGGCGCCGCTGGAGGGAGGTTCCGGCGGCGCCCTGAAGACAGCAAGTACGCAGATACAAATCTATCTTACTGCCTGTACTGTTGAACCCGGGTGGCACGGAGGCCGGCCAGGCCGTGGCGCTCGATCGAGCGTTGCCAGCTCAGAAACTCCTCCACCGTCAGCGTGTACCGGCGGCAGGCATCGTCGAGGCTGATGAGGCCGCCGCGGACAGCCGCGACGACTTCGGCCTTGCGCCGTATGACCCACCGCTTGGTGTCGGACGGTGGCAGGTCGGCAACGGTGAGCGGGCTCCCGTCGGGGCCGATCACATAGCTGACCTTTGATGTCTGCTGCTCACTCATCGAACATTCGTCTCCGTACTCTTTGCTGATCCCAGAATAGGCCGGACAGTCTTTAAAAACGGCTAAGCGGCGTAGTAAAATTTGTCCAAAATCAAAGGCTTAGCTGTTCCATTGCGGGACGGGGCGCGGTCAAATTGGCGTGTCCGGTTGCTTTACGGAGGTGATCTGGGAATAGCGGATTTGGGCGCCGTTAACCGTCAGCAGCGGATCGGTGCTGGTCAGGTCGATCGCCGTGACGATGCCTGTCGTGCGGGTGTCGACCGCGACCGGCGCGCCGTTCGCCGCATTGGCGACAATCTTGAGGAAGTAGGTGCCGTCGGGCTGATCGGCGCCGTTGCCGTCCTTCCCGTCCCAGGCGAACTGATGGTCGCCCTTGGCCGCATTCAGCTTCTGGGTGAAGACCGTTGCGCCGTCGGCATTGATGACCTGGAGGGTGGTGTCGGGGGCGTCCGCCGCCAGCGCATAGCTCCAGTTGGCGGCACCGGCCGTCAGCAGGGCGCCGGTTCCCGATCCGGTCACCTGCTTGCCGAGCAGCGAGACCGAAAGGTTCGAATTCTGAATCGAATTGGCGGTGATCAGCGTCTCCAGATTGCGGTTGGTCTGGATGGACTGCTCGACACCCGACATCTGCACGAGCTGCTGGGTGAACTGGTCGGAGCTCATCGGGTTGGTCGGGTCCTGATGCTTCAGCTGCGTTGTCAGGAGCCTGAGGAACGTATCGAAATTGCCGGCCAGCGCGGCAGAGGCGACCGACGATTTATTGCCGGCGGTTGCAGCCTGCACGGCGGCTGTGGCGGAGGCGATATCCATGGCGGAGGCCCTTCTGCGTCAAACGCGAATGTCGATGCCGCCGGTGGCGGAGAGGTTGACGTTGTAGATGGGCGCCGTCGCCGGCTCGGCGTCATCGACGCCGGCACTGCTCTGTTCGCTGCCGGCGGCGTCGCGTCGATCCTCATCGGCGTTCTGGTCGTGCAGCGAGAAGTTGAGGCTGTTCTCGTCGGCGTCGAGACCGGCATTGTTCAACGCCTGCTGAAGCGCGCGCGCGTCGCGTTGCAGCAGGTCGAGCGTTTCCGGCTTTTCGACCGTCAGATGCGCCATCACATGGCCGTCGCGGCGGACCTCCATGCGGATATCGATGCGGCCCATTTCCGGCGGGTCGAGACGAATATCGAAGCGGTTGATCCCTTTCTGGAGATTGCGTGCAATCTGCAAGGCAATCGCCATGGCGGGAATCTGGGTCGGCTGCGATTGTCCCGGCAGCGTGCCGATGCGCACCGTCGCCGTGTTTGATGTCTGCTGAATGCCGGAAGGCAGTTCGAGGCTGCGCGACGCCGGACGCAAATCGGCCTGGGCGATGTCAGGCAGGGGGGCCTGGGGGACCGCGCCCGCGCTACGGGGTGGTTGCGGTGGTGTCGCGGCCTGAGGTGCGGCATTTGCGGACGCGGCCGCGCGCTTCGCGTCGGTCTTCTTGTCGGCAAGGGCTTCGGCCGCTTCCTGCCCCAGACCTTTGGCAGGCTTGGCGGCCGCGGCTGTCGCGGGGGTCGTGACTGGCTCGGCATCGAGTGCGGGGGCAGCTGCGCCGGCGTCTGTCGCCGGGCGTTGCGGGGCGGCCGCCTGTGGCCGCAGGGCGTCCACGGGCTCCTTTGTGCCGGATGCCGCTTGCGGAGCTTCGCCGTTGTTTGTCTTTTGGGCGCCGGGTTTCGCTTGCGCCGGCTCCACGGGTGCGGCGACCGGGGCCGATGCGGCAATATCGCCGGAATCCGTCGAAGCGTCGGCAGGTGCTTTGTCGGTTTCAAGGGCCGGAACGGCGACGGTCTCCTCGGTTTCTTCGGTCGTCTCCACCGGCGCGCCTTCGGCGTCGGCCGAGGTTGCGTCGGGCGCGAGATCGATTTCGGGTGTCGCCGCTTCGTCCGCGACCTTGGCGTCGGCTTCGTGCGCAGGCGTCGCGCCTTTGCCGCCGGACGTCTCCTCCACCGGTGCATCGCCTTCGGTCGCGAGGGCAAGCTCGGCGATGATCCCGGACTCCGGCGCCGATTCACTGTTTTCGTTAACGGACGTGTCCTTTGCCTTCGTTTCCCGCGTCGCCGGATCGCGGTCGCGCTCCCGCACGTCGTCGCGCCGGTTGCGATCGGACGAGGCCGAGCGCTCCCGGCGTTCAGCCGAGCGGTCGTCGCGGCGTACCGTATCGCTCATGCGGTCGTTGTCGGCCAGATGGCGCGCGAACTCGCCCGCGGCCGTGTTGACCGAAACCCGAACGGTGTCCGGGTGGATCGAAAGCGTGTCGGTGGCGGATCCGGTTCGCGGCGTGGCTGAAGAGGGCAAGTCCATACTGTCACCTGGTTGCAGAGAAAGGCTCGGGCCAAAGGAAGCAAGCGGTGGGCCATGCGGCTTGAGGAAATAAATCCAATTATTTCAAATGGTTATGATCCTTCGGGGTTGACCCGGGTGGCGTTGAACCCGATATTCGCTGCCGGTCCGGCAGAATTTGCCGGGCACTGGCGGATGCGCGGCCGCGCCTGCTTGCGGCGCCGTGCTGCCTCCCTATAGTGCGGCCGGATGAGAGGCGCCCTCTTCGGCGTCCATCAAGCAGGAGATGCCGGACGAAGTCCGGCGCGACGGCGATGCGTGATTTGTTCGACGAAAAGACAGGTCTCAACAGTCTCGATCTTCCGGGCCGGCCGGAAGAAACGCGGGTGGTTGTCGCCATGTCCGGCGGCGTCGACAGTTCGGTGACGGCGGCCCTGCTCAAGGAGCAGGGTTACGACGTCGTCGGCATTACCATGCAGCTCTACGATCATGGCGCGGCCGTCTCGCGCAAGGGCGCCTGCTGCGCGGGCCAGGACATCCACGATGCGCGCCGCGTCGCCGAACAGATCGGCATTCCCCATTATGTGCTCGACTACGAGGATCGATTTCGTCGCGCGGTGATGGAGGATTTCGCAGACTCCTACGTCGCCGGCGAGACGCCGATCCCCTGCGTCCGCTGCAACGAACGCGTCAAGTTTCGCGATCTTCTCGACACGGCGCGCGATCTCGGCGCCGCGGCGATGGCGACCGGGCACTACATTGCGAGCCGCGCCGGCAAGTCGGGCCGCGAGCTGCATCGGCCGGCCGACACGGATCGCGATCAGAGTTATTTCCTTTTCACGACGACGCGCGAACAGCTCGACTTCCTGCGTTTTCCGCTTGGCGATCTCACCAAGCCCGAAGCGCGGGCGATGGCGGAGCGCATGGGACTTGCGGTCGCGGCGAAGCCTGACAGCCAGGATATTTGTTTCGTGCCGTCCGGGCGCTACACGACGATTGTCGACAGGTTGCGCCCGGGCGCATCGGAGCCGGGCGAGATCGTGCATCTCGACGGGCGTGTGCTCGGCCGGCATGAAGGCATCGCCCGCTATACGATCGGTCAGCGTCGCGGCCTTGGCCTCGGGGCCAGCGAACCGGAAAGCGAGCCGCTTTTCGTCGTCAGGCTTGAGCCGGCGCGGCGCCGGGTGATCGTCGGTCCCCGTGAGGCGCTCGAGACGCACCGCCTGACCCTGCGCGACGTCAACTGGCTCGGCGATGGGGCATTCGACGCGTTGCCGGAGGCGGGCATCGAAATCGCCGCCAAGGTCCGGTCGACGCGGCCGCCCGTCGCGGCGCGGCTCAAGCGCACGGCGGACGGCGCGACAGTCGAGCTCGATGCCGGCGAGGACGGGGTTGCGGCCGGTCAGGCCTGCGTCTTCTACGACCCGGCCGGCGGAACGCGGGTGCTGGGTGGCGGGTGGATCGCGCGCGCCGAGAGCCGTTGGCAGTTGCACGTGGCGGAACCTGAATCAGAGCGATTTGCCGCGGGAACCGCATTTTAGCCGCATTCGGTTCCGATATAGTGTTGCGCGCATGGCGGCAATGGCCGCAGAGTGAACGCGTGAAATTCAAGGGGTAGCGATTTTGAACGGGATAGTCCGGATAGACGAACAATCGGTCCTGAAGGCGTATGCGCGCTGGGCACCCGTCTATGATTTTTCCTTCGGGCCGATCGCCGATGCAGGCCGCAAACGCGCCATCGACATCATTAATCGCCGCGAAGGATCGCTGCTTGAAGTCGGTGTCGGAACCGGCGTCGCGTTGCCGCGTTATGCGCCGCATCTCACCGTGACCGGTATCGATCTTTCGCCCGACATGCTGCGCATCGCGCGCCAGCGCGTTCGCGAGCGCGGGCTGACAAACATCGATGCGCTGTATGAAATGGATGCTTCCGAGCTTCGCTTCGACGATGGGGCGTTCGACACCGTGGTTGCGATGTATGTGATGACCGTGGTGCCCGATCCGATCCAGGTGCTGAAAGAGCTTGAGCGCGTTTGTGCGCCGGGTGGCGAGGTTCTGATCGTCAATCACTTTGCGCAGGATCACGGGATTCGCGGCTGGGTCGAGAGTTTCATGGCGCCGGCGGCGCGCGCGCTTGGCTGGCATCCCGACTTCCGCGCCGAAACCATCACGGATGTCGCGACGCTGGAGCTTGTCGAAACCGTCAGCCTCAAGCCGTTCGGGCTTTTCACGATGCTGCGCTTCCGCAAGCCGGACGCTCTCGCGGAGGCCGCGAAGCCGGCCGCGTGAACCGTCCGGCCGCATTGCTTGACAGGTCTTCGTCGCGGCCCTTATATCCGGGTCTCTTCGGGGGCGCGGTGGTTTCGACCCGCCTTCCGGCGCCTTGGGGCGGAGTAGCTCAGTTGGTTAGAGCAGCGGAATCATAATCCGCGTGTCGGCGGTTCAAATCCGTCCTCCGCTACCATCGATCCCCTCACACCCCCCGGGAAGGCCCCCGCGCCCAGCAGCGCGTTGAGGCGGCCTGTGACCGCTATATAGAGTCCGCCCGGCCGGGCCGGGTCCGGCGCGACGGTCACGCTTTCGACCAGTTCGCGCAGCGCCTCGGCGGCTTCGGCCTCGCCGGCCTCGAGCGCCCGGCCCAGCGCCCGGTCGAGCCGGGCGAGCTGCGCGGCATAGCGCTCGAGCACGGCCGGGTGCAGCGTGACGACCGGGGCGGCCTCGGCCAGCGCCGCGACTTCTGCGGCCAGCGCCTTGCGCCGCGTCTCGGCTTCGGTCGCGCGCGGGCCCAGCAGCGCCGGATCGCCCTGGCCTTGCGCGATCGCCTCGACCAGCCGGGCGACCTCGCGCGCCGCCTGTGCCTCGGCCCGTTCCAGCGACGCACGGCGTGCGCCGGCGCCGGCGGCGAGGCGGCGGCGCTCGGCATGATATTCGCGCACGAATTCGGCGATCGCTTCCGGATGGCGCAGCTCGGCGCCGAGGCGGTCGAGTACCGCGCGCTCGACGCTGTCGAGATAGAAGGTCGCCGGCGCCGGGCAGGTGGCGCTCTCGGCCTGGCGCGTGCAGCGCAGACGCCTTCGGCCCGAACGGTCGGCGCCATAGACCGACAAGCCGCCGCCGCAGCCGGCGCAGCGCAGCAGGCCGGAGAGAATATGTTTCGGGCGGCGCTGGCGCTCGGGCCGGCGGGCGGCGCGGCCGGCCTTCATCTCCTGCACGCGGTCGAACAGCGCCGGTTCGACGATCGCGAGTTCCGGCGCTTCCGCCTCGCGCCAGGCCGCGCGCGGATTGACCCGCGACAGACGGCGGCCGGTGTCCGGATCGCGGATCATCCGCACCCGGTTCCAGACAATGCGGCCGGCATAGACGGGATTGCGCAGGATGCCGTTGCCGCGCGACGCCGAGCCGTTGATGGTCGACGCATTCCAGCGCGACCCGCGCGGCGGCTTGACGCCCTCGGCGTTGAGGCGGGCGGCGATGTCGCGCGGGCTGCGGCCGGCGGCGAACGCGGCAAAGACGCGGCGCACGATCGCGGCCTCTTCCTCGACAATGACGCGGCGGCCTTTCTCGCCCGGCACCGGGCGATAGCCATAGGTCAATCCGCCGGCGAAGAGCCCGTCGCCGACACGGCCGGCCATGCCGCGCCTTATCTTGTGGGCGTTGTCCTCGCGGTAGAGCTGGCCGATGAGGCCGCGCAAGCCGACCAGCATCGTGTCGACGCGGCCTTCATGGACGGCGCGGATCTCGACGCCGGCGAAAGTCAGGCGCTTGTGCAGCCCGGCGAGATCCTCCATGTCGCGCGAGAGCCGGTCGAGCGCCTCGACGATGACGACCGCGAAGCGGCCCCCGCGCGCATCGGCCATCAGCGCCGTCAGCCCGTCGCGGCCCAGCATCGAGCCGCCGGAGCGCGCCGCGTCGTCATAGCGCGCGACGACTTCAAGCCCCTCGCGGGCGGCGAAATCCTCGCACAGCGCGATCTGATCGGCGATCGAGCGTTCCGACTGCAGCTCGGTCGAGAAGCGGGCATAGATGGCGGCGGGGATCATTATGGTTTGGGCTCTCGGTGCGGGACTTCGCTCGCGCGGCTCGCTGCGCTCCGCACCTCGAGCCTTGCGGGCGCGGCGCTGGCGTCGATGGTGGCGGCGCGGCGGACAAGACTGTAGCGGCGCAGCATGTTCTTCTCTTTTTCGCCGACCTTGCACCATGCGGTGGCGGGCGCCTTGATGCAGACGACTTCGAAGAAATCGCAATGCTCGATCGGCATGCCGGGCGGCACCTGCATCCAGATCACGCGATGTTCGTCGGTGCCGTCGCGGGTGACGATGTCGCCGACATCAATCAGCTCCGGGTTTACCGACATCGTCGCTCCTCTTTCCCGCCGCCGCTTCGTGATCTTCCCGCGCGGCCTGGCGCGCCAGCACGCGGACCAGCCGCAGAATGGCGGGATCGGGCGGGGCTGGCAAGCGGGCGGGGCGGGGCATGTCAGTGGCCGGGCCACAAGGGCAGATGCAGGAATGTCGCGGCCGCGAAACCGAGCGCCGCGCCGACCGCGACGCCGCCGAAAAAGATCGCCCGGCGAATGCGGGTTTCGGCCTCGCGCGCGGCCTTCTCGATCGCGGCAAGCCGCGCATGGAATTCTTCCGGCGTCATGGCAGCACCGCCAGCGCGAAGAGGCAGGCGGCGGTGAAGGCGAGCCAGCCGATCAGGGCGCGGAGATCGCCATTGCCGCCCATGGACCCCGGCTTGCGCCGGGGTGACATATCGGGGGTGGGGCGAAGGGGGATCATGCGGCATGCTCCTTCGGGATGCGGCGGCGGGCTTCGAGGGCGAGCGTTGCAGCGGCGGCGGCCAGCCGCAGCGCGGCGCGGGCGCAGCCCTTGAGGTCGCCCTCGCGGGCATGGCTGACCGTCTTGCCGGCGAGCTGCACCAGCGTCAGCGCCGCTTGCGTGACCGAGGCGCCGGCGAGCGTTGCCGGCAGCGTTTCGGGATGGCGGCCGGTGGCCGCGATCTCGGCCGCCTCGGCAAAGGCGGCGGCTAGCAAGTCGCTTTGCATATGCCGTCCTCCGGTGTCGAGATTTCCTTCGGGCCGTAGCCCTTGCGCAGGCGGGTGTGGTCGATCATCAGGTTCATCAGCGCCTCGCGGTCGACCCTGACGGTTCGCCCCCGCCCATTGGCACACGCGGCGATGTGTTCGTGCTGGACCTGCGTGGTTTCGAGCTTGATGGTCATGCGGCTTCTTCCCCTGTCTCCCGAAGCGCCTCGCGCGAAGGGAGATCGCCGACGTCGTTTGAAGAAGTGGCGTCTCGGTCGCGGACTTCGCCTTCGGCTGCGCTCGCTTCCTCACCGCTGTCTGCGTCCGCCTCCTCGTCATCCTCCGGCCGCATGAAGTCCGGCACCTCGACGCCGAGATCGTCGGCGAGTGCGATGTCGGAGGCGTTGAGCGACAGCGTGTGGAAGAGTTGCGCGCGGCTGGCCTCGAGGCCGGCATAAAGCGCCAGCAGCTCGGGCCCGCTTTGCCCGTCGAGCCATGCCGTCAGCCGCGCCGCATCGGCTTCGATGAGATAGCCCAGCGCTTCGTTGCGCGGCAGTTCGGCCAGGTCCTCGGGGCGGTCGGGGTCGGCGGTGAAATCGTCGCCGCCGGCATAGTAGCTGGCGAAGGTCCAGGCCTCGCCCGTCGCCGCGACCAGCACCACCGCCGTCGCCGGCAGATTGTCGATCTCGGCGTCGGAGAGATGGACCGGCAGCAGCGCCGGCACCTTGCCGGTCAGGCCGAAGGCGATGCGATGCTTCAGGAAGCGCAGCGGGTTTTCCTGCGCGGCGGCGATGATCCGCCGCATGAAGGCCCGCGCTTCCTCGCGCTCGGCATCGCGCCGCTTCGCCCGCGCGACGGCTGCCTCTTCGCTGTCTTCGTCTTCATCATCACCGTCCGCGCCGGGCTCGACGCCTGTGCGGGGCTCGCCATACTCGACGGTGATGGTGCGCTCCCAGGGATCGATGCCGACAAAGACCTCGAGCCGCGCTGCGTTTTCGGCGGTCACGCCGTCTTCATCG
Organism: Parvibaculum sp.; assembly: GCF_019635935.1. Classification (NCBI taxonomy): domain Bacteria; kingdom Pseudomonadati; phylum Pseudomonadota; class Alphaproteobacteria; order Hyphomicrobiales; family Parvibaculaceae; genus Parvibaculum; species Parvibaculum sp. The sequence goes on along the minus strand of NZ_JAHBYN010000001.1, from coordinate 1,127,044 downwards.
ACGGGCCGGAAGTTCGCATAGTCGAAATCGGCGGCGTCATCATCGAGCAGGGTGACTTTCGCGAAGCGCTTTTCCGCCGCGAGGGCGTCGGCCTTTTTCTTCGCCGCCTTGCGCTGCAGCTTCAGGAAGGCCTCGGTGTCGGCGAAGACGCGCTCGGCGCCGGTGCCGATGAACTCGCCCTTGTATTGCTTGAGGTCGAACTCGGCGACGCTGACGCGCACCTTGCCGCACTTGGCCTTGTCGCGCAGCGCGGCGGCGTTGTAGCCGTTGCGCACGGCCAGCGTCACCAGCTCGTTCTGCTCTTTCTCGATCGGCGTCGAGACGATGGCGCGGGCTTGTTCCAGTGTGATCGTGCCCTGGGTCAGCGCCGCACGCGCCACCGGCTTCAAGCGGTCGAAGAGCTGCAGGCGGTCCTGCACCGTGCGCTGGGCGATGTGGACGGCATCGGCGATTTTCGCGGTGTCCCATCCGAGGGCGGTCAGCGCCTTGAAGCCCTCGGCTTCTTCCAGCACCGGCACGTCCTGGCGCTGCAGGTTCTCGATCAGGGCCAGCGCGCGGGCCTCGCCGTCATTCATCGCTTTCAGGCGGACGGCGATGTTGCGCGCTGCGCCGTTCCAGCGGCCCTGCTTGACCAGCTCGCCGATGGCGCGCCAGCGGCGCTCGCCGGCGACGATGATGGCAGGCCTCAATACCGACACTTCGGCGTTCTTCGACTTCGGCCGCGCGACGATGTTCTGCAGCAGCCCGCGCTCGGCGATGCTTTCGGCGAGTTGCTCGATCTCCGCCTGTGTGAATGTCTTGCGGTAATTGTCGCCCGGCACCAGCTCGTTATGGGCGAGGAGAGCGATGTCCGCCGGATCGTCGCGGCGCACGCCGTGCGCCGAAGCCGGCGATGCGGGCGCCGGCGCGGGAATGTCGATGCCCTGCTTCACGAGCAGCGCCACCAGCTTGGAGTCTGGCGCGCGGCTCGCTCCGGACTTCGCCTTCGGCTCCGCTCGGCCGCTCGCCTGGAGGGCGCCGGGCAGGGCGGCGGCGAGGCGGGCCCAGGTGGCGTCCAGCGGCACGTCGCGGCGGTTGAGCACGTTGCGGATCTGCTTGTCGTCGACGCCGCTCAAGCGGCCGAGCGCGCGGGCCGAGAGGCCGGCCTGCTTGATGTCAGCCTCAAGCGCCTTGGCGCGGGCCTCGTTCGGCTTGTCGAAACGGGTCATCAGGCAATCCTCCAGCAGCGCACGCCGCCTTCGACGGCGCGGGTGGTGAAGCGGCGTTCGTCCGGCGCCGCCCGGCGCGCGGCGAAGCGGCGCGCGGCGCAGCGGATGCGCTGGCGCAGGCGCTGTCGCTCGGCGGCCTTGCCGGCAAGGAAGAAGCTGTCGCCGACGTCCATGTCGGGAAACGGATAGAGGCGCAGAAACGTCTGCGGCAGCGGCGGCAGGGCGATGTTCTTGTCGATCTCGATCGGCGGCGTGGTCATGTTTCAGCCTCGTTGCGAATCATCCGTGAACGGACTTCAATGAAGGTGGAGCGGGATGTTGCTGCATCCCGCCCCGCAACTCCCGGAACGCGGCCCCGGGGGAGAGTTGCAATATCCCCGGCCGCAGAAATCGAGAGTTGCAATGACAAAAGAAAATCCCCGGCCCCGCCCACAGGACCTGCCGCCGGGCCCGCGCCCGACAACCTGACCGGATGGCAAGAGGCCGGGGTCATCTCAGGCCCCGGCCGCGCCGGCGCCGGCGACGGGGGCGGCATCGTTCGGGCCGATGGCTTCGGCGCCCCACCAGCGTTCCGTCAGCTCGCCCTGGGCGGTGACGTAGCGGATGTAATAGGAGGGCGTGGCCTCCAGATATTCGGCGCGCGCGATCACCTTGCCCGCCTCGCCGCTGATCAGCGTGACCGCTTCGCCCAGCTCGTGTTGAAACTTCTTCATGGTGGATGTCTTCCCTTCCTGTGGTGCCGCCCCGGGGGTGGCCCGCTCCCGGGAGGAGCGGGGAGCGGGCCGGGCGCCGATCGCCATCGAGGGTCTTGAGGGACACTGACGGGCCGGCGCCCTCCGGGGGGCGAGCCCGGCGCACGCCGTGCGCCGGTGGACTATGCGTAACGCATAGTCACATCGCGCGCAAGAAGAAACTATGCATAGTGCATATTCTTGTTTCGCCGGCACGGCGGGGCTAGGCTTTTGGGCGGATTGAAACGGGGGAAAACATGAAGAAAATTCTGGTGAGCCTTGTGGCGCTGGTCGCGGTTGTTGCGGCGGCGCCAGCTGAGGCGCGCGTTCTCACAACGGCCGAAAAAAACTTGATCGCGCGCGAAGTCAAAAGAGGTCTGATTGATCCTGAATCAGCTCAGTTCCGCTGGGGCCCGACGGGGCCGAAGGCCAGCTATTGCGCCGAAGTCAACTCGAAGAACAGCCTCGGCGGCTATACGGGTTTTGCTCCGTTCATGGCCGTGCTGGAACAAAAAAACGGGGCGGTGTTCAATGTCGTTGTGCTGGCTATCGAGTCGCCGGACACCCTCGGGGCGGTGCGAAAGACCTGTAACATCGAGGGATACGACGACGACTATTTCAGGAAGACCGAGTAATCAGCGCGGCTTCAAGTCTTCGACGGGTGCGGCCCAGTCCAGCACCTGATTCTCGCGCGGCGGCGCGTTCCAGCTTTCGAGCGTGTAGGTGTTCTTCTCGCTGCCGCGCCGAATTTTTTTTATCAGTGTCGGGCCATCGTTCGCGACCTTCACGACGCAGAGCCGGTTGAGGCAGGCGGACGGGACGCCGTCGCGGTCGCGCCGGTAGATAATGACCCAACCATCTTCAATCGGATACATGCTGTCTCCACGGACGATCAACGCAACGGCATCGGCCGGAAGGGCGGACGCTTCGATTCTGTCGAAGCCGTCGCCCAACGCGTGGTCGTCGACCGGATGGACCTCGGCGCCCGCGCCGACATAGCCGACGACCGGAATCGAATCCTTGCGCGCCGGTCGCCCGCGGCCTGTCGCCAGCCATGTCAGGTCGACACGAAAGAAGGCGGCGTAGCGTTCGGCGTTCTTGCGCGAGACCCCGCGCAAGCCGCTTTCATGCTGCCAATAGGTAACGGGATTGACGCCGATCGCGGCGGCAGCTGCTGCCGCCGTCTCGAATCCGGCCTTGCGCCGGGCCTGCTGTAATCGTTCGTGAATTTCCATGTATGCAGGATGCACGGCGGCACTATGCAATTTGCAGTTGACCGACACTATGCACTTTGCATAGTGTCGGGGCATGATCAACGGAACCGACATCGCGGCGATGCGTCGTGCGCTGGGGCTCAGCCAGACCGAGCTTGGGCAAAAGCTGGGCGGGCTTCATCAAGGCAGCGTCAGCCGGCTGGAGCGCGGCAAGACGAAGCCGCGCGGGCTGGTGCTGACCGCCCTGCAGGCCTTGATGGCCGAGGCCGATGCCCGCGCCACCCGCGAGGAGGCCGCCTGATGGCCGATCTCCTCCGCTTCCCCGACGACAGCGAGAAGGCGGACAGGCGCGCGGCGGCGCGGGCCTCGCGCTGGCGGGCCGAGACGGCCGATGGCTACCGGCAGCTCATCACGCAGATGCTGGCCGGCGCGCCGCCGCGCGAAACCGCCGGCTACGTGCCGGCCGCCGCGCAGCTCTGGCTCGACGCGGCGACGGCGCTCTGCCGCGAGATCGCGTCGCGCCCGGTTTTCATCCGTGCCGAGGCGCGGCTCGGCGGAGCGCTGCTGGCGCTCCGGTCGCGCATGGACGCGGTGGCGGTGGAGATGCTCGACGCGGCCGAACTGGCGCTGCCCGCCGATCCGCGCGCCGCCGCCGAAATGCTGATCGAGCGGGCGCGCGGGCGCTGCCTGCTCGACAGGGCCGAGCGCGCCGCGCCGGTTTCGATTGCGCCGCGCGGTTTCGGCGTCTCCAGCGCCGAGGTCAGGAGCGCAGCGGTCCAAGGCCGCGAAGTCCCTGACCGAGGCGCCACTTCTCAAAATATCACGCATACGCAACAACCTTCATCCGCATACGGAAGGGATGAGCGCGGCATCGTGGCGCGGGTGTGCGTGTGCGTCAAAGGAATCTTCGGAAGATGGTTAAGCGCGCTGCGCTGGATCGTGGCGGGAAGGGACGTATGAACATGTTTCGGACATTTCAGGGGGCGGTCACGGCGGCGACGCTGCGGCTCGCGGCAAGGATGTCGGCACTCAAGCTGCTCGCCGGCGCGCATCGCATCGGCTCCGGCCGGCGGCCCTCTGTGTTCTGCCGTGCCACAGCGCCTCGCTCGAAGTACCGCCCGCACCAGGGCGCGCAGGAGTGCGCGCGGCGGCGGGGCCATTTCGCGCGGAGGGAGTAATGGCCGAGCCGCTGTTCGAGATCGACCGCCGCTATCGCTGGTCCTATGCCGACGACCGGCTGCTGCTGACCGATGTGACCAATGCGACGCTGGCCGTCAATGGCGAACTCGCCGGCCGCATCGCCGACGGGCTGCAGATGCTCGAGGCGGCCGGCATCTACATGCAGCCGGTGCTGTCGCTGCTGTGGCACGCCGCCGCCGCCGGCAGCGCCGGGTTGATCTGCCCGGAAGAGGTGTCGTGATGCCCCGGCGCAGCGAGCTGTCACACGAACAGGCGCTGGCGCTTTGCGTCGACCGGCTGCTGCTGGCGACGGGTCCGCGCGACGATCTCAATCGCGAGCTGGACGAGATCCTGGCGCAGCCGCTGTCGCCCGGCGCCGACACGCCGGTCTGGCTGGCGCTGACCGGCGCGGCGCGGGCCTGGCTCGCCTGTGGCGAAAACCATCCGCAACGGCCGCGCCTGAAGGCGCATCTCTTCTCGGCGCGGCAGCTCGCCCGCCATGCCGCGCCGACGACGAAATTCGCCTACGACCCGAAGGGCGCCCCGCGCCCGGTCTTCGAGCGGGAGACTTAAGTGGACGCCGAACCCCTCACCCTTCCGCGCCCTGCAGGCGCTCCCTCCCTCTCCCCGGTGGGGCGAGGGAAAAAACAGCGCGCGCGGCATTACCGGCCATGGATGACCTCGGAGATCCGCATATTGCGGCGGCATTATCCGACGGGCGGGTCGGCGGCCTGCGCGCGGCTGATCGACCGCAGCGCCGTGGCGATTTCCAAGCGCGCCTCCGACGAAGGCATTATGCGCGAGGCCGGCACCGGCTCGGAAAGCGCCTGGACGGCGGGCGAGATCGCCAAGCTGCGGCGGCACTATCCGGCGGGCGGCACCGTCGCCTGCCTGGCCGTGTTGCCGGGACGCACGCGCGGCGCCATCCGCGAGAATGCGCGCCGGCTCGGGCTCAAATGCGCCGGCGCCACCGGCCTGGCCTGGACGGAAGACGAAATCGCGGTGCTGCGGCGGCACTATCCGGAAGGCGGCCCGCGCGCCTGTCTCCCGCTGCTGCCGGCGCGCTCGGCGCGGGCGATCGGCGAGGCGGCCAAACGCGCCGGCCTCACCCGCATCAAGCGAGGCCCCCTTCCCGCGCTGGCGGAGGCCAAGCCATGAGCGGCCTCAAACGCCTGGCCGGGCGCATCGGCGCGACGCTGACGGACAATCCGCTGCAGTTCCATCCGACACCGCCCGAAGTGGTGCGGGCGCTGCTGACGGTCGAGGCGCGGCGGCTCGCGGCCGTGCTCAATGGCGGGCCGATCTGGGAGCCGGCCTGCGGCGACGGGCGGCTGGCCGCCGAACTCAGGCGCGCCGGCTTCCGGACCGTCGAGAGCGACATATCTGCGCCTCCGTCCGGGACTGGTCTGCCGCTCGGTCCGGGACAAGGCTCCGGACCTCGCAGGCGCGCGCGCGACCTCGGCGGGCCGGCCATTCAGGATTTCCTTTCCGGCGCACGGCGTGCGCCGGTCGTCGTCACCAATCCGCCCTTCGGCGATGACGGCGCCGCCTTCATCCGGCGCGGCGCGGCGCTCGAGCTGCACTACATGGCGCTGCTCTTGCCGCTGGGCTTTTTCACCGCCGCCGAAAAATCCAATCGCGATCGTCTCTTCGCCGCGCTGACACCGGCGCGGATCTGGCCGCTCGGCTTCCGGCCTGACTGGACGGGCCAGGGCAACCCGGTGCCGATGCCGCTCGCCTGGTTCGTCTGGGACTGGACGCCGGGCCTGTCGCGGCAGCACGGCCGCGACCCCGAACGCGGCCCGCGCGGCGAGCCCTATGCGCGGCTCTATGCGCCGGTGAGGAGGACATGATGGTCGATCTGGTCGGGACCTGCCCGAAAGATTTCTGGGAGGAATGGATCGCCGAAGGCGACGCCGCCGGCACGCCGGAAACCGGCACCGAATGGGGCTGGTACACGCGACATCATCGTATCTCGCTGATCGCGCCCGGCGAGCGCTTCTATGTCGTCGCGCATGGAAAGCTGCGCGGCTACGCGCCGGTCGTTGCCGTTCGCCATGGCGTCATCATCCGCAAGGGCGGCGCCGTCGCCGTGACGATCGACGCGCCGATCATGGGCTTTCGCGGGCTGCGCCAGCGCTGGTGGCCGCGCGAAGCCGAGCGCGATTTCCCGGACTGGAGGACGCCATGACCCAGCGCGATCTCTTCGGCGGCACCTCGCGGGTGGATCTCGTTCTCAACGATCCGGTCGAACTCGACTGCGCGGTGATCGCGATGACGGATCTGGCAGCGCGGCTGCGCTTCATCGATGTCGACGGCGCGTCGGCCGAGGCCTGGGTGCCGTTCCGCCTGCTGGCGTTTCGCGGCGCGGGCCACCCGCGCAAGGGCGCGCAGCTGCTCGAGATCGAGAGCTTCAAGGCAAGGGAGATCGGCGCGATATGAAGATTTTGAACGCCAGGGAACTTGGCCTCGCCGCCGCCTCAGCCCGAGCGCGACGAGCTTCGTCCGCGCGCGAGGGCCGCTTCTTCAGAAGGTTTTTGATCGCGCTGGCAAGCGCCGGCGTCGGCGCCATCGCCTTCGCGCTGGCCGCGCAGGCGCTGGGGCTCGGCGATTACGCGGCGCTGCTGTTCTTCGCCATCGCCGCTTCGGTGGTCGGCCAGTTGCTGGTGTTCTGGTCGAACTTGCGGGCGCGGCAGCTATTGAGGGAGAAAGATCATGGGCACGAAAAATAATCCCGGCGCCTTCGATTGCTATGCCGCCGCCGAACCTGACGAACCGATTTTCGTCCTGCTTGGCCGCGACCGGCACGCGCCGTCGCTTGTGCGGCTCTGGGCGCTCGCAAGGATGCGCGAAGGCGAGGACGAGGCAAAGGTGCAGGAGGCGCTGCAATGCGCCGCCGCGATGGACGCGCATCTGATCGAGCGCGGCATCATGCCCGCCAAGGCGGGTGCGATATTCGAGCCCGCGTTAATCGCGCTGACAACGCCGCTGGACGAACACCCCGAGGACTATGACTGGCCGTGCAATTGTGCCGACTGCAGAAGCTACGATTAGAAAGGAATGTTTCACATGAAACATCCGCATACGGAAAGAGGGCGCGGCGCGCTTGCCGGCGGCGCGATATTCGCCGCCGGCTTCCTGACCGGCGGCTGCGCCGTCGTCATCGGCTTTGCATTGGCGGTGCTGGCATGAGCAACGGCGGCATCCGTCTTGCCAATCCGGTCGGCGAGATCGCCGACCTGTTGGCCGCCACGCGGCGGGGCCTTGCCGCCGCGCAAAAGGAGGGCGCGATCACGACGCTGCGCGCCGACATCGACGGCGGCGAGGCCTGCCTCTATGTCGGCCTCGCGTCCGCGCCGCTTGCCTTCGCGACGTTCTATGACGCCGGTCTCGGCCGCGTCTGGCTCGATGTCCTTTATGTGCGGCCGGGCTTTCGGCGCAAGGGGCTCGGCCGGGCGCTGCTGGCCGAAGTGGAACGCCAGTCGGCCGGCAGCGGCTTCAAACATCTGCTGTTCGGCACCGCGTTCGACAACCGCGCGATGCGCGAACTGGTGGAGGGCGATGAACGCGGCATTGTGCCCGAGGCGGTCGAGTACCGGATCGAGCTGACGCCGCCCGGCATGCGCCGCTGCCGCGTCTGCGGCTGCACGCAGAACAAGGCCTGTGTGACGCCGGCGGGCCCCTGCTGGTGGATCGCCGCCGATCTCTGCTCGGGCTGTGCAGATCGCGGTGCGAACGGAGGAACGGCATGACCGCCCGCATCGACATGCTGAACACGCCGGCGGTGGTCGGGCATTTCTATCTGGTGCCGACGATCGACTATCCGTGGGGCGGGCGGCGCGACATCTGGCCCGTCATCGGGCCGCGCCATCCGCGCGATGTCCTGGCCGTTGCCGCTCGCGGCCGATCTGCCGCGCGTTGCCGTGCCGCCTGCTGCGGCTGGCGGCAATGTCGTCACACTTGGCAAGAAGGGGGCGCCATGAGCAGGGATGGGCCTGACAAATATCTCTCCGAATTGCGATGGCTGGCCCCGGCGGCGAAGACGCGGGCGGGCGAGATGGTGGCGGCGGGCGAACGCTCGGCTTCGCGGCCGGGCGCGGCGCCGGTGACACAATGCGAACTCGACGAATTCCTGCATGCGGTCGGCCGCTCGCGCGGGCTGGCGCTGATGGCCGTCGACGCCGCCATGCAGGCGCTCGACGCCGCCGCCGACATCGCGCCGCTGCGCGCCGAAGGGGCAATGGAAACCGACCGGGCACGGACGATCGGCGAGCGCATCGCGCTGCTCGCCCGGCTGGCGCGGGAGGCAAGCGCGGCGCGCGAAGCCCTCGGCCTGGCGCTGCCGCTGCTGCAGCGCGAGCGCGCGACGCTGGTCGAGTGTCACTCGACCTTGCGCGGGCGCCGGGACGGCACCATCGAGCCCATTCCCGGCACGCTGGACGAGGACGTCGTCGATGAGGTCGCCGCCTACGACGCCGCGATCGCGGCCGTGGCGGCGGCGCAGGGGGAAGGGCGGGAAGGCGATCTTTCCCTCCGCGAGGCGGACACAAACAACGGAGAACGCGATGAAAGTCTTTGACGAAACCGCACCGGGTGTTTTCGAGGAAACGGCCGAAACCATCACGCTGCACGGGCTCGGCTTTCTGCAGGTGAAGCTCGGCGGCGGGCAGCGCCTGCATGTCTGGCATCCGGCGCTGCCGCGCCGAAGGTGCTTCCAGCATTCCTCGATCCACGATCATCGCTTCAGCTTCGAGAGCCGGGTGATCGTCGGCACGGCGATCAATCATCTCTACGGCGCGCGCGAAGCCGACGCCGGCGAACCGCCGACGCATATCGGCTATCTGCATGAAGGCCCGCGCACGGCATTCGGCAACCGGCCCTGGCTGCCCGACCTCAAGCTGGTGGTCGAGAAGATCGGCGCTATGAACGTCCCGGCCGGTGCGGGCTACCGGATGCTCGCCTATCGCTATCACGCGACCGAGCCCGGCGGCGACGGCCGCGTCGCCACGATCATGCGCAAGACCGGCGAAAGCATGGCCGGCGCGCATTCGCTGTGCGAGGCCGGCGTGACGCCCGACGCGGATTTCGACCGCAAGCAATGGCTGGAGGATCGGCTGTGGGCGATCGTCCGCGACGTGCTGGGCGGCGCCGCATGAGCGGGCTGATCTCGCCCGTTTACGGCTTCGGGCCGGGCAACCGCCGCGATGAGGGCGGCGGCGAACGGCGCCGGCTGCGGCCGGTGCCGGTGCCGGTCGATGTGCTGGAAGGCCTGCTGGCGGCGGCGCGCGAGCGCGGCATATCGGCGCCGGAGCTGGCGCGGCTGCTGCTGGAGACGATTGTCGCCGAGAAGATGGTGACGGCGGTGCTGGACGATGCGGCGGAGCTGGCGGCGCGGGCGAAACGGACGGATCGGTAAAAAGGCAGATTGTTCAAAGAGTTGGGGCCGGGTTTGACAGATCGAGCAAATCGCAGCATCGTCCGGGGCAGGGCTCGTAACCCTGTTCAGGCGGATGGCTGCTCCGTTAATGCGGCCATTTGCATGCCCGGATGCCGGGCGTGTGCCCCTTTGGCGGGGGCGCGGCGAAATAAGGCGCGCAAGCGCACGAATAAGCCCGCCTGTCCTGAACAGGTTACGAACCCCCGCCACCCGGTGGGCCTCGTAAGCCGTCCGTGTGGCGATCATGAACGCCATTCAGGAGGGCTTTGCGATGCTTCCCACCGATCAATACAGCGTGCCGCGCGACACTGCCGAACGCCTCAACCCGCTGATCTCCTCGTCCTGCGTCGACACGCTCGGCCTTGTCGCCGACGTGCTGGTGTTCTGTGCCGAGGGCGCGCCGGGCCTTGCGAGCCCAGAGGGGCAGCAGGGTCTCGGGCTGGTGCTCGAGGCGGTGCGGCAGGCTGTCAAATACGAGGCCTTCGCGCTCGAGGCACTGGCCGAAGAGCGCCGCGCGGCGCGCGCGGGGCGCTAAACTCGTTTTCCCCAACCATGGCGAAAGGGAAAACAGGATGACGCGGCCTATCGACCTCGACGAAAGAATGCCTGTCAGACATGCGCTTTTCACGACGGCGTCCTGCGCGCTGTGCGGGGCGGAAATTCATGTCCAGTTCGAATATCAGCAGCGCGGGCTTTGCGGCTTCTGCGCCGATGCGGCGGCCAATCTGTTCATGCTGGCCCATGCCGGGGAGCCGCTGACCTGGCGGGAACAACGGGCGAGCGGCAAGCCCAAGCCCGTGCCGGAGCCGATGCGCTGGATCGTGTGGCAGCGCGACGGCTTCAAATGCGGCCGTTGCGGCTCGTCCGACATGCTGCGGGCGGTGCCGAAGGAACGCGGCGCCGACGGCGACAAGCTGCCGCCGGAGGCAATCGAGACTGTCTGCAATCGCTGTCTCAGCGGGCGCGGACACCGGAAGAGGAGGCGCGGCGGGGGTGAGTGAGGATCGGTCAGTTTACGGACGATTTTGCCGTGTGCCGCCGCGGGCGCGGCACGACGCCCGGCTTGTGGCGGGCGATTTCCGCCTGCTGCTCGAATGCGCCTTCCGGACGAAACCCGACGGGCAGTTCGTGCTCGCCCAGGGCAAACTCGCCGCCGAGTGGAACGTGACGCGGCAATATATCAGCCGCTGCATGATGCGGCTGGTCGGCTTCGGCTATCTGCGCCGGGGGGCTCCGCGCGAGGGCACACGCGGCGTCTGGGCCTATGAAATGATCTTCGACGAGGACGCCGATCCGGTCGACTTTCCGGCGGCGACTGTCAACGCGGGGGTTGCGGGTACTGACAACCCCGAGGTTGACAAAGAGGGCACGACTGACAACCCCGAGGTTGACAAACATCCGGCCACTGACAACCCCGGCGTTGACAAAGAGGCATCGACTGTCAACGCGGGGGTTGCGGGTACTGACAACCCCGAGGTTGACAAACATCCGGCCACTGACAACCCCGGCGTTGACAAAGAGGCATCGACTGTCAACGCGGGGGTTGCGGGTACTGACAACCCCGAGGTTGACAAACATCCGACGACTGACAACCCCGGCGTTGACAAACCGGCGCGACTGTCAACCTCGGGGGTTGACAGTACTGTCAACCTAGTGGGTTGCACAAAACAGCTAAGTCTAACAGCCAAGAATCTGAATTCTGAGCCGCGCGCGCGTACGCGAGGCACGGCGGCGCTTGAGGCCCTGCAAGCCGAGATCGGGCCGGCGGCGTTCAATTCGTGGTTCGCCAAAGCGCGGCTCGACGTACCGGACGATCCGGACGATCCGGCACAGCTGAGCGTGCCGACGCGCTTCCTCGCGAACTACATCCGCCAGAACTTTGCCGACAGGCTCGAAAGATTGCTCGGCAGACGGATCGAGTTCGCGGCGCACGGCGTGCGTTCCCCGGGTGAGGCGGCGGGCGAGGACGGGTCGGCAACCAAGGGGAGGCGGCGCTCATGAAAACCGAGATCATCGACTGGACGGGCGTGGTGGCGCCGTCGGGCTTTCCGTTGCCGGTGTGGATCGACCTGCTGACATCGGGCGAGCGCGGCGCGGTCGAGCGGCGGGGCGCGGCGGCGGTGCGCATGGGCTTCGTCAAGGTTTCGGAGGCGCGGTTGATGAACGCGGCGCCGGCCTTTCCGGGGTTTCAGGCGGGGCGGCCTCCGAAGCGGCGCGGCCGCAATGCGCACAAGGTCGCGGCGGCGGTGGATCGCGGCACGCCCGAAACGAGGGCCAAGCTCCGGGCCGATGTCGTCGCCGGTTTGTTCCGCCGCGCGGCGCTCGACGCGGTGCATGTGACGGCGGCGAACCGCATCGCCTCGGTGCGCGAGGCGCTGGGGCGCGGGCTGACGCCGGGCGCGGTGCAGCTCGGCGAGCGCGTCGATGGCGGCGGCGGACAGTTCCGCGATCCGATGGCGCGGATGAGCGCCAGCGAGGGGCGATGGTGGCTCGGCGAATACCGGCCCTGGCTGCTCGATCTCGTCGGCGATCCGCCGGTGCGCGTGACGGCGCGCAAGCGGCAGGTGATGCTCTGCGCGATCGGACTGACGATGGCGGTGGTCGTCGACAACTGGGGCGTGCAGGAGGCGGAAGAATTCTGCGGGCTGCCGAGGAAGATGGGCGTTGGGCAGGCGTTGCTGCGCGTCGCGCTCGACCGCTACGCGCTGATCGCGGGCTTGCGGTCGGGCGCCAAGATCACCGAATTCGCGGGCTTGTCCGACGCCGCTTGACCCGCCGCACGAATCGGTCGCAAATTGCCACACTGCAATCGAAGCGCCTCGACGGGAAACCGCCGGGGCGTTTTCGTTTCCGGCGGCGTGTTGCGCCGCGCAACTTCGACGGGTCCTTCCCGGCCCAAAGCGCAACACGGGCGGCGAGGGCGCGCGGGTTTGCTAGTGCGAGGCTTGTTTTTTGATGCAACATCCTCACCCCCCTGCAACTGACGGCCGCAACGGGGCGCAACGGCGCAACATCGTCGATGGTGCCGAGGCGGCACGCGTCCTCGGCCTTCACCGCTCGACGATCACGCGGTACCTCAACACGCATCCGGAGCTGAACCACGCGCGGGAGCCGGGCCGCATTGCGCTCGACCTCGAAGAGTTCCGCCGCCACCGCGACGAAAACGTCAACCGGCTGATGACCGGCAATCACGCCGGCCGGCTGTTCGACGAAGCGCGCCCGCCGCTTCGGCCGGCCGCGCGCGACGATACGGAAGACGACGACACCGCCGAGGCGGAACCGGCCGGGCCGCAGGATCAGACGGTGGCGCGCCTCCGGGCGCGCGCCGAGCTGATCAAACTCAACCGGCTCGAGCGCGAGGAAGCCGTCGAACTGGGCGCGCTGACGCCGGTGGCCGAAGTCGACCAGGCGACGGGCGAGGCGCTGACCAAGCTGCGCGACGCGCTGATGTCGCCCGATCTCGACCTTTGCGAAAAGCTCGCCGCGACGACGGACGCGGGTGAGGTGGCGACGATACTGCGCGATGCCAACCGCGCGGCGCTGACAAAGCTCGCCGAGGACTTCGAGAACGATGCTGAACGCGGAGACCCTGCATAGGCAGTTTCCCGGCCTCGCGCATGGCCGTGAGATCGTCGCCCGCAGCTTCGCGACTTCCCTGCGCCCCCCGCCCGATCGCAGCGTCGCCGGCTGGTCCGAGGCCAAGCGCCATGTCGCCGCCGAAAGCGGCTCGCCCTTCCCGGGGAAATGGTCGAACGACCTGGCGCCGTATCTGAGCGAACCGATGGCCTGCCTGTCGCCGTCGCATCCCGCGACCGACGTCACGCTGAAATGGTCGGCGCAGACCGGCAAGACATCGGTGGGCGAGAACTTCTTCGGCTTCACCGCCGACGAAGACCCCGCGCCGATGCTGATCGTGCTGCCCTCGCTGGATGAGGCCAAGAAGTTCGTCCGCCTCAAACTGCAACCGGCGATCGACGCGACGCCGGCGCTGCGGCACAAGGTGGCCGAGCAGAAGAGCCGCGACGAGGCCGGCTCGACCTCGTCCTTCAAGCGCTTTCGCGGCGGCTTCGCGCAGATCACCGGCGCGACGTCGTCGAAGGGCTTGCAGATGATTTCGGTCCGTCGCCTCTGGGGCGACGAGATATCGGAATGGCCGGCCGATGTCGACAAGCGCGGCGACCCGCTGGACCTCGCCATCGCGCGCACCAAGGCCTGGGCCCGGCGCGGCGTCAAGCGGCTCTGGTCATCGACGCCGGGCATGGCCGGCGAGTGCCGCATCAGCGATCGCTTTGATGCCTCGGACCAGCGGCGCTATTACGTGCCGTGCCCGCATTGCGGTCACCGGCAATTGCTGCGCTTCGAGAACCTGAAGCCGGGCCCGGACGGCAGCGGGCGCGGCGCGCATTTCGTCTGCGCCGCCAATGGCTGCGTCATTGAGCACAGCGACAAGCGCGGCATGGTCGCGCTCGGTCGCTGGATCAAGTGTTATCCGGGGACGGAGGATAATCCGGCGCCGCCGCCGCATTTCGCGCCCGAAGAGACCGAGCGCTGGCTGGCGCGCCGGTCGGGTGGCCGCCAGCCCGGCTTCCATTTATGGCAGGCCTATTCGCCCTTCGTCGCCTGGGAAGAGGCGATCGACGCGCATCTGGCGGCCAAGGGCAAGCCGCTGAAGGAACGCGTCTTCTCGCAGCAGGTACTGGGCGAGGCACATGAGGAAAAGGGCGAAGCGCCCGATCACGACAAGCTGCTGAAGGCGGTGCTGCCCTACCGGCTGCAGTCGATCCCGCTGGGTGGCCTTGTGCTCACCATGGGCGCGGACGTCCAGGTCAACCGGCTCGAATGGGCGGTCTATGCCTGGGGCGTCGGGCTTTCCTACTGGCTGGTCGATTTCGGGATCATCGAAGGCGACCCGGACACGGATGGACCGTGGCGCGCGCTCGACACGATCCGCGCCCGAACCTACGAAAATGTCTTCGGCCGCGCCTGGGGGATCGAAGCCGCCGGCGTCGACAGCGGCTACAAGTCGCAGCGCGTCTACAATTACGCCCGCGCCCGGCCGAACGTGCTGGCGACCGACGGCCGCGATGGCTGGAACAAGCCGGTCCTCGGCCTGCCGAAACGCGTCGATGTCAAGCAATCCGGAAAGAGCGAGAAACACGGCGCGATGCTCTGGCCGGTCGGCACCTTCACCGCGAAGAGCGAACTTTACGGCAGCTTGCGCAAGACGATCGGCGGGCCCGACGACAGCGGCATGTTGCCGCTTGGCGCCGGGCACTTCCCGGACGTCTGCGACGAGAATTTCTTCAAGCAGCTGACGGCGGAATCGTTGGTTCTGCGCGAAAAGCGCGATGGCGGTTCGCGGCGCGAATGGGTCAAGCCCAAGGATCAGCCCAACGAGCAGCTCGACATCTGGGTGATCGCTCGGGCGATGGCCTATCACATGGGCCTCGATCACTACACGCGCGATCAATGGCAGCGGCTGATCGCCAAGCGCATGGACGCGCCGGAAGAGTTGCAGGCGGATCTGGCGCGCTTCTGGTCGCCGAAGCCCGGCGACGATGCCGGCGGCAAGGCGGCGCGCGAAAAATATCTCGAGACGATGCGGCGCGCGGCGCAAGCGCTGAATTCCTGATCTGTGGGGTGGAGCAGCGGTAGCTCGCCGGTCTCATAAGCCGGAGGTCGCCAGTTCGAACCTGGCCCCCGCAACCAATCAATGGCGCACGCCGTGCGCCGTCCCGAACCGAACGGAGCCCCCATGGCGACGAATGCGGAATTGCTGGCGGAGGCCGAGGCCGCCCGTCATCGCCTGCTGACCGGCACGCTCGAGGCCGAGATCCGCACGGCGGATGGCGAGAGCGTCAAATATGCCGCCGCCGACGTGACGCGCCTCGACGCCTATATCGCGCAGCTGCGGTCGAAAATCGCGCCGCGGGCGCGCAGCATCCGGGTGCTCTACTGATGGCGCGCCTCTCCTCGATCACAGATCGTCACGGCCGGCCGATGCGGCTGCCGCGCGCTGCGGCGACCGGCGCCCAGGGCTGGCCGTTGAGCGCCTATACGGCGGCCTCGACAACGGACGTCTCGGTCGAGCAATGGATGCCGCGCCTCGAAAGCGCCGACAGCGCCAACAGCATCGAGCGCGAGCGCATCGCGGCGCGCGTTCACGACCTGGCGCGCAATGACGGCTGGGCGTCGTCGGGCGTGCAGAAGCTGGTCGACGCGGCGATCGGGGGCGGCTGGCGTCTGTCGTCGAAGCCGGACTGGTTCGCGCTCGGCCAGACAAAGGAATGGGCGCGCGAATTTGCCGAGCGCGTCGAGTCCTTGTGGCGCGGCCACGCCCACGACCCGCGGCGCTATGTCGATCTCGAACGCAAGCTCGACTTCGCCGGGCTGCTGGCGCTGAAGTTCCGGCATCGCGTGATCGACGGCGAGAGCCTGTCGGTCATGCGCTGGCGCGAGCGCGGCGGCATGTTCGCGACCTGCGAGCAGGTGATCGATCCCGACCGCCTGTCCAATCCGAACTGGCGCAGCGACACGGAATTTCTGCGCGGCGGCGTCGAACTCGACAGCGACGGCGCGGCGATCGCCTATCACATCCGCTCGGCGCATCCGGGCGAGATGTGGCGCGGCGCCTCGGCCGCGCGCTGGGACGCGGTGGAGCGCGAGACCGATTGGGGCCGGCCGATCGTCATTCACGATTTCGAGCCCTCCCGTGCCGGCGAGACGCGGCCCGTGTCACCGCTCGCGCCGGTGCTGGCGAAGTTCCGCATGCTCTCGCGCTACGACGTTGCCGAGCTGCAGGCCGCGATCCTCAATGCGGTGCTGGCGGCGTTCCTCGAAACGCCCTTCTCGGCCGATGAAGTGCTCGAGTCGATGAACCTCGACAAGCTCGAGCAGTACCAGCTGCTGCGCACCGAAACGCACAAGGCAACCGGCCTGCGTCTCGACGGCGTGCGCCTCAACACGCTGGCGCCCGGCGAGACGGTGACGATGCCGCAGGCGACGCGCCCGTCCGTCGCCTTCGCCGCTTTCGAAACGGCCTGCCTGCGCAACATCGCCGGCGCCATGGGGCTCTCCTATGAGCAGCTCGCCATGGACTGGAGCAAAACAAACTATTCCTCGGCGCGCGCGGCGCTGGTCGAGGTCTGGCGTTTCATCGTTGCGCGGCGTTCGCGCTTCGCGGCCGGCGCGGTGATGCCGCATTACATGGCCTGGATGGAAGAGGCCTTCGAGCGCGGCTATCTCGAGACGCCGCCGGGCGCGCCGTCCTTTGAAGAGATGCCGTTCGCCTATCTCGACTGCAAATGGATCGGCCCGCCGCGCGGCTGGGTCGACCCGGTCAAAGAGGCCCAGGGCGCGCAGCTGCGCATGGAGGCCGGCTTCTCGACGCTCGAGCACGAGAACGCCGAACAGGGCCTCGACTGGGAAGAGACGCTGGAGCAGCGCCAGCGGGAGCTGGCGGTGATGAAGGAACTCGACCTGCCGATTCCGGAATGGGGCCAGGCGGTGGCGCTGCAATCGGGCGGCGACGACGAGACCCGCGAACGCGAAAGCGAGGCGACACAATGAAATCCGGATTGCTGCCGATGATGATGCCGCAGCGCTTCGCACGCTCGCTGCCGGCGGCGCTGGCGGTCGCCGCTGACCCCGCCGGACACAAGCTGATGCAGATCGGCGACGCCGGGGGCGAAGCGCGGCCTTATGCGCTGGCCGAGGGCATTGCCATCATCGGCGTGCAGGGCGCACTGATCGACAAGCTCGGATGGTGGGGCAGCTCTTACGTCACTGGTTATGACGCCCTGCGCTGGCAGCTCGCCGGCGCACATCAAGACGCCGATGTCCGTGGCATTGCGCTCGATGTCGATTCCTATGGCGGCATGGTCGCCGGCTGTTTCGATCTCTGCGACTTCGCCCTTGCGGCCAAAAAGGCATCGGGCAAGCCCGTCGTCGCCATCCTCTCCGAGGAAGCCTACAGCGCAGGTTATGCGGTCGCCTCGACGGCGGACAGCATCGCCGTGCCGCGCACCGGCGGCCTCGGCTCGATCGGCGTCGTGACGATGCATGTCGACATGTCGGGCTGGCTCGAGAAGGTCGGCGACAAGATCACACTGCTGAAAGCCGGCGAGCACAAGACGGACGGCAATCCCTATGAAGCGCTGCCCGACGATGTGCGCGTGCGCGTCGAAGCCGAGCTGGAGGATCTGCGGCAGCTCTTTGCCGCGACGGTGGTGCGTAACCGCGCCGGCGCGCCCAGGGCGCCGTCGCTCGACCAGGTGCTGGCGACCGAAGCCCGCACCTATTCAGGCCCGGCGCAGCTTGCCGAGGCTCTCACCCTCGGCCTGGCGGACGCGGTCCTGTCGCCCGCCGATGCCTTCGCGGCCTTCGCCGCTCATGTCAACGCCGCGTAGCGGCTTTCCCGAAAGGAACGATCCGATGAAATTCAATTTCGCGCATCTCTTCGGCGGCGCCGAGGCCGGCAAGAAGCCGAAGAAGCCGGCCGCCGGCAAGGTCAAGGCCGAAGAGGAAGACGAAGACAAGGACACCGGCGCCGAAACGGATGACGACGATCCGGACGCCGAGGGCGACGACGACGAAGACGCCGAGGGCGACGACAAGGAGAAGGACGCCGAGGGCGACGACGACGAAGAGGACGCCGAGGGCGACGACAAGGAGAAGGACGCGAAAGCGGCCAAGCCCAAAAGCGTCAAGCAGCGCGTTGCCGCCGCCCGCGCGGCCGGCGCCAAGGCCGAACGCGCGCGCATCGCCGGCATTCTCGGCGACAAGGCCGCCACCGGCCGGGGCGAGCTGGCACTGTCGCTGGCGATGAACACCGACATGAGTGTCGAGGCGGCCGTCAAGGCGCTGGCGGCATCGCCGAAAGGCGCCGGCCGCCTCGCCGGCATGGCGGCGCGCGATCCCGAAATCGGCCCCGCCGCGCCGGCGGCGGCGGACAAGCGCGTCGCCGCCGTCTCCAGCACCTATCGCGCCTCGCGCGGCCTCAAGGACTGAGGCTTGTTTGCGGCCCGGTCGCGGACGAACGCTCGCGACCGCGCCGGCTTTCTCCCCATCGAAACCCCTGACTGAAAGGAGAGCGCCATGGAAGGCCTCACCGAATCCGCGACCCTGACAAGGGACAATCTGATCACCGGCGACTTTCCGCTGGTCCACAAGCCCTTCAACATCCTCGCCGGCAATCTGAAGCGGGGCACGGTGCTCGGCCTGGTGCTGCTCGGCGCCGTGGCTTCGGCGGCGAAGGATGGCGGCAACACCGGCAACGGCACGCTGGTCGTCGACGCGACGACGCCGCGCCTCGCCAACTGCCAGGCGGGCGTCTATACCGCGCGCTGCGTCGCGGCCGACACCCATGAAGCGACGTTCCAGGTACGCGACCCGCGCGGCCGCGACATCGGCACCGTGTCCTTTTCGGGCTCCGGCGCTTCCGGGACTTTCGCCAACGAGATCAAGTTCGCCGTCACCGACGGCAGCACCGATTTCATCGTCGGCGACGGTTTCGACATCACGGTGGCCGCCGGCTCGGGCGGCGCCGTCAAGTCGCTGACGACCGCCAGCGACGGCTCGCAGAATCCGGTGGCGATCCTCGCCGCGCCGGCCGATGCCACCGCGGGCGCCATCGATGCGCCCGGCTATATCTCGGGCCAGTTCGATCCGAACCTGCTCGACCTCGCCGATACCGGCCACACCGAAGCGACACTCGCATCGGCCTGGCTGGGCACGCCGATCTTCCTGCGCGCCGCCGCCTGACGGCCGCGCGTTTTCCTTTTCATCACTTGCCTTTCAACTGTCGGCCTCCGCTGCGGCGGCGCGCGCGACCATGGAGACTGCCATGACCGATGTGTTCACAACGCGACAGCTTGTGAAGCTTGTCGAGGATCTGCGCCGCCCGCGGAGCTTTCTTCTCGACCGCTTCTTCCCCGAAATCCAGACCTTCGACACCGAGGTGATCGACTTCGACGTGCTGACCGGCGGGCGCAAGCTGGCGCCCTTCGTCTCGCCCTATGTCGCCGGCAAGCCGCGCAAGGAAAGGGGCTTCGTCACCAAGACGTTCAAACCCGCCTATGTGAAGCCGAAGACGCCGATCAAGATCACCGGCGCCTTCCGCCGCCGCCCCGGCGAGCGCTATGCCGGCGAGCTGACGCCGGACATGCGGCACGATCTCGCCGTCATGGAGGCGCTGGAGGATCATGCCGAGGAAGTGCTGCGGCGCAAGGAATGGATGGCGGCGGGCGCGCTTGACGCCGGCAAATACGATGTCGAGGGCGAGGACTATCCCAAGGTCGAGGTCGATTTCGGCCGGCACACCGATCTGACGGTGGCACTGACCTCGGGCGACCGCTGGGGCGAAACCGGCGTCAAGGTCATGGACACGATCGAGAGCTGGGCCGAGACGGTGCAGGGCCATTCCGGCGCCGTCGTCACGGATGTCGTGATGGACCCCAAGGCCTGGAAGCTCGCCCGCAAGGATGAGGACTTCCAGAAGCTGCTCGACAACCGGCGCCAGGCCAGCGGCAACGTCGAACTCGGGCCGATCTCGCTGTCGAGGGAAGGCGCGCGTTATGTCGGCAATGTCGGCGACTTCGATTTCTTCGTCTATCAGGAGATCTACGAAGACGAAGCCGGTGCGCCGCAAAAGCTGCTGGCCGATCATACGGTGCTGATGGGCGGCAGCGACATCGAGGGCGTGCAGGCGCATGGGGCGATCCAGGACCCGCAGGCCGGCCTCGCGGCGATGGAACTCTTCCCCAAGAACTGGGTCGAGAACGATCCGCCGCTGGAATTCGCCATGACGCAGTCGGCGCCGCTGGTGATCCCGTCGCGGCCCAATGCGAGCTTCCGCGCCCGCGTCCGCTGACGCCAGCCCGCCCGTCGATCGACACCCGGCGCACGCCGTGCGCCGGGTGCGGTGACGCCCTCTTTCCCTCTTCACAGGAGTGTCCGTCATGGACAAGAACAGAAAAGGCGCGGCGGTCGAGCTTGTCGCGCGCGAGACGCTGCATCGCGACGGCAAGAAGATCGCGCCGGGCGAAAGCTTTGGGGCTTCCCGCGCCGAAGCCGAGGATCTGGTCGGCCGCCGCATCGCGGCCTGGCCCGAGGACGGCGCCGCCCCTGTTCTCGAAGCGGCACCACTCGACGATGCCGCGCGGGAGGCGGCGATCCGCGCCGCCTTGCGGGCGGCGGCCTCGGAGAGTGTCGACAACGAAGCCTTCACGCCGGACGGCCGGCCGTCGATCTACTGGCTCGCGCATCGTCTCGGTTTTCCGGTGCCGGTCGCGGAGCGCGACGCGGCGCTCGAGGCGCTCTTCGATGACGCGCCGGAAGACGATCTTTTCACCCGCTTCGCTGACGAAGAGCCGCAGGAATCGGCCCCGCATGATTTCGGCGATCCGCTGCTCAACGCGATCCGCGATCTCGCACCCGGCGAAGTCGGGAACTGGACGCGCGATGGCCGCCCCTCGGCGACGGTGCTCAGTGAAATCCTGAAGCGCAACGTTGCGGCCGAGGAGCGCGACGCGGCCTGGGCGCGCTTCCAGTATCTGCAGAAGGACCTGGCGGCAAAGTGAGCGACGCCCGCACCCAGGCCGCGCTCGACGCCGCTTTCCGGCATCACGGGCGCGATGCGCTCTACACGCCGGCCGGCGGTGCGGCGCGGACGGTGCGTGTGCGGGTGACGTCGCCCGATCAGGTCTATTCGCCGATGGGTGCGCCTTCCGTCGCCGAAAATCCTGTCGTCGAGCTGCGCTATGCGGAAGTGCCGGAGCTGAAGGACGGCGACATTCTGAATTTCGCGCTGCCCGAAAGCGATGCCCCGCGCAACTGGCGCATCCATGGCGCGATCCGTGCCGATGGACGGCGGCTGAAATGGAAAGCCGAGCTGCGGAGAGTCTAGAAGTGGCGTCTCGGTCAGGGACATTTTGAGAAGTGGCGGCTCGGTCGCGGACTGGCGCTCGCGCCCTCGCCGCTGGAGGATGTCATGCGCCTGAAACTCGCGGTCGACGGCGATCTGGTCGCCACCATGGACGACTGGAAGCAGAAGCTTCGCGTCGCCGTCACCGACAGCATCGACGAAGTGGCCGAGGAAGCGCGGCAAAAGCTGAAGGCGCAGACCGACAGCGCCGGTCTCGGCAAGGTGTCCCGCACCTGGCGCAAGAAGCGCTATCCGTCGCGGCCTTCGCTCGGCGCGGCGGCGATGATCTGGTCGAAAGCGCCCGAAATCGTTGCCGCTTTCGACGCCGGCATCACCATCGTGCCGAAAATGGGGCGCTATCTCGCGATCCCGACCGGCTTCAACCGGCAAGGCGGGCGTCGCGCGTCGCGCGGCCAGCGCGGGCAAGGCGGCTGGGCCGGCGTGCGCGTCACGCCGCAGGAAATGATCGCCTCGGGGCTCGCTTTCGTCCGCCCGCGCGGCAATGGCAAGCCGGGCCTGATCTGGTTTCTGAAGGTTGCGCGCGCCCAGCGCCGCTCGAAGGCCGGGCGCGTCTCCGATCTCGCCTATGCCGGCGGGCTGGTGCAGGTCGGCGGGCGTTCGCGGCGCCGGATCAAGGGCGCGCTCGAGGCCGGCGCCGTGCCGATGTTCGTGCTCGTCCCGCGCGTGCGTCTCGACAAGCGCCTTTCGGTCGCGCGGGTCGCGCATGAGGCCTCGGCGCGGTTGCCGCGTGTGTTGAGACATCGCATCGCCAAGATTGGCGATGCTGTTTAGGGGAGTGGCGTCTTGGTCAGGGACTGCGCGGCCTTCTTGAAGAAGCGGGCGCTCGGTCGCGGACTGCGCTCGCGACCTCGCGCCTGTCAAGGAACCCGCCATGCCCGACCCGGCGCTGAGTAAAAAGGAAACCGCGCTGCGGGCGCTGCTCGCGGCGCTGGAGACGCTGCCGGCACTGTTCGAAGACGACGACTGGTCGCTCGCCGTGGCGCGCAACGCGACAGCGCTGCTCGATTTCCGCGAGGGCGGCGCCGAGGCGCATCTGGTGCTGCGCGACGGCGATACCGGCGAACCGGTCGAAAGCGAATTGTCGCCGGTGCTGCATCACTACGAGCATGTCGCGAAACTCGTGCTGCAGGTGGCGAAGCATCGCGCCGATGCCGACGCGATTTTCGACCGCGTGCAGCTGGCGGTCGCACATCTGTTCGACGCGGAAGCCGATTCGGCGGGCGATCCGACGATCGGCGGCGCGGTCGACTATGCCGAGCTGGGCGGGCTCAACACCGAAGAGATCGACGAGGCTTTCGAGATCGACTGGAAGGCCGCGATCCTGCCCCTGACGCTTTTCTATTCATCGCCGGTGCGGCTGGGTTGATTTTTTCAAATATATCCCCTTCGAACATGGACCCGCCGGACTCCCGGAATCGGGAGGGTCGGCTATGATCTCTAGCGCCAACCTGTTACTTGTGACGCAAACAGGCTGTTCAAAACCACATGTAAATGCTGTCATGTTTCTCCGAAATACTTGGGGGGACGTGAAATGCCAGAGGTTGTCGAAGTGAGTAGGCACCAGTTTTCAATTGCCTACACGGGAGATGAGCGCGGCGCGGATCACTCAATCAGCGTGGAGGCGTTGGCCCCGGCGTTGCTGGCCTTTGGCAAGCTCTTGCGCGAAGCCAATTCAGAACTTAATGGGCCGAAAGCAAAGGCGAACGTCTATGTCGTCTCTGATTTCGAGCATAAATGTTTCAACATCAATTTTGATCTAGCTCTCGGATTCTACGAGCAAGTCAAAAGCCTCGTTCAAACGACAGAAATAAAAGACGCTAAGGAAATATTGGAATGGATAGGGATTCTGAGCGCTCCGGTGGTGATCCCTTTATCTTTTCTTGGGTACCTGCGGTGGAAAAAGGGGCGCAAAACAACACAGGTAGTTCAGCTCACTGACAAGAGTCAGCTTGGGAATGTTGTTGTTAGTGTCGAGGGTGACGGAAATTCAGTTACGATAAATCAAAACGTTTACAATTTATCTCAGAATGCCAATGCTTTGAAGGCAACCCGCGACGCATTCTTGCCGATTGGGCAGGACGGCTTTGATAAGGTGGAAGTAAGACAGGGCGAAAGTGTTGTTGCCACTATTGAACCTTCCGAAGTCGAAGATATCGTCGCGTCCTGCACTACAGCCCTAGCTGAAACAAAAGAAAAAAAGCCAGAGGTCGATACAACGACCGCTTGGCTGAGTGTTTACTCCCCTGTCTACGATGAAAAAGCAGAGAACTGGCGCTTCCGCCTCGGCACTGAGGTGATTTATGCCGACATCTCCGAGACATCAATTTCACACGATGCACTGGAACGCGGCGGTGCGCTTACAGACGACACGTATCAAGTGAGGCTTGAAATCACTGTTGGGGTGGACGAGAAGGGAAATCGCACTAAGCCTCACTACAGGGTTCTTGAGGTCATTAAATTTTTTCCCGCCAGCCCGAGAATGAGGCAGCAGTCGTTGTTGCCTACACCGCCCGTAGAGTCAGGAAATGATGAGCCAAGCGCATAAGGGGTTTGATCTTCTGTTATCCAAGATGCTCAAGGGCGAGGAAAAGCCTGCAACAGACGCTCGAACATCAACTCGGGACGCTTCCGCAGGTTATGACGGAACTCGAACTCGCCAAGGTAAGAAGGCAGATGCTTCCGTGCTTATCCGTTTATCACCCACAGGAGCTAGATGTTGATGTCAGATATCAATGAATTGTCCGACGCGGCCGTCGTGTCGCCACTCACTGCGCTGGTTGAAAGCGAGTGGCAGGGCCTGCTCGATAAGGATGACCGGACCAGCCCTGCCGAGTATCCAGACATGGTCTTGGTCACGAGAAACGAACTGGCGGGCGCGATGAGCGAGGCATATTTGCTCAACGTGCCCTTATACGTTGCATGCGACGGCATCGCCGACGATTACACGACCAGCGAAAAACACCATCCCGGCTACGTCCTTATCCCCGCCGCGCGATTTGAGGCCATAACCACCGTCCTCAGCGATAGACACAAGGGGTAGTAGTTGTGGGTGATAAACGGATAAGCACGGATGCTTCTTCGAAACCCAAACGTGCGTCCCGTAAATCCCGCGCTTGATCGTCGCCCAGAAGCTTTCGATTGAATTGGTGTGAATGGGACCGCGCACGTATTCCTTGCGGGCGTGGTTCACCGTTTCGTGCTCATAGCCATACTCTTCCAAGCGAGCAAAGGCACCGGCCTCATCGGTCGCAACCCATGCGCCGGGGCGGACGTGCTGCAAGATCGAGGGGACGACACTGCGGCCACGGCGATCCTCGACAACGCGGGTCAGAACGTTTCCGCCGCGTTCGATCATGCCGAGAACAACCATCTTGTCCTCTTTCCCCTGCTTGTCCTTACCGCCGATGAAAGCCTTGTCGATTTCAACAATGTGATCGTGGCCGAGCGTATCGTCACCATCAACCCAACCCATGTACTTGCGGATTTCGTGGCCCATGCGCCATGCCGTCTTGTAGGTGGTTCCGATCTGGCGCTGGATTTCCTTCGCGCTGACGCCGTTCCGCGTCGTCGTGAACAGATACATGACGAAAAACCAGTCCCGAAGGCTTGTGCGGGTGCGCTCAAAGGGCGTTCCGGCGGTCGGATAGACCTGATGGCCGCAGAACTCGCACTCATAGCAGCGGCGTCCTTTGACCCTGTGATGCTTGGCTTCCGCGCCGCAGGTGCCGCAATGGAACTTGTGGCCATAGCGAACTGCCATGAGGTGATCTAGGCAGGCGTCATCGTCCGGGAAGCGGGAATTGAATTTCTTGAGGGTCATCTTGGTCATGGGCGTCTCTCCTATGACCTGAATATAGCAATTCCCGCCCCATGTTTCAAGGGGATATATTTGGATTTTTTTGGTGGCGCTCGGTCGCGGACTTCGCGCACGGTGTGCGCTGCGCTCGCGACTTCGCGCTGAAACATTCCTCCGCACACAGACAAGGCCGAGGTCGCGAGCATCGTCCGCGACCGAGGCCCATCAAAGGAGCTACACATGAGCGGACAGACATTCGGCTGGGATCTCGAGGCCTATCTCGGGCCTGAGAGCGCCTTCGGCCTGCCGGCGGCCGAGGATAGCTACCGGCGCGTGCCCTTCTATACGCATGGGCTGTCGCGCAACAAGGCGCGCGAGGACGATCCGGTGCTCGGCATGGATCTCGGCCGCCGCCCCCATGAAAGCGTCGAGGGCCTGCCCGATCATGGCGGGCCGATGTCGGTGCCGTTCGATCTCGGCAATCTTGGGCTCTACCTGCGCGCCGCCATGGGCGTGCCGGTGACGGCCGAGGATGTCGAACCGGAAGGCGAGGTGCCGGGCGACTATACCCATGTCTTCAAGTCGCGCGGGTTGGTGCTGCCCTCGCACACGCTGATCGTTCGCCGCCGCGCCGACCGCTTCGACCGCCATACCGGCCTGATGCTCAACGGCCTCGCCGGCGCCGTCGCGCGCGAGGGCGGCTATCGCCGGCTCAATCTCGACTGGAAAGGGTCGAACGAAACGATCCTCGCCGCCTCGGGCGCCGGCACGGTGCAGGGCGCGCTGACCGTCGACCGGATCATGGGGTTCAAGGGGCAGATCCGGAAGGACGCCTCGGCCATGGCCTCGGTGACGGCGGCGAGCTGGAACTTCGTCAACAACCTGACGGGTTTCGACGTGCCCGACCAGGAGACGGTGGGCGGCTACGATCCGGGCCGCCCGGCCTTCACCGGCGAGGTGACCGCGCGCACCACGGCGGCGGGCGATGCGCTGTATGACCTGGCCAATGCCGGCACGCATTTCGTGCTGGAGCTCGTCTGGTCGCTGGCCGCCAATCGCAGCCTCACCTTCCGCGCCGGCCGCGCCGTGCTCGAGCCCTCCTCGAGCCCCGTCAACGGCCCGGACGGGCAGGAGCGCAGCTTCCGCTTCCGCTGCGATCCCGATCCGGACGAAACGGACGGCGCCTTCCTGGTCGCGACGCTGAAAAATCACGTCGCGAGCTACGGGCTGGCGTGATGAAGGGTCTCCGCATCGATCTGCCGCAGCAGCCGTTCTGGATCGCGCTCGGCTACAATATCGAGATGAAATGCCGGCCGCTTTCATCCGCCACGATCGGCTCGCTGCAGGCGAAAGCCGCGCGTCTCGCCCGCGAAATGACGACGCTGGCCGAAGCCGAGAAGCTGGCCGCCGTCGTCGACGCGAAGGATCTCAGCGACGACGAGATCCGCGCCGGCCTCGGCGAAATGTACACCGCCGTGCTGATCGGCCAGGCGGTCATCGTCGAATGGAGCGGTGTTTTCGCGGGCGCTGCCGCCGCGCCGGTCAATGACGAGACGGTGGCGGCGGCGATGCGGCTGCCGCTGATCGGTCCGCGCTTCCTCGCCGAATATTTCCGGCCCTATGGCCTCGTGGTCGAAGAGGGAAACGGGTCCGCGCCGCCGCCAGCTGGCTCCAGGGCGGCGGCGCCGACTATTGCAACGGATGCCGAACACAGCGAGACGACCCCGGCTGGCAATGCCGCGACTGCCCGGCCGCCCTCAAAGGGCCGCACACGGCGGAAGGGCAAGCCGCGCTGACGCTGCTGATGAACATGGCCTGCTGGCGCCGCGCCGGCATGTCGGGCGTCGAGACCGGGCTCGACCTCGAACAATGTCTGGCGCGGATGCCGGAGGATGTCGAGGCGCACGCCGTGCGCCGCCTGCTGCTGGCCGCCGAGGCCGGCGTCGCCGCCGCGATCGCCGAGCGGCGGAAGAGCCTCGATAAGTAGTGGCGGCTCGGCCAGGGACTGCGCGGCCGTGGGCCGCTGCGCTCCTGACCTCGCCGCTGTGCAGGCCGAGGTCGGGACTGGTTTTGAAGAAGTGGCGGCTCGGCGCGGGACTGCGCTCCGCGCCTCGCCGCTCGCGCAGGCTGAGGTCGTCGAGCGAAGCCGAAAGCGAAGTCCGCGACCGAGGCCCACCGCCTTGAGCCCAGCGAAAGGCTAAATGCCATGTCGAAGCGGCAGGATGTCACGATCCGCCTGTCGGCCGAGGGCCAGGCGCAGCTGATCGCCAGCTTGCGCGCGGTCGGCGGCGAAGGCGAGCGCATGGCGCGGCAGATCGAGCGCGCCTCGGTGCCGCCGACACGCGGGCTGCTGGCGGTCAACGCCGCCTCGCGCCAGCTGCAGGGCAACATGCAGGGCCTGTCGGGGCGCGCCGGCGTGCTGGGCGCGTCGCTGACCGCGCTCGGGCCGATCGGCCTCGGCGTCGCCGCCGCGCTCGGCGCCATGGCGCTCGGCATCGGCAAGGCCTTCTCGATCGCCAGGGAAGGCATGGCCTTCGGCGACGAACTCGACACCGCCTCGAAGCGGCTGAAGATCGGCACCGAGGCGCTGCAGGAATATCGCGCGGCGCTGACGATCTTCGGCGACGCCGATGCCGATTTCGATCGTGGCGCCAAGGTGCTGCTGGAGCGCGTCGGCGAGGCCAATCGCGGCACCGGCGAGGGCGTCATCCTGTTTCGCCGTCTCGGCATCGAGATCCGCAACGCAAAGGGCGAGCTGAAAGGCGTCGACGATCTGCTGCCCGAGATTGCCGACAAGATGCAGGCGCTCGGCTCGGAGGCGGAACGCGCCGATGTCGCCGGCAAGCTGTTCGGGCGCGGCGCCGGCGCCAGCTTCATCAACCTGCTGCAGGACGGCTCGGAGGGTCTGGCGCGGATGCGCGGCGAAATGCGCGAAGCGGGCCTTGTGATGGACGCCGAGCTGGTGCGCCGCTATGCCGAGGCCAGCGACCAGTCCGAGATCCTGACCACCGCGATCGGTGTGCATCTGAAATCGGCCTTTGCGAGTTTTCCGGCCGGGTTGAATGCCTCGCTGGAGTTCATCAAGAACTTCGCGGAGCGCCTTGCGCAGATCGCGGACGGAATCCGCGACATCGAGGACAAGACGGAGGCAGGACTCGCCGCCCGCGAGCAGCGGCTTCACCGGCAAATGTTCGCCTTTGTCGATGCGCTCGCCAAGGCCGAGCGGCTGGAAGGCCTGGGTATCGACCCGGGCTTTGGCGGCCGTTCTGCCGATATCAAGGCGAGGATGGCCGAGGTCTCGGCGGAACTCCGGCGCATCGACGACACCCGCGCCGGCCGCGTGCGCGACACCGGCACGGGCGGCGGTGACGATCCCGGCGGCGACACCCGGTCGGCGCAGCAGATCGCCAATGCCGAGCGCGACGCGCAGGTGCTGGCGCGGCTCCGGATGGAGATCGAAAATTTTGGCGATGCCCGCGCCAAGGCGATCGACGGCGCGCTGGCGCGCCTGTCGAAGGACGCTTCGCCGCAGTTGCGGGCCGAGATCGAGCAGCTCGCCGGCACGATCCACGATCTCAACGAGGCCGAAAAGGTCAACGCGAAAATCCGCGCCGAACTCGATGCCATCGAAAAGGCTGGCGCGGCGACGCGCAAGGCGCTGATGACCGATGCCGAGAAGCTCACCGAGCGCGAGCGGGAACTCGGCGAGCAGCTGGCGCACAACGCGATCACGGCCGAGGAATATGCCCGCGCCATGGGACAGGCGCGCGAGCAATATGACGAGAGCACCCGCGCCAACAAGGAGCTGTCGGCGGGCCTGGCGCGGATGTCGATCGACGCGATCTCGACCGGCCGCGCCTTCACCAATCTGGGCGATGTCGGCGTCGAGGCGCTGCAGCGCCTGCTCAACAAGATGTTGGAAGTGCTGGCCTTCAAGCCGCTGGAGGATGCGTTTTCGGGCTTTCTGTCCTCGACCTTCTCCGGCGTCTTTCACCAGGGCGGCGAGGTCGGCGCGGCGGGGCCGGGGCGGCATGTCGATCCGGGCGTGTTTTTCGGCGCGCCGCGGATGCATCGCGGCGGTTCGATTGGCGGGCTCGCCCCCGGCGAGCACCCGATCATCGCCCAGGCCGGCGAGAAGATCTTCACGCCGCGCCAGCTCGACAATGCCGACGCGCTGTTCCGGTCGCTCGCCGGTGCCGGCGGACGCGGCGGCGGCGATGTCGTCTTCAACCTCAAGGTCGAGCCGCCGGCCGGTACGCAGGCCGAAACGCGCGAGCGCCGCAATGCGTCCGGCGGCATGGATGTCGAGGTGATGCTGCGGCAGATCGACGGCTATCTCGCCGACGGCATCGCGCAGCAAAGATCGCAAACCGGCGATGCGCTCGAACGCCGCTACGGCCTCAATCCCGCGGCGGGCTTGCAGCGGTAGATTCCTGGGAGTGGCGCGTCGGTTGCGGACTTCGCGGCCGTGGGCCGCTGCGCTCGCAACCTCCGCGCTCCTGACCGCGCCGCCGCGCCAGGGCCGAGGTCGTCGAGCGAAGCCGAAGGCGAAGTCCGCGACCGAGGCCCCTCTGCCTCGCGCATAGCGAGAGGCAGAAATCATGGCCCTGCCCGAATGGCCTGCATCGCTGCCGGCGAAGCCGATGCGCGAGGGCTTGCGCGGCGTGGCGCATGCGCCGGGGCGGCGGACGCCGATGGAAAGCGGGCAGGCCCGCGCCCGGGCGCTGGGGCCGCGCTCGCCGGCCGCGCTCGATCTCGGCTGGCGGATGACGGCCGAACAGTTCAGCCGCTTCAAGGCCTTTTACACCGGGCCGCTCGATCGCGGCACGCAATGGTTCACCTGTCCGGTCTGGACCGGTGGCGAGGTCGCGGCGCGGGTGGTGCGTTTTGACGGCGCCTTCCGTGCGGTGCCGCGCGCCGCCGCCGCCGTCACGGTGACGGCGCGGCTCACCCTGCGCGCGCTGCCCTATGACGATCCGGGGACGGAGCTTCTCGAAAGTTTTCTGGATGCGGATGGCGCACCCGTCTGGCCGGATGTCCTGCCGCTGCCGCTGCAGGAGGGGACCGCGCTCGATCCGCACCGTCCGCTGCCGGCAACCGATTTCGAGACGGGGCCGAAAGCCGCCATCAATCCCTTTCCGCCGTCGCCGGCCGAGCAGCCGGTGCGCTGGTCGATGAGCGTCGAACAGTTCGAGATCTTCAAGGCGTTTTATTTCGAGGCGCTGGCGCAGGGCACGGTCTGGTGTCCGCTGCCGCTCTGGTTCGGCATCGGTCTCGAAACGGTCGATGCGCGGTTCATCGGCCCGTGGTCGTTCGAGCCGCACAAGGCGGATCGCATTCTCGTTTCGGCGCAGCTCGAGCAGCGCAAGCTGGCGGTCGCCGATGAAGGCACGCTGGCGCTGATCGACATGATGGGCTTCGCCGGGCTTTCGGCCTTCGGCCCCGGCATTCACGGCTGGGTGCATGAGACCTGGCCGGGGGTTTTCGAAGAGTAGATTTTCGCACGCGGAGGCGCGGAGGCGCGGAGAAGAGCAAGGCCCGCGAGGACGCGAAGACGCGAAAAGAAAGATGTGCTGGCGGCTTCGCCGCCGAAAGAGTCTTCGCGCCGCAGGCGCAACAATCTTTTCTCTCCGCGCCTCCGCGCCTCCGCGTGAAACCCCTTCCTTCCTTCGAGGTTGCTCCATGGCATTGAACGAAGCCCAGGCGGCGGCGCTGGTGGACCAGCTCGAGGAAGACGCCGCGACGCTCAATGCGATCGTTCAGGGCGCGGACGATGCGGTGGTGCCGACCGAGGGCGGCGACGTGCCGACCATCGCCAAGGCGATCAAGGACGCGGCCGACACGATCCCGGCGGAATTCGCCGCCGCGATGGCCGCCTATCTCGCCGAAAGCGAGGACGATCTTGCGGCTGCGGTGACGGCGGCGGAAGAGGCAAAGGATGACGCAGTTTCCGCGAAAACCGTATCGGAAACGGCCCGCGACGAAGCGGGCGCGGCGCGCAACAAGGCCGAAGAATGGGCCGACAAAGCCGAAGACGATCCTGTCGAGGAGGGGCCCGACCGCTTTTCGGCCCGGCATCAGGCGGCCAAGGCCGCCGCTTCGGCCGCCGCCGCGCAGGCGATCGCCGAGAACCTCGTCAATGTGCTCGATTTCAAGGGCGGCTGGGACGCCTCGACCGAGGCCTATCCGGCCGACCCGGAGGTGGGCGACCTCTACACGATCACGACCGCCGGCACGATTTCCGGCACCGACTGGCGCGTCGGCGACGAGATGGTCTATGCGCCGAGCGAGACCTGGATACAAGTCGGGCGCGATCTGACGGCCGCCGAAATCGTTACGCTGCTGACGGGCACGTTCACCGATGCCGCGCATGGCACGCGCGGCGGCGGCACACAGCATGCCGAGGCGACGGAGAGCGTGGCCGGCTTCATGTCGGCGGCGGACAAGGTGGCGCTCAACGGCGTCCCGGCGGCACTCGCCGCCAAGGCGGATGCAAGCGCCGTCACAAGCGCGCTCAACGGGAAGATGAATGATCCCACTGGCACCGGGCTGGTGGTGAATACCGGCGCTGACGGCGCGTCCGTTGCGCGGGCGGTGGCGGGCGTCTTCGGCCAGACACTGGTGACCAATGGCGATGGCGTGGCCGCAAATCCAACCGTCGGTCTGCTCGCCTTCTCGCTGTCGATTGCCGACGACTCGGCGGTGACGGTGGACCTCGGCGCGAACTGGGTCGGCGACATCGACCTCATCACCCGCGCCGCCGCCACCATCAGGCCGACGACATATTATGCCCGCCTGCATTCAACCGGCAGCCGCAGCATCGATGTCAAATCGGCGGTCGGCTCTCTCGGTACCGCGGCGACGCTGCTCACCGATACCGAGCTGACCGGCACCACCGGCGCTGACGGGGTGTTCACGCTGTCCGGGCGCAGCCTTGGCAGGATCGACGTGCAGAACCGCACGGACGCCCTGCGCACGCTCGTCCTGATATTCAGAGGAGCCAACATATGACGACAGCTTCGCGCAAAGCCCTGCCGGTTGATGATCCGCGCATCAAGGGCAATGTCTGGGTCGTGTTCGATGAGGAAGGCACGCCCATCGGAAACTTCGCGCTGCGCGAAGGCGACGGCGCGGAAGAGGCCATCGCGATGTCGTTCGAAGTCAAGCCGTCACCGGCATGAGCGATCTCCATTCCGAAGCGCTGGAAGAGGCCTATGCCTCGGCGCCGGCGGGCGTCGAGGGTTGGGAGACGATCGAGGTGCGGCACCCGCTGCTGCCTGCGCCGGCGCGCTTCGTGCTCGATCACGGCGAGAAGATCGGCGAGACCGAGCCCGATGCGGCCGGCCATACGCAGGATATTTACGGCCGCATGCTGCGCCTCGAGGACGGCGCGCCGGAAGATGGCGGCGAACTTGTGATGTTCATCGCCACCGCCTTCGAGGTGCGCCGGCCCTCCTCGGAAGCCAACCGCCCGCCCGAACTGGCGATCCTGCTCGACAATGTGCCGGGCGATCTGATGGACGTGCTGGGGCCCGCGGCGGCGAGCGGCGAGCCGGCCTCGCTCACCTATCGGGAATATCTGACCGACGATCCCGACACCGTGCATTACCGCCTGGCCGGGCTGACGCTGAAGCGGGTCGCGGTGACGCAGCTGCGCATCGAGGGCCGGGTCGGTTTCATGGATCTCTTCAACCGGAGTTTTCCGAATGCCGAATACACGATCGAGGAAACGCCGAGTCTTGGAGTCTGAAGAAGTGGGCTCTCGGTCCGGGACTGCGCGGGCGAGGGCCCGCTCCGCTCCGGACCTCGATCCTGCGGCGGCGAAGCCGCCGGAGAAAGCCGCCGCGCGCGACCTCGCGCCTGCGGCCGCACGCGCGATCGCCAAGCGGCGCGGGACGGAGCGGAGTGAGCGGAGCGAACGCAGTCCCGACCAAGCCGCCACTTCTTCAGATTCCCGCGACCGAGCCGCCACTTCTTCAAAGACTCCTCCGCGCGACATGACGCTGAAGCTTCCACCCGGCTTGCCGGCATTGACCGGCGCGGCCCGTGCCGATGCGGCGGGTTTGTGCGAGGCGCTGATGCGGGCGGGCCTGCGCGCCGAACTCGGCGCCTGCGGGCCGGACGCCTTCGATTGCTGGTCGATGGCGCGGCTGATCGAAACGCATCTCTTCGGCCGCGCGATGGCGGAAGTCGACGCGACGGCGGCGCCGCTGAAAGGCATGGCCGCCCGCGCGATGCAGGCCGCCGGGCAATGGCGCGAACGCGGATCGATGGAGCGGCCGGGGCATGGCGACGGCGTGTTGCTGACGACGCCGGCGGCGCGGCCGCATGTCGGCGTCTTCCTCGATCTCGATCGCGGCGTCGTCGCCCATATGGACGAGCATCGCGGCTTCTCGATCGAAAGCCTGCCGGCGCTGAAGATCCAGGGCTACAGGTCGCCGAGATTCTTTGTCTGGCGCGAGTCTTGAGAGCGCGGCTCGGCGCGGGACTGCGCGGCCTTTGGCCGCTGCGCTCCGCACCTCGCCTGGGTGCGGCCGGCCGCTGACCATAAATCCTGTGTCACCCCGGCCGATCCCGGCTTTCGCCGGGACAGGAGCCGGGGTCCATCTGACTCTCCCGGTTGCCGGCGCCGCCCATGGTTCCCGGCTTTCGCCGGGATGACAGCGTTGGGTGGTGGGCCGGCAGTGCGGGCCATCCTTTCTTTTCCGAGGACGATGAATGACCGAGCGGTTAAAGGGTGCGCCTCGGCCGCGGGCCCCTGTGAAAAAAGGTGCGCTCGCGGCCTCGGCTGGCGCCGTTGGCCGCATCGGGGGCACAGGCGCACGGCGTGCGCCGGGGGGGCGGCCCCCTGTGAAAAAAAGAGGGCGCGCCATTCCGGCATCGCGCGAGGTGTTTCCGCTGGCGCTGCCGGGCCGGCCGGTCGAAGCCTTCAGCGGCGAGACGCTGGCGGCGATCGCGGCGCGCGCGCGCTTTCGCGGGCCGGTCGTCGCCTATGTCAATGGCCGCCCGCGCCTGCGGAAAAACGGCGGCTGGGCGAAGCGGCTGCGCGCCCGCGACCGGCTGCTGTTTCGCGAGCTGCCGGCGGGGGGCGGCGGCGGCAAGAGCCTGCTGCGCATCGCGCTCAATATCGCGATCGTGCTGACCGCCGGCTGGGCGCTGGGGCCCGCCGGCCTCGGCCTGACCGGGCTCGCCTTTTCGGGCGCGCTGGCCGGTGTGCATATCGGCGCCTCGCTGCTGCTGAACGCGCTCTTGCCGATGCCCGGCCCGCAAGGATCGGGCTTTCGCGGCGCCGACAGTCCCTCGCCGACCTATTCGCTGTCGACCGCGCAGAACCGCGCGCGGCTCGGCGAGGTCAAGGCGCGGCTTTACGGCCGCCACATCCTGGTGCCCGATCTCGACGCCGCGCCCTATACCGAATTTTCCGGCAACGACCAGTATCTGATGCAGGTGCTGAATTGCGGTCTCGGCGACTACCAGGTCGAAAAGCTGCTGCTGGCCGACACCGATCTCTGGACCGACAGCGCAGGCGACACGGGCGCCTTCGAGGGCGTGACGCTGGAATTCTGCCCGCCCGGCACCCCCGTCACGCTCTTCCCGACACAGGTCGTCACCGCCGCCGAAGTGACCGGGCAGGAACTGACCGGCGCCAATGAGGACGGTGCCGCCGAAGCGGGCGGCGCCTGGTCCGGCTGGTTTGTCGCCAATGCCCCCGGCACGGAGGCCAATTACCTGGCCTTCGATTTCGAGTGGCGCGGCGGCGCCGGGCGGCTGACCGATGCCGGCGGCATCGCGGCGGTGGAGACGCGGCTCCGCATGGAGGCGCAGCCGATCGATGCGGCGGGCGACCCCGCCGGCGACGCGGTGCTGCTGAAGGAGGAGACCTACAGTTTCGCGACCTGGACCGCGCAACGGATCTCCGAGCGCTTCGCGGTTGCGGCCGGGCGCTGGCGGGTCCGCGCGCGGCGCATCGACGATGCCGGCCATGTCGCCGACAACCGCGTGCGCGACACCGTCAACTGGACGGGCCTGCGCGCCTACCTGAAAGGCGCGCCGGGATCGCTCGACTGCTATCGCATCGCGGTGCGGATGAAGGCCGGCAATCAATTGTCGGGCCTGTCGGCGCGGCTCTTCAAGACGATCCAGACGGCGAAGCTGCCGGTCTTTCTGGGCTATGACGAGGGCGGCGCCCCGCTCTGGAGCGCGCCCCAGGCGACGCGGAAAATCTCGGCGGCGGCGGGCGACCTGCTGCGCAACGATGAATATGGCGGCGAGCTTCCCGATACCCGCCTCGATCTCGACCGGCTGGCCGCGCTCGACGCGACATGGGAAGCGCGCGGCGACACTTTCGACGGCGTCTTCGACCGGCGCACGACGCTCTGGGCCGGTCTCGCCGACATTCTGCGCGTGGGCCGCGCCGAGCCGCAGATGCTGGGCGATGTCGTGACCTTTGTGCGCGACGAACCGCGCGAGACGGTGCGGGCGCTGTTCGGCCCGCAGAACATCGCCGCCGGCAGTTTCAATCTCGATTATGTGTTTGCCGACGAGGACACGCCCGACGATGTGATCGTGCGCTTTTTCGATGAGGCAACCTGGAAGCCGGCACAGGCCCGCGCCCAGGCCGGGGGGGGCGCCGGCACGAAACCGGCGCTGCTCGATTATTTCGGCATCGTCGATTACGAACAGGCCTGGCGCGAGGCCGCCTATCAGGCGGCGGCCAATCGCCGCCGCCGCGTCTTTCCGG
This sequence comes from Parvibaculum sp., assembly GCF_019635935.1. NCBI lineage: Bacteria > Pseudomonadati > Pseudomonadota > Alphaproteobacteria > Hyphomicrobiales > Parvibaculaceae > Parvibaculum > Parvibaculum sp. The sequence continues at coordinate 1,090,794 of NZ_JAHBYN010000001.1, read as the reverse complement.
GCTTCGCGGCGGGCCTCGAAGGGCGGCTGATCGCCCGCGGCGACGCGGTGCTGGTCGCACATCCGCTGCCGCAATGGGGGGGTGCGATCGAGGTCGAGGGCTGGTTTGCCGCGAGCCGGCTGCTGCGCCTCGACGAAGCGCCGGTGCTCGCCGAAGCCGGCAACTGGCTCTATCTGCGCCGCCGCAATGCGCGGCCCTGGGGCCCGGCGCGGGTAACGGCCGGACCTGGCCCGCGCCAGCTCGTGATCGACGAAGACGACCTCGCGGCGCTGGGCGACCCGTCTGCTTTTATTTCGACCGGCGGCGACCGCGACCGCACCATGGCGGTCGTCGGCCATGCGCCGGCAAGCGGCGAAGCCGGCAACCAGGGCGCGGCGATGCGCGCCATCGTGGTGTCGATGCTGGGCGGCGGCGGCGACCGCGTGCAGCTGGCGCTGGTCAATGACGATCCGGCGGTCTATGCGGCCGATGAAGGCGAGGCGCCGCCGCGCGAGACGGCCGCGCCGGTGCCGCTGGTGCCGGCAAAGCCGGCGCTGGGGCCGATCGTGCTCAGCCAGAATCTGGGTACGCGCTATGCGCCGCGCCTTGCGGCCTCGGTGCTGCCGGCGGCCGGCGCCGTCAACTATGTCTGGGAAATTTCCTACGACAATGTCAGCTGGGAAACGCTGAAGGAAGGCTCGAACGCGACGCAGTGGCAGGGCGATGTCGAAACGGGGCTGGTCTGGATCGCCGTCACCGCCTTCGGACAGGGCGGCGCGCGCACCAGGCAGGTCGCGCATCGCAACCTGACCGTCAGCGAGGAAGTCCCGGGGGAGGTGACGGCGGTCGACAAGACGCCCTTCGCGCAAAGCGCCTTTGTCGATTTCACGCTGCCGAAGGAAGCCGACGGCCGCACCGAGGAAGGCCTGCGCGGCGTGATGGCGCGCTATTCGGCGGCGAGCGGTTTCGATCCGGAAGACGGCGGCGCACTCGGCGAGACGGTCTTCACCGTGCGCAACGAGCCGGCAACGACCCGGCTGCTGGTGCCGCTGATCGCCGCGCCGACCTATGTCCGCGTCGCGGCCTATAACGCCTTCGGCGAGGCCGGCCTCAACTGGTCGAGCGAGATCTCGGTCTCGCCGCTGGCGCTGACGGCCGGCGATTTTTCCGAAGCGGTGCAGGAAGCGCTCGCCAATGCCGAGGCGGTGGGCGCGGAATATGTGGTAAGGATCGCCGACAACCGCGTCGTCGGCTTCGCGCTGACCGGCGGCGCGACGGTCGATCTCGGCTTCCTGGTCGACAAGCTGATGATCGCGCATCCGTCGATCGATGGCGGCACGCCCTTCCCGGCCTTTGTGGTCGAGGGCGGCGTCGTCACCATCAACGAGGCGAAGATCGGCGTGCTGACGGCCGACAAGCTGGCCGCCGCGCTGGCCGAATTCGGCACGCTGACGGCGCTGAAGTTCCATTCGCCGATCGGGCCGGGCGAGACGATCGACGACGCGCTGCTCGCGATCGATCTCGAAGCGCCCTACATCCGGATGAAGCTGCCGTCTTGAGTGAGGCTCGGTGCGGGACTGTGCTCGCGTGGCTCGCTGCGCTCCGCACCTCGCCTTGTGACCGGAGCAAGCAATGAAATCGATCCTGATCGCCGGGGCCGACGACAAGCCGGTGGCGGGGGTGCGCGCCGGCACGGTGGCGGTTTACGAGGCGGGGTCGCAGGGCAAGGATCATGGCCCCGCCATCGCGCCTTACGACAATCTGGCCGATGTCGACTTCCATACCGACTTCGACTATCTGCGCGTGACCTCGATCGTCACCAGCCGCGATGCCGGCATGTCGTCGATCTCGCTGCCGGCGACGGCCTGGAATTCCAGCATCAGCCGCACCGACACGCTGTTCGCGCATGGGCTCGGCTACAAGCCGCTTCTCTCGGCCGACATCGAGATCGGCTCTTATGTGCAGCCGGCCGCCGGCACGATCAATCCGCTGCCCGGCGGCAACACGGCCAATGTCAACAAGCGCTTCATCTATTTCGTCGCCGACACGACGAATGTCTATATGCGTACGCGGGGCTGGGTGGCGCCTTCAATGACCGTGCACTGGGTGGTGCGGGTCTATGCCGAGCGCTTCCAGACCGTCGAGCCCGGCGAATATCTGATCGACTTCGATCCGGCCGGACTCGAGATCGCGCAGTTCGGCAAGATCGACAGCGAGCATCGTTTCGTCCGCGAGGTCGCGAGCGGGCCGGGCGATTTCCGCCTGATCGGCAAGCGCAATGTCGCGCATGGGCGGCAGTCGCAAGCGCCGCATGGCACGGTCAACAAATACGGGCAGTCGGACGGCGCGACCGACTGGGCCTGGCTGCAGGCGACCAGCGGCGTCAACCCGGTGGCGGGGACGGCGACGATCTCGGTCGACGCGATCGAGGCGGCGACGTGAGGGGGCTCAGCATGGGCCCCGATGTCGGCGGCATCGAACTCAGGGACGCCGCCGACAATCTGATCTTCGCCTCGCACCGGCCGCAACAGGCCGTGCTGCAGGTGCTGACCGGTCAGATCGTCACGTCGGCCCATGCACCGGACGGGTTTTACGCGGCGGGTCATATCGCCGATCACCCCATCGGCTCGACATCGCTCTCGGTGTCGCGCGTCATGGGCTGGATCAAGATGAACACGGCGACCGGCATCATTCCGGGCGGCGACGAATTCGAATTCTCCGGGTCGGCGACGATCGAGGGGCTTGAGCGCGTGCTCTCCGATCGCGCCGAGACCGCGATCCTGCTGACGCTGAGCCCGCTGATATCGGGCGGCAATGTCTATATCCGCGAGGAATGGTGGAACAACGCCAATGCCGGGCCGGGCTTTCCGAACGTGACGATCCCGGCACTGACGGTCGATTACGACGTCCGGCTCTACACGATGATCGGCGGGAGCTAGCCATGAAACGATGCCATCGCGATATTCTTTTTCATTTTGCGGTGGCGCTCGCCATCGTCGGACTGACCTTGCTGACATGGGGGTTTCAATGAATTTCTGGGCGGGGGCGGCGGCGTTCTGGCAGATGGCGACCGAACAGGTCAACGGGTTTTTCGCCTCGCTGCTGGCCGCCGCGCTGGCCGGGCGGCTCGCCTGGCACACAAGGCTGGTGCAGAAGGGCGAGCGGCGCTTCTTCTCGAAGGAGATGGGCTTCGAAGCGCTGGCCGTGCTGTTCCTCTTCTATGTCGCGCAGGCGACGATCGCCGGCGCGGCCTATTTCCTGAAGCTGCCCGATGACGTGACCGCCGCGATCGCGCCCGGCGTCGCGGCGCTGATTGCCTATTTCGGACCGGGCGGCATCCAGGCGGCCGTGGTGGCGCTGTGGCAGAAATTCGGAGGGAAGACATCGTGAGCGATCTCGTCAACGGCTTGACGGCACCGGATGGCCGCGTCCTCTTTACGCGCAGCGAGCTTGCCTGCAGGGGCACCGGCATGTTGCGGCTGGCGCCGGGCTTCGGCGACCACCTGATTGCGCTGCGGCTTGCCTTCGGCCAGCCGATGACGCCGACCAGCTGCTGCCGGGCGAAGAGCCATAACGACAAGCCCGCACGCGAAGGCGGGGCGGGTGGCCACCCACAAAGCCTCCACGTTTGCGACCAGCCCTTCCACCCGACCGGCGGCTGCGCAGCGATCGACATCGCGATGCGCGACGGCGTCTATGCGCTGAAGCTGGTCGGCACGGCCGAACGGCTCGGCTGGGCCGTCGGCATCAACTTCGCGCGCAACTTCATCCATCTCGACCGCCGCGCCGATTTCGGCATCGGCGATCCGCGGCTGTTTTCATACTGACGATCGGGGAGACCAACGTGATCTCGAAGCTGATCCCGCCGCAGTATCAGATGCTGGCGCTCGCCGCCGCGTTTGCCTTCGTGGCCGCCGGCAGCGCCGCGGCCGGCTGGCAGGTCAATGGCTGGCGTCTCGGCAAGGCGGCGGCGGAGGAACGTGTCGACACGCTGTCGGCCGCGATCGGCAAGATCGGCGAGGACATGACGGCGCTCGGCAATATCTCGCGGGGCAATCAGGAAGCGGATGCCAGAGCCGCACAGGCGGCGGAGGAGGGGTTCGATGCGATCAAGGCCTATCTCGATGCGCAGGGCGGCGGCTGCACTCTCAGCGAGTCTGATGCTCGCTTCCTGCGGGACAACGCGGATCGAAGACGCGCCGCGCGCAAAGGTGGATGAAAGCCTGCTCGCGCCCTGCGCGGCGCTGAAACCGCCGCAGGCGGGCGATGCGGCACTCGCGGTGATCGACAGGCAGGCAGCGGCTTATGAGGCCTGCGCGGCGCGGCAGGAGGCGCTGGCCGCGTCCGCGCGGGTGATCACGCGCGACTGACCATGTTCCTGCCGCCCGATCGAGATCGGCCGCTTTCATGGGCGGCCGATGCGCGTCGCTCCTGACGCGCCGTTCCTCCCTGAGACTGCCCGCCTCCGGTACCCCCGGGGGCGGGCTTTTTTTATTGTGCTCGTGGAAAGGGCTCGGGCCCGTGACTTCCCATCATCGAGGGCGCGCGGATCGAGCTGTTGCGGCCGCCGCATTTCGAGCAGCGGAACTTCGTGTGCAGCCAGTCGCGCGGTGCCTGCGGACCCCAGCGGAGAACGAGCGGCACCAGCGCCACCGCCGTATGATGGCCGCAACCGATCGTGTCGCAATAAAGCCGGACCCAGCGCGGCTCGGCCTCGGCGAGCTGGCCGATGGTGGCGATCGGTGCATCGTTCGGAAAGTGATGACGGGACATGGCCGGCAGGATAGACCCTGCCTTCGCCGCCGCAAGCCTCAGACCCGCGCCTGCAGCAGGAATTTCGGCCCCGGTTCCCTTCCGTTCCCAGACCGTGGGAATCGGCCGTAGCGGGCCTCCGCTACCATTTCTCTTTTAGAAACATAGACTTGTCTGTCCGGTTGTCTTTCGTGGCATCCGGCACGGGTCCTGCATTTTACGGTCCAGGAGCCCCTTTCGGGGCGCGGATCGTCGCTGCCTTGTGCCGGAATGGCGCAGGCGTGTCACAGGATGGAGCAGATGAAGGTACTTCTTTCCCGGACCGGGCTGACGCTGGGCGCAATCGTTGCGATTGCTGCGGCGCTTGCACTTTATGCGTTTGCCGGCGCTTCCTCGGCCTATGCGTGCTCGGCCAACGTCAATTCGAATTTTAATTCGAACTTCAATTTCAACAGCAATTCCAACGTCAATGTGAACGGCAACAGCAATTCGAACTCGAACTCGAACTCGAACTCGAATTCGACGACGACCAGCCTGCGCGTCAGCGTTTCGAGCTGATCTTGCAGGCGGCTGTCGCCGTACTGTCAAAAATCTGTCAAAAATGCACTTATCCCCGGCCGCCGGCGCCGTCATGCGACGGGTCCGGGGGCGGGGATAAAGCGGGGATAAGTCCTCGCGGCCGCCGCTAGAAAGGACAGGCATCCCGGAAGGTGCAAAACCGGCCGTCCGCAGGGTGGAGGATGGTCAGTTCGAGGGCGTGAAGCTGCAACCGCCCGGCTGCCCGCAGCGCCTCTTCATGGGCATAGAAATTGTCGCCGAGGACCGGGTGGCCGAGATGCGCCATGTGGACCCGCAACTGGTGCGAACGGCCCGTCAGTGGACGGAGCATCATCCGGGTCGCCATCGTCTCGTGCGCCATGACCTGCCACTCTGTTTGTGCGGGTCTGCCATTTTCAGTATCGATCATCTGTTTCGGACGGTTCGGCCAGTCGCAGGCTATGGGTGCATCGACGCGGCCGCTTTCGCCCATGACATTGCCCCAGACGCGCGCGACATAGGTTTTGCGGGTCATGCGCCGTTCGAACTGCAATCCGAGGTGGCGCTGCGCCGGCCGGTTGCGCGCCATCAGGACGACGCCGGAAGTATCACGGTCGAGGCGGTGGACGAGCAGCGCGGCCGGGTCGGCGGCCTGGGCGCGGCGCTCCAGACAGTCGCCATGTTCCAGCGGTTTGCCGGGAACGGTCAGCAGGCCGGCCGGTTTCGAGAGGACCAGAATGTCGTCGTCGCGATGGAGGATCGTCAGGGGCTCCATCGGCGGGGCGTAGGCGTAGGGTGCGGGCTGCATCGCGCGGTCAGTAATGCGGCGGCGGCGGCTCGGTGCCTGCCGGCGCGTCGGCGCGTTCCTCGACGGCTTGCAGGCGGCCGCCCAGTGCGCCGAGGCGGCGGGTCAGATCGTCGATTGCCTGCCATTGCCGGGCGACGATTTCGTTGAGCTCCTCGATCTCGCGTTCGCGGTGGACGAGGCGTGCTTCCAGAACGTCGATCCGTTCACCGAGGGCTTTCTCGTCCATCATCGTTCCGCCTTGCCGACCAGTTTCCATTTTTCCGCCGCGCTGAGTTTCTTGACCGCATATTCGGCCTTCAACGCCTCGGAACGGCTGGCGAAAGTCTCGACCATCGCGAGCCGCACCGGCGGGTAGCTGCGCGTGAACTTCGCGCCGCGGCCCTCTGCATGCGCCTTGTAGCGCGCTTCCGGATCGAGCGCGATGCCGGTGTAGAGCCTTCCGCCGGCGCATTCCAGAATATAGAGATACCAGGGCTTGCTCATGCGGGTTTCCGGCTCCGCCTGGAAGTGTTCCCGTGCGGATGTCAAATGCCATAATGGCGCAGTGACGGCCCTCGTCAAAAGGTGTTAGATGCGTGCCGGTCCGGCTGGGGTATCGCATTCGATGAGACGCCGATGAAACAAAGAAGAAGCGGCGCGCTGCGGGGTCTCGCCCAGGTCGGCACTCGAAAGCGTCCGAACGGAAGCACGCTCGGCGAAGTTCTCGAATCGCTCGGCGATCGCAGCTTCGGCTGGGGCTTTGTACTTGTCGGTCTCATCAACATGCTGCCGCTGCCGCCGGGCGCCAATCTCGTTCTCGGCTTGCCGGCCATTTTCATCGCCGCCCAGATGGCGCTTGGCCGACCCGCATTGTGGCTGCCGGACATCATCTCGAAACGATCTTTCACCCGCAAACGCTGGCGGGCCGGCGCCTTGAAGGCGTTGCCTCTGGCGCGGCCGTTGTCGCGCATCATGCGGATGCGGATGTCCGGCGTCTTTCGCGGACCGGCGGAACGGCCGCTCGGCGTGCTGCTGCTGGCGACCTCCTTGGTTTTGTGCGTGCCGGTGCCGTTTACCGGGTGGCTGCCGGCGATTTCGCTTTTCGTCGCGGGGCTCGGTCTTGTCGAGCATGACGGACTTGTGGTCGGCATCGGGGCCAGCATTGCAAGCGCGGCAATCGGCGTGGCGATGTTCGTTGTCGCGGCGATCTGGTTCGGGCTCAACTACGCCGCGCAATAACTTCCACCGCTCCTGTTAGCCGCCCAGATCGTACTGGCCGCCGCGTTCGACGCCGCGCTTGTAGGCGGGGCGGGCATGAACCGCGTCGAGATAACGGTTGAGATTGGCGAAGGGCCTCAGCAGGCCGAGCGAGCGGGCGGCCTCAAGCACGAAGACGATCTGGAAATCGGCGCCGGTCAATGCGTTGCCGACGAAGAAATCGTTCTTTCCGAGCGCCTTGTCCATGTAGCCGAAATGATTGGCGATCTCGCTTTCGAGGCGCGGCCGCAAGGGCGCGGCGGCGTCGCCGAGACGCATCGTGTAGAGCGTCAGCATGACCGGCAGCATGGCCGAGCCTTCCGCATAGTGCATCCAGTGGAGCCAGGGGACGAAGTCGGCCGAATTTTCGGCGGGCATGAATTTGCCTTTGCCGTATTTCCGGATCAGGTACTCGACGATGGCGCCGGATTCGGCGACCGTGACGCCGCCATCGGTGATGACCGGCGACTTGCCGAGCGGGTGGACCTTCACAAGCTCGGGCGGTGCGAGGTTGGTCGTTGCGTCGCGCTTGTAGCCGGCAATCTCGTAGTCGAGGCCGAGTTCCTCCAGCAGCCAGAGGATACGCTGGGAGCGCGAATTGTTGAGGTGGTGGACGGTGATCATGGGGGGTGAATCCTTCAAAATCGGCGGTAAGAACGACAATTCGCAGGCGTTGCGTCGCGGCGCGGCGTATAGTCGAAACTGCAAGCAAGTGCATCGATGCCGGCGCGGAACCTTTGCGCTGCGATCATGCGTTTCAACAGGAGGTCGATTTTGGCCAAGGGTCAGAAGAAGAGCAATCGAGAAGCCAAGAAACCGAAGGCGGAGAAGAACATAAAGAAGAAGGGCGGGCCTGTGCCCGCGGCTTCACCCGTTGCCGCCGTCGGCAAGGGCGGCAAGAAGAAGTAAGCAAGACGAAAATGGCCGGGCGCAAGGCCCGGCCATCCGATCCATCGAAGGATAAAGGCTTACTCCACCGTCAGGTTGGCGGCGGACGTCTTGCCTTTTTCAGTCACGAGTTCGTAGTTGACCTTCTGGCCCTCGTTCAGCGTGCTGAGGCCAGCGCGCTCCACGGCGCTGATGTGAACGAACACATCGCGGCCGCCGTCGGACGGCTGAATGAAGCCGTAACCCTTCTGGCCGTTGAACCACTTCACGATACCTGTCGCCATTTCTTCGTCTCCTCAAACGCATTTGCATGCGTCAATAACCGCGCGCCTATCGCGCGGCGTCGTACAACCTGATCTTTTGGGAGTCTTGAAAGGGCCCGAAGGGCGGAGCAGCCAAGCCAGGCCAAAATTCGATTGCCTGAAAAGACAACAGGATAAGGGTTGCCAAGTCAACGGCTTTGTCCGCGGGCGGACGCCGGAGAATGGCGGAATCCCGCGAAAATAATGACCTTCATCAAGGGCGGCGCGCGAGCTTTTCCTGAAGCGCATCGAGCGCGCGGTCGATCGCATCCTTGGCGTTTGCCGTTACGCCGCCGCGCTCGTACTGGCGCTTGACGAGATCCTCGACGCGGTCGATCAGCGTGTCGATGCTTTCGCCTTCCTGCCCTTGCGCAAAATGCGGGGCCGGAATGCGGTCTGCGTCTCCGTATTTGTCGAGCCAGTCCTCCATGCGCCGCGCGGCATGGAGGACGTGATAGAACTGGCGGCCGGTGTCGCCGTCGCGGTTGAACAGGGAAATGGCGGCGGCGCCGATCGAGATGGGCACCAGCACCAGATCCTTGACGTTATCGAGAATGAGCTTGCCCTGAAGGACGGCGACGTCGCGAAACAACGTCCAGCGATCTATCCGGTTTTCCCCGCTCGCCGTTTCGCCGCCGGCGCGCGCCTCTTCCGCCCTGTCGAAGGGCGGCGGGGTCACTTCTCGATGCCCTTGCGGACAAAGGTGACGGCATAGAAGGCTTCGCCGTCGAAGAGGTCTTTCGGCGCACCGAGCCCCTCGATCATCTGGAACTTGCGCTGCACGATCTGGCCTTCCATGCGATAGCCCTTCTCGCTCATGTTCCGGCGGTGGAACTCCATCGCGGCGGGGGTGAAATCGCGCGCGAGGACGGTGATGCGCTCCGGGGCGTCGCTGGTCTTCTCGTCGGCCATCGTTTGTCTCTAGCTTGTTTGTTCGTCTTCGGGAGCGCCGTTCGCGCGGAAGCGCGGCGCCGGTTTTCGGGGGCAGTATGGGGCGGGGGGCAGGGCTTGTCGATAGGGCCGGGCGCTCAGAAAAGGGGCTGGCGCGGCAGCGTGAAAGAGCCCACCAGCAGGAACAATCCGAAGATCAGAATGAAGCCGCCACCGGCGATCCGGAGGATGCGTTCCAGACGCTGCGTCCAGGGGCTGTCGATGCGGCCGGCAAGGCGCAGCGCACCGTTTTTCGAGGCGACGGTGAGCAGCGCGAGGCCCGAGACCGTGATCGCGGTGCCGACCGCCATTGCGAAGGCGGAGAGGACGCCGATATGGAATGCCTGCTGCGTGACCGCGAAAAGCAGCACCAGTATCGCGCCGCTGCACGGGCGCAAGCCGACCGAGAGGATGACGGCCGCCATGCCTTTCAGGCCGCGCGCCTTGCGAATCTCGACCGGTGTCGGCAAATGGGCGTGATCATGCGCATGGTCATGGTGGTGGTGCGCGTGATCGTGGCCGTGATCGTGACCATGATCGTGAGACGGGCGGAAGGCACGCCAGATGAGCCAGGCGCCGACGCCGGCGATCAACGCGAAACTGGCGCGCTCTATGATCGGCACGATGTCGGCGGTGGCGCGCTGCGTCATGCCGAGGGCGAGTGCCAGGATGCCGACGACGAGAATCGCGGTGACGGCCTGTGCGAAGGCGGAGAGGAAGGCGATCAGGATGCCGCGCTTCACTTCGCGTTCGTCGGCAAGCAGCCAGGAGGTGACAATGACCTTGCCGTGGCCGGGGCCGGCGGCGTGGAAGACGCCATAGAGGAACGAGATCGAGACGAGGCCCCAGGCGGCGGCGAGCGAGCCCTGCAGGTTGACCGCGCGCAGCGCGCCGGCCATGGCGCGGTAATATTCCTGCTGCATGCCCATGATGTAGCGCATGAGGCCGGCGAAGAGACCGGGTTCGGGCGGCGGCGTTTCGGCGCCGGGCACCGCGAACGGGCTCTGCGCGAGCGCCGCCGTTGCGGCGCAGGCGGCGGCAAGGACGAGCGCCGCCAGCAGGGGCTTTTGCCGCAGGCTTTTCATTCGGCCGTCTCGCAGATCAACGTCGCGGTCGCCGCAAACATCGCCCCCATCTGCGACTGTCCGCTGGTGAAGGCGGATTCGGGCAGCGTCATCCAGACGTTTTCGACATTGGGCGTTTCGATGGCGGTCTTGCAGCGCCCGGCCGCCTCGCCGACGACGCGTAGCGGGTCTTTTTCGGTGTAGTCGATCGAAATGTAATAGGAGGGATCGTAGACGCGGAATGTCGCCGGCGCCGCGGCGGTTGCGGCGCGCGGTTCGGCGATCGGCAGCGTGAAGCTCAGCGACAGGCGGCCGCTTTCCTCGTCCCATGTCGAATGCGCGTCGCGCGGTTCGCCAAAGGCCGCCGGTTCGCCGCCTTGCGTCACCTCGGCGAAGTAGTCGAACTCGGCAAGGTTCGACATATTGACGTCGGTGAGCGCCGCGAGGTCTTCGGACTTGTAGTCGCCGCCCGGCTTTTCGAGGCCGTCGAGGGCGAAGGCCGAATAGAACTCGTCGAAAATCCAGACAATGGTGACGGCGGCGAGGCGGCCTTCGGCATCGACATGGGCTTCCGTCCGCAAGTCGATCCAGACATGGGGGTGGGCGCTGGCCGGCGCGGGCATCGCGACCAGCGCCAGCGCGAGGGCGAAAAGCGGCCATACACCCGCCGCCATTCCGGACCGGACCTTCAACATTTTACGAACGCATGCCCCCGGCGTGTGAACTTGTGGGCGAACGCGCCCCGAGGGGCCGCGTTCGCAGGATCGTCAGTAGCCTTCCAGCGATGCATAACGGTCGCGGTGGAAATTTCCGTCGCCGAAACTCGCCGTGGCGACGCGGGCGCGCTTCATGAAGAGGCCGACATCGAACTGGTCGGTCATGCCCATGCCGCCATGCATCTGCAGGCCTTCATTGGTCATCAGGGTCGCGGTGTCCGAGAGGCGGGCCTTGGCGAGGCTCGCGATCAGCGGCACGTCGTTGCGCCGGGCTTCCAGCGCCGAGAGCGCGTCGAGCACGACCGAGCGGCAAAGCTCGATCTCGGCAAAGAGCACCGCCATGCGGTGTTGCAGCGCCTGGAAGGAACCGATGACCTTGCCGAACTGCTTGCGCTCCTTGAGGTAAGCAAGCGTCGTGTCGAAGACCTCCTGCACGAGACCCAGCATTTCGGCCGAGATGCCGATGCGGGCGATGTCGAGCACCTGTTCGAGCACGTCGATGCCGCCATCGACCGAGCCGAGCACGGCAGTGGCCGGCACCGACACGTTGTCGAACGAGATGTCGGCGGCGTTGCGGCTGTCGACCATCAGGGTGCGCGTGATCTTGACGCCTTCCGATTTCGGATCGACGAGGAAGAGCGTGATGCCGGCGCGGTCGTTTTCGTTGCCGGAGGTGCGGGCGGCGACGATGAGCTGGTCGGCGACATGGCCGTCGAGCACGAAGGTCTTCTTGCCCGAAATCCTGAAGGCCTGGCCGCTCGCCTCGGCGCGGGTGGCGATGCGGGTCGGGTTGTGGTGCGGGCCTTCCTCCAGCGCCAGCGCCATGATGCGGTCGCCGGCGGCGATGGCCGAGAGGATGTCCTGGCGCTGCGTCGCGTTGCCGGCAAGCTGCACGGCCGAACCGCAGAGCAAGACGGTGGAGACGAGCGGGCTTGCGGCCAGCGTGCGGCCGGCCTGTTCGAGCACGAGGCCGAGGCCGACGGGCCCGAAATCGGTGCCGCCGTATTTTTCGGAAATCATGATGCCGGCGAAACCGAGATCGGACATTTCCTTCCAGATCGCGCGGTCGAAACCGGTGGCGTCCTTTGTGTCGCGCAGTTTGCGCAGATTGGCGATGGGCAGCCGCTCCTGGAAAAACTGCGTTGCGGTGTCGCGCAGGAGCTGCTGCTCCTCGGTGAGTACAAGTGCCATTTCGTTGCTGTGTCTTTTCTGTCTTGTGTCAATTGGCGGTGCGCGCGCCGCGCGGACGCGCGTGAATGCGGTATGGCGTTTCTCAGTCGGGCAGGCTGAGGACGCGCTTCGAGACGACGTTGAGCTGCACCTCGCTGGTGCCGCCCTCGATCGAGTTTCCCTTGGAGCGCAGCCAGGAGCGGGTGACCGTGATTTCGTCGCCGGTGAAGCCTTCGCCTTCCCAGCCGAGGCCCTTGGTGCCCATGATTTCGAGCAGCAGTTCGAAGCGGCGCTTGTTGAGCTCGGTGCCGTAATATTTGAAAATCGACGAGGCGGCGCCGGGACCCTGACCGGCTTTCGCTTCCTCGGCCGAACGCTGCATGGTCAGCGCGAAGGCCTTGCCGTCCATCTTCTGGCGGGTGATGTGGTCGCGCAGCGACGGGCTGGCGACGCGGCCGTTCTGCTCGCCGTAATAATCCTTGGCCGCCTGTTCGAGACCGCCGAGACCGGCGCCGGAGCCCGCGCCGCCGAGGCCCATGCCCGAAATCATCTCGCGCTCGTGCTGCAGCAGGCGCTTGGCGATGGTCCAGCCCTTGTTGAGTTCGCCGACGAGATTGCCCTTCGGCACTTTGACGTCGGTGAAGAAGGTTTCGCAGAAGGGCGAGGCGCCGGAGATCATGCTGATCGGGCGCGCCTCGACGCCGGGCGTCGCCATGTCGAAGAGCAGGAAGCTGATGCCGTCGTGCTTTTTTGTGGGGTCGGTGCGGACGAGGCAGAAAATCCAGTCGGCCTTGTCGGCATAGGAGGTCCAGATCTTCTGGCCGTTGACGAGGTAGTGATCGCCCTTGTCCTCGCATTTGGTCTGGAGGCCGGCGAGGTCGGAGCCGGCGCCCGGCTCGGAGTAGCCCTGGCACCAGCGGATTTCGCCGCGAACGATCCTGGGCAGGTGTTCCTTCTTCTGTTCCTCATTGGCGAATTCGAGAAGGGCCGGCCCGAGCATCCAGATGCCGAAGCTCGACAGTGGGGGCCGCGCCTTGATGCGGCGCATCTCCTGCTGGAGAACCTGGTTTTCCTCTTTCGAGAGACCACCGCCGCCATAGGCCTTGGGCCAGGTGGGCGCGGTCCAGCCGCGTTCGGCCATGCGGTCGAGCCAGAGCTTCGCCTCGGGGTTCGCGTATTTGGCGTTGCGGCCGCCCCAGACCGTCTCGTCCTCGGAGGTCATCGGCGTCCGCATCGAGGGCGGGCAGTTTTCCCCCAGCCAGGCCCTTGTTTCCTGACGGAATTTCTCCAGCGCTTCCATGAACGTCTCTTTCTTGAAGGTTCGATTTTTGGGTGGCGACAGCATAGCAACCGGTCCCGGCGAGGCAACCGGCATCGGCGGGTGAGAAGGGCAGCTTTTAAGGGTAAATGCGGGCGTTCAGGATTTCAGGTAGCGGGCGACTTCGGGGCGCTCGCGCAACTGCCGGGCCCATTTGCGCAACACGCCGGCAAGCCGCGGCTCCTCGACGCCGAGTTGCGCCATCGCGACGCCGCCATTGACGCTTTCGCGGTAGTCGGCGATCAGGCCGTCGCGGAGCTCGAAGCGGCTCATGCCGTCGATCACGACCTGATTGCCTTCATATTGCGGGAGCGTCGAAACGAATTTCGACAGCGACCAGGCATAACCCAGATTGCCGTTGCAGACGGGATCGATCATCCGCCAGTCATAATCGCGCGCGTCGCGGTGGAAGAGCTCTTCCAGCATGTGGGCGATTTCGTCGCGGCCCTTGTGATCGCCATAGATGTAGTCGTGGTAGACGCCATCCTCGGTGAAGCAGGCGGCGAAGGTCTTGCCGTCGCCGGCCGTGGCGGCGGCGGAGAAGCGCGCGAGCAGGTTTGCAAATTCATCCGGCGTCATCGCGCTTCTCCGTTTTCGTATTCAGGCGGCGCCGAGTTCGCGCTTGGCAAACTCGGTGACGGTCTTGTAGTCGGCCTTGCCGTTCGGCGCGCGGAAGGGAACCGTGCCGATCAGGATGCGCTTGGGCGTCTTGTAGCCGGCAAGCATGTTGCGGACATGGCCGCGCAACGCTTCCTCGTCGAAGGCCGCGCCATTGTTGAGCTTGACGACGCCGGTGACCGACTGGCCCCATTTTTCGTCGGGCAGGCCGACGACCAGCGCATCCTCGACAGAGGGATGCGTTTTCAGCGCTTCCTCGACTTCTTCCGGATAGACCTTTTCGCCGGCGGTGTTGATGCAGGCCGAGCCGCGGCCGAGCAGCGTCAGCGTGCCGTCGGCTTCGACGGTGCACCAGTCGCCGGGGATCGCGTAGCGCTCGCCGCGAACGGTCTTGAAGGTGCGGGCGCTTTTTTCGGGGTCCTTGTAGTAGCCGACCGGGATCGGCGCGCCGAGCGCGATGAAACCCGGTTTGCCGGAACCCGGCTCGATCGGCTCGTCGTTTTCGTCGAAGACCTTGCAGCGTTCGCCGATCTGGAATTTCGCGGTGGCGATCTCACCGTCCTTGGTCATCAGCGACGAACCGAGGCCGACGGCTTCGGAGGCACCGAAGCTGTCGGTCATGATCGCGTTCGGCATGTATTTCAGCAGTCCGCGTTTCACCTCCGTCGACCACATGACGCCGGACGAGATGATGGTGACGATGGACGACAGGTCGTATTTTCCCGGCTCTTCCTCAAGCGCGCGCAGCATGGGCTTGGCAAAGGCGTCGCCGACGATGGCGACCTGCTGGACCTTGTTGCGGTCGACTGCCGCCCATAATTCGTGCGGGTCGAGCGACTGGTTGTCGAGCGTGACGACGCAGCCGCCCGAGACCATGTTGCCAAGCGCGGTCAGGAGGCCGGTGCCGTGCATCAGCGGGCAGGCCGGGATCATCGGGCCGGCGGGGCCGACTTCCTTGATCGCCTCGATCAGGGCGGGAAGCGATTCCGGCACGGGGCCGAGGCGGCGCAGCGCCGCGAGCTGCACCTCGCGCAGATCGTCGTGACGCCACATCACGCCTTTCGGCATGCCGGTGGTGCCGCCGGTATAGATGAAGAGCATGTCGTCGGGTGAACGCTCGATGCCGAGCGGCGCGCCGTCGCCGGCGTTCGCCAGCGTTTCGTAACGTTCGGCGAAGGGCGCGATGTCGCCGCCGTCATTGACCTCGATGAACGTTCCGACCTTTGTGAGCCGCGGACGGATTTCCTCGATGATGCCGCGAAACTCGCTGCCATAGACGACGGTTTGCGCGTCCGAATTGTCGAAGATGTAGAAGACTTCGTCGGGCTTGTAGCGATAGTTGACGTTGACATGGGTCAGGCGCGATTTGAAGCCGGCGGCGAGCAGTTCGATATATTCCGGCCGGTTGCGCATGTAGAAGGCCAGCTTGTCGCCGGGCTTTGCGCCGCGTTCGATCATGGCGCGGCCGAGATTGTTGGTGCGTTTCGTCGTTTCGCCCCAGGTGATGCGGCGTGTCCCGTGAATGAAGGCCGGCGCGTCGGCCGGCAGCACGGGCGATATGGCGTCGAGAATGTCGCCGAAATTCCAAGGCATGTTTTCCCTCCCGGAAAGCTTGTTCTGGCGGCCCCCCGGCGCGGCGGCCGGGCGGGGCCAATTCTTTTGCCGACAATATAGGGAGGAAATGGCGGCCGGTCATCCGGCGTCGCGGTGCCGCAGGGTTAGCTTCACGGTCAGCAGGGAAGGGCCGGCAACTCATCCTTGCTCGCGACGAGGCATTTGGCGGTGACGCCGGTCGTGCCGGCGCGCAGCAGGCGGTCGATGGCGCGTTTGAACTGGTCGTCGACGCGGATTGCGACATTGGGGTTGAGGCTGCCGCTATAGGCCCGGCCGGACGAGTGGGTGATCGCGTTGGAGGCCTGCGAGTTGACCGCGATCATGTAGTTGATGCCGTTCTCCTGCAAAATCAGCGGGCCGCCCGACCAACCCGGCATCATGTCGCAATCGTGATTGACGACGCGGGGATCGAAGCGGTTGAGATGGGAGCTCAGCTTGCGCGCGGGCCCGCAATTTTCGGACATCTGCAAGGGACCGCGCTCGCCATTGTGGCCGGCGAGGATGAAGCGGGAGCCGGATTCGCGAAGTGCGACGGCGGTGTCCTCGTCGATCACGCGCGGTTCGATCCGGTCGAGTTCGTCGGGGAGGCGGCGGTCGAGGACGGCGACGGCCCAGTCGTTGTGCCAGTCGCGATCGCGATAGGGGGTGTGGCTGCCGCTTTCGATGTAGAGGATGCGCGCGCCCGGCCCGGTCTTGGATTGCGGCCGGAACTCGCAATCGGTCAGGCGGCCGCGCGGGCCGATGAAGACATGCGCGGCCGAGGTGATGACGTCGTAGTCGCGCTCGGGCGGCAGGAAGGGCGAGGCGATGAGCACGCCGGTCGGCCGGCGGGTCGTGCCTTCGCAGACAATGACGCCGACGCCGCTGAGACCGTCATCGGGGCGGATGTCCCGGCGATCGTCGACACCGTATATGTTTGCCTGCGCCGTGCCGGAGAGCAGCAGCATCAGGAAGCCAAGGCCGATCGCGGGGGCCGTCCGCCAGCCCCTGGCATTCGTCGCATGCATTCTGCGTCTCCGGGGGCATCAGGCCCTGCCGGTATGCAGAATAACACAGGCGACGCTGCGTCAACGAACAACAGCTTGTGATCGGGCGCGGCGGCGGGCGATCCAGGCGGTGACGCGCAAGCCCAGCACCAGAAATCCGAGGCCGGCGGTAATGGCGAAGATTACCTTGGGCTCGGGCGGCGTCTCGCTCGTCAGGCGGCCGATATAGGAATTCATGAAAATCAGCCAGACATAGGCGATGCCGACGAGATGCAGGCGGCGCCAGATTTTCGGGCCGAGCGTTCTCACCGACCAGTCGTTGGAGGTCAGCGCCATTGCCGCGATCAACACATAGGCGCCGCCGCCGCCGATGATGGTGACGATGTCCGGCGCTTCGCCGATGGCGATGAAGAACGAGGTCAGCGCGCCCAGATGGATGAAATGAGCCAGCGCGAAGGACAGACCGAGATAGCGGCGGTTGCGCTTCAGCCAGCGCGTCGTGGCGGACGGGAAAAGCTGCGCCAGTGCGCCGGTCGCAAAGACCACGATGAAGATCAGGAAGGCGAAGCGCGCCGTGTAGCGCGTGATGTGGACGAGGCCTTCGCTGCCCGTGCCCCAGAAGGCGAGGCTGCCTGCTGCGATGGCGGCGGCGACGCCGAGGACGGCGGCGAAAAGCCACCAGGGGATGCGCTTGCCGGCCGGACGGGGCGCGGCGGTGCCCGGAATCGTGGTGTCGGTCATTTTGTTTCGCCCCCGAATTTTTCATACACGGTGTATGAGATACAGGTTGTATAATCCGAAACGAGTTTCCATACAAGCTGTATGAAAGAGGAAATGACGCGCGAATCCCCCGCCAAACGGCCCTCGAAGAACCGCGACAAGCTGCTGAAGGCGGCGCGGCGGCTCTTTGCCGAGCGGGGTTATGCCGAGACCGGCACCGAGGACATCGTGCGCGAAGCGGGCGTGACGCGGGGCGCGCTTTATCATCAGTTCGCCGACAAGCGCGATCTCTTCCGGGCGATGCTGGAGGAGATGCTGCCGGAAATCGGACAGCGGCTCTTTGAAGAGACGATGGCGCGGATCGCGCATGACCGCGAGGATCTGCAGGTCGGGTGCCGGGTGCTCTTGGGCATCTATACCGACGCGGAAGTGCGGCGGCTGTTTCTGATCGAGGGACCGGCGGTGCTGGGGCTTGCCGACTGGCAGGCGCTGCAGGCGCCGCTGTCGACGCTGTTTCTCGACCACGCGTTGCAGCATCTTGTGGACGAGGGTTTCATCGCGGCCGGCGAGATGCGTTCGATGAATGCCTTGCTGTCGGGCGCATTGCAGCAGGCGGCGCTCGGGATCGCGGCGGCCAACGATCCGGAGTCGGCGCGCGCCGACTATACGGCCGGGCTCGACCGGATTATTGAGGGGTTGATGCGGCGGACATGAAAAAGGCGGCAACCGGAGTTGCCGCCCTTTCCGTTTCGATTTTGCGTCCGCTTTATTCGGCGGCCGACATGCGGTCCAGCGAATAGGCGCCGCCGCCCTGGCCGTTGAGCTGGCGCAGAAGCTTGATGCCTTCCTCGGCGATGTCGTCGCCGATCATGCGGTCGCCCTCGCCATAGAGTTCCTTCATGTCGATGAAGGCGGCGTAGTTCATGGCCGTGCGGTCGGTGATGATGCCGGCCTTCAGCAGCGTCTTGATCAGCACACGGAAAATGTTGGACGATTCCTGCATGCTTTCGCGGATATGCACGTCTGTCAGTGCTTCCATGAACGCGCCCTGCACCCATTCCCAGTCGAGGCCGACGGCGGCATAGATATGCTTCTTCTGCTCGGGGCTGCCGAGGTTGTAGAGCAGCACCTGGAAGACGTCCCAGGCCCAGTCCTCGATCGCGTTGCGCTGTTCTTCGTCGAGGTTCGGGATGGTGCGGTCGGCCCAGATCTTGCCGAATTTGTGGTGGAAGGCCTCGTCCGTCATCGTGAGCTGCATCAGCTTCACCATCAGCGGATCGCGGCCCCATTTGTAGAAAGAGGCGAAGGCGCCCATGGCGAGACCCTCGACCAGCATCTGCATGCCGACGAGCTTCTTCCAGACCAGCGGCGTGTTGACGAGTTCGGTCAGGATGTCGCCGAGCGCCGGGCCGACGGGCACGGGCTTGCCCCAGCGGGCCTTGATGTAGTTGGAGAAGCCGGCGACGTGGCGCGCTTCCTCGCGCGTCTGGTTGGCGGCGTATTCCTGCGCGCCCGGATCCTTGAGGATGTGGCAGAGGCTCGCCGACAGCGCCAGCGCGCCCGCTTCGCCGTGCAGGATGGAGGAGAGGCCCCACTGCACATCCATGTTGACGAGTTTGATCTTCTGCTTCTCGTCGAGCTTGTCCTTCACCGCCGTCTTGAGGTCGGTGTTCTGCTGGGGGTCGATGAGGTACTCGTTCTCCATGTCGAAGGGGGCGGAGAAGTCGATGTACTTCTTGTCCATCGGATCCCAGAAGTGATCGTGGGTGGCGGAGATGATCTTGTCGAAGGCGGTGGAGCGCTTGCCGTAGCGCTCGACTTCCATCATTGCCGGGAAGTCGTCCGGCGCGACCGCCTCATAGGCTGCGTCGACCGTGATATTCGTCGTGATCTTTGTCATCTCTGCTCCTACCCTGATGGGGAATGCCGGCCTCCGGCGCTTCGCTCCGACGGCTCCCGTTGAATACCAATATAGGGTCAGGGGTTAATGGATGCAAAAAATAATGACGCCTCTGTCATTTTTTGGGGAAATGAACCGAAGAGCGGCGTGGGCGCCAAGCCATTGAAATTACAATAAAACTCACGGGGATCAGGGCGATGAAGAACGGAACGGTCGAGACGGCGCATGGCCGGCTCAGCTATCTGGACAGCGGCGGCGCGGGCCCCGCGGTGCTGTTCATCCACGGAAATTCCTCCTGCAAGGAGATTTTCGGCCGTCAACTCGAAAGCGGGATCGGCCGCGATTTCCGCTGCATCGCCTTCGACCTGCCGGGGCACGGGGCAAGTTCCGACGCGCCGGAGCCGGAGAAGACTTATTCGATCCACGGCTTTGCCGATGCGTCGATGGCGCTGCTCGAGGGGCTCGGCATCGAACGCGCAACCGCCGTCGGCTGGTCGCTGGGCGGCCATGCGGCGCTTGAAATGATGGGGCGCTGGCCGGGGACGGTCGCGGCCTGGATCACCGGCACGCCGCCAGCCGGCGGCGCCGACATGGGCGAGGCGTTTCTGCCGTCCGAACACATGGCGCTGACCTTCGCCGAAAGTTTCACGGCCGAACAGGCGGCGATCTATGCGCAGGAAACGATCGGCGCCGGCGTTGCGCTGGAGCCGTGGATGGTGGAGGGATGCGCGCGCGCCGACGGACGCTTCCGGCCGCTGATGCTGCAATCGGTGGCCGCCGGGCTCGACATGGACGGGCGCGAGATCGCGGCGACATCGCCGCTGCCGCTGGCGGTCGTGTCGGGCGCGCTGGAGCCGTTCGTCAACAATGCGTTCCTGACAAGCATCAGCTACCGCAATCTCTGGGACGGGAAGGTGCATATTCTGGAGGGGCTGGCGCATATGCCGTTCTGGCAGGCGCCGGATGTCGTCAATCCGCTGCTCGCGCGGTTTCTCGCCGAGGTGAACTGAGGCTTCAGCGCGCCGTGTCGTCGATGCCGCGCGCGGCGAGGTGGCGCTTCGGCGAGGGGCCGCGATAGCCCGGCGTTTCGACGAAATGGATCGGCTTCGAGACGGCGGCGACGATGGCCTCGTAGAGAACCGAGGCGGAGAGAGGCTTGGGGAGATAGTCGGTGACGCCCTGGTCGCGCGCATGGACGACATTTTCGCGCTCGATATGGCCCGAGATCATCAGGATCGGCACATCGGGGTTGGCGCCGTCGGCGGCGCCGGCGGCGCGCACGCGCTGCGTCATCTCGTAGCCGTCCATCGGCTGCATCGCGCCGTCGGTGATGATGATGTCCGGCTTGTGTTCGATGAAGGCGTCGAGACCCTTCAAGCCGTCGCGCGCCTCGACGACCTGCTCCACGCCCATCGACTCGAGCGGCGCCGCCAGCAGCCGGCGCATTTCGGCACTGTCATCCACCACAAGCACCTTCAGCTTGCGGAAGAATTCCGGATCGGCGCTGGTCGGCCTGGGAATCATCCCATCCGCCTCCGCTCCGCCGCACTGGCCGCAATCAGTTTTTGCAACGCATTGAGCGTTTCAAGCGTGATCGCCGGATCGGCGCCGGGGCTGTCCAGCGCCTCGCGGATCGCATCGATGTGGAAGCGGAAAACGGTGTCGTCGCGCCAGGCGTCCATGCCGGCGCTTTCGACATAGCTGCACAGCGAATTGGCGAAGCGGCCGACCATCGGATGGCCGAAGGTGCCGGCAAGGCCGCGCATGTCGTGGACGATGGCGTAGAGCCGGCCGCGCGCTTCGGTGTCGCCGCCGCAGGCCGGTTCGACCAGCGTCAGCAGCGTGCGGACCTGATCGCGCAGCGTGTCGCCGTAGCGCGCCTCAAGACCCTTGATGGTCGTCTGCATCTGCTCGAGAACGCGGGGGTCGAGACGCATCGGCGCGACATAGTCGGTGCCGAGCTTGCGCTCCGCGATCGAAGGTACACGGACGAAACGCACATCGGCCGGCTTTTCGCCGTTCGACGTGCCGCGATTCTTGTTTTTTCGGTCGGTCATCGGTCAGTCCCTCACAAAAGTGCCACCGCGCCGCGACGGTCGACGCCGTCATAGGGCTGGTTGCGGCGGCGGCGGTCGGGGCCGCGATAGGTCGGCGTTTCGACGAACTGGCGCGGACGGTCGATCACCTGGATCAGACGCTGATAGAGGCTGCGGGCGGAGATGGGTTTGGACAGGAACTCGGTGATGCCGACGTCGCGTGCGCGCTCGATCGACGCAAGATCGGTGTGGCCTGACACCATGATGATCGGCACCATGCCGAGCCCGCCGCCGGTGATGTTGCGCAGCCGTTCGGCGAAGGAAAAGCCGTCGACCGGCAGCATTGCCGCGTCGGTGATGACGATGTCAGGCTCGTAGCGCCGGAACATTTCCCACGCCTCGTCGCCTTCGGCCGCCACGTGAACGTCGCTGACGCCCAGCGCGTGCAGCAGCGTCATCAGCAGATGCCGCATATAGGCGCTGTCGTCGACGACCAGAACGGTCAGCGATTTGAAGATCGATTGCGTCATGCCCCCACCCGGATACGAAACGGACAATGACGGCTGCACAGACGTGCCGCTCATCATTCCCCCCGTCTCAACCTTTACCGGAATCAACCTTAATCGCCGTTCCTTAAGAAAAAGGAACCGGCGGCTGGCGGATGGGAGACAAATTTGCCGGGAAATCGGCGGTTTCGGCGCTCAGGCGCGTGCCGTTACGAGCCAGACCGCGCCGCCCATGACCACGCGTCCATCCGCGACATGACGGGCCAGCGCCTCGCGCACGGCGGCGGTCGACAGGCGGCGCTGCTCGTCGTTCAGCTCCCTGAAAATGCGGGCAAGCGGACCGATGTCGAGCGTCTGTTGCAGCGCGTCGGCGACGGGATCGGCGCCGGTGCCGACCGAGAGGGGAGCGTCGAAGGGTTCGATCTCGACGGCGCTGTAGCCTGCTTTTGTCAGAACGCCGTGCAAGCGGTCGCGGTCGTCGAAGGCGAAGGGGCCGGGCGCGCCGGGGATCGCGGGCTCCTGCTTGGGGATGTGGGGCAGGGCGGCGAAAAGCGGCGCCGCGATCCAGGGGTTTTCCTTCATCGGCCGCCAGCAGGCGAAGGCGACCCGGCCGCCGGGCGCGAGCGCCTTGCGCATATGCGCGAAGGCTGGCACCGGCTCGAGAAAGAACATGATGCCGAAGCGCGATGCCAGAAGATCGAAGGATGCCGGTGCGAAGGGATGTGACGATGCGTCGGCCAGCATGAATTCGGCCGGGCTTTTCATTTCCTCCGCGCGTTGCCGGGCGCGGGCGATCATCGGTGCGGAAATATCGACGCCGAGCGTCTTTCCGCCGGCACCGGCGCGCGCCGCAAGCTCGAGTGTCGTGGCGCCGCAGCCGCAACCGACATCGATGGTCCGATCGCCGGGCTTCACCGCGGCGATGCGCAGCATCGCGTCCGAGAAGGGCTGCAGCAGGCCGTCGAGCTTGTCCTGATAGCGCGCCCAGCGGGAACCGGCGTCGCCGTTCCAGTATTCGATCTGTTCGGCGTTGGGGCCTTCATGGGCCAGGTTTTCACCCGCATTGTGCAGCGTCATCTTGCGCGACCTCCTGTTTTGGAGGGCATGCTAGCACAAGGCGGGCGGCGATGCGGTCAGCTGTCCGCGTCGCCGCCCGGCTTGTCGCCGTTCAGGCGGCTGGCGAGCGCACGGAGCTTTTCCTCGACGGCACCCATGCCGAGTTCGTATTCGGTGTCGGGGTGGGCCGGTGCATCGGGATCTTCGGCATCGGCGCCGGTCGGGAGCTGCGTTTCGACCGGATGGGAGCCTGCAATGGCGATGAGGCGGGCCAGCCGGTCGGCGATCAGCGCCGCGTGGTCGGAAAAGCGTTCGGCGGCGGCTGCCGCCGTGGCGCGGGCGGCGGCGATTTCGGCCGAGATGGCCTCGATTTCGGCATCGCCGGCAAAGGCGTCGCGCGGCGGGGACAGCGACAAGCCGCCCTCGCCGGTCGTCAGGTTGACGACCGAGATTGAAATACCGGCGCGGTCCTCGCCGTCGAGCGCGATTTCGAAACTTGTGTGCTGCCCGCCGATGCGCCGGCCCCCGATCAGGTTGACGCGGTTGTGCGAGGCCGATCCGACGATGGCGTCGATCTCGGCGCGCAAATCGTCGTAGCGGCCGGCCAGCAGGGCACGGCGTCCGATGTCGGCATTGCGGCCGGCGTCGGCCACCAGATCGGCCGCTTCGCGCAGCCGCTCGGTCACGGCGTCGATGGCGAGCACGGCGGTTTCAACGGTGCTGAGGGCGGTGGCGATGCGCTGGCCGAGTTCGGCGGCGAATTGCGAGCCGGAGGCGCTGGCGGTGCTGCGCAAGGCGCGCTTCAGCGCCGCCTGCGTCACGCGCGGCGTTTCGACCGGCTCCGGCGGTTCGAGTTTCCGCCGGGCGATCAGATTCGAAAAAAGGCCCATACCGTTCTGCCTGTCCCGACGCAAAGACGCGCCGCCCGCACCGAGACTACGCGGCGAGGGTTGACGACATCTAAAGGCGGCCGCGGCCGGACCCCGTGCTAGATTGAGGCGATGGCCGATTTTCGTGTCCTTGCGTGGAAGATTGCCCGCCCGATGGCGCGGCTTTACTGGCGTGTCCGGCGGCCGCTGACGGCCGGCGTGCGGGCCGTCGTGTTCGACGCGGAGGGGCGGGTGCTGCTGGTGCGGCATACCTATATTGGCGGCTGGTACCTGCCGGGCGGCGGCGTCGAGCGCGGGGAAACCATGCTGGCCTCGCTCCGGCGCGAGCTTGACGAGGAGGCCGGCGTGCTCCTGCACGGCGCGGCGCGGCTTGCCGGGCTCTATGCCAATTTCCGCGAATTCAAATCCGATCATGTGGCGCTCTACGTGCTCGACCACGGCACCTACGAGCAGGTGCCGCGCCAAAGCCCGGAGATTGCCGAGGCGGGATTTTTCGCGGTCGATGCGCTGCCGGAGGGCATCAGCGCGTCGACGCGGCGGCGCATCGCCGAAATTGCCGAAGGCCGCGCGCCGGACGAATTGTGGTGACGTTCAGAACGCCGGCCGCCGCTCGGCCCAGGGATTTGCTTCTTCCAGTTGCGCGGCGAGACGGAGCAGCGTCGCCTCGTCGCCGAAGCGGCCGGTGAACATCGTGCCGATGGGCAGGCCCGCCGCATTCCAGTGGAGCGGCACCGACATCGAGGGCTGGCCGGTCATGTTGGCGATGGCGGTGCCCGGCATGTATTCGTAGCTAACGCGCATATATTCGCCGACATCCTCCGTCATCATGTCGAGCGTGCCGAGCGGGATGGGCGGGACGCCGAGCGTCGGCGCCAGCAGCAGGTCGAAATTTTTCTGGAAGGCCGCGATCTGGCGGCCGAGGCGGTGGATGAAGAGCGTTGCCTCGGCGTAATCGGTGCTGCCCCGCGCTTCGGCGGCTCGGGCGATCAGCCAGGTGATGTGCTCGACATCGTTCTGCGTCACCTCGCGGCCAAGCGCTGCGGCGCGCTGGCGGAAGGTCAGTGCGGTGTTGGCGCCGACGATGGTCGCCTGATGCTTCGAGATTTCCTCGCGGCTGAGGGGCGGTGCGGCTTCCTCGACATGATGGCCGAGGTTCGCGCATAGCGCGGCCGCTTCCTTCACCGCCGCAACGACATCGGGGTGACATTGCGAACCGTCGGAGCGCTGCGTCGTGAAGGCGATGCGCAGGCGGCCGGGTTTGGCGCCGACTTCCTGAAGGAACGGCCGCGCCGGCGCTGGGGCCGCGTAGGGATCGCCCGGTGCATCGCCCGCGGTCGCATCGAGCGCGGCGGCGCTGTCGCGGACACTGCGCGAGACGACATGCGAGATCGAGAGGCCCGCCCAGCCCTCGCCGCGATCGGGACCCATCGGCGTGCGGCCGCGTGTCGGTTTCAACCCGAAGAGGCCGCAGGCGGCGGCTGGAATGCGGATCGAGCCGCCGCCGTCGCTGGCATTGGCGAAAGGCAGGATGCCGGCCGCGACCGCCGCCGCCGCGCCGCCCGACGAACCGCCGGCGGAGTGATTGAAGTTCCAGGGATTGCGCGTCGGGCCATAGAGCTGCGGCTCGGTCGTTCCGGCGAGGCCGAACTCGGGCGAGTTGGTCTTGCCGAAGATCACGAGGCCGGCCTTCAGGTAGCGTTCGGTCAGTGTCGAATTGTGATCGGCCTTGTTGCCCTCGAACAATGCCGAGCCATAGGTCGTCACCGTGCCTTCGAGCAGCAGGTGCAGGTCCTTCAGCAGGAAGGGCACACCGCTGAAAATACCGTCGGGCAGGCCGCGTACGATCTGCGCGCGGGCCGCGTCGTAATGCTTCATCACGACGGCGTTGATCTTCGGATTGATCGTTTCGGTACGGAGGATCGCCTCTTCGAGCAGGTCGCTCGCGCTCACATCGCCGCGCTTGACCAGGGCGGCAAGGCCCAGACCGTCATATTTGTCGTAGTCTGGAAAACCGCCCATTTACCCGCATCCCCTTCGCATATCCCGCTTTTGACGGTCGATCTTAAGGAGGGCGCGGGGGTTCTGCCCATGATTATTTTTCGCCACATTTATGGGCTACGAAAATGCCCGCGGGGGCGGCTTGTGACGGCGTGGCCTCAATCGGCCGCGCGGATGGAGGTTGCCATGAGACGGAAGATCATCGGCGGTTGCGTGGTCGCGGCGCTGGCGTTTGGCGGGATCGGTGTCGCGCAGGCAGCAGACAGCGTCGACTGGAGCGCGTTGCCGGACGACGAGGCGGCGCTCGCGCAAATCGACACCCAGCAGGAGCGCGCGCTTCGCCAGGCGGTTCGCCATTGCAACGATCTCCACCGGTCGAACCATCAGGCGAATGCCTGTGTGTTCACCGATGTCGACCGCAATATGCGGCAGAGCAGCGATGCGGCACTGCGCGCCTATCATTTCGCGCTGCCGCGCTCGATGCGCTACAGCGAGAACCGGAATACCGGCCTCGCCGTCAAGCAGGTGCTCGAGAAGCGCCAGTCGGCGGTCAACTGATCGTCAGGAGGCGGCGCGTTTCCTTTCGCGCGGTTCATCGAGATCGAGGATCGGCCCCGCCGGCACAATGCCGGTGGGGTTGATCGTTTTGTGGCTGCCGTAATAGTGCTGCTTGATGTGATCGAAGTTCACCGCCGCCGCGATGCCCGGCATGTTGTAGAGCCTGCGCAGAAGCCCAGTGAGGTTCGGATAGTCGGCGATGCGCCGCAGGTTGCATTTGAAGTGACCGTGATAGACGGCATCGAAGCGGATCAGCGTCGTGAAGAGGCGCCAGTCCGCTTCCGTGATCCGGTCGCCCGCGAGATAAGGCTGCGTGCCGAGACGGGCCTCAAGCCGGTCGAGTTCGGCGAAGAGCGCCGTCACCGCATCCTCATAGACCGCTTGTTCGGTCGCGAAGCCCGCCTTGTAGACGCCGTTGTTGACCTTGTCGTAGACGGTCTCGTTGATGGCGTCGATTTCGCCGCGCAGGGCGGACGGATAGAAGTCGAGGCCTGAGTCAACGCCCTCGATGCCGTCGAAGGCCGAGTTCAGCATACGGATGATATCGGCGGATTCGTTGGAGACGATGGTTCCGGTCTTCTTGTCCCAGAGCACCGGCACCGTGACCCGGCCGCTGTAGTCGGGCTTTGCGAGCGTATAGACTTCGTGCAGGCGGGTCTTGCCGTTGACGATGTCGCGCGTGCCGCCTTCGTCCTTCATCGTCCAGCCTTCTTCCAGCATCAGCGGATCGACAACCGTCAGCGAAATCATGCCGTCGAGCTTCTTGAGGGCGCGGAAGATCAGTGTGCGATGCGCCCAGGGGCAGGCCAGCGACACATAGAGGTGATAGCGCCCGGCCTCGGCCATGAAACCGGCCTCGCCCGTCGGTCCGGCCGCGCCGTCGGCCGTGACCCAGTTGCGGAAGGCGGATTCCTGCCGCTTGAAGGCGCCGCCGGTCGACTTGGTGTCGTACCACTTGTCGGTCCACTTGCCGTCCACCAGAAGTCCCATCGTGCTTTCCTTTCATTGTGCCGTTTGGCCGCTCACGCTTCGGGCGGCAGGTCCACCAGAAGAATTTCGGCGTCTTCGCCGGCGCGGATAATGAGTTCGGTCTCGCCGCGGATGGCGGCGCCGGCGCGTTCCGGCACCGTCACGCCATTGACCGTAATGTGTCCGCGCGCCGGAACGAGATAGACGAGACGGCCTTCCTCAGTGACATGGGTCACTTCGGTGCCTGCGTCGAGCGTCGCACCGAGAATTTCGGCGTCCTGCGCGATCCACAAGGCTTCGGCCGGCGCGTCCGGCTTGCCGCTGGCGAGCGCCATCAGCTTTCCTTTCCGGTCTTCCTTCGGAAAGGAGGCCGTTTCCCAGCGCGGCGCGATGCCCCGGCGGGCGGGCTCGATCCAGATCTGGAAAATTCGCGCATCGTCGCTTTCCAGATTCCATTCCTCGTGGCGGATGCCGGTGCCGGCCGACATCACCTGCACGTCGCCGGCCTTTGTGCGGCCTTCATTGTTCAGGTGATCGCGGTGGCTGACCGCGCCTTCGCGCACATAGGTGACGATTTCCATGTCGCGATGACCGTGCAGCGGGAAGCCGGTGCCGGCGCGAATGAGGTCGTCGTTCCAGACCCGGAGTTTGCCCCAGCCCATGCGCGCCTCGTCGTAGTAGCCGGCGAAAGAGAAGTGATGCTTCGCCTTCAGCCAGCCGTGATCGGCGCCACCAAGACTTTCAAGTGTGCGAATGTCGATCATGATTTTCTCCTTTCGGCCGCCGGGCTTTTGCGCGGGGCCGGATGCTATTGCTTCAGCTTGCTCGCGATGCGCGCGACATGCGCGCCCTGTTTGCGGGCGAGGCTCAGTTCCTTGTCGCTCGGGCTGCGGCTGCCGTCGCCGCCCGCCAGCGTCGATGCGCCATAGGGCGAGCCGCCGCGCACTTCCGAGATGTCGAAGAGTTCCGTGCCGACGGCATAAGGCAGGCCGACGACGACCATGCCGTGATGCAGCAGCGTGGAGTGGAACGAGGTGATGGTCGTTTCGTTGCCGGCACCCGTGCCGGTCGAGGTGAAGACCGAGCCCGCCTTGCCGACAAGCGCGCCCTTTGCCCAGAGGCCGCCCGTCTGGTCGAGGAAGGTGCGCATCTGCCCCGTCATGTTGCCGAAGCGGGTCGGCGTACCGAAGACGATGCCGTCGTAATCGGCGAGTTCCTGCGGGGTGGCGACCGGCGCATCCTGGTCGGTCTTCATGCCGGCGTTCTTCATCGCTTCGGCGGGCATGGTTTCGGGCACACGCTTCAGCGTTACTTCGACACCGCCGACGCTGCCCGCGCCTTCGGCAACGGCTTTCGCCAGCGTTTCGATGTGGCCGTAGGCGCTGTGATAGAGCACGAGAATTCTGGTCTTGCCGGTCATGCCGCTCTCCTGTTTTGCCCCCGAAGGGATGTCGTCAAATCCATGCCTCCTATCTAATTGGTATCCAGTGAGATACAATCTGAGGATATTGGAACAAATTGTTGCATATCAGGAACAATGTGATGACGGATCTCAACGGGTTTGCGGTCTTCGCGCGGGTGGTCGAGCTGGGCGGGTTCACGGCGGCGGCCGACGCGCTCGGGCTCTCCAAATCGGTGGTCAGCCGCCAGGTTTCGGCGCTGGAAGACGAGCTCGGGGTGCGGCTGCTCAACCGGACGACGCGGCGCGTCGCCGTCACCGAGGCGGGGGCGGTGGTCTTCGAGCGGGCACAACGCATCGTCGCCGAGGCGGAAGAGGCTGCCGCCGAAGCCAACTGCATCGAAGGCCAGGTGCGCGGGCGGCTGCGCATCAACGCGCCGATGAGTTTCGGCATTCTCGAACTTGGGCCGGCGCTGCCCGCGTTCGTTGCGCGCTATCCCGATCTCGATGTCGATCTCGTGCTCAACGATCGACGCGTCGATCTGATCGAGGAGGGGTTCGACGTGTCGCTCCGGATTTCGGCGCTTGAGGATTCAAGCCTGATCGCGCGCCAGCTTGCGCCGGTCGAACGCTATGTTGTCGGCGCGCCTGCCTATTTCGAGAAATACGGGATGCCGGCGCGTCCGGCCGATCTCGCGGCCCATCGCTTCCTGCTCTACACGCTGTTGTCGCGCCCCGAACAAATGAGTTTCGCCGGTCCGGGCGGCGCGCGCGAGGATGTCGCGGTCAGGGGACATCTGTTCTGCAACAATGCGGATGCGATGCTGCCGCTGCTGCGGGCGGGCGCGGGGCTCTGCCTTTCGCCCGATTTCGTCTGTCACGAGGAGTTGCGCACCGGACGGCTCGTCCGTGCGCTCGAAGACTGGTCGATGCCACCCTTGCGGCTCCATGTCATCTATCCGCATACGCGGCATCTGTCGGCGAAGGTCCGTGCCTTTGTCGATTTCGCGGCCGAGCATTTCGGACCGGGCAAGGCGCGGTGGATTCAGTCGCCGTCGTCTTCCGGCTGATCTTCCTCGACCGGCGGCTCGTCGGTTTTACGAGAGTATTTTCGCTTCGGTTTGACGACGCGCTTGCGGAACAGCGGATCGGCCAGCGCCTTCGCAACCGGATTGCGCGGTTTGGGCGGCGGTTTGCGTTTCGTCATGCGGCCTCCTCGACATGCAAACGGCCGGAGCATTGGAGCCCCGGCCGCGCATTCTGTCCAGTCGCCGTCGATCGGGTCAGACCGGTTCCCAGGTGAAAACCGAGCCGGTGTTGCCGAGGTCGGTATAGCCGCCGGCCATGGCGGGCAGGCCGTGGGAGAGGATCGTTTCCGGCGTCCAGCCGTCGATGCGGGCGACGCTCTTGACGGGCCGGGGCTGCGAGAAGAGCACGATCTCGTTGCCGCGCACGGAGAAGATCTGACCGTTCGTCGTGCATGAGGGCGCGGCCAGCGCCACGGCGAAATTGCCGACCTGTTCGGCGCGCATCGCATTCTTCATGCGCTCGACGCGTTGGGCCGATGCCTCGTCCTTCACCGGAATGGTGGCGATCATGCGCGTCCATGCGAAGGGCGCGATGATGTTGGAGCGGACGTTCTTCGACGCGCCTTCCATCGCGATGATGCGCGAGAGACCGGCAATGCCCATCTTGGCGGCGGCGTAGTTCGCCTGGCCGATATTGCCGATCAATCCGCTTGTCGAGGTGAAGAGAACGAAGTTGCCCTCCTGCTGTTCGCGGAAATGATTGATGGCGGCGCGGGTGATGTTGTAGCTGCCCTTCAGGTGCACTTCGAGGACAGCGTCCCAGTCTTCGTCGGGCATCTTGTGGAACATGCCGTCGCGCAGAATGCCGGCGGGGCTGATGATCGAGTGCAGGCCGCCGAACGTGTCGAGCGCCTGGGCGATCATGTTTTCGGCGCCCGACTTCATCGACACGCTGTCGGAATTGGCGACCGCTTCGCCGCCCGCCGCCTTGATTTCGTCGACGGTCTTTTGCGCGGCCGAGGCATTGCCCTCGTCGCCGCCCTTGACGCTGCCGCCGAGGTCGTTGACCACGACCTTGGCGCCCTGTTGGGCCGCGATCAGCGCGCATTCGCGGCCGATGCCGCCTGCGGCGCCTGTGACCAGCACCACCTTGCCTTCCAGAATTCCCATGACGTTCCCTCTCGGTCCGGTTGTCCTTGTTGGCGGGCAAGCTAGCCAAGGGCGAGCGGCCATTCCAGCCTTTTTCGGCCTTGCGCGCCCATGAAGGCGCTTTACGCAAGGAATTGGCCGTGCTACCGGACTGTCCTTTCAAGGCAGCGGCTGGCGCCCCACGGGGCGCGGCCTCAGACGGATCGACGGGATGACAGGCGGCGCGACGCAGCGACGACGAATGAAGGAAGGGAGCCGTGGCGCTCCCGGCCTGCCGCGCGCCCGCGCGATCCGTCCGTTCCCCGCCTGAGCGCGAGGGCGGGCGACGCAACGGGCGGGCACTTCCCGTTTGCGCGTCCAATCCTTGAAAGAAACTCCGATGTTTGAAATCGAAGCCGAGCGGCCCGAGCACGGGCCTGCCATCGAAGCACTGCTCGACCTTTCCTTCGGTCCCGGCCGTTATGCGAAAGCCGCGCAACGCTTGCGCGAGGGCAATCATCCGGCGCCGGAGCTTTGCTATGTCGCCTTTGCGGGCGAGGGCGCCGAACGCCGCATGGTCGGCGCCTTGAGCTTCTGGCCGATCCTGATCGGCGGCAAGCCGGGGCTGATGCTCGGGCCGCTCGCCGTCGAACCGCAACTGCGCGGCAAGGGCTGCGGCATCAAGCTGATGGAGAAGGGGCTCGCCGATGCCAAGCGCCTCGGTCATCGGCTCGTCATCCTTGTCGGCGATGCGCCTTATTATGCGCGGGTCGGTTTCGGGCCGGTGCCGCCGGGGCGGCTCACCATGCCGGGCCCGGTCGATCCGGCGCGGCTTCTCTATCGCGAGCTCGACATCGGCGCCTTCACCGGCGTCAAGGGTGCGATCGAGAAACCGCGATCCGCGGCCGCCGCCCGCTAGTCCTTCAGCATCGCCGCCACCAGCAGCGGCACGTTGTGACGGAACATCGCGATATAGGTCGGCGCGTCGCCACCGGCGCGCGAGAGCGCATCGGAATAGAGCGCGCCGCCCATTTCGGCGCCGGTCTCGCGCGAGACGGTTTCCATCATGCGCGCGTCCGACATGGTTTCGATGAAGAGCGCCTTGATGTTTTCGGCGCGGATCTGGTCGATCAGCCGCGCCAGCGCCTGCGCGCTCGGTTGTGCGCCGCCGGAAATGCCGAGCGGTGCGTGAAACTCGATGCCATAGGCATCGCCGAAATAGCCGAAAGCGTCATGCGTGGTGATGACCTTGCGTCTTTCCGGCGGCACCTTGCCGATCTCGGCGCGCACCCAGGCGTCGAGTTCCTTCAGTTCGGCGATATAGGCCGCCGCATTTTCTTCATAAGCATCGGCGTTGGCCGGGTCGACCTTGGCCAGCGCATCGGCGATGTTGCGCACATAGACCACGCCGTTTGCCGCATTCTGCCAGGCATGCGGGTCGAAGTCGTGCGGTACGGACGGATAGCCTTGCTTGTCGTGGCTGTGCTTGTGGCCGTGATCGTGCGCGTGTCCGTGGTCATGCGCGTGGTCTTCATCCATCTCGCGCGGGTTGATGCCGAAGCTCGCAACCGCATAGGTCGCCTTGCTCTTCGCGGCGGCGGCGAGGCGCACCATCCAGGGCTCGAAGCCGAGGCCGTTGACGACCAGAAGCTTCGCATCGGCAAGCGCCGCTGCATGGGCGGGGCCGGGTTCGAAACTGTGGGCGTCGCCGCCCGGTCCGACCAGCACCGTCAGTTCGATGCGGTCGCCGGCGATGCGTTCCACCATGTCGCCGAGAATGCTGAAGCTCGCCACGACCTTCAGCGGCTCGGCCGATGCGGGCGCCGCGCCGATGGTCAGGGCGAGAGCGAGGCCCGCCAGAAACCTTTTCATCGTCCGCCTCCCTTTTAGTCTTCGTGGAAATGCGCGCGCGGGAAATAGCGCGTGCGCAGGCTGTCGCGTGTGCCGAACAAGATGGAGCCGACATAGAAGGCGCCGGCGGTCAGGATGATCGAGGGCCCCGACGGCAGGCTGAAATTGTAGGAAATCAGCAGACCGATCAGGCCGGAGGTGAAGGCCATCGCGACCGAAAGCGCGGCCAGCGACCAGACGGCGCCGGCCCAGAAGCGCGCGGCGGCGGCCGGCAGCATCATCAGCCCCAGCGCCATCAGCGTGCCGAGTGCCTGAAAACCGGCGACGAGGTTCAGCACCACCAGCGTCAGGAAAATGAAATGCCAGAGCGTGCCGCCGCCCGTTGTGGCGCGCAGGAAGGCCGGGTCGAAACATTCGATCACCAGCGGCCTGTAGATCAAGGCCAGCGTCACCAGCGTCACGCTGGCGATCGCGGCGACCAGCAGCAGCGCGCCGTCATCGACCGAGAGGATGGTGCCGAACAGCACATGCAGCAGATCGACGCTTGAGCCGCGCATCGAGACGATCAACACGCCGAGCGCGAGGCTGATCAGGTAGAAGCCCGCAAGGCTTGCGTCTTCCCGGAGCGCCGTGACGCGCGACACGATGCCGGCAAGCAGCGCCACCGTCAGGCCGGCGACGAAACCGCCAAGGCTCATCGCCCAGAGCGAGAGACCGGCGACGAGAAAGGCGATGGCGGCGCCGGGCAGGATCGCATGACCCATCGCGTCGCCCATCAGGCTCATGCGGCGCAGCACCAGAAAGGTGCCGACGGGCCCCGCGCCCAGCGCCAGCGCGAAGCAGGCGACAAGCGCGCGGCGCATGAAGCCATATTCGACGAAAGGTTCGATCAGCGCCGCATAGAGCATCATGCCGCGTCGCTCCAGCCGTCGGAAATGTAGCGCGCGCGATGCAGGTTTTCCGGCGTCAGCACATCGGCCGCCGCGCCCCAGGCGACCGGCTCGCGCGCCAGCAGCAACGTATTCGGGAAGCTCGCGCGCACGCGCTCGATGTCGTGCAGCACGGCGATCACGGTGCGGCCTTCGCCGTGCCAGCGATGCACGAGGTCCATCAGGTCGGCGGCGGTGCGTTCGTCGATGGCGGCGAAAGGTTCGTCGAGCAGGATGACGCCCGCATCCTGCAGCATCAGCCGCGCGAAAAGCACGCGCTGGAACTGTCCGGCCGACAGGCTGCCGACTTGCCGGTTTTCGAAGCCCTTGAGGCCGACAGCGGCCAGCGCCGCCTCGGCGCGCGCGGTCAGGCCGCCGGTGATCGCGGCGAAGAGGCCGATTTCGGTCCAGAGCCCCAGCGACACCGCGTCGATGACGTCGATCGGAAAGCTGCGGTCGATCTCGGCGAGCTGCGGCAGATAGGCGACGCCGCGCCGCGTCAGCCCGTTCATGTGCACCGCGCCTTCGTCGGGCGCGATCAGGCCGGCGATGGTTTTCAGCAGTGTCGATTTGCCGGCGCCGTTGGGTCCCACGATCGCGGTCAGGCTGCCGGGCGCGAAACTGCCGTTCAGGTGATGCACCGCCGGCTCGCGGTCATAGGCGACCGTCAGGTCTTCGATTTCGATGGCGGGGGGAGTTGCGAAGGGGCTCATCGCGCCAGCGCCCAAAGGACCGCCAGCCACAGGATGGCGAGCGCGCCCGCCGCGGCCGCGAGGCGCGCCGCAAGGCCCGTGCCGAAGGCGCTGACGCGCCGCCGGCTTTCCGGCGCGTGGGCATGCTCATGGCGATGGTCGGCCACCGGCGTCTCCCGCAGGGATCAACGGATGTGATAATATAACATCGGGAAACTAGGCGCTAAAGCCGCGGCCCGCAAGCGCCAAAACGCGGGGATCGGACGTCAGCGCCCTTCGCGCCACCAGGCCAGCGCCAGCGTGCCGAGGATCAGGATGAGCGCCAGCGGGCCGACCAGCAGCGGCGACTGATGCACCGCATGGACCAGATATTTCTCGTTGCGCCTGAGGCCAAGCCAGGTGTCGCCCGCCGCGTCGTGGCCGGGGCGCACCGTGCGGATGCCGGGCGTGCCGGCGGCGTCGGCGCCGGCCCACCAGATGCCGCCGCCGGTCGCCTGCACGATCGGCTGCATGTGCTTGTCGGTGGCGCGGACATCGGCAAATTCGCGCGGGTTGAGCGGCCCGGCGGCGGCGACCACGTTGAGGTCGCCCTGCGAAATGCGGTAGAGGCCAAGTTCGCGCGCCGGCACCGACGCGGCGAAGCGGCCGGGCGCGGTTTCCTCCAGCGCAACCTCGCTGACCGCACCGGAAGGCGATGCGACGCGCGCGGGCATTGCCGTGTTGTCCATCGTGCGGCGCTCGATCGTTAGCGTTTCGCCCTGCACGGCGGCGGAAAGTTTTTCTTCCTCCAGATCGGGTTCCTTCATCAGCCAATGGGCGAGGCGGCGCAGAAGCTCCGCCTGCGGACCGCCGCCTTCATAGCCGCGCGACCAGAGCCAGATGTGATCGGAGAGCAATTGCGCGATGCGGCCCTTGCCCGCATGGTCGAGCACCATCAGCGGGCGTGCGTCCGGCGTTTCCATCACGATGCGGCCCTGACCGACCTCGACATCGATGGTGCGGAACCAGCGCCCCCAGGCCGGCGGGTCGCTTTCGCCGCCGGGCAGGCCCGCCGTCACCGGATGGCGCGCGCCGATCCCGGTGATCTGCGGGCGGAAGCCGCCGATGGTCGTTTCGCCGGAAGGCTGCGCCGGCAGGATCGCGGCCAGCGGTGTGCGGTAGATCGAAAAGGGCGACGCAAATGCGGGACCGGACGCCGCAAGGAAGGCGCCGCCATTCTCGACATAGTCGACGATGTTCAGAAAATAGGCGAGCGGCAGCACGCCGCGCCGCTTGTAGCGGTCGAAAATAATCAGGTCGAACTGATCGAGCTTTTCGTCGAAGAGCTCGCGCGTCGGGAAGGCGATCAGCGACAACTCGCCGATGGGCGTGCCGTCCTGCTTTTCGGGCGGACGGAGAATCGTGAAGTGAACGAGGTCGACCGACGGATCGGCCTTCAACAGGTTGCGCCATGTGCGCTCGCCCGGATGCGGTTCGCCCGACACCAGCAGCACGCGCAGGCGGTCGCGAATGCCATTGGCGACGACGACGGCGCGGTTGTTGAGCATCGTCAGTTCGTCCGGCCCTTCGGCGACGTCGATTTCGATGACATTGGGGCCGCCATGCTTCAGCGCCAGCGAAACGTCGGTGCGTTCGCCGATGACGGCCTCGACGGTCATTTCGGGATTGCCGTCGACCGAAATCGAGACGGTCGCGGTTTCGCCGGTCACGCCGTCGCCGGCCGCCGTCTCGTCGACGCGGAAGGAGAGCATCATCGGTTCGTCGACAATGCCGAAGCGCGGCGCCTCCACGACATGCAGCCGGCGGTCGCGTTCGCCCTTGCGGCCGATGATCAGGGCATGAACCGGCGCATCGAAGCCGAGCGCGGCGGCATTTTCCGGTACGTCATGCACCTGGCCGTCGGTGATGAAGATGGCGCCGGCGATGCGTTCGCGCGGCACGTCGGCGAGCGCCCGTTCGAGCGCCCCGAAAAGCGCCGTGCCTTCCTCGTCGCCCGGATTGCTCGCAACGGGCACGATGCGCGTTTCGATGCCGTCGGTGCGCGCGAGGCGTTCCTGAAGCATCGCAAGCGCGGCGTCCGTTTCGCCCGGACGGTTGCCGATGTCCTGGCTCTGGCTGCGGTCGACCACGATGGCGGCGATGTCGGGCACCGCTTCGCGGTCTTCCTGCCGGATGGTCGGGTTCAGCACCGCCAGCACGAGGATGGCGAGCGCGGCGGTACGAAACGGCGCACCGCGCGCGCCGCGCCATGCCGCATAGAGGAGCGCCGCGACACCCGGCAGCGCCAGCAGCACAATGGCCAGCAGCGGTACGACCGGTTCGAAGACGATGTTCCATGCCATCCTCGTGTCTCCTACTGTCCGAGACGTTCGAGAAGGGCCGGCACATGCACCTGATCGGATTTGTAGTTGCCGGTCAGCGCATACATCACGAGGTTGACGCCGAAGCGGTCGGCCATTTCGCGCTGCCGCTCGCCGCCGGGGCTGACCGGATAGATCGGGCGTCCCGCCTCGTTGCGCGCCCAGGCGGCCGCGTAGTCGTTGGAGCCGACGACGATGGTCGAGACGCCGTCATTGGCATTGGCGGCGTCGCTTCCGCCAGCTTCGACCCAGATCTGTCCGCCGTCCCAGCGGCCGGGAAAACTGTGCATCAGATAGAAGGATTTCGTCAGCACATGATCCTCGGGCACCGGCTCGATGGCGGGCAGGTCGAGCTGGCCGAGCAGACGGCGCAGCGTCATCGTCCCGGGCGTCACCATGCCGCCGATGGCGCGGTCCTGATCGCGCGTGTCGAACAGGATCGTGCCGCCGTTCTTCATATAGGCGTCGATTTTCGCCAGCGCTTCGGGCGGCAGGCTTTCCTGTCCGGTCGTCATCGGCCAATAGAGGATCGGGAAGAAGGCGAGTTCGTCGCGCAGGATGTCGACGCCCATCGGATCTGCCGGCTCGAAGGCGGTGCGCGTACGCAACACGCGGCTGAGCCCCGACAATCCGGCGGCGCTGACCTCGTCGGCTTCGCGGTCGCCGGTGATGACGTAGGCGAGCCGCGTTTCGAGCGAGGCGGTGAGTGCGAATTCGTCGATCGCGTTCTGCGCGTCGGCGCCGGTTGCGGGCAGGAGCAGCACCATGGCGGCCAGCACCGGCAGGCCGCGCGCGGCGAAGCGGCGGCGGCGGATTTTCTCGGCTTCGAAAAGACCCGTCATCCAGAGCGCCGCCACCGTATCGAGGATCACCAGTGCCAGCGCCAGTGCGAAGGCGAGCGCGGCGAGGCGCGTTTCGGCGCTACCGGAAAAGCCCCGGCGTTCGGCGATGCCCGGCGTGTCGGCAAGCGGCGTCAAGGTCAGCGCGGGCGTTGCAAGGTTCAGTGCGCGCGGTGCATTTGCCGGTCCGTAAAGGCCGGGCGGGTGGCGCGGTCCGCGAACGGTTTCGTCGAAGCCGGCCGCGGGAATCGCCGTTGCGGTTGCCGGCGGCGCGCTGAGCCGTCCGAAGCCGTCCAGCGTCGCGACCGGGCTCAGCATTTCGCTGTCGCGGCGCGCGCCCGCCGGTCCCGCATCGCCGTTTGCCGCGACGCCCTGCGAGAGCGCGACGGTGCGGCGAAGCATTTCGACGAAGAGGCCGGACAGCGCGAGGTTCGACCAGTCGCTGTTGGCGGTCACATGAAAGAGAACGATGGTACCGTTACCGCGTTTGGCGGCCGTCACCAGCGGCGTGCCGTCCTGCAACCGCGCCCATGTGCGGCCCGCGAGATCGGGCGCGGGCTCGGCCAGCACCTGCCGTGTCACGGTCACATCGGCCGGCAAGTCGAGGCCTTCGAAGGGGCTGCCGGGCTCGAAAGGCGCGAGGCGTTGCGGTTCGCTCCACGACAAGGCGCCGCCAAGCGCCCGTCCGCCGCTTCGGAGCGGCACCGGCACCAGGTCGTCGCTCTGCTCGGCCATGCGGGGACCGGCAAAGCGGATCAGCATGCCGCCCGCCTCGACCCATTGGCGGACGCGTTCATGGTCGGCGCCCGACAGCGTGCCGAGATCGGCCAGCACCAGCACCGACAAGGGCGCGTCGAGCAGCGCCGCGATGCGGCCTTCGTCGCCGGTATTGGCGTCACGCAATTCGGCGAAGGGGGCGATGGCGCGGCGCAGATAATAGATGTCGGAAAGCAGCGGTTGCGCCTCTTCCAGCGATGCGCCGGAGACGATGCCGACGCTGCGCCGCCGCCAGCGTTCGTCGGTCAGCACCACGGCGCCGGCCGACGCCTCGCCGGAAATTTCAAGCCGCGCGATGCGGTTCCTGAGTTCGAGCGGCAGGTCGAAGGTGGCGACGGCCTGCGTGTCGCCGGCCGCGAAGGTCCACGCCGCTTCGCCCAGTGTGCCGCCATCCTCGCTCAAGGCGCGGACGCTGCCCGCCGCCTCGCCGCCTTCGGTGCGAACAACCGTCGC
Organism: Parvibaculum sp.; assembly: GCF_019635935.1. NCBI lineage: Bacteria > Pseudomonadati > Pseudomonadota > Alphaproteobacteria > Hyphomicrobiales > Parvibaculaceae > Parvibaculum > Parvibaculum sp. The sequence continues at coordinate 1,051,787 of NZ_JAHBYN010000001.1, read as the reverse complement.
GGCGAAAGTGTCGCCTTCGGATTTCGGCGGCAGCAATGCCAGCGGCCGCGCATCCGATGCCGGTTCGATCAGCGTCAGCCCGCCATTGCCGGCAATCGCGGCGAGCCGGCGGGAAAAAGCCGCAGCCGCGCCGTGTTCGATGCCATCGGAAATCCACACGGTCTGGATGTCGCCGCCGGAAAGCGTGGCCGCGTTTTCAAGATGCGCCGCAAGCGCCGGCCTGTCGGGGGCGATCGGTTGCGGCTGCATGGCGCGGGCGCGCGCGGCCGCATCGTCGGCGGCTTCGAAATTGAGTTCGGGTGCGCCGGGCGCGGGCGCGGTGCCGACGACGAGGACCGGGCGGTCGCCGCGTCCGGCATCGGCGATCAGGCCGTCCATCGCGGCGCGTCGGTCGCCCCAGCGCGCGGCGGCGGTCCAGCCATTATCGACGACGATCATCAGCGGGCCCGACCCTGCGATGCGCGGCGCCGGGTTCCACAGCGGTTCGGCCAGCGCCAGCACGATCAGCGCGGCGATGGTCAGGCGCAGGATCAGCAGCCAGAGCGGCGTATGCGCCGGCGTTTCCTCCTCGCGCGCCAGCCCTGCCAGCAGGCGGATCGCCGGGAAGCGGATGCGTTTGGGGAGCGGCGGCGAAATGCGCAGCAGCCACCAGATCGCCGGCAGCGCGGCAAGGCCGAGCAGCATCCACGGGGCGGCGAAGGCGAGGGGGCCGAGCTGCAACATGATCAGACGCCCGGCCGTGGCGGCTTGCGCGCCTCGATGGCGCCGGAAAGCGCACTATAGAGCGCCAGCAGCGCCGTCTGCGGCACACGGTCGGTGCGATGCGTTGCAAAGGTGAAGTTGATGCGCCGCGCCACGTCCATGATGCGGTCGCGGTGAATGTCGAGGCGTTGGCGATAGGCTTCGCGCAGGTTCTGCGCGCGTCCGGCCATCAGCCGCATGTCCTCCTCGACGCCCTCGAATTCGGTGCGGCCCGAAAAGGGCAGGTCTTCTTCCGCCGGGTCGAGCACCTGGATGATATGACCGCGAATGCCTTCGGCCGCGTATCCCTTGATGCGCGCGACGATGTCGTCGGCGGGTGACAGGAAGTCGCCGATCAGTACCACTTGCGCGTAACGCGGCAGGTGTTCGGGCGGCGGCAGGCTTTCGAACTTCATTGCCTCGCTGTCCTCCGGCGCGTCGAGCAGCGCATGCGCCATGCGGCGTTGCGCGGCGCGGCCGTTCATCGGTGCGAAGCCGCCGCCAAGCAGCGCGATGCTCTCGCCTCCTTGCACCAGCAGCGAGGAAAGCGCCAGCGCCAGCACGGTGGCGCGGTCTTTCTTGGTGCAGGGCGCGAAATCGGAGGCGTAGTCCATCGAGGCCGAACCGTCGCGCCATATCCAGACGCTTTCGGCCGCCTCGCGCTCGGTCTCGCGCACGAAAAGATGCGTCGAGCGCGCCGAATGCCGCCAGTCGACGGACGAGGCCGTGTCGCCTTCACGAAAACGGCGGAACTGCCAGAAGGTTTCGCCCATGCCGATGCGGCGGCGGCCGTGAACGCCCTGCGCGACCGTCGATGCGACGTGTTCGGCTTCCGTCACCAGCGGCGGCATGACTTCGGCCAGCGCCTCGGCCTGCTCGCGCAGGCCGGTTGCGCCCGAAGGGGCAGCCGGTGATCCGGGAAGGCGCATCGCTCTCACTCACATTCAGCCGAAGTTGCGGCAGAGCCTGTCGATCACGCCCGACACGGTGACGCCTTCGGCGCGGGCCGAGAAATTGAGCGCCATGCGGTGGCGCAGCACGGGCGCGGCCAGCGCCGTCACGTCCTCGATCGAGGGCGAGAAGCGGCCGTCGATCAGCGCGCGGGCGCGCACCGCCAGCATCAGCGCCTGGCTGGCGCGCGGGCCGGGGCCCCAGGCGACATGGCGTTCGACTTCGTTCGATGCGCCCTCCTCGGGACGCGCCGAGCGCACCAGTTCGAGGATCGCGTTGACGACCTTTTCGCCGACCGGCACGCGGCGCACCAGACGCTGCGCGGCCATCAAATCCTCCACCGTCATTGCGGCGCGCGCCGTCGGCATGCTTTCGCCGGTGGTTGCCAGCAACATGCGGCGCTCGGCCTCGAGGTTCGGGTAGTCGACATCGATCTGCATCAGGAAGCGGTCGAGCTGGGCTTCGGGCAGCGGATAGGTGCCTTCCTGCTCCAGCGGGTTCTGCGTCGCCAGCACATGGAAGGGCGCCGGCAGCTCGTAGCGGAGGCCGGCCACCGTCACCTGCTTTTCCTGCATCGCCTGCAACAGCGCCGACTGGGTGCGCGGAGAGGCGCGGTTGATTTCGTCGGCCATCAGCAACTGGCAGAAGACCGGACCCTTGATGAAGCGGAAGCTTCTGTGGCCCTGGTCGCTCTCTTCCAGCACTTCCGAGCCCAGAATGTCGGCCGGCATCAGGTCGGGCGTGAACTGCACGCGCTTGTCGTCGAGGCCCAGCACCTGGCCCATCGTGTGGACGAGCAGCGTCTTCGCAAGGCCCGGCACGCCAACGAGCAGCGCATGGCCGCCCGCCAGCACCGTCACCAGCGTCTGGTCGATCACCTGTTCCTGACCGTAAATGACCTCGCCGATGGCCTCGCGCGCCGCCGCGATCCGGGCCCCGGTCGCTTCGATTTCCTCGACGGCATTGCCGCCCGCTTCACTGAGTGTCTGCATTGACCTACATATACCGTATGTGCCGCATTTTGCCTCGATGGCCGGGGCGCCATTGGCGCGGGCCATCGTGACGATAATATGGCCGGAATCGCCGGTTTGCGGCAGCAAATCGCCTTCACGTTACCGGGAGGACCGAAGAAATATGGCCGGCGTGACCGGAAAGACCGCGGGCAAGCCCGAAAAATCCGAAGCCGGCGGCGCGCCGGGCGGGTTGAAGGGGCTGGCCGTTGCCGAGGCCGAAGGCCAAAAGGCCCGCGGGCTGCCGCCGGTCCACTTGTGGAATCCGCCTTTTTGCGGCGATCTCGACATGCGCATCGCGCGCGACGGCACCTGGTACTACATGGGGACGCCGATCGGCCGCGCGCGGCTGGTGCGGCTGTTCTCCACCGTGCTCAGGCACGACGAGGACGGGAAATACTATCTCGTCACGCCGGTCGAAAAGGTCGGCATCACGGTCGACGACGCACCGTTTCTCGCGGTTGCGATGAAGGTCGAGGGCGAGGGACGCGACCAGCAGCTCACTTTCACCACCAATGTCGGCGACGAGACGGCGGCCGGGCCCGACCACCCGATGCGCTTCGTGATCGACGCCGAAACCGGCGAGCCGGCGCCTTATGTTCATGTGCGAGCGCGGCTCGAGGCGCTGATCAACCGCGCCGTCTTCTACGATCTGGTCGAGCTCGGCGTCGAGGAGGAACATGAGGGCCGGCGCTGGTTCGGCGTCTGGTCCGGCGGCACCTTCTGGCCCTTCATGCCGGCCGAGGAGATGGCGTTCTAGGCCGCCTGCGCATGGAGCATTACCGCACCCGCATCCTTTCCCGCACCGACCGGGAGCCGCCGCCCCTGACCGCGCTTCTGGCACCTGAGGGTGTGCCGCGGCTGCGGGGCGACCACGATCTCAACCCGCCGGACGCCCATGTCTGGGTCGAGCCCGAGGAGCGGCCGAGCCTGCGCGCCGCCGCGGTGCTGGTGCCGGTCATCGAACATGCCCATGGGCCGCATGTGCTGCTGACGCGCCGGGCCGAGCATCTCGGTACCCATTCGGGCCAGGTGGCGTTTCCGGGCGGCAAGATCGATCCCGGCGAGACGCCGGCCGAAGCCGCCTTGCGCGAGGCGGAAGAGGAGGTCGGGCTCGCCCGCGCCCATGTGACGGTTGCCGGCTATCTCGACGCCTATGAGACCGGCACGGGCTTCCGCATCCTGCCGGTGGTGGCTTTCGTCACGCCGGGTTTCAGCCTGACGATCTCGCCGCATGAGGTGGCAGAAGCCTTCGAGGTACCGCTCGAATTCCTGATGGACCCGGCCAATCACCAGCGCCACAGCGCCGTCTGGCGCGGGCGGCGGCGCGAATATTACGCGATGCCCTATAATGGCCATTACATCTGGGGCGCGACCGCCGGAATGTTGAAAAACATGTATGACCGGCTCTATGGCGACTAGCCACCGGGGTTCGAGGGCAGACAGGCGCCGCCACCCGTCCTATATGTGACGGCCAGAATAAAAATCGCCGGAGTGAAACAGGATGAGTGCCGAAAAAGTGCCGAACGGGAAACTTGCGCGTGCCGAATGGCTGAACGCCGCCGACACGAAGGCCGTGCTCGACGCGCTCGGCGCCGATGGCGGCACGGCGCGCATCGTCGGCGGCGCGGTGCGCAACGCGCTGATGGGCGAGCCGGTTTCCGACATCGACATTGCGACTTCCGAAACGCCGGAGCGTGTTATGGCGCTGCTCGCCGCCCGGGGCATCAAGACCGTGCCGACCGGCCTCGACCACGGCACCGTCACCGCCGTCACGCCGAGCCGTCATTTCGAAATCACCACGCTGCGCGCTGACGTCAAGACGGACGGCCGCCGCGCCGATGTCGCCTTCACCGGCGACTGGCTGACGGATGCCGGGCGCCGCGATTTCACCATCAATGCGCTTTATTGCGACGCCGACGGCACGGTTCACGATCCGCTGGGCGGCGCCGACGACATCGCGGCCCGGCGCGTGCGGTTCATCGGCGATGCGCATCAGCGTATCCGCGAGGATTACCTGCGCATCCTGCGCTTCTTCCGCTTCCATGCGCATTACGGCAAGGGCGAGCCGGACGCGGCGGCGTTGCGTGCCTGTGCGGATGAACGCGACGGCCTCAAGCAGCTTTCCGGCGAGCGGGTGCGCGACGAATTGCTGAAGATCGCATCGGCCGAAGATGGCCCGGCCGCCTTCCGCCAGATGGCGGCGGCCGGCATTCTTACGATCGTGCTGCCGGAAGCAACGCGGCTCGACCGCTTCGAAAAGCTTGTCGAGATCGAGACGACGCAATTGTTCCGGCTTGAAGCCGATCCGATCCTGCGTCTCGGTTCGATGCTTGATCTCGATGCGGCGGGTGTGTCGGCGCTGGCGTCGCGGCTCCGGCTGTCGAACCGCGAACGCGACCGGCTTGCCGCCATGCTCACCGACCCGACCAAGATCGTCTGCTATATGTCGATGCGCGAAATGCGCCGCGCGCTCTACCGCATGGGCGTCGAACTTTTCAAGGATCGCGTCTCGCTCGGCTGGGCCGGCGACCGCCGCGGCCACAACGCCTTCCAATGGCGGGCGCTGCTCGCCATGGCCGACAGCTGGGAAAGGCCTGTGCTGGCCTTGACCGGCGACATGATCAAGGCCGCCGGCGTCCCCGAAGGCCCGGAGATCGGCCGGGTGCGCGCGGAAGTCGAGGAATGGTGGATCGATTCCGATTTTATCGAGGACGAATTCTCGATCATCGAACGGCTGAAGGCGGTGGTGCAGGCGACGGTTTACTAAGGGTGGTGAACGTTGATTTTTCGTAGAATAGCCAACTATCTTGGCAATTCTCCGCCGGTAATGTTGGCACGTCTTCGCATTGCGGACTGGCCAGCCAATTACAATGTCATTAAACTAAATAACTTACTCGACAACGCCGGATTAAGTGAAAAAACGCGCGATGGGTTTGTTGCTCCTGATGCGTGCGAGCAAGCGCAGGCGCTAATCGACAATGCATTAAAAGACCCTCGACCAATCAAAATGCGCATCAATCTTCTCCGTGGCGACGGCAAGCCATGGAAGTTCCATGGGTCTGCTACCACTGAAAGTGCAAAGAGCATACATCTATCCACGGCGCACCCAGCACATTTTCTAGAGGGATTCTTTTCTGAGCTTCGGGTTCAAAATCTTTCGCCCAGTGTTGAGATTGAAAACGCATCGATACGTGACTTTCATGTTGAGGTGAGCAAGGACGCCGGAGCAAAGACCGACTTACTCTTCACCAATAGCTGGCTTTCTCGTTTGACGCTTGCACCGTCGACAATTCGGCACTTCTCGTATCGCGATGGTGGAATTGGAGACATCGATTGCCCGGGGTCGGTTGCAAATAATCCGTTCACGGGGTCAGTGGTGTTCTCCAAGGTCTTTTTGCCCAGAACACGGCGCGGTTTCCAAATTGAAGGAGCGCAGCCTTATCGAAATATGCGATACCATCTGGCGCAGCTCCAAAATGGACCTGCAGCTTCAATTTTTCATTCTGCGGAGTTGGCGGTTGAGCGTGATGATGAGCGCGGGCTCAATTGGTTTTTCAATTTTCTATATGAAGAATTTTCGGACTATGGTGCATCACCGGTGCGGCCTCTGATTTGGTTGGGGTTGCTTTGGATCGCGACGGCCACGCTACTGTTTGCGACAGGAGTTGAAATTGGCGGCTCGCCGAAAGACGCCGTTGGCTGGCAAAGCCTTCTTTATCGAACTGATTGGAAAGGCGATCTGCTGCGAGCGGTGATTGTCGGCTTTCAACCGATCTCATGGCTTGGCTCTCTGATCTCACCGGGACAGCCTGTGGCAATGGTACCGAGTTGCTTGTTGACCCAGATTTGGCTTGTGATTGACGGAATTCTGTCCACGGTTTTGCTGGCTTTGTTTATCTTCGCTTTGAGGCGGCGGTTTCGTATGGCCAGCTAGCGGCTGAAATACGTCGCCAGATTTCAGGGGAGGGGAACCCATGATCCGTAACGCAGTTCTGGCGTTGTGCCTTGCCACACCGCTCGCCGCATGCGGCGACAGCGATGCCGAGCGCGGTGCGGCCGAGGTGGCGGCGAAGTTCTACGACATTCGCCTGAGCGAGCGTTCGGGCGGTGTGCCCGAAGGCGATCTCCGCACGCGGCTCCGGCCCGTCGTCTCGCCGGCGCTCGACAGCCTGTTCGCGCAGGCCGCCGAGGCCGAGCGGCGTCACACCGAGCGCACCAACAATTCCGAGCCGCCCTATCTGCAGGGCGACATCTTCTCGTCGCTGTTCGAAGGCGCGACGGGATACGAGATCGGCAAATGCGAAGACGATGAAGAGGCGCTCACCGCCACCGTCGTTTGCGACGTGATGCTGGTGCACGACACGGAGGACGAGCCCGTGCAATGGACCGACCGCGTCGTGCTCGTCTCCGACAACGGGCGCTGGATGGTCGACGACATTCGCTATGGCGGCGACTGGGACTTTGCCTCCAAGGGATCGCTGCAGCCGATGCTCAAGGCGGTGATCGCCGAGGAGGAATAGGGCCCCCGCGACCATCTGCCGCCCGGCTGCGGCATTTGTGCCGATTGCGGGCGCCGCCGCGCGGCGCCTAGCCTTTTTCCATGCGCAGCGATTTCATCGAGCGATACGACCTTCGGGTCCCGCGCTACACCTCCTATCCGACGGCGCCGCATTTCGGGCCGTCGGTGGACGGTGCGGTCTATGCGCGCTGGCTCGGCGGTCTCGATCCGGCGCTGCCGCTGTCGCTCTATCTCCACATCGCCTATTGCGCCGAGATGTGCTGGTTCTGCGGCTGCCACACCAAGGCGACGAAGAAATATGCGCCGGTCGCCGATTATCTCGACGCGCTGCTCGCCGAGGCGCGGCTCGTGTCGCGCCACCTGCCGGCGCGCATGAAGATCGACCACATTCATTTCGGCGGCGGCAGCCCGACGCTTCTGACGCCCGGCGATTTCGGCCGCACGCTGGCCGTCCTGCGCGAATACTACAACATCCCGCTCGATGCCGAGATCGCGGTCGAGCTCGATCCGCGCACGGCGGATGAACCTTATGTCGCGGCGATGGCGCGGGCCGGCGTCACGCGGGCCTCGATCGGCGTTCAGGATTTCGACGAACGGGTGCAGCGCGCGATCAACCGCATCCAGCCGCATGAGGTGACGGCGCGCGTCATCGGCTGGCTCCGCGCGGCGGGCATTTCGGCGATCAACATGGATCTCTGCTACGGGCTCCCCCATCAGACGGTGGCGAGCCTTCTCGACACGGTCGACAAGGCGGCGGCGCTCAGGCCCTCGCGCATCGCGCTGTTCGGCTATGCGCATGTGCCCTGGATGAAACGGCACCAAAGGCTCATTCCGGAAGCGGCGCTGCCCGGCCTCGCCGAACGCTGGGAACAATATGAGGCGGCGGCGGCGCGGCTTGCGGCGCATGGCTATGTCGCCGTCGGGCTCGACCACTTCGCGCTGCCGGATGACGAAATGGCGAAGGCGCATGAGGCGCATGCGCTTCACCGCAATTTCCAGGGCTATACGACGGATGCCGCGCCGGTGCTGATCGGCCTCGGCGCGTCGGCCATCGGCGCCTTGCCGCAAGGCTATGCCGCGAACGAACTGGCGATCGACCGCTACAAGGAAGCGGTGCGCGAGGGCCGGTTGCCGGTGACGCGCGGCATCGCGGTGACGCGCGAGGACAGGCTTCGCCGCGCGGTGATCGAACGGTTGATGTGCGACATGGGCGTCGACCTCGACGAGATCGCGTCGATGCATGACGTCGAGGCGGACCGTTTCGACGGCGAGCTCGACCGCCTCGCGCCGCTCGAAGCCGACGGCATCGTCACGCGCGACGGCCGCCGCGTGATGCTGACCGAAGAAGGCCGCCCGCTGGTGCGCGCCGTCTGCGCCGTCTTCGACAAATATCTGGGGCAGGGCGCGGCCCGGCACTCGAAGGCGGTCTAGCGCCTCACGGCCACTTCACCGTTGGCGGCATGGACGACAGGATCGCGTTCACATTTCCGCCGGTCTTCAACCCGAAAGTCGTGCCGCGGTCGTAGAGCAGGTTGAATTCGACATAGCGGCCGCGCCGCACGAGTTGTTCCTCGCGTTCGGCCTCGCTCCATGTCTCGTTCATGTGGCGGCGGACGAGCTGCGGATAGATGTCGAGAAAGGCCCGGCCGACATCCTGCGTGAAGGCGAAATCCTTTTCCCAATCGCCTGAATTCAGGTGATCGTAGAAAATGCCGCCGGTGCCGCGCGGTTCGTTGCGGTGGGGCAGGAAAAAGTACTCGTCGCACCACTTCTTGAACTTCGGATAATAGTCCGCGTCGTGCCTGTCGCAGGCGCGTTTCATGGCGGCGTGAAATTCGATCGTGTCCGGGTGGTCGTCGCGGCGCTGCACATCGAGCACCGGCGTCAGGTCGCCGCCGCCGCCGAACCAGCCCTTTGTCGTCACGACATGGCGCGTGTTCATGTGCACGGCGGGTACGCGCGGGTTCTGCATATGGGCAATCAGCGAGATGCCGCCCGCCCAGAAGCGCGGGTCTTCCTCCGCGCCCTGCATCTGCTTGCGGAAGTCTTCCGAAAATTCGCCATGCACGGTCGAAATGTGGACGCCGACCTTTTCGAAGACGCGGCCGGTCATTACCGACATTTCGCCGCCTCCTTCATCTCGTGTGCCGTCGCCGCGCTTCCAGGGCGTGCGCACGAAGCGCCCGGCGGGCCGGTCCGACAGCGTACCGGTCAGTTCGTCTTCCAGCTTCTCGAATTCGGCGCAGATCGCGTCGCGCAATTCGCGGAACCAGGCCGCGGCGCGCGCCTTCTGCTTTTCGGTGTCGTCGGTCGCGGACATGGCGGGCACGTTTCGCTGGAGCATTGTCATTCGGTCACCTCTCTATTAGCCGCCGTGAAGCCGTTTGTCTGCCGCAGCGCCTCGCCCAGCACCATTGCGGCGGCAAGCGCCACGTTGAGCGAGCGGGCGCCGGCCCGCATCGGGATCGTCAGGCGCGCATCCGCCGCCTCATGCACATCGTCCGGCACACCGGCGCTTTCCCGCCCCAGCAACAGGATGTCCGAGGCGGCGAAGCTAAAGTCCACAAAATTATTATGGCTTTTGGTCGTCAGCAGAACAAGGCGCGAATCCGCGGGCCGCGCCGCCGCGAAATGGGCCCAGGAGGCATGCCGGGTCACGTCGGCCAGTGCGCCATAATCGAGGCTGGCGCGTTTGAGGTCGCGGTCCGACCAGTGGAAGCCGCAGGGCTCGATGATGTCGACGGCGACGCCGAGGCAGGCCCCGAGCCGGATCAGCGTTCCGGCGTTTTGGGGGATGTCGGGTTCAAAGAGCGCAAGGCGCATCGGGGGCCTTTCCGTGGCGTGGTGAAGCGGCTGCCGCATGGCGCCGGCGGGCACTCTTTGCGTCATTTCGACATGCGGCGATGCGTCATCCTGCCACAGGCGCGGCGGGGCTGGACAATGTCCCGATTGGATGCCACAAAACCACGCAATGCATGGGGCGAAAGCAGGGGATTCGTCGGTCTTTCGTCCCGCGCAACGGGTGTCTTCCACCCCGTTGCCGCACTTCAACGAGGAGACCTGAACCGTGGCACAAACCCACGCGGTCGAGCCGACCAGGCGCGATTTTCTCTATGTAGCGACCGGATCATTTGCCGCCGTTGGCGCGGCCTTCGCGGTCTGGCCGCTGATCGACCAGATGAACCCCGATGCCTCGGTTCTGGCGCTGGCTTCGATCGAAGTCGACATTTCCAACATTCCCGAAGGCCAGGAAAGCACGTTCAAGTGGCGTGGCAAGCCGGTCTTCATCCGTCATCGCACGGATGCGGAAATCGCGGCGGCCGATGCCGTCGATACGGCCGCGCTGCCCGACCCGGAAGCCGACAGCGCGCGTGTGCGCCCCGGCCCGTCGGGCGAGCTTGAAAAGAAGTGGCTCGTCGTCATCGGCGTCTGCACGCATCTGGGTTGCGTGCCGCTCTCCTATCGCGGCGAGTTCGACGGTTATTTCTGCCCCTGCCATGGTTCGGTCTACGACACCTCCGGCCGCATCCGCAAAGGCCCGGCGCCAACCAATCTCGAGGTGCCGCCTTACGAGTTCGTGTCCGACTCCAGAATTCTGATCGGCTGAGGGGCATAAAAAGATGAGCCATCAAAGCACCTACACTCCCGGCAACGGCTTCTCGCGCTGGATGGACGAACGCCTGCCCATCATGCGGCTGGTCAATGACAGCTTCGTCGATTACCCGGTGCCGAAGAACCTCAACTACTGGTGGACCTTCGGCGCCGTGCTGAGCTTCTGCCTCGCGGTGCAGATCGTCACCGGCATCGTGCTCGCCATGCATTATGTCCCGACGACGGAACTCGCCTTTGCCAGCGTCGAGCACATCATGCGCGACGTGAATTACGGCTGGCTGATCCGTTATGTGCATTCGAACGGCGCCTCGATGTTCTTCATCGCCGTCTACATCCACATGTTCCGCGGTCTCTATTACGGCTCCTACAAGGCGCCGCGCGAAGTCCTGTGGATTCTCGGCGTGCTGATCTACCTGCTGATGATGGCGACCGCTTTCTTCGGTTACGTGCTTCCCTGGGGCCAGATGAGCTTCTGGGGCGCGACCGTCATCACCAACCTCTTCGGCGCCATTCCGCTGGTCGGCGAGGCGCTTCGCACCTGGCTCTGGGGCGATTTCGCGGTCGGCGATCCGACGCTCAACCGCTTCTTCTCGCTGCACTACCTCTTCCCCTTCCTGATCGCCGGCGTCGTGATCCTTCACGTCTGGGCGCTGCATGTGACGGGGCAGAACAATCCGGCGGGCATCGAGGTCAAGGATCCGAAGAAGGACACCGTCGCCTTCACGCCCTATGCGACGATGAAGGACGCCTTCGGTCTTGCGATCTTCATGATCCTCTTTTCCTACTTCGTCTTCTTCAATCCCAACGCGCTGGGCGAGCCCGACAACTACATCGTCGCCGATCCGCTGGTGACGCCGGCCCATATCGTGCCGGAATGGTATCTCCTGCCGTTTTACGCGATCCTGCGCGCGGTGCCGGACAAGCTCGGCGGCGTGGTGCTGATGTTCGGTGCCATCGCGATCCTGTTCGTGCTGCCCTGGCTCGACACGTCGAAGGTCCGTTCGGCGCGTTTCCGGCCGCTCTTCAAGCAGTTCTTCTGGATTTTCGTCGTCGCCTGCATCGGGCTCGGCTATTGCGGCGGCCAGTCGCCCGACAAGATCCTGATCGCGGTCGGCGATGGCGGCTTCGACGTCACCGATCTCTCGCGCATCCTCACCATCTATTACTTCCTGCACTTCCTCGTTCTCTTCCCGCTGTTGGGGCTGATCGAGAAGCCGAAACCGCTGCCCGAAAGTATCGCCGCTTCGGTGCTCGGGTCGGAACCGGCCAAGAGCTGAGGGAGACGAAAGTGAAAAGCAAGATGATCGACATCTCCCGCAAGACCGGCCTTCTGGCGCTGGCGGCTGCCGCCGCCATCGGCCTGCCGCTGCTCGCCGCACCGGCCGGGGCCGCCGACGCCGTCAAGCCGATCCAGCTCGACTGGTCGTTCCAGGGCGTCTTCGGCGTCTACGACCGCGACGCGCTGCGGCGCGGCTACAAGGTCTACAAGGAAGTCTGCGCCGCCTGCCACTCGGCCGAACTTGTTCGTTTCCGCAACCTGATGGAGCCGGGCGGGCCCGAATTCACCGAGGGTCAGGTCAAGGCGCTGGCCGCCGACATCGTCGTTGTCGACGGGCCGGATGATCGCGGCGACATGTTCGAGCGTCCGGGCGAGCCCAAGGACCGCTTCCCGTCGCCCTATCCCAACGATCAGGCCGCCGCCGCCGCGATGGGCGCCGCGGCGCCCGACCTCTCGGTCATCGCCAAGGCGCGGCCGGACGGCGTCAACTATCTCTACTCGCTGCTGGTCGGCTACACGGACGCGCCGGAAGGCTTCGAACTGCTGCCGGGCCTCTCCTACAACACCTACTTCCCCGGCCATGTGCTGGCGATGCCGCGGCCGCTCTCCGACGGTCAGGTCGAATACGAAGACGGCACCCCCAACACCGTCGAGCAGATGGCGAAGGACGTGACCCATTTCCTGATGTGGACCGCCGAGCCCAAACTCGAACAGCGCCACCGCCTCGGCTTCCAGGTGATGATCTATCTGGTGCTGCTGAGCGGCTTCCTCTGGTTCGCGATGCGCAAGGTCTGGTCCGACCAGCACTGAAAAGGCGTCACACGAAATTGACGGAAAAGGGCTCCCTCGGGGGCCCTTTTTCATGGCGCCGCCGCGCTGGTTTGTTATATGGGGACGCATAACCTCCGGTCGTCATGGCCCGGCTTGTCCGGGCCATGACGGTAAGAAAAGCGGGAGAGACCAGTGGCCAAAACCGTGCTCGGCGTCATCGGCGGCAGCGGCGTCTATGAGTTTCCGGGGCTGCGCAACGAGCGCTGGCAACGCATCGCCTCGCCCTGGGGCGAAGCCTCCGACGAACTGCATTTCGGCGAGCTGCCGGTGGGCGAGGGCAAGACCGTCGAAATGGTCTTCCTGCCGCGCCACGGCCGCGGCCATCCGCATTCGCCGACCACCATCAACTACCGCGCCAATATCGACGTGTTGAAGCGCGCCGGCGTCACCGACATCATTTCGGTCTCGGCGGTCGGTTCGCTGAAAGAGGAATTGCCGCCCGGCCATTTCGTCATTGTCGACCAGTTCATCGACCGCAGCTTCGCGCGCGAGAAAAGTTTCTTCGGCGAGGGTTTCGTCGCCCATGTCTCGATGGCGCAGCCGGTCTGCCCGCGCCTCGGCGACCACATTGAGGCCGCCTGCAAGCGCCACGACATCGCCCACACGCGCGGCGGCACCTACATGGTCATGGAAGGCCCTCAATTCTCGACGCTCGCCGAAAGCAATCTCTACCGCTCCTGGGGCTGCTCGGTGATCGGCATGACCAACATGCCGGAGGCGAAGCTCGCCCGCGAGGCCGAGATCTGCTACGCGACGGTTGCGATGGTGACGGATTACGATTGCTGGCACCCGGATCATGCCCATGTCGAGGTTGCCGATGTCGTGCGCGTGCTGGAGGAAAACGCCGGTCACGCCCGCGCCGTCATCCGCGCCGTTGCCGAAAGCTTCGGGCCCGAGCGCCAGCCCTCGCCGCAGGGCCTCGACCGCGTGCTCGACACCGCGCTGATTACCGCGCCCGACAAACGCGATCCGGCGCTCGTCAAAAAACTCGATGCGGTCGCCGGCCGCGTGCTCAAGGGGTGAGGGCCGACACATGAACATCAAGGAATTTATCCGCACGATCCCGGATTATCCGAAGCCGGGCATCCAGTTTCGCGACATCACGACGCTCTTGGGCGATCCCGCCGGGTTTTCCGGCGCGGTCGATGCGCTGGTGGCGCTGCATGACGGAGCGAAGTTCGACATCGTCGCCGGCATCGAGGCGCGCGGTTTCATTCTCGGCGGCGCGGTCGCCCACCGGCTCGGCCTCGGTTTCGTGCCGGTGCGCAAGAAGGGAAAATTGCCCTTCACCTCGATCGGACAGGACTACGACCTTGAATACGGCACCGATACGGTCGAAATCCATATCGACGCCATCAAGGACGGCGAGCGCGTGTTGCTGATCGACGATTTGATCGCCACCGGCGGCACGGCGGAAGCCGCCGTCAAGCTGATCGGCCGCGCCGGCGGCAATGTCGCGGCGGCGAGTTTCGTCATCGAACTGCCGGAGCTTGGCGGGCGCGGGCGGCTCGAAGCCTTCGACATCGAGGTTCTGTCGCTCTGCGCTTATGAAGGCCATTGACCCCGCGCGACACACCGGAGGGCCGCCATGAAGATCGACGGCACGCACTACCGCACCATCTGGCTTGCCGATGACGGCCGCGCGGTCGAAATCATCGACCAGACGAAGCTGCCGCATGAATTTACGACCCTCCGTCTCGAAACGGCGGAAGATTGCGCGCGCGCGATCCGCGACATGAATGTGCGCGGCGCGCCGCTGATCGGCGCCACCGCCGCTTATGGCATCTGCCTCGCGCTCCTGGCCGACCCGTCCGACGCTGCGCTCGACGCGGCTTGTGCGCTTCTGGGCGCGACGCGGCCGACCGCCGTCAATCTCCATTGGGCGATTGCCGAAATGCGCGCCGCCGTGCTTCCCATTGGCACGCAGGCCCGCGCCGAGGCGGCCTTTGCCCGCGCCGCGGCGCTTTGCGACGCCGATGTCGAAACCTGCCGCATGATCGGCGTTCACGGGTTATCGATCGTTCGCGGCATCGCGGAGGCAAAGCCCGGCCGCCCGGTCAACATCCTCACCCATTGCAATGCCGGCTGGCTCGGCTGCGTCGATTGGGGCACGGCGCTGGCGCCCATCTACATGGCGCATGATGCCGGCATTCCGGTTCATGTCTGGGTCGATGAAACGCGGCCGCGGAACCAGGGCGCGGCGCTCACCGCCTTCGAGCTTGGCGGCCACGGCGTGCCGCACACGATCATCGCCGACAATGCCGGCGGCCATCTGATGCAGCATGGCCATGTCGATATGTGCATCACCGGCACCGACCGCACGACCGCAACCGGCGACGTCGCCAACAAGATCGGCACCTATTTGAAGGCGCTCGCGGCGGATGCCAGCGGCATCCCCTTCTATGTCGCGCTGCCGCATACCACCATCGACTGGTCGCTGACCGACGGCATCGCGCAAATCCCGATCGAGGAACGCGACGCGCGCGAGATCACGCATGTGACCGGCCGCGCGGAAAACGGCGAAATCGTCACCGTCGAAATTTCAGCCCCCGGCAGCGCCGCATTGAACTATGGCTTCGACGTGACGCCGGCACGGCTCATCACCGGCCTCGTCACCGAACGCGGCCTCTGCGCGGCGAGCCGCGAGGGCTTGCTGGGGCTTTATCCGGAGCGGCGCGGGTAGGGTGGGGCGGGGCGAATTCCTTTCCGCTCCCGATCGTCATTGCGAGGAGCGCTAGCGACGAAGCAACCCAGAAGCGGCAAATGCAGAGTCTGTCGCTTCTGGGTTGCTTCGCTACGCTCGCAATGACGAATTTCTCATGTGCCTGCCAAACCCAAGGATGTCATCCCGGCGAAGGCCGGGGCCCATTGGTTCCCTCAGCAAGGGCGATTGAGCGCTGCGCCGGCGCCGACGCACAATATTGAGCCCTGCGGCAAGAGGCGCCGCGAGTGGGCCCCGGCTTGCGCCGGGGTGACAACAGCGGGTGGAACGCCCCCTCACGCCCCGTCAAACAGCGCCAGCGTCCGCTTCAGCGCCAGTTCGGCCGACGCCTTGTCGTAGTTGTTGCGGCGGTCGGAATTGAAGCCGTGGTCGGCGTCGTAGACATAGACCTTCACTTCCGGATGCGCGGCCTCGATGCGGCGCACGTCTTCCATCGGGATGCCCTTGTCCTTCTCGCCGAAATGGCAAATCGTCGGGCATTTCGGCGTCTCGCCGATATAGTCCTTGATCGCGCCGCCGTAGTAGCACGAGGCGGCGTCGAGCCCCTCGGCGCGGCAAGCCGCGACCCAGCTCACCGTGCCGCCATAGCAATAGCCGGTGATGAAGACCTTCGCGTTGCCGTCGGCGCGCAATTTGTCGATGCACATCTGCGCGTCGAGCACGGTGTTCTCGTAAGGATTGGCGGCGCGCAGCTCCAGCGACTTCTGGATGTCTTCCTGGGCATAGGTCGCCTGGAAATCCTTCACCTGCCGGTCATAGAGCTGCGGCGACAGCACGTCATAGCCGCGCGCCGCATAGTCGTCGCAGAGATCCTTGATATGCGCGGTGACGCCGAAGATTTCCATGATGAGGACGAGCCCGCCTTTGCGCGCGCCTTCGGCCTTTGCGTGGTAGCAGAGAATTTCCGCGCCGTCGCCGCTTGTCAGCGTGATCATGTTTCCCTTGCGTGCCATCGCTTCCTCCCTTTTGCGTTTCTTGTCAGCCCGGATTGCGGCGCTCGATCATGCCCTGTCCGGTAAATTCGAGCACCGTTTGCCCATGCTGGTTGATGCCGATGTTTCGGCTCCGGATGATGCCCCATTGTGGCCGCGATTTCATTTCGATTTTCTCGATCACCGTTGACGAATATGTGATCGTGTCGCCCGGGCGCACCGGGGCCGGCCATTTCATGTCGAGAAAACCGGGCGAGGGGCCGCCAGCGGGCTTGCGCCCCGTCTCGTCGGGCGGATCGTCGCGGCCCGTCCGTGAACGGATCATCATTTTCATCCAGGTGGCGGTCGTGTGCCAGCCGCTCGCCGTCAGCCCGCCAAAGGGGCCGGCTTTCGCCGCTTCCGCGTCGATATGGAAATATTGCGGATCGTATTTGGCCGCGAAGCGGATGATTTCTTCCTCGGTGAAGGTGTAGGGTCCGAGTTCCGTATGCGCGCCGATCTCGATGTCTTCGAACCAGGGCATGCCTATTCCTCCGCCGGGGCGCCGGGATGGCGGCGTCCGTACATCGCCCAGCCGAGCGAGGTCAGCACCACCTCGTCCTTCTGGTTCAGCATTTCGATCAGGAATTTCGTCAGGCCCATTTCCGGGCGGCTTTTCGAGGCGCGTCGTTCGGTGCAGGTGCGCCGTACACGGAGCACATCGCCCACATAGACCGGCTTCTTCCAGCGCACTTCGTCGACGCCCGGCGCGCCCATCGAGGCGCTTTCGAGGATGTAGCCGTCGCACATCATCCGCATCAGCATTGCGCAAGTGTGCCATCCGCTCGCGCAGAGCCCGCCCAGGATCGAGGCCTTCGCCGCTTCCTCGTCGAGATGGAAGGGTTGCGCGTCGAACTCGGACGCGAATTCGACGATCTCCTCCTTCGTCACCAGCTTCCGGCCGAACTCCACCGTCTCGCCGAGGCGGAAGTCCTCCCAGTAGTATTTCGGTTGGGTCATCGTTCTGTGCGCCTCTCGCAAAACCGGGGATAAATTATTTTCCCCGTCTCCGAATCGCCGCCGTGGCGTTTTCGCCGCCGTCCGAAACCGGGGATTACTTTTTTCGCGGCGCCCGAAATCCCGTTTGTGACAGTGTTTTGACAGTTCAGTGACAGTGAGGGTTTTTTCTGCCGTTTTCGACTGTCACAAACCGGGTTATCCCCGGCCGCCGGAGGTGTGATCGGATGGCGTTTCCGCTCCTCAATTGGCAAACCGGAAATGCATCACATCGCCGTCCTGCACCACATATTCCTTGCCTTCCAGACGCATCTTGCCGGCATCCTTCGCGCCCTGTTCGCCGCCAAGCTTCACATAGTCCTCATAGGCAATCGTCTCTGCACGGATGAAGCCCTTTTCGAAGTCGGTGTGGATGACGCCGGCGGCGGCGGGCGCGCGTGTGCCGCGCGTGATCGTCCAGGCGCGCGTTTCTTTCGGTCCCACCGTAAAATAGGTGATGAGATCGAGAAGTGCATAGCCGGAGCGGATCAGACGCGCGAGGCCCGGCTCGGCGAGGCCCAGCGTTTCGAGATATTCCTTGCGGTCCTCGGCCGGCAGTTGCGCGATCTCTTCCTCGATACGCGCCGAGATGACGACCGATTGCGCGCCTTCGGCCTTGGCGCGCGTTTCGACCGCCTTCGAGTGTTCGTTGCCGGTCGCGGCCGAAGCCTCTTCCACGTTGCAGACATAGAGCACCGGCTTCGAGGTCAGCAGGTTGAGCCCCTCCCAGGCCTTCATGTCCTCGGCGGAGATTTTCCCCTGCGCCGTCGCGATCCGCGCCGGCTTGCCCTCGCGCAGAAGTTCAAGCGCCACATGCATCAGATCGAAAAGCTGTTTGGCTTCCTTGTCGCCGGCCTTCGCCTTTTTTTCGGCAGCCGCCGCGCGCTTTTCGAGGCTGTCGAGATCGGCGAGCATCAATTCCGTCTCGACGATTTCGGCGTCGGCCAGCGGGTCGATGCGGTTCTCGACATGGGTGATGTCGTCGTCGACAAAGCAGCGCAGCACATAGGCGACCGCGTCCACCTCGCGGATTGTTGCGAGAAACTGGTTGCCGAGGCCTTCGCCTTTCGACGCGCCTTTCACGAGGCCTGCGATATCGACGAAGGTCAGCCGTGTCGGGATGATTTCCTTGCTCTTCGCAATGCGCGCCAGTTCGTCGAGCCGCGCATCGGGCACCGCCACTTCGCCGACATTCGGTTCGATGGTGCAGAAGGGATAGTTCGCGGCCTGCGCGGCGGCGGTCTGCGTCAGCGCGTTGAAAAGCGTCGATTTGCCGACATTCGGCAGTCCGACAATGCCGCATTGGAAACCCATGGCTCACGCATCTCCGTTCTTTGTCTTGTCGATCTTCTTCGTCTTCGGCGGTTCGGGGTTGAGCGCCAGATGCACCTTGTTGGCGAATGTGGCGTCCTTGCCTTCGGCCAGCAGCGGCGCGGCATCCGCAATCGCGTCGATCAGCGGCTCCACCCAGTCCTTTATTTCGGCCTTCGAGAAGTCGCCCAGCACCGCGCCCAGCACGCGCTCCTTCTCACCCGGATGACCGATACCGATCCGTACACGGCGGAAGTCGGGACCGATATGTGCGGCGATCGAGCGGATGCCGTTGTGGCCCGCCGTTCCGCCGCCGGTCTTGATGCGCAGCTTCGCCGGCGCGAGGTCGAGTTCGTCGTGGAAGACGATCACGTCGGCGGGCTCGATCTTGTAGAAGCGCATCGCCTCGCCGACGGCGCGCCCGCTCTCGTTCATGTAGGTCGTCGGTTTCAGCACGATGGCCTTTTCGCCATCGAGCGTACCTTCCGAGACGAGCCCCTGAAAGCGCGCGCGCGGCGCGGCAAAGGAATGGCGGCGAACGATCTCGTCCGCCGCCATGAAACCGATGTTGTGGCGGTTGCGGGCGTATTTCTCGCCCGGATTTCCGAGACCGACGAGCAGGATCATCGCCGGCTCCTTTCAGGCCACGCGGATCAGTCTTCCTTGTCGGAAGACTTCTCCTCGTCCGTCTTCTCCGCTTCGGCAGGTGCCGCTTCGGCGCTCGCCTCGGCCGAAACCACGGCGGCCGGCGCGGCGATGGTCGCGATGGTGAAGTCGCGGTCGGTAATGGTCGGCTTCACATTCGACGCCAGCTTGACGGCCGAAATATGAATCGAAGTTCCCATCTCGTAGCCGGTGAGGTCGATGTCGAGCTGCTCGGGGATCGCGTCGGCCGGGCAGATCAGTTCGACCTCGTGGCGCACGATGTTCAGTACACCGCCGGCTTTCAGGCCGGGCGAAGCTTCGTGGTTGTGGAAGTGCACGGGCACGTCGACGGTGACGGTCGCGTTCTTGCCGAGGCGCAGGAAGTCGACATGAATGATGAAGTCGCGCACCGGTTCGAACTGCACGTCGCGCGGGATCACGCGTTCCTTCTTGCCGTTGATGTCGACGTCGAGCACATGGCTCATGAAGGTGCCGGTCTGGTAGAGCGTCGTCACGTCCTTGTAGCTGACGGCGATCAGTTCGGGCGACTTCTTGTCGCCATAGATGACGGCGGGAACGCGGCCTTCGCGACGGAGCGAGCGGACAGCCCCCTTGCTGCCTTTCTCGCGCGTCTCGGCAGCGAGAATCTGGGTCTCGGCCATGACAAAATCTCCAATAAAAACAGGGCCTTAAGGGCCCATTCGATGACCCGCAAGTCTCCTCCAGGGGTGTGGAAGTGCGGGATTGCGGGCCTTATAGCCGCCAATCGGGCAAAACTCAACCGGGGCGGGGTGGGGCGCCGGAGGCCTTGCCGTCAGTCGAACAGGCTCGAAACCGAGCGTTCCTCGGCGGTCCGGCGCATGGCCTCGCCGATCAGCGGGGCGATCGTCACGACGCGGATGTTGTGGCTGACGCGGACGGCTTCCGTCGCCTGGATCGAATCCGTGATGACCAGTTCCTTCAATTGCGAAGCCGAGACGCGGGCGACGGCGCCGCCGGAAAGAACGCCATGGGTGACATAGGCGGAGACTTCGGTGGCGCCCGCCTTGAGCAGCGCGTCGGCCGCGTTGCAGAGGGTGCCGGCGCTATCGACGATGTCGTCGACCAGGATGCAGGAGCGGCCTTTGACGTCGCCGATAATGTTCATCACTTCGGATTCGCCGGCGCGTTCGCGGCGCTTGTCGACGATGGCGAGGTCGGCGCCGATGCGTTTGGCGATGGCGCGGGCGCGCACCACGCCGCCGACATCCGGCGAGACGATCATTACATTGCCGTTGGCCGCATAGTGCTGCTCGATGTCGCGTGTCAGAACGGGCGCGGCGAAAAGATTGTCGGTCGGAATGTCGAAGAAGCCCTGTATCTGCCCCGCATGGAGGTCGAGCGTCAGCACGCGGTCGGCGCCGGCCGTCGTCACCAGATTGGCGACGAGCTTGGCCGAGATCGGTGTGCGCGCGCCGGGCTTGCGGTCCTGCCGCGCATAGCCGAAATAAGGGATCACCGCCGTGATGCGCCGTGCGGATGCGCGCCTGAGCGCATCCATGATGATCAACGTTTCCATCAGGTGGTCGTTGGCGGGATAGGATGTCGACTGGATCACGAAGACGTCTTCGCCGCGGACGTTCTCCTGGATTTCGACGAAGATTTCCATGTCCGCGAAGCGTCGGACGACGGATTTTGTAAGTGGCAGGTTGAGGTAGGCGGCGATCGCTTCGGCAAGCGCCCGGTTTGAATTGCCTGCGACCAGTTTCATGCCGTGATCCCCGCGCTTCGCCCCTGAACTTCAAATCGCCGCGACGGTCCTGCCGGAAACGTGACAGGCCGGTGACGGCGCGAGCGCGTTGTAACAAGGGGGCCCGACCCTGTAAACACGCAAACTTCCGGCCCGAAACTGCCTGTTTTCAGGGCATTCTCGCGCAATCAGGATTGGCCGCGCGACGGCGCCAGCAATGCCATCACCCCCTCGGCGGCGGCCTCCGCGGCGCTCTCGGCGAGCTTGCCCCAGCGCCCGGCGATCTGCGCTGCGTCGGTCGCATTTTTCTGGTTCACCTCGCCCAGCGTTTCGCCCTCGGCCGATGTCACGACCCAGCGGATCGAAACGTCGGTGCGGCCGTCTGCGCGCGATGCGGTGACGACGCTTCCCTCGACCTTGTAGCCGTCGTCCCGCAACCAGGTTGCCGTCGGCACCCGGCGCGCGAGCGCACTGTCGAGCGCGCGGGAAAGCGCCTGGTTGCCGTCGCCTGGTGCTGCGCCGACGATGACCTTGAAAGGCAGGCGGTTGTTCGTTTGCGGGAGCGGCGCCCGCGCCGTGCCGGGCGCGATGCTGCCGGTGACGATGGTGTCGATGTTTTCACCCGCCGCCTGCATGCCGCCCTGCGCCTCGATTTGACCTGAATACCAGACGGCAAGTTTCGAGGCCGCGTCGCTTGCGATGCGCCGCAAGTCGGCCCGGCCGATACTGGACCATGGATCGCCGCCCTCGGCGCGAAGCGGCAGGGTTTCCTCGTTGACGACCCGATGCACGCGTTCGCCGGATGCGTCGTGCACATCGATGACGGTCACGACATAGGCGCCGTCGGCATTTTTGCCGGCGCCCATCGCGCCCGACACTTCGTATGTGCCGGCGCCGCCGATTGCGACCGGCAACCGAAGTCTCGCGGTTTCTTCCTTCAGCAGCGCGGCGAAAATATTCGCTTCCGTGTCGGGCACGCCGCTCAGCGCCGCAATCGCAATGCCGGGGGTCGCGGCGGACGGGGCCGCGCTTGCGACCGTCGCGTCGGTTTCACGCTGTGCGTTGCGGTCCGATGCCGCCTCGTCGGCACAGGCCGCCATGGCGAAAATTGCGATGGCCGCGCCCACGCGAAGGCGATGCGCGCCGGTCTGTTTCCAGCCCGGAGCGCTTTCCGCTAGTTCTGGCCGCGTATTTGTCAGCACCGCCGGTAGCCTCTCGTGTCCCGCCCGGGCGGCGGGCGCCCTCGGCGTTAGTCTAGTCCGATTCGGATGGCCGCCATTCATTCAGGGCGCAGCACGATGGCGGAGATTTGCCGCCCGTAATCGGGCTCGTTCCGGTGGGTCGCGCGGCGATAGGAATAGAATCGCGCCCGCTCGCGATAGGTGCAGTGCCCGAGCACCGCGACCGCGCCGATGTCGGCGGCGTGAAGGCGCGCTTCGGCATATCCGGGCAGGTCGAACATGAAATGACCGGGCTTTTCGGACGTGCCGAACCATTTGGCGTTTTCGGCATCGGCATCGAGGAAGCGCATCCGGAATTCGGCGCCGACCTCATAGGCCTCACGCGAGATGCAGGGGCCGATGGCGGCGGCGATGTTGCCCCGCGTGGCGCCGAGCTTCTCCATCGCTTCGATCGTCGCCTCCATGATGCCGGTCAGCGCACCCTTCCATCCCGCATGGGCCGCGCCGACGACGCGGGCTTTCTTGTCGGCGAAAAGAACCGGCGCGCAATCGGCGGCCAGCACGCCCAGCACAATGCCGGATGCGGCGGTCACCATTGCGTCGGCTTGCGGCGCCTCTTCCCATGTCCATGGCGCCGCAACCTCAACCACATCGGCGCTGTGGATCTGGTGGACGGTGACGAGGCTTTCAGGCTCGACGCCGAGCGACCGGGCGACGCTTGCCCGGTTTTTCAGCACCGCCTCCCTGTCGTCGTTCGAGCCGAGCCCGCAATTCAGCGACGCATAGATGCCTTTCGACGCGCCACCCTCGCGGGTGAAAAATCCGTGCCGGACATGGGGGACGACTTCGAGTGGCTTTGCGGTCAGCATGGAGGCTCTCTCACACAAATCCGGCGGGCGTGGGCGTGCCGCGCGGCACGATCCCCAGCACCTTGAACAAGCTGCCCATCTCGCCGGGCGCGGTCAACCGTCGCAAGCCCGCATCGATGTCGGGGGCCTGAGCCGCCGTCGCGCGCCGGCGCAAGTTTGCCGCGCGCGCCTCGATGCCGAGCGCCGTCAGGAACGCGCCTTGTTCGACGGGCCCATGCGCCGCCGCACCACCGGCACGAACGGCGTTCGCCAGCGCTTCGAAATCGACATGCGCCGTCAGGTCGGCCTCGCCGGGTGCTGCGAACGGGTCGGCATATTGGTGGCCGCGCAGCGCCTGCAGCGTGTCGCCGGGCGCGCTTCGCGCATGGCCGTAGTCGACGATCAAGGCCGCGCCGCCCTGCGCGGCGATGCGTGTGGCGATGGCTTGCGCGATCGCCGCCGATGCCGGTGAAATTTCGGCGATGGCGCCAAGGGGCGCGGCGCGCATGGCAGGCGGCAGGCCGGTCTCGCCGGGAAGCGGCACCGGCGCGAGCACCGGTGCGAGGCGGCCTTCCGCGATGCCCACATACCGCTCGCACCAGCCGCGTTCGGTGCGCTGGTACTGGACGATCGGCAGCGCGTCGAAGAACTCATTGGCGATCAGGAAGAGTGGTCCTGCGGGCAAGGTGTCGATGCGCTCGTGCCATGTCGCCCGCGGAACGCGCTCCCTTTGCGCTTTGCGCAGCACCGGGCTCGTTTCGACGAAGTGAATTTCGGCCGCGTCGGTCATGCCGGGCGCGGCGCGCATGGCGCGCAATGCATCGGCCATCAAAGTGCCGCGGCCGGGGCCGAGTTCGGCAAGCAGGAAGGACGCGGGCGCGCCTTGCGTCGCCCATATGTCGGCCAACCAGAGGCCGATCAGTTCGCCGAACATCTGGCTGATTTCCGGCGCGGTCGTGAAATCGCCGCGCGCGCCCAGCGGATCGCGCGTCATGTAGTAGCCGTGTTCGGGATGGCCGAGCGCCAGCGCCATGTAGTGGGAGAGCGGGATCGGCCCCGTTTCCTCGATCAGCCGGGCGATGTGGCGGGCGAGCGGTGTGGCGTCCGCCGTCATTTCCGTTTCGGCTTCGGCGCCGGAGCGCTTGCGCATTTCCAAACGATCGCGACGCCGATCAACGCCATCGGGATGGACAGCATCATGCCCATGGTCAGCCAATCGCCGGCGAGGAAACCGATCTGTGCGTCGGGTTCGCGGAAAAACTCGACGATGGTGCGCGCGACGCCATACCCCACGATGAAGCCGCCCATGACGACGCCAGGTTTCTGCAGCATGCCGAAACGATGGGTCAGCAGGCGCAGGACGAAGAACAGGACGATGCCTTCGAGCGCCGCTTCGTAAAGCTGGCTCGGGTGGCGCGGGAAGGGGCCGGCGCCCGGAAAGATCACGCCCCAGGGCGCGTCGGTGACGCGGCCCCAGAGTTCGGCATTGATGAAGTTGGCGATGCGGCCGAAGAAGAGGCCGATGGGCGCCGCGGCGCTGACAATGTCCATCATCGTCAGGCCGGATATGCCCCGTCTGCGGGCGAACCAGAGCATTGCGACGAGGACGCCGAAAGCGCCGCCGTGGAAGCTCATGCCGCCCTGCCAGACATAGAGAATTTCGAGCGGGTTCTGAAAGAAGTATCCGGGATTGTAGACCAGCACATAGCCGAGGCGGCCGCCGAGAATGACGCCGAGCGCCGCCCACAGAAGCGCATCGTCGACATCGAGCCTCGTGACGGGCGACTTGCCGGGCCAGAGCCGCGGCGTCTCCGCGAGCGCCACGACATAGCGCCAGCCGAGGATCAGACCGGCAATGTAGGCGAGCGCGTACCAGCGGATGGCGAAGGGGCCGATCTGGATCAGCACCGGGTCGATGTCGGGGAAGGGCATGCGGCTCGGCCTCGGTGTGGGGCCCGCTTCGGGGCAATGGCGCGCTAGTTTGCCCCCCGACCTCATCATGTCAAGGAAGGGCCCGCGTCGTTCGGTCCGGTTCGCTTTCGCGGCGCGAGGCGCTATCTTCCATTTGCCGACGCCGCAACCGGAGAGCCGCCCATGACCCAGACGCAGAACCGTATCCTCGACGAACTCGGACGGCTTTTCACAAATGCCGCCGGCGCCGCGCAAGGCATGCGCACCGAGGTCGAGACGCTGATCCGCGCCCAGGCCGAGCGGCTGATCGCCGATATGGACCTTGTCGGCCGCGAGGAATTCGATGCGGTGCGCGCCATGGCCCAACTTGCGCGTGAGGAGAACGAGGCACTCAAGGCACGGATCGAGACGCTTGAAGCGGCGCTCGCGGCCAAAAAATCCAAACCCTCGAAGCCGCCCGCGGGCAATGTCGGCGGCGAGGGCATCTGACGGCGGCCTCGGGTTTCCCACAGCTTTTGTCCCGATTTCGGCCAAGGGGCCGTCCCGCAGGGTTGCACCGACTCAACGCATCATGCAGGTTAGGTATCGTGTTCAAGGGCAGGACGCCTACTAGATATGGGGTTTCGGCCCTGTTCAGTTGCATCCGATGCGGGGGATCGAATGAAAGGCACAGTCGCCGAGACTGCGGAATTCGACGGCAATCCCCTCGATCTTCTTGAGCAGGTGGCCTCCGTCCGCGACTGGTTTTTCGAACGCAGCCATGAGGATGAACTGAACATCTGCGTGGCGGGCGACTGGCGCGACTACCAGATTTCACTCAACTGGCGCGACGACCTTTCGGGGCTTCATGTCGCCTGTGCGCTCGACCTGCGTGTGCCGCCCGAGAAGCGGCCGGTCATTCGCCATCTCCTGACCCTGATCAACGAGCAGCTCTGGTCCGGGCATTTCGACATCTGGTCCGACGACGGGGTCGTGCTGTTTCGCAACAGCCTGCTGCTTTGCGGCGGTGCGGCGGCGACGCCCGAGCAATGCGAAGCGCTGCTGCGGCTCGCGGTCGAGGCGTGCGAACGCTATTATCCGGCAATGCAGTTCGTCATGTGGGCGGGCAAATCGGCCGAGGAGGCGATTGCCGCAGCCATGTTCGAGACGCAAGGCCGCGCCTGACGGCTTTCCGGTTCCGGCGATTTCATTCAGACGACGGTTTCAGCCATGACACTTTCTCTCGAGCGCCCGCTGGTCTTGGTGGGTGCCGGCAAGATGGGCGGTGCGCTGCTTTCGGGTTGGCTCGACAAGGGCCTCCTGGCCACGCAGGTTTTCGTTCGCGATCCCGCACCCGGGCCCGACGTCGCCGAACTGGTTGCGGCCAGGGGCATTGCGCTCAATGCGGCGGTGCGCGATATCGCGGCGGCGCGGCCATCCGTCGTTCTCGTTGCCGTCAAGCCGCAAGCCATGGGCGACGTGCTGCCGGAGCTTGCGCTTCTGGTGCATCCCGAAACGCTGTTCATCTCGATCGCCGCCGGCACGAGCCTTCACCGGCTGAAAGAACTTCTGGGCGCCGAGTTGCATGCGGTCCGGGCCATGCCCAACACGCCGTCGGCGATCGGGCGCGGCATTACGGTCGCCTGCGCCAACGAGCGGGTAACGGCCGCGCAACGCGAAATCGCGCAACAGCTTCTTGCCGCCGTCGGCAATGTCGACTGGGTCGAGAGTGAGGCCCAGATCGACGCCGTGACGGCGATTTCGGGAAGCGGTCCGGCCTATGTCTTCTACATGGTCGAATGCCTCGCAGCGGCGGGGGAGGCGCTGGGTCTCGATCCGGCGCTGGCGATGAAGCTGGCGCGCGAAACGGTGAGCGGTTCCGGCGAAATGCTGCACCGATCGTCCGAGCCGGTTTCGGCATTGCGCGCCAACGTCACCTCGCCGGGGGGCACGACCGCGGCGGCGCTCGATGTGCTGATGGGCGAGGGCGGGCTGTCGCCGCTGATGCGGCGGGCGGCGCTGGCGGCGCGGGACCGGGCGCGCGAACTCGGCAAATAGGTCTTCGCCGTCTCGTCAAACCTGCTGCAACGCCCTATCTTTGTTGCTCAGGCGTTTCGAGGAACGAGACATGGCGGCAAAACGCGACCCCGAAGACAAGATCATCGATGCGGCGCTGAAGCTCGCGGCGTCGCGCGGGTGGTCGGGCCTGTCGCTGGCCGACATCGCAAAATCGGCGCGGGTCGGGCTGCCGGTGCTTTCCGGTCTCTTCGCCTCGAAAAACGAAATCCTCGCGGCTTTCAGCCGGCGCATCGATGCCGCGGTGTTGAAGGCGGCGTCGGCGGAGGATCTGTCGGGCGAAGAGGCGCGGGACCGGCTGTTCGATGTGCTGATGATGCGCTTCGACGCATTGGCGCCGCACAAGCCGGCGCTGAAAAACATTGCACGGGACCTCCGGCGCGACCCGGTGGCGGCAGCGGGATTGGTGCGGCCCATGCTGCAATCGCTGGGCTGGATGCTTGAAGCGGCGGGCATCGACAGTTCGGGGTTGGGCGGCGGCTTGCGGGTGCGCGGCATTGCGCTGGTCTGGGGCGCTGCGTTTCGCGTCTGGCTTGAAGACGGCGACGATCAGGCGAAGACGATGGCCGAGCTCGACCGGCGGCTGCGGGGCGGGGAGGCGTTTCTCGAACGCTTGCAGAGCTTTGGAAGAGGCGGTCGCGCGGGCGAAGCGGCGGCCTGAACCTTCAGAAGTGAAAGACGCGGCAGGCCGTGATCTTGCCGCCGCTCCATTCGATGATCTCGACGGCGCGTGTGCGGCCTTCCTCATTGCCATTGAGGACGCGCCAGTACTCGACCGATGCGCGGCCGGCGCCGTCTGCCTCATCCGCGATCACCTGGAGGATGTCGGCCTCGAATCTCGCGAGCCGTCCGGCCGCCGCCTCGGCATAAGCGCGTATTTCCGCAAGGCCGCGCAAAGTGCCGTCGGCGCGGTTCATCCGTTCGACGACGACCGAACTCATATGGGTGGCGCCGGGTGCGTACAGGCCTTCGATACGCGCGGGGTCGAGGCCTTCCCACGCGGCCTTCCAGCGGACGACAATGTCGGGCGGTGTCATCGGCAGCTCTTCTGGTAATTTTGTTACTTCTAACTGCCGGAATTTATACGATCATTTCAAAATAAAGTCAATATTGCTGACCTAACTTCCGTCAAACAGGGACGTGAATGATCGCGCGCAGACCGCCCATCGGACTGCGCGCCAGGACGATATCGCCACCATGGCCGCGGGCGATGTCGCGGGCGATCGCCAGCCCGAGGCCGGAACCGCCATCCTCCAGATTGCGTGCCGCGTCGAGCCGGTAGAATGGACGGAAGACTTCTTCGAGCTGGTCGTCCGGTATCCCGGCGCCGTCGTCGTCGATCAATATGTCGATGCCGCCGCCATCGCCCGCGTCATCCGTGCCGTGGATCGCGGTGATCCAGACATGCGGCGCGTGCTTGCAGGCATTGTCCACGATGTTGGTGAGGCAGCGCTTGAAGGCGTGGCGCCGGAGCGGCAACACGAGGTCGCCGTGCAAATCGAGCCGCAACTCGTAACCCTTGCGCTGCGCGTCGGCGCGCACTTCCTCGATGAGTTCGGCGAGGTCCGTTTCTTCCGAGGTTTCGCCCTGATGGCCGCGCGCAAATTCGAGGTAGTCCTCCAGCATACGCTCCATCTCGGAAATGTCGGCCCGTAGTTCCTCTATTTCGGGTGCGTCGCCGAGCATCGCAAGTTGCAGCTTGAAGCGCGTCAACGGCGTTCGCAGGTCATGACTGACGCCGGCGAGCATCGCGGTGCGCTGTTCGATCTGGCGCTTTATGCGCGCATGCATGTCCATGAAGGCCTGTGCGGCGCTCCGGACTTCGGCGGCGCCCTGCGGCCGATAGCTCGGCACGTCGCGGCCCTTGCCGAAGGATGTTGCGGCTTCGGCGAGGCGTTCGATCGGCCGGATCTGGTTTCGCAGGAAGACGATCGCGACGATGATCAGCACCACGGACGTACCGAACATCCAGACCAGAAAGATATGCCAGTTCGAGGCATAGACATGCGATGCCGGCGTAAGTATCCGCATGACGCCGCCATTGTAGGCGATGCGGATGTCCACATATTTGGAGTATTGCGCGGTGTTGATCCAGAAGGGGCGCGCGATACGCTGGCGCAATTCGTCGTTGAGCGAATTGTCGAGCAGGCTTCCCGTAGATGACGGCGTTTCGGGAAGCACTTCGCCGTCGAGGAATGCAATCGGCAGGCCCAGATGGGCGTTGGCGCGCGCGGCGATCCGCGACGCTTGCAGGGGTGTCGGATTTTCGTTGAACTCGGCGAGCATCAAGGCGATCTCGGCGACGGTCTTTGCCGATAGCCGTTGCGTCACAAGCTGCCAGTGACGCTCCAGAAAAACATAGGTCACGACGAATTGCAGCAGCACCATCGGTGCAACGATGATGATGAGCGAGCGCCCGTAGAGGCCGCGTGGCATCAGTCTCTTCATTATCTGGAACGGGCGCCAAGCCGCCGGTGCCGCCCGCGCGCGCTCCGGTTTCGTATCCGCATGAACCTCGGTTTGCATTTCGGCCACCGTCAGTCGGGCATCAGGGCGTAGCCTTCGCCGCGCACCGTCTGGAGGTATACAGGATTTCTCGGATCGCTTTCGAGTTTGCGCCGCAGCCGATTGATCTGGACGTCGATCGAGCGTTCGGCCGCTTCATTGTCGCAGAGGTCCAGTCGCGACAGGGGCGTGCGGGGGTTGGCCGAAAAAATGCGCATCAGCTGAATTTCACGCGTCGTCAACCGTATCTGCGTGTCGCCGTTCCACAATTCGCCGCGCGTGACATTGAAGCGGCAGGGGCCCAGGGAAATCTCGTCATGTTTCACCGTGCCCGGCGCCTGGGCGCGCCGCAGGATCGTGCGGATACGCAATATCAGTTCGCGCGGCTCGAAGGGCTTGGCGAGATAGTCGTCGGCGCCGCGCTCCAGCCCGTCGATGCGGTCGCCGGCCTCGCCGCGCGCCGTCAACATCAGGATCGGCACCGTCGAGGTGCGGCGCAGGTCGCGCGTCAGGTCGAGGCCGCTTTCGCCGGGCATCATCACGTCGAGCACCAGCAAATCGAAGGACAGACCGGCGAGCCGCGTCCGCGCCTCCGCGGCATTCTCGGCCGTGGTCACGCGAAAGCCGTTGTCGGCGAGGTAGCGTTTCAGCAGCTCGCGGATGCGCCGATCGTCGTCGACGACCAGTATGTGCGGCGCATCGTCGGCGGGGCCCGGCTTGTCGCCCGCTTTCGTTTCGCCGTCTGTCGTCGCTTCCGCCGTCACTCTTGAACCTTCCCGGTATTTCCCGTTCAGCCCGCGGGCGTCTTTGCGATCAGGGTTTCGACCTCCGGCCGGTCTTCCTCGTTCACCAGTGCCAGCAGGACGGTGCGCCACGCCGCGCTTGCGCCGGGGCCCGCCTTTTCGAGAGCGGCGGCAACGCGGGTTCGCTGCGGTGCCTCAAGGCGCTGCGCCAGTTCGCGGCCTGTGGCGGTCAGGAAGAGCATACGCTGGCGGCGGTCCTGCTTTCCTGTTTCCTGCTCGATGAACCCGCGTTCGATCAATTGTTTCAGCACGCGGGCAAGGCTCTGCTTGGTGATGCGCAGGATGTCCAGCAACTCGGCGACCGTGATGCCGGGGTTGCGGCCGACAAAATGCACCACACGGTGATGGGCCCGGCCGAAGCCGTATTCGATCAGGATTTCGTCGGGGTCGCTGATAAAATCGCGATACGCGAAGAAAAGCAGCTCGATTGCCTCGGTCAGATGGTCCGGGGCGCCGTCGCCAGCCGGAGCCGCGGTGTCGCCTTCCAGCGCGGGCGGGCGCTTTGTCTGGGGTTTTCCCATCGATTTTCCGTTCGCCATCATTTTATGTCAGCTATGTTGACATATTTTTGCCGGAGTGCTACCTCTTGCGGACTGCTTGAGACAGAATAAGCGCAAGGCTGGAAGCCTCGAATCTTCCGGCCACTATAATAGACGATTGCCGCGTAAATCTGTCTCCGGCAAATCCCGGTAAACGGGACCGCGAGGGCGGGGCAGGGCCAAGATCGACAACGACGAATGCCCACGCGACGCGGAAACACCAGGAAACCAGGTCATGGCAGACATTCCTTTCGATAAACGCGACGGCTTCATCTGGTTCAATGGTGAGCTCGTTCCCTGGGCGGACGCCAAGGTGCATGTGCTGACGCACGGGCTGCATTATGCGAGCAGCGTGTTCGAGGGCTGCCGGGCCTATGGCGGCGAGATCTTCAAGCTGCGCGAGCATTCGGAGCGGCTGATCAAGTCGGCCGATATTCTGGGGTTCAAGATTCCCTATTCGGTCGAGGAAATCGACGAAGCCTGCCGCACGGCGCTGCGGGCGCAGAAGCTTGTCGAAGGCTATGTCCGTCCCGTTGCCTGGCGGGGCAGCGAAATGATGGGCGTCAGTGCGCAGAAGAACAGGATCAACTTCGCCGTCGCGGCCTGGGAGTGGCCGTCCTATTTCGATCCGGAGCAGCGCAAGGTCGGCATTCGCCTCGACATCGCGAAATACAAGCGACCGTCGCCGGAGACCGCGCCGTCGATGGCGAAGGCTGCCGGCCTCTACATGATCTGCACGATTTCCAAGCACGCGGCCGAGAACAAGGGCTATGCGGACGCGCTGATGTACGACTATCGCGGCTATGTCGCAGAGGCGACGGGCGCCAACATCTTTTTCGTCAAGGACGGCGTTATCCACACGCCGAAGCCCGACTGTTTCCTCGACGGCATTACGCGGCAGACCGTGATCGCGCTCGCCAAGGCGCGCGGCTACGAGATCGTCGAACGCCACATCATGCCGGACGAACTGCCGGGGTTCAGCGAGTGCTTCATCACCGGCACGGCGGCCGAAGTGACGCCTGTCGGCGAGATCGGCCCGCATCGTTTTACGCCGGGCGTCATTTCCGCGACGCTCTTCGAGGATTATATGGCGGCCGTCAATCCGAAGGTCGCGGCCCGGGTCGCGACGGCCTGAACCTCCGCATCGCGGTTTGAAAGAGGGTGGCGCGTGCCGCCCTTTTTTGTTCAGCGTTTCACGATGCTGAAGGTGGCGTTACCGCGTGCGCAGGGTTTGCCGTCGGCCGTCACCCGGCATTGAGCGAAAGAGAGCGCCGCGCCGGTCTTGACAACTTCGGGCCGCACTTCGAGCCATTGCCCGATCCGCGCCGTGCTCAGAAAGTCGATCGTGAGGCCGACCGTCACCAGCCCGAGGGTATTTTCGAGCTTCAGACCGCAGGAAAGCCCCATCGCATTGTCGGCCAGCGCCGAGATCAGCCCGCCATGTGCGAAGCCGCGCGAATTGGTGTGCGGGGCGGCGACGCGCAGGCCGAAAAAGATCGCGTCGCCGGTGTTTCGCGAGTAGAGCGGCTCCCAGGGATCGGTGAGGGGGCTTCGGCGGAAATGGCGGGAGAAGCCTTCGGGTGGGGCGAGGGTGTTTTGATCTTGGGTCATGGGCCTAGTCCGGCGATGTTTCGGGATAGACCCGTTCTAGGCCGCCGGCCGGCTGCGGGTAACGCGGCGTTCGCGCAATAGTCGTGGCGAAAATGCGGCGCGCTAGCGCTTCCAGCGCGTTGCGGCCTTGTCGTCGCTCTCGCGGGCGTCCACCCAATGCGCCTCGCCCTGGCCTTCTTCCCGTTTCCAGAAGGGGGCGCGGGTCTTCAGATAGTCCATCAGAAAGGACGCGGCCTCGAAGGCGGCCTCGCGATGGGCCGAGGCGGCGACGACGAGGACGATATTGTCGCCGGGCGCCAGCCTGCCGACGCGATGCACGATCAGCGTCGCCTGAAGCGGCCAGCGCTCATGGGCTTCCGCCTCGATGCGGGAGAGCTCTTTTTCGGTCATGCCGGGATAGTGTTCGAGTTCCATCGACGTGACGGGTGCGCCCCCGCTCGCATCGCGCACCAGTCCGGAGAAAGTCACGACCGCGCCGATGTCGGTGCGGCCTTCCGTCAGCGCCGCCACTTCGGCGCCGATGTCGAAATCATCGGTCTGCACACGGATCATCTGCTCAGCCGCCCGTCACCGGCGGAAAGAAGGCGACTTCGGAGGCGCCGGCAATCGGCGTGTCGAGGTCGCCATGCTCCTGGTCGACGGCGCAGCGGATGACGCCGAGATCGGCGAAAGCGGCTTCGTATCCTTCACCGCGCGTTTTCAACCAGGCGATCAGTTCATGGACGTTGCCGGTGCCGGCGGGCGGCACGACATCTTCCTCGCCCATGCCGGTCTTCTGTTTCACCCATGCGAAATAGAGGAGCTTCACGCCCGTCCGTCCTGTTCGGCCGTCGGCTTTGCCGCTGCCGGCGGTTCGCGGCGCTTCGGCGTTTCGTCGGTGAGGTGGTGGATGCCGGCCCGGAAATAGTCGTAGCCTGTGTAGAGCGTCAGGATGGCGGCGGCCCAGAGCAGCGTCAGGCCCATCTCGGTGATGCCGGGCATGATCTTGTCGGCAGCCGGGCCCCCGAGCAGGAAACCGAGCGCCACCATCTGGATCGCGGTTTTCCATTTTGCAAGTTGCGTCACAGGTACACTGACGCGCAGCTCCGCCAGGAACTCGCGCAGGCCCGAGACCAGTATTTCCCGGCAGAGGATGATGATCGCCGCCCAGAGCGAGAAGCCCGCTATGACGTCCTGCCAGGTCAACGCGATCAGCACGACGGCGACCAGCAGCTTGTCGGCGATCGGGTCGAGCATCCGTCCGAGATTGGACTGCTGCTCCCATGCGCGGGCCAGATAACCGTCGAAGAAATCGGTGAGGCCGGCGACGATGAAGAGAAACAGCGCGGCCCAATGCCCGGCGTCGCCGGGGATGTAGAAGCAGGCAACGACCGCCGGCACCAGCGCGATGCGGAAATAGGTGAGCAGGTTCGGCAGGTTGGTCGCCATTTCGGGGTCCATATGTCGTGGGCCTGCAGTCTAGCATTCCCGATGCGAATGTCGCGACCGGCGGGCGAATATCAAGCTGCGCCGTCCGGATTCCCATGGAAATGATCATAGACGGCGCGTGCCACGGCCGTACTGATGCCATCAACCGATTCGAGGTCGGTGAGGCCGGCGCGGGCCACGGCGCGCGCCGATCCGAAATGTTTCAGCAAGGCACGCTTGCGGCCCG
Source organism: Parvibaculum sp. (assembly GCF_019635935.1). NCBI lineage: Bacteria > Pseudomonadati > Pseudomonadota > Alphaproteobacteria > Hyphomicrobiales > Parvibaculaceae > Parvibaculum > Parvibaculum sp. The sequence continues at coordinate 1,017,360 of NZ_JAHBYN010000001.1, read as the reverse complement.
GACCGACGCCGGGCACCTCGTCCAGCGGATTGACGCCGATCGCCTTCGAGCGCCGCGCCCGGTGGCTGCCAATGGCGAAACGATGCGCTTCGTCGCGCAGGCGCTGCAGGTAGTAGAGGACCGGGTTGCGCGGCTCGAGCATGAAGTCGCGACGGCCGGCCATGAAGAAGCGTTCGCGGCCCGCGTCGCGTTCCGGTCCCTTGGCGACGCCGACCGCCGTCACGCTGTCGATGCCGAGTTCGGCCAGCACCTCGGTCGCGACCTTCAACTGTCCCGCGCCGCCGTCGATCAGGATGAGATCGGGCCATACGGCGTCCGGCCGGGTTTCCTGCGGTCCGTCGTCGGCATTGTCGCCGTCGTTCTCCTTCAGCAGCCGCGTGAAACGCCGCGTCAGCACCTCGCGCATCATCGCGTAGTCGTCGCCGGCCGCCATGTCGGCGTTCTTGATGTTGAATTTGCGGTACTGGGACTTCATGAAGCCTTCGGGGCCGGCCACGATCATGCCGCCTACTGCCTTCGCGCCCTGTATGTGGCTGTTGTCGTAGACCTCGATGCGCTCGGGCGTCTGCTCCAGCCCGAACACCTCGGCGACGCCTTCGAGCAGCTTGCGCTGGGACGAGCTTTCGGCGAGGCGGCGTCCCAGGGCTTCGCGGGCATTGGTCAGCGCATGGTCGACAAGCTCGCGCTTTTCGCCGCGGCGCGGCACCCCGACCGCGACCTTGCGGCCCGCACGGATCGTCAGTGCTTCGGCCAGCAGCGCCTTGCCGGGCGTGTCGTGGCTCAACAGGACCATGCGGGGTGGCTGCCGGTCTTCGTAGAATTGCGCGAGAAAGGCATCGAGCACTTCTTCGGTGGGCAATTCGCGGTCGTGACGGGGGAAGTAAGCCCGGTTGCCCCAGTTCTGACCGGCGCGGATGAAAAAGACCTGCACGCAAGTCTGTCCGCCTTCCGCCCAGGCTGCGAAGAGGTCGGCTTCGGTCACGGTTTGCGGATTGATGCCCTGATGCTGCTGGACCTGCGTCAGCGCGCGAATACGATCCCGGTAGACGGTGGCGGCTTCGTAGTCGAGGCTGGCGGCGGCCTCGTCCATCAGCCGCACGAGCTGTTCCTGCGTCTTGCGGCTGCGGCCTTTCAGAAAGTCGCGCGCTTCGGCAACAAGTTCGGCGTAGTCCTCGCCGGAAATCTCGCCCGTGCAAGGCGCGCTGCAGCGTTTGATCTGGAACAGCAGGCAGGGCCGCGTCCGGCTTTCGAAGACGCTGTCGGAGCATGAGCGCAGCAGGAAGGCCTTTTGCAGCGCGTTGAGGGTGGCATTGACTGCGCCGGCGCTCGCGAAGGGTCCGAAATAATCCCCGCGCCGGGCGCGGGCGCCACGGTGTTTCAGCACTTGGGGGAATTCGTGATCGCCGGTCAGCAGGATATGCGGGAAGGACTTGTCGTCCCGCATCAGCACGTTGTAGCGCGGCTTCAGCCGCTTGATCAGGTTGGCTTCCAGCAACAGCGCGTCGGTTTCGGTCGCCGTCGTGATGAATTCCATCTGTGCCGTCGCCGTGATCATCCGGGCGATGCGGTTCGGTTGTCCGGCGAGCTTGGTGTAGCTGGCGACACGCTTCTTCAGGCTGCGCGCCTTGCCGACATAGAGAAGTTCGCCATCGCCGTCATACATGCGGTAGACGCCCGGACTGTCGGGCAGCACACGCACTTTGGCGGCGATTAGCGCCACGCCCGTTTTTTCGGCAGATTTGCGTTCGGTGTCGTTCATTGTGGTTTGTATAGCATTGCGGGCGCCTTCGCGGCCCGCCGCAGCCTGTGGATAAGTGTGTTGAAACTTTCCGGTCTGACCGGTCCCGGGACTGTCAACGTCTTGTAATAATTAGGATTTGTGACAGCGGGTCAAATCCCTGCCTTTGCTAAGACATTGGAATGTATGGGTTTTTCTGACCTATTTCATGGCCGCCACCGCCCCGGCCAATTCGGCGCGCCATCCGGCCGGACGCAGGGAGGTGGGTGCGTTGCTGTGCACAAATCCTCCGTGTGCGGCGTTTGAAATGCCCAACGCGTTGATTCTATTGCGGCTTTCGGACGCCGCTTTTGGCGTCAGCCGCGCGGGCGAATACGCTCGATTTCGACGCCCACGCTCGAGGCTTCGGGAATCACCGCCAGCTTTTCGACGCGCACCAGCGCCACGCGCACCCGCTCGTCGGACAGGCAGGAACCGGCGATGCGTTCGGCCAGTGTTTCGACCAGGTTGAGATGGCCCTCCGCGACGATGGTTTTGATCCGGTCGACGACGGTCGCGTAGCAGACGACGTTCGACAATTCGTCGCCATGGGCCGCCTCCGAGACGGTCAGGTCGACATTGACGCGGATTGGCTGGGCGGCGCCGACCTCGTGGCGGAAGGCGCCGATATGCGCGTCCAGCAGCAGGTCCCGCACGAAGACGTGCCGCGTAGCTTCCGCGGCACTGGCTATTTTCAGACGGGTCACATTGTCAGGCTGGTTCATGTGTCGTTCTTCTATTCGGGAATGCCGGCGACGTCGGGCGTTTCCCAAGCGAGATGCTGGCCGCCGTCAAGGGTAATCATCTGGCCGGTCATTGAGGGCGCGGAGAGGATAAACCGGATTGCGGCGCAAATCTCTTCGGGCGTGGTTCCGCGTTGCAGGATCGTCGCGGCGCATTGCCGTGCGAAATCGGCCTCCGACTGGCGGGCATTGATCATTGCCGGTCCGGGGCCGATGCCGTTGACGCGAATATCCGGCGCCAGTGCGCGGGCCAGCACCTGGGTCAGATCCCAAAGCGCCATTTTGCTGATTGTGTAGGAAAGGAATTTCGGCGTCGGCGCCCAGACGCGCTGGTCGATCATGTTGACGATGTTGCCTTGCGCGCCTGTGGGCAGTTGCGCCGCGAAGGCCTGGGCCAGAAAGGCCGGCGCCCGCAGGTTGGCGTCCATATGGGCGGCCCAGCTTTCGGGCGTCATCGTTGCGGCCTCGTCCTTTTCGAAAAGCGAGGCATTGTTGACCAGCAGCGTCAGGGACCCAAGTTTACCCGTGATCGCCGCGACGAGGCCTTGCATTTCGCGGAGATCGGTGAGGTCGGCTGCAAAGGCGGCGGCGCGGCCGTTCCGCGCTTCGATTTCGCGCACGACTTCGGCGGCTTCGGCGGACGCGCTGCGATGATGCACGGCGACGGTCCAGCCGTCTTCCGCCAATGCGAGGGCAATGGCGCGGCCGATGCGCCGCGCCGCGCCGGTGACGAGGGCGGTGCCTTTGGTTGTCGTCACAATCGTTCTCTCAGAATCCGTTCAGCCCGTTTTCAAGTGCGGGCGCCATGTGTCCAAGCGCAAACATCGCATAGAGATAGGCGCCATAGCAGACCAGAAAGACAGCGCCGGCAATGCGCCCGATCTTGTGTCCCGTCATGGCCATGGGCAACAGCAGGACGGCGGCTCCCAGCATGACCCAGAGGTGGAAGGACAGGAAGTCCGGGTCGATCGGCAGTGGCGCGATCAGCGCCGTGATGCCGAGAATGGCCAGGATGTTCATGATGTTGCTGCCGATGATGTTGCCGACCACCATCTCGTCGTTGCGCCGGAAGACGGCCATCACCGAGGTCGCCAATTCGGGCAGCGACGTGCCGACTGCGATGAGAGACAGGCCGATCACCGCATCGGAAACACCGAATGCCTGTGCGATGTCGATGCCGCCATCGACCACCAGCCGGGCGCCGAGGGGCAGGCCGGCGATGCCTATGACGATTTTGAGCGCAATAACGCGGCGCGACTGCAAAGGCGGCGGTATGTCTCCGTGCGGCAGCTCGCGTGCATAGGACGCGCTCTGGGCGAAGGCGTCGTCCGGCACATCTGCCACGAGTGGCGAGGGCTCGTGCGGGTTCATGCGCGCGTCCCAGCCTGAATAGACCAGGTAGGCCGTCAAAAGTGCGAGGAGGAATATGCCTTGCCAGAACCCGAGCGGTCCGACGAAGCAGAGAACGACCAGCAGGACGCTTGCCGCCATCATGATCAGCATGTTGTGCGGCACGATCCGGCCGGCGCATGCGATCGGATAGATCAGGGCGGGCAGGCCGAGAATGAGCAGAATGTTGGCGATGTTGCTGCCGACGACGTTGCCGAGCGCGATGCCCGGTGCGCCGGCGAGGGCGGCGCGGACCGAAACCAGCAGTTCAGGCGCGGATGTGCCGAAGGCGACGATGGTGAGTGCGATCAGAAGCGGCGACAGGCCGTAGCGGGTGGCCAGCGAGGTGGCGCCCCTGACCAGCAGGTCGCCGCAGATGAGCAGCACCAGAAGGCCGCAGGCCAGATAGAGAAAATCGGGCAGCATCAACAGCACCGCCGTTGGGGCATACGCGTCACTGAGCCGCCGCGATGGCGGTTATTCGATCTGGTAGCGATGTCGATCCCCTTGATCGCTGCGGGTTCGCCCCCGAACCCGTATGTCCTTGTTGACGCATATAGGGCCCCGCGGTCCGTCTGACAAGAATCCGCGCGTTGACGCAAGGTCAGGCCTCGTAAATCGCATAATGCTTCCGGGTCGTTTCGACGACCTCCCAGACGCCACGAAAGCCCGCCGGGATCGCGAAGGCGTCGCCCGCTTTCACGGTCACGGGTTCGCCGCCGTCCGGGGTGATGCGGCTGATGCCCGAAAGGATATGGCAGAACTCGTGCTCGGAATATTCGATGCGCCAGGCGCCCGGATCGCTTTCCCAGATGCCGGAAAAGAATTTGCCGTCCGGCGACGCATAGAGGTTCCAGGTGCGGTTCGCCGGATTGCCGTTCACAAGCCGCTCGGGCGGCGGTGCGCCGGTCTCGGGCGTGAGGCCGTCGATGTCGAAAGGGATGAGGGTGTGTGGCATGGAGGCTCCCTGGCGTGGTGCGGGCGTTGCGGCAGCCGATCCTAGCATGCCGGATTTCGGCCGGTTTGTGGTCCGGCGCTGGCCGGAAGCTTGCTTGGTTCGGGTTGGGGGCGAAACCTTGTCCTGAATTGGGACGGTGTCGCGCCGAAAACGGACGGGTGACGGAAGCATGAGCCTGACGACGGACGATACAGACACGGTGTCCACGATGCTGCCCCAGCGGCGCATTCGAGGCGTAGCCGCCTCCTTTCCGGAACGTGTGGCGCGCGCGGCCGGCATCACGGTCTATACGAGTTTCGAGGCGGCGGAACCTGTCTGGCGCACTTTCGAGACGACGGCGGCCGGCACCGCCTTTCAGTGTTTCGACTGGCTTTCGGCCTGGCATGCACATGCGGGCGTTGAGACCACCCCGGCGATTGCGGTTGTGTCGCGACAGGGCGAACCGCTGTTGCTCGCGCCTTTCGGCATCGAGCGTTTCATGGGGCTCAAACGGCTGGTCTTCATGGGCGGCCGCATGGCCGACTACAAGGGACCGCTGCTCGCGCCCGATTTTGCGATGCATGTGCCTGACGGCGAATTTCCGGCGATGTGGCGCCAGATCGCCCGCGCCCTGCCGCGCCACGATCTCGCAATGCTGATGGACCAGCCCATTGCGCTGGGCGCGCCATTGGCGCCTGTACACAATCCTTTCGCCGAACTTGGCGGCGTGGCGGCCCCCGACAACGCCTATGTTTTCGATCTGCCGGCGACCTTCGACGAACTCGCGCTGCGCTACCGCGCCGAGACGCGGCGGATCGACCGTTCGAAAATGCGCAAGCTCGAGGCGGCGGGCGCGGTGACTTTCCGTTTTGCGGAAACGCCCGATGAATGCGTTGCGATGACCGGTGAGATCCTGTCACGCAAGGCGGCGCAGCTTGCCGCGCAGGGCATCCGTTCGATTTTCTCTGAACCGGCATATCGCGACGCCTATCTGGCGCTGGCGGCGTTGCCGCCTGAGCGGCAACTGCTCGATGTCGCCGAGCTGCGGCTCGACGGGACATTTCTCTCCGGCAGCATCGGCCATCGCCGCCAGGGCCGCACGACGCTGATGGTGCACACCTACGAAGCCGGCGCCTATGGCCGCCTCTCGCCCGGCCGGATGCATCTGCTGAAGCTTCTGCAGGCCAGTATCGCGCGCGGCGACACGGTCTACGACCTCTCGGTCGGTTATCTTCCCTACAAGGAAAGTTTCTGCGACACGCCGATGGAGATGCGCAGTCTCGTGATGGGCGCCAGCCTGCCGGGTCTCGCCTTTGCCGCGGGCATTCGCGGGGCGCTGGCGCTGAAGCGCCGGGTGAAGCACGACCCCCGGCTGATGGACCTTGTCGGACGCGGGCGCGCGGCACTTGGCCGGATGCGGACGCCCGGTCAATCCGCCGGGACGTGACTTCATATATTGACACGTATATTGCCAATTTAAACGGGCGGTCCTAGGCTTCCTCCGTCACAGGAGGAAACGCCCCATGCCCCGCCTCACCGGCCCCCGCCTTCTCGCTCTCGCATTGGCGCTGCTCTATGCCGCGTTCTGGGTCTGGTACGGCGGCGTGGGCAAACCGCTGTCGCCGGACGAGGTCGACCGCTTCATGGCGCAGATCGACGCGATGGTCACCGATCACCAGAGCCCCTTCGGCGCCCGCGAAACCCTCGAGGCCTGGGCGCGGGCCGATGACGGGCGCGAATTCTACATGGTCAATCTCGTCAACGATCCGGCGGACCTGGCGGCAGCCGAGGCCTATAACCGCGTCATCCTGCCGGAACTCTTCAAGCGCGCCGGGCATCCCATTTTCATGTCGCGGCCGATTGCGCGCTTCATCGAGCCGGCCGGGCTGGCGCCCTGGGATTTCGTCGCCATCGTGCGCTACCGCTCGATGCGCGACATGCTCGACATGATCACCGGGCCGGAAGCCGAGAAAATCCGGCATTTGAAGGAAGGCTCGGTGTCGAAGACGCATGTGTTCCCGACGCATATCGGCTTCAGCCTGCTCTGGGTGCGAATTCTCATGGCGCTCGTTTTCGCGGCGCTGGGCGTTGGCTTGCATTTCGTCTTCCGCCCGTTCGGCTGGTACGCACGCTGAACGTCAGCGCGGTCGCGCGTCCCAGGGTTCCAGCGTGCCGGCGATGCGGCGCGCGAGCGGCATTTCCATCTGGGCGATGGCGGCGGCCGAAATCTCCTCATGGTTGAGCCAGCGCGAAGTTTCGCCTACGCGCACGAAACCGAGCACCACCTGCGCATAGGTGAAGCCCGTCTGCTGCGCCAGCGCCTCGCCGCGCAAGGCGGCGATGGAGGGCTCGCCCTTCGGCCCGGTCAGGATCGAACGCGAGCCCATCACCTCGACCAGCAGCCCGCCCGGCGCCACCAGCGCATCGAGCGCGGCGCGCAGAAGTTCGGCGCGCGGGTGGATCCATGTCAGCGCGAGATCGAAGGGCGCGTGGCGTTCCAGCGCGGCAAGCAGGGAAACCGTGTCGCCGTAGTCGGCCGCCACGCGCGTCAGCTTGACGTCGAGCAGATCATTGCCGAATGAAAACCCGCCGGCGTTGCGCGACACGACGACGGCCTTCTTCACCCGCGCCGTCGCATGGGCCGCCGCCGCGTTCAACATGCCGGTTGTGCCAAGGAGGAGGGCGGTTTTCAAAACATTCCTTCCGGGAGCTTTCCTCGGCGCGTGCGGCGCCGCGGGCTCACGCGAGCGTCCGTTCGCGCTCCGGTTCGATCGCAGGCTCGATCTTCGTCAGGCGGTCGAGGAGGCGGTACAGCGCCGCGCCGGCGATCATCGCCGCAAGGCTCATGACGACGCCGGTGTCGAAGGTCTGCGGCAGATAGGCCTCGGATACAACGAGGCGCATCTTGCCGCCGACTTCCATGTATTCGCGGTGCTGGAACGGCCAGACCGCCAGCAGCGAACCGCCCATCAGCCCCGTCACCGCAATCGTGACCGTTTGCGCATGGCGCCGGAGGAGCGATGCGATCAGGCGCGACAGCGACACGACGCCGACCAGCGCGCCGGCGGCGAAGGGCGCGAGGTAGAGGAAATCGACGTTCGCGATTGCTTCGAGGGTTGTTGCGTATTTGCCGAGGATCAGCAGGATCAGCGCCGCCGACAGACCGGGCATCATCGCCGCCGCGACGGTGAACACGCCGCACAGGAAGACGAACCAGATTTCATTGGGGGTGTCGACCGGCGTCAGCAATCCCATCGCCAAGCCGCAAGCCACGCCGGCGCCGAGCCAGAGCCATGCGATCCCGTGGGGCAGGCCGTTGCGCCTCAACAATGCGACGACGGCTGCCGCGAGAAGGCCGAAGAAGAGGCCGAATGTAATTTCCGGTATTTCCGCCGCGAGAAGCTCAATCGGTACGACGCGGCTGAAAAAGATCACCGCCGCTATACCGCCGCCGAGAAGCGGCAGCACGAAAACGAGATCGGCGCGCCGCAGCGCGGCGGTAAACTCGCCGCGTCCGAGCAGGCGGATGAACTCGGTGTCCAGATGCGCCACCGCCTCGATCAGCCGCCGGTAAAGACCGAGTACCAGCGCCATGCTGCCGGCGCTGGCGCCGGGGACAAGCTGTATCGCGCCGATGCAGATGCCGCGCATGAACTGTTTTGCGGGGTTTGGATTGTCGCGTCCTTCGCGGCCGAGCCGCGACACGGCCAGTAGCCAGAAATCCACCGCCGGATCGGAGGCGAGGCGGACACCGCGCTGCAGATAGTGGACGAGCGGCGTTCCGAGCAGCAGCGCCGCCGTCAACAGGGTCACGAAGCCGCCGCCGATCAGCGCGTCGGTCGTCCAGTGGGCGCCGGCCGCCATGCGCGGCAGGGCGAAGACGATGGTCAGCACGGCGGCAAGCGTACCGAGGCGGCGGCCGAGGCCGAGGCCCCAGGTGAGCGCCAGAATCATCATCACTGTCGCGTGGTCGCCGGGAAAGGACGTGGCGGAGGCTTCCTTGGCGCGCGACCAGGGAATGAAATCGCGGATCGAATGTGTCGCGTCGAGGACCAGCGTCGGCGACGGGCGGGGATACTCGATCAGCTCGCGCTGCAAGGCGATGATGACCAGTAGCAGGATCGAGACCACGCCGCCAAAAGCGACGCCGAAGCGAAAGCGCGCAAGGTCGCCGCGCGAGATCACGACGAGATAGATGATGAGCACGATCAGCGCGGAAAAATAGTCGAAGCGACGGTCGCCGGTCAGCGCCCAGAAAAAGGCGATTGCGTCGCTCGCCGCCACCGTTGCGTTCAACGCCCGGAAGATCGCCAGGTCGAACGCATCCCAGAGCGCCCGCGTTTCCGGCCAGAACCACGATCCGGCCAGCACGAAGGCCGCGCCGGTCCAGATCAGGAGATGCCGGACATTCCAGCGCGGGGCAAAGATGCCGGTGTCGTCTTCGCGGTCCATCGGGCCGAATCCCATTGTGAAAGTCGATGGATTATAGCGGTCCCGCACCGCTTGCCACGAATTTTCCGGGTCCGGATGGCCGCGGATTTCCGGTTCGGTCGCGGAATCGTGGCTTGCGCCTGTATGATGTTGCTTGCTGGATATGCGATCCCGAACGACGACAGGCGAAGGAGGAAGGTCATGGACGGGTTTATCGAAGCGTTCATCGCGGCGCAGGCGGCGCAGGACGCCTATGTGGCGGCGCTGCCGCAATGGGTGCAGCTCTGGATGTACTGGATGCTGGCCGTGCTGGGCGTCGGCAGCCTGGTCTTTTCCTTCTTCCGCTCCGAGGCGCGCTGGCTGCTGCTGTCCTTCGTCGTCACCATCGTCGCGACGATGGCGCTCGGCATGACGGTGGGCTGGAACAAGCTCTGGGGCGTCACGCATCTCGTCTTCTGGACGCCGGTCGTCGTCTATTACATCAAGCGCTGGCCGCAGATCGAGAAGAAGAGCGTCTTCGGCGTCTGGTTCGTCGCGGCGCTGGCGACGATGATCGTGTCGCTCGTCTTCGATGCGAAGGATCTGGTGGAGTATTTGATGGGGGTGTGAGGTTTACCGCCTCTTGTATTTCCCCGCCCGCGTCCCCGGCTTTCCGCTTGTCGAACGCCCCTTCGGCTTCACCGTCCGCGCCACGCTTTCCTCGACCGCCGATTGCCGCGCCATCGGGTCGTCGGCAATGGCGAGTTCGGTTGCTTCCAGCCGCTTGATTTCGTCGCGCAGGCGCGCCGCCGTTTCGAATTCGAGGTCGGCGGCGGCTTCCTTCATCTTGCGTTCGAGTTCGGCGATATGGGCGCGGAGGTTGTGGCCGATAAAGGCTTCGTCCGCCTCGCCGGTATCGACGCGCACATGGTCGCGCTCATAGACGCTTTCGAGAATGTCGCCGATGTTGCGGCGGATGCTTTCCGGCGTGATGTTGTTTTCGATATTGTAGGCCGTCTGCTTTTCGCGGCGGCGGTTGGTTTCCGCGATGGCGCGCTCCATCGAGCCCGTCACCTTGTCGGCATAGAGGATCACGCGGCCGTCGATGTTGCGGGCGGCGCGGCCGATGGTCTGGATCAGTGAGGTTTCGGACCTGAGGAAACCTTCCTTGTCGGCATCGAGGATCGCCACCAGCGCGCATTCCGGGATGTCGAGGCCCTCGCGCAGCAGGTTGATGCCGATCAGCACGTCGAAGGCGCCGAGGCGCAGGTCGCGCAGGATTTCGATGCGTTCCAGCGTGTCGATGTCGGAATGCATGTAGCGGACGCGGATGCCCTGTTCGTGCATATATTCGGTCAGGTCTTCGGCCATGCGCTTCGTGAGTGTCGTGACGAGGACGCGCTGGCCCTTCGCCGCCACCTCGTGACATTCGGCGATCAGATCGTCCACTTGCGTCGCGACCGGGCGGATGAATGTCGGCGGGTCGATCAGGCCGGTGGGGCGGATCACCTGTTCGACGAAGACGCCGCCGGTTCGCTCCATCTCCCAGGGGCCGGGCGTTGCCGACACGAAGACCGATTGCGGCCGCATCGCGTTCCATTCCTCGAAGCGCATCGGCCGGTTGTCGACGCAGGAGGGCAGGCGGAAGCCATATTCGGCCAGCGTCGATTTGCGCCGGTAGTCGCCGCGGAACATGCCGCCGATCTGCGGCACGGTCACATGGCTTTCGTCGGCGAAGACCAGCGCGTTGTCGGGCAGGTATTCGAAGAGGGTGGGCGGCGGCTCGCCGGGTTTGCGGCCGGTCAGGTAGCGCGAATAATTCTCGATGCCGGCGCAGCTTCCGGTCGCTTCCATCATCTCGATGTCGAATTGCGTGCGCTGTTCGAGGCGCTGCGCTTCCAGCAGCTTGCCCTGGCCCTTCAGCTCCTGCAGGCGCACCTGAAGGTCGTGCTTGATCTCCTCGATCGCCTGATTGAGCGTCGGGCGCGGCGTCACGTAGTGCGAGTTGGCGTAGAGCTTGATCTCGTCGAGCTTGCCGCTCTTCTGGCCGGTCAGCGGATCGAACTCGGCGATCTCCTCGACCTCGTCGCCGAACAGCGAGACGCGCCAGGCGCGGTCCTCGTAATGCGCCGGGAAAATCTCGACCGTGTCGCCGCGCACGCGGAAGGTGCCGCGGACGAAGGACTGGTCGTTGCGCTTGTATTGCAGCGCCACGAGGTCGGCGATCAGCTGCTTGCGGTCGAGCCGCTCGCCGCGCTTCACGCCGAAGGTCATCGCCGAATAGGTCTCGACTGAGCCGATGCCGTAGATGCAGGACACCGAGGCGACGATGATCACATCGTCGCGTTCGAGCAGGGCGCGCGTCGCCGCGTGGCGCATGCGGTCGATCTGCTCGTTGATCGAGCTTTCCTTCTCGATATAGGTGTCGGTGCGCGGCACATAGGCTTCCGGCTGGTAGTAGTCGTAATAGGAGACGAAATACTCCACCGCGTTTTCCGGGAAGAAGCTCTTGAACTCGCCATAGAGCTGGGCGGCCAGCGTTTTGTTGGGCGCGAGGATCAGCGCCGGGCGCTGGGTGCGGGCGATCACCTGCGCCATCGTATAGGTCTTGCCGGAGCCGGTGACGCCGAGCAGCACCTGGTCGTTCTCGCCCTTTTCGACGCCTTCGACCAGTTCGGCGATGGCGGTCGGCTGGTCGCCGGCCGGCTCATATTCCGACACCAGCTTCATCGGACGGCCGCCTTCGGATTTCGCCGGGCGTTCGGGACGGTGCGGTTCGAAGAGCGGCCAGTGTTCCGGGTCGCCCTTCAGCGCGCCGGCCCAGGTTTCGCGGTCGGCCGCGCCCGCGGGCACAAAACTAGCCCCCGGCGCCTCGGCAAAGCCTGAAGCACCCTTCGCCGGGAGGGGCCGTTCGGAGCCCCGCCCGAAGGATTTGAATTTATCGCGCGCCATGTCGCCCAATATGGGGCGCGGCGCGCGGATTCGCCAGAGTGCGCGTCAGCTGAAAATTACGATCAGGCTCAGCGCCGCCCAGGCGGCGAAGAGCGAGAAGCCGAGCACATAACGCACGCCATGCCCCGTCTCGCCCTGTCGCGTATCGTCGGTGTTCCGAACTATGCCGGTCATGTTTCCTCCCGTCGTCGCTTGCGTCGGGGGTGCGGGCGTCGTCTCGAAGGCCCGCACATATCGTCGGGGCCCCGCGTTTCGCGGCCGGTTTCGATTGTAGCCCGGCGCTGCCGCTCATGCCCGCGAAATCGGCGGCGGGGTGGAATCCGGCGGCTTCCGGCGCTTCCCAAGCGGCGGACCATCTGCAATTCTGCGGGTCATGACCGATCCCGCCGCCGCGCCGGTGCTTTTCCGCGCCCATTGGACGATTTACCTGCCGTCGCTTGTCGTGGCGGCGGTCTGGGCGGGCGTTTATTTCTGGGCGGATACACGCGAGCCGCCGCTCGCCGCCATTCGCAGCGTTGCGCTCGCGATCGAGGCAGTCGTGGTGCCGTTGCTGCTTCTGCATGCGTTCATGCGGGCGCGGAGCTTGCGCGTTGCGGTCGCGGCCGGCGCACTCGATGCGCAATGGGGTTTCCCGTGGCGGCGGCGGCTTGCATTGCCGCTGCGTGACATTGCTGCCGTGCAGGTGCGACCCTCGATCGCGCAGCGGCTTTTCGGCGGCGGGGCGCTCGCCGTGACGCTTGGCAACGGCAAACGGCATCTCATTGCCGATCTCGGCGATCCGGCGGCGGTGGCGCGCATCGTCGCGGCACATCAAGGAGGCGAAGGCGCATGAGCGGCATGATCGAATTCGACGATGCGGCGGCCAAATCCGTCGAGGCGATGTATCTGACGCCCGATGTCGTCGGCCAGCGCGCCCGCGTGCTCGACATGCTGTCGCCGAAGCCCGGCGAGCGGATCATCGATATCGGCGTCGGCCCCGGTCTGCTGGCGCAGGACCTGGCGCGGCTGGTCGGCGATACGGGCCGCGTCGTCGGTCTCGACGCGGCGGCGGCGATGATCAAGATGGCGCGCACGCGGCTCGCGGCATTGCCGCAGGCCGAATGCGTCGAGGGCGATGCCTGCGCCTTGAAATTTCCGGATGCCTGGTTCGATGCGGCGGTGTCGACGCAGGTTTACGAATATGTTGCCGACATGCCGGCGGCGCTTTCCGAATTGCATCGCGTGTTGCGGCCCGGCGGGCGGGCGCTGGTGCTCGACACGGACTGGCGCAGTATCGTCTGGCACTCCTCCGACGAGGCGCGCATGGGTCGTGTGCTTGCGTGCTGGGACGGGCATCTGGCCGATCCGCATTTGCCGGCCAGGCTCGCGCCGCTTTTCAGGCGCGCCGGTTTCACGGTTGCCCGTGTCGAGATCGTGCCGATGCTTTCGCCGCATTGGCAGCCGGTGTCATACGCCGCCGGCATCATGCGCGCGATCCATGGCTATGCGCGCGGCAACGGCGCGAGATACGGTCTGTCGGAAGTCGAGGTTCAGGCCTGGTATGACGATCAGCTCCGGCTGATCGAGCGCGGCGAATTCTTTTTCAGCGTCAACCGCTATGCGTTTCTGGCGACCCGTCAGGACGCGGTGGGGCCGTAGAGCTTCAAATAGGCGTCGATGCAGGCTTCGATCTTGTCTTCGGCGTCTTCGGGTATCTGGAAGTTGGCGTCGAACAAGGCCGGCCAGACGAAGAATTCCTTCAGCATGCCGGCACCGATCCGCACACCGAAGGAGCTGTCATGCGGACGCAGCATGCCGCGCTCGATCATTGCGTCGATAACCGCCATCAAACCTTCGTTGCGGCGGTTGCCGATGACCTCGTACATCTCGGCGGCCAGTTTCGGCGCGCTCGGAACTTCCGCAATGACGATGCGCATCAATGCGTTGACGTTGTGGTCGTACTGGACGGAAATATAGGCCTTGCAAAGTTTGTAGAGAATGTCGCGCGCTGTGTCGTCGGGGGCAACCAGGCCCGTATAGTTGGCGACTGACCGGCCGGCATGTTTGACCACGGCGGAGAACAACTCTTCCTTCGACGAAAAATGCTTGTAGAGCGTCGCCGTCGACACATCCGCGTCGCGTGCGATTTCCGCCATGCCGGCGCGGCTGTAACCGTTTTCGAGAAAGCTGTTGCGCGCCGCCTCGAGAATGGATGCGCGCTTCCGCTCGCTGACGTTTCTTCTATGGGTGTCGAGTCCCAATTGAATTCTCCCTATCCGGTTATTCTTGCGGCGGTGCGATGGCCGTAGATCGAGAGATAGGCGCTCACGCAGGCACCGATCGTATCGTCGATGTCGTCCGGTATGCTGTAGTCTTTCGTGAAGAGCGCCGGCCAGACGATGAATTCCTTCACCATCCCTCCCAGTTGGCGCACACTCGTTTCGGTGTCGTGCGGCGCAAGGTCGCCACGCGCGACCAGTGCATCGAGCACTTTCCTGAATTGTCGGTAGCGCACGGTGACGCCACGCGTGAAAACCTCTTGTGCCAATTGCGGCGATGTCGGCACCTCGCCGATGACCATGCGCAACAGGCCGTTCATCTGATCTTCGAATTGTTGACGGAGATAGATGCGGCAGATGCCGCGCAGGACGTCGTGCGCGGACGCGTCGCCGATGTCGGAGATCGGACGTTCATCGATGCCACCATAGGCTTCCTCGATGACTGCCCTGAAAAGCGTTTCTTTCGACGAAAAATGTTTGTAGAGCGTTGCTGTCGAAACATCGGCGTCACGCGCGATTTCCGCCATTGCTGCCTTGCTGTAACCTCCGGTCAGGAAATTCTGCCGCGCCGCTTTCAGGATAGCCGCGCGCTTCGTTTCGCTGACAGAGCGCCTGTAGTCTTCAAGTCCCAAACTTTCGCCGCCTTCCACGAGCCAATATCGGCTCACGCACACCCTGTATCCTATACGGCTAAATTGCATCTCGCGGGTCAAGCAGATTTGGGAAAACCGCCGTCTTGCCTTGTGAATGCGCGGGCCGCAGACGATCTGTACGGATGAACTTCCAGGCCGGATCAATCTTTCCTGATTTCAGATCGCATCAGGCGCTGGCGTTGCAAAAACGACGTAGCGCAAATCTCCGCGTTCCGTTGCGTCGAAGGGGTAGCAGGTCACAAGCGCGATGCCGGTTTCTGCACTCGGGTCTATTTGAGTCAGACGTGCATCGACAATGTCGGCGCCGTCGACGATATATCGTCGCGCCAACCCATTGGCTGTCGTCAGAATGACGACATCGTCACTTTTGAGGTTGCGCAAAAAAGAAAAATGAGTGTCGCGATGACCGGCAATTACCGACGTGCCGCCGGCGCCGGCGCCGGGCAAGGGCGAGCCGAGCAAATGCCCCGGTCCGAACGCAAGTGCCTCGCCGCTCGCGTTCGACAACACGATCTGCCGCCTGCCATGCGCGGGTGCTTCGAGCATTGCGACCGGCCATGTGTCGGCCCAGGGCCATGCCTTGTGTGAGTTGCCGTCTATCAAAGTTCGCTGCCAGGCGCGTTCGAGCAATATCTGGGCAAGTTCGGCCTTTGCCTTGATGTAGACGCCCTGACCGGCTTGCCAGATGCCGAAACCGAGGCAGAGCGCGATTGCGGCGGCCCAGAAAAGGGCCGCCGCGTTTTTTCCGGGCACCGTCACAGGCGCCGCCGTGCATAGGCGCCGCGCGTCCATTGCCGTTGCAGCCAGCGAAGGGCGACAAGCAGGGCCGCCAGCATGAAGGCCAGCAATCCGCCATGGATCAGCGCGTCGGCGTCGGTCGAGGTCTGCGGCAGGGCGAGGCCGGGGGCGGCGGCATCGGCGGAGGCCGGCATTGCCGCCATGGCGAGCATCGGTGCGGCACTGGTCCTGAAGGCAGCGCGCTGAGCTGCGGGCATCGCCTCGCCACCGAAGACTTTTTCGTAGTCCCAACCTTCCGGCAGATTGACCGGCATGTCCCGCGACGTCAGAGGTGCGCCGTCGGGGCGCGCCGGCGTCACATCGACCGCGACAAGGCTCGTCAACCGGCTGACAATATGATGACCGAGCGCGGTCTTCAGAATGTCGCCGTCATGCTTCTGCCAGTCACCCTCGATGCGGGCGTCGGCTTCGAGCTGTTCGATCTTGCGCCTTGCCCAGAGCTTGCCGATGCCGGGCCGCGTTTCGCCGGCGTCGAGCGGCAGGCGTATTTCCCAGGGCGCGCCGGCAAGCTGACCTTTCAGCGTCAGCGTTCCCTCCGCATTCGGCATGCGGGCCGACAACACGATCGGTTCGCCCTTGTAGAGATCGGGAACCGGGTTCGGCCAGCTTTGCGTATTGCGCCCGTCGGGCCAGCTTGCCGCGATGTCCGTCATCACCGGGTGCTGCAACTTGTCGAAAAGCACACTCATGCGCTCGGCAACCTGCGTTTCCTTGCCGATATGCGTGAAGGTGCCGCGCCCGGCTTCGGCGGCGCGAGCCATGAAGTAGCTGTTGGGGGCCGAGCCGATGCCGACCGTGAAGATGCGCGACCGGCCGAGATTGTTGGTGATCTCGGTGAAGAGTTCGCGTTCGTTGTAAATCGCGCCGTCGGTCAGGAACACAATCTGGCGGAGACGCGAATTGTCGTTTGCGTTGGGGTCGATGAGCGAAGCCTTGAGCGCCGGCAGCATTTCGGTGCCGCCCTGCGCCGACAGCCCCCGCACATACCGGCGGGCCACGTCGAGGTTTTCGCCATGCGCCGCGACGGCTTGCGGGAACAGGACCGTCATCGTGTGGTCGAAGCGGATCACGTTGAAAGTGTCGTCCGGCGTCAACCTGTCCAGCGCCCAGAGAAGGCTCTGCTTGGCTTGAACCATCGACGGCCCCGACATGGAGCCGGAATTGTCGATCACGAGGATGATCTCGCGCGGTTTTGCTTTCGGCAGCGTCTGGCCGGCCGGCGGTGTCAGCATGACGAGGATGTAGTCTTCGTCGCCGACACGCTCGCGAAAGAGCGCCGCGGCGGGCGCGGATGCCGCAGCCGGCTTCCACACAAGCTCGAAGTCCTTGTTGGCCGGCGTCAGTTCCTGGGCCAGCGTCAGCTTCGCCTTGCGCGCACCGTCGCGTGTCAGGGAAATCTCATGATGCGCACTCTCCACCGTGCCGAGCGCGAAACCGGCGTCGAGCGAGATGGCGAGGCTGACGGGGTTGATCTTGCCCATGTCGGGATGAAGAACCGGCGGTTGTTCGAGGTCGAGCGGCGCTTCGGGCGGAAGTATTTCGCCCCAGCCGCCCTCGCCGGGCTTGAAGTCGACGAGTTGCGGCGTGGCGCTCATCGGCACATAGCGCGGCGCGACGACCATCGGGAAGCGCAGCGAGAAGGCGTCGCCATCCTGGCGCACGGTCTGCTGATATTCGATCTGGACGACAATCGTTTCCCTCGGGCCGATATTGGCGACCGAGTTGGTGAACACGTTGGGGCGCTGCTGTTCGACAAGGCTGGCGCGGCGGCCGTCGGCGCGCGCCTCTTCGTAGATCTGCCGCGCTTCCTGCTTTTCCTTGATCTGACCTTCGATCACGCGGGTGCCGATCACCATTTTCAAAGTGTCGACGGCCGAATTCTCCGGCAGAGGAAAGACGTATTTGCCTTCGACCCAGCCGTCGCCCGGGTTGATGAAGTGCTGCGTCACACGCGCGCGCGCCAGTGGGCCGGTCACGTCGATCTGTACATCGGTGGCGAGCAGCGGCGCCGGCACATATTTGCCGGGTTCGGTCGAATTCAGCAGCAGGGCGCCGCTTTCGACATCCGCCATACGAACAAGGCCCGCGCTGTCGGCGCGAGCCTGGTGCTGGGCAAAACTGACGAGGACAAAGAGAGAAACACAAAGGAAGAAGAGAAACAGGGAAAAGGAGTGGGACCGATTCTGCCGTGGTCCGGCGGAGCCGAAGCGGCGTTGTGTGTTGTGCATGATTTGCTCCCCGCGACATGCTGATGCCCGGAGGTGCTGATTCCTCCGATGGACAAAGTGTCGCGGGTAAATGCGGCGGTCAGCGTTCGGAAAGCTGACGAGAGCCGAGCCATTTTGAGGCCATTTTGTGTCACGCCGACTCACACGGCGCGCCGGGGCGGAAATTCCGCCTATCGATGCGGTCTCACGGGCGCCAGTCCATCGGGACGTGACCGGGCTCGCTCCGTATGCGGTCCATCCAGCGGCCGATTGCCTTGTAGGGAGCAAGATCGAAGCCGCCTTCATGGGCGACATGCGTGTAGGCGTAGAGTGCGATGTCGGCGATAGAGTATTGTCCGCCCGCGAACCAGTCATGGCTGGAAAGGTGACGTTCCATGACGTCGAGGGCCTGATAGCCGCGCTCGTGCCAGTAGGGAAAGCTGTCCTTCTTCTCTTTGTAGCCACCGGGCTTGATCGACTGCCAGAAGCGGGCCACCGCGATATAGGGCTCGTGGCTGTACTGCTCGAAGAACATCCATTGCAGGGCCTGCGCGCGCGCCATGCGGTCGTCCGGCAGCAGGGCCGAGCCTTCGGCCAGATAGAACAGGATGGCGTTCGATTCCGGCAACGTCCGTCCGTCGTCGAATTCGACGGTCGGCACGCGTCCGTTCGGGTTCATGGCAAGGAAATCGCCGGTCCGGCTTTCGCCTTTCAGTATGTCCACATCGACGAGCTCAAGGGCCATACCGAGCTGATGCGCGGCGAGGCGCACCTTGTAGCAGTTGCCGCTGTCCTGCATCTGGTAGAGGCGCATGGGAATCCTGTCAGAAGCGCCGGGGGCAGCCGGCCTTTGCCAATATGCCGGCGAGGCGGGTTGCCGCCTTGCCGATTTCCGCCTCGGGCACCGAAGCGTAGCCCATATAAAGGCCCGGCCGTCCGGTTTCCAGCCGATAGAGCGAGAGTGGACTGATGTGAATATCGGCTTCGGCCGCCGCGCGCGCCATGGCTGCATCGTCGGCGCCGTCGGCCAGATAAGCCGAGAGCTGCAGCCCGCCTTCGCCCGGCGCCGCTTCGAGCCAGGGGGCAAGTTCGTTGTCGAGCGCCTTCAGCAGCAGGGCGCGCCGTTCGGCATAGAGCGCCCGCATTCGCCTGACGTGACCGCCGAAGTGGCCCTCGCCGATGAAGTCCGCCAGTGCCGCCTGCACCGTCGCGGGCGGCACATGGCCGGTGATGCGGATGGCGGTGCCGAAGGCGTCGACCAGATTTTCGGGGACGATCAGGTAGCCGATCCTGATGGCCGGAAACATCGTCTTGGCGAAGGTGCCCATGTAGATCACGGTGCCGGCACGATCGAGGCCCTGCAGCGAGGCGATGGGGCGGCCCTGATAGCGGTATTCCGAATCGTAGTCGTCCTCCAGCACCCAGGCGCCGGATTGCCGCGCATGGTCGAGCAGGGCGAGGCGGCGCGGCAATGAAAGCGTTGCGCCGAGCGGGAACTGGTGGGACGGGGTCACATAAATCAGGCGCGGCGTTTCGTGCCGGGCGATGCCCGCCTCGACATCGATGCCTTCGCCGTCGACGGGCACGGGGACAAGCGTCGCGCCGGCGCCCAGCAGCGCGCCACGTGCGCCGAGATAGCCCGGATCCTC
Organism: Parvibaculum sp.; assembly: GCF_019635935.1. Classification (NCBI taxonomy): domain Bacteria; kingdom Pseudomonadati; phylum Pseudomonadota; class Alphaproteobacteria; order Hyphomicrobiales; family Parvibaculaceae; genus Parvibaculum; species Parvibaculum sp. The sequence continues at coordinate 997,587 of NZ_JAHBYN010000001.1, read as the reverse complement.
GATCCAGACCGGGTCGCCCGGATCGAGCAGCATCCGCGCCGCCATGTCGAGCGCGCCCTGCGCGCCGACCGTCACGATCACTTGTTCCGCCGTGCAGACGACGCCGCGTGCCGCACCCGCATAGGCGGCAATGGCCTCGCGCAGCGCAGGCAGGCCGATGCCGACCTCATAGCCCAGATTGCCGCGCCGCGGATCGCGCGCATGGCGCGCCAGCAAACGGCTCCAGAGCATGTTCGGGAATTGGTCGATGGCCGGCAGGCCGTGCAGGAAGGGGCGGCCTTCGCCGCGGCTGTAGGCCGGTGCGAGGCGGCGCGTCGCCGAGAGTGCCTGGCCGCGCTCGGACAGGCCGCGCGTATTGCGGGCAGGGCGGCCCGGCTGGTGTGGGCGCGCCTGCCGGTCGAGTTGCAGCAGGCTGTCCGGCAGGACGGCGGCGATGCGGGTGCCGGCGCCCACCTGTCCCTCCAGATAGCCTTCGGCGGTCAACTGGTCGTAGGCGGTCAGCACCGTATTGCGCCCGACACCCAGGTCGCCGGCAAGTGTGCGTGAGGAAGGCAGGCGCGCGCCGGGATGCAGCCTTCCATCGAGAATGGCCTCGCGCAGCGCGTCGTAGAGCTGACGATAGAGCGGCGCCTCGGCGTCGTTGTCGAGCGCCAGCGTGCCGAGGGGCAAGGGGCTTGCGGGCATCGGACGATCCTCCGTAATTCAGTGGACCTATCATATTTTACAGAATGGACCTTTTGATAGGGCCAATTTCGGCAAATGGTGCGGGCCGAAATCGAGAGGAGAACGCGATGCTCGAAATGAAATCCGCCTGCGAGAAATGCGAGGCGCCGACGCCGAAAGACGGCGCGGCCGAAATCTGCAGCTTCGAATGCACCTTCTGTCCGCCCTGCGCGGAGGGGATGGCGCATGTCTGTCCGAACTGCGGCGGCGAGCTTCTGGCGCGGCCGAAGCGGACGCTGGACGTCTGAAAGGAACATGCGATGAGCGGCTACGAGACATCGGCGGCGCACCGGGTACGGCAGGTGCCGAAGCGGGCGGCCTATGACCGCGCGACGGTGCACGGCATTCTCGATGCCGGCTATGTCGCCCATGTGGCATTCATGGGCGAGGCGGGGCCCGTCGCTCTGCCGATGGTCTATGTCCGCGACGGCGACGCCGTGCTGATCCACGGATCGCGCAAGAGCCGGCTGATGCGGATGATCGGCGGCGGCGCGCCGATCTGCCTGACCGTTACGCTGATCGACGGGCTGGTGCTGGCGCGCTCTGCCTTCCACCACTCGATGAACTACCGCTCGGTGATGGCGCATGGCGTGGCTGAGACGGTGACGGAGGCAGAGAAGCCGCGCGCGCTCGACCTGTTCACGGCCCGCGTCCGGCAGGGGCGCCCGCCCGAGACACGGCCCGCCAACACGCAGGAATTGAAGGCGACGCAGGTGTTGCGGCTGCCGCTCGCCGAGGTCGCGGCCAAGGTCCGCAGCGGCGGCCCGCTCGACGACCCGGAAGATATGGACCTGCCGGTCTGGGCCGGCGTCGTTCCGATGCAGATGGTTTTCGGAGAGCCGGTGCGCGACATGTCCGTCGCTCCGGCGGAATAGGAGAAGCGAGCAATGATCCAGATCGTCATCGGCGTCATCTTCGTGGCCGTCGGGCTGCTGAACGCTTATCCGGCCATCGGCATGCTGGGGGCGAAGCAGCTTCGCGGGCTTTACGGCCTCACCTTCACCGACGCCAATTTGCTGACCCTGATGCAGCACCGCGCGGTCATGCTCGGGCTGATCGGGCTCTTCCTGATCGTGGCGGCGTTTCGCCGCGAGTTGCAGCCGGCCGCTTTCGTTCTCGGCTTTGCCAGCATGCTCTCCTTTGTGGTTTTCGCCAGGCTGCAGGAGGGTCCGAGCCCGTGGATTTCGAAGGTTGCGACGGCCGATATCGCGGGCTCGGCATTGCTCCTCGTCGCGCTGGTGCTTTATTGGCTGCGGGCCTAGGAAGGCGGTTGCGCGGGCTCCCGGAGCGGCATAGGTTGCAGCCGCTTTTCGGACCAACCGCCCTTATGGAGACCGTGTCATGGGCTTCCTTTCAGACTCGCTTTCGCGCATCAAGCCGTCGGCAACCATTGCCGCGACCCAGAAAGCGCGCGACCTGAAAGCGGCCGGCGTCGATGTTATCGGCCTCGGCGCGGGCGAGCCCGATTTCGACACGCCCGACAACATCAAGGAAGCGGCGATCGCGGCGATCCGGCGCGGCGAGACGAAATACACTGCCGTCGACGGCATTCCCGAATTGAAGGCGGCCATCGCGGCCAAGTTCAAGCGCGAGAACGGGCTCGACTACAAGCCCGCTCAATGCTTCGTCGCGCCTGGCGGCAAGCCGATCATCTACAACGCGATGATGGCGACGCTGAACCCCGGCGACGAGGTCATCATTCCGGCGCCCTATTGGGTCTCCTATCCCGACATCGTGCTGCTGGCGGGCGGTACGCCCGTGTTCGCCGAGGCGGGAATGGCGACCGGCTTCAAGCTGCAGCCGGAGGCGCTGGAAAAGGCGATCACGCCGAAGACCAAATGGCTGATCTTCAACTCGCCGTCGAACCCGACGGGGGCCGCCTACACATGGGACGAATTGAAGAAGCTGACCGATGTGCTGGTGAAGTATCCCCATGTCTGGGTGCTGACCGACGACATGTACGAGCATCTGACCTATGACGGCTTCAAGTTTGCGACGCCGGCCCAGGTCGAGCCGAAGCTTTACGACCGTACACTGACGATGAACGGCGTCTCGAAGGCCTATTCGATGACCGGCTGGCGCATCGGCTATTGCGCCGGTCCGATCGAACTCATCAAGGCGATGACGACGATCCAGAGCCAGTCGACGTCGAATCCGACCTCGATCAGCCAGTGGGCTGCCGTCGAGGCGCTCAACGGGCCGCAGGATTTCATTGCCGAGCGGGCGCAGAGCTTCAAGGAGCGGCGCGACCTCGTGGTGTCGATGCTCAATCAGGCGAAAGGCATCAAATGCCCGACGCCCGAAGGCGCCTTCTATGTCTATCCGTCCTGCGAGGGGTGCCTCGGCAAGACGACGCCGGCCGGCAAGCTGATCGAGACCGACAAGGATTTCGTCGAGGCGCTGCTGGAAGAGGAAGGTGTTGCCGTCGTACACGGCGAAGCCTTCGGCCTCGCGCCGTTCTTCCGCATCTCCTACGCGACCTCGACCGAGAACCTCGTCAAGGCCTGCGAACGCATCCAGCGCTTCTGCGGCAATCTGCGCTAGAGGCCGGCCGCCGCCGAAATCGAAGGCCCCGCGTTTTACGCGGGGCCTTTTTCGTCACACCTGATAGCCCATCTTCCGAAGTTCCGTCTGCAGCGCATTGATGCGCGTTGTGTCGGAGGGGTGGGTCGACATGAATTCCGGCGGCGGGGCCTGGCCGGCGCGCTGGCGCGTCATGTTCTGCCAGAAACGCAGCGACTGGCGCGGGTCGTAGCCGGCCTTCTGCATGTAGTTGACGCCGAGGCGGTCGGCCTCGAGTTCGTGCTGGCGCGAATAGGGCAACAAAATGCCGAATTGCAGGCCGGCGCCGAGAATGGCCGCGATGCCGGCGGGGTTGCTCACATTGGCGCTTTGCAGGCCGACCTGCGCGGCCTGCATGCCGATGCCGGCCGCCATGTGCTGGCTGTAGCGTTCGGCCGAATGGCGCGCCGTTACATGCGCGGTTTCGTGGCCCATGACGGTGGCGAGCTGGTCGTCGTTCTCCATGCGCTCGAAAATGCCCTCATAGAAGCCGACCTTGCCGCCCGGCAGCACGAAGGCGTTCGCCTCCTTGCCCTGAAAGACGGTGAACTCCCAGGGCTGGTTTTGCAGATTGGCGGCTGTGACGATCTTGCGGCCGACGGTTTGCAGCCGCGTGTTGAGCGCCCGGTTGGTCGAGACTTTTTTCTGTTGATTGATCTGCGTCCAGGCGGAGGCCGAAAGCTGCGTCATCTGCGCTTCCGACACCATCAGCAATTGTTGGCGCCCTAGCGCCTTGTTTTCGACGCAGCCGGTCAGTGCGACGACATAGCCGGCGGCCAGTCCCTTCACGAGCTGGCGGCGGTTCAGTTCGATCGGTTTGGTGTCGAGAAAGCGGAATGTCGTTTCCATCGGCGGGTTCCCTGACGCTGCGGCGAGGGGGTCAGTCTAGGGCAGGGTTAATGGGTGTGTCAGCCTGAATGGCACAGGCCATATATTAGAATGAATATAAAGTACCTTGCAGAGTATTGCTTCTGAACTATATGTATGGGGTACCCAACGAAAGGAGGCCTATCGTGAAAGTTGACACAGGCATCGCGGCGAAGGACCGGAACGAGATCGCCGAGGGGCTCTCGCGCGTGCTGGCCGACACCTACACGCTCTATCTCAAGACCCACAACTACCACTGGAACGTGACGGGGCCGCAGTTCCGTACGCTGCATCTGATGTTCGAGGAGCAGTATCGCGAGCTCTGGGCGGCGACCGACGAGATCGCGGAGCGCATACGGGCGCTGGGCGAATTCGCGCCGGGCACCTATGCCGAGTTCGGCAAGCTCAGCACGCTCCAGGAAGACAATGGCGTGCCGGGCGCGGATCAGATGGTCAAGAATCTGGTCAAGGGCCACGAACAGGTGGTCAAGACCGCGCGCGACCTCTTCAAGGTGGCGAGCGACGCCGACGACGAAGTGACCGCGGACCTGATGGTGCAGCGGATGCAGGTGAGCGAAAAGACCGCCTGGATGCTGCGCAGCCTCGCGGAATAAGTCGCTGTAACGCTTCGTCACAGAAATTGATGCGGGAAGCGCCATGATCGCGGATAATTTCGCGGCATGGCGCTTTCCTTTTCTCCCTCTCTTGTGATTTTCGATTGCGACGGCGTGCTCGTGGACACCGAGCCGGTCGCCAATCGTCTGCTGGTGCGCGTGCTGGCGGAGGACGGGTTCCACATTTCGTATGACGAGTGCCGCCGGCTTTTTGTCGGGCGCACGATGGATGCGGTGATGACCCATGTCGAGGCGGCCATCGGCCGGCCGCTCGGCGCGCACTGGCCGGCCTATATTCGCGACGAGACGCTGAAGGCGTTCGCGGAAGGTGTGCAGGCCGTCGCCGGTTCGCGCGACGCACTACAAGCATTGCGTCGGAAGGGCCTTGCCTTTTGCGTGGCGTCCTCCGGCAAGTTCGAAAAGATGCGCTTCACGCTTGGTGCGACGAAGCTGTTGCCGCTGGTCGAGGATGTGCTGTTCAGCGCCGAAGAAGTGGCGCAGGGCAAGCCCGCGCCCGATCTCTTCCTGCATGCGGCGGCGCGGATGGGCCATGCGCCCGAAACCTGCGTTGTTGTCGAGGATTCCGTGCCGGGCGTGCAGGCCGCCGTCGCGGCGGGGATGCCGGTCATCGGCTATGCCGGCGATCCGCTGACCGATGCGGACGCGCTCAAAAGCGAAGGCGCCCATGTCATTTCAGACATGAGCGCCTTGCCGGCACTTCTCGGATTGAAATAGACGGTTTATTCCGCCGCTTCGGCGTGCGCTTCCTGGCCGGCGAGCCAGCGTTCGGCTTCGAGCGCCGCCATGCAGCCCATGCCCGCCGCCGTCACTGCCTGGCGGTAGATGTCGTCGGTGACGTCGCCGGCCGCAAAGACGCCTGCAACATTCGTCGTCGCCGTGCCCGGTACGGTTTTTAGATAGCCGCCCGGCTTCATGTCGAGCTGGCCCGTGAAGAGTTCGGTTGCCGGTGAGTGGCCGATCGCCATGAAAACGCCGTCGGCCTTCAGCTCGCGCGTCTCGCCGGTCTTGACGTTCTTGATGCGCGCGCCGGTCACGCCGGGCGGATTTTCGGTGCCGAGGATTTCCTCGATGGCCGAATCCCAGATCACCTCGATCTTCGGATTGTTGAACAGGCGCTCCTGCATGACCTTCTCGGCGCGGAACGTGTCGCGGCGGTGGATCACCGTCACCTTGGTGGCGAAGTTGGTGAGGAACAGCGCTTCCTCGACGGCGGAATTGCCGCCGCCGACCACCAGTACCTCCTTGCCGCGATAGAAGAAACCGTCGCAGGTGGCGCAAGCCGAGACGCCGAAGCCCTGGAACTTTTCCTCAGACGGAATGCCGAGCCATTTGGCCTGCGCACCCGTCGCGATGATCAGCGCGTCGGCGGTGTAGACCGTGCCGCTGTCGCCCTTCAGCGTGAAGGGCCGCTTCGACAGGTCGGCGGAGACGATCGTGTCGGCGACCATCTCGGTGCCGACATGGCGCGCCTGCGCCTCCATCTGTTCCATCAGCCACGGGCCCTGCACGGCTTCGGCAAAGCCCGGATAGTTCTCGACATCGGTGGTGATGGTAAGCTGGCCGCCCGGCTGGATGCCCTGTATGAGCACCGGCTCCAGCATGGCGCGGGCGGCATAGATCGCAGCCGTGTAGCCGGCCGCGCCGCCGCCGACGATCAGAACCTTGGCGTGTTTCTTTTCCGACATATTGTTTCCGTTCGGCTTGGGCTTTGAATGCAGGGCGCGAGAGGCGGGCTCGCCGTTATTATATAGGGACCGGGCGGGCCCGCCAAAAGTGGTGCCGGGCGTACCCTCAGAGCGCTTCGGCGTGGGCGCCCAGATATTTTGCGACGCCTCGTGCGTCGGCGGTCATGGCCTCCTGGCCCTTCTGCCAGCCGGCCGGGCAGACCTCGCCATGCTCCTCGTGGAACTGCAGCGCATCGGCCATGCGGAGCGCCTCGTCGGCATTGCGGCCAAGCGGCAGGTCGTTGACGAGCTGGTGGCGAACGACGCCCTCCCGGTCGATCAGGAAGGTGCCGCGCAGCGCCACGCCGTCCTTTTCGATCAGCACGTCGTAGTCGCGGGCGATCTGCTTCGTCAGGTCGGCGACCATCGGGAACTTCACCGGGCCGAGGCCGCCATCGTTCGGCGCGGTGTTGCGCCATGCGGCATGCGTGTACTGGCTGTCGACGCTGACGGCGACGACCTTCACGCCCATCGCCTCGAATTTCGGCACGCGATTCGAATAGGCGAGAATTTCCGACGGGCAGACGAAGGTGAAATCGAGCGGATAGAAGAAAACGAGGCCGTAGGCGCCATCGAGGTAGGTGCGCAGGTTGAAATCCTCGACGATGTCGCCATTCGGCAGGACAGCCGCGGCGGTGAAATCGGGGGCCTGTTTGCCGACGAGTACGGCCATGGGGGAACTCCTTTGAAACGGGGTTGGCGACCGGCGGAAGCGGCCTTTCCCGTTATTTAGACGCATTCTAAAATCGACGCAAGGGCAAATGCTGCACTGCGACAAGATGCCAGGGGCCGGGTATGCGCGGCGCGCCCTAGCCGCCGGCACGGCTCCGCACTTGACCGAAAATCCTTATCTCTTGTCCTTGTCGTCATAGTTTGGTCCGCTCAATTGCCGTTCGGGCGCGGTTCGGGCAGACACCGCGCAGACAAATTGCCGTTCAGGAAAAAGGGGTGAAGAGCCATGGCCAGAATGTCGTCTTTCGTCGCCATCGGCGCTGCCGCCGTCGCGGGCGTCGCATTCTTCGCGGGCGTCGCGCCGCAGGAAACGCAACCCTCAAAGGCCGAACTCGAAATATTGTTCGATCCGCGCCTGATCGCGCAGAACCAGTGCGGCCGCACCGGGAAATATCGCGGCGCCTATTTCCAGCCGTCGTTCCAGCTGGCGCTGGCGTCGGCGGCGCAGGCCGCGCCGTCCGCCGAAAAGGAGCGCACGCCGCTCTGGCCGGGTCTCGGCGACCGCTCGTATCCGGTCACGACCGAAAGTGCCGAGGCGCAGGCCTATTTCGATCAGGGTTTCGCGCTGCTCTATGGCTTCAATCACTGGGAATCGATCCGCGCCTTCCGCGAAGCGCAGCGGCTCGATCCTGCTTGCGCGCTCTGCTATTGGGGCGAGGCCAAGGCGCATGGCCCCAACATCAACGCACGCATGGGCGCCGACGCCGAAGACCCCGCGCTTGCGGCGATCGGCAAGGCGCAGGCCCTTGCCGGCGCGGCGTCCGTCCGGGAACAGGCGCTGATCGAGGCGCTGGCGCTGCGTTACGCGCGCGAAGGCGAGAGGGCCGAACTCGACCGGCAATATGCCGCGGCGATGGAAGACGTTCATCGCCAGTTCCCCGGCGACCAGGACATCGCGACGCTCTTTGCCGAAGCGCAGATGGACCTCTCGCCTTGGGACTACTGGGAGCGCGATTACCGGACGCCGAAGCCGCATATCGCGAAGGCGATTGCCGCCATCGACGGCGTGCTGGATGCGAACCCCGATCACGCCGGCGCCATTCACATGCAGATCCATCTGATGGAAGCATCCGCCACGCCCGAACGGGCGGAGCCGGGTGCGGATCGCCTCGCGAATCTGATGCCGGGCGCCGGGCACCTCGTCCACATGCCGGGGCATATCTATTTCCGCATCGGGCGCTATCTCGACTCGCTTGAAACCAATGTGCGGGCGGTGGCCGTCGACGAGGATTATCTGTCGAAGACCGAAGGCTCGCCGCTCTACCGCTACGGCTATTATCCGCACAACGTCCATTTTGTGATGGTGTCGGCGCAGATGGCGGGCGACGGCAAGACGGCGCTCGAATATGCGCACAAGCTCGATGCGCTCATCCCCTTCGAGGCGGTGAAAACCGCCGCGCTGGTGCAGCCGGTCAAGGTCGCGCCTTATTACGCGCTGCTCGAATTCGGCTCGCCTGAGGAAATTGCCGCCATTCCGGCGGCGCCCGACGATCTCCCCTTCGTCAAGGGCATCCAGCATTATGTGCAGGGCGTTGCCGCGACATATGCGGACGATCTTGCGGCGGCGCGCACCCATGCCGACGCCATCGCCGGGCTCCGCGACGATGCGGCGATGGACGCGCTTGCCGCCGACGGCGTGCCGGCCGCCAGCATCCTGCATTTGTCGGAGCTGGTGCTGCGTGCCCGCATCGACCGGGGCGACGGTGCGCTCGACGCCGCGCGCGCGAAACTCGAAGAGGCGGTCAAGGTTCAGAACGGCCTTGCCTACACGGAGCCGCCCTACTGGTACTATCCGGTCGAGCAGACGCTCGGCGCGGTGCTGCTCGAAGCGGGCGAGCCGGAAGCCGCCGTGGCGCAATTCCGCGCCGCGCTGATCCGCCATCCGAACAATGCCTGGTCGCTTTACGGGTTGATGAAGGCGCAGGAAGCGGCCGAGGACGCCACAATGTCCTACACGGCCGACCTGCTGGCGGCGGCAACGGTCAATCCGGACGCCATCTCGCTCGACAGGCTGTGAGGCGTCAAAACCCGAACATGTGATCGAGGCAGAAGCTCTTGTCGCCGTTGACGAGGCCGTGGAAGCCGAAGAGGCGGCAGGTGGTGTCGCGGATGATCACATAGCCGGTGCCGCCCATGCGCTCGCGTTCGTCGCGGTCGAACATTTCGCTCAGGCGCCAGTGGAAGGAACCGCCGCAGGCGATCTCGACCTTGCGTTCGGCGACGGGCTTTCCTTCGGCGTCGTGCAGGATCAGCAACGTCGTGCTTTTCGGGTGCCAGGGCGTCGAGGCCGGATAGATCAGGTGGCAGAGCGTGTCGAGCGCGCCGGCGTCGAGCGCCGGGCCGCCGATGCGCAGGAAAAGCCGCGTCGTCAGTCCCGGCGGCTTGTTGGTGTAGCTCTGCGGCTCGTCCTTGTAGATGACGGCGGTGTTGTAGATATGGGCGCCGAAAATCGTCTCGGCGCGGTGGCCGCTCGACTTCTGCTCGAAACGGCCGAGCGCATGCAGCCAGCCATTGCCGTCGCCGCCTTCGCGGAAGTCGTAGAGGAATTCGACATGGCCGTAGCCTGACGGCAGCTTCAGGGCTTCGTCCGCGATCCAGGCTTCGACATCGACCTCGACGCTTTCGCGGCGCGGAATGCGACCGAGGTAGCGCGTGGCGACGGTCGCGCCGTTGGCGTCGATCATTTCGGCGCGGATCGGCATTTCCTGTTCGTCGCGCGCCATCGGCGTCGGCAGCATCACAGTTTCGAATTTGTCGCGCGGCAGCACCGGCAGCGGCATGATGTAGCCCTTGCCCATGTGCTTTTCGAGCTTGGCGATTTCGGGGTTCGGTTTCAGGTCGGTGCGCTCGACATTGGCGTGGGCGATGCGGCGCTGGCCGCCGTCGCGCTTCACCTCGTAGCGCGGCCGCACGAAATAGCGACCGGCGACAATCTCGATCTGGTCGGGCCATTTTGCTTGCGGCAGCAGCGTTTCAACCGGAATGCCGCGCGTCGCGAAGGGCGGAATTTCGTCCTCGTACCACGACACATCCTGCGCGCCCATTATGTTGAGGCCGACGGTGCGCGGCGGAATGGGCATCGGATGCGAGTTCTGGATGTAGAGCGTCACGCTCTCGCCGGCGTCGCCAGCCGGCATGCCGGCGTAATAGTCGGCCGGCCAGGCATTGGCGTCGTGGCTGCAGGACAGCGCCAGCCCGTCCTCGCCATACATGTCGAGCGCGTATTTCACCACATCGTGGCCCTTGATCCGCAGCGCATGAATGAACAGCGAGCCGGCGAAATCGTCGAGGCCGAAGCGGTGGCGCACCTCGGCGCTGTCGATGACGAAGGGCGCGCCGGGAGCCGGCAGCGTCTCGCGCCACTCGGCCAGTTGCTCGCCCGTCTCGTCGAAGAGGCAGAGCCAGAGTTCCGGCTTTTCGGCGCCGTGCAGCGCCCAGTAGTTCGCGCTGGCGACGCGGGTGTGCAATCCGTCCACGCCGTTCGCGCCCTTGCGGTCGCGCAGCAGGGCGAAGTTGGTGGCGAAGTTCATCGGGTCGAGATAGTTCGCCTTGTTGGTCAGCATGTCGTCGGGCAGGCGGATCTCGTCAAGCGTCGCGACGCGGGCGCCTTTCGGGAAGACGTGTTCGATCGAGGGCAGCGTCTTGTTGGCGTCGAAGGCGAGCACCAGCACCGCCGTCGCGCCGGATTTCGCGATGGCGTTCACAGGCTGCGCGTCATGTCCGAGAAAGGCGCCGTCGAGGTCTTCGACGCGCTGCACGAAATACCCGGCGATGTCGAGTTGCGAGAGATCGTAATAGGCGTGGAAATTGCCGATGGTGCCGACGGGGTCGTAGATCGCGACAGGGCCGGCTTTCGCAAGATCGGCAATCAGCGCGCGGCCTTTCGGCGCCGTCAGCGGGTGGCCGAGCGCCTTGAACAAGGTTGCGCCGCCCGCATTGTTGCCGGGGCGCCAGCCCTGTGAAAGATCGGCATTCTTGAAGGTTTCGATCTGTAGCGTCATCTGCGGCGTTCCCGTGACCTCGTTCTGCCGGTCATTCTGTTCGGCATGCCCCCGGGGCTGCAACATCCGAAACGGCCCCGGCGTCTTATTGCCGCGCTCCGTTAACCCTTGCGGAGGCGCATTATGTGTTGCGTCAGGCCCGCCGCAATCGCCTGCGCGATTTCATTGGTAGCATTTAACGGCTCGCACTCCCAGTGTTCGAGACGGCCCTGAAAAGGCCGTGCGGCGCCCTGCACATAGAGCGCGTCGAGAAACTGGCGGAACTTTCGTGCCTTGTGCGGACGTTCGGGGGTCATCTCGATCACATGGACAGGCTTTCCGGCGAATGTCGCCTCGCCGACCATGTTGACGGAATCGCAGGTCACGACGATGGCGTCGGCGCTGCCGAGATAGCCGAAATAGGGGTCCGGGCCGGTGCCGTCCCACATCACGGCCGATGTGCCGGCGATACGCTCGCGGATTGCCTTTTCCTGTGCGGCGCCGGTGCGGCGCGAGGCGGTGACCATCAGTCCGGCCCCCTCGCGTTCGGCGAGGGCCGCAAGTTCGGCTCCGATGCGTGCGGCCGCTTCTTCCGACAGCGTGTAAGCGGAATTGGTGCCGCCCAGCAACACGGCAACGCGCGGATGCGGCAGGTGTGCGACTTCGGGAGCGATGCGCGCCGTTTCGGCGGCGAGCTTCGCCTGGGTCAGTCCGTGCGGCGAGACCAGCGTCGAAATGACGTTCGGGCCTTCGAGGTGGTCATGCGCCGGCGCCCAGACGAGGTCGAAATTCGACGGGTCGATGCGCGGGTCCTGCAGAAAGACGGTATAGGTGCGTCCCCCGGTGCGGCGGCGGATGGCGCGTGCGAACGGAACCGCCTGCCGGCCGCAGGCGATCAGCAGATCGGGCCAGGGCGCCGCGATTCCGGGCATCGGCGGCGCCGGACAATAGGGGGCGAGCCAGCGGAATGGCGGCGGCGGCGACACATGCTTGAGTTCGGGGGTGAAGCCCAGCGCCTCGGCGACGCCGACCACCTGCACGTCGCAGCCAATCAGGCCGCCGGTCAGCGCCCAGCAGGTCATACCTTCCCGGAGATCCGGGGGTAAGGGCACGCTCGATTCGGGCTTGTCGGTCATAATCATGCGCCGGGTGGTAATTTTATTGCTGAAATACGCGCGGTCAGGCAGTAAGTAAAGCCTCACGATGGACACAGGCCGCGCGCCATGAAACGGGCAAAGCTCGACAAGATCGATCTTCACATTCTCGCCGAACTGCAGGCCGACGGGCGGATTACCAATGTCGAGCTTGCGAGCCGGGTCGGCATTTCGGCGCCGCCTTGCCTCAGGCGCGTCCGGGCGCTGGAGGAGGCGGGCCTCATCCAGGGTTATCACGCCGATCTCGACGGGCGTTCACTTGGCTTCGAAGTCACGGTTTTCGCGATGGTCGGGTTGCACAGCCAGGCCGAAGCCGATCTCAAGGCTTTCGAGGCCGAAGTCGCGACATGGCCGCTGGTCCGCGAGTGCCACATGCTGAACGGCGAAATCGACTTCATATTGAAATGCGTCGCGCCCGACCTCTCGACCTTCCAGAGCTTCCTGACCGAGAAGCTGACGCCGGCGCCCAATGTCGCCAGCGTGCGCACCTCGCTCACCATCCGGCAGTCGAAACATCTGCCGGGCGTGCCGCTCGAAGCGCTGGAAAGCGACTAAGGCTTACTTGAATTCGACCTTCAGGACTTCGTAGCTCTTGCCGCCGCCGGGCGTCACGACCTCGACGGTGTCGCCGGCCGACTTGCCGATCAGCGCGCGGGCGAGCGGTGAGGTGATGGAGACGCGGCCGGCCTTCACGTCGGCCTCCAGTTCGCCGACGATCTGGTAGACCGCTTCCTCGTCCGTGTCCTCGTCGACCACCGTCACGGTCGCGCCGAATTTCACCGTATCGCCCGAGAGCTTCGAGACGTCGATCACATCGGCGCGGGAAATCTTGTCCTCAAGCTCGGCCACACGGCTTTCGTTGAGGCCCTGCTGTTCCTTGGCCGCGTGATATTCGGCGTTCTCGCTGAGGTCGCCATGGGCGCGCGCCTCCGAGATCGCCTTGATGATGCGCGGGCGCTCCACGGATTTGAGAAACCTGATCTCGTCTTCCAGAGCCTTGTAGCCCGCGGAAGTCATCGGAACCTTTTCCATCTCTCTCGACGATCTCTCTCAAAGTTGCCCCCGCCCGGAAATCCCGGGACGGAGGGTGCGGTCCGCATCATGAAAAATCCCGCCAGGCGCTCGGAGCGCCCATGAAGGCGGGTGACAGGTGCCGATTGTGGGTCAGCGCGGCGGGAAAGGTCAAACCCGTTTTATGCCCGCCGCCGCCCGGCCTCGTTATTCCGCCGCGTTTCGCCCCATATTGTAGGACTGCAGCGAGGCAACTTCCAGTTTGCCCTTGCGGATGGCCTCGATGCCTTCCACGGCGGCGCGGGCGCCGGCCACGGTTGTATAGTAAGGCACCTTCATCAACAGCGCGGCGCGGCGCAGCGACATCGAATCGGTCAGCGCCTGCGCGCCTTCCGTCGTGTTGAAAACCAGCGCCACCTCGCCGTTCTTGATCGCGTCGACAATGTGCGGCCGGCCTTCCAGCACCTTGTTGATGGTTGCGACCTCAATCCCCTGTTCGGCCAGATAGCGCTGCGTGCCGCCGGTGGCGATCAGCTTGAAGCCCATCGCGATCAGTTTTTTGGCGGGCGCAATGATTTTCGTCTTGTCGGCGTCCTTCACCGACACGAAGACCGTGCCTTCGACCGGCACTTTGGTGCCGCCGCCGAGCTGGCTCTTGGCAAACGCCACGGCGAAACTCTTGTCGAGGCCCATCACTTCGCCGGTCGAGCGCATTTCCGGCCCGAGGATCGTGTCGACGCCGGGGAAACGCGCGAAGGGGAAGACGGCTTCTTTCACCGCGACGCGGCCCTCGACTTTCGGCTTCAGATCGAAGCCCGCCAGCGGCATGCCCGCCATCACCTTGGCGGCGATCTTCGCCACCGGCTCGCCGATCACTTTCGCAACGAAGGGCACGGTGCGCGAGGCGCGCGGATTAACTTCGAGCACATAGATCGTGCCGTCCTGCACCGCATATTGCACATTCATCAGTCCGCCGACATTCAGCGCCAGCGCCATGTCGCGCGTCTGCCGCTCAATCTCGGCGATGGTCGCGGCAGGCAGCGAATAGGGCGGGAGCGAGCAGGCGCTGTCGCCCGAATGCACACCCGCTTCCTCGATATGCTCCATGATGCCGCAGATCACGACATCCTTGCCGTCGCACAGCGCATCGACATCGACCTCGATGGCGTCGCGCAGATAATAGTCGATCAGCACCGGGCTCTTGCCGGACACGATCACGGCTTCGGTGATGTAGCGGTCGAGATGCGCCGCGTCGCGCACGATCTCCATGCCGCGGCCGCCCAGAACATAAGAGGGGCGGATGACCACCGGATAGCCGATGCGTTCGGCAATCGCCTTGGCCTCGTCGGCCGAACGGGCAATGCCGTTGGGCGGCTGTTTCAGGCCGAGCTTTTCGAGCAGCGCCTTGAAGCGGTCGCGGTCTTCGGCAAGGTCGATCGCGTCGGGCGAGGTGCCGAGGATCGGAATTTTCGCGCGTTCGAGATCGCCGGCGAGTTTCAGCGGCGTCTGCCCGCCGAACTGCACGATGACGCCGGCCAGCGTCCCCTTCGACTTTTCGAGATCGATCAGCTCCAGCACGTCTTCGGCGGTCAGCGGTTCGAAATAGAGGCGGTCCGACGTGTCGTAGTCGGTCGACACCGTTTCCGGATTGCAGTTGACCATGATGCTTTCGATGCCGATTTCATCGAGCGCGAAAGCGGCGTGGCAGCAGCAATAGTCGAATTCGATGCCCTGGCCGATGCGGTTCGGACCGCCGCCCAGAATGATCGCCTTCTTTCTGTCCGACGGATCGGCTTCGCAATCGGCGGACCCATCGAAGTCGGTCTCGTAGGTCGAATACATATAGGGCGTCAGGCTTTCGAACTCGGCGGCGCAGGTGTCGATGCGCTTGTAGACGGGGCGCACGCCGAGCGCGCGGCGTGCGGCGCGCACGGCGTCTTCCTCCATGCCGCAAAGCTCGGCGAGGCGCGCATCCGAAAAGCCCATCGCCTTCAGCCGCCGCATGTCGGATTTCGATTTCGGCAAGCCGTTCGCGCGCACATCCGCTTCCGCGTCGATCAGGCCCTGCAATTGTTCGAGGAACCACGGATCGTAGGCGCAGGCCGCGTGGACCTGGTCGTGGCTCATGCCGTGGCGCAGCGCTTGCGCGATCACCAGCAGGCGGTCCGGCGTCGGACGGCCGAGGGCGGCGCGGATCGCGTTCTTGTCGTCGCCTTCGCCCATGCCGGGCACGACGACTTCGTTGAGGCCGGTCAGCCCGGTTTCCATCGAGCGCAGCGCCTTCTGCAAGCTCTCCTGGAAGGTGCGGCCGATTGCCATGGCCTCGCCGACCGATTTCATCGCCGTGCCGAGCAGCTTTTCGGCGCCGGCGAATTTTTCGAAGGCGAAGCGCGGGATTTTTGTCACCACATAGTCGATGGTCGGCTCGAAGCTTGCCGGCGTGACCTTGGTGATGTCGTTCTGCAATTCGTCCAGCGTGTAGCCGACCGCGAGCCTTGCGGCGACTTTCGCAATCGGAAAGCCGGTCGCCTTGGAGGCCAGCGCCGACGAGCGCGAGACGCGCGGGTTCATTTCGATGACGACGAGGCGGCCGTCCTTGGGGTTAACCGCGAACTGCACATTGGAGCCGCCGGTCTCGACGCCGATCTCGCGCAGCACCGCGATGCTCGCGTTGCGCATGATCTGGTATTCCTTGTCGGTCAGCGTCAGCGCCGGGGCAATGGTGATGCTGTCGCCCGTATGCACGCCCATCGG
The DNA here is from genome assembly GCF_019635935.1 of Parvibaculum sp. NCBI lineage: Bacteria > Pseudomonadati > Pseudomonadota > Alphaproteobacteria > Hyphomicrobiales > Parvibaculaceae > Parvibaculum > Parvibaculum sp. The sequence goes on along the minus strand of NZ_JAHBYN010000001.1, from coordinate 981,445 downwards.
GTCGATGTTTTCGATCGAGCAGATGATGATGCAATTGTCCGCCTTGTCGCGGACGACCTCCATCTCGTATTCCTTCCAGCCGAGCACGCTTTCTTCCACCAGCACTTCGTTGACCGGGCTTGCGTCGAGGCCGCTTTCGATGATGTCGGCGAATTCCTGCTTGTTGTAGGCGATGCCGCCGCCGGTGCCGCCCATCGTGAAGGAGGGGCGGATGATCGCGGGCAGGCCGACGAAATCGAGCGCCGCCATCGCCTCTTCCATATTGTGGGCGACGCGCGAGCGCGGGCTTTCGAGGCCGATACGGTCCATCGCGTCGCGGAAGAGCTGGCGGTCCTCGGCCATCTCGATCGCTTCGCGCTTGGCGCCGATCATCTCGACGCCGAATTTTTCCAGCACGCCCATATCGGCCAGCGCCAGCGCCGTGTTGAGCGCGGTCTGTCCGCCCATGGTCGGCAGCAGCGCGTCGGGCCGTTCCTTTTCGATGATCTTGGCGACGACTTCCGGCGTGATCGGCTCGACATAGGTGGCGTCGGCCAGTTCCGGGTCGGTCATGATCGTGGCCGGGTTCGAGTTGACCAGAATGATCCGGTAGCCCTCGTCCTTCAGCGCCTTGCAGGCCTGCGTGCCCGAATAGTCGAACTCGCAAGCCTGACCGATAATGATCGGCCCCGCGCCGATGATCAGAATGCTGTTTATGTCGGTGCGTTTGGGCATTTCAGAGTCCGAGAAGAATTTTAATGGCCGCCCATGTCGCCGCAGCTAATGCGCCGATGGGTTCGTCTGCAAACTTTGTGGCGAGGTAGCCTAGGGAGCCATAGAGAACAGCTTCAATCTTTGTTGGGCTGGCGGTATTGCTGTTTAGCAACTCACGACCAGCTTTAAGTTCTGCCAAGCGCTGATCTTTGTCTTCGAAGTCATTGCTGCGATCTGCCCCGACGGCTTCGATAAGCTCGTCAAGATGATGCGTAGCTTCTTGATACTCATTGCTATTGTGATCAAGCTTCACCAATCGATCTGACGCTGGTATCTCTGCCGGGTCATGCTGTTCGATGGTTTTGATTCTTCCCCCAGTCTCCCAAAGCCATTTGTTGCCTTTTTCAGAATACTGGTGGGAAAAAGAAGAAGGGTCGTCGAGATCATTTTCGACGGCCAAGTAGCCCGTGCGAGTTATCTGCAATTTGGTCCCCATGGGACCGGTGCGTGCCGAGCAAAGGTCCCTTTCTGACAGGTGTTCTACCGCCAACCGGACTTGCTTTTCGGATATGTTTCTCTCAAACGATTCCGACATGTCTTCGGGTGAGATATATCCGTCGCCCGACTGAGCAACACGAAAAAGTTTGAACAATGTTGCAGATGCAATCACTTCAAGTTTGAGGGGTGTGGCCATCACTTCCCCTCCTTGATCAGCTTCACGAAGCGTTCGAAGAGGTAATGCGAATCCTGCGGGCCGGGCGAGGCTTCGGGGTGGTATTGCACCGAGAAGACCGGCTTGCCTTTCAACCGGATGCCGCAATTCGAGCCGTCGAAGAGCGACACATGGGTTTCCTCGATATCGGCCCCCAAACTCTCGCGCGACACCGCGAAGCCGTGGTTCATCGAGGTGATCTCGACCTTGCCGGTCGTGTGGTCCTTCACGGGATGATTGGCGCCGTGATGGCCCTGATGCATCTTTTCGGTTTTGGCGCCGAGCGCCAGCGCCAGCATCTGGTGGCCGAGGCAAATGCCGAAAACGGGCTTGCCGCTCGCCACCAGCTTTCTGATTTCCGGCACCGCATATTCGCCGGTCGCGGCCGGATCGCCCGGACCGTTCGACAGGAAGACGCCGTCCGGCGCCAGCGCCAGAATGTCCTCGGCTTTCGTTTCGGCCGGCACCACCGTCACCCGGCAGCCGGCGCTTGCAAGGCAGCGCAGGATGTTGCGCTTGACGCCGTAATCGATGGCGACGACGTGATGTTTCAGGGCCGTCGCCGGTTTGTGGCCTTCGTTCCAGACCCAGCGCGCCTCGTCCCACTTGTAGCTTTGGCCGCAGGTCACGTCCTTGACGAGGTCCATGCCGACAAGGCCCGGCCAGCCGCGCGCCTTTTCGAGCAGCTTGGGCACGTCGAAATTGCCCGCAGGGTCATGCGCGATGATGCCGTCGACATAGCCCTTCTCGCGGATGCGCCGCGTCAGCGCCCGCGTGTCGATGCCCGAAAGGCCGATGATGCGCCGCGCCTTCAGCCACTGGTCGAGATGCTGCGCCGCGCGGTAGTTCGATGGTTGGGTGATGTCGGCGCGGATCACGAGCCCGCGCACGCCCGACGACGACGCCATGTTCGACGTCTCGATGTCGTCGTCATTGGTGCCGACATTGCCGATATGCGGAAAGGTGAAGGTGATGATCTGCCCGGCATAAGACGGGTCGGTCAGGATTTCCTGATAGCCGGTCATCGCGGTGTTGAAGCAGACCTCGCCCACCGCTTCGCCCGTTGCGCCGATGCCGCGGCCCGAAAGCACCGTCCCGTCCTTCAGTACAAGGAGGGCGGTCGGCTTTTCGGTATCGGTCATCGTCTGGCTCTTTGCTTCGGGCGCCCGCGTGTTCATGCCGACTCCTCCCCGGAACTTTGCGGGCCCTTGGGCGCGCGCCGTTCCGTGGCGGCTTTCGTCGACACCTTCATACTGGCTCTCCAGGGGAGGGCGTGTCTGTCTTCGGCCTGCCCGCAAGCGGGCAGGGGGCGGACGCCCCCGGCGACAGACTCGGTTTCCCGTTGAATTTGGCGGACACTAAGGGATCGCCGGATTTCCGTCAAGACGCGGCGCGCACGAAATAGTTCAATTAAATCAGACATTTATGGGGTGTGCGGCAACGCATCATTGAATTGCGCTGCCGGAGCGATTGGTTTAGCGTGGCGCCGATTCTGGCCCGGCCTTCGCGCCTCGGGCCGCGACCCACGGAGCGACCCGATGAGCGACAGTTTGCGCGACCGCATCAAGGCGGGCCTGACCGAGGCCACCAAGGCCCAGGACAAGCGGCGCATGTCGACGCTGCGGCTGATCCAGGCGGCGCTGAAGGACCGCGACATCGCCGGCCGCACCGAGGGGCGCGATGCCGGTGTCGGCGAGGCCGAAATTCTCGAGGTGCTCGCCAAGATGGTGAAGCAGCGCCGCGAATCGGTCGAGACCTACGAATCCGCGGGCCGCGTCGAGCTTGCCCAACAGGAGCGCGAGGAGATCGGCATCATCGAGAGCTTCATGCCGAAGCAGCTATCGGACGCCGAAACCGAAGCCGCCGTCGCCGCCGTGATTTCCGAAACCGGCGCGGCCGGCATCAAGGACATGGGCCGTGTGATGGGCGAACTGAAAAAGCGCCATGCCGGCCAGATGGATTTCGGCAAGGCCGGCGCGATTGTGAAGGCGAAGCTGGCCTGAACGCCCCGACTCGCTAAGGCCGGGCACGGGTGGCACAATGGCCGACCGATCCCGGAGCTTGAGCGGCGGCCCCCATGTCCTTCCCGAAGTCCTTCCTCGATGAACTGAAGGGGCGCATTCGCGTCTCGGAGGTGGTTGGGCGCAAGGTCAAGCTGACGCGGCGGGGAAGGGAGTTTGTCGGGCTGTCGCCCTTTTCCAACGAGAAGAGTCCGAGCTTCACCGTCAATGACGACAAGCAGTTCTATCACTGCTTCTCGAGCGGCGAGCATGGCGACATCATCTCGTTTGTCGAGAAGACCGAGAACCTTTCTTTCCTCGAAGCGGTGGAGCGGCTCGCGGCCGAAGCCGGCATGGAAATGCCGAAGCGCGACGCCCATGAAGCGCAGCGCGAGAAGGAAGCCGCCACGCTTATCGACGTGATGGAAATGGCGGCGCAGTTTTTCCGGCAGAAATTGCAGGAGGGCGCCGGCGCCGAGGCGCGCGCCTATCTCGAACGGCGCGGCATGAAGGGCAAGACGCTGGAGGAATTCGGCGTCGGCTATGCGCCGGGCGACGACCGGGCCGAGCGCGTGGCGCTGATGCGCTACCTGAAATCGCGCGACGTGACGCTCGAACAGATGGCCGAAGCCGGGCTCGTCATCCACGGCCCCGACATCGCCGAGCCTTACGACCGTTTCCGCAACCGCGTGATCTTTCCGATTGCCGATGCGCGCGGTCGCGTCATCGCGTTCGGGGGCCGCGCGCTCGCCGCCGACGCCAAGGCCAAATATCTGAACTCCCCCGACACGCCGCTCTTTCACAAGGGCCGCGTCCTCTACAACCTGCACCGCGCGCGCAAGGCCGCGCATGACGCGGGCACGGTCGTTGCGGTCGAGGGCTATATGGATGTCGTCGGTCTCGCGCAGGGCGGCATCGACCACGCGGTGGCGCCGCTCGGCACGGCCTTGACCGAAGACCAGATCGCGCTGCTCTGGCGCATGGCGCCAGAACCGATCCTTTGTTTCGACGGCGACAAGGCGGGGCTTCGCGCCGCCTACCGCGCGGTCGAGCGCGTGCTGCCGCTCCTGAAGCCCGGCCACAGCTTGCGCTTCGCGCTGCTGCCGGAAGGAAAAGACCCCGACGATCTGGTGCGCGAGGAAGGATCGGCCGCCATGCGCGCCGTGCTCGACGCCGCGCGGCCGCTTGCCGAAATGGTCTGGGAAAAGGAAGTCGCCGCCGGCACCTGGGACACACCGGAGCGCCGCGCCGCGCTCGAGACGCGGATCGAAGCCGTGATCGGCATGATCGGCGATCCGAAAGTGCGCGGGCATTACGCCGAGGATTTGCGCGGCCGCATTTCGCGCATGTTCGGCCGCGGCGAACGTCGGGCGGGCGGACAACAGGGCGGTTTTGTGCGGAACAACCGCCCCTTCGGCTCCGGCGGCAACCGGCCATGGCGCGGCCGTCAATCCTTCGGGCAGGGTGGGTCATTCGTCCCCCCCGTCACACCCGAATTGCGCCGTTCGGCTATCGCCAGCGGCACCGGCGGCGGCCAGGGGCGCGAGGGGCTTTTGCTCCTCACGGTCCTTAACCACCCGGAACTCCTTGAGAATTACGCCGAGGAATTTTCAAGTGTCGAGATCAGGACCCCGGCGCTTGACAGATTACGCAATGAAATCATAGATATAGCCGCCCTTCATGCGCCTCTTGAAAGGGAGGCGCTGAAGAACCACTTGCTGAGCAGGGATTTGGCGGATATCGCACGGCGTCTTGAGGCCGGAACGGCCTTTGTCGGCGACCGCCACGCTTGGCCCGATGCGCCGCCCGACGAGGCGGAAGCGGGCTTCCTGCACACGCTGGCGCGGCATCGCCGCGCGATCGGGCTGGAAGCCGAGTTGAAAGCCGCCGAGCGTGTGCTTGCCGAGGAGATGACGGAAGAGAACTACGCCCGGTTCCGGGCCATTCAGGAGCAGCTTGAGCGCTCCGAACTGGTCGACGGGCTCGGGTGACGCTTCGGACTTTAAGACTTCGGAACGGGACTTTAAGGGGATCGGGTCAACCAGCGGGAATTTCGAGGGCGGTGCGCCGGCGAGGTGATGGCTCGAGCCATCCGGGGAAACGAGGGCGCACAAGAGATCAGGCGGAGAGCGAGGGAAGCTTAGCGGCCGGGCGGCGTCCGGCGGCATGCGTCCTTTTACACGTTCGCTCCGTCTGTCCGGCGCTCGCCCCGCGCGACCCCACGACCTATATCGGATACATGCGCGGCCTCGCAGGCCCGCGCCAAGGCGGAGACGGACTGAATGGCGAAGACAGCGGAACAGGCAGAAGCACCCGAAGCGGCGCCCGAAGTGGCGCAGGACGGTCCGCTTCTCGACATGTCCGATGCGGCGGTCAAGAAAATGATCAAGGCCGCCAAGTCTCGCGGTTTCGTCACCTATGACGAACTCAACAAGGTTCTGCCGTCGGAAGAGTTCTCCTCCGAACAGATCGAGGACACGTTGTCGATGCTCTCCGAAATGGGCATCAACGTGGTCGAGAACGACGAGGCCGAGGAGCAGGCCGACAGCGACGGCGAACGCGACGCGGAAGCCGAGGGCGACGACGACGAACCTGCGACCGGCAAGGCCGTCGCCACCACGACCACCACCTCCACCGCGCTCGACCGCACCGACGATCCGGTGCGCATGTATCTGCGCGAAATGGGTTCGGTCGAGCTTCTGTCGCGCGAAGGCGAAATCGCCATCGCCAAGCGCATCGAGGCGGGCCGCGAAACCATGATCGCGGGCCTCTGCGAAAGCCCGCTGACCTTCCAGGCCATCATCATCTGGCGCGACGAATTGAACGAGGGGAAGATTCTCCTTCGCGACATCATCGACCTCGACGCGACCTTTGCCGGTCCCGACGCCAAGAAGGTCGACCACAGCCAGGCCGCGCTCGCCGGCGAGGCCCCGCCCCGCATCGAACCCGAAGAAGAAGAAGTCGATGAGGATGGCGAGGACGACAACTCCATGTCGCTCGCCGCGATGGAAGCCGAACTCAAGCCGAAAGTGCTCGAAACCTTCGACAAGATCGCGGCCGACTACAAGAAGCTCCGCAAGCTGCAGGACCAGAAGGTCGAACTGGCGCTCAAGGGCGAGGATTTCGGCGGCGCGTCGGACAAGAAATACCAGAAGCTGACGTCGGACCTCATCGAGGAAGTCAAAAGCCTCTCGCTCAACAACAACCGCATCGAAAGCCTTGTCGAACAGCTTTACGCGATCAACAAGCGCCTGATGGGTCTCGAAGGCCGCATGTTGCGCCTCGCCGAAAGCCACGGCATTCCGCGCGAGGAATTCCTGAAGCAGTATTTCGGCAACGAACTCGATCCCAACTGGCTGCGCCGCGTCAGCCGCCTCAAGGGCAAGGGCTGGGCGGGTTTCACCAAGGACGAGCGCGACCAGGTGAAGGATCTGCGTCAGGAAATCCAGACGCTGGCGTCGGAAACCGGCCTCGACATCGCCGAATACCGCCGCATCGTTTCCGGCGTGCAGAAGGGCGAGCGCGAGGCGCGCATCGCCAAGAAGGAAATGGTCGAAGCGAACCTCCGCCTCGTCATCTCCATCGCCAAGAAATACACCAATCGCGGGTTGCAGTTCCTCGATCTGATTCAGGAAGGCAATATCGGGTTGATGAAGGCGGTCGACAAATTCGAATACCGCCGCGGCTACAAGTTCAGCACCTATGCGACATGGTGGATCCGTCAGGCGATCACGCGTTCGATCGCCGACCAGGCGCGCACCATCCGCATCCCGGTCCACATGATCGAGACGATCAACAAGCTGGTGCGCACCTCGCGCCAGATGCTGCACGAAATCGGCCGCGAGCCGACGCCGGAAGAGCTTGCCGAAAAGCTCGGCATGCCGCTCGAAAAAGTCCGCAAGGTGCTGAAGATCGCCAAAGAGCCGATCAGCCTCGAAACGCCCATCGGCGACGAGGAAGACTCGCATCTCGGCGACTTCATCGAGGACAAGAACGCGATCCTGCCCATCGACGCCGCGATCCAGTCGAACCTGCGCGAAACGACGACCCGTGTGCTCGCCTCGCTCACGCCGCGCGAGGAGCGCGTGCTGCGCATGCGCTTCGGCATCGGCATGAACACCGACCACACGCTGGAAGAAGTCGGCCAGCAATTCTCGGTGACGCGCGAACGCATCCGCCAGATCGAGGCCAAGGCGCTCCGCAAGCTGAAGCATCCGAGCCGTTCAAGGAAGCTTCGGAGCTTCCTCGACAACTGAGGCGCCCCGCGCCGTCGTCCGGGCACAAAAAAAGGCCGGGTTTTCCCGGCCTTTCCCGATCATCCGTCGCCACGCCATTACATCCGTGGTCGCAGCGCCTGCGATGATTGAATGCTATATGGGGCGCCCGCGCGGGATTGCAAGGGGCTCATTTCAGCAGCAGGCGCCGCCTTCCGCCGGGCTTTCGTTGGCGCCGAACGGCATCTGGGTGCCGCAGCCCTCGAAAATGCCGTAATGCCGCGCGAAATCGCCGATGAAGTCGAAATGCGGGGCGAAACGGCTTTCCTTCAGCATGTTCCAGGTGTTGCCGCAGACCGGGAAGACGCGGCCTTTCTCGATCCGGTGATGGGCGTCGAGGGTGAACGCATCTTCCGCATGCGGAATGCCGCCCTTGTAGATCACGGCCTGTCCGTAATCCTCGCAGGCCGGTTCCAGCCCCTCGATGTTGAACAGCCGGTAGGTTGCCGAGAAGAAGCGGGCGTTGCCCAGCGCGCGGCGGATCGACGGTTCCAGCACTTCAAGCGGGCGGTCGGCGACGAGGCGCGGGTCGGCAAAGCCCGCCTGCTTTGCAAGGTTCAGGAAATCGTTCCAGTAGAGCGCGCCGCCCAGGCATTCGCCGAGCAGCACCGGGTCGTCGCGCAGGCCCGGATCGAGGCGGCGATCGGCATAGACATCGGCGAAATAGATCTCGCCGCCCGGTTTCAGCAGCGCCCGCGCGCCGTCCAGCACCGCCTTCTTGTCGGGCGAGAGGTTGATGACGCAGTTCGAGACCACGATGTCGAAGCTCTGGGGCTCAAGGCCAAGCTCGCCGAGCCGTTCGATATAGCCTTCGCGGAATTCGACATTCGAACGCGCATAGCCGAAGCGCGCGCGGTGCCAGTCCTCATGCGCGCGCGCGACCGCCAGTTGTTCGGCTGTCATGTCGACGCCGACCACCGCGCCTTCGGGGCCCACAAGCTGCGCCAGCGCATAGACGTCGCGCCCCGCGCCCGAGCCGAGATCGAGCACGCGCATGCCGTCGAGTTTTTCGGGGATCACAAGGCCGCAGCCGTAATAGCGCGTCAGCACCTCGTCATGGACATTGGCGAGCGCCGCCTTCACATGGGCCGGCACGGCGCCGGGGTCGCAGCAGGCATCGGTCTTGAGGTCGGCCGTGTCTTTCAGCGTGTGGCCGTAATAATCCTTCACCGTCTCCAGCGACATCTCGACCGACATTCCGCGCCTTCCTCATCCATTGTGACTTGTGGCGCGAGCCTGCCCGGCGGCGGGGCTCACCGTCCAGTCACAATCGGGAGAGGCGCCGGTCAGGGGCGCGGATATTCAAGCTGCACGGCAACGAAATGCGCCGTGCCCGCTCCAAGGGCGTCGCCGATAAAGGCGAGGAAGTCCTCGCGCAGCGTCGCGGGGTTTGCCAGCGTCACGGTGGCATCCGGGCCGCCTTCGGGCGCGCCCGGCAGCCGCACGAGGCGCGCGGATCGCGGTGCTTCGCCGGTCACATCGGCGATCACCACAAGGCCGTGGCGGGTGCGGATTTCCGGCGTGGCGGCAAGTGTCGCCGACGAACCGCGATAAGTGCGCGCCGCGAAGTCGAGCGGGAAGGCCATGTCGACCTCGTCGGCGCCGTCCCGCACCTCGATCAGGTAGCGGGCGCGCGGCCAGCCGAACAGGATGTTCTTCGCCGCCGTCGCCATTTCGCGCCCGCCGATGCCGAAGGCGTCGCTGTCATGCGCCGGGCCATATTCGGCAACGCCGTAAGCCGCCGCGATTTCGCGCGCGCGTTCGGCGCCCGCCAGCCGTTCGGCCAGCAGCAGCGAAACGGGAAGCGAGGCGCTGACGCCGGACGAAGAGATCACGCCTTCGTCCTCGACATAGCGAATGTTGCGCTGCCATTCGACATTGGGATAGCGCTTCACGCGGGAATCGTGTTCGTAGAAATGTCCGGTGGCGCGCTTGCCGTCGAGCAGGCCGGTTTCGGCAAGCGTGCTCGCGCCTTCGCAGATCGACACCATCAGCGCGCCGGTCGCGGCCTGCGCGCGCAGCCATTCGACCACCGCCGCGTCGCCCGGCTCGATCATCGCCGGCACGATCACGATGTCGGCGCCTTCAGGGTACGCCGCATCGAAGGCGGCAAAGTCCGCGTCGGGCCGCACCGCGCTTGCGGGCCACAGCGCGACCGGCGCCGTGGTCGGCGCCACCGCCGCCACCTCGGCGCCTGCCTGATTCAAAATGCCGTAGGGCACCAGAAAATCGGTCACTTCGGTGCCGGCATTGAGCGCCACCACGGCGACGACAGCGCGCTCGCGGCCGGACTTGAGGTCAAACGTCCCGGCGCCCGCCGCCGTCGCGGCCACGAGGCCCGCCAGCAGCAGGAAGAAAGCGAAAGGTATGGCAATGCTCGGCGCGCGCATGGGGATCTCCGGGGTCCGGCTGAAACTCGGCCGACCCTCGCCGATTGCCCGCGCGGCGGAAAGGACAAGGAACCCGCAAATCCCGCCAAAAGAAAAAGGCGGAACCATGTTTCAGGTTCCGCCCTTGCCGAAAATGGGGGGCAGTTTCGGCTGAAGTCCCCTTCAGTCGATTTTGATGACCAGCGTCACATTGGCCGAAACCGTCTGTTCGCCGGCGGCGACCGGCGCGCCTGCGTCGCGTTCCATCGCCATGGCGGCCTTCATGTACATCGGTTGCGGATAGCTGCCGCCGCTCTCGGAAATCGACATGATCTGGCCGAGCGCGACGCCGGCGGCGCCCGCATAGAGCTTGGCCTTGCGCAGCGCGTCCTCGACGGCCTTCTTGCGCGCCTCGTCGAGCAGCGGCTCAGGCTTGTCGATCGAGAAGCGGATGCCCGAAAGCTGGTTCGAGCCCTGCGACACCACCTTGTCGAGAATGCCGCCCAGCGCATCGATGTCGCGCACCCGCACGGCAAGCTGGTTCTGCACGCGGTAGCCGCCGATCTTCGGCGTCTGCGGGCGGTCTTCCGGCCGCATCTGTTCATATACGGGGTAGACGGAGAATTGCGAGGTCTGCATGTCGCGCTTCTCGATGCCGGCCTCCTCCAGCGCCTTGAACACGGCCTGCATGGCCTTGGTATTGGCGGCCATGGCCTCGGCGGCGGTCTTGGCCTCGGTCACGACGCCGGTGTCGATCCAGGCGATGTCGGGTGTGCCATAGGCTTCACCTTCGCCCGAAATGGTGATGGTGCGCGGCGCGGGCTCGGTGGCTCCGGCCGGGGCGGCGAGGGCGAGGCCCACAAAAAGCGCCGCCAGAAGCGGGGCGGCGGAAAAGAGACGGCGCGGCATATTCAATGCCTCCTGTTTGAAGCGTATCCCGGCCCGAGCTTCGGCGCGGATCGGGGCAAAATTGCGGCGCTTTCGGCGCCCTTTCGGACCCCCCTCGAATGAGGGCGGTCAATCACCGTATCGCGCGATGGCGCGGGCGCGGCGGCCAGCCGAAATTGGCATGAAACCCTCCGGAACAAAAAAGAGATTTGCGAGTGACGTTTCAAGTAACCGTGCGCTATTCCGACGGGACCGTGCGGGTGATGCCGGCCACTCCCGACCAGACCGTTTTGCAGGCGGCCGAGGAATACGGCATCCCGGTCGTCAGCGCTTGCCAGAGCGGCGTCTGCGGCACCTGTGTCGGGCGCTGCACCGAGGGCGATTACGAGCCCGGCAATGTCGTCGCGCTCAATCGTTCGGAATGCGACGAAGGCCGCATCCTTGCCTGTCAGGCGCGCGTCCGTTCGGATTGCACCGTCGAATTCGAATATCCCTTCGACGGCAATGCGGCGCGCATCGTCGTCGGCGAGGCCGTGGTGACGCGCATCGAGCGTCTCGCGCCCGAAACCGCGCTGCTGGCGCTCGATATTTCCGGTCTGCCTTCGGCGCTCGGCTTTCGTCCCGGCCAGTTCGCGCAGCTTCGCGTGCCCGGCGCCGAAAGCTGGCGCAGCTATTCCTTCACCCATGCCGACGGCAATGCGTCGGAGGTCGAATTCCTGATCCGCCTGCTGCCGCAAGGCGCGATGTCGGATTATCTGCGCGACCGCGCGCGGCCCGGCGACCGCGTCAAGCTTCGCGCGCCGAAGGGCGATTTCTACCTGCGCAGCGCCGCGCGGCCCGTCGTTCTCGTCGCCGGCGGCACGGGGCTTTCGGCGATCCTCGCCATTGCCGAGGAGCTTGTGGCGCGCGGCTGTCCGCAGCCGGTGCGTCTCAACTACGGCGTCACGCGGGCCGCCGATCTCGTGCTGCTCGACCGTCTCGCGCGGCTCGCCGCTGCGTATCCGAATTTCACCTTCGAGACGATCGTTGCCGAACCGTCGGCGGATTGGGGCGGCCGGACCGGGCTCGTGACCGATCTCCTCGACGGCACCGATCTCCGGGGCGGCGATGTCGACATCTATCTCTGCGGTCCGTCGGCGATGATCGACGCGACGCGGGCCTGGCTCGATGCGCGGCGTCTCAACAATGCCAATCTCTATTACGAGAAGTTCCTGCCGAGCGGCGCATCCTCCGCCCGGACCGCCGCGCCGGTTCCCGAATTCGATCCGGCCGATATTCGCCGGCGCGGCCGCGGCAGGGCGGTTGTCATCGGCGGTTCGATCGCCGGCATGTCGGCGGCCAAGGTTCTCACCGAGACTTTCGACAAGGTGATCGTCGTCGAGAAGGATCAGGACCATCGCCGCGCCGAAGGTCGTCCCGGCGCCGCGCAGGGCTGGCACATCCATCATCTGCTGGTCGCCGGCCAGCGGCAGATCGAGACGATCTTTCCCGGCGTCGTCGACGACATGGTCAGGGCCGGCGCCTTCCGCGTCGACATGGGCGAGCAATACCGGCTGATGCTGGCCGGATCGTGGAAAAAGCAGGTCGCAAGCGGCGTCGAGATCATCTGCGCCGGGCGGCCGCTGCTCGAATGGTGCGTCCGCCGCCGTCTCGACGGCGAGCCGGACATCGACTACCGCTACGAAAGCGAAGTCGCCGACCTCATCCTCGACCGCGACAATCACGCGGTCATCGGCGTCGTCGTGACGCGCAACGGCGAGACGGAAATCCTGCCCGCCGAATTCGTCGTCGATGCAGCCGGCAAGAACACGCCGGTTCCCGCCGCGCTCGGCCGGCTCGGCCTCGACACGCCCGAGACCGAGGAAGATCACATCAACTGCTTCTATTCGACGATGCAGCACAATGTTCCGCCGGAGCGCGCCTGGCGCGACCGCGTCATGACCATCTGCTATGCGCATCGTCCCTATCAGCGCTACTACGCGGCGCAGTTTTTCACCGACAGCAGCCGTTCGGTGCTTGCGACCAGTCTCGTCGGCTACAATTTCTACAGCCCGCCGCGCAACCCGGACGAGTTCCGCGCCTTCGCGAGGCAGATGCCGACGCCGGAAATCGGCAGCGAGATCGACGGTCTCGAACCCCGCTCGCAGGTCTTCAATTTCCGTTACCCGACGATGCAACGCTGGCACTACGAAGACATGAAGACGCTGCCCTCCGGCCTCGTTTCGATCGGCGATGCCTATTGCAGCGCCGATCCCGTGTCGGGCGCCGGCATGACCAAGGCGCTGCTCGAACTCGACGAATTGCGCAAGCTCCTGCGCAAGGGCCATATCCACGACAAGCGTTTCGTGCGCCGCTACTACCGCCGCATCAGCTGCATCGCTGATCTCGTCTGGTCGGTCATCCGCGAGCAGAATTTGCGCTATCCGTGGATACCCGATGTCGAGAAGAAGCGGCCGTTCTATTTCCGCGCCCAGAACTGGTACATCGACCGCGTGCTCGAGGCGATGCACGAAGACCCGGCGATCTATCGCAGATATCTGATGGTGACGCATTTTGTCGCGAAGCCGTCGGTGCTGATGCGGCCGGACGTGACGGCGCGCGTCTTGTGGAAGTGGTTAGCGAGCCGGCTGTGCGGGCAGCCGACGCTGGTCGAGCGCAATTTCGGACAACAGAAAATCGAGTTGCGGCAGGGCGCGCGGCAAACGGGGGGAATTCATGGGTGAGCGGCAACACCGGCTGGTCGATGTCAACGGCGTGCGCCTGCATGTCGTCGAGGAAGGCGAGGGGCCGCTCGTCATCCTCGTTCACGGCTTTCCCGAGCTCTGGTATTCGTGGCGCTTCCAGATGCCGGTCATCGCCGGGGCCGGCTACCGCGTCGTCGCCATCGACCAGCGCGGCTATGGGCGCTCGTCGAAATTCTGGGATCCCGACGCCTACCGCATTCATCCGCTGGTTGCCGATCTCGTCGGCCTCGTTGCGGCGCTCGGCGAAAAACAGGCCATCCTGATCGGGCATGACTGGGGCGCGCCGGTCGTCTGGACGGCGGCCTGGCTTCACCCGGAGGTTTTCACCGGCGTCATGGGCATGAGCGTGCCCTTCGCGGGCCGCGGGCTGATCGGCCTGCCGGGCAATCCCTTCGGCGAGCGTTCGCCGCATGAGGTGCATCTGGCGCTGTCGGGGCCGGATCAGGATTTCTACCAAGTCTATTTCAGCACGCTGGGGCCGATCATTACCGAAATCGAGCGCGATCTGCGCGGCTGGGTGCGCGACCTCACATGGACGGCGTCGGGTGCGGCGCTTTCGGGCGCCGGCATCGATTTCGACGCCGGCGATCCGATCGAACTCATACGCGGCAGCGCCTTCTGCATTCCGCCCGGCGCGCGCATGTGCGAGCGTTTCATGTCGCCCGACAAGATGCCCGCCTGGTTCACCGAAGAAGACCTCGACGTCTATGCCGATGCGCTGGAATGCGGCGGTCTATCAGGTCCACTCAGCTTCTACCGCAATCTCGAAAACGGCTGGAACGATCTCGCGCCCATGCAGGGCAAGCCGATGACGGTCCCGGCGATGTTTCTCGGCGGCGAATACGATGTCGGCACCTGGTGGGGCCGCGAGGCGCTTGCCCGCGTTTCCGAGGTCATCCCCAACTGGCTCGGCGCCCGCATCGTCAAGGGCTCCGGCCACTGGGTCCAGCAGGAATACCCGGAAGAAACCAACGCCGCCGTCCTCGAATTCCTCCGCGCGCTGCGCTGAAAACCCGGCTTCCCGGTTGGCGGCCCGGCCCCCTTGCTGCTATATGGCGGGGCGCTGGGGGCCTGTAGCTCAGTTGGTTAGAGCGGACCGCTCATAACGGTTTGGTCGCAGGTTCGAGTCCTGCCGGGCCCACCAGCCTTTGTATCTGTCGCCGCAACTTCAAAGTGACTCAAATCCAAGCTGAAATGACTCAATTTTAGAGCGAGTCAAATCTTCCGCTCACGTTGGAGACGCTTGCGGTTCGTTAAGCGCTTGAAAGATAAAGGAAAAATTTTCAGTCTTTTGCGGGGGACAAATCTGCCGCTTGGCGCAGAGCATCAGGGCGTTCCTAGGCAGCTGCGCCGTCGGGCGCTTCTGCGTCCATGAAACCATGAAAATTGGCGCCGAAAAATGGCGTCTAGCGAATTGTTTCACCGGTTCAACCTGATTCATTTGCCAAGCGATCCGACTGGCATCAGCGCAGAAACGAAAGTGATCTCTCGATTTATTGAGACCGCGCTTTCGAAAATTGCCGACATCTCTCAGAATGCATTTTTCTATTTTCGGATTGGGAAGGTATGCCCCGGCGGAGCGCGATCCATGCACCAGAACCGCGTTCTCGCGTTCGCAAATGGAATCGCGAGGCAAGGGAAGAACGTCTGAGGAGCGCGGTCTTTGCCGCCATGACGGAGAGCCGCGCCAATCCTCTCAGCCCTTCCGACATAGCAAGACATGCGCAGGTATCGAAAGCTCTCATCTACAAGCACTTCGGCTCCTTGGATGCGCTGGTCGACGATGCGATCCGTTCCCGCCTTCAACTTCTGGAGCTCGGCCCTCAGGCGGACCACGAAGCCGAAGTCGAGGTTTTGGGGCACATATTGAGGGTTGCGTCGAAACTGCGAGAGGATGCTCAAAATCAGCCTGAGCTGATCGACCTCATCGGCTGGAGCTTCGGAAATCCCGATCCACGGGCAGTGAATGTAACCGAGGCGGTTCGAGGGTTCTGTGAAGAGTTGGCCGCAAGAGCTGGTGCCGGCGCTGAAGCCGCAACTTTCTTTCTGGGGGTGATCACGAGTGCCATATGCGACCGGCGACAAGGTACTTTGGAGGAAGCTCAAAAAGACGGATCGTGAAGCCGTCTTAGAAGCGACATCCAACTTAGCAACACGATCAACAGAATGGTGCCCAACTCAGCGCACAGGAGTGTGCGGGACAATCATGTCTGCTTCGCGCCAAGAGCGGACATCGTCACTTGCGTGATGACTCGACCCGGCTGGCGACATTCTGGATAAAGACCTAGAATGCCTCATTATGAACGAAGGATCGACTGCCCCGTCCGAGCCGGCCAGCGCTGCTCACATCCTCGCAGGTTTCCGCTACCAGCTTCTGCAAAGCATCGCGGCTTTGATCGCGCTCGAGGAAAACGAAACCCTCCACCTCGAAGTCTCGGAGGATTTCTCGGTTACGGCTCCGGGCCGCGCGACCGACCATCAAGTGAAGAACTCTCAGGCGGTGGCGGGGCCCCCTTCCTATAGTTTGCAATCCAGCTTGGTCCGAAATTGCCTCGCGCGATTTTGGGAGACGAGCAGCGTCGGTTCGGTGGAACGCCGTCTTGTATTCATGGCGCGGGGGGGTGCTGCGGTTGAACGGGGCTTCACTTTTCCCGGAGGACAAGCGGGATTGCTCTATTGGCAAGCCGCGGCCGTCGATGCCGACACCGCACCTATCCGTGAAGCACTCTCAAGTCTCTTTGCCGAGCACCCGCTCGGTACTTGGCTCGCCTCCGGTCCGAGCGACGCAGAACTGCGTGAAAAACTCCTGCGTCGCGTGAATTGGCAACTGGAACTTGTCTCGTCAGCCGAGCTGGCTGCACAGATCAAGGACCAGTTGCGACCGCTGTTCCGCGAGCACGGTTGGCCGGTCAGTTTGGCCGACCAGGCGATGCGACTTCTGCTGGATCGTGCCTTCGAGGTCGCTTCCAGGCCCAAAACCGAAGACCGGCAACTTAACCGGCTCGTCTTGCATGAGGTGCTCGAAACCACCGTATCGGGCGCCTGGCTCGCCGGCCAGTTTGCCCAGCCCGTGACCGATGCTTCCTCCGCACAAGACATTCTCGTCTCGCAGCTCGAGAACGTCACTCCCGGTACGCTACGCTCGGCGACGATCGACCAGTTGCTGACAGAGGTGCGGGGTCAGCCCCTCGTGTGGCTCCATGGTGCACACGGTGTCGGTAAGTCTATACTCGCGAAGCTCATGGCACAGCGGACCGGCGGTCGTTGGCTGATCGTCGATCTGTGGCCTGTGCGCCGAGACGAAACTTCCGCAATGGCGGCATGGCGCGAACTTCTGCGCCTAATTGCAGGACCACCGCTCGACGGCATAATTATCGATGACTTCGTCGGCGAAGCCGCTCGCGCTCTCACCTCGCGCTTGGCCGCGCTCGCTCGAACGCTCGCACCACGCGGCATCCGAGTTATCGTCACATCTCATCAGCCCCCATCACCGGCCCACCTCGCCGATGCGGGTTCAACCGCGAATGCGAGCTTGCAGGCTCCCTACTTTAGCGAAAGCGACATCGCCGAACTCATCGCGCTTGCTCCGGCACCGCCGGTCGAAATGATCAGGGGATGGTCGGCCATGCTGTACGTCACTACAGGCGGCGGGCATCCAGTCTTGGTCACGGCCAAGCTTGCGAGTCTGCGGGCGCGCAACTGGCCGAACACCGCATTGATCGAGGATTTTGGGACAGCCCCCAGTGCGGCCGTCAAACTTACTCGCGAGGAGGCATGCCGTGATCTCCTTGCGAGTCTGCGCGATCTAGATGAGACGCGCTCGCTGGAAGCTGGTCAGTTGTTGCGCCGCGCCAGTGCGGTGTTCGACCGTTCGGACGATGCCCTGCTCCTTAAGCTGGCCGCTGCCGAACCACCGTTGCGCAACGCGGGCGATGCCATTGCCGCACTGAAAGGCGCATGGTTGGAAATCCTTCCCCAAAACGATGTGCGGGTCTCGCCTCTGATCGCCGACATCGCCAATGATGTGCCCGCCGCTGACCGCAAAGCCTGGCGAAAACTTGCAGCCTTGCACTGGCTCGAAAACCGCACTCTCAACGAGCGCACGCTGCCTTTGTGTTTCTGGAATGCCTTTTGGGGCGAGCACGATGGCGTTCTCATGAAGCTCTGTGAAGTGATGCAGACCATAAATCCCGACAAGCTTCGTGCCGTAGCGCCTATTCTAGCACCCTTATCGTATTTCACCACGGATGGTCCCATCTACCAGAGCCATCCCTTGGTGGGCTTATATCTGCGCTACCTACAGTTCCAAATCGCTGATGCGGTCGACAAGCCTGATATCGCGGGCAAGGTGGCGAAGCGCTTTCTCATCGAAGTCGATGAAATGGGGGATCGCGGTGCGATATTCCTTACGTCGGAAGGGCCCCGCATCCTTATGTCGGATTCGGCGGATATTGGTCCCGAGCTTCGCATGGACTACGCGCTGCGGATCAGGCGCGCATTTCCATTCGCCGAGAAAATCTCGAAGGGCCTCATCAAGGAACCGTTGGCGCTGCTGCCGCCCCAGTTCGGTCTATACATGGACTTTGCCGATTTCCTGTTTACGACCGTGGTGCGGCACATCAAGGGGTCAGACGATCAACTCGCCGCCATCGAGACCCTTGACCGGCTTGAGCCTGCCGTCCGAAACCGCTTCATCGACGCTATAGGTGTCATCTACGACGGTCCGTCTGTCTTCGTGAACTCCGGTTGGTCACAGGACCAGATCGAGAACCGGGATCTGCGACCCGCGCTTGGCATCTACGACAAAATCCGCGAGATTGCGGCGTCCTGGAATCGACCTGACGTTATGGCCGAAATCTGCTGCGCCCGCTCGGCGATCCTCGGTGAGGGACTGAATGAAAAGGACGCAGCTTTGGCTGCCATCGATACCACGATCAAAGAGCTCGGTACTCTTCCGACCCTCATTCGCCAAAAGGCCAAGGTGCTCGCGCACCTCGATCGACACTCCGAGGCAACCGATCTGCTGCTGGCTATCGAAGATACTATCGGCGCGGGCACTTCGCTAGAGCGGGGCTTAGCTTTGCGCGATGGCGGAATTTCGGCCGCGAAGTCAGGACGCTTCCCCGATGCAGTCCGCTTGCTCGATAAAGCGCACGAAGCTTTCGTGATGAACCCTGACAATGCACCCTTGGCCGCTGGCATCCTCGTCGAAAAATCGCTGGCACAATGGCGCGGCGGCCAAAAGTTGGCAGCGGTTCTTACCGCCGCTGATGCCCTAGACGCCGTAGAACTATTGGAGCCCGCGTTTTCGCGCCAAGCTGAACGGTCACATCAATTCGCGCGCGCGATTGTTGGCTTGATGTATGCGGAGCCGGAATCTGCTGCGGAGCCGTATACCGTGCCCTTCACCTTCGGGCAAGCATCACAACTTGAACTAAGCTCCGCCAAGCTGACGGGTGTAGCTCTCAAATCACTCGCCAACAATTGGCGCATCCTCGCCGCTGTCGAAGCAAAGATCGACGCGAAACTCGGCATCGATGCGCGCTCTATGGCAAAGCAAGCAGGGCTACTGCGCTTGGATATCGAAAGGTTGATCCTAGCCCACCGGTATGCCGCCACGGTCAAGGCAGGCGCGGTAGGCGAGATGTTGCGAGCGGGAGTCAAGTTAGTGGCGACCACAAAGCTCTTGGTGGGCGTAACGCTTGATGCGGAAGGTAATCAGTATATCACCCCCGAGGCTTTGGAAGTCATCGACCCCTCTCAGTTACTTACGGATACGAGCCTCGTTGATGCCACCCAGTCGTTGATCCTTGATGTGCTTACCGCTCGGTTGCTGACAGCACCTCTTGATGCTCACACACTAGAGGTGATGCGTGCCGAGACCCGCGCTGTGTTTGGAACACTACCGCAACTGGAGGAGATATTCGACGCCGCCTCGCACCTCTACGCCGTCGGCCCGGACGCCGCGCGTGCGGTCATACTCTCAAACGGAATTTCTATTGCTTCCGATACTGTTGAAGAGGAGCCATCCCGGCGATTTCATCGCGATATGATGCTGATCATGCACGTGATTTACTCCATCGCCCGTACTGAGCTTGAGCCCGGCGCGGCCAAGATGATCGTAACCGGTTGGGAATCTGTCTTTAGAGAACAGAACTTTCTACTGAAGAATCCCGGAAGAGTCGTTCCTGCGATCATGGATGCAATTAACGGCATTGAGCTCCCCAAACTCGCGACCGCCGCCGAAGTGCTCCTTGTCGCCAGGGACTCCGTTGCCCATCGTTTTGGGGAAGAATGGTTCGATACGCTGAAAGGCGTGATTGAAAAATCTCGATGAACGTCACTTGAGTCAGTGAACCGAAACGGAGAGCTTCTTCCTGCTGCGGCTGGTGGTCAACCGGACGAATTCGCGGCTATACTTAGTCTTGCAACTGGAGCGGCTTCCAGCCAACGCCGTGTCTAGGAGAAGAGCTGCGAGGTTCGAAGGGCCGGCGAATTTTGACCAATTTCATCCTGATTGATCCTGATCTTTGGGCCAGAACGCGCGCGGGCGCCCGCGCAGGCCGTGGCTTCCGCTATCAGGATGCGGTTTGCGCAGCCTTGGCCGTCGACTCTTGGGCTGGAACTTCGGTCTGGACGGCGGTAGTGCCTGAAGGCCTCGACGATGTAACCTTGCATGGCAGCGGACTTGAAATCCGAGCCCAGATTAAATCGCGGCATGATCCTCGCGGGGAGTTCACCCTCAAGGAGGTGGCCGAGTATCTGGCCAAAATGAACCTTCCCTTGCAGGGCGATCATCCCAACGAGCTGAAATTCTCCCTCGTGCTGGAACGCCCGGTCAGGGAACTTGAGCCGAGCGGATGGGATGCTACCCTTGCCCAGACAGGGCAGGCGTTGTCGGCGCTCGAGAACACCCTTTCGATGGCGTGTGCGCCTCGTCCGGTGGACGTGCCAGCGGTCTTTGAGCGGCTGCACATCGTCGTGGCGCCCGATCCGTTGGGCGCGGTCCCGGCGATTCTGGCGCATATGAGCGGCCTCGAACCGGCGGCGGGCCGGTTGGTCGGCCAGATGCTGCGTGAAGCGGCCGGTCGGGCCGCGGACGACAACTATGCGCAGCGCCCGGGGGATCCTGCGTCCCTCGGCGCGACTGCGGTCCAGGCATTGATTGATGATGTGCACCGCATCGTCGACCCTCTGGGGAGATTGGACCTCGCCGACGAGCTTTGCGACGCGGCCAACTTTCACGAGCCTTTGACGTCCGCGGACTTCTACAGCGGCGTCAATGTCATGCCGGGCCATGTCGGCGCCGGTCTTGTGTTTGAGCGCCCAACCGAAACCACCGACGTTCTACAGGCGTTGGAAACCTCGCGAACGGCGCTGGTCGCCGGCCCTTCCGGCGCAGGAAAATCGGCGCTGACATGGCTTGCCGCCTACCACAGCCGCCATGCTGTCCGCTGGTATCGGGTTCGACAACTGGCCGATCCAGACGTACCGCGGCTGATTCAGTTCGCGCGGTTACTCGACGCCGGGCCCACCCGACCGGTCGGCTTCGTTGTCGACGATGTCGGGAGGGCGGGAGCGGCGGGCTGGGACAGGCTGATGACGGAGGTCCACGCCATCGCAGGCCTGCTGATCCTGGGCTCGGTCCGAGAGGAGGACGTTTTCCTGCTCGACAGCGCGAAAAAGACGCCAGTCATCCGACCGATCTTGGACGAGTCCCTGGCCGAGCGGCTGTGGTCTGCGCTGTCGTCAGAGGGGCAGGTCGTCTTCTCTCACTGGGTCGAACCGTTCGAGCAAAGCCGGGGCCTTCTGCTCGAGTACACACATCTGCTGACCGAGGGACGAAGGCTCGAGCAGACCCTCGCCGAGCAGGTGCGCCGACGGTTGGCGGAAGATCGATTCGACGAGCTTCAATTGCTCGGCCGCATCGTGTTTCCCGGGCGCTATGGAGCGACAATCGAAGGCCGGGTTCTGCGGGATCGCCTTGGTTGGAACGGCCCCCGAATGGCGAAGGCGCTCGCCCGACTGGTCGAAGAACACGCGGTTCGAGAGGGCGTCGACGGCGTGCTTGGAGGATTACACGAGATTCGGTCCGCCTACCTCGATGACGCCACGCGCGCCTGTCTCGACGAACCGGCCTCCGAGTCGGTCACGGAGTCGGCCTGGGTCGTCAGCGCGCCGTCGCTTCCGACTTTCATTGCGCGGGTCTTGCGCGCCCATCCGGGTCAACAGTCCGCCCTGATCGGCGCCTTGGCGGCGCGTGTCATGAGCGGAGAGGTGCTTGCTCTTGGGCCGATTCTTCACGGCCTAGGCTTGGCCACCGCAGACATCGTAGCGGCGCGCTGGCTGGAAATTTGTCGCCGGCTTGAGGTCGAAGACCGTTTCTCCAGCCTCCTCTTCATGCTCTCGGCGACCGGAGCCATAGATGGTGACCTCCCGCTGTTCGTGAAACTCCGCGCGGCTGTGTCCACCTTCGCGGAAACCAAAGTCCTGGACCTCAGGGTAGCTTTCCTCGACCGGCTCTACGACGTCTCAAAGCTGAACTTCCAGGCGATTGATCTGGAGTCCTATCACCGCCTTCAGGCCGCGCTGATGCCCCTGCGGGGATGTGAGGCAGCGCCGCGACTGGATATGTCGCTCGACCGGGATCTGTCGAGCGCGCCGTTGATTCCCTTGCTCGAACTCATTCGCACGACGACTGAGATCAAGCCCGACGAAGCGGCGCGCCTGGTTGATCTCGCCGGCGGGTCCCAATCGCTCTTGGCGCGGCTGCCCGATGAGCTGGCCTGGATCACGCTACCTCACCTGATTGAGGCCGAGGGTGACGACACCGAGCGCGAACTTACCGTGGAAGCCTATGTCAGAGTGATCTCTGAAACGGTGCAGACCGATTTGCACGGCGATGTCGTGCGGCTCTGCGAGCTGATGTTGGCGGCGGCACCTCAGGCGAGGCGCGCGGTATCCGATTCCCTGCTGCCGGACGGCACGCCCCTGATGGTTGGCGGCTCCAGCGTCAACAGCAAACGCATCCCACGCGGAAACCTGCCAGGACCTGCTCAGATCGCATGGAACCGCGCGCAGGCCCGTGCGATCGACCGTCTCGTCGGTGCGCCGCAGGAGACCGGTCGAACGGCGTCTCTGGCCAGCCTGATCGGGGAATTGAACCAGCGGCTCGACGAAGCAGCCAACATTTATCTCAGGATGGAGCTGCCGAAGGAGCGCTGGCGTCTGCTCGTCAACATCGGCGCGATGTTGCGCGACTTTGTGCCGCCGCCACGTGTCGACGAAGCCATGTCGGATCCCCTAGATCCTGGCAGCTACGACTCATCCGATCGCATGCACGCCTTCGCCGCCGACCTGCAAAGGTTAGTCACCGAGCTCGCTGATGACGAGGGTGACAATATGAATGCCCGGGCCATGCGGGTCGCCGATCTCGCCGCCACAGCGCGTAAACTGGCAGATCCCGAAATTTGGCGAATGATCTCGGCGCCTCCGACCCAGGCGATGTCCGACCTTGCCGAGCGTCTTGAGGACGTTCGCGCCATCTACGGGCACATCGCCAACGACCCTGCTCAACGGCAGCGGTGGGCGACTCACTTCAGCACCACCAGCCGCCGTCACTCAGCCTTGCCCAAGGCGGCGACTCAAGCGCGAACTCACGCTGAACAGGCGCTCGCCGCGCGCAAGACGGCCTACGAGGCTGCGTTCGCCGAGGCGGGATTGGTCGTTCATGTTTGTGCGCGAGCGCCCGCCAAGGACGAAGGCTACGCTTGGCCCTATGCGTACTTCGCCTGCTTGCTGGAGGCCTCGTCCATCCAAGAGTGGCTGTCGGTGGTGGAACGGTTCTTCGAGGTCTGCCAAAAGCTTGAAGACACGCAGCGCATGAGCTGTGCACCCCTGATCCGGAGTCAAGTTCCTCCCATCGCCTTGGTCAGGATCGGTGGGGTCTTGTTGCCCGACACCGATTTTACCAAGGACTGGCGCGCGCAGCTCCCATGGCCGATTGTCGAGTCGCCACTTCTTGTGCGCGTCACGGAAGCCTTGAACGACATAACGGCCGTGTCTGCGATGCTCCAAGATAAAGGAGCCGATCTTAATCCTCTGGAGACCATCCAAGTCGAAAGCCATCTGCGCCGCATCAACGACGCGATGGTGTGGTTTGGTGAAGCGTTCGCAGTCGATCCCTCAGTCGCGAATGCCACGGCAGGTCAAATGTTGCTGTCATGTTTTCAGAGGCTGGAGCGCGAATTCGATAGGCCTCCACCTGAAGAGTCGTTGGCCGTCGAGTTCGGTCGCACGCTGAACAACGACCTCACCGAACTGACGGCGCAGCTCACTGGCTTGAGGATCGCCCTCATGGAGCACGCGCTTGGGCTAGAGGCGTGGAGCGACCTTGCCGATGCCGTGGAAGAGGCACCGGCTGGATGAAAGCCCGGGGGTCACGTCAGGCCAATCATTCCATACGCGATCTGGTACTCTTCACCATCGCAGCCTCACCTGAGACAGATGCGTTGTGCAAGCGCGCATTCGAGGAGGCCAGAGCACATTGCCGTCGGCTTTCAGAACATGGCGTGTATCACGCATCAAATCTTCTTTGAGAAGAAGGTGAACCAGTCTGTCGCTGTCACCGCCGAATTTACGTAAGAGCTTGGACATATACAAACCGAGTAGGCCCGACAAGCGCACTTTTGGCCAATGCCCGTCTAGCGAAGTCTCGAAAAACAACTCATAATTTCCACATTCTCTCTTTCCGATCGGATATTCATGGCAAATCTCGATCGACTTCGGGTGCTCATCGAACCTGACATTGTTGGCATCTTCACACACTGCGAGATCACCGAGATATTCGCGACAATCGATGGCCTGAGCGGGCCGCAGAACGTTCTTATTCTGGCGGTTCTTGAACAGCGGGACGCAATCGCGAAACCTGCTTACTTGAATCCGAAGCGATTGAACCTAGAAAATCTTGCCGGATGGAATTTCGGAATCCGGCGGTCCGTAGTGGCACTTGCCGACTTCTTGCGGATGGTGGAGACGCTGGAGGCGGCCGGAACCTGGGTTTCATCCGGAGATCGTCTCTCGACGGCCACGTTGCAGCCCGCCGCCCCGCAATTCGTGCCGCCCGATCAGGCCCGACCAATCCCGCTCAACCACATTCTCAAAAACAACTTCTGGGCCGGGTCGCACATTGTCGAGTGGGCCGACAGCGAGAAATCTCTCTTCACGCCTTTTTTTGAAAAACCAGAACGCCTGAAGGCGTTGGCAGCGGCGATAATCCCATATGTCCCGATCGACTTGGCCGTGGTATCGGACCGCCTCGGCAATATTCTTGTGCAGGTTCCCGTCACGGTTCTGACGGTGCAATGCGGGGAAACCCGAGATGACCAAGGGTATTATGTCCGGGTGGCATGGCGGCCAGGGGTGGCGCCGCGACCGCTTCGGGTCACAGTTACAGCCGATTTCGATGACACAGTCACCGGCCTAGCGACAGCCGTCATCGAAAACGAGCCAATCACCTTGCCGTTTCCGGCAAGCCCGGCTCAGCCGCATGCTTACCTGCTCGATGAGACACGCGATATCGTTCTGGCGGCGACCGGAGCGCTGTCCAGCATTTCCCAGATCAACATGCAAGTGCACGTGATGGGCAGTGCTGAGCCACGGACGTTTGAATATATGGATCGAGTAGGAGCGCCGCGTCGTGAACGCGTGGCGTTGAGACCACCTCGTCACGACATTTTAGTCGGGGAGCCGCGACGCGATCCCAACGGGGATTTTACAGGAAAACGTCTTTATCGATACGAAACAGAGCGCGTTGCCCGTGAGCGGCTGTTCGAACAGTATGGCAGAGCCGGGTCAGTCCCGGCGTTGGAGCGGGCCCGCGCTTTGAAGGACCTCGCGTATCTCATAAATGCGCACGGGGAAGAGGGCGCGTGGCTCTGGGATCCCTATCTGGACTGCTTTGACGTCTTGGACACCTTGTTCGCATCGCCGCACGGCGGGTCTGATCTGCGAGGGCTTGGCCGTGGAAAAAACGTTCGGGACAAGAATTTGTCAACCTTTGTGGCGGAACAGAAAGCGCTATTCGCTGGAGTAACGGGCAATCTCCTTGCGTTACGATTCGAGTTCCGCGTTGCCCACAATATGCCCAATATCGATTTCCATGACCGTTTTCTAATTTTTCCTAAGAAAGATGCGGGAGACCTAGCCTGGTCCTTGGGAATATCGCTCAACCAGATTGGCGAGGCCCATCACATCTTGCAACGAGTGGAGGACGGGCAACGGGTGAGTGACGCCTTTCAGGAGCTATGGGATCGTATGGGGCCAGACCAAATGATCTGGAAACATACATGAGCTGGTGGTCCGAACAGTTGAAATCCTTGATCGCCGCAACCGATGGACCGGGCGAAGAACTGGCGCCAGCACAGCTCCTCGCTACCTCACTGAGCCTCGGAACCCCGTTGGCGGCGTTGGTCAGCCGGGAAGGTTCAGATTCTCTTTTTCATGCACTTAATGACGATCTAGGCTTCGTCTTTCCCATCCGTCATTCCGGGCAGGCGTTGAGCGACGAACATACCCGAAAGCTGGCCGGCTCTTTGCGATGGTTGATCGACGGCCTCTGCAGTTGGCGGGTGACCGATGACCAGAAGGGCGTGAAGCTGGCCGCTCTAATGGTTGTCGCGGCCAGGCTTGATGAAGAAGGTGCTCTGTGGGAGGCGTTGCCGAGCAAGATTTCCGGTAACCCAGATCTCGCTAAGGGTTTGGTTCACGTCCTTTCCAATCTCAATATCAACTTTGAGATGGGATTCACGCGGTCACCAATCAGTGACGGGGAGACCTTGGACGAAATCCAGATCGCGGAGGCTGAGAAGGACTGGGCGCGCCTGCGTCAAGTCGCCGAAGATTTGTGCTACTCGCAAATGATTCCGGTGTTCGTCAGTCAATCGGTAAGGCTGCTGCAGCGCTTTTTCCCCAATGATCTGGTCGCCTATGCCGGTACGGTATCGCAGGTGGCGATGGCTATGGAGATTGTCACCGTTCTCCCCATCGAAGCAGCATTGGACATCGCCACTCGTAGCAAATCTGACGTTTTGGAATTTGCGTCCGTGTGTCGGCTTTTCAATCAGTATACCCGCGTCACCGTACTCACATCCGCGGAGGAGGACGCACTAGTCACCCTTCTGATCCAGGCTGCGGCGGATGCGCCGCGCTGGACTCGGTGGATGAAGGCTTTCGTGGCGCACCCTTACCGCGCCAGTCAGATGCAAGCAGCATTGGGCCGCTGCTTAGCGTCAGGCGATCCGACCGCGATGACCGACTATTTGGACGCCTTGGTGCTGCAAGCCAACTTTCTCGGCCGAGAAGAGGTGGGAGCATGCCTCCTAGCATTTGCCCAAAACACCCCTCTCGCGAGACGGCAGGAGGTTTGGAGGCAAGCTTTCGAACGCTGGTCGAACTGGAATTACGGGGAGGGTCAGAAAAATACGATCCACAACGAAATCTCGCTCTCAAATTTGGATTTCGCCATCGTTGCCTACTCCATGGAATGCCAGACGGAGGAAGAGCGCAACGCTTTTATCGCCGATTGCTTGGACAAGGTGGGTCGCGCTGAACACACTTGGTATTCATCACAGGGGGTATTTCAGGAATACCTCTATCGGACTTTGTCGAGAATTCAGCCCTTCGCGCACGCCCAGAGTTCAACGTCTGATCCCAACACATGGCTTTGGAACAAGAATGGCGGGTGCTTCTGCCACCTTCTGAACGAGCCATTTTGGCGGCTTCGATTTCATCTCCGAAAGTACGATGACTATGCCGCACGCAATTCTTGACGATAAAATTATCGGCGGCATATTTAGGAAATGACAGACACTTCCGCCGCTCCCGATCTCAAATCCTCAATCGACCACTGGCTCGTGCTCTTCGACGATACGTTTGCCGAAATCGAACTGCCTTTGCCGAAGCGTCCTTTCGAGACGGTGATGCTGCTGATTGAAAGTGGTGCATTCGAGTTACGGGTAAGCAACGCGACCGTCGATCTGTCGAATCCGTGGGACCATGTGGCGGCGCCCTGGTTTCGCATTCTCTATGCGGCTGCAAAGGAATGGTATGTCGACCGCTACGGCGCGAAGGCGATGGAATCTGGCGGAAATCCACCCATCTGCGGCGTGACCTTGATCCGAGGGGCACCATTCGTGCTGCAAGTCCCTATGCACAGGACTCAAATCGTGGAGGAAGGTCGTCTGGCTTGGATGTATTTCGAAGCGGGTATCGGAGAGGGAGAGAATCCGGTTCTCTGGGTTGTGGCACCGCCCAACTTCGAGCTCATGGAGGCGGCACAGCGACATACGGATATCGCCAACCTTACACTGGTGAGCGAGCGCTTGCGGAAGATCAACTTTCAGCTTCTCGGGGCGGGACAGGATGACGTCTCCGCCGGCTTCCGCTTCGCCATCCGCAATTATCTCGAAACAGCGGCGCAGCGTATGGCTTGTGGAACAGCGAATCTGGGGCCGGCTTGGTTCGATCTTCAGATGGCGATCGAAACGGCGCTTAAGCTGGCGCTTCATACCGTGCGCAACGACTATCCTCGCATCCACAACATCGTTGACCTCTTCACGAGACTGTCTGGAGACGGGGTGAGTTTTGACCTTAGCAAGTTCGACACATGGCCGGAGTTTTCCGAGATGAGCGGCCTGCGCTATGCGCAAGGTTATTCTGGTAGTTTGGCCGACGTCTTTAAGGCCTATCTTCTCGCCCTGGACGCCGTGATTGCGGCGTTGTCGGTTCTGCTTCCCGTGCTCGGTTCAGGGGCGGGTTTTCTGTTAAAGCCGGCGCCTTGGTTAGTCGAAAAGGATGCTTAAGCGGCGCACTTATCACCATTTCTCACAATGCAACTTAGCGAGGCAACGTATGTCCGCTGCTGGCGCATAAGCGCCAGAAGCCGCCACGCGTCGTTAGATTCTGTGGGCGCTTACGGTTTTAC
The DNA here is from genome assembly GCF_019635935.1 of Parvibaculum sp. Lineage (NCBI taxonomy): Bacteria > Pseudomonadati > Pseudomonadota > Alphaproteobacteria > Hyphomicrobiales > Parvibaculaceae > Parvibaculum > Parvibaculum sp. The sequence goes on along the minus strand of NZ_JAHBYN010000001.1, from coordinate 952,782 downwards.
AAAATCAACATAGAAGTTCGAATCTCACATGCCGCGCATTCCGTAATGTCCCAAAGCCGCTGCCGCCGACACCAGGCAGGCGATTAGCTATCGAACGCACTTCTATAGCTTATAGCTCCCCGAGCTGACGGCATCCCGCGCCAGCCGGGGCGGCCTCATGGCTGGCAGACGACAGCGCCGCTCGCACCGACTTCCGCGCAGGCCGAGAAGAAGGATTGCAGCAGCCAGTAGAGTTGGACGAAGGACGGCGCTGGCCTTTGGCCGCATTGAATCGCGGCAAATGCGTCCGCGACCGCCTGCCGACTGAGCGACGAGGTAACAATGACAGCGCGCCGGCGCGCATCGGGCGCCATTCTTGCGCGACGCAGCGCGACCGCGAGATCAGCAGCGTCCGAGCGTATCGTCCGTTGAATCTGGGTTTCCTGATCGGGCGCGTTGTAGGTCGAGCCCCACAATCCTAGCTTCGCTGCGAGCCGTTCTTCAGGAAACATCATGTTGCCGAGGTTCTTGATCGCCTGGCTGACCGAAACATGGAAGGGGCTGGCACCAAGAGACGGCGCGCCGTGCTTTGCATGGTAGAACGAGATTTGCGTGAGCCCTGCTTCGTCGGAGACGCCGATGAAATCAGCCCATTCGTTGCCGAGATCGTCGCACAGCAGAATCGGATCGGCAGCGGCAATGTGATCAACAATCGCCCCGAAACTCGAAGTGCCATCGAACGCGGTCTGTGCTGCGGTGAATGCCCCTTTCTCGCTTGTGACGGCCGCCAGTGGAGCGCTGGCGGTGAAGTAGCGCAGAAATGACTCACCCCCATCCAGAAGGGTCTCGTCCCGGAATACCTGGCCATCGATGTAAGCCAATCGCACATCGTCGAACAGAACGATGAGCGCATTAATATCGTCGAGATACGCGCGCAGCGTCTGGCGGTCGCCGTCTTCACCAAGCGCCTCGCTGGCTCTTTCCACGTAGACATCAGATACCGGAGGTAAGGACAGGGACCGGAGAGCGATGCGGTTCTTGTTCAGACTGATTGATGCCACCTGATCGCCGGTTGCGGGGTCGCGTGCCATTCTGATGCGATCATCCCCTTCGATGTTCAGAGGGCGATCAAGGTTTTCCATCACGATCGTCAGTTCGCCCGCAGAGAGTTCGACCGGAGCATCGCCGTCCAGGCGGATGAGCCTGATGCCGGCCTCATCACTGCCCACGGCGTCGGACAGCTTGTTCGTATCAATCGCCATGGCCATGGGCGCTGACGCTGCCAGGGCTTCGGTTAATGACACCGGTCGGGCAAAGGACCTGATGAACGGCGAGACGTCCGCATTATCCACACGGAGCGCATCGATAGCACTCTTGGCAAAGGTCACGACGCCAGGAAGATCGGCGCGGGCCGAGCGAATGCCAATGCGTCCGGTGCTCGGCGTTGCGGTGCTCTGCGTGCCGTTCGCAACGACGCTGTAGGTGCGGGGCGCATATCGCCTGCTTCCTGCCGGTCCAACGACATTGGCAAGATCAGGCGCTTCGATGGTCTTGGCGCGCATTGCGTAAGGCGAGATGGACATGTTGCGCATCGTCATGCGCTGGAAGATCGCATCCGCTTTGGCGATCGCGCCTTCGACACGCGTCGTCGCAACCGTCGAGAGATGCGCCGTCTTGAAGGAGGATGGAAGGCTCAATCGGGACGAGAGGACCGCTGCATATCCCTGATACTCGATCAGCAGCAGAAATCCGCAAAGGCTCTCACGGATCGCAGTCGTGTCCTCAAGAAACGAGGGCGGGCTCTCATATCTGAAGCACACCGCAGACCAGCGAACGCCGTCGAGCTGCTCGCGCGTGTGTTTGAACTCGTTATGCGCTGCCACGCCGTGACTGGCGCGCAGTGTTACAAACAAATCATCGATGGCCTTGTCTGACAGTTTCTTTCGTATTGAATAGAAATTGGCAGAGGTTGCGACGGAAAGGTCATCTATCATTTCAAATCCCCACCCACAGCATGCATAGTGTGCAGCCGTCCCCGTAGAGTCGAGTCCTTAAAGGGGTCGTAAACCGTCGTCGAATTCCACCTGCGCTCCAAGACGGCTTACCGCCTAGCCCTTCTTCAAAGCGGACCGTCTGGAGACGGCCCCTAAGCGGACGTTCATCGCCATCTGCATCCCTTGGGACAACGGACGCCTGACGGTGCGCAGGCCGTAGCAAAAACCTAGCTGTAGCGAACTGTGCGGCCTGACCCTTAAGCGAAGCTGTCCCAGTAGCCGCCGAGCGCATTGAAGAACGTGCTGAAGTATTTTGGGTCCCAGCTGGTCGCCTCATCCTTGCGGATCAGCCAAGCATTTTGATTGGCGCACACGAGCTGTGTTTTGTCAGCGTAGTGCAGGTAGGAGTAGCACTGCAGGAAAGTGCGCTCGTAGGAGTGCCCAAACAAATGGCTCGGCACGTTCCAGAGTAGCCCCTCGATGTAGTACGACGGAGCGATCCCGCTCTGGATGATATCCTGCTCCCGCATACGGTTGCGTATGTTCTTCCAGATACGAACCATTGCCTTGAAGTACCTGTCCGTCTCCTGGTGCTTCATCACGCAGTTGTCGTGGTGCTGCTTCGGGAAATTAGCGATCAGCCTGCCGTTCGGCAGCTTGAAGCAGACGCCCTCGATCCAGCTACTATCTTCGTATCCATTGAACCGAAGGTAGCGGCGGTATTGACAGCAGGCCAGCACGTCAACCGGTCGACGGTTGCCGTTTCCTTTGATCTTCAGCGCTTTCGTGCCGGGATCGAAGTCCTTCCCGTAGTTGTCCCGGAGCCAGCTACCGACGTCAGTACGAAACTGCTCGACCGAGTATGACGCGCCGGTCCGGACACGATCGTAGTGGGCCTTCTGATCAGGTGGCAGCTTGTGCAGGTCGGGGTAGTACACACCCTTGCTGCGCAGCACGATGTCGACATCGCCTTCGACACCGATGATGTTAGTGTCGTTGCCGTACGAGCCTTGCAGGTACGATGTGATGTCCCGGTTCGCGTAGGGCGATTCGCGGCTTTCAATGACCGCTTTGACGGTCTGATAGGTGCTTGCCGACTGGACCAACGACCCAATATGCGACCATGTTTCGAGCTGGCTTTCGGGGACGCTCACAGATCATTCCTCCACGAGGTAGGCTTTGAGTTGCGCCTCACGCGTGGAGAAAGACTCCCGCCCGCGCTGAAACAGAATGTCGAGCTTCCGCATGTCGTGTTCGAACAGGTCGGTAGCCATCTCGGGGGTCGTGAAGCCGTCGTTGATCCGGACCGTCTCGATGTTCTTGAAGAGGATGGCGCGTAGTTGATCCATCGACTGCGTGTTGATCTCCATCGTCTTCTGAAGGAGTTGCACGCTAAGCAGTTTCTTATGCCACCACGCCTTCTGCAGCATGTTCTTCTGCGGCTCCGGATAGTTGCCCACGCCCACACTCACAACGCGCATCTTCTCGTGGGGAATGCCCATCGGCCCGGCGGCGTCAGCAATCGCATAGAGTGTGGGGTTGTTGGCGCAGTACCCGCCATCAATCAGCTCGATGTCCTCCCCCGCTGCGGTCTTGACGACTTTCCGCTCGAAGAACGGGAAGGCCGAGCATGACGCCTGGACCGCATCGCCGATCGGCACACCGAAGCCAGGCACCCACGTTCCCTGTCGGCCATGCGCCTGCGCGATGTTGCCCTTAAAGATCATAGGCTTCTCGATGACCCACTTCGTGGTGACGATGCCGATGTTTGTCTTCACCTGGTCGAACTTGGAATCACCGAACACCTCTTTGGCCAGCTTCGCAAGCGCCCTGGACTTATCCGGCGCCTCTCTCTGCGCGACGACGGACACCAGGTGCTTTTTGTAGAGCTCGTGGATATCGGAGACGCTGTAGCCCAAGGCCAGCAGCGCAGCGATGATTGACCCGGTGCTTGTGCCGAAGATCAAGTCAAACCGCTCGTGCAGTCGGCACCCAATCATGCCCTCGATCTCATGGAGCACCCCGAGCGAGTAGAAGCCTTTGGCTCCCCCGCCATCGAGACTCAAGACGCGAAAATGGTCGGCCGGCACGGTGACGCCCTCCTGCCTCGTTCTAGATCGACCTGTCTGATTCAGAGCCCTCAGAGTCGAGAAGACCTCGACTTGTCCCCACCCAGCACAGTTACTGGAGTGTAAATATTGCGTGCGTGAAAGTATCTTTAAAAGGGGAGCCGAATAGCCAGCAACCACATCGACTACGCTTATCGAGGCGGCCACCTTGGGGCCGGAGGATCGCCCGTTCATCGGGTCCGCTTCTGGCGCATTGCGGACTTTCCGCTTGTGCGGCCGACGACGCATTTCCCCCCGGTGCGGAGCGACATCAAACCTTCTCCGCGCTTTCTTGTCATGCACCAACGGGCCGGGCGTTTCGAAAGGGGGTGGTGGATGCGGGGGCGGTTCATGTCATCGCGGCGTATCCGGTCGTTGTTGGACGTACGAGGTGAACCCCGTCAGGACATCCGCAGCTTGATCTTGTAAGGAGATTGGACACATCAGGGAATGCCGCCCGTGCCCGGCCAGTAGTGGCTGTCGGGAGTGGGGCGCCGGCCAAAGATCGCCTGGCCCACGCGCACGACGTTGGCGCCCTCTGCGATCGCGGTCTCGAAGTCGGCGGACATGCCCATCGACAATGCGGTCAGCGCCGCGTTGCGCTTGACGGCCGCGTCCCGGAGGCGGCGCAGAAGCGCGAAGCAGGGCCGAACCTTCGCCGCGTCCGGACTGAACAGGGCGAGCGTCATCAGGCCGCGCGGCCTCAGCCGGGGGAACCGGTCGAGCGCATCGACGAAGGACAGGAGCGCATCTGGGTGGAGACCGAACTTGCTCGCCTCGCCGGAGGTGTTGACCTGCAGATAGACATCGAGAAAGCGATCCTCGCGCGCGAGCCGCGCGTCGAGCGCCGCGGCGAGCCGCAGGCTGTCGAGCGCATGGAATTCGCGGGCGAAGCGGGCCAGGTATTTGGCCTTGTTGCGCTGCAGATGGCCGACGATGATCCAGTCGATGGCGAGATCGCTCAGTGCCTCTCGCTTCAGTATCGCCTCCTGAATCTTGTTTTCGCCGAAGGACCGCAGGCCGGCCTCGAAGGCGAGCCGCAGCATATGCGCTGGCACCGTCTTGGTGATGGGCAGCATCCGCACGGAGGCGCGGTCCCGGCCGGCGCGCGCGCAGGCCTCGGCGATCCGCGCCTCGACCGATCCGAGATTGCGGCGGAAGGTGGCGAGCGGATCGGGGCCGAAGCGTTCGGCATCCGCGTGCGCCACCCGGCTTCGGTCCGTGTCCGGACATTGCGGGGTTTGATCTGCGGTCTCGCTCATGGCGCGGCCATCCCGGGTTCGTCAGGCGCGGGTCGGGGCGGCGCAGCCCGTTTGGTCGCAGCCCGTGGCGGTTGCATTGTCTGGTTCCCCAGCCGTCGGCGCCGCCAGAAGCGTGCCGATGATGCCACCGAGGCTGAGATCGTCGATATGACCGAAATGCTGAAAGTGGCGCAGGCCGTTGCGGTCGATGACGACCAGAGTCGGGGTTCCCTGCATGTCATAGGCCGTCATCGAGGCGGGCAGGCGGCCATCCTGCCGGTCGATGCCGATCGGGAAGTCCAGACGATATTCATGCGCGAATGCGGCCAGCGCTTCGCGCGTGCCCTGCACATCGTGATGTTCGAACACGGTATGGAGACCGATAACGGCAACCCGGTCGCTCGGAAAAGCCCGGGCGATGCGCTGCGCTTGCGGCAGGCCATGCGAAACGCAACCCGGGCACAGCATCTGGAAGGCTTCGATGATCAGGACTCGGCCCCGGAAATCGGGAATGTCGAGCGGGCCGGCGCTGTTGAGCCAGCCGCTGGTCAGCAGTGGCGGTGCGGGGTGTGGGGTCATGGCGGGCGTCTCTCCGGATCGGAAGCCGGGGCCGGGCCGTCCCGCGGGAAAGCCCGGCCGCCGTCGGTTCAGGCCACGCGCTTCAGCGGGACGGCCGGGAAATCGACCGGAACGTCGAGCGCGACATTGATGTAGTTGGTGAAGAGATTGAGCGCGGCATGCGCGATGATCTCGACCACGCCCTCGTCGTCGAAGCCGGCCGCCTTGAGGGCGGCGACATCGGCATCGCTGACCGCCGCCCGGTCGCGGACGAGCTTCAGCGCGAAGGTTAGCGCCGCCTGACTGCGCGGATCGGCGGAGGTGCCGGCCTGGGCCGCCGCGATTTCGTCGGCCGAAGCGCCGGCCTTGCGGCCCAGCGCCGTATGCGCGGCCAGGCAGTATTCGCAGCGATTGGCGTTTGCGATCGCCACGGCGATCTCCTCGCCCAGCCGCGCGCCGAGCTTGCCGCCGGAAAGGGCGCCGAACGCGCCCCACATGCTGTTGAGTGCGGCCGGCGAGTTGGCGACCGCCCTGAACATGTTCGGGACGACGCCGAAGGCGCCGTTGATCCGCTCGAGCGTCGGCTTGATCGCGTCGGAAGACGAGGCTGGATCGATGAGTTTGACGTGTGCCATAGTGATGTTTCCTTCTCTGATGCTTGGAGGGGGAATCTTCGGAGCGGTCCGGCGATGGCAGTCGCCGGGCCGCTTTCGTGTTCCGGCGTCAATTGCCGGGAACCACCTTGCCCGGCAGTGACAGGTCGCCGGATGCAACCTTGAAGACGTCGGCGACGCACAGAAGCGGCGCATGGAGATTGGCGTCGACCCGGAGGCCGGCGGTCACGCCGTCGAACGAGGCGCTGGCGATCGCGCCGATCGCCTCGAGCGGAATGTGGACCTCGACGATATCGGCGGCCAGCTCGGTCTTGTATTCGGGGCTGTCGATCAGGATCGGCGCGCCGGGCCAGGTTTCCGGGAGCCGGGGCGTCGTGCCCGCGGGAATGTCCCGCACCTTGAGGCCGCCGCCGCAGGCCGCATCCTCGGCGAGAACGACCCAGTGCGGATGCCAGCGGTCGCGGTTCTTGCCGCCATAGGCCGCGTCGTCGAAATCGGGATGGAAGGTGACGGCAAGGGCGACGATGCCCTGGTCCCGCTCGAAACCGACGTCCCATGAATTGAGCGTGGTCGGCCAGACATAGGCATAGACCTCCGAACCGGCGAACGCCCCGGTCGCCTGCGGCGTCGCCTTTCCGGCGTCGGCGCGGACGCGCGTGCGAAAGATCGCATGGCCGTGATCGGTGACGATGCGCGTTTCGACGATGTCGAACGGGGCCATGACCGCCGGGTCGCTCGGTGCCGCGATCTCGTGCGCGGCGGCACCCGCCGTCGCGCAGACCAGCGCCGCCGTCGCGAGGCCAGGGCCCCGCATCTTCCTGATTCTCATGATGCTGTTCTCCTTCTCAGCTTTCCGGTTGGGCTTGGAGGGGCGGCGATCCTTTGGTGAAGCGCGTCCAGGTGGCAGCCTGAACGGCGGGATCGGCCGCTTGATGTTCGCCGCAATCGAGCCGGAGATCCCGGCCGCCGATGGCGGCGTCCACGAAGGCGCAGTGATGGGTTTTTGCGGCCCGCGGATGGGCGTGCGGGCGGAAATGACGGCAGGAGACGCACATGCGCTGAAGCGGGATCGCGCCGGCGGTCTGCAACTGCCGGATCAGCGCGATCTGGGTCAGCAGCAGCTCCTCCTGGGCGGCGGACGGCAGCGCCTCCAGCGCCTCCGCGACCTGCGAGGCGGCCCGGGCGATCTCCGCGCCGGCTTCGAGTCCGTCGGGCGTCGCGCGCATGATCGCGGCCCGCGCGTCGCCGGGATCGGCGTCGCGCTGTACGAGACCCTTGCGGACGAGCGCGCCCAGCGTGTCGGCCATGCTCGCCGCGGAGACGGCGAGATGCGCGGCGATTTCCGTGGGCCTCAATCCGGCCGGCCGGCCGGCCAGCAGGCTGAGAACCTGCGCCTGGGCGGGGTTCAGTCCGGCCTCGCCGGCGGCTGTCCAGAGGTCGGCGCGCAGCACGAAGGCGATGCGGTCGAAACCGTCGCGCAGGCGGGCGAGGAGCGTGTCGGAGGTGTGGGCGTGATCCATGTGCCAAATATTTAGGAGTCCTAATAAGAAGTCAAGCGCCCTGCTGGCGGAGCGGCCGGGATCGCGTCGCTCGTCGCGTTACGCGATGCCGCGCGCGTCGCTCCGAGATCGAATCCGGCCAAGAGATCACCTAGCCGCGCCGACGCCAATCCGCTCGGTGTCGAATGAAAGGTAAAACCAGTTCGATCCGCAGGATGCGAAGAACACTTCTGACACAAAACGTGCCTTGAGAAGTGATGTAGTTCAACGATACACCTTTCCGTCACAGTTAGATTTATTGCGAAACGAGCCTCCAGCCTCTCAGACTGTACCGTGGCGGATGTCGGCGTACGGTCCTCCAAAAGCTTCGCCTTGACCTGTCCGTTCGGAGATTTTCTTCGTAGTTGCAGGCCCGTTTCGCGATAGAGCTGACAGACATGCTTTGCATACCCATGCAACCTGTCCCGCTGAAGGAGAACATGGATACGGCGACAGTCATATCGCACCCGCGTCTCCGCAATCATCCTGATCCGCTGCTTGAGAGTCGTCGGGTCGTCCCCTCTCGACCGGCAGTGATAGGTCGACCGGTCAACGTGTATCCCTCGGCACGCACGGCTTATGCTGACCTGTCAGACCGGTCGAACATGGTCGACCAGCCGCCGCTTCCGGGCAGGCCTCAGATTTTTCGGCGGATGACATCGTGCAGTATCTCCTTGTCCAGAGAGACGTCCACCACCAGCTTCTTTAGCCGCTGGGTCTCCTCTTCAAGCTGCTTCAGGCGCTTCATCTCAGACGGCATCAGGCCGCCATACTTCTTGCGTCAGTTGTAATAGGCCGCTTCGGAAATCTTCGTCTTCCGGCAGACATCCCCGGCCGTCGTCCTCTCCTCAGCCTGGCGCAAAATGAATGCCATCTGCTGCTCGCTGAGCTTCGTCTTCTTCATGGAGAATCCTCCGCCTCGCCAACGACGCCAGATTGGAATTTTCCAGTTTCAAACGGTCTGGCGTCCGACAGGAGCATGTCAAGCAGATCGAATGTCGAGAGTTGCTGTCGTGCGATTCTCGATTTCCGAAGGCTGAGGCAAAGCACGGAACGCATTTAATTCCAGCGTTGCCAATCAGGAATACGCAACCTAAGACCATCAAGAGTCTCTGACATGGCAAGTTGGCAACAAAGTCTGCTTTCGGATCTAGCATTGGGTGCAAAATCGAGAATGTCTTCTTCCATGCCGGACGCCATACCTACGCACTTCAGCCATTCTGGCTCAACGTAAACGTGACATGTGGAACAAGCGCAATTGCCGCGACAATTTGCGGATATGCCATCTATTTCGTTGGACACAGCCACGTCCATAATGTTTTCACCTGAATGTACGCTCAGCAACTTCTCGGTACCGTCAGGAAATATGAAGATTAATTGAAGCATATTCTGGTTCCGTGTATTGGACAAAACAGATACATGGAATCTGGTGTCCAAACGCTCCGCACACCAAACTACTTATCGCGAGCAGCACGCTCGGCCAGCGGAACGAATTTGCACCTCGTATCTATGCAAGAGCCTTGCAAGTCGATGGAAGTTCCAGCGTCCTGAACGACCAACACCAGATGAGTGCGTCGAGGACCGTCCAACGGAGTTCATCGTCCACGCTGTTGGGCGGGGACGAAGTAAGGCAGACTGCGAGAAGAAGAGTGCCATTACTCCCTGGAGAAGATTCAACCGCATTGCACGCTCCTATTGTTTCGCAGTGGCTCCAGAATGTCTGAGGTTGCCCGGGTCCGAGGCTGCGAGGTGTTGATTCGACTGAAAACCGTATTCATTGTCGCTGTGAGTCTGGCTTAATCGTCCATGAAGCGCTTCTTGATTGCGGTCACGCCGATTCCAGAAGAAAACTCGACAACATCATCATCTTTGGCAACGGCAAGCTCGATGAGCAATTTCTGCGTCGTAGCCAGGCCCCCACGACGAAGCAGGCGCGTTCCCCAATGCGCCAAGAGCCAGTGGCTCGGCATCTTCGATACGTCAAGGTTGTGGTCGGGAAGGGCGGATTTGTCATGAGCAGGGAAGTGCACTCCATGTCCTACGTTAAAAGATATATTGTAAATATATGTTATTGGTATTATAAAAGCAAAGAGATATGTTGGTCACAACGAGTTTCGACATGCGCAACAACGCCGCAGCTGATTCCGAAAGGGACATTCAGAGCAAACGAACGTCGGACGAGAGCCCGACCCAAGTCGGCCACGCCGAAACGACACGCCCCGCGGTGACTGACGTCAGTTCGAACGGCGAACGATACATGTCAGCGAACGGAGTTCTTCAGAGGATAGGACCAGCCAATCCGGACGAATGGGAGGCCATCGAGGGGAGGATTCAGAATGACTATGAGAGGTGTCATCCGGGCGACTCCTTGAGAGACCTCAGGCGTCGCGCGCGCTTCTCCAAGGAAGACAAAGGTCGTCTGCGCGATTGGATGAAAATCGGCGCGACCAGGCAAGCCGGCAACTCCAAGTAGAAAGGACAAACTCATGTCATCTGGTATTCTGTACACAGCGGTCGCAACTGCGAAGGGCGTGCGTGAAGAACACGTACGAAGTAGCGATGGCGTTCTGGATTTAGCGCTTACCATGCCGACCGAACTTGGTGGAGAAGGGGGAGCAAAAACCAATCCTGAGCAGCTGTTCGCGGCTGGGTATGCAGCATGTTTTGAAGGCGCGACAAGGCTTGCGGCCAGAGAGCAAGGGCTCTCATTGGGGCCCGATACTCAGGTAACAGCAAGAGTTGGGATCGGGCCTCGAACGCAAGGTGGGTTCTCGATTGCCGTGGAGCTTGAGGTCCGGCTTGATGGGCTCGAAGTCGATCAAAAGTCCGAGATTGTCGAAGTAGCTCACCAGAAGATCTGCCCCTATTCCCATGCGACAAGAGGAAACGTGAATGTTGACATTCGCATCGTCTGAATGCGGCGCAGAGACAAGCGACATCCCGGATTGCCGTGATTCGCGCGATATCCGGATCCGCTTGTACCCATCAACAGTCGCGACAACATTGGCAACGAAGCACAAATGACTTCAATCGATGAAAAGATCGAACCTATCTTCGCGGAAGTGCTGCGCAGAAACGCTGGTGAAGTGGAGTTTCATCAAGCCGTAGTGGAAGTGCTTAGCAGCATAGGCCGCGTTGTCGCAAAGCGCCCCCAGTACGCAAATAGTGCGCTTATTGAACGAATTTGTGAGCCTGAGCGGCAAATCATATTTCGCGTTCCTTGGATGGATGACCAGGGACGGCACCACATCGCCCGTGGATTTCGAGTGCAATTCAATTCAGCGTTGGGCCCGCATAAGGGGGGTATACGTTTTCACCCTTCAGTTAATCTCGGCATCATCAAATTTCTGGGTTTCGAACAGACATTTAAAAATGCGCTTACAGGGCTGCCGATCGGTGGTGGAAAGGGCGGCTCCGACTTTAATCCTCGCGACCGTTCGGATGGTGAGGTCATGCGCTTCTGTCAGTCGTTTATGACAGAACTACAGAGACATGTAGGGGAGTACACAGATGTACCTGCAGGCGATATTGGTGTCGGCGCTCGCGAGATCGGCTTTATGTTCGGCCAGTATAAGCGCATCACCAATCGCTATGAAGCTGGAGTTCTCACGGGGAAGGGGTTGATTTACGGAGGATCCAAGGCACGCAAGGAGGCTACAGGATACGGCGCGGCGACCTTTGTTCAATGCATGCTCCGTACAAGAAAGACAGATTTCTGCGGGAAGCGGGTTGTCGTCTCCGGCTCCGGTAACGTAGCAATCTACACAATGGAAAAAGTTCTCAGTCTCGGCGGGAAAATTGTTGCATGCTCCGATTCCAATGGGTTTATCGTCGATGACGACGGTATCGATCTCGATTTGGTCAAAGAGATAAAGGAGCAACGCCGCGAGCGTATTTCCGAATATGCGAGGGTCCGGAAGGGAGCATCTCGCTATGTCAGAGAGGGGAGCGTCTGGGACGTTCCTTGCGACGTTGCAATGCCTTCAGCTACCCAGAATGAGCTGACTGGAAAAGATGCGAGAAACCTGATCCGCAATGGCGTCGTAGCTGTCGGTGAAGGTGCGAATATGCCGTGTACACCTGACGCCATCTCGGCATTCAGGGAAGCCGGCATCTTGTTTGGTCCCGCAAAAGCCGCAAATGCAGGAGGGGTTGCCACCTCTGCGCTCGAGATGCAGCAAAACGCGTCCCGGGATAGCTGGACATTTGAACAGACCGAGAAACGCTTGAGCGAGATCATGATCGGTATTCACGATCTCTGTGCGGAGACGGCGGAAGAATACGGTTCGCCGGGAGATTATGTCCTCGGGGCGAACATTGCCGGCTTTGTGCGCGTTGCTGAGGCGATGGAGGCGCTGGGCGTCATCTGAAGGACCAGGTTCGACACCGCGTCCAAGTGAGAAGAAGCTCAGCGCCGTAAGAACAAGAGCATCGGGCTGTAAATGACCAGGAATCCGGAAAATGCCGCGATCCATGAAGATGCGGACAGAGCATAGAGTGTTAGCGATGCGTCGGGGAAGACGAGCTCTGCCAGCCGGAAGATGACTGCCATGACAGCACACAGATATACAAGCTGAGTTGTAAGGGGGGCCGTTAGTGGGTTTCCCGAATGGCCCCGAGTTGCGCGCGTCATAACTGCCAGTGTCATTATGCCCATCGCACCGGTCGTCCACGTATGAAGAGCAACTAAGGGAGAAATGGTGTCCGGCCATATCAGAGACAGCCCGACCAGCATGAACCCTAGAGGTACGAATGCATAGCCTACGTGGAGAACGAATACGAGAGGTTCATGCAACGTGCGCCATCCCGACCAACGCCCCAGACGCACCATATGAAGAATGCCGGAGACCAGCATGAGGAGGCAAGTGAGTATCGCTTCCGGAAAGAATGTCCACAGCGCGAGCGCAATGACACCGATGGCAAGCGCGACTTGATCAAATCCATTCATTTGTGCGGGGAGGTGGCGACTTTCTCTTCCTATAAGCCAGTTTCTCGTAAAGTTTGGAATGATACGCCCGCCGATCAACATGATCAGCAGAATGATGAGAGAGATGGAACCCCGTGTGGCAATCACGGCTTGCCCGTAGACGCTCATTTCCATGTGGAAAAGGATGTTGGCCAGAGCCAACACGAAAATGACAATGGCCAACCGCACATTGCTCTTGTTTTCGGCAGTCCGAACCTCGCGCAGTATCAGCAGGGCAAGGGCTGGAAGGAAAAGACTATCGATAAATGCCGCCACCCGGTAGTCGACCAGTCCCGTCAGGAGGAAGGCTGATCTTCCCGCAATCCAGAGAACAAAAATGGCAAGTAGTGAAGGGCCCTGCAAGGGAGGGCGTCCGGTCCAGTTGGGAACAGCGGTGAGCAGGAACCCCGCTATGATCGCACCGACATATCCAAACAGGAACTCATGAGCATGCCAGGAGACCAGCGGGAGTCCTAGAGGGGGATTGATCTGCCCGGTAATCATCCCGATCCAGAGCGCCATCGCTAGGACCGCCCATATCGAGCCTCCTAAGAAGAAGGGCCGGAAGCCGTACGTGAGGAAGAGCAATCCCCCTGTCCGTGTTGCTTCTGGCTTCATCTGAACCTCTACGCCCCAGCCTGAGTGGAAATAGCAAGATTGCGGTCGCGGTAATTAGATATATGTTAAATGTATCATATTGTTTTTTGAAGGGAAGTTATGATGCCGTTCGTCGCAGGGGGGGTGACTCAAGGAGCTCTGCCGCGGCTCAGGGGCGTTGGATTATCTTTGAGGCGAATGAAATGGGTGACTTATGCGTTTGACCACACTTTCGGACTACGCCCTGCGCGTTCTCATGTATGCCGCTGCCGAGAACGACCGACTGATTACAATTGATGAGACAGCGAAGGTCTACGACATCTCGAAAGCGCATCTGATGAAGGTGGTCAATATTCTGACTAGGGCGGGCTATCTGAAGAGTGTGCGCGGTAGGTCGGGCGGATTCATGCTTGCTATGCCGCCCGAGAATATCAGTCTCGGTGCGGTGATGCGGGCAACGGAACCTGATTTTGCTTTGGTAGAGTGTTTTTCTACCGGCAATCAATGTGTGTTGACCAGGAAGTGCGAGCTGGCGAGCGTTCTGAATGAAGCGCTAGTCTCGTTTGTTGCTACCTTGGACGGTTATACGCTCGCCGACATCGCCCTTAAGAAAAGAGATTTTCGCCGGCCGCCGCCGGCCGGCGACGAAACCCGCGGTCCTGACTTTAGAAACATCGGCACGAAGGGTGAAAAGACCCGCGGGCGTGTTCGAAGGACAGGCTGACGCAGCAGAAATTCCCAGAGTTTTTAACGTTCAAAAAGATATATTTGTAATATATCTGAATAACAGGGACGTTCGCGATGACGTATGTGGTTTCGGACAACTGCATCAAATGTAAGTTCACTGATTGCGTGGAGGTTTGTCCGGTTGACTGCTTTTACGAAGGCGAAAACATGCTTGTCATTCACCCCGACGAGTGCATCGACTGCGGTGTTTGTGTCCCCGAGTGTCCGGCGGATGCCATATTTCCTGATACGGACGCTGAAGCCACGCCGCAATGGCTGGAGCTCAATGCAGTGTTTGCAGAAAAATGGCCGAACATCACACGGAAGAAACCGCCTATGCCTGAAGCAGACGCGTTGAATGGCGTTCCCGGCAAGTTGTCCGATTTTAGCCCGAACGCAGGTGAAGGAGATTGAGCGGAGAAAGTCTCGCGCTCGCTTCGCTGCGGCCGTAGGCTGGGGTGCAACGACATTCGAAGAGGCCGCGTAATAGGCTCCTCATCGTCGCGAGGTGTTTCCGGAATCTGTGAACACCCATCCACGAGCTTTTCCTAACGATGCTTCGTACTGTTTTTCGGCGAAATGCCAGTTGGCGAGATGATCCCACCACGTCAATAACCAGTCAGCGCGGTTATGGCGATAGTCAATGTAATAGGCGTGCTCCCAAACATCGCACGTCAACAGAGGGGTCAGGCCATCTTCGGTAATCGGGTTCCCGGCATCATGTGTAGCCGCCACTGAAAGATCGCCGTTCCGGGACACGAGCCATACCCAGCCGGAGCCGAAATGCCCGGTTCCTCCTGCGATAAATTGTTGTTTCAACGCCTCAATACTTCCGAAGTTCCGGGAGATCGCATCCCTCAACTTCCCATCCGGCTTTGTCGGCTGAGGGCTCATGCTCTCCCAGAAGAACGCGTGGTTCCATGCTTGCGCTGCATTATTGAACAGAGGGATGTCGGATTGGTATGAGGAACGAATGAGTGTTTCGAGGGTTGAAGGAGGGTTTTTGAGGTTTTCGACAAGACGATTCAGAGTTTCGACATAGCGGGTGTGATGTCTGCTGTAGTGGGTATCAATAGCTTCAGACGACAAATAGGGAGACAACGCATTGAGCTCATAGGGAAGATGGGGAAGAGAGAATATTTCGTGTGTTTCATCTCTATCTGTCATCAACAAAGCTCCTGATAGTTGGCCGGTGGGATGAGTGGCATGAAGACAAGCCGCATGGCGGCGGTAGATATCTATATCGTGCCCCGTTGCCGCCCTGGAGATACCGGAGTGCAGACTCTTTTCAGGAGTCCGTCTGCGATTTCGTATACCCATCCATGTAAGGTCAGATCCGCGTCTCGGGCCCAGGCGGCACCTACAATTGGGTTGAGTACGAGTGCTTCAACCTG
Source organism: Parvibaculum sp. (assembly GCF_019635935.1). Classification (NCBI taxonomy): domain Bacteria; kingdom Pseudomonadati; phylum Pseudomonadota; class Alphaproteobacteria; order Hyphomicrobiales; family Parvibaculaceae; genus Parvibaculum; species Parvibaculum sp. The sequence goes on along the minus strand of NZ_JAHBYN010000001.1, from coordinate 937,067 downwards.
GGCGAGAACATTGAGATCGCAAAGCGCGTTCGGGTGCGGGGCTTCGCCTGAAGGGGAGTTATGCAGGAGACGTTTGCGTAGTTCACGCACTGGAATGAGCCAGCGGCCAATTTCGCAATCTGTTTGGTCACTTGTCGCGGCAGCAATACCGCCACAACCGTAGTGTCCGACCACGATGATATGACGAACTTGAAGTACGTCGACGGCGAACTCTAGCGCCGCAGAGAAATTTGGATCGGAAACATTGGCCAAATTTGCGACGTTGCGGTGGACGAACATCTCGCCAGGATCAAGGTCGACAATTTCCGTCGCGGGAACGCGGCTGTCTGAACATCCGATCCAGAAGTAGTGTGGATTTTGTTGGCTAACGAGACGCTTGAAGAAGCCCGGATCAGACCTTGTCTTGCGTTCTGCCCAAGCTCTGTTTCGCTTGAACAGGTTTGAGATGTCGGCGCTATCCTTCCCGACAGCGGCGAACTTCACCTCTTGCTCCCCCATCAACTCAGACGGTTGACGCATGGCTATTTGAGTGGTTGCAGATCGACCATACGCAGATAAGGCTTCAGTGTTTTGTAGCCCTGCGGAAATTGTCTCGAGGCTTCTTCGTCGGACAACTTTGGAGAAATGACTACTGATTGCCCGGGCTTCCAGTTAACCGGCGTGGCTATGCTCCGTGAGTCTGTCAACTGAAGACTGTCGATGGCGCGCAAGATCTCCGCGAAGTTTCGGCCGGTGCTGGGCGGATAGGTAAGTATCAATCGGACCTTTCGCGATGGATCGATTACGAAGACGGAGCGAACAGTCACCGTAGGGTCGCTCTCAGGATGGATCATGTCGTAGAGCTTCGACACGCGCCCGTCCGGATCGGCAATCATCGGAAAATCGAGCGCGTGGCCCTGCGTTTCCGCAATGTCTTCTTCCCATTTGTGATGCGCCTCGACTGGATCCACCGACAGCCCGATCGGCTTCACATCGCGCTTGTCCCACTCGGGGCGCAGCCGTGCAACTTCGCCAAGCTCCGTGGTGCAGACGGGCGTGAAATTCTTCGGATGGCTGAACAGCACGGCCCAGCTCGAACCGATCCAATCGTGAAAACGGATCTGGCCGTGCGTGCTGTCCTGTTCGAAATCCGGGGCGATCTGTCCGAGCTGGATGGTCATGGGGAGCTCCTTGTGTGCGAGACACGGAAAATGACGCATCCTTAAAGCGCAAACAAACGAATGTTATTGTAGTTTGTAATCATCATTGTTCATGAGTGAGGATCGACGCTTCGAGGGCTGAACAGCACCAGCACTAGGAACGCGACAGGTAATGCGATCAGGGTGGCGAGGTTGGCGTCCGAGGACCGTATCGCGCCGATTGCGACGCACAGACGTACGAGCGCGCTAACGGAAATGGGCGTGACAGCGAAAGCCGCGATCCAGTATGCAATCAAGCGCCACGGAAGTGGCGGTCTATCGGAGAGGTCTGGATCGTGACGGGTCATCGTGTACGGCAATCGCCTTGCAGTGGTGCCGCTCAAATATCCGCTTGCGAACCAAGAGCAAGCAAATGAATATAATTGTCTATTGAAATGAAAGTTGTTGCCGAATGGATATCGACGTCGCGCGGACATTCCTGGAAGTTGTGAAGACCGGCAGCTTTGTCGGCGCTGCGGCCAATCTGAATCTGACGCAGACGGCTGTGAGCGCCCGCATACGCGTTCTGGAGGACCGGCTCGACCGTCCGGTTTTCGTGCGCAACAAGGCGGGGGCGAGATTGACCCCCGCCGGCGAACAGTTCCTGCGTTTCGCCACCACCCTCGTTCAGGTGTGGGACCGCGCGCGCCACGCAGTCGCTCTGCCGCCGGGCCGGGATACGGTGGTCACTATCGGAGCTGAACTCAGCTTGTGGAGCCCTTTGCTCCGTCACTGGCTGTTGTGGATGCGCAGGGAATGTCCGGAGATTGCCGTTAGTACACAGATCGATACGTCCGAGCGCCTGATGGAGCAGGTTCAGGACGGCTCGCTCGATGTTGCGGTGATCTATGCCGCGCAAAGCAGGCCGGGTGTGATCGCGGAGCTTCTGTTTGAGGAGAAGCTCGTTTTCGTGCGAACCACACCGGCCAACAAACCACTCGCGCCGGAGGACCATGTCCGGATCGATTGGGGAGGGGAATTTGCCGCGAGCTATCAGGCTGCCTTTCCCGATCAACCGAACCCCGTGGTCTCGATCAGCTACGGACCATTGGCGCTTGAGTATATTCTGGCCACGGGTGGAAGCGGCTATTTCCGCAAGGGGTTTATCCGTCCCTATCTGGAGGAGGGCCGCCTCGCGCTCGTGCCGGACAGTCCAGAATTCTCGTATTCGGCCTATGTCGTGCATTCGACCAAGGCCGATCCGGGCGTGATGGCGCGCATTCGCAGCGGCCTGCGCGCGGCGGCGGAGATCGCGGTATGACGGATGAACCTTCCTCCCCGGCCTGTTATACGGCCGAGGCCGACGACGCCTATATGGGCTTTGCGCCGCGCGAGGAAATACTCCTAGTCCTGAATGAATTGCTGGAGGCGGAGCGTGCGGGTGCGCGTGTTGCGCTTGCGAGCGCGAGGGAGCTGACGAACGAAGACGAAATTGCGTTGCTGCGGGCCGTTCGCGACGACGAGGTCCGGTGGTGCGCTATGCTTTTTCGGTACATACGCAAGGCTGATGGTTTGCCGTCGCTGAAATGCGGCGCGTTTTTCGCGAAGGCCATGGCGATTGGCGATCTTCACGAGCGGCTGCATTTTCTGAATCGCGGGCAGTCCTGGGTGGCGCGGAAGCTGCGGGAGCTGATGCCCCGGGTTCGGAGCGACGAGCTGTACGGGGATTTGAAAAACATGCTCGAGAGCCATGAATCCAATATTGACCTGACGGATAGTTTCCTGAAGAACAGGCCAACCCCCGGTGGCGATACGCATTCGAACGGCTGAGTCCGGACCCGTTCTCGGGTCGGCGCTCCGTTGATATTCAAAAATTTGCTTAGAAACAAAAACAATATGCGTTTGTCTTGTGAAAGCAAACGACGCACATCTGCGCCTAGCGAAACGCGCTTCACGAAAACAGCTCCGGATCTGCCTGAGTGAGCGGGCAACGGCGCGGGGGAGGGGGAGCCAACTGCTGAGGTAGATGCAACGTGACCCGATCCGAGTTCCCGGGAAAGATGCTGACCCCTGAACAATCCCGCCTAGTTCAGGAACTGCTCCAGACAATCGGGCCGAAAGAAGCTCGTTGGCTCAGCGGATATTTCGCCGGAGTTGAGGTGGGTCTTTCTTCGTCGAAGCAATTCGTCGCGCCGGCACCGGCGGCTGCATCGGCGCGCAAGCTTTCTATCCTCTATGGAACGGAAACCAGCAATGCCGCCGAAGTCGCGAAGGGCCTTTCCGCAGCCCTGCAGACGAAAGGTATCGCAAACACACTGGCCGACATGGCAGAGTATAAGGTCCGGCAACTAGGTCAGGAAGAAGATCTCCTGATTGTTGTCAGCACATACGGGGAAGGAGACCCGCCGCAACCTGCCGTGGGCTTTTTCGAGTTTGTGGAAAGCCGCAAGGCGCCGAAACTCGATGGCACCCGCTTTGCGGTGCTCGCGCTCGGTGACTCCACCTACGAATTCTACTGCCAGGCAGGAAAGCGGCTCGATGCCCGCTTCGAGGAACTCGGCGCGACGAGGCTCGAGCCCCGGGTCGATTGCGATGTCGACTATGAGGAGGCTGCCGCCAACTGGACGGACAAGATTGTCGAGTTGCTGGCGGCTGAAGCGAGCACGGTTTCCGTTTCCACCGCGCGACTGGAAACGCCCGCCGCGTCTTCCGCTTCGAGCTACAACAAGAAGAATCCGTTTCCGGCGAGGGTGCTTGAAAACATTGTCATCGTCGGTCGGGGATCGACGAAGGAAACGCGGCATATCGAATTTTCTCTCGAAGGGTCGGGGCTCACCTACGAGCCGGGGGATGCGCTTGGCATTGCCGCCTCGAACGATCCCGCCGTCGTCGAAACGCTGCTTCAGGCTTTGTCACTGGCCCCGGATGAAGCGGTCGATTTCAAGGGAGCGCACACGACCCTCGGCGAGGCGCTGACGCATCGTTTCGAGATAACGGCCGCGACGCCCAGATTTCTCGACTATTGGGCCATGTTGAGCGACTCGGCCGAATTGAAATCGCTTCAGAGCGAGGATTGCGCCGGAGAACGTTCCGTCTTTCTCCACAACCATCATATTGTCGACATCGTGCGCCGGTTCCCGGTCTCCGATGTCATGTCGCAAGGGCTCTTGAGCGCATTGCGCCCGCTCCAGCCTCGTCTCTATTCGCTGGCGTCGAGCCTCGCGGCCGCACCGGACGAGGCTCATCTGACGGTCGCTCCCGTTCGCTACGAATTGCATGGAGAGCCGCGGGGAGGGGTCGCCTCCAGCCTGCTTGCAGATCGTGTCGCAGCCGATGATCTGTTGCCCGTCTATATCCAGAGCAATGCACATTTCCGGCTGCCGGCCGACGAAGTTCCCGCGATCATGATCGGCGCGGGCACAGGCGTAGCGCCATATCGTGCCTTTCTCCAGGAACGCGAAGCGCGCGGCGTCACGGGCCAGAGCTGGCTGTTCTTCGGCGAGCGAAACTTCCGCACGGATTTCCTGTACCAGACCGAATGGCAGAGCTGGCTGAAGGACGGTACGCTCACGCGCATGGACGTCGCCTTTTCGCGCGATCGCAGCGAAAAAACCTATGTTCAGCACCGACTCAAGGAACAGTCCCGCGAGGTGTTCGCATGGCTCGAGGAGGGAGCTCATGTCTATGTATGCGGCGACGCGGCCAATCTTGCGCCCGACGTGCATCAAACATTGATCGATATCGTCGCGTCCGAAGGACATAGCAGCCGCGATGCCGCCGAAGACTACGTCCGCTCCCTGCAATCGGATCACCGCTACCAGCGCGATGTCTATTGAGGCAACACAATGACCACGAGTACCGCCGACCGCAGCCGCGACCTCTCTCAATCCTACGACCGATTGAGCGCCGACGAGCGGATGAAGGCCGCGAGCGACTATCTGCGAGGTACGATTGCCGACGGGCTCCTGGACAGGATAACGGGGGCCGTTCCATCACCGGACGACGTGAAGCTGATGAAGTTTCACGGAATCTACCAGCAGGACGACCGCGACCTGAGAGACGAACGGCGCCGGCAGAAACTCGAACCCGCCTATCAGTTCATGATCCGCGTCCGGCTTCCGGGAGGCGTCTGCACCCCTGCGCAATGGTTGAAACTGGATGAACTTGCGCGTGCTCATGGCGGCGAGACATTGAGGCTGACGACGCGGCAGACCTTTCAGTTTCATTGGGTTCTGAAAGACAGTCTGCGCCCGATCATTCGCGGCCTGCACGAGACGCTGCTGGACACGGTTGCCGCTTGCGGTGACGACAGTCGCGGCGTGATGTGCACCGTCGATCCCCAAAGCTCGCGCTTTCATGCCGAAGTGGCGACGATGGCGAAGCGCGTAAGCGACCACGTCATCCCGAAGACGCGCGCCTATCATGAAATCTGGTACGGAGATGAACGTGTCGCTTCGTCCGAGCCGGAAGAACCCTTCTATGGCCGGACCTATATGCCGCGAAAGTTCAAGATCGGCTTTGCGCTTCCGCCGTCCAACGACATCGATGTCTATGCTCAGGATCTCGGATTCATTGCCATTGGTGGTCCCGAAGGCCTCGAAGGCTTCAACGTGGTCATCGGTGGCGGCATGGGGCGGACCGATCAAGCACCGCGCACCTACCCGCGTCTTGCAAGTCTGATCGGCTTTGTGCCGGTCGACCGTGTTGTCGCCTGCGCGGATGCTGTGATGGCGGTTCAACGCGACTATGGCGACAGGAAGGATCGCCTGCACGCTCGCTTCAAATATACGATCGACGACAAGGGACTCGACTGGATCAAGGCCGAGATCGAAAAGAACATGGGCGCCACTTTCGACGAAGCGCGCCCATTTGAGTTCGGGACCAACGGAGACAGCTTCGGCTGGAACACGACACCCGACGGATGCCATCACCGGACGGTTTTCGTGCAGGGCGGTCGCCTGACCCTCCGTCTGCTCGACGCCATGCGGGATATAGCGCGTGCCCACAAGGGCACCTTCCGCCTGACCCCGAACCAGAACCTCGTTATCGCGGGAGTGGAGGAGGGCGAGAAGGATGCTATTGAATCGCTTCTCGATGCGCATGACCTGTCGGAAGAGGGCATTTCGACGCTCCGCAAGAATGCTATCGCCTGCGTTGCCTTTCCGACCTGCGGCCTTGCAATGGCGGAAAGCGAACGCTATCTGCCCGACCTTTTGACGAAGATCGAGAAGATCGTCGAGCGACACGGCCTGGGCGATGAGGCCATAACGGTCAGGACGAGCGGCTGCCCGAATGGCTGCTCGCGGCCTTACATCGCCGAGATTGCTCTGACGGGACGCGCGCCGGGGAAATACAATCTCTATCTCGGTGGAGGCTTTCACGGCCAGCGCCTGAACCGGATGATCAGGGAGAATGTCGCCGAGCCCGCCATTCTGGAAGTGCTGGACGATGCCATCGGCCGGTATGCGCGCGAACGCGAGCCGGGCGAACGCTTCGGCGATTTCTGTATCCGCGCCGGAATCGTTCGCGAAGTAACCGAAGGGCGGTTCTTCAATGACTGACGGAGCTGCCGACGGTCCCAAACCGGAAACGATCGCGTCGTCCTATGGCGTTGCGAGCGATCCTTCCTACGCCGCCGTGGTGCCGCCGCTCTATCTTTCCAGCACTTACGCCTTCGCGGGATATGAGCAGCAGGGCCCCTATGATTACGGGCGCGCCGGGAATCCCACCCGCGACATGCTCGCGGAGGCCCTGGCCGCTCTTGAAGGCGGTGCCGGCGCCGTCATCACTTCGAGCGGGATGGCTGCGATCGATCTTCTGATCGGCCGTCTCCGCCCGGACGACCTGGTTCTGGCGCCTCACGATTGCTATGGCGGGACCATGCGCCTTTTGAAGGCCCGCGCCGGGCTCGGTCAGCTTCGGGCATGCTTCGTCGATCAGGGCGATATGCGCGAAGTCGGGCGCGCACTGGAGGGCCGTCCGGCTCTGATGATCGTGGAAACGCCAAGCAACCCGATGATGCGGGTCGTTGACATTGCCGCGCTCGCGGCGCTTGCGCACGAGGCGGGGGCGAAGGTTGCCGTCGACAACACCTTCCTGTCACCCGCCTGCCAGCGTCCGCTGGAACTCGGTGCGGATTTTGCCATTCATTCGACCACAAAATATCTGAATGGCCATTCCGACATTGTTGGTGGCGCCGTGATTGCCGCCGATCCCGGGCAGGCCGAAGAATTGGCATACTGGTCGAGTGTCGTCGGAAGCTGTGGCGCGCCTTTCGATGCGTGGCTGACGCTGCGGGGCCTGAGAACACTCTATCCGCGGATGCGTCAGCAGCAGGCGAGCGCCATGTCCATTGCGCGCTATCTGGCGGATCATCCCGCCGTTTCGAAAGTCTATTACCCCGGCCTTGAGAGCCACGACACGCACGACATCGCGCTTCGCCAGCAAAAGGGGTATGGCGCGATGCTGAGCTTCGAGCTTGAAGGCGGCGTGGAGGGGGTCCGGCGGTTCATCGAAGCGGTTAAACTCTTCACGCTCGCGGAATCGCTCGGCGGTGTCGAAAGCCTCGTCTCGCACCCCGCGACAATGACGCATGCCGATATGGGTGAGGAAGCCCGGGGCAGGGCAGGCATAAAGGAAACGCTCTTGAGGTTGTCGGTCGGCCTGGAAGCAGAGAGCGACCTCATTGCGGGATTGCAATGCGGTCTCGCTGCCTGCTGATCTACAAGGAAACATTGTTCTCCCGGAGGAGAGTTTTCCTCCGGGCGACAGGGCGCTTGTCACGCCGTGACCACAAGCGTCATGACCATGCCGGGATGGTAGCGGCAATAGACTTCCACCGTACCCGGCGTCTTGACGATCATGCTGTCCTGCGACTTGCGTGGAAGATCGATGTCGAACGATCCGTCGCGCGCCGTCGCGGTATGCTTCACGAGATCGATGTTCTTCCAGACAATCGTGTCACCGACATGAATCTCGGCCGGCGCGGCGCCGAACTTCATCTTGTCGATCTCGATCACATGAAGCTGTGCGTCGGTACGCGCGGCGACAGCGGGAGCAAAAGACGCTCCCGCCAATATCGCCAGCATCGTTCGACGGGAAATGAGGCGCACGGTTACTTCATCTCGTGAAGAAGGTGTTCCGCATGGCTCTGATGCTCCTGAAACAGGGCAAGTCCCGTCTCGAGAAGCGATTTCAGCTCGCTGTTTTGCGCATTGGGAATGAGAACGCCTTTGAGCGCCTCGTTCACGGCCTGGTGGTAGGCGACTTCGTTTTCGACATAGGCCCTGTCGAATTCACCGCCCGACAGCGAACGGAGGCGCTGTTCTGCTTCAAGGGCCTGATTGGCGAGCGAAGAGCTGACCGCATTCTCCTCCGGCGTGACGTTCAGGCGGCTCACAAGCGCGAGCGCTTCCTCGTTGACGGCACTGTGATCGTTCTCCATCAGCTCGGCGAAGGAACGCACTTTCGGGTCTTCGCTTTTTTCGAGCGCGAGTTTCGCGGCGGACACATCGATTTGTCCAGCGGTATAGGCGATATGCGCAATCTGCGCGTCATTCAGATGCGGCGCTTCCTGCGCCAGGGATATCGTGCTCACGAGTGAAAAGATAAAGGCAATTGCCGTATGTTTAAGCATGGTTCGTCTCCCGATGAATATTGCCCGGTTGCGGGCATATTCATTTGATGGGGCATTGCGGAAAAGGTTCCCGTATCGGGTGCTGTCAAACACCCAGGGCTTTCAGCACCTCGCGGCGGGCGAGTTCATTCTTGTAGGCGCCCTTGAACGACCTGGTGACGAGAGAACCATCATGTTTTCGAACACCGCGAGAGGTCATGCATGCGTGATCGGCTTCGATGACCACCGCCACGCCGCGAGGTTTGAGCACCTTGTCTATCGTGCCCGCAATTTCGGCCGTCAGACGCTCCTGTATCTGAAGTCGGCGCGCATAGGCATCGACAAGGCGTGCGAGTTTCGAGATGCCGACAACGCGGTCTCTCGGCAGATAGGCGACATGGGCAACGCCGCGGATGGGTGCCATGTGATGTTCGCAGGTGGATTCGAAAGGGATGTCCCGCAACACGATCATTTCGTCGTAGCCGCCTACCTCGCCGAAAGTGCGCTGGAGAATGGCGTCCGGCATCTGTGTGTATCCGGAAAACCATTCCTCGTAGGCGCGCACGACGCGTGCTGGCGTGTCCGCAAGGCCTTCGCGGGACGGATCGTCTCCAGCCCAGTTGATTAGTGTACGTACGGCGGTTTCGGCTTCTTCACGGCTGACGCGGTCGTGCTGCGCTAAGCATTTGCGCTTGCCGGCAAAGGTTTTGAGGGCAGGGGTATTGTCCGTCGACGGGAGAGGGCGCAAGGGCATGTCTTTTCTCGCTATTGAGAATGGGAATGCCCATTTGACGGAGAAGAGCCGGCAAGGTTCCCGAAATCCCTTTCCGGCCGGAAGGCAAAAAAAGGATGGATGCCGGGAACCCGTGTGGTCCTTTTTCATCTAATCTCTATTTGGGAGGATCACGTCATGCCGATTGCCCGGCCGATTGCTCGAACGGAAGCCGCGCCTGTTTATGCCGATATGGAGGAGCCTGAACTGGTCGCCCATGCATGCCGGGGCGAAAGCGACGCATTTGGCGTAATCATGCAACGATGCAATCAGCCCTTGTTCCGGGTCGCCCGGGCAATAGTGTCGGACGATTCAGAGGCCGAAGATGTCGTGCAGGAGAGCTATTTCAAGGCGTTTAAGGCCCTCGCAACTTTCCGCGGCGACTCGAGCCTCTCGACCTGGCTGACGAGAATCACGATCAACGAAGCTCGAGGGCGTTTGAGAAGCCGGAAAAAGACGGTGAATCTCGCGGAGGTAGAAGTTGCACAGAAGGAAGGTTCGCTGGTCATTCCGTTTCGGGGAGCGTATGTGATGGAAAATCCCGAAGCCGAGGTTGCCCGTAGCCAGATACGGACCCTCATAGAGAACGCCGTCGACGAGTTACCCGAACCGTTTCGCCTCGTTTTTGTTCTTCGGGATATACAAGACTACTCCGTAGACGAGACCGCTGCGTCCCTGGGAATCAAGCCTGAGACAGTAAAAACGCGTCTTCACCGGGCCCGCCGTCAGCTGCGGGTTCAGCTGAACGAGGTTTTTAGCTCCACCATGCAGGACGCGTTTCCCTTCCTCGGAGAACGCTGCGAGAGGATCAATCAGAGGGTTCTCACAATGCTCTCGGAGAGGCGCATCTGTCCGGAAAGTGATTTTCGGTCCTGATGTTGTTTGGTTTGGCCGCAGGCGGTGGGTGTTCTGTTGTCCATGATTTCGGTACGTGACCGGAGTGAAAGCAAAAAACTCCCAATCAACCCAGAATCACGCAAGCGACAGAGAAGAGAGTAATCATGAGCACGATCAGACTGGGGATGATAACAGCAGCCCCGAACAAACATGCTACCGCGGCAACCGGGTCGACTTTCAGCTTTGTGATGTCTGGCATGGGAGCATTCTCAATCTGACGGCAATCTCGGCGATACATGTGTCTATATGTTCAGATCATTTCTCGTACCCGCTGCGTATCGTCGAGGTCGCGTTCTTTTCCCGTGGGTGTGTGCGTGACCTTGTCCAGGAGTGGGTAGTCCTCCTGCTGATGGAGAAGAACACGTTCCGCCGCTCCATCCAGATCATCATATTGATCGCTTCCTATCGACCACAGAAATGCGCAAAGTGCCACGAACCCCATTGCCAGCGCTATTGGAACGAGCCACACTAAAACAATCATTGTACAGGGTCCTGTTGTCGAGATGTTGCGATCACCCAGAGGGATCGGCTCTTTGACTCAGGCGGAGCTCGGATCCAGTCCTCTATATATCGCCTTATTCCTCCGTTCGGGCGACAGCAAGATATGCGTGCCACGTCGCATGTCCCAACAGTGGAAAGACTACAATCAGCCCGATCAACCCTGTCAGCACGCATGCCGTGAAGAACGCAGCGACGATTATTCCCCATACCACCATTGGAATGAAATTGTTCCAGACGAGTGCCATACTCATCCCCATGGCTGTCATGGCATCGGTCGATTTATCGAGCAGCATGGGAATTGAAAAGACACTGATTGCGAAGGCAAATGACGCAAAGAGTCCACCGACGATCGTTCCGACGAAGAGCATTGCCCACCCGACTGGTTGTGTAAGGAGCAATTCCGCAATGTGATCTAGTCCCGGAAAGGGCCTCACGCCGAAGAAAAGGGCATAAATTAGAACGGCGGCCCGCATCCATAAAAGCATAAGTAGGCAGAACATTACGCCGACAAAATAAACCTGAGCGCCGGCACGGGGCTTGACCAGGATCATATGACTGAGCGTTACGTTCTTCCCGTCCCCCAGCGTCCTGCTTTTTTCATAGAGCCCAATGGCGAGAACGGGAGCTACGATCATGAATCCAGCAAGGGCGGGGAAAAGAATGTAATCCAGTCCGAAATAGATCAGCAACCAGACAAGGGTCAGGGAAATGAGAAATATCCCAAAGCCATAAGCAAGACTTAGACTCGGTCGGGTAGTCAGATCCCGCCAGCCCGCGCGCAACCATTGCAGGCTGATCCAGACCGGCAAGTGTCTCTGTAGCCGCTCGTTTCTCGTTTCGGCGATGCTGGAGGTTTGGCTCAACAAGCCATAGGAACTGTCGGCTTCGTTCATCAGTTGAATCTCCTCAGCAGGCAGATTTAGCAGCTCTGAACTTCCCTTCGTGACCGACCTCTTTGAGGTGCGGAACACAGTCTGGCCGAGACTCATACGCGACGTACACGAGATGGGCATTGGCGGCGACAAATAGCACCAGCGCAGCCGGTATGATTATCCAGACGAACAATATCTTGCTAAGACGGTTTCTCTCGAGATCCGTTGTCATTAGTCGTCCGTTCCCAGAGAGTGAACGTAGAGGGCGAGGATATTAATGCTCGCGGTGCTCAGCCGCTCATCCCATGCCGGCATATGTCCCTGTCTGCCTCCATGAACGGAATTCACGATCGTCTGTAAATCGCCGCCATACACCCAATATGGATCTGTCAGATTTGGTGCGCCGAGGTCACGGTTCCCACGCGCGTCCTCGCCGTGACAGGCCGCACAACTGGCGATGAAGACTTCCTTCCCGGCTTCGATTTTTCCGATATTTTCGCGCGTTGAATAATCTGCATGCCTGAGCGAGTAGACATAAGCAGCCACACTCCGCACCTCTTCGCGGTCAAGAATTCCATCGGCCCCAAATGACGGCATTTGAGCAAAACGGCTTTCGGGATGTGCGCTGTTGATCCCGACACGTATCGTCTCGGCGATGGTCTCGATATCTCCACCCCAAAGCCAGCCGTCATCTGTCAGGTCGGGATAATTGGCGCCGCCCTTTCCATCAACACCGTGACAGGCTGCACAGTTGTCTCCAAACAATTGATGGCCACTGCTTGCAACGATCGACATGAGTTCCGGGTCAGCCTGAATCTGCACGAAACTCAAGCTTTCCATCCTGTCCATCCAAAAAGAACGCTGAGCGGCTGATCTGGTCAGTTGTTCTTCAACCGTCTTGCGTTGATCGACGTCCAGAAGCCCTCTTGTGTAGGTCGTGCCAAGAGGCCAGGTCGGCATCAGGAACCACCAGAGCACCGCAAAAATATGTGTGACGATCAGGAAAATTAGCACGCCTTTGGGCACCGGCGTATCCAGCTCCTTGATGCCGTTCCATTCGTGCCCGGTCGTTTTTCGCCCGCTGATCGGATCGCGCTCTTCTACTGCCATGGCTTGTCTTCCGGATCGAGAATGCTTTTCTTGGCGTTGTTGAAACGCTTCCTGTTGGAGGGCCAGAACGTGTAGACGAGAACGCAGATTGCGAACGCCCACAGGTAGAACAACCCCCAGCTCTTCGAAAAGAAAACCAGAGTATCGTGATCGATTCCCATCACGCGTTCTCCTTCATTCGATTGGTTCGGGTGGTTTCTGGGGGGCGACTGTGTGCTCATGCGCCGCGTCTGTCAGCCGGCCGAGAATCTGAAGATAGGCGATCAAAGCATCCATTTCCGTTAGGCGCGTGGCGACGCCATCGAAGGTACGAATATGGGTTTCCTCGCCATAGCGCTCCGCAACACCTGACGCGGCATCGCTTTCAGGGGTAGCCTGACCATATGCATCTTCCGTGGCATTCTCTATCATGGCATCAGTGTACGGCACACCGACCGCGCGCTGCGCCGCGAGGTGTAGCGGAAGATCGTCGATCTTCAGTGAATTCCGAGCCAGCCAGCGATAGGCTGGCATATTCGACTCCGGAACAACATCGCGAGGATTGGTCAGGTGGTCGACATGCCAGAGATCCGAGTATTTGCCGCCGACCCTGGCAAGATCCGGGCCTGTTCTTTTGGAACCCCATAACATCGGATGATCGTAGCGCGACTCCACAGCGAGTGAGTAAGGGCCATAACGCTCGACCTCGTCACGCAATGTTCGGATCATCTGGCTGTGACACGCATAGCAACCTTCGCGGATATAAATATTGCGGCCCGCCAGCTCTAACGGCGTGTAGAGTCGCATGTCGGGGGCTTCCTCGACCGTCTCGTCGATGGTGAAGAGCGGGGCGATCTCCACGATACCGCCGACACTTGCCACGGCAATGATGGCGAGCACGAAACCGATCGTGGAACGTTCGAGTTTGCGGTGGAAGAGTTCGGGCATCGTTTCATTCCCCCGCCGCCGCAACGGCGTTTGAGTCGGGAACGTCCGAGCCGCGGTCAGCGGCCAAGGGCACTGCGCGAACCGTCATCCAGATATTGTAGGAGGCGATGATAGCGCCGAGAAGGAAGAGAAGGCCACCGAAAGCCCGCGCGATGTAGTAGGGGTACATCGCGGTCAGCGAGTCGACGAAGGAATAGGCGAGCGTACCGTCTTCCGTGTACGTCCGCCACATCAGACCCTGAATGATCCCGGAGTTCCACATCGCTAAGATGTAAACGAGGGTTCCGGCCAGAGCGAGCCAGAAGTGGACTTCGACTAGCGTGGGTGAATACATGCGCTCGCGCTTCCACAGTCCGGGCACTAGCGTATAGAAAGAACCGAACGTGATTAGCGCGACCCATCCGAGGGCCCCGGCGTGAACGTGGCCGACAGTCCAGTCCGTATAATGCGAGAGAGAATTGACCGGCCGGATCGCCATGAATGACCCCTCGAAGGTAGCCAGTCCGTAGAACACGGCAGCCACCATCATGAAGCGAAGTGTTGCGTCGTCACGCACTCGGTGCCAGGCACCGTTGAGGGTGAGTAATGCGTTACCGGCCGATGCCCATGACGGAACCAGCAGCATCACCGAGAAAGTCATTCCCAGCGTCTGCACCCAATGCGGCAAGGCGGTGTAGTGGAGATGGTGTGAGCCGGCCCACATGTAGAAAAACGTGATACCCCAGAAGCTGAGGATTGAAAGTCTGTAGGAAAAGATCGGTCGTTGCGCTCTGACGGGGAGGTAGTAATAGAGCATGCCAAGAAAGCCAGCCGTCAGGAAGAATGCGACTGCGTTGTGCCCATACCACCACTGCACCATAGCATCCTGTACGCCGGACCAGACGGTGTAGCTCTTGGCGTGTCCAAGAGAAACTGGAACGGCGATGTTGTTCACTATGTGCAGGATCGCGACAACGAGAATGAACGCCAGGAAATACCAGTTGGCGACATAGATATGCGGTTCTTTTCGTCGGGCGATGGTGCGGATGTAGAGGATGAAATAGACCACCCAGACGATGACGAGCCATATATCTGCGTACCATTCCGCTTCAGCATACTCCTTCGACTGTGTGATCCCCATGAGGTATCCAGTCACAGAAAGGAGACAGAAGAGGTTGAAACCGACGAGGACAAACCAAGCAGAGAGTTGGTCAGGCATACGTGCACGCGATGTGCGTTGCATCACGTGGAAAGAAGTTGCAATCAGCGCATTGCCGCCAAATCCGAAGATGATACCTGTGGTGTGGACTGGGCGTAGACGTCCGAAGCTGGCCCATGCTTGATCAAGTGTGAGCTCGGGCCAGGCGAGTAACGACGCTACCCAGACACCAACAAACATGGCAAACACCGCCCATGCCATCGCCACCGCGATCCCTGCTTTGATGGGCGCGTCGTAGTAGTCCGACAGTCTTTCTGGAGTTGGCTCAGGCTCGTAATAGCCATGAATGACAGTAAATGTGCATAGAATCCCCGAAACCAGAATTAGGTAGCCATGAATTTCCAGTAGATCGTGTCGGCCAGCGGCCGCAAGTGCGAGGCCGCATATGGCCACGAGAACGGAGATGCCGATTGCGGCCTGTCGTTCATTGTTTGTCAGCGTTGCAATCATGGGACAGCGAATTCTTGTAGTTGCTTAAGCCGATTGGAAAGAGAGTTGACGCACATACGATGATACTGACAGTTCAATAAGAGGTATATGCAATATATCTTTTATCGCGAACGGCCAATGAGCTTGTTTGTCGCAGCGAACAAGACCGAGAACCCAGCCTGACATAGGCTATGCGAATGGGTTTTGCGGCGCCGTCCGAACACATCATTTCATTGGCTGCTTCCGACTCTTCGGCAGTGTTAGGGGTGGCACCTAGAAGCCGCCAAACATGTCGATATCTGGTCGTGCCAGCGCAAGGGTCCGCTCTTGGCGGATTGTGTTGATTTAATCGACGGTTGAACGGGCTTCTGGAGCGTGATTCCATCGTGCTGTGCTGATCGGAGGGCAGAACGATGATGGGAACACAGGTGGCGCCGGCGCAGCTGTTTTACGATTTCTGTCTCGACGATCATGTTCCTGACGATCACCTGTTGCGACGTATCGACCGGTTCCTCGATCTCGAGACGGTTCGCACGGAGCTGAAGCCCTTCTACAGCGGCATCGGGCGGCCCTCGATCGATCCGGAGCTGATGATGCGGATGCTGATCGTGGGCTACAGCCTCGGCATTCGGTCCGAACGGCACCTGTGCGAGGAGGTCCATCTCAACCTGGCCTATCGGTGGTTTTGCCGTCTGGGGCTCGACGGCAAGGTGCCCGACCATTCGACCTTCTCGCGCAATCGACACGGCCGCTTCCGGCAGAGCGATATCCTGCGGCATCTGTTCGAGACGGTGGTGGAACGCTGCCTGCGCGAGGGGCTGGTCGGTGGCGAAGGCTTTGCGGTCGATGCGAGCCTGATCGCGGCGGATGCCAACAAGCAGCGCTCTGTTCCCGGTGACGAGTGGCACCCCGATGAACTTGGCCCGGATGCAGGACAGGCTGTCCGTGCGTATCTGGCCACACTGGACGATGCGGCCTTCGGCGCCGCCAGCGCGGTGAAGCCGAAGTTCGTCTCGCCCTCGGATCCGGCCGCTCAGTGGACCGGTGCTCACAAGGGGCATGCCTTCTTCGCCTATGCCACCAACTATCTGATCGATACCGAGAATGCGATCATCCTCGACGTCGAGGCCAGCCGCGCCATCCGGCAGGCCGAGGTGGGCGCGTCGAGAACGATGATCGACAGGACTGACAAGCGCTTCGGCCTCAAGCCTCGGCATCTGGCGGCCGACAGCGCCTATGGATCGGCGGCGAACCTCGCCTGGCTGGTCAAGGAGCGGCAGATCGAGCCGCATATCCCCGTCTTCGACAAATCGAACCGGACCGACGGCACCTTCTCGCGCTCCGACTTCGTCTTCGATGCTGAGCGGGATCACTACACCTGCCCGGGCGGCAAGCTGCTGGTGCAGTTCAGGCGAACCTACAAGACGCCGCGTTCGGGCATCACCAAGGACGGAACGCGGCTATACCGGTCGAGCAAGTCCGATTGCCAGAACTGCGCCTTCAAGATGAAGTGCTGTCCGAACACGCCACAGCGCAAGGTGCCGCGGGACATCGACGAAGACGCGCGCGATGTGGCTCGGGCTCTGGCGAACACGCCGGCCTATGAGCGTTCGCGGCATCGGCGCAAGAAGGTCGAGATGCTCTTCGCCCACCTCAAGCGCATCCTCAGGCTCGGCCGCCTGCGCCTGCGTGGACCGAAGGGTGCCAGGGATGAGTTCCTCCTCGCCGCCACCGCACAAAACCTGAGGAAGCTGGCGAAGCTTCGAGCAATGCCGAGCCACGGCCACGCGGCGGCATGAAACAGCGTCTACCGGGTAACGGCCCGCCGTCATAAAGGCTATCGGGCATCAGGCCGCCCCGGACAACGGGCCCGAAATCATCGGCCCACGGACAAGCTGTCGATCACGCAACGACTAAATCAACAATATCGGCGCAAAGCGGACGACGGGTCTCTGCCTTCTCAGGAATGCTTTTTTGAACAGCCACAGGCGGGGCAGGGCGGCGGGCCAAAGCTGGTAATCTGATCATTGACGCACCAGTTGCGACGGGCCGTCCGTCCCTTGCCAGCTTGCAAGGCCGGTCGTGCAGGCTGCCGCTGAGGCGACGAAGCCGGCGGCAGCGCCATCTGGTTTCTCATAAATGCCGGCAGGCGCTCATGACCTGTTCCCTTGCCGCTCAGCGTCTACGGCTTGCTTGGTTCGGTTGGAGTGCGCACCAGCGCGTATAGATTTTCAGCCTTGACTCGGGATATCGCCCATGTTTTTGTTCTTGTTATGTTCTAGCCTTGCGCTTAGTCTGCCTCCCATCAACAAGGAGGTCGGACATGGTCATTTATGTTGGAAGAGATGGCGTCCTGCAGACGGCGCGTCTGAGTGAACAACTGGAAAGCATGAAGAGCCTGTGTGCCGATCTCGAATGGTTGAGGGCGGGCGTTGTCAGGCCCTCACTCGAGGAACTCGAGAGCGCGCCTCTCATTGATGACTATGCCTTCGTTCAACGTGGTGTGACGGCGCTTCAGGGTAAGGTCACGAACCACCCCCTTATTGGAACAACCACGGCCATAACGTCGGATCTTTATGTGTTTGCCCCCGATCTTGGTTGGGCCCGCACTTTCTCCCGCTACTACAGGCTCGGCTCGCCGTCGTCGGCAATGGCGAAATGGCTTTTCTGAGGGTCATCCGAACGGAGGTGTGGGCTAAGTACGCTGCGGCATCGTTTCGGCGCGGCTATCCATTTCCGCCGGCCCTGATTTGCTCTGCATCGGTTTTATCGAGCCCAAATGTGCCATGGCATAGCTGTAGACGGATCGCCGCACAGCTCTTCGCCCGGGGCCGCCGTTCTCCGAGTCGATTTTCTGCGCTCTGGTCAATTGGACGATCGCATCAGGCGATGTTCGCAACAGGGCTGCGGCATCGTTATAGGTCATGAGGAGAGGAGCTTCCCGGAACTCGGGAAGTACGATTTTTCCGCCGACTTCAGCCTCGAACTGATCTGGCCTCACGAGCAAGGCATCGACATAGGCCGAAGACGGAGCCTCACGCCGCCAGACATTCAACTTCCCTTTCAGTATGGCAATGATGGCCGTTGTCCAGGGCGAAACCGGAGAACGCGAACGCTCCACCGCCTCGCTCAGAGGTACAAGGTTTTCGTTGTCGCTGGGCATCGGCGCGCAACGATCAAGCAGCGCATTGCCAAGGTCTTTTACGGAGCTTGCTTCAATGAAGCCTTTCCGCGGCGTCAGGATTCTGATTTCGGTGGTCAGGAACTTCAGGTGTCCGAATTCGAGTAACTCCCAGAGTGCATGCTCCGGAATTCCGATGCGCTGCATGGCAGTCGGTACATCGAGCGCTTCTTTCAGTTTATCAACCCACTGGAGCAGATCCGCCTCATGCAGAAGGGTCGGTGATCTTTCTCCCCGCTCGTGAGAAATTCTCCGGACTTCCGGGGAGCGAAGTGCCTGATCAATCGTCCAGTCCGTAAGTTTGTACTTCTTTTTTGCCTCGCTTGAGGGCAACCAGCCGGGCCGGTGCCACTCCGCGCTACCCCCGATAGGGCGTAGAGCGATCACCCCTTTACGCAAGTAGCTGTCGTCAACCATTTTCCGGAGCGTCTTCGCCAGGTCGGCGTTCACCGGCATGAGATGCGCAGCGACAGGACCAAGTTCCTCGATCATGCCATAGCCTGCGTCCTCCTTTGGAGTCTCAAGCTGTTTCCAGACGAGCTCACAAGCGGATTCAGGCCAGTTTCGGATGCGCTCAAAACCCACGCGCCACATCTCAAGGGATGGAGCGCTCGCTCTGTTGATGTCGTAAAGCGCATTGTGAAGTATCTTTGGCGACCATTCGAAGCCGGAGGCGAGCATGAGGGTAAGGCAAAGCAGGTCGGCGTCTACAAGTTGACGCAGATCTTCATGTAGCGACGCTCGTATGTTTGCGGTCTCGTCCCGGTTCAGCACGAGATCCGAAAGAAGGTGGGCGGTGGCCTTGTCGCGCTCGGCGACATATTCGGCTTCCTGCTCACGGACATCCGCGCCGCAATGCTCGCAGATATGGATACCCGCCAATTTTTCCCAACCGAAGCTTTTGCCGCATGACGGGCAATGGCTAAGAAGATACTGAAGTGACTCCGGACACCAATGGAGGAAGCGCAGCTCCCATGCCGCTCGATGATGCGCCGATACGCGGAGACTCGCCGGAGACAGGCGCCTTATCTTCGACTCCCGACATCTCAATGCGAGGTGAGTGCCGAAGAAGTTGACTTCAGCGCCCAATCCCGCAACTTGCCTGTCCGTCCGTTTATAGAAGAGCGGCCGAAGCTCCTCCGCCATGGTGCCAATGAGATATGCCAAGTCATTGCAATACGCAGCATGTCGCGTCGCAACGCTCCCGAGACGGGCTGTCGGCATGCCCAGATGGGAAAAGACATGGGCCGGGCTCGTGATCAGATTTTCACAGGCAGCCCGGGCGACAAGACCCGCGAGACTCTCTCCTTTCAGCGGAGAGACCGGCACGACGAACTTTGGCAAGCTCATGCCGTCAACCTCTGCGCTTGCGTCCTGAACGGGTTTTGCGTAGCGAAGCCCGTCGACACCGCCCAGTCGTCCGTAGCCCTCACGAAATCGCATCTTTCGAGTGACGTACCACCCCGTGAAAAGCAGCAGATAAGCGCGTGATAGACAAGGTGTGAGGCTATTCCGATAACGCCGCCAGAGACCTCATACAGACACGCAGGCACATCTCCTTCAAGGAGGCCGTTTTCCGCATCGGTGACCTTCTCCTTCAACATCAGGTCGTCCAGTCGTCCGATGAAGCCCAGGAACATCTCCCTTTCGGAGTTGTTCTGCATATCGAGTGGCCCCAGCGGGACAGGACTGATGCACCTCCTTGCGAGCTGGCCACCCTTCTCAAAAAGTACGGCCGCCTTCTCGATACCGCTCAGAGCGAGACAGCAAGTCTTGTCGTTGAGTATGTTTTTGAAGAGCTCGGCAACGTCCCACCGAACCTTGTTGGTCTCGGCACTGATCAGGTGATGCACCTCATCGATAATCAACAGCTCTACGCCGCATTTTCGAATAAACGTCTGGGTCCGCTTCTCGAGTAGCTGCTGTGTGCCTTTGGCGAAGTTTGGATCGCCAAATCCCTTCAGGACGTCGGCGTAGAAGCCCTTGACGGTGACATTCGTAGAGAGGTTCACGACCACAACAGGTGAAATTCCCGGTGGATGTTGCTCCTTCTGAATTTTCTTCTGGTAAGCGTTGATGATGCGAGTCTTTCCGCTCCCCGTTGGCGCAATGAGCGGCAAAGCGGACAGGCTGGTGATATCGAGTGCATCAGAAGGTCCAAGGTTGCGCACCGCCTGCGCCTCGGCGCGCAGAAAATCGAACCTCTTGAAGACTTCATTCATTCTTGGATATCGAATGGTGATCGCCTTGAAGCGCATCAATCGAGCATGTTGGTGGTTGTCAATCACGTTCGTCCCATCCCTCGGCCGTGCCGATGTGTGCCATGAAAGAAGAAGGATCCTTGAGCCTGAGACCCGTTTCCGAAACTGTTGTGGACTGCTTTTTCGAGCGCGAGGCAGCTGATTTTTGACGCTTGTTCGCGTTCACTTTGCGCGCGGCTCTGCCGCGCAGAAATCCAGCCGGCGATTCTCCACCGTCCGCACGGTTCTCCATGCCCGGCGTGATGCTCACCACCGGCGCATTGCCGTCGTGCCGGGGAGGTGCGTGCTGGACTTCCAACGAGGACGAAGATTCGATCTGCGTCATAAAGCGAGCGCGCCTGAGCTTGTCGGTCGCTCCGGCATTCTCCACGGAACGCGTCAGCCTTACTCGCGCCTTTACCCGGTCGCTTTCGGAGACGAACTCTTCCTCTTCCTGCCTGGCCCGTTTCTTCAGAAACCTGTGGAACCAGAGAGATACACCTTTGCTGTAGTGTTGCTGTACATTGGGTAGTTCCTGGTAGCTCCGCGTATGTGAATTCCACACCCGGATACTCGAGATGTCCGCAGGGTCGAGCTTGATTTTGACCGGAACGCTGTTGGACGATTTGCGTCGCTTCCCCCGGGGAGCCGACGGCAACAGATCGGCGAGAAGTTCGGTGACGGTATTTCTGTCGTGAAATCTCAGCCCCTCAACCTTCACGCCGTCTCTTGTCAGATTCGCGTTTCTGACATAGCCACAAGCGTCGTCGATGCGCGTCAGATCATCGAGGACATCGATACCATGCTCCTTCGTCAGCCTCTCCCAACGCTTTATCGGTATGTCATCAATACCGCGGTGGTGCCGGTACTGATAGACTTCAAGAACGAACTGTAGAACAAGCTCCTCCAGATGATTGATTGTCATGCATGCCTGCTTGCGGGGATCTATGTCCTGTTCACGCAGCTCTTTCGGCGGTGCGGGAACTCCCCCGGGCAATTTGTGCAGCAGGCCTGTATTGAGAGTGCCAAAGAAACGCTCGATGTACACCTTGAACTCCGGTGTCTTCACGGGCGCCCATTCGACATCAATGCCGAAGTCGCGCAGGTTGTCCTGCGTCGAAGAGCTGACATTCTCCAACGCATTATCCAGAATTACACAACGCATACATCCAAACGCTACGAACGGCTTGCGAATGTCAGGAAACTCCCGCGCAATGATATCTTGTTTCGGCGTCAAGGCATCTTTGATGCAGTTCATGACGGCATAGATGCTGGGCGGTTCGAAAGTGATGAATATCGCGAGGATCATCCTCGTGCATACATCGATGGCGGCCACCAGTGTCGGGCGCCCAAGAACATTTCGGCGGTCATTGTCCACGATGGTGAAGGCGTCGAGGGTCGTCGCGTCGATCATGACGACATCGAGCGGCCGCTTCGCCTCTCGGGCGCCACTGGATCCTTGATACCGACGGCGCGCCGCCTTGTCCCCATACTTCTTCTTGTGGAGGTCGTAGTTCTCGCACCGTCTGATCCAGTGGCGGACGGTTTCGTGACTTGGACATTTCAGTCCGGAATACCGGCCATATCTTCTGGCGCGCAAATTGAGGATGTCTACGACGCTCTTCAATCGATCATAGGCCTCGGCAACTGTCCTCTCTCGCTTCTCGTAGAACCAGTAAACGCTTTTGAGAAGCAGCGTCACTACATCCTCCGCCATTCGGAGAGACGCAGATCGGCTTGATTTGTAACCCATAATGGAGATCGGCCGATGGCCGTTTTCGATTCTGTTCCTTATGTCTCTTCTCAATGTTCCTGCGCTTGGCCGGCAATTTGCCTCGTTAAGATCCTTCGGCAGGTCAAAGTTCCGGATGAATGCTTTAAGCGATTTGTCGGACAGAGCGACCGGCGATTTGTCATACGCGACCAGCAGCAGCTGACGGATCCTGGCCTGCGGGCCGGGATCGATATTGGGATCTCTGGCTGTGGTCTTGCCGAATGTTTCTACCCTCGTTCGCCGACGGTCTTCCCGTTTCACAATTCTGAGGCGGCGGTCGGCGTACCGCTTGAGGAGCTCGCTTTGCGACATAAACAAGCTGTCCTGCCCGAACTGCTTCTGCAGCACGAGGCTTCCATCGAGCATAATGTTCTTGATCTCGTAGTCACCCTCGACCGCCAAGACAATGTCGCCAACGTCCAGTCTCAGAAACATCGGTATCGCTCCCTATGTGCTCAGTCGGTCGAAACAGGAAAGACAGGCGAGGCGCCGGTCAGGTTTGCATCGAGGTCGACGCCGAAATGCCTGCGGACAATCATGGCGCAGAGCTTCTTTTTGCCGACGACGCCTCCACCCAGAAGCTCGATGGCTTTGGCAAAGGGTATGGTTCCACTCGGATCTCGGTGGATATGCTCAGTCAGCCAGAAGACTTCGTGCTGGAAGTAGCGCGTACGCGAGTGGCGCTGGATTTCTTCGGCGTTCGAGTGGCGCGGCTCCGTTCGCAAGTCGGAGAAGTCGAGGATGCGGAGCTTCACATTGGCAGATAGATAGATGCGCTCCGCCCGTTCAAGTTTGGCTGCGAGATCACCGGATACTTCCCTTGCCTTGTCCCGTTTGACCTCGATGACCTCCTCCCGATCGTCGGCATAGAGCACCGAGAAGTCGGGGAAATAGATCAGCTTCTTTCCTTCAATGAACATTTCCAGGCGATGAGGCTGAGCAAGCCAAGCGGCCACTTCGTGGTCCGCTTCGCACTGCTGCATGAAGAGAAGCTCGGCTTGGGATTCGTAGGGTTGAGCGTGACCGGTCTTGACACTGTGATAGATGCCAGTCGGGCGGCACTTGGTACCCGTGATGATCGTGCGAAGGGGGCCGCCCGTCGTGCTGAAAACGATCCGCGCCACCCTGCTAATACTTTTGATGTCAGCCTTGACCTTCGAGAGGTCGGTAAAGCATTGAAAATCTCCAAGATGCTTGTTCAAGCGCTATCTCCTGATGAATCGGACGTGCAAAGCCTGTCGCAGCCGGAACACGGTCTGCGTGACGATGATTTGTCGGTTGTTGTTGTGATTGGGGCGCCGGCTGGTATCGGGGCGATCCGCAAACGGGCAGAAGGCCGAAAGGCTGTTCTGCTTGGCGCGACGCAATCGGAAATTAGATGAAAGGCACTGTCATTAGTCTGCTTCTCCTGGTTTCCTGGTTGAAGGCGGCCAGACGGCTGGTGGTGCCACCTCTCAGCCACGTTGAAGGCAGACCCGTATATGTTCTTATTTATTTCGGAGTCACATTCCGTCCCGCCAAATTCATCTAAAATTTAGGATGATTAAAAGTAACTGTCTAGTCACTTTTTGTCTGGTGGCGGGAGCGTACAGCGCTTGACCTGATTGTGTTGAACAGCAAACCTAATCTTGGCACTCAAATGCCGAAGGTGGGAGCTGTCCACACTATCACGTCACACCGCTTGGCGTGATTCAGATGCGGCATTTTTCAAGTTCGTCTAACTCAAAAAGGGTATGTGATTGATTTCATCCCCCTTTCAGAAAAACACCGGCACTCGAACACGGCACCCTCCCACGGGCGCTGGCGGCTGTGGACCGTCAGGACGTTTCGGCGCGCAGCATCGCTTCGACGATCGGCTTTGCCCAGTCCGGCGTCGTCTTGAGAGCCGCGAGATCATCCTGCACAGGATAAAGCGCGCGCCCATCCTCCATCTCCAGGACCAGGAGAGGCTTCGGAATCGTCTTGCCGGGCGCCGCATCGAGACTATTGTCAAAAACCTGCAGCGCCTTGAGATGCGGTAACAGGAATATCAGGTTCCGCCGCGCGGTCATCCACCGTTCCCGGATCCTCTGTTCAGGGATGTCGTGCCCGCCATGCCTCACCCTGAGGGCAACGCGCGCGATATGGCGCTCCACCGTATCGAGGCCACAGAAGATCATGACGATGTCATGCGTGGCCGCGGCCTTGGCCAGCAGCGCCGTGATCGTGTTGCCGCCAAGGGTGGTCTCGAAGGCAAAATCGGTGCCTCCGGCAATCGCCCCTTCGAGCCGGGACTTGCCATAGGCCCAGGCTTCGGCGTCCGCCTTATCCTTGTCGATGCCTTGCGCCACCCGCTCTCGCGAGAAGGTATCGGGATTGAACCACTCCAGGCCATATTCCTTGAGGAGCGCGCCGCCCACCGAGCTTTTGCCGGCACCATTGACGCCGGCCAGCACGAAAATGACGGGACGAGCCAGCTTTGCGGGCATCAGTAAGTGGCGCCAGCTTTCGCAGGACGTTTGATGCGGCCGCGCGCGGACATCACGTTCTCGACCCGATCGCGGATCCCATCGGTATTGAACGACGCGAGGCGCCGATCGAAGTCATCTGAAAGTGTGGCAAGCCCCGCTTCGCCACGGGCACGGGCTTCCTCGGCATGGGCGGAGATCTTTTGGTAGCTCTCAGCGCTCATCACCACCATTTCAACCTGGTTGTGCTGCGTGATAGCGACGCTGCCGAGCTTGCGCACCTCGCGCACCACGTCCGCCCATCTGTTCTTCACCTGCGTTGCGCTCCGCTGCGGCAGTGTTTTCAGACTGGGGATGATATCGGCGGGCATCTTCCACTCCATTGAGATCGACGCGAAAATTCTAACCAAAATAGCCAGATTTGTCAATTATTGCCATTATGGCTTCTTTTGCCATATAGGAAACGACTTGGCGCTGTTCCAGACTCATCATTGGAGTGGCGCCGAGGTCGACTACGTGAAGTGGCTGGACGGCGCCGCCGGCGAAGTCTGGCGGTCGGTATCCTGATCGAGCGGACCAATTCAGGATGCTGTCCACACCCTGTTGAGCACCTGTGCCGCAAGCGCGGCTTTGTCCTGCGGCAGGAATCGGCCGTAGTGCTTTGCGACCATGTCGGGCGTGAACGCTATTTGACGCCGATATTTTTGGGGTGTCTGTGCTCTGCCGAAAGGGAGGCGAAATCAGCTGCTTAGCTGTATCGAGTCAAACGAACTTGAAAACCACCTCATCTGAGTCACGTTAAGCCGGTGAAACGAGTCACGGGCTCCCGAAAAAGTTCAATAAAATCAATGTTTGACTGAATCACTTTCAACCGGTGCGCATAGTATCGCCGCAACTTCAAAGTGATTCAAATCCAAGCTGAAATGACTCAACTTCAGAGCGGGTCAAAGCTGCCGCCTGGCGCTGAGCATCAGAGCCTTCCTGGGCAGCAGCACCGTCGGGCACTTCTGCGTCCATGGAATCGTGAGGCAAGGGAAGAACGTCTGAGGAGCGCGGTCTTTGCTGCCATGACGGAGAGCCGTGCCAATCCTGTCGGCCCTTCCGACATTGCAAGGCATGCGCAGGTATCGAAAGCTCTCATTTACAAGCACTTCGGGTCAGGGGGCTGCGACGCATCGGCCTTCACCTGCTATGCTGCCGGCGTTGGGACGGGGGCGGCATCGGCATGGCACAGGACGCCAGCGAAGACTATCTGCGCTATCAGGGCAACGCGCTGATATTGCGGCTTGGACGCTATGTCTGGCCGATGCACGTCTTGTCTGCCGCGCTGCTCTCCTATTCGCTCCGGATTCACTTTCCGGCGCCGCTGATCGCGGCCTGGGCTGCGTGGATGGTTCTGTTTGCGCTGTGGCAGGGGGTGATCTGTTTTCGTGGTTCGGCGCTCGCCGCCGCCGGCGCGCCACTCGGCCACCTGCCGCTCGCCTTCGACGTATCGGCCGTTCTCCTCGCCCTGAGCTGGGGCTTCCTCGGCCTTGTTTTCTTTCCGGCCGGCGACACGGACCTGCAGGTGTTCATCGGCTTCATCATCGGCGGTGCCGTGTTGACAGGCGTCGGTACGCACAACATGCATTTTCCGATGCTTGCCGCCACGCTTTCGATCATCGTGCCGGCCCAGGTAATACGGCTGCTGATCGAACACCCGGATGCCAAAGGCGTAATTCCGGGCGCAATGCTTCTCGTCTTCATGGTCCTGATGCTGGCGCTCGGCTGGGCGTTGCGCTCCTTCACGCGTCGTGGATTCCTGCTGCAATGGGAAAAAATGGAACTGGCGCGTCAGCTTGAGGCGCAGGCGGAAATTCTGAAATCCGCGCGCGCGGAAGCCGATGCCGCCAACGAAGCCAAGTCGTTGTTCTTCGCCCAGGCCAGCCACGATCTGCGCCAGCCGGTACATTCGATGGGTCTCTTCCTGGCGGCGCTGTCGAAAGACGCGCTGCCGGCGCGCACGCGCGAAATTCTGACGCGTATCGAGCAATCGGTCGACGCCCTGTCCAAGCTTTTCAATTCGCTTCTCGATGTCACACTGCTCGACACCGGCCAGACCCGGCCCGAAATCTCGCGCTTCGCCGCCTCGGAACCGGTCGAGGGCATATGCGAAGAGTTCGCGCTGGCTGCGCGTGTCGCCGGCGTCCGGCTGTCGTACAAATCGAGCGGCGCGATTATCCGCAGCGATCCGTTGATTGTCCGGCGGATCCTCCAAAACCTGGTCTCCAACGCGATCAAGCACGCGCAAGGAACGGATGTCCGTGTCCATGTGCGCGAGGAAGCGGCCGGGATTTTCTTCGACGTCAGCGACACCGGGCGCGGCATTGCGCCGTCGGAGCAGGCGCGCATTTTCGAGGAGTTCGAGCGCAGCGGGGCCGCCGCCGAAGCGGTCGACGGCTTCGGCCTCGGTCTGGCGATCGTACGGCGCTTGTCCGAGGTCCTGCAGATCGGTGTTTCGCTGCGCTCGCGGCCGGGCAGCGGCACGACCTTCTCGGTCGGTCCCTTCGAGAAGGCGGCATTTGTCGACGATGCGAAGCCTGTCGAGGAAATCGAGCCCGCCGCCGCATCGCCCGGACGCGCGCTGGTGATCGACGACGACCGCGCCGTCTGCGAGGCGGTTGCGGCCCTCCTTGCGAGATGGGGCTGGGAAGTCGAAACATGCGCCGATGTTCCGGCCGCGAAAATTTACGAGATCGAACCACCCGATCTGATCGTTTCGGATCACGACCTCGGCACCGGCCGTACCGGCCTCGACATTATTTCCACTCTTCGTGCCGCGCACGGCCCCGTTCCGGCACTCATCATATCGGGAAGTTCGACACCTGAAATGCGCGAGCGCGTCTTGCGCGAAAATCTTGTGTTGCTTCACAAGCCGGTGCGGCCGGCCCAGCTTCGTTCAGCCATCCTCAGCGTGCTCGGTTGACGCAAGCACACCCTGCGCGACGCCGTAGCTTGCGGCGGAGGCGCGATTGGCGACATTCAGCCGGTGCAGCAACGCTGAAACGTGATGGCGAACGGTCGAGATCGAAAGGTCGAGTTCCGCCGCGATTTCCTTGTTGGATAGCCCGAGGCAAATGAACCGCAATATCTGAAGCTGCCGGCGGGGCAGGGCGGCGACTGGATTATCGCCAGATGTGGCCCGCCGCCCGCGGCCCGGCGCCGGCATATAGACGGGCCGATCGCCCGCCATGACCTCCTTCAGTCCGCGCGCGAGACTGTCCGGCGGCGCCGACTTCCCGATGAAACCGTTGGCGCCCGCCCGTAACAGCCGCTCGACGGCGCTGCGCTCGGTCAGCATCGAAACCATCAGAATGGCCATCGGCGGATAGGCGCGGCGCAAACCCTTGACGTCGGCCTCGGGCTCGAGACCGGGAAAAAACACATCGAGTAACAAAAGGTCCGCCGCCGCGTCGTCGAGCCGCGCCCGCAACGCCGCCATGTCGCCGGCCTCGCGTATTGTCGCCTCGCCCAGCGCATCGGTCAGTGTCGTTCTGATGCCCGCCCGGAAGATCGGATGATCGTCGGCGATGATGACGTTGAGCATGGTTCCCCCGAGGCCTCGTTTCAGTTCGTTGCCGGCGATGCACGAAATTCGGCAATGACGGCCTGATAGTGCTCCGCCGAAACGGGCTCGATGTCGACGATACGCGTCACGAAGAGGCGCTTGTCGTATTGTCCGAGATGACCGAAGCCGCCGCCCGCCGTCAGCCGGCCTTCGACAATCATGCGCAAGGTCGCGGCGCTTCCGCGCCCCGAAGCGGGCACGATATGCGCCATGAATTTCTCCCACTCAGGCTCGCCGGCATCGACCCACCACGGGCCCTGGCCGTCATGCGTGTAGAAGTCGCTCTGCTCGAAGCCTTGCCGGTAATAGCCGGAATAGCTGCCGGCAGTACCCTCGTCCGTACACCCCGTAGTTGCCAGTATCGAGACGACACCCGCCGCGCACAGCACCTTCTTCAACAAGGCTCGCATTGAAATGTCTGTCCCCTGAAGATGGCGTCCGGCGCTCCGTCTCCGACACTTTACCAAGAATAGCCGCTTCTTGTGCGGGCAATTAACTAGGCCATGTGACCGGGTTGAGAGACTTGTTCCGCAGGGTCACTCTTCGGGACCAACGCAGGGGGAAGTACGCATGAAAATCAGGCTTATCGCAGCGCTCGTCTTGATGGGCGGCGGCTTGGCATTGGCCGGCTGCGGCGACAGTGGCGGCGCGCAAATGGAGACGTTTGCCGGCGAAATGAACCGCATTGCCGAGGCCGTCGAACAGGTGAACAACGAAGAGGACGCGCGCGGCGTCGCGCATCTGATTGCCGATGCGCAGCGAAAGATGGAAGAGGCGAGCAAGGCGCTGGAGGGCATGAGCGAAGCGCAAAGAGGGATAGCCGCTGCCGCGCATGCCAAGGAAATGCAGCAGGCGCAGATGCGTCTGGCGACGGCGATGAGCAGCCTCGCCATGCGCGACCAGGCGGCCCTCAGAATCATCAGCGACGAAATGTCGAAAATGCCGCGTATCCAGTAGCCCGTATCGGAGACCGGCATGTTTCATTCGATTCGATTTCTGGCGCTCTTGGCCTTCGGGTTGCCGGTTCTCCTGCAAGCCGCCCCCCCGGCCCTCGCACAGAGCGGCGACCCGGAGGCCTTGATCCGCCAGATGATGGAACAGGCCGGCGCGGGTGGAGCGATGCCGCCGATGGCCGGCATGGGAGGTTTGCAGGTTCAGAAGGGCACCTGGGTCTATCCGGTGCGTGCCTCGACGCTTCAACTCGGCGCCATCGAAGACCACAGCTTCGGTACATCGAAAGGCGTTGATACGGATTTCATGGCGCGCGCGTCGGTGTTTCTGACCAGGGTGGTTCCCGGCGCCGATCTGTGCAATCCGAACGAGCCCGGCATGTCGGATTTCCGTCAGGTCGCGATGCAGGTCTGGACGGGCAACGGCCCGTTCATGGCAGGCGAACAACTGAGCCGATTGGTCGTCAATCAGGAAACCGAGCAAGCCGCGCTTTATCTGCACGGCGATGTGCGCGAATGGGCGCCCGGCGAAACCTTCTGCACCGATGGCGGCATGGCCGAGATCAGCAGCGGCAAGGGCATGCTGCGGATGGAATACGCCACGGCGGGCCACATCGCGCCGCTCCACTTCACCGCCTATCCGCGCGCCTCGGACATCGACCCGTCGGACTTCGAGAATGCCTGCGCTCAATTCGAGAATGCCGCCGGCGAGATGTACCGCGAAATGAACCGAAGCTGGGGAATGATCGCGCATGGCGACAACAACCCCGTCGACTGGAGCGCATTCGGTCCCCCGCCCGTGCCTGAGGGCTTCAACAATGGCAGCGAGGCAAGTTTCGGCGACGGCACGTTCAACATGCGTCAGGCGGTCGACGCCGTCGGCAACATGAATTCCGGGACCGGCCTCATCAATGCGGTTCTCACCCCGATCTTCCAGCATGCACCGCGAATTGCCGCCGGTGTCGGCGGCGTCGTCTCCTGGGCCGTGGTCGAGGCGGTCAATCGCGCGGCCGGTCAGAGTTTCGACAGCTCCATAGCCACGATGATCGAAATGGTGAAATTCGCCGGGCAGGCGTTTCACGGTGGCGATCCGCAGACGCGCAAGGTCGCCGAGCACGCGCAACAGCGCGTGTCCGATGGCTCAAACACCTTCGAGGGACTGAATGTCGACTACATGATTTCCGTCGTCCTCGACGCCTGCGCCAACATTGAGGAAGTCGAAATTCCTTCGGGCTATGCCGCCGGATACATGAGCTGGCCGGGCGGGTCGGTCAACCTGATCGGGCGCGGGTCCGTGCCCCAGGCGCCGGCCGCGCATGCCAACGCGCCCGTCAACTCGATGCCCATAGCCGACGCACTTGCGATGGCGCGCGCCATGTCGGGCGGCAAGGACGTGCCAGACGCCGAACAATTGCAGGCAATGATGCCGGAGGGAATTTCGCTCGACGCACTTCCGATTTCAATGACCGGGCAGGCCAGCGCCGGAGATATCGTCGCGCGCGGACTGAGGGAATGGTCGCTCAACTACAATGTCGAACTGGTCGACGAGGGCGAGAAGATCGCCGTGCTCTGGTTCGATCCACGCCGCTGACAGAACGATTTGCCACACACCGCATATTTGGGAAACCCGGAGAGAAACCGATGAAAAAATTTGTCATATCGACCGCCGCCATCGTCTTGTGCCTCGCCGGCTTGAGCGGGCCGGCAGCCGCGATCGACTTCACCGACAGCCTGCTCGGCACGGCGCAACGCGCGGTCGAAAGCGAGCTGCAGCGCAAGGTCGATCAGGAGTCGCGCCGTGCGGTCCGCTGCGCGATGGGCGACACGGCTTGCGTCAGGACGGCGGAGGCGCGCGGCGATACGGTCGAACTGGTCGAAAGTCCGGGCCGCCCGGCCGCCGGCGGGTCGCAGCCCGGCGATGTCCCCGGCGCACAGGATCACCCGGCGGTGTCGCGCTATCCGGGCTCACTCATCAAGTGGCACGACACGCAAGCCTTCAATCCCTACGCGATCGCCACGGGCCCGGTTACCGGCTACCGGCAAATCGACGAATGGACCGAAGCCGAAGGCCGGCTGACGCGCGTCTATTATGAGTTGGAAGGCGACAAGACCCACACCGAAGTCTACGCCAACTACAAGAGAGCGCTGGAAGAAGAAGGTTTCGAGTTCATCGCGCAAGGCCTCTTTCCGCAATCGAACCGCACGCCGGCGATCGGCAGCCGGACCTGGCTTGAGGTTCAGTACCGGCGCAACGAAATACCGCCGGTCGGTCTCCGCCTGCTCGCCGGTTCATCGACAAGCGGCGGCTCGGGCTTCCTTGCCGCCCGCAAGGCGCGCGCGGCGGGCACGATCTATGTCGCCATCGGCATCGCGCAACATGCGCAGGACATCGTCGCAACGCTGGTCGATGTCATCGAGGTCGACGAGGTCAAGACCGGCCTCGTCACGGTGAACGCCGAGGCGATGGGAAACGAGATCGATGAATATGGACGCGTGACGCTGGACGGCCTCTTCTTCGATCACGACAAGGCGACGCTGACGTCGGCCTCGAAGCCGGCTCTCGACGAGATTGCCAAATTCCTGAAATCCCGCGGCTCGATGAACTTCTATGTCGTGGGGCATACGGACGCGACCGGCGCCTTCGCCTACAACAAGTCGCTCTCCGAGCGCCGCGCGGCGGCCGTGGCAAAGGAACTGGTCGACCGCTACGGCATAAAGGCTTCGCGCCTCGAAGCACATGGCATCGGTCCGCTGGTGCCCGTGTTCTCGAATTCGTCCGACGGCGGGCGAACGAAGAACCGTCGCGTCGAACTGGTCGAGCGGCCGTGAAGGGGATCGGTATGCATGTCCTGCTGACGGCCGTGATCGTCGTCTGCGCGGCGGCGCTCGGCCTTGCCGCCGGAACGTCGCTGGCGTCGACCTTTCTGGTGCCGGCCGGTTCCGGCCTTGCCGGTCCGGTTGAGGCGCTGGGCTACGGGCTCCTGGTGGCGGGCGTTGCCGCCATCGCCGCGGGCGTATTGGTCTGGCGTCTCGACACGCGGGCGTTGATGCGGGTTTTTCTCGTCGCCGTCCTTGTCACCGGTGCGATCGCCGGTGTTCTGTATCTTCGCTACCAGCAGCTCAGCGCGGCGCGCGTTGCGCAGGAAGAAACGGAGACAAGGTCAACAACGGTGACGAAGACGTTGGCCCCTGTTGTCGCTCCGGTGGAATGACAAGGCGGCAAGCCGCGCCGCGCGTCGCGGCGCTGGTGGTTCTTCTTGCTGCCACCGCCCTTGGCGCGGGCAGGGCGCAGGCGCTTTCCTGTGAATCGAACGACCGGCAGGACGCGCAACGCTTCGGCGGCGAAGTCGCGGGCGCGCATTACTTCGGATTCGAAACGGCCCAGGGCTGGAACTTCATGCTGGAGCCGCGGCCGCATGGCTGGCAACTGCGCCTGCTCGACGCCGGCGGCCGCGACTTGTCCGCGGCAACACCGCCACTGCGCGGCGAAACGAATCCACGGGACCTCTACGGCTGGCACTTCAGGAGCCTCGACAACAGCGGCCCCAATCTCGGCGATGTCAACGCGCCGCAACGCGAAAGAAATTTCGTCATCGCCCGAAGCGGCGATACCGATGAAGGATACGGGTGGCTGAAGATTCTCGACTACGGCCTTGCCGATCTGGAACCCCGCGCCCGCGCCCGCATGGTCTATATGCGTTTCGACGTCTGTCTCGTCGTTCCGAAGTCGCAAGCCGAGATCGATGCGGCGGCATCGGCCATAGATCCGAACTTCGTGCCGGAAGAAGAAGAGCGGATGCGCGCCTGCGGTCTGCCGCCGGCCTATCGGCTTGAGGCCTGGCTGCTTCCGCGCTGGCTCGAAGGCGACTTCGACGGCGACGACGCGATCGACTTCATGGCACCGGTTTCCGATGTTGGCGGCGAAGCGCGCGCGCTGGCGATCTGCCGGGCTGGTACATGGTTGTCAATTCTCGACGAGTACCGTGCAGCCGACACATTGGGCATGCCGGCTTCCTATCTCCGGCAGGTCGAGGGGTGGCGGATTGAGCCATTTTCTCGCATCCCGCTATATGTCGACGAGGAAATGCGGCCGGAAGCCGACGGCGATGTCCTGGTCCTCGAGCGGTTCGAAAAATCGGCCTATGCGGTCTTCTGGCAGAACGGCATACTCAAGGCGCATCGCCTCTACCCTTGAGATATGAGGCACGCGCGCCCGCATGCGGGCGAAGGCGTGTCCCCCGAAGCCTTGGCGAAGGGGGACGGCCCGGCGAACCATATCGTCTCAATTCCCTTTTTCAAAACTCAGGTCTTGACCTGACTATCTTGTGTCTCCATACTTAGGCATATGGCTAACCAACAACTTCAGCTCGACCGCGTTTTCCATGCCCTCGGCGACCCCACACGCCGCGCGGTGGTGCGGCGTCTGGGGCAGGGGCCGGCCTCTGTCGGCGAACTGGCGCGCCCGCACAAGATGGCGTTGCCGTCCTTCATGCAGCATCTGGCGGCGCTCGAGAAATGCGGTCTTGTCCGCTCGCGCAAGGTGGGCCGTGTGCGCACCTACCGGCTCCAGCCGAAGCCGTTGAAGGCGGCCGAAAAATGGATGGTCGAACAGCGCGCGCTCTGGGAGGCGCGGCTCGACCGGTTCGACGACTACCTGTTGCAGATGAAGGAGAGCGAGACATGAGTATCCCGGTCATCGATCCGAAAACCGACCTCGTGCTGGAGCGCGTGGTGGATGTCAGCCCGGCGCTTGTCTGGCGCGCCTGGACGGAGCCCGAACATCTGATGAAGTGGTTCTGCCCGCGGCCTTGGCAGACGGTCGAATGCCGGATCGATCTCCGTCCCGGCGGCGAGTTCTACACGCAGATGCGCTCGCCCGAAGGCGAGAACATGGAGGGCGGCTCGGGCTGCTATCTCGAAGTCGAGAAGGAGCGCCGGCTCGTCTGGACCTCGGCGCTCGGGCCCGGATACCGCCCGGCCGTGGCGCGGGTTCACGATCTCTTCTTCACCGCCTTCATCCTGATGGAGCCGCAGGGGCAGGGGACGAAATACACGGCCATTGCGGTGCATCCGGACGAGGAAAGCGCGAAGCGCCACGCCGAAATGGGCTTCCAGGACGGCTGGGGCACGGCGCTCGACCAGCTCGTCGAATACATGAAAACCGTCTAGGCCGATTGCCCGCCGGGGAGCGATCCGCTAGAAGGGGCGCCGATTTCCCTTTCCCCGCGAAGGACGAAGCCCCTCATGGCCGCCTACCAGTATGTCTATGTGATGGACCGCCTGTCCAAGACCTATCCGGGCGGCAAGCAGGTTCTGAAGGACATCCGGTTGTCCTTCCTGCCGGGCGTCAAGATCGGCGTGGTCGGCCTCAACGGCGCCGGCAAGTCGACGCTCTTGCGCATCATGGCGGGCGTCGACAAGGACCACACGGGCGAGGCCTGGGCGGCGGCGGGCGCCAAGGTCGGCTATCTGCAGCAGGAGCCCGAGCTCGACCCGGCGCTCAATGTGTTCGGCAATGTGATGGAGGGCGCGGCCTCGAAAAAGGCGCTGCTCGACCGCTACAACGAACTCGCCATGAACTACTCGGACGAGACGGCCGAGGAAATGGCGAAACTCCAGGACATCATCGACGCGCAGAACCTCTGGGATCTCGACAGCCAGGTCGAGATGGCGATGGATGCACTGCGCTGCCCGGACCCGGAAGCCGACGTCAACAATCTTTCCGGCGGCGAGAAGCGCCGCGTCGCGCTGTGCCGCCTGCTGCTCGCCTCGCCCGACCTCTTGCTGCTCGACGAACCGACCAACCATCTCGATGCGGAATCGATCGCCTGGCTGCAGAACTACCTCAAGGAATACACAGGCACCGTCGTCATGGTCACCCATGACCGTTATTTCCTCGACAATGTGACGGGCTGGATTCTCGAACTCGATCGCGGTTCGGGCATCCCTTACGAGGGCAATTATTCCTCCTGGCTCGAACAGAAGGAAAAGCGGCTCGAACAGGAAGGCCGTCAGGAAGAAGCCAAGCAGCGTACGCTGGCGCGCGAGCTCGAATGGATCCGGCAGAGCCCCAAGGCGCGTCAGGCGAAGTCGAAGGCGCGCGTTTCGGCCTATGACGAATTGCTGGCCGAGGCCGGCAAGCAGCAGGAGGGCCGCGCCCAGATCGTCATTCCGGCGGGCCCGCGCCTCGGCGGCAATGTCTACGAGGCCGAGCATATTTCCAAGGGCTTCGGCGACAAGCTGCTGATCGACGATCTCTCCTTCAAGCTGCCGCCCGGCGGCATTGTCGGCGTCATCGGCCCCAACGGCGCCGGCAAGACGACGCTCTTCCGCATGCTGACGGGTCAGGAAAAGCCGGATTCGGGCACGCTGAAGATCGGCGACACGGTCGTCATGGGCTATGTCGACCAGAGCCGCGACTCGCTCGACGCCAACAAGAATGTCTGGGAGGAAATTTCCGGCGGCACCGACATTATCGAACTCGGCAAGATCACCATGCCGAGCCGCGCCTATGTCGGCTCCTTCAACTTCAAGGGTTCGGACCAGCAGAAGAAAGTCGGTCTCCTGTCGGGCGGCGAGCGCAACCGCGTTCACCTCGCCAAGATGCTGAAATCGGGCGCGAACCTTCTCCTCCTCGACGAACCGACCAACGATCTCGACGTCGAAACCTTGCGCGCGCTCGAAGACGCGCTGGTCGCCTTCGCCGGCTGCGCCGTGGTCATCTCCCATGACCGCTGGTTCCTCGACCGCATCGCCACCCACATGCTCGCCTTCGAAGGCGACAGCCATGTCGAATGGTTCGAGGGCAACTACCAGGACTACGAGGAAGACAAGAAGCGCCGCCTGGGCCCTGCCGCCGAAATCCCGACCCGCATCAAGTACAAGCGCTTCAGCCGCTAGCCGCGCCGCCGCCCAAAAACCCGGATTTCAGCGAAATCGCCCGGAAACCCTTGTGCCGCAAGGCTTCTCCGGCGTGGCGGATTCACGGCCTCTTAAGCCCGAAACCCTAGGATTACCCGAGGGATTGGGGACAGGAGCCATGCTTCGCGGCGTTCGGCGGCGCGGCGCATGGGCGCGACGATGGGCAAAAAGAAAAAAATCAACCAGCACGAAATGGCCGCGATCGTGCGGGAGGCGGTGGACCGTCTGCCGGGCGGCTTCGTTATTTTCGGCCCGGATCACGAAATCCTGTTGTCGAACGCGCAGAACGAGCGCGACTTCCCTTTCACCAATCAGGCGCTGCGCGAGGGCAAGTCTTATCTCGAGGCAACATATGTCGCGGTCAAGGAGGTCGTGCCCGACTTGCCGGACGACCAGGCGCGCGCGGTGGCGCAGGGCATCAACGAGACGCTGATGCGCGGCGAGCCGGTCGAGCTGCGGACCCATCTCGGCACGGTGATGCAGGTTGTAGAGATTCCGCTTTCCTTCGGCGGCTGGGTCGCGGTCGGGGCCGATGTGACGGCGCTCAGGGAGCGTGAGCGCGAACTCAAGAAAGCGCGCAAGCAGGCCGAGGCCGCCAATGAAGCGAAGTCGGCCTTCCTCGCCAATATCAGCCACGAAATCCGCACGCCCTTGAACGGCATTCTCGGCATGGCGCAGCACATGGCGGCCGGCGACCTTACGGCCGAACAGAAAGACCAGATCGACACGATCCTCGACAGCGGCAAGACGCTGATGGCGATCCTCAACGACGTGCTCGACCTCTCCAAGATCGAGGCCGGCAAGTTCGACATCTCGCCCATCGACAACGATCTCGGCCATCTGCTGCACCGCGTCGAAAAGCTCTTCGCGCCGCGCGCCGCCGAAAAGGGCATCGGCCTCACGCTGTCGATCAATCCGGACATGGTGTCCTTCCTTCGCTTCGATCCGGTGCGTGTGCGCCAATGCGTGTCGAACCTGATTTCGAACGCGATCAAGTTCACCGAAAAGGGCACGGTGACGATCTCGGCCGCGACCGTTCCGGCCGGCGACGATGGGTTCGAGGTGCGAATCTCGATTGCCGATACCGGCATGGGCATGAGCGCCCAAACGCTCGACAAGCTTTTTGCGCCTTTCACCCAGGCCGAAACCTCCACCGCGCGCCGCTTCGGCGGCACCGGCCTCGGCCTTTCGATCAGCCGCAAGCTGGCGCGGCTGATGGACGGCGATGTCACGGCGACAAGCGAGGAAGGCAAGGGTTCGACCTTCACCTTCACCTTCCGTGCGCATATCGGACGCCGCGTCAGCGAGGCGCCGGAAAATGCCGATGTCGATCAGACCGGCGGCGCGCGCTGGGCCGACGGCATGTCGGTGCTCCTCGTCGACGACCACGCGCTCAACCGCAAGGTCGCGCGCCTCTTCCTCGAACCGCTCGGCATTGCGATCACGGAAGTCGAAAACGGCGCCGACGCGATCCGCGAATTGCAGACGCGGGTTTTCGATCTCGTGCTGCTCGACATGCATATGCCGGTGATGAACGGCGAGGAAACGCTGCGCCACATCCGCAGCCACGATGCGGCGTTCCGCGACGTGCCGGTGATTGCGCTCACCGCGGATTCGCTCGGTCGCGACAATACGCGCTACGACAAAATGGGCGCCGACGGCTATGTCGGCAAACCCATCGACCACCGCGAACTGATCGTCGAGATCGGCCGCGTGCTGGAAAAGAAGTTCGGCCGCGCCCCGACGCCGAAAAACGCCTTCCCCGAAATGCGCCGCGCCTGACGGCGTCGGCGGGTACCCCGCTTCCTCACGCCGGCTCGAAAAACAGCTCGCTGTCGCGATCCTCGAAGCGGAAATGGCCTTCGCCGTGCAGTTCGGCGCCGAAGCCCTCGATCAGCCCCACCACCAGCCTTGTGCCGGTCGCGGCCTCGAGCATCGGCAGTTGTGTCATCTCGATCATCTCGCGAAAGCCGTCGCGGTGGATGATGTCCTTGCGGATCCAGCGGCCGAGCGGCGGGTCGGCGAACATGAGCGGCATCGTTGCGCCGGCCAGCGCGTGGCGTTCCGGCGGCACGAAGTCGGCATAGTTCATGCCCTTCACATCGACGCCGAGGTGATCGCGGATATTGTTGCCAGCGAGCCGGATCGGCAGGCGGTTCTGCGGATCGTCGCTGAGTTCGACCAGATAGATGTCGGGCAGAAAACGCGCAAAGCGTTCGGGCCGGAAATCGGCCTTGTCGGGAATGCGCGCGCCGTGTCTCGGGATTGCCGACCACGCCGCCTCGAACGCATGGCTCAACGCCGAACGCGGCGGCTTCGTTGCCGCCGCCGTGCCGCCCGAAGAAGTATCCGTGCCCAAAACCCACCTCACGCAACAAACGGGTGCCCGAACTCACCTGTTCATCCTGAAGGCCGAAGTTTTAAGAAGTCTGAAACGGAAGGGCGCGGGCGCGGATTGCGGCCGCGCCGCTCCCCAATTTAACCCGCATACCGCATTATCTCACAGAATATCGGCGACGGCCCGCCGCCGGATCGTCAGCCAGAGCAATGCCAGCGCCGCCGCGCCGAGCCAGGGGAGCAGCAGCATGTTCATCGTCTGCCAGCCCAGCATTTGATGCAGCGCCCCGGCGCTCAGCGAGGCGAGGAGGCTGCCGCCGAACACCGTCATGTCGTTCATGGCCTGGGCGCGGCCCTTTTCGGCGTCGCTGTAGGTTTCGGTCAGAAGCGTCGTGCCGCCGATATAGAGAAAATTCCAGCCGACGCCGAGCAGCACCAGCGCCGAGGCGAAGGAAACGAAATCGGTTCCCGACAGGCTCATCGTCACATGACCCGCCAGCAGCGCGACGCCCGCCAGCATGATGCGCAACACGCCGAAGCGCGCGATCAGCGAGCCGGTGAAGAAGGAGGGCAGGAACATGCCGAGCACGTGAAGCTGGATCACCAGCGCGGTGTCGGAGAGATGATGATGGTGATGGGTCATCGCCAGCGGCGTCGCCGTCATCGCGAGGATCATCACGCCGCCGCCGGTCGCGGCGCCGAACAGCGCCACCGCATAGGCCGGTTGCCGGACAATGGCGCCGAGCGGGCGGCCGCCATCCGCACCTTCGGCGCGCGGCGCCGGGCGCGGCACGTTGAGGCCGAGCAGAAGAACGGAGGCGACGATCGACACCAGCGCCAGCAGCAGGAACGAGCCCGTATAGACCGGCACCAGCATGGGCCCGCCCCATTGCGCCAGCGCCGGCCCGAGGATCGCCGCCGCGACGCCGCCCGCCAGCACCAGCGATATGGCGCGCGGCCGGAAATCCGCGTCGGCGACTTCCGACGCCGCGAAGCGGTAAAACTGCGCGAAGCCCTGATAGACGCCGACCAGAAAAGTCCCGCCTGCGAGCAGCGGCAGCGAGCCTGTCCACATGCCGGCCGCCGCCGCGAACCCGCCTGCGGTGCCTGCCAGCGCGCCGAGAATGAAGCCCGGCCGCCGTCCCACCCGCGCCATCAGCATCGAGGCCGGCACGGTCGCCAGCGTCGTGCCGAGCAGCATGGCGGCAATCGGCGCGGTCGCAAGCTCCGGCCGCGGCGCCACCGTCGCGCCCGCCAGCGCGCCGATCGTCATGACAAGGACGGCCGTCGTCTGGAACAGCGCCTGCGCGGTCGCCAGCAGCAGCACCTGCCGGTGCATGGGCTTGCCGAATGTCATGGGATGATCGCCCCCGGAAGAGATTCGCAATCCTTCCGGTTGCGTCCGCCGAATGTGGGGAGGTTCGGGAAAAGAGGCAAGGGGAGGGCATCGGCCCCCGTGTCCCCGCGGCCACTCAAGGGTGTGGCCGTTCTGCTGCCCGTGCCTTTCGCGTCACTGTGACATGTGGCTGTGGCGGATGGGCCGCAGGGGGATAGGACGGGGATAAGTCGCCCGCGCGGCGTTCGTGACAGTTTTTTGACAGATCGATGACAGAAGGGGTTTTTCGGGCGTCAAAACGGGCTGCGGCGCTGCCCATTCGGGAAGCGCCGCGGCGATTTCGTCCGTCTACGGTATTTTTCCAGCCGCTCTCTAGCCGCCCTGGGCGATGCCCGAGAGGTCGCCCTTTTCGGCCTTGCCGATCTGGGCGCGGAGGTGTTCGAGGAGCGCGTCGAACCGGCCGCCATTGTTGCGGATCACGGTCGTGAAGGTCGAGCGCTGCTCCTGGGCCAGCCAGATGCCGACGACATTGACGTCGAAAATCTTGTAGGCGCCGTCCTTCTCGATCAGCCACCAATCGACGGTCACGGGCTCGCGGCCGCTGGTGAAGCGGATCTCGCTTTTGACGATCGCCTGATTTTCGCCGCGCTTCTGCGCGCCGGTTATTTCGAGCTTCTCGTCGTTGTAGTCGGAGAGGCGCGTCACATAGACCTTGACGATGAAGGTCTCGACCAGTTCGCGATATTCGGCGCGCTGCGCGTCGTCGGGCGTGCGCAGATATTGACCGAGCGCGAAGGCGGCGACGCGGTCGAGGTCGGCGTTTTCGCGCAGCAGGTCGCGGAAGGCTTCCTCGCGCTGCTTCGTGCTTGCCGCGTCGTCGCTGATGATCGCGATGGCCTGTTCGGCGACGCCGTCGACAAAGGCTTTCGGGTCGCCGGCGGCTTGCGCAGTGGCGGGGCCCTGAAAAAGCGCCAGCGTTGCGCAGAGCGCGATGGATGCGAGGGCGGTCTTCATCGAAGCATGGGGCGACATGCGCGATCTCCTGCTCGTTGGCCGGACGGCGGGCGCGTGTGTCCCGCGCCTCCGGCTAGCGTTACATGCCGGCAGTGTCCGGTTCGTTTGTGTCGAAAGTGAGATAATCGATGTCCGGCAGCGCATCGTAATCGGTTTCGCCATTGGAAATCTCGTTTGCCCGGCTCTGCCGGTAGAGATTGCGCACCGTCGCGTAATAGTCGACGGAGGTGCGTTCGATCTGGTCGAGCGTCGTCAGGCTGCGGGCGCGCTGGTCGACGCCGTTCACCACGAAGCGTGTGACGGGCACCGTCTTCGGGCGATCCCAATAGATATAAGTCAGCGGGTCGAAGGCCTGGTCGACGACGAAGCCGGTCAGGTCGCGGGGCGGGGCGGGGCCGAGAACCGGCAGGAAGAGGTAGGGGCCTTCGCCCGTTCCCCAGACCGCAAGCGTCTGGCCGAAATCCTCGCTGTGCTGCTTCATCCCCCAGCGCGAGGCCGGGTCGAAAAGGCCGAGCACGCCGACCGTCGTGTTGATGCCGAAGCGGCTCGCGGTCGTGCCGGCGCGGTCCCATTCGCCTTGCAACAGGTCGTTGGCGAGGATCACCGGGCTTCTCAGATTGTCGAGGAAATTGCGGATGCCGTCGCGGCCCGGTCGCGGCACGACGCCGTCATACCAGGTGGCGACCGGCTTCAGCAGGATCGTGTCGAAGAAGATGTTGAGTTCGAAGAAGTAGCGGTTCATCGGCTCGAGCGGGTCGTTCTCGCCGTCCGCGTCGGCCGCCAGCGCCGGTGCGCCGCCGAGCATCGCGAATGCGATGACCGCGCCCATCAGCCGCTGCCGTCTTGTCGCACGAAGTCTGTTGTCCGCCATCCCGTCCGTCCTCAATCCGATGCCCGGCCAGGCACATTGCAGCAACCGGCCGCTGTCGCGCGCGCGTCATCCCGTCCGACTGTA
Organism: Parvibaculum sp.; assembly: GCF_019635935.1. Taxonomy (NCBI): domain Bacteria; kingdom Pseudomonadati; phylum Pseudomonadota; class Alphaproteobacteria; order Hyphomicrobiales; family Parvibaculaceae; genus Parvibaculum; species Parvibaculum sp. The sequence goes on along the minus strand of NZ_JAHBYN010000001.1, from coordinate 894,866 downwards.
CGCAAGCCCCCCACAGCATTCAGCGGATCGCTTAATTCCGCATGAACGGCGCAGAATTCCTGACATTTATGTCTCGATTCGTGCGCTGCAACAGTTTCTAGGTACCACAGGGCATATGCGTTAACCAGCTATCGAGGGTCCGGAAACCGGTCAATTCGGCCGGGCTGTTGCGGAAATGTAGCAGCCGGATAAAGGTCTTTTGAAAGACATAAGGATATGTTTATATGCTTCGCGATCGATGACGGATGGATGATGCATGGAACAGCTTCTGGCAGGTTTGAGGGCGGCCGGTGAGCCGACGCGGTTGCGTCTGCTGGCGCTGCTGGCCCGTGGCGAACTGACGGTCACCGAGCTGACGCAGATTTTGCGGCAGAGCCAGCCGCGCGTCAGCCGTCATCTCAAGCTGTTGTGCGAGGCCGGACTTCTCGAACGGTTTCGGGAGGGGAGCTGGGTTTTCTACCGTCTGGCCAGCGGCGGCGCGGTGGCGGCTCTTGCCGAGGTGTTGACGGGATTGATTCCGCAGGAAGACATCGTGATCGCACGCGATTGCGAACGTCTGGAAGCGGTGCGGACGGCGCGCGCGGAAAAGGCTGCCGCATATTTTCGCGCCAATGCCGATGAGTGGAACCGGATTCGTTCGCTTTATGTGCCGGAAGACAAGGTCGAGCAGGCGATGGTGGATCTCGGCGCCGCCGGCGAGATGGAGGCGGTCGCGGATCTCGGCACGGGCACCGGACGGATGCTCGAACTTTTCGGACCGAAGGCCAGAAGCGGCATCGGTATCGATCTCAGCCCGGAAATGCTTGCGCTTGCCCGCGCGCAGCTTGCACGACCCGAGCTCGCACATTGCTCGGTGCGCCAGGGCGACCTCTACGACCTGCCGATGCAGGACGCGACGGTCGATCTCGTGACGCTGCACATGGTGCTGCACTATCTGGACGATCCGGCGGCCTCGATCGCCGAGGCGGCGCGGGTTCTGAAACCGGGCGGCCGTTTGCTGATCGCCGATTTTGCGCCGCACGAACTCGATTTTTTGCGCGAGAGCCATGCGCACCGGCGATTGGGATTTGGCGAGGACGAAGTGACGGCATGGCTTTCGGAGGCCGGCCTCGATGTCGGCGAGACAAGACATCTGCCGCCGACAGGTGGCGAAGACGCAAAACTGACGGTCTCGATCTGGGTTGCCGACAAACCGGGGAAGCGGGCGCGACAGACCGAACGCCATATCGAATATGAAGGAGCGACGCGATGAGCGGTGATGCAACCAGGGAAAAGCGGGAACGGACACGCGTTTCGTTCGAATTTTTTCCGCCCAAGACGCCGGAGATGGAGCAGACGCTGTGGCGTTCGATCCGGCGTCTCGAGCCGCTGCAGCCGGAATTCGTTTCCGTGACCTATGGCGCCGGCGGTTCGACGCGCGAACGCACGCATGCAACGGTGAAGCGCATTCTCGACGAGACGACGCTCGAACCCGTCGCACATCTCACCTGCGTCGGCGCGACGCGCGCGGAGGTGAACGATGTCATTCGCGCCTATTGGGACGCGGGTATTCGGCATATCGTGGCGCTGCGCGGCGACATGCCCGAGCTCGGCGCACCCTATCGGCCGCATCCGGAAGGCTATCAGTCGACACCGGAACTCATTGCCGCGATCCGCAAGATCGGCGATTTCGATGTCATCGTCTCGGCCTATCCGGAAAAGCATCCGGAATCCGTTTCGCTCGATGCCGACATCGAGTTGCTGAAAAAGAAGGTCGATGCCGGTGCGACACGGGCCATCACGCAGTTCGTGTTCGACACGGAGAAGCATGTCCGTTTTCTGGAGAAAACACAGAAGGCCGGAATTTCGGTGCCGATCGTTCCGGGCATCATGCCGACGACCAATTTCAAGGGCACGAAGCGGATGGCGGAGCGCTGCGGCGCCAGCATTCCACAATGGCTGGAAGATTATTACATCGGACTCGACGATGAGCTCGAGACCCGCAAGCTGATCGCCGCCTATGTCGCGGCCGAACAGGTGAACCGGTTGCGCGCCTACGGCTTCGACCGGTTCCATTTCTATACGCTCAACCAGGCGGATCTCACCTTCGCGATCTGCCATGTGCTGGGCTTGCGTCCGCAGGCGGCATTGACGCCGGCGGAACCCGCGTGAAGGAGAGCGCCATGACCAGAGACGAACGGATTGAAAAGCTGAAGGCGCTCGCAAAGGAGCGCATTCTGGTGCTCGACGGGGCGATGGGCACGATGATTCAGGGCTACAGGCTCACCGAGGCGGATTTTCGCGGCGAGCGGCTGAAGGACCATGCTCATGACGTGAAGGGCGACAACGAGCTGATCTCGCTGTCGCAACCCGACATTCTGCGTGAAATCCATCTGAAATATTATCGCGCCGGCGCCGATTTTGCCGAGACCAACACGTTCAGCGCCACGCGCATCGCGCAGGCCGACTATCATCTCGAGCATCTTGCCTATGAGATGAATGTCGAAAGTGCCCGCATCGCGCGCGAGGCGGCGGATATCGCGGAGAGCGAAACGCCCGGACGTGTCTGCTTCGTCGCCGGTGTGCTCGGGCCGACCAACCGGACGGCTTCGATTTCGCCCAAGGTCAACGATCCGGGCTTTCGGAATGTCGATTTCGACGAGCTTGTGACGGCATACAAGGAAGCGACCAAGGGCCTCATCGAGGGTGGCGCGGACACCATTCTGGTCGAGACGATTTTCGACACGCTGAACGCCAAGGCGGCGCTCTTTGCGGTCGAAGAGGTTTTCGAGGAACTGGGCTTCGAGCTGCCGGTGATGATCTCGGGCACGATCACCGACATGTCCGGACGCCTGTTGTCCGGCCAGACGCCGGAAGCCTTCTGGAACTCGGTGCGGCATGTGAAGCCCTTTTCGATCGGGCTCAATTGCGCGCTGGGCGCCAAGGAGATGCGGCCCCATATCGCGACGCTGTCGCGCATCGCGGATGCCAATGTCAGCGCGCATCCGAATGCGGGCCTGCCGAACGAAATGGGCGAGTACGATCAGGACGCCGCGCAAATGTCGGCGCTTGTCGGCGAGTTCGCAGCGTCGGGCCTTGTGAACATCGTCGGTGGCTGTTGCGGCACGACACCGGAGCATATTCATGCGATCGCCGAGGCGGTGAAGGGCGTGAAGCCTCGAACGGCGCCGGAGATCGAACCGCGCCTGCGCCTTTCCGGTCTCGAAGCCTTCACGGCGGCCTGATTTTCGGGCCGCCGTCACTTTCCTTCAAAAAAGTTAGATACAGAATCTCATGACTCAATCGACCGCGAACTTCATCAACATTGGCGAACGCACCAATGTGACGGGCTCCGCCAAATTCAAAAAACTGATCGTCGAGGATCGCTTCGACGAAGCGCTCGATGTCGCGCGTCAGCAGGTGGAGAACGGCGCCCAGATCATCGACATCAATATGGATGAAGGGATGCTCGATTCGAAGGCGGCGATGGTCCGGTTTCTCAATCTCATCGCCTCCGAGCCCGACATTTCGCGCGTGCCGATCATGATCGACTCATCGAAATGGGAGGTGATCGAGGCCGGCCTCAAATGCGTGCAGGGCAAGGCGGTGGTGAATTCCATCAGTCTCAAGGAAGGCGAGGAAGCCTTTCTCGAACATGCCCGCAAGGTGAAGCGCTACGGTGCGGCGGCCGTCGTCATGGCGTTCGACGAGGAAGGCCAGGCCGATACCGCCAACCGCAAATTCGAGATTTGCGAGCGCGCCTACAAGCTGCTGACGGAAGTGGTCGGGTTTCCGCCGGAAGACATTATTTTCGATCCCAACATCTTCGCGGTCGCCACCGGCATCGAGGAACACAACAACTACGCCGTCGAATTCATCGACGCGACGAAGCGCATCCGCCAGCAATTGCCTTACGCACATGTGTCGGGCGGTGTGTCCAACGTGTCGTTCTCGTTCCGCGGCAACGAGCCGGTGCGCGAGGCGATGCATTCGGTGTTCCTCTACCACGCCATCAAGGCGGGCATGGATATGGGCATCGTCAATGCCGGTCAGCTCGCGATCTATGACGAGATCGAGCCGGGCCTGCGCGAGAAGGTGGAGGATGTGATCCTCAACCGGCGGCCGGATGCGACCGAGCGTCTGCTGGAGGCAGCCGAGCAGTACAAGGGCGGGGCCGGCAAGAAGCGCGAGGAAGATCTCTCCTGGCGCGAAAAGCCCGTTAATGAACGGCTTGCCCATTCGCTGGTCAAGGGCATCAACGCCTATGTCGAGGAAGATGTGGAAGAGGCGCGGCAACAGGCCGAGCGCCCGCTGCATGTCATCGAAGGGCCGCTGATGGACGGCATGAACATCGTCGGCGATCTTTTCGGCGCCGGAAAAATGTTCCTGCCGCAGGTGGTGAAGAGCGCCCGCGTGATGAAGCAGGCCGTCGCCTATCTGATGCCTTTCATGGAAAAGGAAAAAGAGCTCACGGGCGCGACGCAGAAGGAAGCGGCGGCGACCATTCTGATGGCGACCGTGAAGGGCGATGTGCACGACATCGGCAAGAACATCGTCGGCGTCGTGCTCCAGTGCAACAATTACGAGGTGATCGATCTCGGCGTCATGGTGCCGGCCGACAAGATCTTGCAGGTCGCGCGGGAGAAGAAAGTCGACATCATCGGCCTTTCGGGTCTCATCACGCCGAGCCTCGACGAGATGTGTCATGTCGCGGCCGAAATGGAGCGCGAGGGCTTCGACATTCCGCTGCTGATCGGCGGCGCGACGACGAGCCGCATCCACACCGCCGTCAAGATCAACCCGAACTACAAGCGCGGGCAGGCGATCTATGTGACGGATGCGAGCCGCGCCGTGGGCGTTGCGTCGAACCTCATTTCGGAAACGGCGCGCGGAAAGTTCATTGCCGACATTCGCGACGAATACGCGAAGATGGCAACGGCGCATGCCGGCGCGCGCGACAAGAAGGACCGGCAGACACTGGCCGCCGCGCGCGACAACCGGCTCAAGATCGAATGGGAGGGCTACAAGCCGACGCGGCCGAGCTTTCTCGGCACGAAAGTCTTCGAGGATTATCCGCTCGACAAGCTCGTGCCCTATATCGACTGGACGCCGTTCTTCCAGACCTGGGAGCTGGCGGGGCAATATCCGCAGATCCTGAAGGACGACAAGGTGGGCGAGGCGGCGCGCGGGCTGTTCGACGATGCGCAGGCCATGCTGAAGCAGATGGTGGAAGAGAAATGGCTCAAGGCTTCCGCCGTCATCGGTTTCTGGCCCGCCAATCAGGTTGCGGACGACGACATTGAGCTCTTCGAGGACGACACGCGCAAGCAGACGCTTGCCATGCTGCATTCATTGCGCCAGCAGATGAAGCGCAGTTCCGATCGCGCCAACATGTCGCTGGCGGATTTCGTTGCGCCGAAGGAAACCGGCATCGAGGATTATGTCGGCGGCTTTGCGGTCACGGCCGGCTTCGGCGAGGACGAGGTCGCAAAGCGCTTCGAGGAAGCGAATGACGACTACAAGGCGATCCTGTCGAAGGCGCTGGCGGACCGGCTGGCGGAAGCCTTTGCCGAACACATGCACGAGCGCGTGCGCCGCGAGTTCTGGGGCTACGCAGCGAAGGAAAGGCTCAGCAACGCAGAGCTGATCGCGGAGAAGTATCAGGGCATTCGTCCGGCGCCGGGCTATCCGGCGCAACCGGACCACACCGAGAAGCGCACGCTCTTCAAGCTGCTCGACGTCGAGGCGAAAATCGGCATGAAGCTGACCGAAAGCTGCGCCATGTGGCCGGGGGCGGCGGTGAGCGGGCTCTATTTCAGCCACCCGCAGTCGGAGTATTTCGGGGTCGGCAAGATCGGCCGCGATCAGGTGGTGGATTATGCGGCGCGCAAGGGCATGGAGCTTGCCGAATGCGAGCGCTGGCTGGCGCCGATCCTCAACTACACGCCGGGCGCGGAACCGGAAGAGGAAGCTGCCTGAGTTTCAGCCGAGCGATTTGGCCCATTTTTCGGACCAGGCCGTCAGGGGCGCGAGTTGCGTGAGCAGTTCGCGCCCTTGCCGTGTCAGCGCATAGCCCTCGTCGGGACGCTGTTCGACGATCAGGTTGTCGCGCAGTTCGGCGAGGCGGGCGTTCAGGACACTCGGCGAAAGACCGCCGCAGGCCGCCTGCAAGGCGCGGAAGGTCAGCGGTTCGCCGCGTAGTTCCCAAAGGATGCGCAAGACCCAGCGCCGCCCCAGAAGGTCGAGCAGGACCATGACCGGGCGGCCGGTCGCCGAGCCGCGGACGCGGTGGCCGGGACGGGGGGCGGTTTTCGGCGGTTTCGTCATGCCGTCAGATTAGCCCTTGCGCTACGAAAAGAGAAGCGCCATGTTGATGCTACTGAAATCGTAGCAAAATGGAGATGGCGCCATGACAGCCCGGATCGAACCTGCCGCAAGGCCCTACGACGACGACATGGAGAAGACGCTGGAAAGGCTGATGCCGCCCGGCGTCGAGCCGCTGGTGCTTTTCCGCACGCTGGCCCGCAATCCGCGGGTCTTCCGGCGCTTTATGGCGGGCGGGCTCCTCGACAAGGGGACGCTCTCGCTGCGCGAGCGCGAAATCGTCATCGATCGCGCCTGCGCGCGGTGTGGCGGCGAATATGAATGGGGCGTGCATATCGCTTTTTTCGGCGCGCGCGCGGGTTTCGGACCGGCGGAAATCGCCGCCACGGTAGCGCCGGGCGCGGATGCCGAATGCTGGAATGCGAACGAAAAACTCATCGTCCGGCTGGTCGACCGGTTGCACGACACGAGCACGGTCGACGACGCGCTGTGGACGGCGCTCAAGGCCGCGTTCAGCGACGAGCAATTGCTCGAGATGATCGTTCTTGCCGGGCTCTACCACATGGTCTCGTTCGTGGTGAACGCGACGCGGCTGCCGCTCGAGGATTACGCCGCGCGTTTTCCGCGAACCGCTGCCTGACATCCAAAATGAAGAGGGCGCGTCTTGCGGACGCGCCCTCGGAGCTCTTTTGGGGGGTTATCTTCCGGGCCGGTCTCGTCAGATCAGGCCCATTGTCACGGCACCGACGAACAGAAACGCCATACCAGTAGCCAGATACCCGACTTTCATCGTCAGCATTTCAGCCTCCACTCAATCGTCGTGGGTGGAGGGGGACTCTCGGGCAAAAACATGACCTTTCGCAAGCGGTTTCGTGGCTGCGCCGCAACATGAAATCGAGGCGTATGAACTTCGGTCGCCAACGCCTTGAAACCGGCCACGGAATCCGTTTTGGATAAAAATCCGGTTTTTTATCGCCGACTCATTAATTGCGGCCATTGGATGTTGCCCGTGCGGCGCCGGTGCATCGCGGCGATCGGGCGCCGGCGAATTTCAGCCTTTGCCGAAGCCGCCGCCGCCCGGCGTCCTGACGATCACCGCATCGCCGGCGTCGAGTTCGGCTTGCGCCGAACCGTCGAGCCGTTCCATCGCGCCGCTGGCGCGGCGGATATAATTCTCGCCCGTCGCCGCGTCCTCGCCGCCCATCAATCCGAAAGGCGCAACGACGCGGCGCGTCGAAAGGATCGACAGGCTCATCTTTTCGCGGAAGCGGATGACGCGCACCGCGCCGTCGCCACCTTTGTGTTTGCCGTTGCCGCCCGAGCCGCGGCGGATGGAAAACTCTTCGAGCAGCACCGGGAAGCGCCATTCGAGAACTTCCGGGTCGGTCAGCCGCGAATTCGTCATATGCGTCTGCACGGCGTCGGCGCCGTTGAAATCGGGGCCGGCGCCCGCGCCGCCGGCAATCGTCTCGTAATACTGGTGGCGGTCGTTGCCGAAGGTCAAATTGTTCATCGTGCCCTGCGCCGAGGCCATCGCGCCGAAAGCGGCAAAGAGCGCGTCCGTCACCGCCTGGCTCGTCTCGACATTGCCGCCGACGACGGCGGCGGGATAGCGGGGCGCGAGCATCGAGCCTTCGGGAATGACGATCTCGATGGGCTTCAGGCAACCTTCGTTGAGCGGAATGTCGTCATCCACCATGCAGCGGAAAACATAGAGCACAGCGGCGCGGGCGACGGCGGACGGCGCGTTGAGATTGGTGGCGCGTTCGGCGCTTGTGCCGGTGAAGTCGATCCGCGCGGTGCGGGCCTCGCGGTCGACGCTGACGGCCACGCGAATGACCGAGCCGTCGTCCATCTTCTGTTCGAAGCTTGCTTCCTTCAGCCGGCCGATCACGCGGCGCACATTTTCCTCGGCATTGTCCTGCACATGGGTCATGTAGGCCTCGACGACATCGAGCCCGAATTCGGCGACCATGCGGCGCAATTCCCGCGCGCCTTTTTCGCAAGCCGCGATCTGGGCGCGGAGATCGGCGATGTTCTGTTCGGGATTGCGCGCCGGATATTTGCCGCCTGTCAGCAGGCGGCGCAGCTCTTCTTCACGCAGGCGCCCGCGCTCGACAATGCGGAAATTGTCGATCAGCACGCCTTCTTCCTCGACATTGCGCGAATGCGCGGGCATCGAGCCCGGCGTAATGCCGCCGATATCGGCATGGTGGCCGCGCGCCGCGACATAGAAGAGCCGGGTCTCATTCGCCGCGTCGTAAACCGGCGCAACGACCGTCACGTCCGGCAGATGCGTGCCGCCATTGTAAGGCGCATTCAGCACGAAGACGTCGCCGGAGCCCATATCGGGGTTCTGTTCGATCACGGCGCGCACGCTGGCGCCCATCGAGCCCAGATGCACCGGCATATGCGGCGCGTTCGACACGAGGCCGCCCGCGCGGTCGAAAACCGCGCAGGAAAAATCCAGCCGCTCCTTGATGTTGACCGACGAGGCCGTGTTCTGCAGCGCCGCGCCCATCTGTTCGGCAATCGACATGAAGCGGTTGTTGAAAATCTCGAGCATCACCGGATCGGCGCCGGTGCCGATGGCCGTGCGTACGGGCAGGGGCTCGACCCGGCGCATCACGATGTGATCCTTCGCCGTCACCTCGGCGCGCCAGCCGGGCTCGATGACGATTGTCTGGTTCGGCTCGACGATAATCGCGGGCCCGTTCATTTCATGGCCGGCCGTCAGCGCCGACCGCATATAGATGTTTGCCGCGCGCCATTCGCCGCCGGTATGGATGCGCCGCCTGTCATGCGGTTCGGGCGCGCCGCTTGCCCGCGCCGGATTCTCGTTCTCGCGGTGCGGGCGGCTCGCGTCTTCGGCGGATACTTCAACCGCTTCCAACATGACGGTCCGGCCCTCGAAACTGAAACCGAATTGCGCGCGATGCGCCGCCTCGAAATGTTCGATGGCGGCCTGCCGGTCGCGATCCGTGAAGTCGGACGGCAGCGTCGTGTCGCTGCCGTCATAGCGCAGATGCAGGATCGTCCGCATGTTCGCGCGTGCCGTATCGACGCCCTGCGCCGCGAGTTCCGCCAGCACGTCCCCGGTCAGTTCGGCAATCGTCCCGTCGAGTTCCGCCGCCAATTCTTCGTCGAAGGGCTGAATCACGGCGCGCGCCTGCGTGGCGGCAATGCGCGCCAGACCGATGCCATAGGCCGACAGCAGGCCCGAGAAAGGATGAATATGTATGGTCTTCATGCCCAGCGCACCCGCAACGAGGCAGGCATGCTGGCCGCCGGCGCCGCCGAAACAGGAAAGCGTATAGGCCGTCACGTCATGGCCGCGTTCCACCGAAATTTTCTTGATGGCGTTGGCCATGTTTTCGACGGCGACGCGCAGAAAACCTTCGGCCACTTCTTCCGGCGTTCGTCCGCCGATGCGTGCGGCAAGCTCGGCAAAGCGTTTGCGCACCGCATCGGCGTCCAGCGGCTCGTTTTGCGCTGGGCCGAAGATCGGCGGGAAGAGATCGGGTTGCAGTTTCCCCAGCATCACATTGGCGTCGGTGACGGCCAGCGGCCCACCGCGCCGGTAGCAGGCGGGGCCGGGGTTGGCGCTCGCCGAGTCCGGACCCACTTGAAAGCGTCCGTCTTCATAATGGAGGATCGAGCCGCCGCCGGCCGCCACCGTGTGAATGCGCATCATCGGCACGCGCATGCGTACGCCCGCAACCTCGGTCTCGAAGCTCCGTTCGTATTCGCCGCCGAAATGCGACACGTCGGTCGAGGTGCCGCCCATGTCGAAGCCGATGACGCGGGTAAACCCCGCTTCCGCCGCCGTCGCCGCCGCGCCGACCACGCCACCCGCAGGGCCGGACAGGATTGCGTCCTTGCCCTCGAACAATGCCGCGTCGGTCAACGCGCCCGACGACTGCATGAAGAAAAGCCGCGTTTCCTTGTCGTCGGCGCCGATCTCGCGCGCCACGCCATCGACATAGTGGCGCAGCAAGGGCGAGAGATAGGCGTCGACGACCGTCGTGTCGCCGCGCGCGACGAATTTGATCAGCGGGCTCGCCTTGTGGCCCACCGAAACCTGCGTGAAGCCGGTTTCGCGCGCGATGGCGGCGGCCTCGTTTTCATGCGCCGGGTAGCGGTAGCCATGCATGAAGCAGATTGCGACGGCGCGAATGCCCGCCTTAAATGCCGCTTGCAATTCGGCGCGTGTCCCGTCGCGGTCCAGCGGCGCCAGCACCTCGCCTTCGGCGGTGACGCGCTCTCCGACCTCCGCGACGCGCGCGTAGAGAAGTTCGGGCTTTTCGATCTTCAGCCGGAAGAGATGCGGCCGGGCCTGATAGCCGATGGCGAGTGCATCGGCAAAGCCGCGCGTGGTCAGGAAGAGCGTGCGCTCGCCCTTGCGTTCGAGCAGCGCATTGGTCGCGACCGTCGTTCCCATCTTGACCGCGCCGATGCGGCCGGCCGGCAAGGCTGCGCCCGCCGCCACGCCCAGCAGGTCGCGAATGCCCTGCAGCGCCGCATCCTCGTAGTGCTCCGGGTTCTCGGAGAGCAGCTTCCTTGCCGTCAGGCGGCCGTCCGGCGCGCGGCCAAGGATGTCGGTGAAGGTGCCGCCCCGGTCGATCCAGAAATCCCATCGGTTGTCGGGCATGTCGATGTCCGTCATGCGGTGCAACCTGCCACAGGCCCCGGCCGGGCGGAAACGGAAAGGCAAGGAGCTGTTTTCGGGGCTTACCCCGCAATTTCCGCAAGGTGTCCCTCGCATTTCGCAGATGCGAAGGCCTGCGAAACATCCTAAGCTGGCGCCCATGTCGATTTGGGGAAAAATCGCGGGCGCCGGCGTCGGATTGGCCGTCGGTGGGCCTCTTGGCGCGCTTCTGGGCGCGGTCGCCGGACATATCGTCATCGACCGCGCACTCCAGGACGGCGAAGTCGTGTTCACGATCGCCCTCATCGCGCTCTCGGCCAAGATGGCCAAGGCCGATGGCGAGGTCAGCGACGCGGAAGTGCGCGCTTTCGAGGAAATTTTTCATGTGCCGCCCGGCGAGGCGCGCAATGTCGAGCGCGTCTACCGCATCGCCCAGCAGGATGTCGCCGGTTTCGAGGCCTATGCGGCGCAGGTGGCGCGCATCTATGCGAACAAGCCCGCTGTGCTGGAAGACGTACTCGATGCGCTCTTTCACATCGCCAAGGCGGACGGCTATGTCCATCCGCAGGAGCTCGAATATCTGCGCACGGTCGCCGATATTTTCGGCTTTTCGGAAATCGAGTTCGCGCGCATCCGCGCCAGCCATCTCGGCCACGAGAAGGGCGATCCCTATCTGGTGCTCGGCATCACGCCCGACATTTCGAACGATGACCTCAAAAAGGCCTATCGGCGTCTGGTCCGGGAGAATCACCCCGACATGCTGATCGCGCGCGGCGTGCCGAAGGAGCTTGTCACCATCGCCAACGAGAAGCTCTCGGCGATCAATGTCGCCTATGACCGGATCGTGAAGGCGCGGGGCATCGCCGTTTGAGCCGCAAGTATAGTTGAAGTAAAGGGCCGCCGCCGGAATCCGGGCGGGACCGCCTGCAAAGCGGGGATATCTTTTTTTCGGGAAAATTGTCCCGGGAAAACGGGTCGGGAAAACGCACCAAAAATTTGCCGCTGTGCTGCATGTGACAGTTTTTTGACAGTTCAGTGACAGATCGATGACAGTCGGGGCCGAATCGGCCCTATGCGCGGCCTTGCGCCTGCGCTAACAACGCCCGCAGGGCGCCGGCCTGACGGCGCTCCGAAGGCATGGATTTGCGATGACACCCCTCCATCTGGGCTTCATGGTCCTCATCAACTTCATCTGGGGCTTCGCGCTGATCGCGGCCAAGGTGTCGCTCGACCATTTCCCGCCGCTGCTTTTCGCGGCGCTGCGCTTCACGCTGATCGTGATGGTGCTGTTTCCGTTCCTGAAAATCCATCGTGGACGGATGAAGGAAGTCATCATCATCGCGCTATGCGCGGGCCCGGTCGGCTTCGGTCTGTTCTTTGTCGGTCTGTCCTTGTCCACTGCTTCCGTCGTTGCCGTCACCAGCCAGCTCGGCGTGCCGTTCGCCACCATCATGTCGATCGTCTTTCTGAAGGAGCAGGTGCATTGGCGGCGCTGGCTCGGCATCATCCTTTCGTTCTCCGGCGTCATGGTAATCAGTTTCGATCCGGCGGTCTTCACCTATATCGACGGGCTGCTGTTCGTCGTCGCCTCGGCGTTGGTCGGTTCCATCGGCACGATCTATCAGCGCCAGATCCGGAATGTCGGCGTCTTCGAAATGCAGGCATGGGTGGCGCTGGCGGCCGCGCCGCTGATGATCGCCGCGTCGCTCGCGGTCGAGCAGGGGCAGATCGCGGCGTTACTCGATGCGAATCTGATGGAGTGGGCCGGCGTCTTCTATGTCGCCTTTGCCTCCAGCCTGGTCGGTCACGCAGGCATCTACTACCTGTTGCAACGTTATGAGGTGACGCAAACCGCGCCGCTGACGCTGCTGGCGCCGATCTTTACGGTATTTTTCGCCGTCACCCTGCTTGGCGAAGTCCTGACGGAGCGTATGCTTGTCGGCGCGCTCATCGCCTTGACCGGCGTTCTGATCGTGTCGATACGCCAGAAGCGGATTGTGGATACCGGCCCCTGATGACATTTTCCTGCGACGAACGATCCTCGCCGAATTTCAACGCGCGTCCGGACGGATGCGCGGTCGATATTCTGCTGCTGCACTACACGGGCATGGCGAGCGCCGAAGCCGCGCTCGACCGGCTATGCGACGCGGACGCGAAAGTGTCGGCGCATTATTTCGTCGACGAAGGCGGGCGCGTCACGCGCATGGTGCCCGAAGATTTGCGCGCCTGGCATGCGGGTGTCGGCCGGTGGGCGGGCGAGAGCGACATCAACGGCCGTTCCATTGGCATCGAGATCGCAAATGGCGGGCATGATTTTGGATCGCCGCCCTATCCGGATGTGCAGATGGCGGCGGTCGAAGCGCTTTGTCTCGACATTCTTTCGCGCCATCCGATCCCGCCGGCGCGCGTGCTCGGCCATTCGGACATTGCGCCGGGGCGCAAGGCCGATCCCGGCGAATGGTTCGACTGGGCGCGTCTGGCGCGCGCCGGTATCGGGCTCTGGGTCGCGCCGGAGCCGATCGTCGAGGGGCCGTCGCTGGCGCCCGGCGATCGCGGCGACACGGTGGCCGAGTTTCAATTCATGCTTGCCAGTTATGGCTACGGGCTCGAAGTGCTCGGCCATTACGATGCGGCGACGCAAGATGTCGTCACCGCCTTCCAGCGGCATTTCCGGCCCGCGAAGGTCGACGGGGTGGCGGATCTTTCGACCGTCGCCACCCTTCGCCGTCTCGTCGAGGCCGCGAAGGCCGCCGCTTAGGGGATCAACGTCACGCGACCGAAGGCCTTGCGGCTCTCGATATATTCGTGTGCCGCCGCCGCGTCCTTCAGCGCGAAGGATTTGTCGAGCACGACTTTCAGCTCGCCCTTCGCGATGTCGCCGATCAGTTTCTGGATGTTGTCGTGGACGCGGTCGGTGAAGATTTCGGCGCCGAGGAAGACGCCCGACAGCGACTGGTTGCCACCCATCATCGTCGTTACATCGACGCGCATGTCTTCGCGGCCGGCGCGGCCGACCATCGAAATGCGGCCGCGATAGCCGAGCGACAGGATCGATTTCTGCAGCGTCGAGCCGCCGACCGGATCGACGACGAGATCGACGCCCTTGTTGTCGGTGAGCCGCTTCGCTTCGGCGACGAGATCCTGCGTGCGGTAGTTGATGCCGTGGTCCATGCCGTATTGCTTCAGGCCTTCGAGCCTGTCGTCGCTCGACGCCGTTGCGATGACCGTGGCGCCGGCTTTTTTCGCAAGCTGGATCGCGGCGAGGCCGACGGCGCCGGCACCTGCCTGCACGAGCACCGTTTCGCCGGCCTTCAAGCGGCCGAACTCGAACAGGCAATCATGCGCGGTGCCGAAGGGAACGGGAATGGCGGACGCCACCTTGATATCCATGTTGTCGGGGATCGCCCATGCCGTGCGCGCGAACACCGAACGAAGTTCGGCATGCGAGCCGTGCATGTTGACCGTCGTCACGCGCTGGCCGGGTTTGAGATGCGTGACCTCTGCGCCGACCTCGATGATCGTTCCAGCCGCCTGATAGCCGACGATATGCGGCACACTCGCCAGTTCGCCGCCGGCGCGGTTCAGCGTGTCGCCGCCTTCGATGCTGACCGCCTCGACCTTGATGACGATGCCTTGCGGCAGGCATTGCGGATCGGGCACGTCCTCGTATTTCAATACCGAGGGCGGACCGTTTTCGTAATAGACAGCGGCCTTCATCGCGTTCTCCCATGTGTGGATTGTCGTTAGGGGCAATGTCGGTATCGCGCGGGCAATCCGCAAGCGTCTTGACGCGGACGATTTTCAGGCTCATCTCATTCAAGTCAGATGGCCGGATGGCCGCTGCATGAAAATGCAGAGGAAAGTCCGGGCTCCACGGAGACACGGTGCCGGCTAACGGCCGGCGGGGGCGACCCCAGGGAAAGTGCCACAGAAAGCAAACCGCCCGGACCTTCGGGGACGGGTAAGGGTGAAAGGGTGCGGTAAGAGCGCACCGCGCGGCCGGTAACGGGCGCGGCACGGCAAACCCCACCGGGAGCAAGACCAAATAGGGGCGGCATTTCAGGCGTTTAGCCTGGAAAACCCGTTTCCGGGCCGCCGCCCGGGTTGGTTGCTAGAGGCGTCCGGCAACGGACGTCCCAGATGAATGGTCATCGCCCGCAAGGGTACAGAACCCGGCTTACAGGCCATCTGACACTCTCTTCCAAAAATCTATCTTCCAATTGTCGCAACCCCCCGCCGCCACGGCTGCCGGATGCCGACTTGCGGCCAATACATATGTTCTTCCTATGTTCTCAAGTTATCGACAGTTTTAACGGTCCGTTAAGACAGTTCAGACGGGTCAAAATGGGGCGGAAAACCGCGAAAATACTAGGCTTTCCCGTTGACGACCATGAAATCCCATGGTATCCCATGATGTCCCGTATAAGGCCAGAGCGCGCCCGTAAAGCGCCTGCCGGTCCCACGGGCACAAGTCCCCTCAGGCAGGAGGGGGCGGCCCGAGAGAGGGGAGAGGTCGGCCGATGGAGTCGTTCCGGGGGCGTTTCACGAACAAGATCGATGCGAAGGGTCGCGTGTCCGTGCCCGCGAAGTTTCGCGCCGTGACGGTTGCGCAGGGCTTCAACGGGATCATCTGTTTTCCGCCGCTGAGCGAGGGTCGCTTCATCGAAGGCTGCGGGCCAGCCTTTGCCGCGACGATCGACCAGATGCTGGCGCGGCTCGACCCGTTTTCGACCGAGCGCGACATGCTGGCTTCCGTGCTGCACGGCGAGAGCGCCGAGCTGATGTTCGACGCCGACGGGCGCGTCATTCTGCCGGAGAGCCTGCGCGAGTTCGCCGGCATCACCGACGAGGCGGTGTTTGTGGGCGCGGGCGAGCGGTTTCAGATCTGGGAACCGAAGGCCCATGCGGCTTTCACCGTCGAGGCGCGCAAGCAGGTGCCGAACTTCCGCGCCATGCTGAAGGCGCCGCCGCCTGTCGATGGAGGCGGCCGATGAGCGACAGCGGCCGGAGCAGCGCCCCTCATATCCCGGTGATGCTCGCCGATGTCCTCGATGTCCTCCGGCCGCGCGATGGCGGGATTTATGTCGACGGAACTTTCGGCGCGGGCGGTTATACGCGGGCGATCCTCGGGTCGGCCGATTGCGCGGTGCTGGCGATCGACCGCGACCCGAGCGCGATCCTGCGCGGCCGCGAACTCGCGACCGAATTCGTCGGACGGCTGACGCTGATCGAAGGTTGCTTCGGCGACATGGTGCGGCTCGTCCGGGCGCTCGGCCATGCAACGGTCGACGGGGTGGTGCTCGATCTCGGCGTATCGTCGATGCAGCTCGACCAGGCCGAACGCGGTTTCTCGTTCCAGCAGGACGGACCGCTCGACATGCGGATGGGCGGCGAGGGGCCGTCGGCCGCGGATGTGGTCAATACTTTCGAAGAGGGCGATCTCGCCCGCATCATCGCCGTCTATGGCGAGGAAAAGCGTGCGCGGGCGGTGGCCAAGGCGATCGTCGCGGCGCGCGCGCAGGCCGAATTCAAGCGGACACTCGAGCTCGCCGAAACGGTGGCGCGCGTCATCGGCCGCCGGCCGCAGGACCGTATCCACCCGGCGACGCGGACTTTCCAGGCGCTCAGGATTTTCGTCAATGACGAGCTTGGTGAGCTGGCGCGCGGCCTTTCCGGCGCCGAAGAACTGCTGCATGAGGGCGGACGCCTCGCGGCCGTCACCTTCCATTCGCTCGAGGATCGCGCCGTCAAACGCTTCCTGACCGCGCGGACGGGCCGGGGCGGGCGCGCCAATCGCCACATGCCGGAGCGCGACGAGGCGGCCCCGTCGTTCCTCGAAATCGAGCACAAGGCCCGCAAGGCCGCCGACGCCGAAATCGACGCAAATCCCCGCGCGCGCTCCGCGAAGCTGCGCGCGGCCGAACGGACGGCGGCGCCCGTGCTGCCGCTCGACACCGCGGCGCTCGGCCTGCGCGTCGTGCCCGCGCTCGACCGGCTGTCGCCGACGGGAGGTGCGGCATGATCCGCTTCATCAACCTGCTGCTGGTCGCCGCCGTGATCGGTTTGTCGGTCGGGCTCTACGACATCAAGTATCGCGCCGAGGGCGCCGACCGGCAGGCAAGCCGGCTTGCCGCGCAGATTGCCGCCGAGCAGGAAGCCATTCGCGTGTTGCGCGCCGAATGGAGCTATCTCAACCAACCCGAACGGTTGCAGGAACTGGCGGCGCGCTACACGGCGCTGAAGCCGCTGACCGCCCGGCAAATCGGCGAATTCGAGGATGTGCCGATGCCGCATATGGCGGACGACTATTATGTGCCGTCGGGCCGGCAGCCGCTTGGCGGCTATGCCGAAGCGGCGCCCGAAAGCGGGAGGTCGATCCAATGATCGGACGCCGCACATCGCCGCAAGCACCGGCGCGCTTTCTGCTGCCGGGCTACGACGCCATCGCCAGGTCGCGCCGGGCCGCGGGCGAGGGGCAGACCCGCACGCCGTCGGAGCGCCGCATCGCGCTCGCCATTGCGGTTTTCGCCGCCTGTTTCGCGCTGATCGGCGCCCGGCTCGTCGGGCTCGCCATTGTTGGCGGCGACGGCGGCGCGCGCATTGCCGCGGTCGACAACCGCGCCCCGATCCAGCGGCCCGACATTGTGGACCGCAACGGCGAGGTGATGGCGACCGATATCGGCACGGCCTCGCTTTATGCCGATGCGCGCAGCGTCATCGATCCGGCCGAGACGGCGCGCCAGCTGGCGACGGTGCTGCCGGAACTCAATGTTGCCGACATGACGACGAAGCTCGCGTCGGGCCGGGCCTTCATGTGGGTCAAGCGCGATCTCGCGCCGCGTCAGCAATATGCGGTGCATTATCTCGGTTTGCCGGGGCTCGACTTCCGCAACGAGCGCAAGCGCGTCTATCCGAACGGCAAGACCGGCGCCAGCGTGCTCGGCATGGTCGATGTCGACAATAACGGTATCGCCGGTATCGAGCGCTATATGGACCGCGTGGTGGCGCGTCCGGACGCGAACGGAACGCCGCGCTTCGACCGCAACCGGACCGTGATGTTGTCGATCGATCTGAAGGCGCAGCATGCGTTGAGCGACGAGCTCGAAAAGGCGATGGCCGAATTCAAGGCGCTGGCGGCCGTCGGCATCATCATGGACGTGCATACGGGCGAGGTCGTCGCGATGACGTCGCTGCCCGACTTCAACCCCAACGATCCGATGGCGTCGGCCGAGAACGCACGCTTCAACCGCGCGACGCTCGGCGTCTACGAGATGGGTTCGGTCTTCAAGGCGTTGACGCTTGCCGCCGCTCTCGACAGCGGCAGGGTCAAGCTCGACGGGCGCTTCGACGCGACGCAGCCGATGCAGGTGGCGCGCTTCAAGATTCACGATTTCCACGCACAGAACCGCTGGCTCTCCGTGCCGGAGGTCTTTGTGCATTCCTCCAATATCGGTACGGCGAAGATCGCGTTGCAACTGGGCGGCGACGAACATCGCGAATATCTGCGCCGCTTCGGCATGTTGACGCGGCCGCAGATCGAACTGCCGGAAGCGGGATCGCCGCTGATGCCGCCACGCTGGACCGAATTGTCGACGATCACGACGTCATACGGTCACGGCATTGCCGTGACGCCGCTGCAGGTCGTCAGCGCGGTTGCGACCGTCGTCAATGGCGGCTTCAAGGTCGAGCCGACCTTCCTGCGCCGCAACGAAGCACAGCTTGGCGCGCGCGTGATCTCGCCCGAGGTCAGCCGGACGATGCGCGGGCTGTTGCGGATGGTCGTTGCCGAAGGCACGGGCCGCAAGGCCGATGTGCCGGGTTATCCGGTGATGGGCAAGACGGGGACGGCCGAGAAGGCCGAGAACGGCCGCTATGCGCGCAACAAGCTCATCACATCGTTCATCAGCGCCTTTCCGGCCAACGACCCTCGTTACGCCATGATCGTGATGTTCGATGAACCGAAGCCGACCAAGGATACCTACGGCTATGCGACGGCGGGCTGGAACGCGGCGCCGGTGACGGCGCGCGTGGTGGCGCGCGTGGCGCCGCTGCTCGGGCTTCGCCCGGCCACCAAGCCGCAGGAAGCGGACATGTTGAGGGAAGCGAGCCTCGTGTCGTTCGGCGCGGGCGGACAGTGAAGGCGTTTCGTTGAGTAGACGGCAAACGGGAATGTTGGGCGATATGCAGCTTGCGGCGTTGATGGGGTCGGACCTCCCGGCGCTCCCGATGGGGGGGGCCACGGAGATACGCGGCCTGACGGCGGACAGCCGCGCGGTGAAGCCCGGCTTCCTGTTCGCGGCGCTACCCGGCACCAAGGTCGATGGCAGCCGCTTCATCCCGCAGGCGCTGGCGCAGGGCGCGGCGGCGCTGCTGGTACCGCAGGGCGCCGGGGTCGAGGTGGGCGTGCCGGTGATCGCGGTGCGCAATCCGCGCCGGCGCCTGGCGCTGATGGCGGCGCGGTTTTTCGGCAAGCAGCCCGGCATCGTCGCGGCGGTGACCGGCACCAACGGCAAGACATCGGTTGCGACTTTCGTGCGCCAGATCTGGGCGGCACTCGGCATCGAGGCGGCGAGCCTCGGGACGCTCGGCATCGAAAGCGCCGGGGGCGCGCGCGAGCTCGGCTTCACGACGCCCGATCCCGTCGCGCTGCAGGCGGAACTCGCGGCGTTGGCCGACGAAGGCGTGACGCATCTGGCGATGGAAGCGTCGAGCCACGGGCTCGCGCAATACCGGCTCGATGGCGTGAAGCTCGCCGCAGCCGGCTTCACCAATATCACGCGCGACCATATGGACTATCACACCAGCTTCGACGACTACCTCTATGCGAAGCTGCGGCTCTTCGGCGAGGTGATGGGGCCGGGCGGCGTCGCCGTCATCAATGCCGACAGCGCGCAGGCCGCCGAATTCGAGGCGCTGTGCTGGGCGCGCGGACACCGGATCATTTCGGTCGGGCGCAAGGGGCGCGGCATTTGCCTCATCGCGGCGCGGCCGACGGCGCGCGGTCAGGCGCTGGAACTGGTGCATGGCGGCGCGAATTACGAAGTGCAGTTGCCGCTGGTTGGCGCGTTCCAGGCATCGAACGCGCTTGTGGCGGCGGGTCTCGTCATCGGCTGCGGCGGGGCGGCTTCGCGCGTGTTCGAGGCGCTGGAAAATCTCAAAGGCGCGCGCGGGCGCATGGAAGAGGCGGCGCATCTGCCGAACGGCGCCTCCGTCTATATCGATTATGCGCATACGCCGGATGCGCTTGAGAACATGCTCGAAGCGATGCGTCCGCATGCGACGGGCAAGCTTGCCGTCGTGTTCGGCTGCGGTGGCGACCGCGATGCCGGCAAGCGGTCGCAGATGGGCGAGATCGCGGCGCGGCTCGCCGACACGGTCTATGTCACCGACGACAACCCGCGCAGCGAAGCCGCGGCCGCCATTCGCGCCGCGATCCTGAAGGCATGTCCCGGCGCGACCGAGATTGGCGACCGCGCCGCCGCCGTCGAAACGGCGATGCGGGCGCTTCAATCGGGCGATGTGCTGGTCGTCGCGGGCAAGGGGCATGAGACCGGACAGACCGTCGGCGACAAGGTCATCCCGTTTTCGGATCACGACGCCGTCGCGGCGGCCGCGAAAAAGATCGGAGGGGGCGCATGAGCACACCTCTCTGGACACAGGAAGATGCGATCGCCGCGACCGGCGGCAAGGCCGAGGGCGCGCGCTGGACGGCGAGCGGCGTGTCGATCGACAGCCGGACATTGCAGGCGGGCGATCTCTTTGTTGCGATCGCGGGCGAAAATTCCGACGGACACGCCTTTGTCGAAGGCGCGTTCGCCAAGGGCGCGGCGGCGGCCATCGTGTCGGCGCCGACGGACAAGATGCGTGCGGCGGGGCCGCTGGTCGTTGTCGGCGATACGCTCGAAGCGCTCAACGCGCTTGGCCGGGCGGCGCGGGCGCGGGCGCAGGCGCGCATCGTTGCGGTGACCGGCAGCGTCGGCAAGACCGGCACCAAGGAGGCGCTGCGCTTCGTGCTTTCCGAGCAGGGGGCAACCCATGCGTCGGCTGCTTCCTATAACAATCTCTGGGGCGTGCCGCTGTCGCTGGCGCGGATGCCGGCCGACACGCAGTTCGGCATTTTCGAAGTCGGCATGAACCATCCCGGCGAAATCACGCCGCTGTCGAAACTGGTCGAGCCGTTTGTGGCGCTCATCACCACGGTCGAGGCCGTGCACATGGCGTTTTTCAATTCGGTCGAAGAAATCGCCGACGCCAAGGCGGAGATTTTCGACGGGCTGCAGGAGGGCGGCGTCGCGATCCTCAACCGCGACAACCCGCATTATGCGCGGCTCAGGGCGCGGGCCGAGGCGCGCGGCGCGGCGCGGATCATTTCGTTCGGCGAAAACCCGCAAGCCGATGCGCGGCTCGACAAGCTGGCGCTGAAGGAAGACTGCTCCTGCGTGTCGGCGACGATCTGCGGCCAGAAAGTGACCTACAAGCTCGCGGTGCCGGGACGGCATATCGCGATGAACAGCCTCGCGGTTCTTGCCTGCGTCAAGGCGCTCGACGCCGACCTCGCGCTGGCGGCGCTGGCGATGGCGCAGCTCAAGGCGCCGAAGGGGCGCGGCGAGCGGCATGTCGTGGCCGCGCCGCTCGGCGACTTCACGGTGATCGACGAAAGCTACAATGCCAATCCGGCGTCGATGCGCGCGGCGCTGGCCGCGCTGGCGCAGGCGAAGCCGGCAGGCGGCGGGCGGCGCATCGCCGTGATGGGCGACATGCTGGAGATCGGCGAGACGTCGATTGCGATGCATCGCGAACTCGCGGCGGATGTTGAGGCGGCGGGGATCGATCTCGTTTTCGCCTGCGGACCGCATATGCGCGAGATGTTCAAGGTGCTGCCGGCGGCGGCGCAGGGCGGCTATGCCGAAAACTCGGAGGCGCTGGCGCCAGGCTTGCGCGATGCGATCCGCGCCGGCGACGTCGCGATGGTCAAGGGTTCGCTCGGGTCGCGGATGGGGCCGCTGGTCGAGATGCTGCTGGGGATGGGCGACGACGACGGCGCCAGCCTCCGGCGCAACAGGGGGATATAGGGGATGCTGTACGATCTTCTCGGCGGCATGGGCGTCGAATATCCAGCGCTCAACGTGTTTCGCTACATCACATTCCGCACCGGCGGCGCGACGTTGACGGCGCTCCTGATCAGCTTCATGTTCGGGCCGCGCATCATCGCAATGCTGAAATCGCGGCAGCGGCGCGGCCAGCCGATCCGCGAGGACGGGCCGCAGACGCATATCGTGCAAAAGCAGGGCACGCCGACGATGGGCGGGTTTCTCATTCTCGTCGGCCTCGTGCCGGCGGTGCTGCTGTGGGCCGACCTTTCCAACAAATATGTGTGGATCGTGCTGCTGGTGACGCTCGGCTTCGGTGCGGTGGGCTTTGCCGACGACTATCTCAAGGTGTCGAAGATTTCGCCGAAGGGCGTGCCGGGCCGTGTGAAGTTGTTCTTCGAATTCGTCATCGCGATCGCGGCGATGTGGGCGCTGGTGCTGGTGGCCAACGAGCCGTTGCAGACGGCGTTGACCGTGCCGTTCTTCAAGGGCGTGCTTCTGCAGCTCGGCGGCTTCTTCTTCCTGTTCGGAGCGCTTGTCATCGTCGGATCGTCGAATGCGGTCAACCTGACCGACGGGCTCGACGGGCTGGCCATCGTGCCGGTGATGATCGCGGCGGCGGCGTTCGGCCTCATCGTCTATCTGGTCGGCAACGCGGTCTTCGCCGATTACCTGCAGGTACATTTCGTGCCGGGCACAGGCGAGCTTGCGATTGTTTGCGGGGCGCTGATCGGGGCGGGGCTCGGCTTCCTCTGGTACAACGCGCCGCCGGCGATGGTGTTCATGGGCGACACCGGATCGCTGGCCCTCGGCGCGGCTCTCGGCACGATCGCGGTGGCGGCCAAGCACGAACTGGTGCTTGCCATCATCGGCGGATTGTTCGTGCTCGAAGCGGTGTCGGTGATCGTGCAGGTCATTTCGTTCAAGACGACCGGCAAGCGCGTCTTTCGCATGGCGCCGCTGCATCATCATTTCGAACAGAAGGGCTGGGCGGAACCGACCATCGTCGTGCGCTTCTGGATCATCTCGGTCGTGCTCGCCATGGCCGGTCTCGCAACTTTGAAGTTGAGGTGAGGGGATGATCGCGGCGACCGGTTTCGCAAAGCGCAAGGTGGCGGTGTTCGGGCTCGGTACGTCGGGCCTTGCAACCGTGCGCGCGCTCGAGGCGGGTGCGGCGACTGTGATGTCCTGGGACGACAGCGAGACGAAGCGGGCCGAAGCGGCGGCCGGCGGCTTCAATGTCACGGACATAAAGGACTGGCCGTGGCGGGAGCTTGCGGCGCTGGTGCTGAGCCCCGGCGTGCCGCTGACGCATCCCGAGCCGCATCCGGTCGTGTCGATGGCGCAGGCCGCGGGCGTCGAGATCATCGGCGACATCGAGCTTTTTCAGCGCGCCGTGACGGCAAGCGGCACCGGCGCCAAGATCGTCGCTATCACCGGCACCAATGGCAAGTCGACGACGACGGCGCTGATCGGTCACATGATCCGGCGCTGCGGCGGTCATGCGCAGGTCGGCGGAAACATCGGCAAGGCGGTGCTCGAACTCGAGGCGCCGGCGGCGGCGACCGTCTATGCAATCGAAGTGTCGTCCTACCAGATCGATCTGGCGCCGAGCCTTGCACCCGACATCGCGATCCTGCTCAACATCACGCCGGATCATATCGACCGGCACGGCACGCTTGAACATTACGCGGCCGTCAAGGCGCGGCTGTTCGCGCGACAGGGCGAGGGCGGCACGGCGATTATCGGCATCGACGATGCGCTGTCGAAGGACATCTGCACCGGCATCGGCGCGCGGCGCATGGCGAAGGTCGTGCCGATCTCGGTCGGCAAGACGTTGGGGCGCGGCGTTTATGCAATCGACGGCATCCTCTACGACAATGCAGGGTCGCAAGCCGTGAAGGCCGGCGATCTGCGCGAGATGCGGACGCTGGCGGGCGCGCATAACTGGCAGAACGCGGCGGCGGCCTATGCGGCGGGGCGTGCGCTTGGCTATACGCGCGAAAAGATTTTTGCCGCTTTCGAGAGCTTCCCCGGTCTCGCCCACCGCATGGAGATCGTCGCGGAGCGCGACGGTGTGCGCTTCGTCAATGACAGCAAGGCGACCAATGCGGATGCCGCATCGAAGGCGCTGGGCGCCTATCGCAACGTCTACTGGATTGCCGGCGGCAAGGCGAAGGAGGGCGGCATCGAAAGCCTCGAAGCGCTCTTCCCGCATATTTCGCGCGCCTACCTGATCGGTGATGCGGCGGCGGATTTCGCCCGCACGCTCGAGGGCAAAGTCGACTACCGGCAATGCGGAACACTGCCGAAGGCCGTCGAGGCGGCGACGAAGGATGCGGCGACGGGCGAGGCCGAGACGCGGATCGTGTTGCTGTCGCCGGCCTGTGCCTCGTTCGACCAGTTCCGGAATTTCGAGGAACGCGGCGACATGTTCCGCCGCGAAGTGCAGCGCGTGCTCGCCGAAACGGGAGGGGCCG
Organism: Parvibaculum sp.; assembly: GCF_019635935.1. NCBI lineage: Bacteria > Pseudomonadati > Pseudomonadota > Alphaproteobacteria > Hyphomicrobiales > Parvibaculaceae > Parvibaculum > Parvibaculum sp. Next base: position 870,345 of record NZ_JAHBYN010000001.1, on the reverse strand, counting down.
CCGCATGATCCGTCTCGCGCGCACCAACCGCAGCCTTGCCGCCGAATGGTGGTGGACCGTCGACAAGTGGACGTTGCTCTGCCTCGTCTGCCTGATGGTGCTCGGCACGGTGCTGGCGCTCGCCGCAAGCCCGGCGGTCGCCATGCGTATCGACCTGCCGCCCTTCCACTTCGTCTACCGGCAGATGGCGTTTTTCCTGCCGGCGCTCGCGGTAATGATCGGCGTATCGCTGCTCAATGTGCGGCAGGTGCGGCGTCTGGCGGCGTTTGTTTTCGCCACGGCGCTGATGCTGATGGTGCTGGCGCTGCTGGCCGGTCCGGAAATCAAGGGCGCGCATCGCTGGCTCTATCTGGGGCCCATCGGCATCCAGCCGTCGGAGTTCATCAAGCCGGCTTTCGTTGTGCTCGTCGCCTGGCTCTTCGCCGAAGCGCAGCGCAGCCCCGGCATTCCCGGCACCGGCATCGCGCTGGCGCTTTATGCCACGGTCGTGGCGGTGCTGGCGCTGCAACCGGATTTCGGCCAGCTGATGCTGGTGACGATGGTTTTCGGCGCAATGTTTTTCATGGCCGGGCTCTCCTGGGGCTGGATCGGTTCGCTCGGTGCGCTGGCAACGGCCGGCGTCGTTTGCGCCTATACGCTGATGCCGCATGTCGCAAGCCGCGTCGACCGCTTCCTCAATCCGGAATCGGGCGACACCTACCAGATCGATCGTGCGCTGGACGCCTTCTACGCAGCCGGATTTTTCGGACGCGGGCCGGGCGAGGGCGTGGTGAAGCGCATCCTGCCGGACGCTCATACCGATTTCATCTTCGCGGTGGCGGCCGAGGAATTCGGCGTCGTGGTCGGGCTGATGATTATCGGCCTCTTCGCATTCATCGTCGTGCGGCCGCTGAAGCGTGCGGCGGAAGAGCGCGATCTCTTCGTGCAGTTCGCGACTTGCGGGCTCGTCGCGTTGTTCGGATTGCAGGCGCTCATCAACATGGCGGTCAATGTCAACCTCGTTCCGGCCAAAGGCATGACGCTGCCGTTCATTTCCTATGGCGGCTCGTCGCTGCTGGCGCTGGCGCTGGCGATGGGCATGCTGCTGGCGCTGACGCGGCGCCGGGCAGGCAGCAATGTCGAACCGCCCAGCGGACGGAGGGCGCACGCATGAGGCGCTATCCGCAAGGTCCGATCGTGATTGCAGCCGGCGGTACGGGCGGTCATTTGTTCCCCGGCCAGGCGCTGGCGCAGGAATTGCGCCGCCGCGGCCGCCGCATCGCGCTCATCACCGACGAGCGCGTGCAGCGTTTCGACCGGCTCTTTCCCGATGCCGACATCTATCCCGTTCCGGCCGCGACACCTTCAGGCAAAGGTGCGGCCGGTCTTGTGAGGGCGGCGCCCGCCATACTCGCGGGCGTCGCTCGTTCCTTCGGCATTCTCGGCCGGATCAAGCCCGCCGCGCTGATCGGCTTTGGCGGCTATCCGACCTTGCCGCCGGTTGCCGCGGCGCTCCTTCGCGGCGTCCCGGTGTGCGTGCATGAACAAAACGCGGTGCTTGGCCGCGTCAACCGGCTGGTCGCGCCTTATGTCGCCGCCATCGCCTCGACTTTCGATGCGCCGAAATTCCTGCGCGCCAAGGACGCCGGAAAGCTCGTGCTGACCGGCAATCCGGTGCGCGACGCGGTGATCGCGGTTGCCGGCCGCGCCTACGAAGCGCCTGCCGGCGAGGGCCCGATCCACTTGCTGGTGTTCGGCGGCAGTCAGGGCGCGCGCGTGATGAGCGATGTCGTGCCGGGCGCGCTGGCGCGGCTTCCCGACGCCTTGCGCCGCCGCCTCGCGGTCGTGCAGCAGGCGCGGCCGGAAGACATGGACCGTGCCGCCGCGATTTACGAAGCCGCCGGCATCGACGCCGAACTCAGCCCCTTCTTCGACGACATGCCGCAGCGCATCGCGACCGCGCATCTGGTGATCGGGCGTTCGGGCGCCTCGACGATCAGCGAGCTTGCCGTTGTCGGCCGGCCGTCAATTCTCGTGCCGCTGCCGCATTCGCTCGACAACGACCAGAAGGCCAATGCCGAGAAGCTCGCAAGCGCGGGCGCGGCCTGGGCCATCGAGCAGAGGAATTTCACCGAAGAGGCGCTCGCGAACATGCTGACATCGTTGCTGGCCGACCCGGCGCAACTGACCGCCGCCGCGCGCGCCGCCAGGGCGCAAGGCCAGCCCGATGCCGTGCGCGCGCTTGCCGATCTCGTCGAGCGGCTCGGCCGCGGCGAGTTGCAGGCGCTCGCCGCGCCGGAACGCAAGACCGGCGACGCCGGCGGCACCGGCGCCCTCGAATTCGCGATCGGAGGTGCATGATGCGGCCCGCGCCTCTCGACATCGGCAACATTCATTTCGTCGGCATCGGCGGCATCGGCATGAGCGGCATTGCCGAAGTCATGCACAATCTCGGCTACACGGTGCAGGGCAGCGACCTTTCCGAGAGCGCCAATGTCAAGCGGCTCGCCGGGCTCGGCATCAAGGTCTTCATCGGCCAGAAGGCCGAGAACCTTGCGGACGCGCAGGTCGTCGTCGTGTCGTCGGCGATCAAATCCGACAATCCGGAACTGATGGAAGCGCGGGCGCGCTTCCTGCCGGTGGTGCGGCGCGCGGAGATGCTGGCCGAGCTGATGCGGTTGCGCTCCTGCGTCTCGGTCGCCGGTACGCATGGCAAGACGACGACGACTTCGCTGGTGGCGGCGATCCTCGATGGCGCGGGTCTCGACCCGACCGTCATCAACGGCGGCATCATCAATGCCTACGGCACCAATGCGCGGCTCGGCGACGGCGAATGGATGGTCGTCGAGGCCGACGAATCCGACGGCACCTTCGTCAAGCTGCCCTCGACCATCGCCATCGTCACCAATATCGACCCCGAGCATCTCGATTATTACGGCACGTTCGATGCGGCGAAGGACGCCTTCCTTGCCTTTGTCGAGAACGTGCCGTTCTATGGCTGCGCCGTCATGTGCGTCGATCATCCGGAGGTGCAGGCGCTGATCGGCCGCGTGCGCGACCGGCGCATCGTCACCTACGGCACAAATCCGCAGGCCGATATCCGCGCCACCAACCAGCGTGTCGAAAACGGCTTCAACACGTTCGACGTCACGATCACGGATCGCAAGACCGGCAAGACGCGCGAGCTTTCAGGCGTGCATCTCGCCATGCACGGCACGCACAACATGCTGAACAGCCTCGCGGCCATCGGCGTCGCGCTGCAAATGGGCATTGCCGACGAGCGCATCCGCGCGGCGCTTGAAAGTTTTGGCGGCGTCAAGCGGCGCTTCACCTATGTCGGCAACTGGAACGGCGTCAGCATCTACGACGACTACGGGCACCACCCGGTCGAAATCGCGGCGGTGCTGCAGGCGGCGCGTTCGGCGACGCAAGGGCGCACCATCGCGGTGGTTCAGCCGCATCGCTACACGCGGCTTCACAGCCTGTTCGATGAATTCTGCGCCTGCTTCAACGATGCCGACGCCGTCATTGTCGCCGATGTCTACGAGGCCGGCGAGAAGCCCATCGAGGGCGCCAATCGCGATGCGCTGGTGGAGGGTCTGCGCGCGCGCGGCCACCGCAATGTGACGGCGCTCGAAAGCCCGGAAGCGTTGCCGGCGCTGATCGCCGGTATCGCGAAGCCGGGCGATCTCGTCGTTTGCCTCGGCGCAGGCAGCATCACCACTTGGGCGAATGCCCTGCCGGAGGCGCTGGCGGCGCTTGCCGGCGACAAGGCGGGGAGGCGCAAATGATGTCTGTGCGCGCTTCCCTTCCGCATCTCATCGACCGGCTGCCTGCGGTGCGCGGCGAGCTTCTCGCCGATGCGCCGCTCGCGCAATTGACATGGTTCCGTGTCGGCGGGTCGGCGGAAGTCATGTTCCGTCCGGCCGATGCCGACGATCTTGCCGCGTTCCTTGCGGGTTGCCCGGCCGATGTGCCGGTGACGGTGATCGGCGTCGGCTCCAACCTGCTGGTGCGCGATGGCGGCGTGCCCGGCGTCGTCATCCGTCTCGGGCGGGCGTTCATGGAAATCTCGATCGAAGGCAATCGTGTCCGCGCGGGCACGGCGGCGCTCGATGTGGCGGTGGCGCGCGCCGCGCAGGAGGCCGGGCTTGCGGGGCTCGAATTCTATCGCGGCATTCCGGGCTCGATCGGCGGCGCGCTGCGCATGAATGGCGGCGCCTACGGGCGCGAGACGAAGGACGTGCTGGTGGAAGCCGTCGCCATCGACCGCGCGGGCAAGCGGCATGTACTCACGAATGCCGACATGAAATACAGCTACCGCCATTGCGGCGCGGCGGACGATCTGATTTTCGTCGAAGCGGTTTTCCAGGGCGCGCCCGGCGACAAGGCGGCGATCCAGGCGCGGATGGACGAGATCACGGCGTCGCGCGAGGCGACGCAGCCGATCCGCACGCGCACCGGCGGTTCGACCTTCAAGAATCCCGATGGCCACAAGTCGTGGCAGTTGATCGACGCCGCCGGCTGCCGCGGTTTGAAGCGCGGCGGCGCGCAGGTGTCGGAACTGCATTGCAATTTCCTGATCAATACTGGCGATGCCAGCGCCGCCGATCTCGAAGACCTCGGCGAAGAAGTGCGCGCGCGCGTCAAGGCGCAGAGCGGGGTCACGCTCGAATGGGAAATCCGGCGCATCGGCACACGCAACGACGGAGGCGGGGCATGAGCGCGAACAAGCATGTCGCCGTTCTGAAGGGCGGTTGGAGCGCCGAGCGCGAAGTCAGCCTCGTCACCGGCAAGGGCTGCGCCGATGCGCTGCGGAGCCATGGTTATCATGTGACCGAGATCGATGCCGGGCGCGACCTTGCCGATCAGATTCTCAAAGTGAAGCCCGACGTCGTCTTCAACGCGCTGCATGGCCGCTGGGGCGAGGACGGCTGCGTGCAGGGGCTGCTTGAAATCCTGCGCGTGCCCTACACGCATTCGGGTGTGCTGGCCTCGGCGCTTGCCATGCACAAGGAGCGCGGCAAGGCCGTGTTCCGCGCGGCGGGGCTGCCGGTCGCCGAAAGCATCGTCGTGCCGCGCGCGCAGGCCGCGCTCGGCCATGTGATGGACCCGCCTTACGTCATCAAGCCGGTCAGCGAAGGCTCGTCGGTCGGTGTGTTCATCATCCGGGCGGGCGACAACCGGCCGCCGGCGGAACTGACCTCGCCGGACTGGAATCTCGGCGACGAGGTGATGGTCGAGCGCTACATTGCGGGTCGCGAGCTTACCTGCGCCGTGATGGGCGAGGAGATTTTCGGGGTCACCGAAATCATCGCCAACACAGCCTTCTACGATTACGAGGCGAAATACGCGACCGGCGGCTCGCGGCATGTCATTCCGGCGCCGGTGGAACCGGAAGTCTATGCCGAAGTGCAGCGGGTGACGCTGGCCGCGCACAAGGCGCTTGGTTGCCGGGGCGTTTCCCGCGCCGATTTCCGCTTCGACGATACGCGGCCCGGCAAGGGCGAACTCGTTTTGCTCGAAGTCAACACGCAGCCCGGCATGACGCCGACATCGCTGGTGCCGGAGCTCGCCAATCTCGCGGGCTATTCCTACGCCGAGCTGGTGAGCTGGATGGTGGAGGACGCGTCATGCGATCGATGAAGAAAGCATCGCGCACCGGCGTTCGCGCCGCGCCGCGCCGCACCGCCAAGAGCAAGATCGCGCCGGGCAAGCGCCGCAACGCCGCGCAGACGCGCGTGTTCGGCCGCCGTTCGCAGCGTCCGCCGGGGCCTGTCGGGCGCTGGCTGGCCGAGATCGGCGCCGGCGAATTTCCGATGCGGCCCTTCACGGCCGGCGCGGGCGCGCTCTTTGCGGGTGTGCTGCTTTACGGGCTTTTCGTCGGCGGGCATGTGGCGGACGGCGCCAACGGCGTTGCCGAGCGGGCGAACCGGCTGCTGGCGATGTCGGGCTTCAGCATTCAGGACGTCACCGTGACGGGCCGCGTGCGGACCGACAAGGAAGCGCTGCTCGCCGCCGCCGGGATGGAGCGCGGCGATCCGATTTTCGGCTTCGACACCGAGGCCGCGCGGCAGCGCGTCGAGCGGCTGGGTTGGGTCGAGAGCGCAACCGTGACGCGGCTGTTGCCGGACACGATCCGCATCGATGTCACCGAGCGCCGGCCTTTCGCGCTCTGGCAGCGCGGCGGCATGTTGTCGGTCATCGACGCCGAGGGCCGGCCGATCACCGACGAGGGCGTGCAGGAATTCGCGCATCTGCCTTTCATTGTCGGTTTCGGCGCGCCGCGCGAGGCGCCGGCGCTGCTGAAACTGATGCAGGCCGAGCAGCCGCAATTGTTGCAGCGCGTACGGGCCTTTGTGCGCGTCAGCGGGCGGCGCTGGAACCTCCGGCTTGAAAATGGCGTCGACGTCAAACTGCCGGAAAGCGGCGTCGCGAAGGCGCTGGCCGATCTCGTCGCACATGACGCACGCCATCGCATCCTGTCGCGCGACATCGTGGCAGTGGATCTCAGACTTCCCGACCGCGTGTCGGTCGAACTGGCGGCGGATGCCGGTTCGGCGCAGGGCGTCGCGGCCGGCGCTAAAAGCAAGAACGGCATTGTCCGGCCAGGGGCGGCCGGCGTTGGGGGCAATACATGAATATGGTCAGTCTCGGCTCGCGGAGTTTTCAGGGCCGGCCCGTCGCGGCGGGGCGTTCGGGCACGATTGCGGCGCTCGATGTGGGGTCGAGCAAGATTTCCTGCTTCATCGCACGGATCGAAGCCGGGCGGATCGCCAACGGTCATGCGCCGGTGCGCGTCATCGGCATCGGACATCAGGTGTCGCGCGGCATTCGTGCCGGCACCGTGGTCGACATGGATGCGGCGGAAGAAGCGATCCGGGTCGCGGTCGATGCGGCGGAACGGATGGCGGGCGTCACGATCCGCGATGTGGTCGTCGGCATGTCCGGCGCCGAGCCGAAGAGCCAGACGGTCGGCGTCAAGGCCGCGGTCGCGGGCGGCGAAATCTCCGACAGCGATCTCGGCCGGCTGATCGGCCATGCGCAGAACAATTTCCAGCCCGAGGGCCGCGACGTCCTGCACGCCATTCCGGCCAATTACAGCGTCGACGATGCGCGCGGCGTGCGCGATCCGCGCGGTATGTTCGGCGAGAGGCTCGGCGTCGAGGTGCATATGGTGAGCGGGTTGCGCGGGCCGTTGCGCAATCTCGAACTCTGCATCGAGCGCTGTCACCTGACCGTCGCCGGCCTCGCCGTGTCGCCCTATGCGAGTGGGCTTGCCTGTCTCGTCGAGGACGAGATGGACCTCGGCGTCGCCGTCATCGACATGGGCGGCGGCACGACCTCGCTCGGCATCTTCTTCGAAGGTGCGATGGTCTATTGCGATGCCGTGTCGATCGGCGGGAATCACATTACAAACGATATCGCGCGCGGGCTTTCGACACCGCTCGCTCACGCAGAGCGGATGAAGACGCTTTACGGCAGTGCGCTGGCGAGCCCGTCGGACGAGAGGGAGATGATCGACGTGCCGCAGGTCGGCGAGAGCGATGCCGATGCGGCGAATCACATTCCCCGTTCGATGCTGACCGGCATCATTCAGCCGCGCCTCGAAGAAACATTCGAGCTGGTGCGCGACCGGATGGAGGCGAGCGGCTATGGGCGGCTCGCCGGGCGCCGCGTCGTGTTGACGGGCGGCGCGAGCCAGCTCAACGGCGCGCGCGAGCTTGCGGCGCGGATGCTCGACAAGCAGGTGCGCGTCGGCCAGCCGATCCGGCTGACGGGACTTGCCGAGGCGACCGGCGGTCCGGCGTTCTCGACCTGCGCGGGGCTGCTGACCTACTCGCAGATTTCGCCGCTCGAAGCGGCGGGCGCGGAGGACGAGGCGGACAACGGAGCGCCCGGCGGGCAGCTCCGGCGCTTCGGCCGCTGGCTGAAGGAGAATTTCTGATGAAGCGCAGTGCTTTCATCGACGTGCGACGACGAAGCGGGCAACCGCAGCGAGCACCCTGCCGGCGGCGGCAGGGACGGCTCGCAGGCCCGCCGGGAAGACGGGTCATCGAACCGCCGCCAGACACAAGCGCGGCAACACCGACCCGGATTTTCACTACTGCTCCCAGGAGGCTGACATGAGCATCAAACTTTCGGTTCCCAAGGAAAAGGAACTCAAGCCCCGTATCACCGTTTTCGGCGTCGGCGGCGCCGGCGGCAATGCGGTCAACAACATGATCGAGGCCGGCCTCGAGGGCGTCGACTTCGTTGTCGCCAACACCGACGCGCAGGCGCTGTCGCTGTCGTCGGCCGAACGGCGCATCCAGCTCGGCGCGTCGATCACCGAGGGTCTGGGCGCCGGTTCGCGTCCGGAAGTCGGTTGCGCGGCGGCGGAAGAGGCGCTGCACGAGATCGTCGAGCACCTGCAGGGCGCTCACATGGTCTTCATCACCGCCGGCATGGGTGGCGGCACGGGCACGGGCGCCGGTCCGGTCATCGCACGGGCGGCGCGCGAGCACGGCATTCTCACCGTCGGCGTTGTCACCAAGCCCTTCCAGTTCGAGGGCTCGCGGCGGATGCGGCTCGCGGAGGAAGGCATTCGCGATCTGCAACAATATGTCGACACGCTCATCATCATCCCGAACCAGAACCTGTTCCGGGTGGCGAACGAGAACACGACCTTCGCGGACGCCTTCGGCATGGCCGACCAGGTGCTGCATTCGGGCGTGGCTGGCATCACCGACCTGATGATGAAGCCCGGCCTCATCAATCTCGACTTCGCGGATGTGCGCACCGTGATGAACGAGATGGGCAAGGCGATGATGGGCACCGGCGAGGCGTCCGGCGAGAACCGGGCGATCGAAGCCGCCGAGGCCGCGATCTCCAACCCGCTGCTCGACGAAGTGTCGATGAAGGGCGCAAAGGGCGTACTCATCAACATCACCGGCGGCATGGACCTGACGCTGTACGAAGTCGACGAAGCGGCCAACCGTATCCGCTCGGAAGTCGATCCCGACGCCAACATCATTGTCGGCTCGACCTTCGACACCTCGCTCGACGGGCGCATGCGCGTCTCGGTGGTTGCGACGGGGATCGAGGCTGAGGAGGCCACGATGACCCGGCCGGAGCAGCAGACGCCGCAGATCCGAGTCGTGTCGCAGACCCGTCCGGCGGCGCCTGCCGCCCAGCCTTCGGCATTGGCGGCGCGGATGGCCAATCCGGTCCAGACGCAGGTCGAACAGATCGAGGAGCGGATGGCGCCCGCCGTTCAGGCCGATCTCGGCATCGAACCGGCGGCGGCTCCGGCCGGGGACTACGATCCCTCCGACTATGAAGCCGAAGTCATCATCCACAAGCCCGAACCCCGGCAGCAGCCGGCGGCGCGGGCCGAAATGGACGCGCCGGTTGTTCCGGCCGCGGCGGTGCGCGCCGAGCCCCAGGGACGCCCGTTCATCCCGGGCGATCTCGACCGGGCGCAGACGGGCCGGAGCGACCTGCCGGCCTTCCTTGGGCAGAAGCCGGCTCCCGTGCAGCAGTCCCGTGCCCCGAAAAAGGGTCCGGGCTTCTTCGAACGCCTGACGGGCGCGCGCCGCAAGCCGGAGGCGCCCGAGGCGCCGGTGCAGCAGCGCCGCGAGCCGGCGCTTGCCCAGCGCAAGCCGGAACCGCGCCCGGCGCCGGTCGAGAATGCACGGCCGCAGGAGAGCCTGTCGCCGGCCACCGAGAGCCGTCTCGTGCAGCCTTCCTATGAGGAGGAACAGCTCGAGATTCCGACCTTCCTGCGCCGTCAGGCCAACTGACAAGGGCCGTCCCGGCCTGCCGGGACGCGCCTTGGATGGTAAACCCGCCCGTTTCGGCCTTTGTGCCGGCGGGCGGGCTTTTCTTTTGCGGTCAATCGGTTAACGCGTTCCGGCCCGCGTAACATTCGGTAAAAATCTGTTATTTGAGGCGAATTTGGCGCGCTGCTAGAACCGTCTCGAAGTCAGCCGGATGGGGCGGCCAGGCTTCGGGGGAAAAGGACTTCACAATTGTTTCAAGTGCGTAAATCCGAATTCGAGACAATCATGCTGGAAACCGTACGGCGCCAGCGCCGTGCGGCTGCCTTGGCGTATCCGCAAATGACGCTGGCGGTGCCGGTCGTCATCGAGGGCGCGGGCCTTCACAGCGGCAAGACCATTCGCATGACGCTGCGTCCGGCGGATGCCGATCACGGCGTCGTTTTCCGCCGCATCGATCTCGAAGGCGGCCGCGACGCGTCCGACATCCGGGCGCGTCACGACAACGTCATCGACACCACGATGTCGACCGTCATCGGCAATGCGGCCGGTGCGCGGGTCGGCACGATCGAACATCTGATGGCGGCGCTTTCTGGTCTGCGCATCGACAACGCGCTGATCGAGATCGATGGCGCGGAAGTGCCGGTTCTCGACGGCAGTGCCGAGGTTTTCATCGAGCGGATCGAAGCCGCCGGGCTGATGGCGCTCGATGCGCCGCGCCGCGCCATTCGCATCCTGAAGCCGGTGGTTGTCGAGGACGGTGCAAAGCGCGCTGCGCTTCTGCCGGGCGACGGTTTCCGCCTCGCCTTCGAAATCGATTTCGACAATCCGGTGATCGGCCGTCAGGCGATCGAGGCGGATTTGTACGATCCCTGCTTTGCCGACGACATCCTGCATGCCCGCACCTTCGGCTTCCTGAAGGATCAGGAGGCGCTCAAGGCCGTCGGGCTCGGGCAGGGCGCCTCGCTCGACAACGCCATCGTCATCGACGGCGAAAACATCCTCAATGAAGAGGGTCTGCGCTACGAGGACGAGTTCGTGCGCCACAAGGTGCTGGACGCCGTGGGCGACCTTTCCCTGTCGGGCCTGCCGCTGCTCGGCCGCTACGAAGGCGCGCGTTCGGGGCATGCGATGAACAATCGCGTGTTGCGGGCGCTGATGGCCGACGAAACCGCGTGGGAAGTGACCGATTTCGTCGAGACTTCGGCCTCGATGTATGCGGCGGAACGCGGTCTTTCGGCCCTTACCGCCGATTGAGCGCCGGCCTTTCCGGACACACCTCGACAGACAAGCCTGAAGGGGCCCGGATTCGGGCCCTTTCGCGCGCCGCGGCTTGCCGGATCGGGCGCCTGCCCGCTATGGTCACTCAACGCTTCTTGAGATAGAAACAGGCAGGGATTTTTCCCCGCACCGGTCGAATCGCGCCTTGCGGCGCAGCCTTCCGGAATGCCGAACGAAATGGACGTTGCCCGCATGATTTCTGCCCGCCCGCTTGCCTCCCGCCGCGCACTTGCCGTTGCCGCCGCGTTCGCCATCGCCGTACTTGGCGGCTGCGCCAGCGACGAGGTTCCCTATGAAGAACGCGCGGTCGAGCAGATCTACAACAAGGCGATGGACCTGATGGCGGATGGCCGGTATCACCCGGCGGCCAAGGAGTTCGACGAAGTCGAGCGCCAGCACCCCTATTCGGAATGGGCGCGCCGCTCGATGCTGATGAGCGCCTATGCCAACTACCAGGTCAACCAGTACGACGAGGCCATCCTCAACGCGCAGCGCTTCATCGCGCTGCATCCCGGAAACCGGGACGTTCCCTACGCCTACTACCTGATCGGCCTCAGCTACTACGAACAGATTTCCGACGTCGGCCGCGACCAGAAGATGACCGAGAATGCGGTGGCGGCTTTCACCGAACTGCTGCGCCGCTTTCCGGCCAGCGAATATGCGCGCGATGCGCGGCTGAAAGTCGAACTGGCGCAAGACCATCTGGCCGGCAAGGAAATGGAGATCGGGCGCTACTATCTCAAGCGGCACGACTACATCGCGGCGATCAATCGTTTCCGCGTCGTCGTCGAGAAGTATCAGACGACGACCCATACGCCGGAGGCGCTGGAGCGCCTGACCGAAGCCTATCTGGCGCTCGGGATCCAGACCGAAGCACAGACGGCGGCGGCGATCCTCGGTTACAACTATCCCGGCAGCGACTGGTACGAGGACAGCTATGCGCTGCTCGCTGGCTACGGCCTCGAGCCGGTCGAGAACACGGACTCCTGGATCAGCAGGGCGTGGCAGTCGGTCACATCGGTCTTCTAATTCAGCCATAAGGCGCGTTTGATGCTCGCCGCCCTGTCGATCCGCGACATCGTTCTCATCGATAGACTGGAACTGGCGCTCGACCGGGGCCTGTGCACGCTGACGGGCGAAACCGGCGCCGGCAAATCCATCCTTCTCGATGCGCTGGGGCTTGCGATCGGCGCGCGCGCCGACAGCGGCCTTGTGGGGCAGGGGGTCGAGCAGGGCAGCGTCACCGCCGTTTTCGACCTGCCCGCATCCCATCCCGCCCGCGCCATTCTCCGCGACAACGGGCTCGATGCAGACGGCGATCTCATTTTGCGCCGCGTACAGACGCGCGACGGGCGTTCGCGCGCTTTCGTCAACGACCAGCCGGTCAGCATCGCGATGCTGCGCCAGCTTGGCGACGAACTGGTCGAGATACATGGACAGCATGACGAACGCGGGTTGCTCGATGCGTCCGGCCATCGCGCGATCCTCGACGCGTTCGGCGGTCTCGAAGGCAAGGTGGCCGACGCGCGCCGGCTCCATGCCGCCGCCGCCGAAGCGCGCGCCGCGCTCGCCGAACACGAAGCGCTGCTGGCGCGGGCGAAGGCCGAACAGGATTACCTGACGCATGTCGTCGGCGAGCTCGACGAGTTGCAGCCCCAGCCCGGCGAGGAAACGGCGCTTGCCGAAGAACGCACACTGATGATGCATGCCGAAAAGATCGCCGCCGACCTGATCGAGGCCGACGAAGCGTTGAGCGGCGATGGCGGGCTCGACGCGCGGCTCAATGTGGCGCTCCGGCGGCTGGCGCGCGTCGCCGAGCAGGCGGGCGGGCGGCTCGACGCGTCGATCGCGGCGCTGGAGCGGACGCTCAACGAAGCGGCGGAAGCGCGCGAGCGGATTGCGGATGCGATGCGGGCAATGGAGTTCGATCCGGCGCGGCTCGAAAAGGCCGAGACGCGGCTCTTCGCGCTCCGGGCGGCCGGGCGCAAACACAATGTCGCCGTCGACGACCTGGCGGCGCTTGCCGACAAGCTGCGCGGCCAGCTTGCCGAGATCGAAGGCGGCGAGGCGAAGCTCGCGGCGCTGGCGAAAGCCGCCGATGCAGCCGGCGCCGCCTATGCCGCGCATGCGCGGGCGCTGTCGGCCGAGCGGCAAAAGGCGGCGGCGAAGCTCGACAAGGAAGTGGCGAAGGAACTGAGGCCCTTGAAGCTCGACAAGGCGCAGTTCAAGACGCAGGTCGATGTGCTGCCGGAAGCGCAGGGCGGGCCGGAAGGCATCGACCGCGTGTCGTTCCTCGTTTCGACCAATCCGGGCGCGCCTTTCGGGCCGCTCATCAAGATCGCCTCGGGCGGCGAGCTTTCGCGTTTCGTGCTGGCGTTGAAAGTGGCGCTTGCCTCGCGCGGCAGCGCGCCGACGCTGATTTTCGACGAGGTGGATGCGGGCGTCGGCGGCGCGGTTGCCGAAGCCGTCGGTGTGCGTCTCGCCGAGCTCGCGGGCGCCGTGCAGGTAATCGTCGTCACCCATTCGCCGCAGGTGGCGGCGCGGGCTGAGCATCATTTCCGCATTTCCAAGGGCGCGACCAACGGTTCGGGCGGCGGTGCAAAATCCGGGCGGCTGGCGACGCGCATCGAAACCCTCGATGCGGGCGAGCGCCGCGAGGAAATCGCGCGCATGCTGGCGGGCGCCACCGTCACCGACGAGGCGCGCGCCGCCGCCGACCGTCTGATCGGGAGCCGACCGTGACACGCGGCGCGAAAAAGGAGCGGGCCGGCGAGGAGAACACAGGCGCCGCATTGAAGCCCGCCGCGCAGCTCACCATGGAAGAGGCGGCGGAAGAGCTTGAACGTCTCGCCGGCGAGATTGCCGAGCATGATGCGCTTTATCACGGCAAGGATGCGCCGCGGATTTCCGACGCGGCTTATGACGAGTTGCGCAAGCGCAACGATGCAATCGAACAGCGTTACCCCGAACTTGTGCGCGAAGACAGTCCCTCGCACCGCGTCGGTGCGGCGCCCGCCGAAGGCTTCGGCAAGGTCGTCCACAAGGTGCCGATGCTTTCGCTGTCGAACGCCTTCGACGATGCCGATGTACGCGATTTCTGCGCGCGTGTGCGGCGTTTTCTCAACCTCAAGGAAGACGAGACGCTTGCCGTTACGGCCGAACCGAAAATCGACGGGCTGTCGGCGGCGTTGCGTTACGAACAGGGAAAGTTCGTGCTCGGGGCGACGCGCGGCGATGGCCGCGAGGGCGAGAATGTCACCGAGAACCTCAAAACCATCGTCGATGTGCCGAAGACGCTGAAGGGGAAAAACATTCCCGATATCGTCGAGATACGCGGCGAAGTCTATATGAGCCATGAAGATTTCGCCGCGCTCAACGAGCGGCAGAAAGCGGCGGGCAAGCCCGTCTTCGCCAATCCGCGCAATGCGGCGGCGGGGTCGTTGCGCCAGCTCGACGCGAAAATCACGGCGAGCCGGCCCTTGCGTTTCTTTGCCTATACATGGGGCGAGATGTCGGCGCTGCCGGCGGACACGCAGGCGGGCGTCATCGACGCCTTCGCCAAATGGGGATTTGCGGTCAATCCGCTTTTCCGGCGCTGCGCGAGCGTCGACGAATTGATCGCTTTCTATCACGAGGTCGAAGAGGGCCGCGCGGGCCTCGGCTACGACATCGACGGCGTCGTCTACAAGGTCGACCGTCTCGACTGGCAGAACCGGCTCGGCTTTGTGTCGCGCAGCCCGCGCTGGGCGATTGCCCACAAGTTCCCGGCCGAGCAGGCGATGACGGTGCTGGAGAAAATCGAAATCCAGGTCGGCCGCACCGGCAAGCTGACGCCGGTGGCGCGGCTGACGCCGGTGACGGTCGGCGGCGTCGTCGTGTCGAATGCGACGCTGCACAATCAGGACGAGATCGAACGCCTCGGCGTGCGTCCCGGCGACACCGTGGTCGTTCAGCGCGCGGGCGACGTCATTCCGCAGATCGTGCGCGTGGTCGAGGACAAGCCCCGCGGCAAGAAGAAATTTGTCTTTCCCGAAACCTGTCCCGAATGCGGCAGCCATGCGGTGCGCGAGGTCAATCCGAAGACCGGCAAGATGGATGTCGACCGGCGCTGCACCGGCGGCCTCGTCTGCCCGGCGCAGGCGGTGGAGCGGCTCCGGCATTTCGTGTCGCGCAATGCCTTCGACATCGAGGGGCTGGGCGAAAAGCAGATATCGGCCTTTTACGCCGACGGGCTGATCGCGCGTCCCGACGATATTTTCACGCTTGAGGCGCGCGACAAGAAAAGCCTCAAGAAACTGAAGGACCGCGAAGGCTGGGGCGAGACGTCGGCGCGCAACCTCTTTGCGGCCGTCGACGCGCGGCGGGAGGTCGATCTCGACCGCTTCATCTTCGCGCTCGGCATCCGCCATGTCGGTGAAACCAACGCCCGGCTGCTGGCGCGCAGTTATGGCACGCTCGACAATTTCGAGGCGCAGATGCGCGCCGCCGCCGACCGGGAGGGCGAGGCCTGGAGCGAACTCATGTCGATCGACGGGGTGGGCGAAGTGCTTGCCGAGGCGCTCACCGATTTCTTCGACGAGCCGCATAACCGCGAGGTTCTGGCAGGGTTGCGCAAGGCCGGCGTCGAGGCCGTGCCGCTGCCGGCGCAGGAGACGGGCTCCCCCATCGCCGGCAAGACCGTGGTCTTCACCGGCTCGCTTGAGCGGATGACCCGCTCGGAGGCAAAGGCGCGGGCCGAGCAGATGGGGGCGAAGGTCGCGGGCTCCGTCTCGGCCAAAACCGACCTCGTGGTCCACGGGCCGGGGGCGGGTTCCAAGCTCGCGAAAGCGCAGGAACTCGGGATCGAGACGATCACCGAGGACGAATGGATGGAAATGGCGGGCGCCTGAGCCTTTTTCGGCCGCGCCGGTCAACCGTTCTTAACCAAATCCGGGCGAAAATCCGCTGTTTGCCGTTCCCGGCGCCAATGCCGGGGTCCGGCCGCGCGCGTTTGGGGATTTCATGGAAGCCTTGTTGATCCTGCAGGAGGGATTGCTACTCGACCAGCTGCTCTATGCCGCGGGCCTGATCGGCACCGCGACGGCGGATGAGCGCGTCGAGGCGCCGTCGCCGGACATTGCCGTGACGACGCTGAGGCGCCCCGAGGCCGTCGAGGCGCTGGCGCCGGAATGGCGGGCGCTCGAGGCGCGCGCCGCGGCCAGCGCGACGGCCTTTCAGGCTTGCGACCTCCACCTCGTCTGGGCGCGGCATTTCTGCGACGCGGATACGGGCCTGCGCGTCGTCACGCTGCGCAAGAACGGGCGGCTGGTGCTGGTCTGGCCGCTGGCGGTGTCGCGGCGGGCCTTCGGCTGCGTCGCCACATGGGCCGGCGATCCGATCGGACAATATGGCGATGTCGTCGTCGAAGCGGGGCCGGAGCGCGACCGCTGGATCGAAATGGCCTTCCGCGAAATCGGCGCCTGGGGCGACGCATCCTTTCTGCATCTCTGCGGCGTGCGCGCCGACAGCGCGGTTGCGCGCTGGGCGGGCAGTCGCGGCCGCAAGATCGGGCCGACGCAGGAAGCGCCGGCGCTCGATCATTCGACGTTTGAAAATGCCGAGGTTTTCGCGAAAGCGGGCTGGCCGCAGGCGAAGCGCAACGCCAAGCGCATCCGCAAGTTCGAAAGCATGGGCGGCATGGACTTCGAAATGGTCGAACCGGGCGAACAAGCTCAGGCGCTGGTCGCCGCCGCCTTCGGCTTCAAGCGCGCCTGGCTCGACCGGCAGGGCCATTTCGGCCGCGCCTTCATCGACGCGCGGCTCGAAGCCTGCCTGACGGAACTGGCGGGCGATGCGCGCTTGCGCTCCGGCCTCGTCGTCTCGCATCTCGCGGTCGGCGGGGAGACGGCCGCCATCGAAGTCGGCTTCCGGCATGGCGGCGTCCATTACGCTTTCATGGGCGCTTTCTCGCCGGACTTCGCCAAACACAGCCCCGGCTTCGTCGTCACCGAACTGACGATCCGCTCTTGCGTCGAGGCGGCGGATGTCGGCGAATACGATCCGTTGCCGCCCGCCGACGACTACAAGCTCGCCTGGTCGAACCGCCGCGTCAAAGTGCGCGACTATGGGCTGGTGCTGGATTGGCCGGGCTACGCGTCGTGGTTCTACGCCGCGCATCTGCGCCCCGCACTCAAGACGCTTTACGCGCGCCTGCCGCTGAAGCTGAGGCAGGGCTTGCGCGCCGGTCGCGGCTGAGCGTTTAAATCGCCCGCGTCGCCTCTTCGAGCCAGGCTTTCGTTTCCGCGTCGAGCCCGTCCGCCAGCGCGCCGCGCACGCGGGCGTGATAGGCGTTGAGCCATTCGACTTCTTCGCCGGTCAGCAGGCTCTTTTCCACCAGCGCGAGGTCGATGGGCGCCAGCGTCAGCGTTTCGAAGCCCATCATCATGCGCTCGCCGCCGTCGATAGGCGCGGGCGGCGTCACCACGCAGAGATTTTCGATGCGGATGCCGTAGCCGCCGGGCTTGTAGTAGCCGGGCTCGTTCGAAACGATCATGCCGGGCTTCAGCGGCTGATGTCCCATTTTCGATATGCGTTGCGGCCCTTCGTGTACGGACAGATAGGAGCCGACGCCGTGGCCGGTGCCGTGATCGTAGTCGAGGCCGGACTTCCACAAGGCCATGCGCGCGAAGGCGTCGAGCTGCGCGCCGGACGTGCCTTCGGGGAAGCGGGCGGTCGCGATGCCGATATGGCCTTTCAGCACGCGGGTGAAGCGGTTGCGCTGCTCGGCGTCCGGGGTGCCGATTGCCACCGTGCGCGTCACGTCGGTGGTGCCGTCCATATATTGCGCGCCGGAGTCCACCAGAAAGAGTTCGCCGGGCTTCAAGGGCATGTTGGTGCCCTCGGTCACACGATAATGAACGATGGCGCCATTGGCGCCGGCGCCCGAAATCGTGTCGAAGCTCAGATCCTTCAATTCGCCGGTTGCCGAGCGGAAACCTTCGAGCCGTTGCGCGGCCTCGATCTCGTCGACCTTGCCCTTCGGTGCCTCGCGCGCCAGCCAGGCGAGGAATTTCGTCAGCGCCCGCCCGTCGCGCAGATGCGCGGCGCGGGTGCCGGCCACTTCCGCCTCGTTCTTGCAGGCCTTCGGCAATTCGCAAGGGTCGGTACCGCGCTTCACTTCGGCGCCGGCTGAGCGCAGCCGGTCGTCGATCCATGAGGCGCAGGTCGCGGGATCGACCAGCACGGTCTTTTTCTTGCGGCCGAGTTCGTCCAGCGCCGGCCCCAGGTCGTCGCGTGGCCTGACCGTCACGATATTGCCGAGATGCGCGCGTGCCGTGTCGTCGAGCTTCCGCTCGTCGATGAAGAGTTCGGCGTGGCCGTCTTCATGCAGCAGCGCGAAGGAGAGCGGCAGCGGCGTGTGCGGCACGTCGGCGCCCCGGATGTTGAAAAGCCAGGCAATCGAATCCGGCATGGTCAGCATCGCGGCGTCGGCATCCGTGCTCATCAGGTCGGATGCCAGCCGCTTGATCTTGTCGGATGCCGCTTCGCCCGCATAGTCGAGCGGATGCGGCGCGACCTTCGCCGTCGGCGCGTCGGGCTGGTCGGTCCAGATCGTGTCGAGCGGATTGCTGTCCACCGGCACCAGCAAGCCGCCGGCCTTCTCCGCGGCCTTTCCGAGCCGGGCCACCGCGTCGATCGTGTGCAGCCACGGGTCGTAGGCGAGCCTGGCGCCTTTCGGGAGGTTTTCCTCGATCCATCGCGACGGCGGCTCCTCGATCAGGTGCTGCGGCTCAAACGTGTCGATGTCGACCTGCGCCCGCACCTGCAGCGTGTAGCGCCCGTCGATAAAGATCGCCGCCTTGTCCATCAGCACGATGGCAAGCCCCGCCGAACCGTTGAAACCGGTCAGCCAGCGCAGCCGTTCGGCATGGGCCGGCACATATTCGCCCTGATGCTCGTCGGCGCGGGGAATGAGAAATCCGTCGAGCCCGCGCCGCTTCAGCTCGGCGCGCAGCCGCGCGGCGCGTTCGATGCCGAGGGAGGGGTTCGCCGTGTCGTCGAAGGTCTGGAACATGGAATGAATGTAAGTTGCGCCGGGGGGCGGGGCAATGGGGGGTCACCCCCGCATCCGCAACGTCACCCAATCGCCCTTCGGCTTGCGCGAGACGAGCCGCAGGCCCTGCATGGTCATGGCGCTCGTCACCATGTTTTCCTGCGTCCCGAGCAGGCCCGACAGGATCAGCGTGCCGCCCGCCGCCAGATGCCGGCCGAAAGCCGGCGCGAGGCGCACCAGCGGCCGGGCGAGGATATTGGCGACGATCAGGTCGTAGGGCGCGCGGGCGGCCAGCGCCGGATGGTCGAAGCCCGCCGCCGTCACCGCCGTCACCCATGGGCCGACGCCGTTTGCCTGCGCATTGGCTCGCGCCACTTCGACCGCGACCGGGTCGATGTCGGAGGCCAGCACCGCGCGGCGGGTCGCCTTTGCGAGGGCGATGGCGAGCAGCCCGGTGCCGGTGCCGATGTCGAGCGCGTGGACAGGCGGGCGTTCGTCGATGAGTTCGGAAATATATTCAAGGCAGCCCGCCGTCGTCGCGTGGTGGCCGGTGCCGAAGGCCTGATTGGCCTCGACCTCGATGGGGATGCATGCCGCCGGCACCTTGTCGGCGTCGTGGCGGCCGAAGACGAAAAAGCGTCCGGCGCGCACCGGTGCCAGCCCCTCCAGCGATTTCGCCACCCAGTCGGCGTCGGGCAGCGGCTCGATGCGCAGGTTGTCGGCCTTGGCGCCGGTCGCGCCTTCAGGTGCGGCCAGCAGCACGCGCAGCGCAGCCTCGTCGGGCCTTTCGTCGTAAAGCGCCTCGACGCGCCAGCGCCCATGCGCCTCGACCTCGTTCCAGTCCGACGCGGTTTTGACCAGCGGCGACGAACCGGGCTCCGCCTCCAGCGTCGAAATCGAAAGCGCCTCCGGCCAGATCGCGGCTTCCAGCGCGTCGGAGAAGGCGTCGGCCGCCTCGTAGGGCACGATGAAAGAGAATTTCCAGAGCGGGGTGGTCATGGTGCGTTTGCCGCCGCTACTGCAGCAACTTCAGTGTCACCCCGGCGAAAGCCGGGGTCCATGAGCGGTTCGATAACCCGTGTTGTGCCGCGAGGCACATGGATCCCGGCTTTCGCCGGGATGACAATTGTGTATCCGGCAGATGTCGTTGCGAACGCAGTCACGCCCTCACACCCGCTCCAGGAAACTGTCGATCACCTTCTTGCGGCCCGCCTTGTCGAAATCGACCGTCAGCTTGTTGCCGTCGATCGAGATCACTTCGCCATAGCCGAATTTCTGATGAAAGACGCGCTCGCCGGTGTTGTAGCTGGCGGCCGCCGGGTCGCTGGTCGCCACCAGATCGGCATGGGTCTCATAGGCGGGCGGGCGGACGCGCGACGCCGCCTCGGCGTTTTCCTTCGCGCGGCGCCAGCCGGGGCTTGTGTAGTTGCTGTCGCGGGCGAAATCCTGCGCGAAGCGGCTCTGGCCGTAATTCTGGTAGCTCGCGCCCGCCATCGCGCTTTCGGTCACTTCGACATGATGCTTCGGCAGTTCGTCGATGAAGCGCGAGGGCAGGGACGACTGCCACAGCGCATGGATGCGGCGGTTGGCGGCAAAGGAAATATAGGCGCGATGCTTTGCGCGCGTGATGCCGACATAGGCCAGCCGACGTTCCTCCTCGAGCCCCGCCAGCCCGTTCTCGTCCAGCGCGCGCTGATGCGGGAACAATCCCTCTTCCCAGCCGGGCAGGAACACCGTGTCGAATTCGAGGCCCTTGGCGCTGTGCAGCGTCATCAGGTTGATCTTGTCGGCGGTGTCGTTCTGCTCGATTTCCATCACCAGCGAAATATGTTCGAGATAGCCCGCCAGCGTTTCGTGATGCTCCATCGAGCGGATCAGTTCCTTCAGGTTTTCGAGCTTGCCCGGCGCATCCGCCGATTTGTCGTTCTGCCACATCTCGGTATAGCCGGATTCATCGAGCACGATTTCGGCAAGCTCGGTATGCGGCATGCCGGGCACCAGCGCCCGCCAGCGTTCGACCATTTCGACGAAGCCGGCCAGCGCGCGCCGCGCGGCGGGCTTCAGCTCTTCGGACGTCACCAGCATTTTCGCGGCGCGCAACAGCGAAATGCCTTCGGCGCGGGCGAGGCGGTGGATTGTCTGTAGCGCGACGTCGCCAAGGCCGCGCCGCGGCTTGTTGACGATGCGCTCGAAGGCGAGGTCGTCGTCGCCCTGCGCGATCAGGCGCAGATAGGCGTTGGCGTCGCGGATTTCGGCGCGCTCGTAGAAGCGCGGGCCGCCGACCACGCGATAGGGAATACCGAGATTGATGAAGCGGTCTTCGAATTCGCGCATCTGGAAGGAGGCGCGCACCAGGATCGCCATTTCGCGCAACAGGTGCCCCCCGCGCTGCAACTGCTCGGCTTCCTCGGCCACGGCGCGGGCTTCCTCCTCGCCGTCCCAATAGGAGGCGACCTTGATCTTCTCGCCCTCATTGTCGTTGGCTTCGGTCCACAGCGTCTTGCCGAGGCGTTGCTCGTTGGCGGCGATCAGCCCCGAGGCCGCGCCGAGGATATTCGCGGTCGAGCGGTAGTTGCGTTCGAGGCGGATCACCTTCGCGCCCGGAAAATCCTTTTCGAAGCGCAGGATGTTGTCCACCTCCGCGCCGCGCCAGCCATAGATCGACTGGTCGTCGTCGCCGACGCAACAAATATTCTTGTGCTTCTGCGCCAGCAGCCTGAGCCACAGATATTGCGCGACATTGGTGTCCTGATATTCGTCGACCAGCATGTACTTGAAGCGCTCCTGCCATTCGGCCAGCACTTCCGGGTGTTCCTGGAAGATGCGCAGCACTTCGAGCAGCAGGTCGCCGAAATCGGCCGCGTTCAGCACCTTCAGCCGCGCCTGATAGGCCGCGTAAAGTTCGCCGCCCTTGCCGTTGGCGAAAGCATGGGCCTCGCCGGCCGGCACCTTGTCGGGCGTCAGCCCGCGGTTCTTCCAGCCATCGATATAGGCCGCCAGTTGCCGCGCCGGCCAGCGCTTCTCGTCGATATTTTCCGCGACGATGATCTGTTTCATCAGGCGGACCTGATCGTCGGCATCGAGAATCGTGAAGTCGGAGCGCAGGCCCGCGAGCTCCGCGTGGCGCCGCAGCATCTTCGCGCCCAGCGCGTGAAACGTGCCGAGCCATTGCATGCCTTCCACCGCGCCGCCGATGAGCATGCCGATGCGGTGCTGCATTTCGCGCGCCGCCTTGTTGGTGAAGGTGACGGCGAGGATCTGGCTCGGCCAGGCCTTGCGGGTCGCCAGCAGATGCGCCAGCCGCGTCGTCAGCACGCGCGTCTTGCCGGTGCCCGCGCCCGCCAGCACCAGCACCGGGCCCTCCAGCGCCTCCACGGCCTCGCGCTGCTCGGCGTTCAGCCCTTCGAGATAGGGCGGGCGCATGGCCGCCATCGCCGCCGCGCTGGTCGCCATATTGGCTGAAGAACGGGCAGTCGTTTCTTCGGGGATCGCCCCGAGGTCGAAGGGATCGTCGGCTGGGGTCATGATTCCGGCATTGTAGCAGTTGTTGGCCGGCGATGCCCTACTTCCGCTTGATGCCGATGACCCGCCCTGCCTGTTCCGGGCGCGGCATGCCCTGATGCGCCTTCATCATTTCGGCGATCAGGGCCTGCTGTTCGGGCGGGAAGGGAGAGGCGCGGCGGGACTTCATGTCGACATGGATGCACATCTGTTCCGAGGTCGCGGCCAGATAGCCCTTTTCGGCGTGATACATATGGCCGAAGACATGGATGCGTTTCGCGTCGGCGTCGAGCATCTGATAGGTGACGCGCAAGGGGTCGCCTTCCTTCACCTCGTCCAGATAGCAGACATGCACTTCCGCCGTGAAGCAGGAACCCTCGCCCTTCTGCGTGTAGTCCCAGCCGATACCGAGCGCGGAGAAGGCGACGTCGAGCGACTCGTCGAACACCAGATGGTAATAAGCCATGTTCATATGGCCATTGAGATCGACCCATTGCTTCTCGACCTTGCGGATCGGGCATTCCATCGGCTGTCCGGTCATTGGCGTTCCTGTTTCCCGTCGTTTGTCGTTCTTTTTCAATCGTCATGGCCCGCCTGAAGCGGGCGATGACGAATTGGTGGTATGCTAGACTGACCCTCGCGAAGATCAAGGACAGCGCCATGAGCAAAGCGGCGAAAGACGCGGACGGAAGGGCGGCGGCGCTCGGCGAACTTGCCGCGCTTTTCGGCGCGCGCCTGACGACTGCGGCGGCGGTGCGCGAGGCGCATGGTCGCGACGAGAGCTGGCATCCCGTCGCCGCGCCGGACGCCGTTGCCTTCGCGCAAACGACCGATGAAGTTGCGGCGATCGTCCGCATCTGCGCCGCGCACGGGCTCCCCATCATCCCCTTCGGCGCCGGCACCTCGCTCGAAGGTCATGTCTCGGCGGTGCATGGCGGGTTATCGCTCGATCTCACACAGATGAACCGCATCGTCGAAGTCAACGCGGAAGATCTCGATGTCCGCGTCGAGGCGGGTGTCACGCGCAAAGCCCTCAACGAATATCTCCGCGACACCGGGCTCTTCTTTCCCATCGATCCCGGCGCCGACGCCACCATCGGCGGCATGGTGGCGACTCGGGCGTCCGGCACCAATGCGGTGCGCTACGGCACGATGCGCGACAACGTGCTCGGCCTCACCGCCGTCATGGCCGACGGCTCGGTGGTGCGTACCGGCGGGCGGGCGCGCAAATCCTCGGCCGGCTACGACCTGACGCGGCTGCTGGTCGGCTCGGAAGGCACGCTCGGCATCGTCACCGAGGTGACGCTGCGCCTCTACGGTATCCCGGAAGCGATCCGTTTCGGCGTCGTCCCCTTCGCCACGCTCGAAGGCGCGGTCGATGCCGTCATCGAAACCATCCAGTCGGGACTTCCCATTGCGCGCATCGAAATTCTCGATCCGCTGTCGATCCGCGCCTGCAACGCCTATTCGAAACTTTCGCTCGCCGAAGTGCCGACGCTCTTTGTCGAGTTTCACGGCACCGAGGCCTCCGTCGCCGAGCAGGCCGAACGCTTTGCGGCCATTGCCGGCGAACATGGCGGCGGCGCTTCGGCCTGGGCAGCGAAAGCCGAAGACCGGACGAAGCTCTGGGAAGCGCGGCACAATGCCTATTACGCGGCGCTCGCCTTTCAACCCGGCAAGAAGGGCATGGTGACCGATGTCTGTGTGCCGATCTCGCGTCTCGCTGAAGCGATTTCGGGCACGCTTGCCGATCTCGAAACCTCGTTCCTGCAAGCGCCGATTGTCGGCCATGTCGGCGACGGCAATTTCCACATGCTGCTGCTGATGGACCCCGAAGACCCGCGCGATCTTGCCGAAGCGACACGTATTCACGATCTCATGGTCGCCCGCGCGCTTTCGCTCGGCGGCACCTCGACCGGCGAACACGGCATCGGCGAAGGCAAGATCAAGTTCCTCGAAGCGGAGCATGGGGGAGCCGTCGCCGTCATGCGCGCCATCAAACAGGCGCTCGACCCGCGGAACATCCTCAATCCGGGGAAGATATTCTCCGTATAAGGAATATATTTCGCCGAAATGTGACGAAATTGCCTTATTCCGGCCCTGCTCACGGCATGTTTCTTCTGTCTGGTGACACTCGCGAATTGCGGAGCGGCGTTCAGCCGTCCCGTGCCATTCCTCTCACCACGGAGAAACGACATGGACAAGGACCGCATCAAAGGTACCGCAAAACAAGCCAAGGGCGCCGTCAAGGAAACGGTCGGCAAGATGACCGGCGATGAAAAGCTCGAAGCCGAAGGCAAGGTCGACAAGGCCGAAGGCAAGATTCAGGGCGCCTATGGCGACGCAAAGGACAAGGCGCGCGATGCTGTGAACGACGCCACGGACAAGGTGCGCGACACTGTCGGCGGCAACTGACTTTCGATTGCCGCGCGAGCGTGGGGCCGTCTCTTCCGGGAGGCGGCCCCGCTCCGTTTCGGCGATGGGTCAAAAACCGGGGATTACTTTTTCACGACAGCAAAACGCAGCGTGAAAGTTGCGGGATAAACCCGGGGATAAGTCGCCGCGCACGACGTTCGTGACAGATTTTTGACAGATCGATGACAGCGGCCGCGATTCCACGCTCGATCGAGGGTCGATCCGCCTCACATTTCGTTGCCGTCCGGCGCGAGGCTCACCGTCACCGGCTGTCCGGGGCGCAGCGCTTCGGGCGTCGCGTTCGGCGTTGCCTCAACCATGTAGGCGCGTTTTTCATTCGGGTGGTCGCCGATCTCCGTCGAGACGAAGCGGATCGTGCCGTCGAGTGCGGCGGGGCAGCCGCTGCAGGAAAGTGCCACCCGGTTTCCGATGCGTATGCGGCCGAGATCCGCTTCAGGTAAAAAGAAACGTACCCTGATGTTTTCCGGCGGCAGCAGCATGACGACAGGCTGGCTCGCGGCGGCGAACTCGCCTTCGCGGAGAAGGATGTCTTGCACGAAGGCTGCTGTCGGTGCATGGCCTTCGCGTCGCGCGAGGCGCCATTTCGCCTGATCGTGTGCGGCGGCGGCGGTCAGCATTTGCGCTCCGGCGCGGTCGCGGCGCGCGCGCGAGGTCTCGAGTGCCGTCTGATTCACGCTGCCCCCGGCGTACAGGTCTTCCATGCGTTTCAATTCGCGCTGGGCGTCGTCGAGCGCCGTTTTCGTTTCGGCGAGCTGCGCGGCGGCCTGTTCGGCAGCGTCTGTTTCGGCCGCCATGTCGAGACGAAAGAGCAGGGCGCCTTTTTCGACGCGGTCGCCGCGCGCAACGGCGATCTCCTCGACCGTGCCGCCGTCGATCGGGCCGACGCGCACATATTCGCCTTCGGCATAGCCTTGCCAGACGCCGTCTTCGGCGGCGTCGCATCCGGCGAGAAGGAGCGCGGCCAGGCCCGCAAACAGGAGGGCGCGGCGGCGCGCCAGCGTGTTCATACCGATTGGGAGGGCGATGCTCTGCGCGGCGGGCGTCACGCGAGAACTCTCATGCGCGTGACTTTAACAACGGACTGAAATGCCACTATCTATTATCCTGTATGCCATCGCGCGCCGCGCGGGACGCCTGGGTCAAACTGTTGAGACTATTATGATTTTCGGACCAGCGCCGCCCGGCGGTACTCAGCCGGATTTGTCCGGTTTGTCAGGGTGCGTTTCCCGGCGCGTACCGTCGAGCCGCCGCTCTGTGCGATCCCGTTCGAGCTTGTCACGCTTCTTCTCGGCGCCCGTCCGGCCGAAGCGGACGCGATTGGCCGCAGCCTGTGCCGCCTTCTCCGATTTGGCCGTATCCCGGGCCTTTTTCCGGAAGGTGGAGATTTTGACTATATTTCCGTCGTCCGAATCCATAGTTTGCCCGCAATACGACCGCATCTGGCGGTCTGGCCGCCGCTCATCCCGTGAGTTTAGGCCAAAGGCGGTCGGCATCAAACCGGCGGGGGCAATACAGCGTTTACGCGCCGGGTGCGGCTGGAGACAGTCTTGAATTCGATCCTGACCTATATCGCGGGGATCATCGTCGCGCTTCTGTTTGCCGCGCTGGTCGGACCGAACCTGATCGACTGGAACAAGTTCCGCGGGGATATCGAAGCGCAGGCTTCGTATGCGCTGGGCGCACCGGTTCGCATCGACGGCGACATTCGCCTTCGCATCCTGCCGGCACCTCACATGACGCTCGGCAAGGTCAAGATCGTCAACACGCACAGCGCGGCGCAGTCGGCGCATCTCGCGACCTTCGAGGAAATCGACGCCGAGGTGGCGCTGACGCCACTCATAACCGGCGATATCAGCGTCACCAGTGTCCGTATCGTTCGTCCGCAGATCAATCTCGAAGTGTTTCCGGACGGCACGACCAACTGGACGGCTTTCGAACTTCCCGATGCGACGGTCGAAGATGGCATGTTTTCGCTCGCCTCGATCAGCCTCGAAGCGGCGCAATTCGAGAATGGCGAAATTTCATACGCAAACCGCGAAAACGGGCGGCGCTGGCAGGCCGAACAGGTAGGCGGCGAGGTGATTGCGACATCGCTGGTCGGTCCGCTGCGCGCCGAGATCGAAGCGATCGTGGATGGCGTGCCGCTGGCGCTGCGGCTCGGCCTCGGTGAGTTTGCCGGCGGCAAGGCCTTTCAGGTCACGACGGACATTCAGCTTCGGGACCGGCCCGCGCGGTTCCTGTTTTCCGGCGTCGCGACGGAATTTTCAGCCGCAGCGCGTCTCGACGGCAATGGCCGTCTGGAGATCGGCGGCGACGAGGCGCCGATCCGCATCGATAGCGGGCTCGTTGCCACGGCGCAATCGGCGACGTTCCGCAATCTCGTGCTGTCCGCCGGCGGCACGACGCTGAACGGCGGCGCGCAGGCGCGCTGGGCGGATCGCCCGGTCTTCTCGCTCGAACTCACATCCGAGAATTTCACCGCCGCGCCGCTGCTTGAGCGGCTATTGCCGGCCGGGGGTGCCGGCGGCATGCCGCATTCGTCATTGTTGGCGCTGCCGCTTCCCGGCTGGATCGATGGCGGGGTGCATGTTTCGGTCGCGGCGCTGGCGCTTCCGGGTGCAATCGTCCGCAATGCGGAGTTGACGCTGGCATTGGCGAACGGCGTTCTCGATGTCGAGACGGCGCGCGGCGAGCTTGGCGGGCAGACCGAAATCTCGCTGACGGGACGATTGACCCGCCGCGACGACAAACCGGATTTCGATGGGCGGATCGACGCGCGCAGCGGCAATCTCGCGGCGTTGGCGCATTGGCTCGCCGCCGACAATGGCGAGATCAATGCCCGCCCCGTGCCGCGCGGCGGGCCTTTCTCGGTGCGGGCGCGCTTGCGGGCGACGCCCGATGCGCTCGAGTTTACGGCGCTGACCGCCGATCATGCGCGCGATCTTGCGACACCATCGCTTCGCGGCAGCGTCGGCTACCGGCTCGCCGGCAACCGGCCGCTCATCGATGCGGATTTGCGGGTGACGCGCTTCGACGCGGATCCGTTGCGTGCGCTGCTGGCCGGCAATGACGATCCGCTGAGGTTTCTGGCATCGAACGACATGGCGCTGCGGATGCGCGCCGAAAGCCTCGGCATCTGGAGCGAGGATATTCGCGGCCTGGTCGTCGACGCGGCGCTGACGGGTGGCGCGCTCGATGTGCGGCGGCTCGAGGCCGACGACATCGCCGGTGCCCGGCTGTCGTTTTCAGGACAGTTGAGCGGCGTCACGACGGGACGGCGCGACGACGTGAAGGGAAACTTCACCGGCCATATCGAGGGCGAGCGCTTCGGCGGGCTGCTGGCGCTCGGCAATTTTTCCGTGCCGGATGCCAGCGGGCCGGTGTCGATCGAAGTGACGGGCGCCTCGGGCGAGGCCGCAGACAGTGATTTGCGCGTCGACACGCTGACAATGAAGGGGACCGTGCGCGGCAGCCGTGTCGATGCCGTGCTGAAACGGCGTCATGGGAAAAGTGGCCTTGAAAGCCTCGACATCGTCGCCAATGCGGCCAATGACGAGGGGCGCGTTCTTCTCGAACAGCTTGGGCTCGAACCGCGCGACAGCTTGACGGCCCCGGGCTCGGTCTCGCTGCAGCTCGAAGGCGCCGGCGACAAACCTTACCGGGTCAATTTCCGCGCCAATATCGGCAGCATGACGCTGACGGCCAATGGCCGCGCCACCGATCCGTTCGAGGCGCTGCGTTTCGAGGGCCGGGCCGACATCGCGGCGCCCGGCATTCTCTCCGTGTTTGCGGCTTTCGGTTCACCGGAGCCGCTGACGCGCTGGATCGGCAAGCAGGCATCCGGTCCCGGCTTCGTGTTTTCCTCGGCGGTGACCTGGGACAAGCAAAGTCTCTCCCTTTCCGGCATGGAGAGCGTTGCCGGTAACTTCCGGTTGTCGGGCAATGCTCTGTGGCGCGCCGGCGAGGGGGACAAGCTGCCCTCGCTCACCGGGGCGCTGGAGGGCAATGCGCTCGATCTCACCTCGCTTGTCGGCTCGGAGGATGAGGCCTGGCCCGCTGCGGCGCTCGACTGGTCGATGCTCGGCGCACTCGATGGCGAGATCGATCTCAAGGCGGGCACGGTGCGGCTCGGCAGGCTGGCGGCCGGCGATGTGACGACGCGGCTGTCGCTGTCGCATGGCGTGCTTTCGGCGTCGCCTTTCATCGGCCAGCTTGGCGGCGGGCGGGTGTCGCTCGGCGCCCGGATCGAAGGCGGCAAGGGTGCGCCCGGTATCGGATTGACGGCGCTGATCGAGGATGCGGGCGTCGCCGAAATTTTTCGCGACGCGTTCGGCGCCGTGCCCGGCAAGGGTCGCGCCGAAATCGCCATGCAACTTCAGGCGCAGGGGCGAAGCTGGCTGGCGCTGGTATCCTCGGTGGCGGGCACGGGCGCGATCAAGGCCGTCGGCCTTGCCTTCGCGCCGCTCGATGTCGCGGCTTTCGGCGCGGCGCTCGAAACGCTGCAGGACATCGACGATTTTCCTTCGCTTGTCAGCGATACGCTACAGACCGGCGAGACGGCGGCGCGCGGGCTCGAAGGCGAATTTACGATCGAGGACGGTGTGTTGCGTCTTGCCGACGA
Source organism: Parvibaculum sp. (assembly GCF_019635935.1). Lineage (NCBI taxonomy): Bacteria > Pseudomonadati > Pseudomonadota > Alphaproteobacteria > Hyphomicrobiales > Parvibaculaceae > Parvibaculum > Parvibaculum sp. The sequence goes on along the minus strand of NZ_JAHBYN010000001.1, from coordinate 840,734 downwards.
TGAGCTGGCGCTCGCCGGAGGCACGGCAAAGCTTCTCGCGTTTTATGACCTGCCGCGTCTTGCCGCCGACGCGGAACTGACGATTGTTCCGGAGAAGCCCGACGGCGCGCCGGCGTTCTCGATTGTTGCAACGGGGCGCGGCGGCAAAATCGACGTAAAGAAGCAAATGCTCGATCTGCAGGCGTTCGTTGCCGAGCGGCTGCTGGCGGAGAGTCTGAAGGAAGCGGGCGGCACCACGCGCGAACTACGCGAACTGATGGGCCTGCCGGCGGAAACGCGGGCCGCGCCACCGCCACCGCCACCGCCACGGCGTCCGGCATTCACACAATAGATCAGGTGTTGCAGCTTCCGTCGCTTCGCTTGCGCATGCCGTCAAGCACATAAAGGCGGACGGCGGCCGAGAGCGTGCCCTTGCCGCCGCGGCTCGCGTCGATGCGGCGCACGAGATCGTTGACCGACGTCTTTTCCGAGCAGGCGAGTTCCTTCAGCGCGTCCCAGAAGGGCCGTTCCAGCGAGATGCTGGTGCGATGGCCGGCAATGGTGACGGAGCGCTTGATCTCGTCGGTCATTTTCCGTCGCAGCGTTACTCCGGCGCGATCATCTTTTCGGGCCGGACGATGGCGTCGAATTCGGCTTCGGTCACGTAGCCGCCGCCGACCGCCTCCTCGCGCAAGGTCGTTCCGTTCTTGTGCGCGGTCTTGGCGATCTTCGCGGCGTTGTCGTAGCCGATTTTCGGGGCGAGCGCGGTGACCAGCATCAGCGAGCGTTCGAGCGCCGCCTTGATGTTGTCCTCGCGCGGCTCAATGCCGACGACGCAATTGTCGGTGAAACTCACCGCCGCGTCCGCCATCAGTCGCACCGATTGCAGGAAATTATAGGCCATCACCGGGTTGTAGACGTTCAGTTCGAAATGGCCCTGGCTGCCCGCGAATGTCAGCGCGGCATGGTTGCCGAATATCTGCACGCAGACCTGCGTCAGCGCCTCGCACTGGGTCGGGTTGACCTTGCCCGGCATGATCGAGGAGCCGGGTTCGTTTTCGGGCAGCGCCAGTTCGCCGAGGCCGGAGCGGGGGCCGGAGCCGAGCAGGCGAATGTCATTGGCGATCTTGAAGAGCGAGGCGGCAACGGTGTTGATCGCGCCGTGGCTGAAGACCATCGCGTCATGGGCGGCCAGCGCCTCGAACTTGTTGGGCGCGGTCTTGAACGGCAGATGCGTGATGGCGGCGATCCTGTCGGCAACCTTCTCGGCAAAGCCGACAGGCGCGTTGAGGCCGGTGCCGACGGCCGTGCCGCCCTGCGCCAGCTCCATCAGCTTCGGCAGCGTCTGTTCGATGCGGGCGATGCCGTTTTCGACCTGCGCGGTGTAGCCGGAAAATTCCTGGCCGAGCGTCAGCGGCGTCGCGTCCTGCGTGTGGGTGCGGCCGATCTTGACGATATGGTTCCAGGCTTGCGCCTTGTCGTTGAGCGCGTTGCGCAGCTTCTGCAGCGCGGGCAGCAGGCGGTGGTGAATTTCCTCCGCGCAGGCGACATGCATGGCCGTCGGGTAGGTGTCGTTCGACGACTGGCTCATATTGACGTGGTCGTTCGGATGTACGGGCTTCTTGGAGCCCATTTCGCCGCCCATGATTTCGATGGCGCGGTTCGAAATCACCTCGTTGGCGTTCATGTTGGACTGGGTGCCGGAGCCGGTCTGCCAGACGACGAGGGGGAAATGGTCGTCGAGCTTGCCCTCGATCACTTCCTGTGCGGCCTGCACAACGGCCTTGCCGATGGCGGGGTCGAGGCGGCCGAGTTCCATGTTGGCTTCGGCGGCCGCGCGCTTGACGATGCCCAGCGCGCGGACGACGGGTAGCGGCTGCTTTTCCCAACCGATTTTGAAATTGCCGAGACTGCGCTGCGCCTGTGCGCCCCAATAACGGTCGGCGGCGACATCGATCGGTCCGAAGGTGTCGGTTTCGGTGCGGGTTTTGGGCTTGTCGGCCATCGGGTGCGCTCCAGCAGGCAGGAATTCGATGGGCGCCGGTTTAGCATGGCGGGCAGGGTGCGCCAAGGCGGGCGCGATGTCCTAAAGTTTTACGCCGAAGAACGAGGCAATCCAGATTGCGGCCAGATAGAGCGCGATGGTCATGGCGCAGGCGATGCCGAGCGCCGTCCAGAACTCCATGCCGCCGCGGAGCATCAGCGGCAGGGCCAGAAACATCGGCAGGGTTGGCAAGACATACCAGAAGGTGGCTTCGGCATGCGCGGCGATGCGTTCGGCGTCGCCCGTGTCGTTCCAGAGCCAGATGATCGCGAGAAGAGAGATCAGCGGCAGCGACGCGATCAGCGCGCCCAGCGCCGCGTAGCGCCGGGCAATTTCCGAAACGAGCATGATGATGATGCCGGAGAGCGCCGCCTTGACGATCGGGTAGAGCAGGCCGCTCATTTCTTTCGGAAAGCGTCGAGGCTGACGACTTCGCCGTCGCCTTCGGGCTTGGGCGCCGGTTCGGCGGGCGCGGAGGCTTCGGCGGCGGCCGGCTTTGCCGCGCCGTCGACCTGGAACTGCAGTCCGAACTGGACGCTCGGATCGAAGAAGCCCTGCACCGCCGAAAAAGGAACGACCAGCTTTTCGGGAATCTTGTTGAAGGTGAGGTCGACCGAGAAACGTTCCTCGCTGACTTCGAGATTCCAGAACTGGTGCTGGAGGACGATCGTCATTTCCTCGGGGTATTGCGCCTTGAGCTTCGGCGAAATCTCGACACCGGGCGCGCCTGTGCGGAATGAGATGTAGAAGTGATGCTCGCCCGGCAGGCCCTGGTCGCGGGCGATGCGGAGCGCGCGGCGCACGACGCCTTTCAGCGCTTCCTGCGCCAGCATGTCGTATCGCATCAGGTCTTCGGCCAAAATCAGCTCCCGGTGGCGAGTGAGTCGCACTTTTTATGCAGGACGATTCAAACAGCGATTGGCGGCGAAATCCAGACGAAGCGGCGTTTCGCACCGCGCGGCGCTACAAGATTCCGTGAGTGTGGCCCGCATGACACCGCTCTTAAGGCGGGTCATTCAACCGGGCAGGGCTTGTGCGGATAAAAGTGGGGGTTTCTGTTGCCAGGTACCCCCGAACCCCGCCCTGACCGGCTAAAGCCAGGGACTTGATTTGAAGCTATCGCACTGCATTAAGCAGCGAGACGCGCCTCAGCATAGTTGTCGTTGGCAACTATAAAACGGCCCGATGACGGCGGAACCATGCCGGGCAAAAAAACTGTCTTTACACCCTCGTCGATCCTGTTTCGCCCCCAAGGTCCCTGCCGCGACAGGGAGAATTTGGTGGAGGCGCCGGGTACTGCCCCCGGGTCCGAATGGCTTATTCCACAGTCCGTTTATCGCCATAGCCGAGCGGGAAATCCCACCGGCCCCTCTAATATAGGCGTGAAATTCCTTATTTGAACCTCAATTCCGGCGAAATCGGCGGCGATCCTTCCGGCGGGCAGGATTTGAGAGGAAAACGCATGATTTCGCGCCGTTCCGTGGTTTTGGGGCTGGCCGCGTTGCCGCCGGTGCTGGCGCTGCCGGCGCGGCTTGCGGCGGAGCCTGTGGAGGCGGCTGCGAAGCTTGTCGAGGCGGCGCGGGCGCAGATCGGGGTGACGCTCTTTTATGACGGCGCCTATCGCCGACTTGCCTATCCGGGCGGCGATGTCGAGCCCGAGCGCGGCGTCTGCACGGATGTCGTCGTGCGCGCCTATCGCGCGGCGCTGGGCGCCGACCTGCAACGCCTCGTGCATGAGGACATGGCGGCCAATTTCAGCGCCTATCCGGCCAATTGGGGCCTCACGCGGCCCGACCGCAATATCGACCACCGGCGGGTGCCGAACCTCGCGGCCTATTTCCGGCGGCAGGGCGCGGCGCTGGCGGACGGCGAACCACTCATGTCCGGCGATCTGGTGACGCAGACGATCGGCGGGCGCCTGCCGCATATTTCGGTGGTGTCGGACAGTCGAGTGCGCGGCGCCGGACGCCACTATGTCATCCACAATATCGGCGGCGGCGCGGAATATGCCGATATTCTGACGCGCTTTCCCGTCAACGGGCGGTTCCGCTACCTGCCGGTGTGATGCCTATTCAGCGGGCAGCAATTCGCGGAAGAGGCGAAGCGCGTTGCCGCCCATCACCTTTTCGATTTCCTCTTCGGTGAAATCCGCATCGCGCATGGCGCCGGTCAGCAACGCCAGTTCGGACGTGTCGAAGGCGACCGGCACGGCGCCGTCGTAATCCGAGCCGAGCGCGACGTGATCGACACCGAGCTCGTCGATCGCGTAGCGGATCGCGCGGACGACGCCTTCGGGCGCCGGGTCGCAAATCGCGCTTTTCCAGTAGCCCATGCCGATGAGGCCGCCGGCTTCCGCGACGCGCTTCATCAGCGCATCGTCGATGTTGCGCGGGCTGTTGCAGGCGCCCTTGATGCCGGTATGGGAGATGACGAGGGGCCGCGTCGCGATGTCGAGCACATCCTCAACGACCGCATGCGAGGAATGGGCGACATCGACGATGATGCCGAGGCGTTCCATTTCACGCACGGCTTCCTTGCCGAATTCGGTGAGGCCGCCGGATGAAAGTCCATGCAACGAGCCGCCGAGCTCGTTGTCGAAGAAGTGTTGAAGGCCCATCATCCGGTAGCCGGCGTTGTAGAGCGCCTCTATGTTTTCGAGCTTGCCTTCCAGCGGGTGCGAGCCTTCGGTGGCGAGCAAGCCGCCGACCGGGCGGCTGCCGTCGCGCGCGGCCAGCAACGCGTCGATGTCGGCGACGGTGCGAATGATGCGTAATTCCTCCGGCGCAGCGGCCTCGGCGCGGTGCAGCTTCTCGGCCTGGTAGAGTGCGCGCTCGAAGAGACTGTCCCAGGTGCGCGCCGGCCAGCGCTGCGCCATCGCCAGCAGCGTGATGACGTCGGAGTTTGCATCTGTGCCGGTGTGGCGTTGGCTGCGTGGCACTTTCGTCACCACCGAGAAGACCTGCAGCGTCACGTTGCCGTCGACAAGGCGGGGCAAATCGACATGGCCGCGGTTGGCGCGCTCCAGCGGGTCTCTCGCCCAAAGCAGCGTGTCGGCATGGAGATCGACGACGTTCAGCCGCGCGTGATGGCGGGCGGCCTCCTCGCTCGCTTCGAGGGGGCCGACATCGACCATGCGGTTGATCTGACCCTCGACGAAGCCGGGCAGGGCGGCGAGCGCGGCGATGACGGCCACGACGAGTACCGCGCCGAGACCGAGCAGGATGCGTTTCATGGAATCTCCCTTGCCCCCTGGTGTTTTGCGGCCATTCTGGCGCGGGACGGGCGTCGCGGCCAGATTTTCCACAGATAATCACAGGCTTGTGACGGGATTTGCCGCGCGGTGGCGGGGGCGGCGAGCTTCGGGCTAGAATGGCGGGCCGAATCTCAGGACCAGCGATGAAACAGTATCTCGACCTCATGCGCCTTGCGCGCGACACGGGCGTGACCAAGACCGACCGCACCGGCACGGGCACGCGCAGCATATTCGGCCATCAGATGCGTTTCGATCTCGCCGACGGATTTCCGCTGGTGACGACGAAGAAGCTGCATCTGAAATCGATCGTGCATGAGTTGCTCTGGTTTCTCGCCGGCGACACCAACATCGCTTACCTCAAAGCCAATGGCGTCAGCATCTGGGACGATTGGGCGGACGCGAAGGGCGATCTCGGCCCCGTCTACGGACATCAGTGGCGCTCCTGGCCGGCGCCGGACGGCACAAGGATCGACCAGATCAAGAATCTGCTGGAACAGATTCGCAGCAACCCGGATTCGCGGCGGCTGATCGTTTCGGCGTGGAATGTCGCCGATGTCGATCACATGGCGCTGCCGCCCTGCCATTGCCTGTTCCAGTTCTATGTCGCGGACGGCAAGCTCTCCTGCCAGCTCTACCAGCGTTCGGCCGATATTTTCCTCGGCGTGGGCTTCTTTTCTGGCATAGCGCCCGAAATAAATGAAATAATGTGATGTATTTCATATAGTTATATATTGATATAGCTATTGTCGATGAATGAAAGACATGCTGCGTTCGATTTATGTTCCCCATCAGGGCTATGGTGTCCCATATTTGAGCCCTTTTTTACGCTCAGGTCGGAGAAGTGCGAATGCGGCACCCAGAATATCAGTATCTCGATCTTCTCGAGCATGTGCTTGAACGGGGAGACGAGCGCATCGACCGTACGGGCGTTGGTACGCGCTCGATCTTCGGTGCCATGGTCCGCTTTAACCTAGCGGACGGGACCGCTCCAATCCTTACGACCAAGCGGGTCTACTGGAAGACCGCCGTAAAGGAGATGCTCTGGTTCCTCACCGGTGGTACCAACATTCAGCCGCTGATCCGCGAGAACGTCCGTATCTGGACCGACTGGCCGCTTGCCGCTTATCGACGCGAGACGGGCGAGAACGTCTCCCAAGATGAGTTCGAGCGGCGAATCCTCGATGACGATGCTTTTGCCGCCCGCTGGGGTGAGCTCGGACCCGTGTACGGGAGGCAGTGGCGGCGGTGGTTGGGCGCTGATGGTCGCGAATACGACCAGATCGCGGATCTCATTCGGACGGTTCGTGAGAACCCCGCGAGTCGCCGCATGCTTTTCCATGGCTGGAACGTCGCCGATCTCGGCGCGATGGCGCTGCCACCGTGCCACATGGTTTACCAGTACCATGTGACGTCCGACGGGCGGCTCAATTGCCTATTGTTTCAGAGATCGGTCGATCTTCTGCTTGGGGCTGCATTCAATTACGTCGGGGCTGCCGCTCTCCAACTTATGCTCGCTCAGCAGGCCAACCTGCGCCCCGGGGAGTTGATTTGGGTTGGCGGCGACATCCACCTGTACCTCAACCATCTTGATCAGGCGCGCGAGCAACTCGCACGCGAGCCGCGCCCATTCCCTCGGATGAGGCTCACCCGTCACGCGGCGAGCATCGACGACTATCGGATTGAGGATTTCGAGGTGGAGGGCTACTCGCCTCACTCCGCGATCAAGGCCGACGTCGCGATCTAGGATTGGATATGGCGACTAGGACCAAATCCCCTGCAGCCGTCGGCAGCGTGCGCGGCAAGTTGAGCGAGGGGCGGCTACGCGCGTTGATCGACCGTGATCGCGCCACCAATGCCATTGTCACCTCTCGCCGAAACAAGATCAGCCGCACCCATTATGCAAAGCTGCTCGACTGCACCCAGAGCGCGCTGACCCGGTTTGGCCCCGTATTTGCTGAATATGAGCGCGAACTTGGCATTGCGACCGGGCCCCTGCGCCACCTCTCAGCGATGCGCGAGTGGCTCACCGCTGCCTATGACGCCCGCGAACTCGGGATTCGCAATGGCAAACTGGATCGTACCGTCTTTCAGACATACTTCGGGCTGCGCGGCGGCACTTTCATGGTGCGTCACGCTGCCATTCGCGCCCTGTTCGATGAGTTCGACGCCCGCGTGGAGCACGAAGGCTATCTGCCGCTCGTGAAACAGGAGGAACTCGATCGTATCCGGGCGGCCTTGGCCGGCCGGCCGACGCTCAACAAGGACCGGATGACCCTCAATCTGAGTGAGCTTGCGAAGGTGACCCAAGTCCCGAATATCAGGTTCCGAGACAAGCCATTCGCCGATGCTATTGCCGCGCGCCAAGCAGAGATCATGGCCGAAGTCGAGGCGAGCAAAATCGATCCGTTCTTACACGGACGCGTTTTTCATTTCAGTGACCTGGCGCCGATCTGGCCCACACGCTTCCTCGAACGCGTCGGCATCCGTTTCAAGCAGGTCGCGGTCGGATGGGCGGAAGCGAAAGGCCCCTACCTGCAGCTCTTCAAAGCGCTCAAGTGGATAGGTTTGAGCTCGAACCCGCACTGTCGCGCTGTCGTCGCCGAAGCGACCGGGCGCGGTCGGGTGCTGACGGCTGGCGAGTGGGAGGACGCGCTTTTTGCCTACCGCGAACACCTGGTCACGGGCATCGCGGCCGGTGGCACCGCAGACAGGGCGATCGACAGTGCGATCGCTCAGCTCCGCACAATGCTCGACGGCCTTTCCTCCGGACGTGTGGTGCCAGCCACGTCGACGCCGCTACCCGGCGTCAAATACGGCCGGTATCGCAACAAACACCGGCCGAGCGTCGCCGAAGCGGGACCTGTCGATCGAAACAGGGCCGAGGCCGACTACGTAGCTTTCGCCCGGGATCGTTACTTGGAAGTGTGCAGGGGCTCGGGCACCGACCTCGGCATGGAGGAATCGGACCAGTTCATCAACGGGCTCGCCATCGAGATCGGCGCTTCGCGAGATTTACCCGCCGATCCCGTCGCAGCAATCCGCCTCGTCCTGGAGCGACGTCTAAATGTTCTCCGCACATGCGCGACAGCCATCGTCGACGCGGCCGTCGAAGTGCATCAGCGCGGGCGCGAGCTCCTCTCCCTTGCTCAGATCGACGGAGCCAGATTCGAGGCCGATTACATCGGAGGCGCCCTCACCAATTACGAACGGTACCAGCTTGTCCGCAGCTTTTTCCCGAACCCCACGGAAGCGGCCGATGGTCAGGTGCAGCAAGGTATCGCCAATCTGCTGAGTCTCATCATCCAGCGACATCGCGGAATTCCGCCGCGCGGCGGCGCGAATGTCGGTGCCTATGGGCAGTTTTTTTCCAAGCGTTACCTTGAGTATGGCGGCGTGCAGACCATAGTGCCAATGCTACACCCCGATCCGGAGACGGTCGGCGCTATCCTCACCTTGTACCTCATCGAGAGCGGAGCGAATGTGAGTGTCGGTCGCACGCTTGACCGCGAGTGCATCGAGTCCAGCGACCTAAAGGGGTATCGTCGTATCACCGGGTATAAGGCACGGGCGCAAGGCAAGCCGATCATAGTCGACCTGCCGGACACCTCGCCTGCCGTCCGCGCCATTGAGTGGTTATTGTCGGCTGGCGGACGGCTGCAAGCGTGCGCGGCCTCTGACGACACCGACAGATTGTTCCTCATGCGGATTGGCAAGCGTGTGCAGTTGATGACTTCGCACTGGTACACATACTGGTTCAAAAGTTTCGTTGCATCCACGCCGGGCTTGGAAGCTATCAGCCTCGTCCCCAGCATGATCCGGCCGAGCGTACTCCTGCATGCCGCACTCGGAGACGACGGACGGCTCGCCGCTGGTATGGCCATAGGCCAGCATGGTCTCGTTGTGTCACAAGGTTATCAGCAGAAGTGGCCGACCAGGCTCCTGTACGACGAGAACATCCGACGCTTCCAGGAAGCCTTCGAGACGCTCGTCATGTCCGGCATCGAGGATGCAGCGTCAAAGCTCGGCATCACCGTTGAGCAGTTCGAGGCGCGGTTGGGCCATCTGCGCGCAACGGGGCTCGGCACCTTCTGTATGGATCAGCGCGGCCGTCCAGGAGAGCATGGTGAGACGTGCTCGACGCTCGATTGCTGGAACGATTGCCCGAACCTGCTCATCGTGGCCGAGATCGAGGCCATCGCCACCCTGCAGCTCTGGCAAAGATCGCTGCGAGCCTTTCAGCCCGAATGGGAACGCGACCGTCCCGAACGGTGGGACGAAATTTGGCTTCCGTGGCTTTGCCTCACCGACGTCGTCGAGGAGAAAATGGTGCGCGGACCCATGATCAGAATATGGAAGAATGCGCAACGACGGGCTGACGAGATATCCGCGCTGCCCGGCTACGTAGCGCCCCGGCCTTGGTGATCCGCATGATTCGTCAGCCTTCCATCACGTTTCAGGGCGCCCCGCCGGCTTCCTCCGGTATTGATGAGCAACGTCGCGCGCCTTGGCTGCATAACGCCTACTCCGAATCGGTGTGGAGGGTCTCTGATACCCGCGATCTCAAGAGGACGGCGACGATCGATTTCCGCTTCAGGTTGGCCGACGGTCGACTCTTGGTGGATGCAGACCGGCTCTGCGCGACGATCAAGGAATATGCTTGGTGGCTGCGCGACCCCCGGTTCAGTCGCATCGACGACGCATACACCCACGCGTCTATGGTGAGGAATCTGATGAACCTCGCCCATGCGCTCACCATCCGCAACATTTGGTCATTTGCGCACCTCCAGCCATATGATGTTGAGCAATTGATCGAGGAATGCCGCTACGGTGCCGATGCGGTCCTCCGTGCCTCGGAACGACTCGAAGTGTATTTACGTGAGCTTTCGGAGGCGAACGCCGCTAATTCCACGCCTTTCGGCGGGCTTCCACGGTATGTCATCTCTTCATCAGGAGCGAGGACGACAAACATTCATTCGAGTCTGGTCTTGGCCGCATGCAACCTGCCCTCCAACGCCAAAGTGCTGCCGCGCGTTGCTATACTTATCGCCCGGGCGGCCAAAGCCAACGGGTTGAAGACGCGCAGTCATGCAAACAATCTCAAGCCGCTGCCAAACGTGTCAGTCCAATCGATGCAGCGGTGGCTGGACCCACTCGAGCAGCTTCACGCCATGCGACGCCGCATCGCGGCGGAGGCGATCTCGTTCAAGCCCTTTCCGCGTGGCGCGGCGCGAGTCGCGGTCGTGAAGGGCGTAGGAGTCGCGCGCACACCGATCCCGCCACCGATGCTCGCGCTCCACCTCCTTGAGCATTCCGCCCGCTGGATCTTCGATCGCGGTCAGATGCTGAGGATCTGCTCAGGAGATCGATCTGACGTTTTTCACATGACGGCCGCCTGCTGGATCGTTATCGCCGCATTCACCGCGCGTCGCGACGAGGAGATCGACGACTTGCGGGACGGTTGCCTTCGTGGCGATGAACAATCCGGCTGGTGGCTGAACGTCTATATCGAGAAGACATTACAGAGGAAGGAGTGGATTCCGGTACCGAGTCTGGTGGCACGGGCAGTCGAGGTCATGATGGCCATCAGTACGGCGGCGCGGAGTGAGACTGGTACCGACCATTTGTTCCAGTGGCTGCGCCCTGATGGTGAAACGATGCGCCTCGATGTTGGCCGGTACCTGGACGAATTTGCTGCGGCCGTGAAGGTCCCGCTCCATCGTCCGCGCGGCGGCCCGGCAGTAGCATGGCACTGGCATCCCCACCAGTTTCGGCGCTTCTTCGCCGTCCTGTACTTCTATCGCTTCGAGGGGGCAACGATCGAGGCGTTGTCGCACCACCTTCGGCACTTCAGTTTGGAGATGACGAAGCGCTACGTAACTCAGGATCCCGAAGTCGCCGCGCTTTGGACCGACGTCGAATGGGACTACACGGGCCACGTCGCTCGGTCCATTGCCGCTGGAGAACGGTCGGTGTCTGGCGCGGCGGGCGAGCGCCTGAAGAAGACCGCTCAGCGTCTCGTCGACATGTTTCGGAGGAAACTCCAGATTGCCTCCCCCGAACGTGTCGGTGCCAGCCTCGCGCTCATTATGCAGCGGCAGGGTCTGGTTCTGACGCCGAAACCTTGGGTCACATGCTCCTGCCCCAGAACGCGCGATGCGGCTACTTCGGCGGCATGCCGTCGACAGTGGCCGGACGCGGATGCGGTCGGACCCGATTTCGCGCGTGCCGGTCCCTCGGTCTGCTCGATCTGCCCGCATGCCGTGACGGAAGGCGCACGCCAGCCCTTCGTCAACGCCGAGGTGCTCCACCTTGAGGCCGCATCCGCGTCCAAGCCGCGCGCTGGCACTCTGTTCGGTGCACTCGAAGAAGCGCGAATGGTCGAGCTGCGGCAAGTGCGGGACGCTAGATACGATAACGCAAGCCCGATCCAGAGGGCAGCGCACGATGAGGAGGAAAAGGGATGACCGGCCCACATTCCACGGTCACCGACCTCGTCGCCGAAGCCGGGTTGAAACGCCAAACCGTGGAACAGCGGATTGAACGAAGACTCGAGGTCCTGCGCGAATGGCTGCGCGAGGGTATACCTGCCGGCAAGGTTATTCCAAAGAGCTTGAAGGCCGCGCGTGTGTGGGATGATGTCGAACTTGGCATCCTGCCCATCGTCTCGCCCAACGAGTTCACGACGACTCATACTCTGCATGGCAGCCTGGTGCGCGACGTCGCCGGTCTCCTTACCGCCCTGAAGAACCGGTTCGGGAAATCCAAGGGACAGTCGACGTTGGTCCCGGTCGCGACAACGACGAAGTTCGATCGCAAGGCCTTTGACAGACAGCTTGAGGCGGCAGTGTCGCAGTGGCATTCCGAACGCGATCAGCGGCTACATGAGAAGAAGCGCGCCGATGCCGCAGAGATACGAAGCATCATGTTGCTTGAGGAGAATAAGCAGAAGGATGAGCTCATTGCGGATCTCCGTCGCCAGCTTGCGACGCACAAGGGGTTGAAGGTGGTGGAATGAGGTTCGCCGACATTGAGAACATATGGACGGTGGATCTATCGACACTGTCCAACCCCGATCGCGGCCGCGTGTACTTCGAACGCGCCAAGCAGGTCGTTGCCGAGGCGCTCGCCAATCCGGTGGAGCGAGAGCGGGCGGTGGACGGCAAGCGGTTTCGACGCAACTACCTTGTTGAGAAGATCGGCTCCCAACCCGCCGTTACCACTCAAAATCCGAAGATCAAGCTACTTCTTGCCGACACGGATCGCATGCTTAGCCAGGACGTGAACCAGGCGGCCGTAGCCAGTCCGCCGAGATGAGTGACCTTCCGCGTCCTAATAGAAGCGCCTCGATGCCGTGTTGTCGTGCAGGCCGCCGCGAAATGCTCGTTTACGAGGAGAGTGAGCATGGCTGAACCGGATCCTTCACTCGGTCTCATCGTCCGCACCAACGCGAGCTGCAAGATCAAGGGGCAGTCCTGGGCCGATGTTCCGACGCTGGTCTGGCCCGATGGCATCGACGAGGCCGCCTCCGACTGGTTCCGTACCGTTGTGGTCGACTACGGCGTGGCCGCCAGCAGCGCGCGGGAGTATGCCAAGGTCATTCGACCGTTTCTACGCTTCTGCCGGCAGCGCGGCAGGACCTGGCAGTCGGTGGACGACGAATTCCTGATAGCATGGCGCGAGCACCTGCGCCGCGCCCAGAGGGTCTCCATCGGCCGCGTGAACATGTCACTGAAGACGATCTTCGCCTTCTACCGCTGGGCCGAGGAGAACAGGCGGATCCGGTTCCAGGTTGGCATCTACGCCGAGGACGAACTCCCCGCTCAGATGGCGCATGTCGTGTTTCCAATCAGCGCCAAGCGCGGCTATACCAAAGGACGGCTCGGTCGCGTCTACGGTAGTTGGACGACACCGCTGACGCTCAGCGAGCCGAGCCAGAGTGCTCATGTCCGCCATACGCCGACGGAAGAGGAAATCCGCGACCTGCACGAGGTCGCGGTCGAGCGCCTGCACGGTGAGCGGGACTCACTAATGTTCTCGTGGGCCGAGGAGGCGGGGCCACGTCGCGCAGAGTTCATGCGCGTGGGCAAGTCGCACATGCCCACAAGCGACCAGCTTGCCGACTTGATTGAGCGGGACGAACCTTGGACCGTCGTGGTCGAGCGCAAAGGTGGCAGGTCGAAGCCTCTACACGTCCCACCAGACCTACTCATCCGCACGCTCGACTATATACAGTTCGGACGCCGTGACATCGTTTCGCATTGCCTCAAGACCTTCGTAGGCTATCGCGAGCCAGACGAGATATTCCTGTCCAGTACCACTGGAATGCCCCTGCATCTCGACAGTGTGACCTCGATTGGTCGCCAAACGTTCAGGAAGGCGGGAGTTGCGCGCGCCAGCATCCATCGCCTCCGCGCCCGGTACGCGGTACGCACCATTGAGACGTTGGTAGACGCAATCTTCGACGACGGAATGGTCGGTTCGGAGTCGAGTTGGATCGAGACAATTCTCGTCAAGGCGGCCGAGATGATGGGCCATTCGAGTTCAACGTCGCTTCGGCCCTATCTGACCTACGTGCTCAATCGTCGCATTCGCATTTCCGACGCAGCCAAGGCGGAAAAATTGGCGACCCGACTGCGCCAACTTGAGCTGCATGAGAACACGCTCGTGCGACGTCTCGAACATCACAAAGTTCTACAAAAAGCTGCGCGCCATCTAAAGGCAGGTCGGACGGCTGAAGCATCAGCAATCCTAAGAGAAATAGCCGATCAACTGTATTGACGCTGCGGGACGGCTTTTTGCGGGAGCCCTACTGGATGAAACTCGGAGCTCAGATCAGCGTCTCAATAGTGCAGAAATTAACTGGACGACAAAAGGTAGGACTAAAGTCCGTGGTTTAATCAGTCTCTCCTTGTGAAGTTCGGGTTATGCATGCCCGGTCACTGGTTGCCAGAAATCTCAGAAAACTTAGAGTCCGTCGTGGGCTTTCCCAGGAGGCATTGGCGGTAGACGCACAAGTTGATCGGACTTATGTCAGTCGAGTCGAGCGTGGTTTGGAGAATCCGACCGTCGCGGTATTGGAAAGATTGGCTATCGCTCTGGATATTGAGATTGTTCGGTTTTTTGAAAAACCGAAAGCAGGAGAGCGCGAACCGGAGACGCTCAAGGGCGGCAGAAAGCGGCGTTAGCTTCTACCGCCCGTGCGGTAAATGTTGATATCAGCTTGACCTGCTCCCCGGAAACTGGACCGTTTGAAGCTGGAAAATTCTAATTTACCGTTCCTGGCCGAGCGGAGGATTTTCCATGAAGAAGACGAAGTTCAGCGAGCAGCAGATAGCGTTCGTTTTGCGCCAGGTAGAGGAAGGGACGACGGTCGGGGAGGTCTGCCGGAAGGCGGGGATTTCCGAAGCGACCTATTACAACTGGCGCAAGAAGTATGGCGGTCTGATGCCATCGGAGATGAAGCGCCTGAAGCAGCTTGAGGAGGAGAACCAGCGGCTGAAGAAGCTGGTGGCTGACCTCTCTCTGGACAAGGAGATGCTGCAGGACGTCATCCGCCGAAAAATCTGAGGCCTGCCCGGAAGCGGCGGCTGGTCGACCATGTTCGATCGGTCTGGCAGGTCAGCATACGCCGCGCATGCCAGGCGGTGCCCGTTGACCGGTCGACCTATCACTACCGGTCGAAGCGTGACGACCCGACGGCACTCAAGCAGCGGATCAGGGAGATCGCGGAGACGCGGGTGCGGTATGGTTATCGCCGCATCCATGTTCTCCTTCAGCGGGAAGGATGGCAGGTCAATGCAAAGCGTGTCTGCCGGCTCTATCGCGAGATGGGCCTGCAATTGCGGAACAAGTCTCCCAAGAGACGGGTCAAGGCGAAGCTGCGGGAGGGGCGCTCTCCGGCACAAGAGCCCAACCAGGTCTGGGCAATGGACTTCGTCCACGACCAGCTCTTTGACGGGAAGAAGATCCGTGTGCTCACGGTCGTCGATACCTTCACGCGGTTCTCGCCGGCGATCGATGTGCGCTTTAGCTACAAGGGGGCAGATGTGGTCGACACGCTTGAGCGTGCGGCACGACAAGCGGGTTACCCGAAGACGATCCGCCTCGACAATGGCCCGGAGTTCATCTCTCGCGAGCTCGATCTGTGGGCCTTCATGCGGGGCGTCACGCTCGACTTCTCACGGCCAGGCAAACCGACGGACAATGCCTTCATCGAAAGCCTCAATGGCAAGTTCCGGGCGGAGTGCCTGAACGCCAACTGGTTCCTGAGCCTCGACGAAGCGCGATCAAAATGCGAGGCTTGGCGTAGAGACTACAACGAGGTCCGACCGCACAGTGCGATCGGAAACGAAGTGCCGATCAGGCTTCATCTTCCGGCCGGCAACCCCGGCCAGCCTGCCGTCAGATGAAGCCGGAATTTACCAGCCCGGCCGGTCCAAGGTTGGGGGCAAGTTCAATGATCAACAGACTCTACTTCCGACTGGATGAAACTTGGGGCTCAGGTCAAGTATCGGACGATGTATCGGCAGGTGAGGTGGACATGAGTCTTGCCTCCCGCCGCCCCGCCCAACCCGACTTCGGCCCTACGCCGAGGCCCTATTATACGGCCTTAACTGAAGAGGCACTCTTAGCCCAAACCCTCGGGCCGGAATGAGCGAAACGCTCAACATCCCGGAACTCGCCTTTGAGACTCTCGATGGTCGATTACGGAATCTTGCCATCACTGCGCTTCATCCATAGGATCACCGCATGACGCGCCGCCAATCCCCGCTGAAATCTGTCTTGACGGTGCTGTGCATCGTCTTGATGGCCACTTTTTCAGCGGCGTCCACCGTGCAGGCCTTGCACGAACTGGAGCATCAGTGGGACGCGGCGGACGAACACGATCATCATCCGGTCAATCAGCTTGATGCCGCCTTCGACGGGAGCATCGACAAGGCGTCTCTGGATGGCACGGCAGGCCCCGAACATCATCATCACGGGGACGGGCAACCGAATTTGCCCCTCTGGGCCAGCGCCGGCATATGCATTGACCGGAACAAGGACAGGCTGGCCGTTGCGCCGGATCAGGCCCGTTCCGGTATGCCTGTCCACGGCCCCGAACGTCCTCCCAAACAACTCTCAGCCAGCGTTTGATCGCCCGCATCTCCGGATGCGGACCAATTTACGCCTGCCTGTGAGATCATATCATGCCGCTCATCCGCGATGCGCGCCGTCTGGCGCTCTACCGGCTTGCGTTGTCGTTCGGTATCGCCTTTCTCGCCCTGTTCCCGGCGACCGACGTCAACGCACAGCCTCAAACGCTGACCTTGTCCGATGTTCTCGCACGGACGATCGACTTCGACCCGACGGCGAGAGCCGGTGCCGCACGTATTCGGGCTGCCGAGGCCCATCTCGACCAGGCCGGCACGCGGCCCAATCCGGTTCTCGGTGTCGAAATGGAGGATTTCGGCGGATCGGGCAATTATTCGCGTTTCGATGAGACGTCGACCACGCTTTATTACGAGGAGCTGTGGGAGCGTGGCGGCAAAAGAAAGGCCCGAACGGATATCGCCGGGGCGGAACTGGCGCAGGCGGAAAGGCGAAGGATCGCCAGTCTTCTCGATCTGGCCGCCGAAGTGCAGTCTGCCTGGGTCGAAGCCCTTGCAGCGCAGGCAGCGGCGGCGCTTGCGGACGACCGTCTCGTGGCGGTCAAGCAGCTGGAAGGCGAGTTTCGGCGCCGCGCCGAGCGGGCGCTCGATCCGCAGTTCGTGCATGAGCGCGTCCTTGCAACGCTCTCTCAGGCGCAGATCGACAGCGAGCAGGCAGCCCGGAGTGCGCGGGCGGCCCGCGCGACGCTCGCCTCCTATTGGGGCGGGGACGGGGATTTCCGGCTGGACGAGACCGGGTTCACCCGGCTCACGGCGCGCGAGCCGCGCGACGATGATTCCGCGGATCTCGCGCTCCTGACGGCGGCGCGTGAGACGGCGGCCGCGCGTGTCCGCTTTGAGAGGGCCAACAGCGTCCAGGATGTTTCGTTGCGCGCGGGACTTCGTCACTTCTCGGCCGATGACGATGTTGCGGTGGTTTTCGGGGTTTCGATCCCTCTCGGTGTTTACGACACCAATCGGGGCAATATCGAGCGGGCCCAGGCCGAACAGCTGGCGGCGGAGATCGATATTGCCGCGGCGCGGAACAGGCGGCAGCGCGAGATCGATCGCCTGACCGCCGCGCGATCCGCCGGTGCCGATGAAATCGGCCGGCTCGATGCCGAGGTTCTTCCCCGGCTCGAACGGGCGGCGGCGCTGGTCCGCGAAGGGTTCAACCGGGGCGGCACCGCCTTCACGCTGCTTGAGGTAACGGAAGCCCAACGCGCCCTGACCGATGCCCGTTCCCGCCGGATCGAACTGCTCCGCCGTTTTCATCTCGACGGCGCGCGCCTCGATCGCCTGAGCGACAGCCATGTTTCCCTCCTTTCCAATACAGAGCACAAGCAATGACTCATGCCCTTGTCGGCCGCCTGCTGGCGGCGTTCGCAACACTCGTGCTGATTGCGGGCTGCGACGATTCTCCTTCTTCCGGCCATGGCCATGGCCACGAAATCTCGGCGGATCAGGAGTATGAACGTGGTCCCCATCGCGGCCGGATGCTCCGCGACGATGATTTCGCGCTGGAAATCACCATCTTCGAGGATGGCGCCGATCCGGAGTTCCGTGTCTATGCCTACCGGGCGGACAAGCCCATCGCCCCGGCCGATGTCGATCTCGGGATCGAACTGCACCGCCTCGGCGGGCGGGTCGATCGCTTCGAATTCGCGCCGCAGGAAGACTATTTGCGCGGCGACGGCGTCGTCGTCGAGCCGCATTCCTTCGATGTGCGCGTCCGTGCGGTCGAAGACGGCCGCGAATACGAATGGTCCTACGATTCCTATGAGGGACGGACGATCATTTCGGCGGAAGCCGCAAGCGCCGGCGGAATCGAAACCGAAATCGCCGGCCCCGCAACCGTTAGCCATCTCGTCGATCTTGCGGGACGGATCGAAATCGTACCGGAAGGCCGGAGCGAGATTCGCGCTCAATATCCCGGCCGCATCCTGGAAATGCGGGCCGAACTGGGGCAGGCCGTGCGCGCGGGACAGGTTCTTGCCCGCATCGAGGCCAGTCACAGTCTTCGGGCCTATGCGGTCCTTGCACCGATGAACGGCGTGGTCGTCGCGAAAACCGCCAATACCGGCGACCTGGCGGGCGACCGTCCGATGCTTGTCGTCGCCGATCCGACACGGCTGCATGCCGAGCTTCTTGTCTATCCCCGCGATGCCGAAAGGATCCGGGTTGGTCAGACCGCCGACATTCGCGGTCTCTCGAACGAGGCCCGGACGACGGGCCAGGTCGAAGTCGTGCTGCCCGCCGCCGACGGCAACAGCCAGGCACTTGTTGCTCATGTCGCTCTGCCGCCGTCGGCCGCAGCGCATTTCCGTCCCGGCATGAGCGTGGAAGGCGCCGTCGCGGTGGCGTCGGAGGACGTGCCGCTTGCCGTCCGCACCCGCGCACTGCAGCGCTTCCGCGACTTCACCGTCGTCTATGCGAGGGTCGGCGACACCTATGAGGTGCGCATGCTTGAACTCGGGCGGCGCACGCCCGAATGGACCGAGGTTCTGGGCGGGCTTGAATCCGGCACGGAATATGTGACCGACGGCGCATTCCTGATCCGCGCCGATATCGAGAAGTCGGGAGCCAGCCATGACCATTGATGTACACACCGGTCCCGAAGCGCCGCGCGCGCCACTTCTCGAACGCATCATCGCCGGCTCCATACGCTTTCGCTGGGGGGTGCTGGCGCTTGTTCTGCTTTCCGCGGCCATCGGCGTGTGGAGCTTCCAGCGTCTGCCGATCGACGCCACGCCCGACATCACCAACGTCCAGGTCCAGATCAATACCGAGGCGCCGGGCTTCACGCCGCTCGAAGCGGAGCAGCGCATCACCTTTCCGGTCGAAACGGCCATCGCGGGCCTGCCCGGCCTGCACTACACGCGCTCGATTTCCCGCTACGGACTGAGTCAGGTCACGGCCGTCTTCGCCGACGGCACCGACATCTATTTCGCCCGCCAGCTGGTCAACGAACGGCTGCAGGGCGCGCGCAGCCAGCTGCCGGAAGGCATCAGCCCGGAAATGGGCCCCATCGCGACGGGTCTCGGCGAGATCTTCATGTACACGCTGGAGGCAGACCCCGACGCGCGCAAACCGGACGGCACCGCCTACACGCCCGAAGACTTGAGGACGTTGCAGGACTGGGTCATCCGTCCGCAGCTCCGGAACACGCCGGGCGTCACCGAGGTCAACAGCATCGGCGGTTTCGTGCGCCAGTATCATGTGACGCCCCATCCGGACCGGCTGTCGGCCTATGGCCTGACGATGAACGAGGTCGTCGCCGCGCTCGAGGCCAACAACGCCAATGTCGGCGCCGGCTATGTGGAACGCTACGGCGAACAATATCTGATCCGCATTCCCGGACAGGCATCGGCGATCGGGGATCTGCAGCAGATCGTCGTCGCCCATCGCGCCGGTGTGCCGATCCGCATCGCCGATATTGCCGGCGTCGATACGGGCGAGGAATTGCGCACGGGGGCGGCAACCGAGAACGGCCGCGAGGTGGTTCTCGGGACGGTCTTCATGCTGGCGGGCGAGAACAGCCGCGTCGTGGCCCGTGCCGCGGCCGCGCGGCTTGCCGAGGCGGCGAAGGCCCTGCCGCCCGGGGTCGCGGCCGTCGCGGTCTATGACCGCACCGACCTCGTCGAACGCACGATCCGGACGGTGGAAAAGAACCTTCTGGAGGGTGCGCTGCTCGTCATCGTGGTGCTCTTCCTGCTGCTCGGCAATATCCGCGCGGCCCTGATCACGGCCGCCGTCATTCCCTTCTCGATGCTGCTGACGGTCACCGGCATGGTCCAGTCGAAGGTCTCCGGCAATCTGATGAGCCTCGGCGCGCTCGATTTCGGGCTGATTGTCGACGGCGCGGTCATCATCGTCGAGAACTGCCTGCGCCGGCTGGGCGAGGCGCAGCGCCGCCTGGGGCGGCTGCTCGACCGCGACGAGCGGTTTGCGCTGACGGCATCCGCCGCCAGCGAGGTCATCCGGCCCTCGCTGTTCGGCGTGACGATCATCACCCTTGTCTATGTCCCGATCTTCGCGCTTACCGGCGTCGAGGGAAAGATGTTCCATCCGATGGCGATCACCGTCGTCATGGCGTTGACGGCCGCGCTGCTGTTGTCGCTGACTTTCGTCCCGGCGGCCGTTGCCATGTTCGTCACCGGAAAGGTCGAGGAAAAGGACAGCCGGTTGATGGGCTGGGCGCGGTGGCTCTATGCCCCGGTCCTCGATGCGGCCCTGAAATTCCGTCTCTCGATGATCGCCGGCGCGGTCGTCCTGGTGGTCCTGTCGGCACTGGCGGCGAGCCGGATGGGCTCGGAGTTCATCCCCAATCTCGACGAAGGCGATATCGCGCTCCATGCCCTGCGCATTCCGGGAACGAGCCTCAGCCAGGCGATCGCGATGCAGCAGGCGCTCGAGGCGCAACTTGCGCCCTTTCCGGAAGTCGAACGGATCGTGACCAAGATCGGCACCGCCGAAGTGGCGACCGATCCGATGCCGCCCTCGGTCGCCGACACCTTCATCATGCTGAAGGATCGCAGCGAATGGCCGGACCCGCGAAAGCCGCGCGCGCAGCTCGTGGCGGAAATGCAGGCAGCCGCCGAAGCCGTTCCGGGCAACAATTACGAATTCACCCAGCCGATCCAGATGCGCTTCAACGAGCTTCTGTCCGGTGTCCGGGCGGATGTCGCGGTCAAGATATTCGGCGACGATCTCGATGAATTGTTGCGTCTGGGCGAGGCGGTCGAGGGCGTGGTGAGCGGCATCCCCGGTGCCGCCGATATCGGCATCGAGCAGATCACCGGCTTGCCGGTGCTGCAGATCACGCCCGACCGCGCGGCGCTGGCGCGCTACGGTCTCAATGTCGGCGATGTCCAGGACGTCGTGTCGATATCGCTCGGCGGCCGGACGGCCGGACAGATATTCGATGGCGACAGGCGGTTCGACATCGTCGTGCGCCTGCCCGAGGACCTGCGGCGCGATGTCGACCGGATCGGACGCTTGCGCGTGCCGCTGCCGCTGTCGGGGCAGGGCCCGCGCGAATTCGTGCCGCTCGAAAACCTGGCGGCCATCGAGATCGTGATCGGTCCCAACCAGATCAGCCGCGAGGACGGCAAGCGAAGGGTCGTCGTCACCGCCAATGTCCGCGGCCGCGATCTTGGTTCCTTCGTGAGCGAGTTGCGCGACCGCATGGAGGTGGAATTCGAGATCCCGTCCGGCTACTGGGTCAGCTATGGCGGCACATTCGAACAGCTGATATCGGCGGCGCAGCGCCTGCAGCTGGTCGTGCCGGCCGCCTTGCTGCTGATTCTGGGCTTGCTCTATGCCCTGTTCCGGTCATGGCGCGACGTCGCGATCGTCTTTTCCGGCGTGCCGCTGGCGCTGACCGGCGGCGTCGCGGCCTTGCTGTTGCGCGGCCTGCCGCTCTCGATCTCGGCCGGCGTCGGCTTCATCGCCCTGTCGGGCGTTGCGGTCCTCAACGGCCTGGTGATGCTGAGCTTCATCCGTCAGCTTCGCGCCGACGGCATCGGTCTCGACGCCGCGATCCGCGACGGCGCGCTGACACGCTTGCGGCCGGTGCTGATGACGGCGCTTGTCGCCAGCCTCGGCTTTGTGCCGATGGCCTTCAATGTCGGCGCCGGCGCTGAGGTCCAGCGGCCGCTCGCAACCGTCGTCATCGGGGGCATCTTGTCCTCGACGATACTGACATTGCTGGTGCTGCCCGCGCTCTACCGGCTTGTGCATGGGAAGGAGGCGCGAGGGGCTGGTGGGAATTGAGTGTAAGGCCTGTTTCGGGAATGGTCCCTAGGCGGTGCACTTCAGTTCGGAATAGCCCCCGCGCGCCCGAAGCGGGCCTCGCCTTCGCCGCTGTCACGATGACCGGCGTGGCGTTGACGTTTTGCGCTATCGCGTGCGGTGTATCTTTGCGCGGCAGGGCATGAATAAACGTGCTACCACTCAGCCTGTACAGTTCGAGCGCGTGACGCGAGAGCTCGAAGACTGTGTCGGCGGAATGCTCCTCCTAATCGTGCCTTTCAAGCTCCAGTGAGCTTGCTCTGTTGAGACGAAGCCACGGGGAACCCCGCGGCCGAGGTGTCTCTCACAAGGCCGTGGCGGCAGATTCCCCTGTTGCCGGAAGACGCGCAGAAGGACCGACGTCTTCGAGAAATTCGTGCGTCTGATCGTTCCGGCCAAGTATCCAGGTGCTCGATGTGAAGCTTGAAGTTGATGACCGTTTATGGCGCTAACGCTACATTATCGCTGCCGGACCCTCGATTTCAGCTTCTGATATGAAGCAGGCCGCAAGATCAGGTCGAGCGCACTAACCTATGAAGGATTTGAGCGAGTCGCCTTTTGTTTCAAAGACTTGGAATGTGTTGTGTGCTCGCCCGTGCAGTAACAGACGTGATCTTGGGTAGTAGGACCTGTCTCTTGTCCGTGACGCTGCGGCAAACCGCCCTTGTGCGATTTTCTGCTTGACCTTCCCATGGTGGAAGGTCGCATTGTAAAGCCATGAAACGGGTCCGGGCACACATATCGGCTTTGTACGTCCTGAGCGTGGTGTTCATCGCGCTGGGCCATTGCTGGCCTGCGCCCTCCGCCAACGCCGCGTCGGCAACTGCGGTGTCCGCCTCTCACAGCCACCATGAAGCTGTCGCATATAAAGCTCACGGGCAGCCGGATGGTGTGTCCGCCGAAGGTTGCCTTGACGACGAAACCGCCTGCGCCATCGCGATGTCGTCTCCGGCGATGCTGCCCGCCTTGGTCTCGCTGCCGGATCCGATATCGCAGAGCGTCGTCTGGCCGACGCAGGTGACGCTGGTTTTCGCGATGCCCGCCGGTGCCTTCACGTCCCGTGGGCCGCCGGAACGACGAACGCATTCCCTTCACAGCTATGCCGAAGTCTTCGTCCGCACCGGGCGCCTGCTGATCTAGAGCCGCCATTCTCTGGAATGGGACGCCCCTGCGTCCTTTTTGCCATTGAATGGAGTGCTTCACGATGTTTCCGAAAATTTTTTCCGGCCCTGCGCCTCTCATGCGTGGATGGACAAGCGCCATCCTCGGCGCCGCGCTGCTCTGGGTGCTGCCCAGCGCCGCGCCGGCCCTCGCCGGTGAATATCACCTGACCGTCGACACGGTACGGCTCGAGGTCGGCGGCCGGACGGTCGAGAAAATGGTGATCAATGGCGGCGTTCCGGGGCCGACTCTGCGGCTTGAAGAGGGTGAGGACGCGACGATCACCGTCGTCAACAAGACCGACGAAACGACATCGGTGCATTGGCACGGGCTGCTGCTCCCCGGCATCATGGACGGTGCACCCGGTTTTAACGGCTTCATGGGCATTCCGCCGGGCGGATCCTACACCTACACCTTCCCGATCCGCCAAAGCGGCACCTACTGGTATCACAGCCATTCCGGCACCCAGGATCAGACGGTGCTCGGCGCGATTGTCATCGAGCCGGCAAAGCCATCGCCCTTCAGCGCGGATCGCGATTACGTCGTTCTGCTGGGCGACATCACGCCCGAGAATTCCGACGCGGTGCTGCGCAATCTCAAGGCCGATCCCGGCTACTACAATTACAACAAGCGCACGCTGCTCGATTTCTTCCGCGACGCGCGTGACGCAGGCCTCGGCGCCACCATGAAGGATCGCCTCGAATGGGGCGCCATGCGCATGGACCCGACCGATCTGGCCGATGTCACCGGCTATTCCTTCCTGGTCAACGGCAGCACGCCGGCGGAGAACGAGACCTTTCTCTTCCGCAAAGGCGAACGCATTCGCCTGCGCCTGATCAACGGCTCGGCGATGACGCTCTTCGACGTGCGGATTCCGGGCTTGAAAATGACCGTCGTCGCGGCGGACGGCAATGATGTGAACCCGGTGCCGGTCGACGAACTCAGGATCGGTGTTGCCGAGCGTTACGATGTCATTGTCGAGCCGAAGGAAGACATGCCCTACACGCTGTTCGCGGAGTCAATCGACCGCGCGGGTTACGCGCGCGCGACGCTCGCGACATCGGAAGGCGAGG
The DNA here is from genome assembly GCF_019635935.1 of Parvibaculum sp. Classification (NCBI taxonomy): domain Bacteria; kingdom Pseudomonadati; phylum Pseudomonadota; class Alphaproteobacteria; order Hyphomicrobiales; family Parvibaculaceae; genus Parvibaculum; species Parvibaculum sp. The sequence goes on along the minus strand of NZ_JAHBYN010000001.1, from coordinate 816,302 downwards.
CGGGACCGATCCCTGAGCGGCGCCCCCGCGCGCTGCTCGGCATGGCCGATATGGGGCTCGCGCATGCCGGTCACGACATGGGGGCGATGGATGATCCCGGCGCCGTCGACCACAGCACGATGGACCATAGCACCATGGATCACAGCGGAATGGGGCACGCTGGCGCGGAAGCGGACGCGTCGGAAACCCGCCTGGTCGGGTGGGCCTCGGGTTTCCCGCCGGACGCAAGGGTGCTGGCCTACAGCGACCTGCGCGCGCTTCGCCCCAACGTCGACAACAGCGAGCCGACCCGCACCATCGAAATGCGCCTCACCGGCAACATGGAACGTTATGTCTGGACGCTCGACGATGCGCGCTTCGTCGAGGCCCGGCCGATCCGGGTGCGCTATGGCGAGCGCGTTCGTCTCACCTTCGTCAACGAGACGATGATGGCGCATCCGATGCACCTGCACGGCATGTTCTTCGAGCTCGAAACCGGCAGCAAGGATCGTCGGCCGCTGAAGGATACCGTCATCGTGCCGCCGGGGCAGTCCGTGTCCGTCGTCCTGACCGCGCGCGAGGTCGGCGGCTGGCCGCTTCATTGCCACCTGCTCTATCATATGGCGTCGGGCATGATGACGACATTTATCGTCGAGCCGCCGGAGACGGCCGAAAGCGCGATTACGCCGGATGGTGCGGTCGTGCCGATCGGTGTCACGAAAAACGGTGCGGCGCATGGGTCGCATGCCGGTCATGGAGGCATGTGATGAAAAACGTCCTTGCGCTCGCTCTCATCCTCGCTGTCGGAATCGCCTCGGCGTCATACGCACAGGAACCTGCGCCGGACGATCATGGACCCGATCTCTTCAACATGATCAAGGTGGAAGTGGACTACGCCGACAGGCGTGGCGGTCTGTGGAACTGGAACCTCGATGGCTGGGTCGGTGGTGATGTCGAGCGCCTCTGGATAAGGTCGGAGGGCGAGATTGCCGACGGCGACTTCCATGAGGCGGAAGCCCAGCTCTTCTATGGCCGGAATGTCCATCCTTTCTGGGACCTGCTGGTCGGCGTCCGGCAGGATTTCGAACCCCGCGGTGAAACCTATCTCGCTGCGGGTATCGTGGGGCTCGCTCCTTATTTCTTTGAAACGGAAGTGACCGCTTTTCTTTCGACGAAAGGCGATTTTTCGGCGCGCTTCGAACAGAGCTTCGATCTCCCGATCACGCAGAAGCTGATCGCCGAACCGCATGTCGAGCTGAATCTCTTCGCACAGGATGTCCCCGAACGCGGGGTCGGCGCCGGCTTCAGCAGCATCGAGGCGGGTCTTCAGCTTCGCTACGAAGTCACTCGGAAGTTCGCACCCTACGTCGATCTCGTTTGGGAGCGCGATCTTGGAAAAACGGCATCGATCACCCGTTCTGCCGGTGGCGATGTCGAGGACACGACCCTGCGCATCGGTGTGAGGGCCTGGTTTTGACGGCACACCCCCGCAGTGAAAAAGGTCGGCATGGCGGAACATCATTCAAACCTCAAGGAGATGTAACAATGAAACACACAATCCGGAATTCGGTTCTGATGGCGGCGCTCGTCGGTCTGTTGACTGGCCCGGTGGTCGCTTCGGAGAAAGGTCACGACCACGGATCCATGCCGGGGATGGGGCATGACATGAAGGGGATGATGGGCGAGATGGACCGGCAGATGGCCGACACTTCGGCCTTCGGCCACAAGGGCGAGCCCGCGCAAGTCACAAGAACCGTCGAGATTGAATCCGCCGATATCAGGTTCGACACAGCCGAGCTAAACTTCAATGTCGGCGAGACGGTGCGGTTCGTGATCGTCAACAATGGCGAACAGCCGCATGAGTTCACGATCGGCGACGCGGCCTATCAGGAAACGGCGCGCAAGATGATGAGGCACATGGCCGAGATGGGAATGGATCCTGTCTCGCCGGAGCATGCGGCGATGCACGCCTCGGCCGGCAACACCGTCACGCTCGATGTCGGCGAGACAAAGGAGATTGTCTGGACTTTCACAGAGGCGGGAGCCTTCGAGTTTTCCTGCAACCTGATTGGCCACTCCGAAGTTGGCATGAAGGGCCGGATTATCGTGAGCTGACGCCGGCGGCTGCTAAGGGAGAGGGCGGTGCGTTGATCTGAATCAGCGCCCCCATTTCGATCCCGTGCAAGTTTGAGGCAAGGCCAGAGATTCCAGAATCAAGAAGCCCACGCGGGGCCGGCACCATATCGATCGATGGGGTCGAGACATAGGAGAGTGGTTATGAACGAGACAAAGCGTATCGCGATTGTTCCGCTGGGGATGACCCTCGGGACGTTCTTCGTCGTTACCTACATTTTCTGCGTGCTTTTCGGTCTTCTGGTGTCGGATCCCGGCATGCACCGGCTCCTGTCCGACCTGATGCCCGGCTTCACATGGATCACATGGCCGAGCTTCTTCATCGGCCTTGTTTGGTCCTTCGTCTTCGGCTGGTACATCGCGATCGTCTTTACGCCGATCTACAACTTCTTCGCCTCGGTTGGCCCAAAATCGGGGGGCGCCTGATAATGCCGAAGGAAAGCCGCCTGGTATCTGCTTCTCCGCGCATTGAGGAAAAGCCGGGACGAAAGCTTAAACACCTGCTCTGGTTTTGTCCGGTTGTCGGGCTTCTGGCTGGAGCGGCTATTCTCTGGCTTTACGGATTCACGCTTTGGGCAGCGATCGCCTTCATTTTTCTCGCCGCGTGTCCTCTCATCATCGTATGGGTACTGATGATCGAACGGTCGCAACGCCATGCACCTGGGGGAAGACCATGAAAAGTAGCGTTGCGGCAGGACGCCGCGAGACCTCGACGGAACGAACGTCCCGCCTCGTCGTCCCCGGCATGGGCAGCGATCACTGCGCCGGCCTCGTCTCTACGTCGCTGATGCGGCTCGACGGCGTCGCGGATGTAGGCACCAACATCGCCAATCATCGCGTGACGGTCCGCTTCGACCCGGCGCGAACCGACCCGGCAAGCCTGCGCGCCGCCGTCGAACGTGCCGGCTACGAGGTTGCGGCGCTTGACGAGACGAAACCCGCCTCGGCGGCCGAAGAAGGCGATGTCGAGGAGCGCTATCTGGCGGCGGCCCGCAAGCGGCTTTGGATCGCCGCCGTCCCGACATCGGTGACCATGCTGATCATGGTCCCGCACATGTTCTGGCAACCGATCCCGTTCTATCTGGCGATCGTGGCTGTTCTGGCCTTTCCCGTAGTGTTCCTCTATGGCGGCTTCGCGACCCACCGCTCGGCCTGGCTCTCGCTGACCAACCGCACCGCCAACATGGATGTGCTGATTTCGATGGGCAGCCTGCCGCCCTATCTGATCGGCCTTGTCGGCTTCTTCTATCCGATGACCTCCTTCATCGAGATGGCCGCCACCATCATGACCTTCCACATGCTGGGCCGCTATCTGGAGACGCGCGCCAAGGGCCGCGCCAGCCAGGCGATCAAGCGGCTGATCACCATGGGCGCGAAGACCGCCGCGGTGCTGCGCGACGGCGCCGAGGTGGAAGTGCCGATCGCCGAACTCGTCAAGGGCGACATCATGGTCGTGCGGCCGGGCGCCAAGGTCCCGACCGACGGCGAGATCGTCGAAGGCGCAAGCCATCTCGACGAGTCGATCGCGACGGGCGAATCCGTGCCGGTCGAGAAGGGGCCGGGCGACCCTGTCATCGGCGCCACCATCAACAAGGAAGGCATGCTGAAGATCCGCGCCACGAAAATCGGCGCGGAGACCTTCCTGTCGCAGGTCATCCGTCTGGTCGAAGAGGCGCAGGGCTCGAAAGTGCCGATCCAGGAGTTCGCCGACCGGCTGACGGCGCGCTTCGTCCCGGCGGTCATCCTGATCAGCCTCGGCAGCCTCGCGATGTGGCTTTTCTTCAGCGAGAGCCTGCGGCCGATCCTCTTCTGGGGTGCTGCCTTCCTGCCCTGGGTCAATCCCGAATTGTCGCCGCTGATGGTCGGCATTCTCTCCGCCGTCGCGGTCCTCGTCATCGCCTGTCCCTGTGCGCTTGGCCTCGCGACACCGACCGCGATCATGGTGGGCTCGGGCCTCGGCGCCGAGCGCGGCGTGCTGATCCGTTCCGGCGAGGCGATCCAGACCCTGAAGGACATCAGGGCGGTTGTGCTCGACAAGACCGGCACCATCACCCGCGGCCAGCCCGCGCTGACCGATGTCGTGGCGGCCGACGGTTTCGTTGAAGATGAGGTGCTTTCCGCCGCGGCCTCTGTGGAGGCGGGCTCCGAACATCCGCTGGGTCAGGCCATGGTTACCGGTGCGCGGGGCCGGGGCATCGATGTTCCGAAGGTCGAGGGCTTCACGGCGCATGTCGCACGCGGCGTCGAGGGCCGCGTTGGCGCCAGGCATGTGCGCGTCGGCAATCGCCGCTATCTCGGCGAGGCCGGCATCGACATTGCGGCGCTGGAAAAGCCGCTGGCAGAGCTCGAAACTACCGGCAAGAGCGCCGTACTGGTGGCGATCGGCGATCGAGCGGCCGGAATCGTCGCGGTGGCCGACACCGTCAAGGAGGACTCGGCCGCCGCCATTGCCGTCCTGCTGAAGATGGGAATCCATGTGGTGATGATCACCGGCGACAATGAGCGCACCGCGCGTCACGTCGCCCGCCAGGTTGGCATCGAAGAGGTGATGGCCGCCGTCCTTCCCGAGGGCAAGGTCGACGCCATTCGAGCGCTTCAGGAAAAATATGGTGACAAGGTCGCGATGGTTGGTGACGGCATCAACGACGCGCCCGCGCTGAAACAGGCCAATGTCGGCATCGCCATAGGCGCCGGCGCCGATGTCGCCATCGAGGCCGCCGACGTCACGCTGGTGAGCGGCGAGTTGACCAAGGTCGTCGAGGCGATCCGCCTCTCGAAAGCGACCTTCCGCAAGATCGTCGAGAACCTCTTCTGGGCCTGGTTCTACAACGTCGCGGCGATCCCGATTGCAGCTCTTGGCCTGCTGCATCCGATGATCGGCGTCGTCGCCATGACGGTCAGTTCGCTCTCCGTCATTGGCAATTCGCTGTTGCTGAAGCGCGCGAAGCTCGGCGTGGACAAATGATCGCGCCGCATGAAAAGGAGCTCGCCTCATGACCATCCGACGCGATGACAGGAATGTCTTCTGGCGCTCACCCGCGGGGCTAACGCTCGGTGTTTTCCTCGTGGTCGCGGCGCTCTTTCTGGTGCTTGAACACGGCGCGCATCTTCTGGGCGCATGGCCGCTCCTGTTCCTGCTCCTCTGCGGCGGGATGCATTTCTTCATGCATCGCGGTCACGGCTCCCATGGCTCCCACGGCGACCATGGCCGCCGCGACAATGACGGAGGACGGGACGATGAACGGTGACGTGCCGGCCTATGGCCTCTGGTTTCTGGCCGCCGTCAATGCGGCGGTCTTCATCCTCTTCGCCCTCAGTTTTTTCAAACCGAAAACACCGCGCGACTGGCGCTCGCTGGGCGCATTCTCCGCCTTCATCGTGGCGCTGTTTGCGGAAATGTACGGCTTCCCGCTGACGCTCTATCTGCTGGCAGGCTGGGCCGGCAATCAATTCCCCGCGCTGGATCCGCTTTCTCACGATGCGGGACATCTGTGGCCGGCGCTTTTCGGCTGGTCCATGAACCCGCATTGGAGCCCGTTCCATCTCTTGAGTTTCGTGCTGATCGGCGGCGGCTTCGTGCTGATCGCGGCCGCTTGGCGCCGGCTTCACGAGGCACAAGGCGAAGGAAAGCTCGCGGTGGCGGGGCCTTATGCCCGCCTGCGCCATCCGCAATATGCCGGCTTCGCCCTCATCATGATCGGCTTTTTTCTGCAATGGCCGACCCTGGTCACCGGCCTGATGCTACCGGTCCTGCTCGTCATGTACTGGCGTCTTGCGAAGCGCGAGGAACGCGAAATGGAAGCCGAGTTCGGCGAGAGCTACCGCCGCTACGCCGCGCGCGTGCCGGCCTTCATCCCCCGCCTCTCCGGTCTGTCCGGCGAGGGCGCGTCATGAGCCGCGCCGCGCCGGACGCCCGGCAACACCAAACGAGGAGCTCGAGAGCCATGAGGAGACCTGCCATGAGAACATATTCGTTGCGCGCGGCCGCGTTCGCCGCGCTGCTGGTTATGGGTGCGGCGTCCGTCGCCGCCCAGACCGCCGATCCCGAAGAGCATGACGCCCATCATCCGGCCGAAGCCCCAGCCGCCACGTCCGAGGCGGGAACGCCCGGCGGTATGGAGGGAATGCAGGGCATGTCCGGAATGAGTGGCATGATGACGCCCGAGATGATGAAGATGATGCAGGGCATGATGGGCGGGCCCAAAGGCGAGGGCGGCATGAACATGGAAAGCGCCATGATGATGTGCCCCTCGATGCAGATGATGATGGGCATGCGCGCCGGCGCCGACATGCAGGGCATGATGGGCGGTCCGGGTCTCCTCTACGGCATGCCGCATGGCGCGACGGAAGAGATGACACAGGAAAGCGTCCGCGCCTTTCTCGAAAAGCGGCTCGAATGGCACGCCAATCCGCGCCTGAAGATCGGCAAGATCGCGAAAGCGGCAGATGGCGGCATCACCGCCGAAATCGTCACCGTCGACGGTTCGCTGGTCCAGAAGCTCGCCTTCAACCGCCATCCGGGTCTGGTGCGGCAGATCGAATAATTCCGGGCGCCGAACCGGCGCATCGGGGCTGGAGAAAAAATGACCGCACGCAACGATCGCATCGCCGGCGGCCTTGTTCTGGTGCTTGGCATCCTGATTGTAGGAACGGGCATCTATTTCATGTTTCTCCGGCCACCGCTGCTGCCGGAGGATATACGTCACACCGGCATTGACCTTGCGCTCCTTCCACCGGCATTCGCCGAATGGCTGGGCATTGTTTTCGCAACCTGGGGCGGTTTTACGGCGGGCTTCGGCATTGTCCTTTCCGGCATCGGCATTTATCTGGCCGGCGGCGCGAGGGGTTGGCTTCTCGCCGGCACGGCGCTTGGTCTGTTATTGGCAACCGGCCGCTTCGCGATCAGCAACATCGTCATCGGCTCGGATTTTCTCTGGTTTGTCGTGCCGCTCTTTCTGTTGGCGGTGGTTGCCGCAACGGCGCTCCTGTGGCGGTGGTGGAAAGGGCAATCCGGCATGGATCGCTGGACGGGAGGGAAAGAGCCGTGACGCCGCAGAAACTTTTCGCCGCCGAGGGGCTGACCAAAACCTACGTGCAGGGCGAGGTGGAGGTTCACGCGCTGCGCGGTGTCGATCTCGACATCTGGACCGGCGAGGTGGTGGTGCTGCTGGGCCCGTCGGGAAGCGGCAAGTCGACCTTGCTGAACATCGCCGGCGGCCTCGATCACGCGACAAGCGGCCGTTTGCTGTTCAAGGACACCGACATCACCGCGCTCGACGACCGCGGCCTCACCGCCTATCGCCGGCGGCATATCGGCTTCGTCTTCCAGTTCTACAATCTGATCCCGAGCCTGACGGCGCGCGAGAATGTCGCGCTGGTGACGGAAATCACCGACGACCCGATGTCGCCGGAAGACGCGCTGGCGCTGGTCGGGCTCGAGCAGCGCATGGATCATTTCCCGGCGCAGCTTTCCGGCGGCGAGCAGCAGCGCGTCGCCGTGGCGCGTGCAATCGCGAAGCGGCCGGAGGTGCTGCTCTGCGACGAGCCGACCGGTGCGCTGGATTCCGTGACCGGCATGCGGGTCATCGAAGCGCTGCTCGGCGTCAACGAGCAACTGGGAACCACCACCCTCATCATCACCCACAATGCGGCCATTCAGAAGCTCGCCCATCGGGTGATCTCCTTTGCCGATGGCCGGGTCTCGGGAACCGTCGCGAACGAACGGCGGCAGTCGGCCGGCGAGATCACCTGGTGAGCCATGCGCATTCTCGACATCAAGCTGTTTCGTGACCTGATCCGCCTCCGGGCGCAGGTGCTGGCGATTGCGCTGGTCGTCGCCGGCGGCGTTGCCACGATCATCCTTGCCGTCGGCTCCTATCGCTCGCTCGACGAAACGCGGCTTGCCTATTACGAGCGCTATCGCTTTGCCGATGTCTTCGCCACGGTCCGCCGCGCGCCGGAGACGCTCGCCGCGCGCATCGCGGAAATCCCGGGCGTCGTCGCGGTCGAGACGCGGATCGCCAGTCTCGCCCTGCTCGACATCGCGGGCGTGCGCGAACCGGCCACCGGCCAGTTCATCTCCCTGCCCGAAAGCGGCGAGCCGGTCCTCAACCGCCTTTATCTGCGTCTCGGCCGGATGCCGGACCCGGCCCGGGCCGACGAAGTCGTGGTCAACGAGTCCTTCGCCAAGGCCCATGCCTTCACGCCGGGCGCGCGCTTCTCGGCGATCCTGAACGGCCGCAAGCGCGAGGTGACCGTGGTCGGCATCGCGCTCTCGCCGGAATTCGTCTACGCGATCGGGCCGGGTGACCGCATGCCCGACGACCGCCGTTTCGGCATTGTCTGGATGTCGAAAAAGGCGCTTGCCGGCATCTACGATCTCGAAGGCGCCTTTTCCGCCGTCAGCCTCAAGCTCTCGCGCGACGCCTCCGAACGCGAGGTCATCCAGCAGCTCGATGCCTTGCTCGACCGCTATGGCGGCGCGGCGTCCTATGGCCGCAAGAACCAGACCTCGCACGCCTTTCTCGATCACTCGCTCGACATGCTCGGCAATATGAGCCGCACGCTGCCGCCGATCTTCCTGCTCCTCACCGCCTTCCTGGTCAATCTCACGCTCGGCCGGCTGGTCGCGCTCGAACGCGAGCAGATCGGCCTCCTGAAAGCGGTCGGCTATGGAAACGCGGCCGTCGCCATACATTATCTGAAGCTGGTTCTTGCCATCGCCGTGACGGGCATCGCCATCGGCAGCGTCGCCGGCACCTGGCTCGGCGGCCACATCACGAGCCTCCTTGCCGAATATTACCGCTTCCCCTTTCTGGTCTTCATCAAGAGCCCGGACATCTACGTGGCGGGCGCGGCGCTGAGCATCGCCGCCGCGACCATCGGCGCCGCCCGTTCGCTCCGCGACATTGTCGGGCTGGCGCCCGCCGTCGCGATGCAGCCGCCATCGCCGCCGGGCTTCCGGCGCCTGCTGCCGCAAGGTGTTCCCTTTCGCGGTGTCCTTTCGCAACCTTCCGTGATGATGCTGCGCAACGTGACCCAGCATCCGGTGCGCGCCGCGCTGACGGTGCTCGGCATGGCCTTCAGCACCGGCATCCTCATCGTCTCGCTCTTCATCAACGACGCCATGGATGAACTGGTCGAAGTCACCTATTTCATGGCCGACCGGCAGGACGCAACGGTCAGCTTCGTCGAGAAGCGGCCCCGCAACGCCGTCCTCCAGATGGCGCGCCTGCCGGGCGTCCTCGACGCCGAGCCCTATCGCGGCGTCCCCGTGCGCATCCGCAACGGCAGCATCGAGCGCCGCGTGATGATCGGCGGCCGCACGCGCAGCGCCGATCTGAGCCGCATCATCGACGTCGATCTGCGCCCCGTCGTCCTGCCCGAAACGGGGCTGGCGATTTCGGACTGGCTGGCCTCCGTCCTCGGTGTCGGTGTCGGCGATTTTGTCGAGATCGACATTCTGGAAGGGCAGCGCCGAACCGTCTCGCTGCCGGTCGCGGCGCGGGTCGAGGATTATTTCGGCATCAGCGGCATGATGGACGCCGATGCGCTGTCGCGTCTGATGCGCGAGGCGCCGACGGTGAACGGCGTCCATCTGAGCCTCGACGCAACCATGCTCGGCGCGCTCTACGACGCGCTGAAGGTCATGCCGGTCGTCAGCGGCGTCGCCCTGCAGCGCGTTTCGCTGGCGAATTTCCGCGAGGCCATGGTCACGATCGTGACGACCATGGCGGCGATCTACACCGGGCTTGCGGCCGTCATCGCCTTCGGCGTGGTCTACAACAGCGCCCGGATATCGCTTTCGGAGCGAGCCCGCGAACTGGCCAGTCTTCGTGTCCTGGGCTTTTCACGCGCCGAGGCCTTGCGTTTTCTGCTGCTTGAACTGGCGCTGATCGTTCTCATCGCCCAGCCGCCCGGATGGGCGATCGGCTACGGCCTCGCCCGGCTCCTCAATGCCAACATGGCCGGCGAGTTGATGCGCACGCCGCTGAACATCGAAAATGCGACTTATGTTTTTGCCAGTCTGGTCGTGCTCGCCGCGGCCACGCTCTCGGCGCTGGTCATGCGCCGCCGGATCGACAGGCTGGATCTTGTGGCCGTACTCAAAACGCGGGATTGAATCATGCAGACGATTGGGCTGAAGAGAATAATGGCGGGCCTTGCGGTCGCGGTGGCCGCCGCATTCCTCGTCTGGTTCGCCTGGCCGCAACCGGTCGCGGTCGACATGGCGGAAATTGTCCGGGGTCCCATGGAGGTCACGGTCGAGGACACCGGCCGCACCCGCGTGCGCCACGTCTACACCGTTTCGGCGCCGATCGCCGGCAAGGTCTTGCGGACGCCGCGCTATGTCGGAGATGAAGTCACGGCCGACGAAACAATCGTGGTGGCGATGCAGCCCATGGCGCCGGCATTCCTCGATGCCCGCACGCGCGAGGAACTTCAGGCCGCGCTTGTCGCCGCCGAAGCGGGCATCGAACTCGCCGAACACGAAATCCACCGCATCGAAGCCGCGCATGATTTCGCTCAGAACGAGCTTCGCCGCGCCGAGGAACTGGCGCGCAGGGGCGTGATCTCGGCCAAGACTCTGGACAAGGCCCGCTTCGATGCCGAGACCGGCAGTGCCGCGCTCTCCAGCGCAAAGGCGCAACTCGATGTGAGACGCAGCGAGCGGACAAGCGTCATGGTGCGCTTGGGCGACCCGTTGGCGGTCGCGGCGTCGGATGACTCCGATTGGCGCATCGAATTGCGCGCGCCGGTTAGTGGCCGCGTCCTGCGGATCGTTCAGGAAAGCGAGTCGGTCGTTCAGGCCGGGGCACCGTTGATCGAGATCGGCGACCCGGCCGATCTTGAAGTGGTGGCGGACCTTCTCTCCACCGATGCCGTGCAGATCGAACCGGGCGCCGCGGTGCGCATCGACGGTTGGGGCGGCGCGCCGGTTCGGGGCAGGGTGGCGCGCATCGACCCCGCGGGCTTCACCAAGATTTCGACGCTGGGCATCGAGGAACAGCGGGTCCGCACGGTCATCGATTTTGTCGATCCGCCGGAAACCTGGTCGCGGCTCGGGCACGATTTCCACGTCGTCGTTCACGTGACGGCATGGAGCGCCGAGGAGGCGGTTGCCGTTCCGGTCGCGGCGCTCTTTCGCAAGGGCGACAACTGGGCCGTTTACGCGGTCCGCGACGGCCGCGCGCAGGCGACGCCCGTCGAAATCGGCCGGCGGAACAATCGCGTCGCCGAGGTGCGCAGCGGCCTCGAAGCCGGCGACCGGGTTGTGCTGCATCCGAGCGACCGGGTGGAAGAGGGCACGGCGGTTGCCGAGCGCGTCGTCCGTTGAACGCGGTGTGTAGGGAACACGAGAATGCCGGCGCAAGCCGGACGGGGAAACGCGGCCGGCATTCGGGCCTGCCGCTAACAACAGAAAGCATCACATGTTCACTCTGACTTCGCTGGGCGGCGCGGGCACCGTCACCGGCTCCAAACATCTGCTGACGCTGGACGGCCACCGCATCCTCGTCGATTGCGGCCTGTTCCAGGGGCTGAAGAACCTGCGCGAACTCAACTGGGCGCCGTTTCCGGTCGATCCCCGCTCGATCGACGCCATCGTGCTCACCCACGCCCATCTCGATCATTCGGGCTATCTGCCGAAGATCGTCCGCGAGGGCTTTCGCGGCCGCATCTTTGCGACCGACGCGACGCGCGAAGTGGCGGCCCTCATTCTGAAGGACAGCGGTCATATTCAGGAGAAGGACGCCGAATACGCCAACCGCAAGGCCTATTCGAAGCACAAGCCGGCCCTGCCGCTCTATGGCATCCGCGACGCCGAGCGCGCAATCGAGGCCTTCACTGCCGTTCCATATCACAAGCCCGTTTCGCTGCCCGGCGGCGCCACGCTGACCTTCCGCCATGCCGGCCACATTCTCGGCGCCGCCACGGCCGAGATCGGCTGGGGCGGCAAGAAGATCCTCTTCTCCGGCGATCTCGGCCGTTATGACGACCCGGTGATGGTCGATCCCGAGCCGGTGCCAGAGGCCGATTATGTCGTCGTTGAATCGACCTATGGAAATCGCGCGCATGGCGGGGTCGATCCCATCGAGCAGCTCGGCGCCGTGATCGAGAACACGGTGGCGCGCGGCGGCACGGTGGTGATCCCGGCCTTTGCGGTCGGCCGCGCCCAGTCGCTTCTCTATTACATCTGGGCGCTGAAACAGGCCGGGCGCCTCCGCGACGTGCCGGTCTATCTCGACAGCCCGATGGCGATCAATGCGAGCGAGCTTCTTTGCGCCCATCTCGACGATCACCGCCTCTCGCCGCCTCTGTGCAAGGAGGTTTGCAACATCGCGACCTATGTGCGCGAGGTCGACGACTCGAAAGAGGTCACCGCCAACGCCTACCCGAAGATCGTCATTTCGGCGAGCGGCATGGCGACCGGCGGCCGCGTCCTGCATCACATGAAATCCTTCGCGACGGACCGCAAGCACACGATCCTCTTTTCCGGCTTTCAGGCCGCCGGCACGCGCGGCCGCGCCATGCTGCAGGGCGCGCGCGAAACGAAGATCCATGGGCAGTGGGTGCCGGTGCGCGCCGAGATCGCCGATCTGCCGATGCTCTCGGCCCATGCCGATGGCGACGAGATCATGCGCTGGCTCTCCGCCCTCCGCCGCCCGCCGCAGCAGACCTTCGTCGTTCATGGCGAACCCGATGCCTCAGAAGCCCTGCGCGTCCGCATCGACCGCGAGCTCGGCTGGAACGTCGCCGTTCCGCGCCAGGACCAGGTCTTCACGCTGTGAGACGGATGCCGATGTTGAACAACGGCCGAAACGACTGGCTCCCTTTCCTGCGGCGCTACATCGCCCTGATGGCGCTCGGCAATCTTGCCTGGGAATTCGCGCATATGCCGCTCTACACGCTCTGGGAAACCGGCACACCGCGCGAAATCGTCTTCGCCGCGCTCCATTGCACCGGCGGCGACATCCTGATCGCGCTTGCAGCCCTCATGGCGGCGCTCCTCCTTTTCGGCAACGGCTTCTGGCCGGCGCAAACTTACGGCCGCGTCGCCGCCGCCACCATCGCGATCGGCCTCGTCTACACGCTCTTCAGCGAATGGCTCAACATCGTCATCCGCGCCTCATGGGCCTATCGCGACCTGATGCCGGTCATCCCCGTCCTCGACGCCGGCCTCTCCCCGGTCGCGCAGTGGATCGTCCTGCCCGGCCTGGCCTTCTGGTGGCTAGGGCATACGATGAAGAAACGCTGATGTTTCTTCGTCGATGTAGTCGACTTGTTTTCTTCCGGCACACCAGTTGCTTCGAAAATGCCATCAAGCTGAGCGGCAATGAGATCGTAGGTTGGCTATATTCGATGTCTTGGAATCTACTTTCGAACCAAAAGTAGACTTTGAATCGTCGGCTTCGATACGCAAATATGGTGGAACGCCCCCCTCCCAACCCCCGTCGTCCGACGGAGATTGGGAGGGGGTGTTTTCAGTGACTTTTTTGTGTAGCCCTCCGTAAAGATGTCTGTGTTAGCCTGTTTTCATGAAGAGGACGTCCATCAGCTGCCGAAGCATAAAGCGCCGCCACCACTGGCTTGCGGCGGCGCTGGTGGTTGCGTTTCTTCTGACAACGGTGGCGGCGCCGGCGACCGATCTCGATATGATGGCCTCGGCTTACGCGATGGCCGATGAGGGCGCCACGACGCATATGGCGCATGGCGTGGGCGATATGGCGGGGCCCTGCTGCGACGATTGCGACCACGCTGACACGAAATCCTGCGACAGCTCGGCGCTCTGCATGACAGCCTGCGGCAAGCTGCCACTTCAACTCGCCGCGGTGTTCGGATTTGCCCTGGCCGAACGCGCCATCGAAGCGGTTCGCGCGCCGGACATTGGCCGGGCCGACCTTTCTCCCTCTCCCTTGCGACGGCCTCCCAGAGCGGTGTGACGCAACGGCGCGCGGCATTCCCGTTGCGCGTCAACTGTCACACCAGTTTCAGGAGAGTCCTATGGTTCGCTTGCCCAGAGCGTCCGCGATTGCCGTGCTTGTCGCCGTCGTGGCGATGGCCGGCATATGGAGCATCGCCGGCGCCCAATCTCAGACCTACAAGTTCGAGGCCGTTTCGGAGGAAATACCGGTCGGCGCGCGCGTTCGGATCGAGGTCCGGCTGCTTGACCCGAGCGGCACGCCTGTGCCGGCCGGAAACATAAACATCGTCTCGACGCGGCTCGATATGGGGCCCGACGGCATGGCGATGATGGACACACCGCTGACGCCGGTTGCGGCCGACGCGCCGGATGTCGTCGCTTTCGAAACGAAAATCGTGATGGCCGGTCGATGGGCGCTCACGATCGAAGCGGAAATCGACGGTGTGGCGGAGCCCGTCAAGGGCATCGTCATCTACACGGCCGTCGAAAGAAGGGCCGATGCAACCCCTGCCGCGCCAGCGGCAGGGGAGCGCAAGATACGCTACTACCGCCACCCGATGGGCCTGCCCGACATATCGCCGGTGCCGAAAAAGGATTCGATGGGGATGGACTACATACCCGTCTATGAGGACGAGTTGGCAGGCCCCGGGGGGACCGTCCGTATCAGCCCGGAAAAGACGCAGCTTGCCGGCGTCAGGACGGTGGCGGTCGAACGCCGTGACCTCGTCCGCATGATCCGCGGCGCTGGCATCGTTACAGTGGACGAAGCCCGCGTCGCGCTGGTGACGGCGCGCTTCGACGGATTTGTCGAACGTCTCGATGTCCGCACCACCGGCGGCACGGTGGCGGCCGGCGCGCCGCTGATGACGGCCTGGATCGAAAGCGACATGCTGTTGCGCAAACAGGCCGACTATCTCTCGGCGCTCGCGCGCGGCGGCCGCGATGTCGAGCGCGCCGCGCAGAACCTCCGCCTCTTCGGCATTTCGAGCGCCACCATTGCCGAAATGGCGCGCACGCGCGCGCCGGCGCGGGTGGTGACCTTCGAGGCGCCGCTCGGCGGCACCGTCATCGAAAAACCCTCGCTCGACGGCATGCGCTTTGCGGCCGGCGACACGCTCTTCAAGATCGCCGATCTCTCGGCGCTCTGGGTGATGGCCGAAATCGCCGAACAGGATCTCGCGCTCGTCAGGTCCGGCCAGCGCGCGCAATTGTCGATGCCGGCCATGCCCGGCGAAACGCGCGAAGCGATTGTCGATTTCGTCTATCCCGATCTCGACAGGACGACCCGCTCGGGCCGGGTCCGGCTCATCGTGCCGAACGCCGACGGGCGCCTCAAGCTCGGCCATTTCGTGCGCGTCGATATCGGCGCACCGGTCGGCGATAAACCGGCGCTCGCGGTGCCGGCCGCCTCGGTCATCGACGACGGCGCGCGCCAGATCGTCTTCGTCGCGCGCGGCGACGGGCTTTTCGAACCGCGCAACGTTCGCCTCGGCGCCCACGCCGGCGCCGATGTCGAGATCATGGAGGGTCTGGCCGCCGGCGAGGAGATCGTCACCTCCGGCATCTTCCTGATCGACGCCGAGAGCAATCTCCAGACCGCGCTTTCGGCCTTCACCGCCGAGCCGGTGGCGCCATGATCGCGGGCATTATCGGCTGGTCGGCGCGCAACAGCGTTCTGGTGCTGATCGGCACGCTCTTTGCGATCGTCGCCGGTGTCTATTCGATCGCGCGCATTCCGCTCGATGCGATACCGGACCTGTCGGACACGCAGGTCATTATCGTGACCGACTATCCTGGCCAGGCGCCGCAGGTCGTCGAGGACCAGGTGACCTTTCCGCTCGCGACAGCGATGCTCAACGTGCCGCGCTCCCGCGTCGTGCGCGGCTTTTCCTTCTTCGGCGTTTCCTTCGTCTATGTCGTCTTCGAGGACGGCACCGATCTCTACTGGGCGCGAAGCCGTGTCCTCGAATATCTGAGCGCGGGCGCCGACCGCCTGCCCGAGGGTGTGACGCCCTCGCTCGGGCCGGACGCGACCGGCGTCGGCTGGGTCTATCAATATGCGCTGAAATCCTCGGAGCTGAACCTTGCCGAACTGCGCTCGCTGCAGGACTGGCGGGTCCGCTTCGCCGTCTCGCGCGCCGAGGGCGTTGCCGAGGTCGCAACGGTCGGGGGCTTCGTCCGGCAATATGCGATCATCGTCGACCCGCTGCTGCTGAAAAGCACAGGCCTGACGCTGGCCGACATCGCCGGCGCGGTGCGCGCCAGCAACATGGATGTCGGCGGCCGTACCATCGAGCTTGCCGAAACCGAGTTCATGATCCGCGGCCGCGGCTATCTCGCCGGCATCGAGGATATCGAGAAGATCGTGCTCCGCGCCGAGGGCGGCACGCCGCTACTGCTGCGCGACGTGGCGCGCATCGAACTCGCGCCGGACGAGCGGCGCGGCGTCGCCGAACTGGGCGGCGAGGGCGAGGCGGTTTCCGGCATCGCCGTGCAGCGCCATGGCGCCAATGCGCTCGACGTCATCGAAAACGTCAAACGCGAGCTTGCGGCCGTTGCGCCGAGCCTGCCCGGCAACACCGAAATCGTCGAGGTCTATGACCGCTCGGCGCTGATCGGCCGCGCCATCGACACGCTTGTGCGCACGCTTGTCGAGGAAAGCATCGTCGTGGCGCTGGT
Source organism: Parvibaculum sp. (assembly GCF_019635935.1). NCBI lineage: Bacteria > Pseudomonadati > Pseudomonadota > Alphaproteobacteria > Hyphomicrobiales > Parvibaculaceae > Parvibaculum > Parvibaculum sp. The sequence continues at coordinate 799,588 of NZ_JAHBYN010000001.1, read as the reverse complement.
CTGTTTCCTCTTTCTCTGGCATGCGCGCAGCGCGCTTGTCGCCATCGTCACGCTGCCGGTCGGCATTCTGATGGCGCTGGCCGCGACCCATGTGCTCGGCATCCCCTCCAACATCATGAGCCTTGGCGGCATTGCGATCGCGATCGGCGCCATGGTCGATGCGGCGATCGTGATGATCGAAAACGCCCACAAGCGGCTCGAACATGCGCCGCCCGGCGCCTCGCGCAGCGCCGTCGTCATCGAAGCCGCGCAGGAGGTGGGCCCGGCGCTCTTTTTCAGCCTGCTGATCATCACCGTCTCCTTCCTGCCGATCTTCACGCTCGAAGCGCAGGAAGGCCGCCTCTTCAAGCCGCTTGCCGCCACCAAGACCTTCGCGATGGCGGCCGCCGCCCTTCTTTCGATCACGCTGGTGCCGGTGTTGATGACGATCTTTATTCGCGGCCGGATCGTGCCGGAGGCCAAAAACCCGCTCAACAAGGCGCTGATCTGGCTCTACCGGCCCGTAATCGGGCTGGTGCTGCGTGCCCGTGGCGTCACCATCCTCGCCGCTGTCCTCGTGCTCGCCGTCACGGTGGTGCCCCTCAGCCGCATCGGCTCGGAATTCATGCCGAACCTCAACGAGGGCACGCTCTTCTACATGCCGACGACGCTGCCGGGCCTTTCGGTGACGAAGGCGGCCGAACTGCTGCAGACGCAGAACCGGATCATTGCCACCTTTCCCGAGGTCGCCTCGGTCTGGGGCAAGGCGGGCCGCGCCGACACCGCGACCGACCCCGCGCCGCTTGAAATGTTCGAGACCATCATCAACCTCAAGCCTGAAAGCGAGTGGCGGCGGGGCATGAACCTCGACAAGCTGATTGCCGAAATGGACGCCGCGCTGCAGTTTCCGGGCGTCTCCAACGCCTGGACCATGCCCATCAAGGCCCGCATCGACATGCTCTCGACCGGCATCCGCACGCCGGTCGGCGTCAAGATCTTCGGGCCCGATCTGGTCGAGCTCGAACGGATCGCCCGCGAGATCGAAACCACCCTGCGCGCCGTTCCCGGCACCTCGTCGGCCTATGCCGAGCGGGTCAATGGCGGTTACTTCCTCGACATCAAGCCCGATCGCGACCGCATCGCCCGGCACGGCCTCTCGATGGAGACGGTGCAGGAGACGATTGCGATGGCGCTGGGCGCGAAAGCCCTCACCACCACGGTCGAGGGGCGCGAGCGCTACGACGTGGTGATGCGCTATCCGCAGGCCTCCCGCGCCGACCCTGAGGCAATCGCGCGCGAGGTTTTCGTCACGACGCCGGCGGGTGCTGCCGTTCCGCTCGGCGAGATCGCCGACATCGCGCGGGCGCGCGGCCCCACCATGATACGCACCGAGAGCGGCCAGCCGGTCGTCTATGTCTTTGTCGACATCCGCGACCGCGATCTCGGCGGCTATGTCGGCGAGGCGCGGCGCGTGGTCGCCGGCGAAGTCGCGCTGCCGGCCGGCTACACGGTCGCCTGGAGCGGCCAGTTCGAATATCTGGCCCGCGCGCAGCAGCGCCTTTCCGTCGTCATCCCGGTGACGCTGCTGGTGATATTCCTGCTCCTCTATCTCAACTTCAAAGGCCTCACTGAAACCTTCATCGTGATGCTGTCGCTGCCCTTCGCGCTGGTCGGCGGGCTCTGGCTGATGGCGGCGCTCGATTTCAACATGAGCGTCGCGGCCGCCGTCGGCTTCATCGCGCTGGCGGGCGTCGCGGCCGAAACCGGCGTCGTGATGCTGCTCTATCTCGACCACGCGCTTCGCGACGCGAAGGCGCTGGCCGCAGCCGAGGGCCGCGCCTTCACCCGCGCCGACCTCAATGGCGCCATCATGGAGGGCGCCGTCGGGCGCGTGCGGCCGAAAATGATGACCGTCATCACCATCATCGCGGGTCTCCTGCCGATCCTCTGGGCCACCGGCACCGGCGCCGAGGTGATGCAGCGCATCGCCGTGCCGATGATCGGCGGCATGGTGTCCTCCACCATCCTCACCCTCGTCGTGATCCCGGCGATCTACGCGATCGTCCATGGCATGAGATTGTCAATGTCCGGATCGCAAATGAGTGCCCAAGCGATCATGTAAGAGCCTGCTACGGCTGGCTTACGCTTTTCATATAATCCAAAACACAAGCTTGTGAGGAACAGCGTACTGTCAGCCGTCTAATTTGAACGACGGCAGAAAAAAGAGCCGCGGGCACTTGGAAAGTTTGGCGCCGTTCGATATTGGCGAGTTGCAAACTGTAGCGGCGCGACGAGTATGGCGTGGGTCTATTGGCGAAACGGTTGGATCAGCTGGCGCAGATACGTGCGCGGATAGTCTGGCATATCGCCAATGCCGAGATCGGCGGAAGTGAACCTTTTATCCGGGTCAAACGCGGCCGTTCCAAGTAACCGATCCCAGAGCGTTGTGAAAAGACCGAAATTCACGTCGCCCTCTTCGGCTGACTTCAGATGATGAAAGCGGTGCACGGGCGCAAGAGCCAGGACATAGCGCAGGGGCCCAATCCGCATATCGGCGTTCGAATGTTGAAGGAGCAGCTGCACTGCCACCGCGAAAGCGAGCAGAAGGGCCACCTCCAGCGGCATACCCGCGAGGACAAGTGGGGCGGTCCCGGCCGTGAGTTCGACCGCCTGATGGAGCGGATGTTTCATCAAACCGTTGAACCCGTACATCCGACGGACGCTGTGGTGGACGGCGTGAAAGCGCCAGAGGATATTGTTCCGGTGGCTCGCCCAATGGGCAAGCGTGATGCCGGCATCGGCCACAAGGATGGCTAGGATGAGTTGCGCCCAGAGCGGCAAGGCATCGGGCCATAGCCGGGGAAATGGCATCAAGACAGCAGCAACCGGTATCAGCATTACGGATCCGGCGATGGACGCTTCATTGACCAGGAAGTGCATGAGGTCTCTAGACCTGTCACCCTGCGGACGGTTCCAGTCTTTTTGATATGGAATGAAACCTTCAATCAGAAACGAAACGCCGATCGCTGCGGCCAACAACCAACCGAGCGTCCACTTCGGGGCATCCGATATGATGATCATCATCGCGGCGGCGTTGAAGCCCACCAGGATCAGAGGTGCGTAGGTCCAGCGAGTAATCCATTTAAGCGCGTTCATCGGTCCTCCAATCATCCGGCGCGTGAGGGCAGACAGCCTCGCGAATGGATCGGTAACCCCGCGCATCGACGCCGTCTTGAACGATTCAGCAGCCGAATGCAGATGAAGAGACCCGGATATCGAGGCCTGACAAGCCAGCGCCCGGAGCAACGCCGAACCAGCGGCGCATACGGCGGGTGAAATGCGCCTGGTCGGAAAATCCACCGGCGTCTGCAGCATCAGCCAGACTTGCCGATTCTGATAGTGCGCGGGCTGCGCACTGCAATTGACGCCATTGCAATACGTGTGAGATCGGAACCCCAAAGGTAGAGTGTGATATTTGACGCAGGCGGCTTGAAGACACGCCGAGGGACTGTGCTACCCACCGTGGCGTGACCGCGGGTGCGGCAGACTCTAGTAGTTCCACTAGAGCGTGGCCCGGCAAATTCCGTCGACGATCAGGTATGGATTGGCTGAGAATTTCGCCGGGAAAGACACCGGTGTCATCATACACGTCTAGCGCGGCCGATAGGTGCGGATCAGCAATTTCAAAGCTTCGTGTGCTTACCTTTGTTGCAACTTCAAATCTTGCCAGGTCGAAATAGAAACTGCGGATACGTGTTCCGGAGGGGCCGATCGAGTGCGCGAGGCCGGAAGGGATGATGGCATACAGGCCGGACGGAACCAGGTGTACCTTGCCAGCGCATTCGACTTCGAGGGAACAGTCGATTGCCGCCGTCATCTGATGCGCGAGGTGTGCATGCAGCGCATTTCCGCCGGTGACGCCCTCAAGGCTTGCCCATCCGTCCCCAATGGTAAGTGATCCCGACCAGCGTTCTGTCCGCGTCAACATGTATCTCCCGCTGCCGTCTTGGTCGACGACCAATTTATGAGGACTGTTTTCGAGACGCCATCGGATTCTTTAAGAGGCATTGTTTTCATGAGCCGGTGTTGATGGGCATGTTCGGAAGGTGCCTTCGGAAACCGCTTCAGTGAAGACAGTCACCAAGCCTTCGTTAAAGATACGGCGATCGAGAATGGCTGTCTCCTATGCGCCGATATTGTTGATTTAGTCGTTGCGTGATCGACAGCTTGTCCGTGGGCCGATGATTTCGGGCCCGTTGTCCGGGGCGGCCTGATGCCCGATAGCCTTTATGACGGCGGGCCGTTACCCGGTAGACGCTGTTTCATGCCGCCGCGTGGCCGTGGCTCGGCATTGCTCGAAGCTTCGCCAGCTTCCTCAGGTTTTGTGCGGTGGCGGCGAGGAGGAACTCATCCCTGGCACCCTTCGGTCCACGCAGGCGCAGGCGGCCGAGCCTGAGGATGCGCTTGAGGTGGGCGAAGAGCATCTCGACCTTCTTGCGCCGATGCCGCGAACGCTCATAGGCCGGCGTGTTCGCCAGAGCCCGAGCCACATCGCGCGCGTCTTCGTCGATGTCCCGCGGCACCTTGCGCTGTGGCGTGTTCGGACAGCACTTCATCTTGAAGGCGCAGTTCTGGCAATCGGACTTGCTCGACCGGTATAGCCGCGTTCCGTCCTTGGTGATGCCCGAACGCGGCGTCTTGTAGGTTCGCCTGAACTGCACCAGCAGCTTGCCGCCCGGGCAGGTGTAGTGATCCCGCTCAGCATCGAAGACGAAGTCGGAGCGCGAGAAGGTGCCGTCGGTCCGGTTCGATTTGTCGAAGACGGGGATATGCGGCTCGATCTGCCGCTCCTTGACCAGCCAGGCGAGGTTCGCCGCCGATCCATAGGCGCTGTCGGCCGCCAGATGCCGAGGCTTGAGGCCGAAGCGCTTGTCAGTCCTGTCGATCATCGTTCTCGACGCGCCCACCTCGGCCTGCCGGATGGCGCGGCTGGCCTCGACGTCGAGGATGATCGCATTCTCGGTATCGATCAGATAGTTGGTGGCATAGGCGAAGAAGGCATGCCCCTTGTGAGCACCGGTCCACTGAGCGGCCGGATCCGAGGGCGAGACGAACTTCGGCTTCACCGCGCTGGCGGCGCCGAAGGCCGCATCGTCCAGTGTGGCCAGATACGCACGGACAGCCTGTCCTGCATCCGGGCCAAGTTCATCGGGGTGCCACTCGTCACCGGGAACAGAGCGCTGCTTGTTGGCATCCGCCGCGATCAGGCTCGCATCGACCGCAAAGCCTTCGCCACCGACCAGCCCCTCGCGCAGGCAGCGTTCCACCACCGTCTCGAACAGATGCCGCAGGATATCGCTCTGCCGGAAGCGGCCGTGTCGATTGCGCGAGAAGGTCGAATGGTCGGGCACCTTGCCGTCGAGCCCCAGACGGCAAAACCACCGATAGGCCAGGTTGAGATGGACCTCCTCGCACAGGTGCCGTTCGGACCGAATGCCGAGGCTGTAGCCCACGATCAGCATCCGCATCATCAGCTCCGGATCGATCGAGGGCCGCCCGATGCCGCTGTAGAAGGGCTTCAGCTCCGTGCGAACCGTCTCGAGATCGAGGAACCGGTCGATACGTCGCAACAGGTGATCGTCAGGAACATGATCGTCGAGACAGAAATCGTAAAACAGCTGCGCCGGCGCCACCTGTGTTCCCATCATCGTTCTGCCCTCCGATCAGCACAGCACGATGGAATCACGCTCCAGAAGCCCGTTCAACCGTCGATTAAATCAACACAATCCGCCAGAAGCGGTCATTGAATGTCGCCTTGAAGAAGCTGACGGCAGCGCCCTTCTTGACGAAGTATCGGACAGCGATCTCGACTGGGTGACCAATCATCAAGCGGTTGCTGCGGTCGAAGCTTCGGTTTCTGGAAATGCGAACTGTGCTTCGCATTTTTCCGCAGCGCAGAGCGGCTTCGACACCTGAATCGGACGCTGAAATCGTGTCCCCCCGCACTTCGGGCAGACAAAATAAGACCGAAACTGCCCGAGCTCGGCCCAACGCGCCTTCTCATCGCCGATTGAGCTGTACGCCCCCGGGTCGTCCGAGAAATGACTGCCGAAGTTTTCTACCGCGCCCTTCTGCAGCGAGTTGAGAAACCGGTTGTTGACGCCGGGAACCAGCGGCGGTGTGAGGTCCCTTGATTTCAGAAAGGCTGCGATGGAAGAAGCTAATTCGCTGCGGTCGTAGTTGTACGGCCGCTCCAGCGGCCGTATGCGAACATTGACGCCGAAGTCACGCGCCAGCGTTAGCAGGAATTCTTCTTCCGATTGCCGCATTTCGTTAGCCGCGGAATCGCCGTTGGCCCATCGCGCCTCAATCATCTCGTCCGTCACCTTATGATCGGAGAAACGCGGCCCGAACGATGGGTCAAGCCCTGTGATCCTCCGGTACTTCCAATCCTTGTCGACCAGTATGTCCTTCAAGTAGTGAAAGAAGCGCTCGTCATGAGTTGTGATTACGACCTGATGCTTGGCGAATTTCTGGGCGAGCATTTGCACAATCGACCGGCGGTGATCCACGTCATAAGACGTGACGATATCGTCCAGGATGACGATTGGCGCCCTCGAGTTGAATGCCAGGATCGCGGCTAACCTCAGCGCCAGCGCGACGGAATGAATTTGGCTGTCGCTGAAATAGCCACTCGGCTGCACGCCGAGCCGGTTCTTGGCAAAATCTACAAGCAGCGCCAACCGATGCTGATTTGTTTCGTCCTCTTTCGGCAGTTCTAATCGCACGGGTGGGGCGTCGCCACCCTGGATCAGGGCAAAAATCTCGTTCATCGGCTTTTGCAGAAGGTCGAGAAGGGCTTGCACCTTCGCCCGGATCGCCGCTGAGACCTGGGCCGCCTGTGCCGTCAGGTCCGCGGAGAGCGTGCCCAGCTCGTCGGTGACACGGGCGGCCTGGCGAAACTCCGCGGCAAGCTCAATCAACGCGTCAACTTTTGCCTTGGCCTTTGCGAAGGTATGGTCGCCTTGTCGTGCCTCGATTTCGTCGATTGTTGTTTTCAGCTCAACCTGCATCTCCAATAATTGCGCTCGTGCAGGGGCCGAATCTGGCGTCGCGCCCTCCGTCCAAATATTGACCGCTCCCCGATAATCCTTAAGCGTCTGCATGGTTATCGGGTGCGTTTCCGCACACAGTTCGATTAGCATCTCTAGCGACGCCTCCATGCGATCTTTGATTTTCCCGAGAGCGCTTTTTGCCTTTTCCAAGGCACTGTTCGCGCTCGCATAGGCGGTGAGGTCCGCGAGATGGGCGCTGATATGCTGTTGGATGATCGACGGGCTTCCAGCCGCGCTCTTTGCAATGGGCGTTTCGCAGATTGGACAGGTTTCAGGTGGCTTGTCGCTTTCGAATAGCGGTTTGGCGGCCTCCCAGGCGGACTTGAAGATCACATCTTTGGCGATGCCACGCTCTTCCTGTTCCCTTATTCCGGCCTCGGCCGCTTTCGTCGTGGCGGTTTCAAAGTCCGGTATCAGCCCCGTCAGCGCCGCACCCGCAGCTTCATCGTCCGCCTGGTACAGCTTTTCCGCCGCGCTCTTGATCTGCTTGAGCGCGGACAAACCAAGCTGCTTTTCCTCAGCGGCGACTCTCTCGACCAAAGCATTGTAGCCTGCATCGTCTGCAACAATGGCTTCCATGGTCAGCGTTTTATCCAGCGGTGCGAGCTGCATGGTGTTGATGTAAACAACGACCGCCGCTTCATTCCATGCCGACACGGCGCTGTCGGTTGCCTTCTTCAACGCCGCGTTCAACCGCTCGACCGACTTCGTGTCTTCGGCTTCCGATTTCACCGTGGTGCGAAGCGCTCGCAGATTCTTCTGGACTTCCACCAAGGGGCTGAGTTTTAGCCACGCCGCCACCGACGTGTAGCGGTCCTCCGGTGTCTGTTGTTCCACGAAGAAGCGCAGGTTATAGCCCCGGATGATCGGGTCGACCACCAACGCTGTCTTCAAGGCGGTGATCTCGGCCGGGCGGGGCCGCTTGCTTCCGGAGGCCGCGCGTGCGGCCTTAGTGGTCTTTCCGACCTGAAGCAGTTCGATCAACACCTCCGGCTTCACTTTGGCCGCCTCGGCGCCGTTGTGCGCTAGGGCTATCGGCCCAGCCTTGGTCTGAGCGGTACGGCTTCCCAAGCGTTCCAAGGTGCCGTCGTCCGAAAACAAGAATTCCAGCCCGTCAATCATGCTGGTTTTGCCGTGCCGGTTCGGCCCCAAGATGGCGAGGCACTTCTTCTCGCCAAAGTCGAACTGAGCGGGGGCAAGATACGCTCGGAAGGCTCGTAGTTCCAGGCGGCGAATGGAGAACGTTGCCTCAGCCATCGACGGACTCCGGCGGTGCCGCCCGTTTCGTTGCCAGCGCGACTATGGCGGCTTTCGCACGACTAACGGCGTCAGCTGGCGCCTTGGCGATCAGTATCTCGGTCGACAAAATCTTTGCTAGGTCTAGATCGATGCCCTCGTCGGCCTGTAATGCCGCTGCCACTCCTTTCAAAAAGGCGTCTGGAGTCTGGGGCTGTTCATCCGTGTCGGCCATATTGCATCCTACCGTCGCGACGCTGTCGCAGAAATACTCAGTTCCGAAATCGAACAAAAAAGGTTGCCTAGCTCAACCTGTTGGCTGGGCTGGGTTGGACTGTTCGAGATGGATTGGGGTATCCCAATCAATGATGTAAGGCTGGCCATGGTCGACATCGACCTCTACGGAGGTTTCGCTCCACTCTTGGGGCGGCGCGAATGCGATGATGACCTGCGATTGGAAGTCGCGGCATTTCCCCCGTGGCGCTACCTCATCGGATTCTGGCAGATACTTAGTATGTTCGCACACATAGGCCAGAACATCATTGCCCTTGAGCTGGACCAGCAGCCACCGCATCCGTTGCCGAACCTCAGCTGTTCGTGGGTCTTCCTGCTCCATGAAGCAGGGGTGGGTCTCACGGCTCACTTCGCGCGACAACGCGATCAATTCGTCCGCATGTCCCGTCAGTTCAGCGTCCAGTTCAATATGAACTTCGACCTTGACCACTTCCGCGCGGCGTGCGGACTCGAAAAGAGCATCTGCTGAGCCAACCAACGTCGCACTGTCTTTGTCGAAGCGAGGGTACAGCTGCTTACCGCACAGTCGGCTGATGGTTGGCGCCGTCAGTGGGATCAGAGGCGGCGTGGGGATCAGTTTGGGACCGACAGCGGAGAACACGATGTCATCTAGGGTGCGGCCCAAGGTGATGGCGATGCGTATTGCCAAGTCCTTGTCCCAGAGGTTATTTCCTTTCTCAATTTTTCGCAGCGTCCGCTCCGAGATCGCCACCTCATGCGCCAAAATCTTCTGGCGGGAAAACCGGCTGTGCTTCTTCCGAAGCAGGGCAACCGCGGTTCCTCGAATGCGAATCTGCTCTTTCATTAGGATTCGTCCTTTCAGGTGTAATTCTACCACGAAGTACCCGTTCGTTAAGGCGGTCTAGCCGTGGAAGAAGCGGCAAAAGCGGCAATTAGGCTAGGAATGGGTTAGGCCTCTTGGAATAGTCCGGGTACCGGGGAAACCTGCGTGCACGTCCACGCCATCATGCCCCGAAGGGCCGAGTCTTGTGTCTACCGGGCCACGATTTCTCAGTAAGAAACCCGGGGTCGGCGCATGCGCGCCAACCTCTTGAAAAGTGAGCGAGGTCGCCCCGGGATTGGGTTGCAGACCTTCTGGTTCATTGGTCGACAGTTATCGACCAGTAGATGTATGGCATACTATGGCACGGTCATTTGGAGGCCGATTGCAATGGTGACGCCGGAAGCAACCCATGAGCGACGACGAAGAAAGAAAATTCTTTGAGCTCCGCAAGGAAGGCAAGACCTACCTCAGCAAAGTGTTTACTCATGGAGCTATCAATCCGCAGCGTCGGCGTCTCGCCCACACCGTATTCGAAGGCACTGAGCGGGCGGTTCTAGGCGAAGTCGAGGGAGCACTTTGCTTGCGGCTTTCTGGCGACCAGCGCAAGACGCAGGTCACGGCGCTTATCAGCCAAGACGACGCAGCGATCAAGCGGGTGACGCTGCAAACATTCAAGTCTCGCGCCGGCGATTGGTACCAAGGATATGAAAAAGACGCCTTCACTTTTCGACCTGACGAGTTTGAGAAACTCCTCGAATTTCTTAATCGAATAAAGTTTATCGACCTCTCGAACGAAGACCGGTTTCAAGTGGAAGACATTTCCGTTGCAGCCGGGCCTAAGATCATCACTGACGCCGCGGATAGGGCCCTAATCAACAGGATCAAGAAACTTGACGGCGCCGAGCGCGAGCATCTTTTCCGCTCGCTCCACGCAGACCTAACTCCAAAAGAGATTAACCTGCTCTTGGGCCGCAGGCAGGCACTAGAGGAGTTCGAAGCCCAGATCGGAAAAGGCGAATGGGCCGAAGCGGCTTGGCAAGATTTTTTCGAGATGCAGAGCTGGGTCTTCGGTTACGGGCTTGATTATCGAGTAATGCGGCTCTTCAATCGGGAGATGGTCGTTGGTGCAGCCGGTACGGACAACCGCAACAAGCCGATTGTGGATTACCTAATGACCTTTACCGATTACACGGTGCTTGTCGAAATCAAGCGACCGGACACACCCATATTCCAATCTCGGAGGCCTGGTCGCGCCGGTACGTGGCGATTCAGTTCAGACTTCGTGGATGCGGTCTCACAGGTTCTTGAACAAAAGGCGGAGTGGTTGAGCACAGCCCAGTCTGGTGACCACTTCGACAAGTCGGGCACGCGCCGCTTGGAGGCCAGAACGCGCGACACCAAAACGATCCTTGTGATTGGAAATCGGGCGGAGTTTGACCAGCCGGATAATTTACGTGATGCAACAGTCAAGCGCGATACTTTCGAGCTTTTTCGACGCGACACCCGAGCCTTGGAAATCCTGACTTTTGACGAATTGTTGGATCGTGCGAGGTTCATTACTAAGGATTAAGTGATTTGTCGCGGTGCGGCGCAGCGAAGGGCCGTTTTGGGTCAGAAGCGGCTGTACAAATGACGAACCCGGACAAATGGTCTCTTCTGACTAAAGCGAGCATACAAATTTAGCATTATGCCTTTTCGCCAGAAATCTTCCTCCAAATACTTTCTATCTCGAAGAGTGTCACAGGCCCAACACGCCCATTGGGCATGATGACCGTGTAACGCTGCGGTCCTTTTTGCCTGCCACGCTTCACAATTGCGCCCTTGGACCTCATGAGCGCCACCAGCCGCGCCTCATTCTCCAGCGTGTCGGATGCTTGGATATCCGACTGTCGTTTCTGTATTGCGTTGGCCATACCTTCGATCTCGTCGCGATCCATGCTCAATTCCTCCGCCGTGCCTTCTTTTCCAAGTATAGTGCAGTGAATTGTAATGGTCTCGCCGCAAAATTGGGCGATTGCCCCGTCTTATCTGGACCGCCCCGCAGATTGCCGGTTCGAATGGTGTCATTGACTAGAGAGTGTCGAGGTCGGCTGAAGCCTGCTCATGGCGCACGGTCGGACTGCGGGCTCGTTCGGCGATCAAACTACGCCTTTCACTGACGGGTTCGGTCCGATGGATGGACGGCTGTCAATTCATATATGGCGAACCTTCGATTATTCCGGCAGTGTTGTGCGGGGCCTCACTCTGCAGCGACTGGGCGTTGTGGGGAGGAGCGGTGGGCGACATGATTCTCACTGACAACGAAACAAAGGTCGATCTTCTCAACAATGAGGCGATCGCCAAGACCATCATCGAGCTGTTGCGCGAAAAGCCCGAACGTGCCGTGACGATCGGGGTTCATGGTGACTGGGGTGCGGGAAAATCTAGCATCTTGGAAATGATCGAGAGCGGTCTCAGTTCTGATGAGGATGTGCTCTGCATCAAATTCAACGGGTGGCGTTTTCAAGGATTTGAAGACGCCAAGATCGCGTTGATCGAAGGCATCGTCACCGGGCTTGTCGGAAAGCGTCCGATGCTCACCCAAGCTGGCATGGCCGTGAAGGACATCTTCCGGCGGATCGACTGGCTCAAGATCGCGCGGCACGGGGGCGGTCTCGCTTTTACCGCGTTCACCGGCATCCCCACAGCCGATCAGGTTGGCGCGGTGGTCGGCACCTTGAAGGGTATCTACGCTGATCCCTCGAAACTCGCCACGAAGGAGAATTACGACAAGGCCATCGACGGTGTGCAGGGACTGTTGAGGCCCGGGGAGTCGAAAAATGTGCCGGAAGAAATCGAGGCGTTCCGGAAGGCTTTTGACGATCTGCTCGAGCAAGCGGGCGTAAAACAACTGATCGTCCTCATCGACGATCTCGATCGCTGCCTGCCGGACACGGCGATTGAGACGCTTGAAGCCGTCCGCCTATTCGTGTTCACCGCGCGGACCGCTTTCATCGTCGCCGCCGACGAGGCAATGATCGAATATTCGGTGCGCAAGCATTTTCCGGAACTGCCGGACACGACCGGCCCCCGCGACTATGCGCGCAACTATCTCGAAAAGCTGATTCAGATTCCGTTCCGCATCCCGGCTTTGGGCGAGACAGAAACCCGCATCTACGTCACCCTGTTGCTTGTCGGCGCCGAGCTGGGCGAGGACGATCCCGCTTACTCGGCGCTTATTACTGTAGCTCGTGAGTTACTCAAACGCCCTTGGCAAACGGTCGGACTCGATGCGCAGACGGTCAAGACCGCCTTGGGCGACAAAGCCGGTCAGGTCCAGAACGCGCTCACCTTGAGCGATCAGATCGGTCCGATCCTGGCCAGCGGGACTCAGGGCAATCCGCGACAGATCAAGCGCTTCCTGAACACCCTGCTGCTGCGCCACCAGACTGCGCTTGCTCGCGGTTTCGGAGATGAGGTCAAGCTACCCGTCCTGGCCAAGCTCATGCTGGCCGAACGCTTCCTCTCCAGATTGTTCGACCAGATCGCCAGCGCGGCCGCCCGCAATCCAGACGGTCGCTGCGAAGATCTGGCAGCTCTTGAAGCGGTCGCTTCGGAAGAGAAGCCGACCCCAAAAACGAGACGGACCGGACCGAAGATCAGGTCCACCGACGATGCGAAGGCTACCGCTGTGCCGGACTCCAAGGACAGCGCCATCCTGACTGAATGGAAGGCGGCCGACGCGATACGGGCATGGGCGCGGCTGTCGCCGGCTCTGGCCAATGTCGATCTGCGCCCATATCTGTTCGTTACCAAGGATCGGAAGGATTATTTTGGTGCGGCGTCGGTCCTGGGGCGTCTCGCCGCTGTGGTAGACAAATTGCTCGGGCCGAAACTCCTCGTTCAGGCTTTCGATGGCGAACTCAGGCAACTCGTTCCAGCTGAGGCCGCCCAGGTTTTCGAGGAACTGAGAGGACGCGTCATGGGTGGAGACGCCTTCGACACCGCGCCCCCTGGAATGGACGGGCTGGCAGTGCTGGTTCGCGCGCATCCGACACTGCAAGCTAATCTCCTGGATTTGCTTGAGGCCTTGCCAGCCGATCGGTGTGGGCCATGGCCGGCGTCCGGTTGGGAGGGCGTTATCAAGGATTCCGACGCCATGGCTCGATTCGATAAGCTGCTCCAAGGATGGTCCACATCCGGGTCTTCCGTCTTGAAGACGACGGCTGGCGTTGCGCGTCGTACGCGGAAGGGAGCACGCTAATGGGCACGTCGAGCGCATATGGCGGTGCGGGCGGCGGCACACCGCTCATTCCAAGCTGGTTGCAAGGGGACGGCGATGGTGGTGCCGACAACGGCGCGGGTGATGGTGACGGGGCACAACCTTCATTACCCGACGGATCGCCTTCAGCACCCCCTCCCGCACCGGCACCCCGGCCAACCGTGCCTGCAGGCGCGTCGGATCGGTTCACATCGGCCCGAACTAATTTCACGCGCTTCGTAAGCTCGGGCGGTAGCGATCGCAGAAGCCTCGGCCGCGCTGTCTCGCAATATGTGTCCAAATCGGCAGGCGGCTCGCGCCAAGCCGCACAGCGCATGGGCTCTTCGCGGGGAGCGGGCGCCGGGCTCGTCCGATTCCTCAACGACGCGAGCGCCAATGGCGTTCGCGAAGCGCTGCGAACGCTCAACCTCGAAAGCCTCGCGGGGCGACCGATCGAGGAAGTGTTCGCGGGGCTCGCCGACTACATCTGCCCCGAAGGCGGGTCAATCGACGAGGGGATCGCCCGAGACGCCTTTGTCGAGACAATCGCCGACCTCGCCGACGCCGGTATTACCGACATCGACGCGCTGACACCGGGCCAGATCCAGACCGTCTTCGAACTATATGCGACACACGCGATCGAGGCTCGCATCTGCAACGACATCGGTACCAAGGTCGTGATCTTACCCGCCGATCCGCGCACGGCCGAGAGGGTTCAGGCACAACTCCGTGACTTCATCCAGCGCGGTGTTAGTGATGCTATCAACGCTGCGGGTGTCAATATCCAGTCGTTGACTCCTGACGCAGTGATGGGCTTCGTGACTGGCGTCTATCAGTCCGCCTTCGAGGTATTGGAGACGATGGGTGATAAAGAGGCAGCGAAATGAGACGCCATGTTATCATTGGCCGTTTCGGCCCGGATGATAAGACTCGTGTGCCCAAAGCGCGCGACGAGATCGCATCGACCTTGCAATTGGTAGCGAACAACCGTCTCGATCACGGGATCGGCCGCGCCTTGGCCGATCTCAAGGCGTTACATCTGACCCCGAGCGAGATAGGCGCGGACTTTCTCGTCGTCGCTGCTCACGTTCATGCTGCAGACACCCGCCTCTCCCGCTCGACTGAATCGCAGGATGCCTGGACGCGCGAGCTTCGCTTGGTCGTCCCCGTGAGCGATCCGGCGCGATGGACGGCCGCCGCGCCCATCTTGGTCCGCGCTTTGAACTTCCTGACCGGCGACAGATGGGATGTCGGATTCCGCAAACGGGCCAAGGGCTATGCGAAGCTGATTCCTTCTGCTGCGCCCGACCTTATTCCCGCCCCGTTCGATGGCGTGAGCCTGTTCTCCGGTGGCTTGGACAGTCTGATCGGCGCGATTGACAGCTTGAGCGCCGGCGAGACACCGCTCCTGGTCAGCCACGCGGGCGAAGGACTGGTGAGCAAGTCGCAGGAGCGGTGCTTCGAAGGTTTGAAAGCCGCTTACAAGACGTCCGCTTTCGATCGGCTAAGGGTATGGATGACTTTCGATACCGGACTGGTCGAGGGTGTCGGATCGGAGGACACTACGCGAGGCCGATCATTCTTGTTCTTCTCGCTCGGTATCGCCGCCGGTACCGCGCTAGGTCGCGATTTCGTGCTGAAAGTGCCCGAGAACGGTCTGATCGCGCTCAACGTACCGCTTGATCGACTCCGGCTCGGCGCACTCAGTACCCGGACGACGCATCCTTTCTACATGGCCCGGTGGAACGATTTGCTCCGTGCGCTCGGTGTCGGAGGGGAGGTTGAGAATCCC
Source organism: Parvibaculum sp. (assembly GCF_019635935.1). Classification (NCBI taxonomy): domain Bacteria; kingdom Pseudomonadati; phylum Pseudomonadota; class Alphaproteobacteria; order Hyphomicrobiales; family Parvibaculaceae; genus Parvibaculum; species Parvibaculum sp. Next base: position 784,148 of record NZ_JAHBYN010000001.1, on the reverse strand, counting down.
TATTGGGACAAGACCAAGGGGGAGATGGTCGCCCAATGCGCCAATCCTGCGCTGTTGAAGCAGCTTGCCCCGCTGTCGCTATCATGTTCGTCACCAACGAAGGGGCGCTGGACGAAGAAGCCGCAGGGACACTGCGGTTATTGCTTGCCCTGTCTCATTCGTCGCGCCTCGTTACAAGGGCAGGATTCGACAGTTTATAGCGTGCCCGACCTCAAGGCTGCGACATTGGACACTAGGCAGGCCGAAGGTCAGCAAGTTAGATCCTTCCAGATCGCCATTGCACGCTTGTCGAAACGCCCCGAACTCGCCAAGGCTCTCATCCACAAGCCAGGGCCGCTCTACGATGATCCCTCTCGGCACGATGCCCTAGCCGATGTCTACCGGCGCGGGTTGGAGGAGGTGGGAGGCTTGCTGACCGGCGTTCGCGCCGCACCGTCATAAGAGGCCCCATGCGATCGGGTCTCGTCGATTTTCATTGCCACCTCGATCTCTACCCCGACCACGCAGCCGCGGTGGAGCGTTGCGAGCGCGATGGCGTGTTCACCCTCGCCGTAACCACCACGCCCAAGGCTTGGCCGCGGAACCACGAACTGGCGTCTGCCACCCGCCATGTTCGGGCGGCTCTTGGCCTGCATCCTCAACTGGTTGCAGAACGCGCTCATGAGATCGGGCTATGGGAGGAATTGCTGCCGCGAACCCGCTATGTGGGCGAGGTCGGGCTGGACGCCGGTCCGCGGTTCTACAGGTCGCTCGATACGCAAAAGGAGATTTTCGCTCGCGTGCTGACACTCTGCGCCGCAGCGGGGAACAAGATCGTCACGACGCATAGCGTCCGAGCGACCAAGGCCGTGCTCGATATGATCGAGCAATACATGCCGCCTACACGCGGTCGCGTGGTACTTCACTGGTTCACCGGCACCGCAGCAGAAGCCAAGAGAGCGGTCGATCTTGGCTGCCATTTTTCAGTGAACGCGGAGATGCTCATCAACGAGAAGCGCGCCGCGATTACCAAGACACTACCGTTGGACCGCGTTTTGACGGAAACAGACGGTCCATTTACACAGACCGGTGCCCGGCCCACCAGACCGAGTGATGTCTGGATCGCGGTGGAAGCCCTCGCGCGTCTACACGCAATGCCGCCAGCAGATATGTCCGTCGCTATCATGCGAAATCTGAAAAGCTTGTTAGAGCAAGCGTAGACACATTCCCTCGGACTGCTGGCCTATCTCCGCTGCACATCCGCACACGACTGTCACGATCAGAGAGGATGGAGTTTGGTACGCGGGGTGATGTCCGCTTCTGGCGCGAAGCGGTCTATTCGTCTCGGCCCGTCCGTTTGAAGATGAATTTTTACTCGTGGTGGAGCGTCGGGGAAATCATACTCGTTTCGCAACCGGAGATTGGGTGCGAACGACCCACGGAGCTACGAGCGGTTGCTGGCAGAGATATCCGTACGCTGGCATTGGGGGCAACATGATTTGGACGATTGTCTAGAGCAGCATAGCGATGCTCTGCCACAGCATTCCGATGAGCATCAGCGTTGCGCCGGCAATGGTGACAATCCGCCCCAGAAGGTCCACGCGCTGCATCAACAGACAGCCCGCTGTCAGGACCGCAAAACCTGCCCCTGTCGTCACCAACGCCATCAATTCATCCGCAGGCATTCCCGGTCGTCAATTGCGACTACCCGCTCGCCGCTAATTACCGCGGATACAGCGGAGCAGAGAGCGGAGTGTCTTGTAGGGTAGTAGTCAAAGAATCTGAAATATAGCGTAGGACAAGGAGCATAGGTTCTCGCTTCTATCAAGGATAGACGTGGACCGATGTAGCCATGCTTGCCCGGCTGGCACCCGTGACCACTGTATCTGGTGCGTTCGTCATTGTGTAATCGCCGCAATGGCCCGCAGTGTTTCGGCAACATCGTTGGCACAATAATCGCCGTACTCGCTCTTGCGACAGCCAGAAGCATTGGTATTGATTCCGTTCCAACCTCTTTCGCAATTGCGGCCGCAATCAATTTCGTTCGCGGCAGCTAAAAGCGCGGCGGGATTGGCGAGTAGGTCGCGGGTGTTAAGTGCGCTACGCAGCCTCTCTAGTTCACGTTCCGCTTTTTCCGCCTCAAGAAAGTAGGTGGCGGCCACGCGCATCAGTTCGGCAACCTTGTCTTCCTGCAACCGGACAGTGGCGTGGGCTTCCACAATCTTGCTCTTTAATTCTTTAGGCATGCTCAGCCCCAGATTTGGTATGTGGCGACGAAAAAAGGATAGGCACGATTGAACTGCAAACCATTTCGATCTCATGGGCTTCCGGGACACTACGTGTGTTCATGTTGCTTCACTGCAAAGTGCAAACGCTCAACATGCATCATGCTGAGTGAGTCTCAGAAACATCCTCACGTTGGCCAAGCGGAAGCGAAGGGGATAGCGTGAAATTGCGCCACTATTTCCGCAACGCGGATGATGTCTGCCGTGTCCCTCTTGTTGTCCAATCGGTCAACGTCGAATGTTAAACCTGTTAGACGGTCTCCGGAACCGGAGGTGAGGGCCACCGAGTGCGTAGATGGCGAGTTTTTGCCAAGTAATTGATATCAAACGATTTGTCCCGCAAATCCCGGATTTTGACCGTTTGTGGGACAAATTCAATAATATCAAAGACTTAGGCCTTCCAAAGGAAGGTGTGTGCTTTCGGCATCGGTCGTTCAGATAACTCGCGGCAGTGCCATCATTGCCGGATCTTCAGTGCCTGAATCACCCACCCAAGCTTTACAATCTGGCTGATTCAACATCCTGGTTGGATGGAGCAACAAGATGAGCCTCTAACGACGATATTGCGTTGCTCTGCTTAGTCGGAGTTGTTCGCGCTATCCATGTCTTTCAAAAGATGGGAAATGAGGCCGCCTATGTCATTTGCTTTCTTGTATTGTGCGAGCATGGGTTTTGACCTCTCGACAAGCTGGCTGATCAATTGAGAAGTTGACCAGCGAAGGTCGGAGGCAATGCCGTCAAGTAAGCTGGCAGTTTCGTATTCAAGTCTGACTGTCACAGGCCGAAGCGCTTCTCGATCATGCTTGTCTGTGATCGTGCTGTGTCTCTCACCCATCTGTTGTGCCCTCGCAATTCTTCTAACCGCACATGTCTGTAAGTTGTAGTAAATTTTAGGAGTTTGTACCGTGGGAGTATAGACCTATGAAATTAATCAGCACGATTCACATAAACATGCGCTTGGCGATGGGATCACCACCGGTGTGTCGCCAGATAGATTTCGCGCGATAGAGGTCATACGTTCTTCGATTTGGTCGCTGAAGGCTTATCCCGTTGTCCCAACCACCCACAATAGGTAGAGGGACTCGGCCGGGCTTTTTGGGGTCATCTGGCGGCTCCGACGGAGCCGCTTCGATGCGCAAGCCGCGTTCACTTATAGCCTTCCAGAAGCATTTCCGGATGAAGCGGCATGTGCCGGATTCTTCGCCAAGCGACGCTGGTCTAATCGGTTCGTTTGCGCCGGGGGTAGACATCGGTCATGGCAGCGCACCGCGACGAGCACAGGCAAAGCACCCGGTGCGGTGGGCCAGTCCAGACAAAGGAGCGTGACACTTCGGTCTTCACCGATCTTTTGATCTCGGACCAATCCGATTTCTTGATCTCACTGAAGGCGCTCGCGCCCCGTATGTCGATTCCCGGCATGGTATCGAGGCGGTAGTTTTTTGACTGAGGCGTGCGACTTATGTAAACGACAGGATTCGTGCTCGACAAATGTCGAGTACGCTCGCGACTATCTTTCGCATATCGTCGGTGAGTCGGATGGCCGCCGGCAAGCTGAGATCGTCGACGGCACCGAGCATCCGCTGCAACACATCGTCCATTGCAGCATCGGCATCCCTCGCCCGCAGCCCAGCGGTCGTTGCAAGTGCGCGGAAATCGGCACGACGTAGATTATCGTCCTTGCCGTTGAGCTTGAGCGCCATGCGATCATGCTTGAGATTAGGAAAGACTCGCGTCGTCACCGCGTCGTACAGCGGCGCCATCCGCACACTCCGAAACTGCTTCTCTCCAGACTCGGCGATTTTGAGCAACGCCATGTTCTTGAGGTGCATGTCGCCATCGGCGATCAGCCACGCGAACAGCGCGCGCTTAACGATAATGAGAAGGTCATTGTCAGGCGCCGTCGATAATGGGCGAACCGCACGCGCGACCCGTTCCATGGAGCTGCTGTACTTGGCTACGGTAGGCAGTTCGAGAACGGAACAGAGGTCCTCGAGAGCCAGTATCCTTGTGTCCTCCGGCCTCTCGCGAATGTCGAAGCGTTCCACTATCAAGGCCGGGGGCATGCCATCCGGCATTTCGACGAGCGCTGTAGCGTAAGTTTCGAATCCTGCGGCCCGGCCAAGCGCCATGGCGGTCCATTCGACAAGCGGCAGGGCATCGTAACCGCTGGTCCCCGCTGGCTTCAGGATATGTGTAAAAGGCTTGCCCATACTTGGCGTAAGGACACCTTCGGGATCGAGATACATCGGCGCCTTTATCTGAACGCCAGAAAGGCGCGGTGTATCGGCGCGCTGATAAATCAGCGCGAGGTTAGCCTCGAAGTTCGCCTCGATTTCGCTGCGGCCCGGTCCGGCATAGCCGCCGGTGAACGCGCCGTTGCTGGAATGTTGATCAAGGCGGGTTAGCAGAACGTCCAGCGGCAACGCTGCCAGTTCGGCTTCGCGTTCAACGATTGTGATATTCGACATGTAGCGCTTGCCCGACCGCAGCAGCGTGCGCTCGTCCTTGTCCTTGAGGACATTTTCGAGCCAGCCCTCCGGGAGCAGGGAGACAATAAAAGGCGGCAGCTTGCCGGGCGTGGTCTGCCGGATGAGCGGAGGACCCTCTCCGCCAGACGGCTGCCAGCGCCATTCGAAACCGTCATGGAGTAAATGACCTATTGATACACCATGCCAGGCGACAATGAGGTCGAGTGCCGCCTCATTCTTTGTCGGCGTCGCGCTTGGCTTATGCCGGAGATAGCGCTCGGCTGCCTCACCCTCACGATACCATCCGCTCTCACGGGCAAGCGTCCAAAGCGCGTCCGTCGCCGCCTGCGGACTGCCGTATTCCTCGATCAGGCGGGCGGCGATCGTCGCCCGCATCTCTTCGTCGATCGACGCAGCGTGTTCACTGCGCAGGCGGAAGGCTTCAAGGAAGCGCTGACGGATCGACGAGACACGGACATGGAATTCGCCCATGCCATCATCGACGACGGCGTCACCGACGGACGGTTGTTTGGGCGCTTCGTTCTGGATGATCTCCAGCGCGCGGATGCGCGTGCGTTGCTTGCGCCGCGCGCTCAGAAATAGCCGCCCATCGCGGGTCGGCCCGAGCAAGGCGGCGCTGGCACCGGACAGGTAGGCTTGAGGGTAAAGATATTTAGCGATGCGGACGGCGTGCCTGAGCACGACGGCATCGATATCGTCGCCAGCGTCGACGTAGATACCCCGCATAAGCTGGACGAGTTTACCCGTCTCGGCCATGTAGTGGCTGCGGGTTTTGTCCAGAGTTTCGCCGACGAGGTGGAGTGCCATGCTAACTTTTCCGTACTTAAAGTACGAGAAAGTTAGTATTTATGACACCTTCGGTCAAGATGAATTATAACCCTCTCGTACTTTAAGTACGGGAAAGTTAGACAAGATGCGGTCCAACGAGACGTAGCAGAGCTATTGTCCGCCATACTTGCTTAGAAGCGTTCCCGCCCACGCATGTCTCTGCGGCGCAAGACGGCGATGGGGATGCGTTCGGATAGCGCATCGAGCGCCTTCGCATGGACACGGGAACCACTGAACCGATCTGCTCCAGCCGTCTCGACCGGTTGATTCAACATCTTGATTAGATGGGACAACGGGATAAGCCTTGGTCGCTGGGTAGCCAAATCGAAGAACGAAAATGGGGAACGGCAACTTAATTCCCAATTTGACGTCTAGATTTGAGGAAATCACAATCTTTTGTTGGGAAATGTACTCGATTCAGCTTTCCGTTGCTCTTCTGTTTTTGCTTTGACGGACTGAGCTTTTAAAATGGTTCGAGTAAAACTTGTCCACAAGGATATCGACTGAGACGCTGCGTCAGCCTGTGGGGGCACTCCGCGTCTCAGTCGATATCCTTGTGGACAAGTTCACTGGCATGCGAATCTTATATTAGCGCATGCTAGAAACAGTAACGGGAGCCATCACATTGGGCGTTACCACCATAGCGAAATATCCTATTTTGGGGGTGACCGGAAAACCCTTCAACATCGCGTCCTATGCGCTGCTGACGATGATGGTGGCGCAGGTGACGGGCCTCAAGCCCGGCGAATTCATTCACACATTCGGCGACGCACATCTTTATCTCAATCATCTGGAGCAGGCCGACAAGCAGCTCCTCCGCGATCCGAAGCCCCTGCCGCTCATGCACATCAATCCGGATGTGAAGAGCCTTTTCGATTTCACCTATGACGATTTTAGGCTCGAAGGCTACGAGGCGCATCCGCATATCGCCGCGCCTGTTGCCGTCTGATGCGGACGCGGCAGCGAATGCTGCTCTTCGGCGTGACGCTCATCGTGCTGCTGCTCGCCGCCTTTGCGATGTTCGCCATTCTCGTCAGTCTCCGCCCGCTCGATCCGGAGGCGATGCGCGCGCCGGATTTCACGGCGCTATCTGAAAGCCGGGTGGTGTGATGGATGTTCATGTCAGCTTTGTCGTCGCCATCGCCGACAACGGCATCATCGGCCGCGACAACGGCCTGCCGTGGCGGCTTTCGGGCGACATGGCCCATTTCAAGCGCCTGACGATGGGCAAGCCCGTCATCATGGGCCGCAAGACATGGGAATCGCTGCCGAAGAAACCGCTGCCCGGACGCACGAACATTGTCGTCACGCGCGACGCGGCTTACGTGGCGGAGGGCGCGGAGCTTGCGACGTCGGCATCGGCTGCGCTGGCGCTGGGCCGGGCGCTGGCGGCGCAGGCCGGGGCCGACGAAATCATGGTGATCGGCGGCGCGCAGCTTTACGCCGAAACATTCGACCGTGCCGACCGCCTCTACATCACCGAGGTTCACGCCGCGCCCGAGGGCGATGTCCGCTTTCCGGCCTTCGACCGGCGGCAATGGCGCGAGGTCTCGCGCGAGCACCACAAGGCCGGCGAGAAGGACAGCGCGGATTATTCCATCGTCGTCCTCGAACGGGCGGGCTGAAAGCGCATTTTGACCATCGGTCAGTCGGCCGCTCGCGCAATTGAGTTGCGCCTTTCCCGGTCCCATACTCCGCGCAACGATTGCAGCCGGGGGGCGTTGCGTGAAGAAACTTGCCGCACTTCTTCTTTCGCTGGCGCTTGCCGGTTGTTGGGAGCGCGCGCCAGAAGGGGAAAGTTCAGCCATGGACGATGCCAGAACGGAGATCGCCGATCTCGTCAACAACTGGGCCCTCTTCCGCGATCAGGAGAAGTGGGACGCGCTTTCCGGCACCTTCCATGAGGGGGGCACGATTTCGCTGAGCTGGTTCGATGGGCCGCATGAAGGTTTCATCGCGGCGTCGCGCCAGCTTGCCGCGCGCGGCGGCGCGCTGCTCAAGCATCATATCGGCGTGCCGCGCATCCGCATCAGCGGCGACAGGGCGCTGAGCGAGGTCAACGTGACCATCATGGTGCGCGCGAAAACGCCGGCCGGCGAAGTCGACACGACATCCTATGCGCGCTTCATCGACCGGATCGAAAAGCGGGACGGCACATGGCGCATCGTGAAGCGCGTTGCCGTCTATGAAAAGGATCGCGCCGATCCGGTGGACCGTGCGTCGCTGCCGGACGGCTTCTTCGACGGGCTGGAGAAATTTCCGGCGGAGTTGAAATTTCTTGCCGCCAGTCTCGACAAGGCCGGTATTCCACTTTCGCCCGCGACTGTGCTCGACAAGAGTCCGGAACTCGCCGCGCTTCACGCCGAGGGCGATGCCTGGCTCGCCGGGAATTGACGTTTCCGTGTTTTGAAAGCCGCCGCGATTGAGTTTCCAGTGCGGGAGCCTCACAATGCGCGTCTCTCATTGCGATTTTTCAGCGGGGACGACATATGGACGTGCGTGCGGCGGTGGCATTCGAGGCGGGACGCCCTCTCGAAATCGAAACGGTGCAACTCGACGGGCCAAAGGCCGGCGAGGTGCTGGTCGAGATCAAGGCCACCGGCATCTGCCACACCGATGCGTTCACGCTGACGGGCGAAGACCCGGAAGGCGCCTTCCCGGCGATCCTCGGCCATGAGGGTGCGGGCGTCGTCGTCGAGGTCGGTCCCGGCGTCAAGTCGCTCGCAGTCGGCGACCATGTGATCCCGCTCTACACGCCCGAATGCCGCGAATGCAAGAGCTGCACGAGCCACAAGACCAATCTCTGCACCTCCATTCGTGCGACGCAGGGCAAGGGCGTGATGCCGGACGGCACCAGCCGCTTTTCCTGGAAGGGCAAACCGGTGCTGCACTATATGGGCTGCTCGACTTTCGCCAACTACACGGTACTGCCCGAAATCGCACTCGCCAAAGTTCGCAAGGACGCGCCTTTCGACAAGATCTGCTATATCGGCTGCGGCGTGACAACCGGCATCGGCGCCGTCCTCTTCACCGCAAAGGTGGAGGCGGGCGCGAATGTGGTGGTGTTCGGGCTCGGCGGCATCGGCCTCAACGTCATTCAGGGCGCGCGCATGGTCGGCGCCAACATGATCGTCGGCGTCGACATCAATCCGGCGCGCGAGAGCCTCGCCCGCCAGTTCGGTATGACGCATTTCGTCAATCCGAAAGAGATCAAGGGCGACATTGTCGGCCATCTCGTCGAGCTCACCGGCGGCGGCGCCGATTACAGCTTCGAATGCATCGGCAACGTCAACACAATGCGGCAGGCGCTCGAATGCTGCCATCGCGGCTGGGGCGAGAGCGTAATCATCGGCGTCGCCGGCGCCGGTCAGGAAATCTCGACACGACCGTTCCAGCTCGTCACGGGCCGCGTCTGGAAGGGCACGGCCTTCGGCGGCGCGCGCGGACGCACCGACGTGCCGCGCATCGTCGACTGGTACATGGACGGCAAGATCGACATCGACAATCTGATCACCCACACGATGCCGCTCGAAGACATCAACAAGGGTTTCGACCTGATGCATGGGGGCAAGTCGATCCGCTCCGTCGTGGTCTACTGATTGCCCGCCATTGCGGAACCCGCCGTGCATTGACAGAATGCGCCCCACAGCAATTCCGCAACAGACGGAACATCAGGGAGGACAAATATGACCGCGATGAAACTCATCGCCGACGGGCTCAAATTTCCCGAAGGCCCGATTGCGATGCCGGACGGCAGCATCGTGCTGGTCGAGATCGCACGCGGCACGCTGACGCGGGTGACGGCGGCGGGCAAGGTCGAGGTCATCGCCGATCTCGGCGGCGGGCCGAACGGCGCCGCCATCGGACCGGACGGCGCCTGCTATGTCTGCAACGATGGCGGCTTCGAATTTCACGAGGTCAACGGGGCGCTGGTGCCGGGAGACGCGCCGGCGAACTATTCGGGCGGCCGCATCGAGCGCGTCGACCTCAAGACTGGCGCGTTCAAGGTTCTCTACAGCGAATGCAACGGCATTCCGCTGAACGGACCCAACGACATCGTTTTCGATCGCCACGGCGGCTTCTGGTTCACCGACCTCGGCAAGGGGCGCGGCCGCACGCAGGACCGTGGCGGGCTCTACTACGCGAAAATCGACGGTTCGATGATCAAGGAGGTGGTTTTTCCGATCACCTCGCCGAACGGCGTCGGTCTGTCGCCCGATGAGAAGACGGTCTATGTCGCCGACACGATCCCCGGCCGGCTCTGGGCGTTCGACATTGTTGCGCCGGGCGAGGTCGCGCCGCAGCCTGGGCCGTTGCCGGGCCGCTTCGTGGCGTCCGGTCCGCAGCTTTGCTTCTTCGACAGCCTGGCGGTCGATGCGCAGGGAAATATCTGCGTGGCGACAATCTTCAACGCGGGCATCACGACCATTTCACCCGACGGTTCGAAGGTTACGCATACGCCGACCGACGATTTCATCACCACCAATATCTGCTTCGGCGGCAAGGATCTGAAGACGGCCTATATCACGCTGTCGTCGAGCGGGAGGCTCGTGGCGACGGAGTGGCCGGTGGCGGGGCTGCCGCTCAACTTCCTCAACAAGTAAGAGAATGACGGAAAGATATGTTCCGGTACCGGAATGCATCTTTCCGCATGCCAAGGGCCGTGCAAACATGCGCCGCCTTTGGGGTACACGGCGATCGAATTGATTTCAGGGAGGACAAGATGCGCCTATTTGTAAGTGTACTCGTTGCGTTGTTTGCGTTCACCGGAGCGGCCCTTGCCGATCCGTTCGCCAATTTCTACGGCAACACCGTCAAGGTGGTCGGCCCGGCTGGCGAGCGTTCGGTCTTTATCGACGAGGGCGGCGCCTATTCGCAGAAGCTGCCGGACGGCAGCACGGCGGAGGGCACTTACGAGATCGACGGCGACACCGCCTGCTTCCTCGGCGGCGAGGAGCCCTATTGCGTGCCGACGGCGGCGCGCGAGGTCGGCGAGAGCTGGGAGCTGACGGCGCCCGACGGCTCGACCGAAACCGCGACGCTGGTTGCGGGCCGCTAAGGCTTCAATCGTCGTATCGGAATGGCCGGTCCCTTGCGGGGCCGGCCTTTTTCGTTTCAGTCCTCGACCGTGATCGCCGGCGCCTTGCGGCCCGCAAGCGCCCGGTCGATATGCGCGGCGACGCGGGCGGCGATGTCGATGTAGGGCTTTGCTTCCGGACTGTCCGGCGCGGTCGCCACCACCGGCTCGCCCTTGTCGGAGGTTTCGCGGATCGTCATGTGCAGCGGCACCTCGCCGAGGAAGTCGCAGCCGAGCTTTTCGGCCATGCGCCGCGCGCCGCCTTCGCCGAAGATGTATGATTTCTCGCCCGAGCCGGGGCTGATGAAATAGGCCATGTTCTCGACGATGCCGAAGACCGGCACATGGGTCTTCTCGAACATCGCATAGCCCTTGCGCGCGTCGATCAGCGCGATTTCCTGCGGCGTCGAGACAATGACGGCGCCGGTCAGCGGCACGCGCTGCGCCATCGTCAGTTGCGCATCGCCGGTGCCGGGCGGCATGTCGACGATCAGCACGTCGAGTTCGCCCCATTCGACATCCATCATCATCTGTGTCAGCGCCGACTGCACCATCGGCCCGCGCCAGATCATCGGCGTGTCCTCGGCGACGAGGAAGCCGATCGACATGGTTTTCAGGCCGTGGTTTTCCATCGGCAGCAGCTTCTTGCCGTCGCGCGTCTCGGGCTTGCCCTTGATGCCCATCATGCGCGGGATGGAGGGGCCGTAGATGTCGGCGTCGAGCAGGCCGACGCGTCGCCCGAGCCTTGCCAGCGCCAGCGCGAGATTGACCGCGACCGTCGATTTGCCGACGCCGCCCTTGCCGCTTGCAACGGCAACGATTGCCTTGACGCCGGGAATTTGCAGCGGGCCCTGCTGCGCGCGCGGCTGTTGCGGTGCCGCGCCACGCGTGTGACGGTGCGGCGCCGCCGTGCCGCCGCTATGCGCCGTCAACACCGCCGTCACGCTCAAGACGCCGGGCAGGCGCTTCACAGCCGCCTCGCAGGCCTGGCGCAGGGGTTCTTTCGCCGGGCCCATCGCGGGATCGACCTCGAGCGAAAAGCCGACATGCCCCTCGCGCACGACCAGTCCTTGCAGGATACCGGCAGCGATGACGTCCTTGCCGGTTTCGTCGTCCACGACGCCGGAAAGTGCGGCAGCTACATCGTCTCGGCTTACGCTCATGGCTCGATCACCTGTCCGTGAATGATTCCACGGCACTTTCGGGCGCAGTTTCGTCCGGTTCGCGTTGCGTGGGCATGTTGTCTGTCATATAACCCCCGGTACCAACGTTTCCAACCGATCTCTCATTTCGCAATCGAAGGAATATCGATGCCCTGGAGCAATCAGAACGGCGGCGGCGGCTGGCAGGGCGGCGGAGGCGGTGGCGGCGGCAATCGCGGTCCGTGGGGGCAGGGGCCTTCCGGCGGCGGCAATCAGCCGCCCGATCTCGATGAATTGATCCGGCGCGCGCAAGAGAAATTCCGGCAGATGTTTCCGGGTGGCGGCGGTGGCGGCGGTGCAACCGGCACGGGCGCAGGCGGCGGCTCAGGGCCGTTCATCCTGATCGGTCTCGTGATCCTCGGGCTCATCGCCTACAGCTCGTTCTACCGGGTCAATGTCAACGAACAGGGCATCGTGCTGCGTTTCGGCAAGCTCGTCCGCACGGTCGAGCCCGGCCTTCACATGAAATTTCCGTTCCCGATCGAAACGGTCTACACGCCGGCGGTCACCAACATCACGACCGTCGATATCGGTATTCGCCTGGCCGGCAACACGCCGATCGCCGTGCCGGAAGAAAGCCTGATGCTGACCGGCGACGAAAATATCGTCGATATCGGCTTTTCGGTGCAGTGGCGCATCAACAGCGCGCATTCATATCTGTTCAATGTCGAGGATCCCGACCGTGCGGTGAAGGCGGTTGCCGAGAGCATGATGCGCGAAGCGGTGGGCCAGTCGCAGATCGAAGTGCTGCAGACGGTCGGCCGCAGCGAAGTGCAGAACCAGGTGCGCGCCGGCTTGCAGACAACGCTCGACAGCTATGGCGCCGGCATCGAAATCACCGAGGTCCGGCTGCAGAAGGTCGATCCGCCGGGACAGGTGCTGGACGCGTTCCGCGACGTGCAGGCGGCGCGTGCCGACCAGGAGCGGTTGCGCAACCAGGCCGAGACCTACGCCAACACCGTCATTCCGCGGGCACGCGGCGACGCGGCGCAGATCACGCAGGCCGCCGAAGCCTACCGCGAACAGATCGTCGCCGAAGCGCAGGGCGAGGCCGGCCGTTTCGTCTCGATCTACGAGGAATACCGGAAGGCGACCGACGTGACGCGGCGGCGCATCTATCTCGAAACCATGCAGGAAGTTCTCGGCGGTATGAACAAGGTGCTGATGGACGGCGCGCAGGGCGGGCAGAACGTGTTGCCCTATCTGCCGCTCAATGAGCTGAAGCCGAGAGGGCCGGCCTCCGGCACGACGTCGTCGGGCTCGAACGCCGCTACGGGAGGTGGCCGATGAACAGGTCCATAGCCATAGGCGCCGGCGTCACCGCGGTCGTCGTTGCCTTCGTTCTCTACCTCTCCGCCTTCACGGTCGGCATGACGCAGCAGGCCATCGTGCTGCAGTTCGGCGACCCGCGACAGGTCATCACCGAGCCCGGCCTGCACTGGAAGCTGCCGGTCATCCAGAATGTTGTCTATATCGACAAGCGCATTCTCAATCTCGATTCGCCGGCCGAGGAAATCATCGCCAAGGACCGCAAGCGTCTGGTGGTCGACGCTTTCGCGCGCTACCGCATCGTCGATTCGCTGCGCTTCTACCAGTCGGTCGGCGACCCGCGTAACGCCGCGCAGCGGCTTCAGCCCAACTTCGTGTCGTCGCTGAGAAACGTGCTCGGCGATCACACGCTGGAAGAACTGGTGCGCGACAATCGCGCCGGGTTGATGCGGAACATCCAGACGGCGTTCAACGCGGCTGCGTTGCAGTTCGGTATCGAAGTGGTCGATGTGCGTATTCGCCGCGCCGATCTGCCGGAGCAGAACAGTCAGGCGATCTATCAGCGTATGCAGACCGAGCGCGAACGCGAAGCGGCCGAAATCCGTGCGCAAGGTAACGAGGAAGCGCAGCGCATTCGTGCGCGTGCCGACCGCGAGGCGACCGTCATCATCGCCGAGGCGGAACGCGACGGACAGCTCGCGCGAGGCGAGGGCGATGCGACGCGCAACAACATCTATGCGGAAGCGTATTCGCGCGATACCGAGTTCTTCGCCTTCTATCGCTCGATGCAGGCTTATCGCGAAGGCCTGAAGGGCGACAACACGACGATGATCGTGACACCCGAGGGCGAGTTCTTCCGCTACTTCGGCGCGGAGGCCGGTCGCGTCCGGCGTTGATCGGTGGCGTGGGTCGATCTTCTCACCGCGTTCGGGCTTGCCATTGCGCTTGAAGGGCTTGCCTATGCCGCCTTTCCCGGCCCGATGCGCCGGGCCATGGCCGCCGTTTCCTTGCAGCCCGAACAGGCGTTGAGGCTTGCCGGTGTGGTGGCGCTTGCCGCCGGGGTTTTCATCGTCTGGCTGGTTCGTGGCTGAGCGCGCCTCAATTCGTCCATAATCCGGCTCACAATGAAGCCAGAGCCGCACCCCGAAGGCGCGGCGGACCGGCCGAGGGGAGTGGCGTTTCGATGATATTGACGGGTTTCCGGCGGGCACGGCGCGCCGCTTTGGGCGGCGCGGTGGCGGCGTTTCTGGCTTTCGCCCCGTCCGCGCAGGCGCAAAACGCACCCGACAGTTTCGCCGACCTTGCCGAGCGCCTTTCGCCGGCCGTCGTCAACATCTCGACATCTCAGGTTCTCGATCCCGGCCGCCGGCCCATTCCCGGCGTGCCGGAGGATTCGCCGCTTCACGATTTCTTCCGCGATTTCATGGAACAGCAGGGCCAGCAGCCGCAGCGCGTGCAGTCGCTCGGCTCTGGTTTCTTCATCGACCCGAGCGGCATCGTCGTCACCAACAATCATGTGATCGACGGCGCCGACAAGATCGAGATCGTGATGACCGACGGCACGACGTTGCCGGCGACACTCATGGGACGCGATCCGAAAACCGACATCGCCGTGCTCAAGGTCGAGAGCCGGACGCCGCTGCCTTTCGTCGAACTCGGCGACAGCTCGAAGGCGCGCGTCGGCGACTGGGTGATCGCGATCGGCAATCCCTTCGGTCTTGGCGGCACGGTGACGGCCGGCATCATCTCCGCGCTCAACCGCGACATTCACGCCGGCAATTACGACGATTTCATCCAGACGGACGCCTCGATCAACCGGGGCAATTCCGGCGGGCCGCTTTTCGACATGGAAGGCCGCGTGGTCGGCGTCAATTCGGCGATCATCTCGCCATCGGGCGCGTCGGTCGGTATCGGCTTTGCCATTCCCGCCTCAACGGTTCGCTCCATCGTCGACCAGATTATCGAGCATGGCGAAACGCGGCGCGGCTGGATTGGCGTGCGCATCCAGACGGTGACGCCGGAAATCGCCGATAGCCTCGGTCTTTCCCCGGCGCGCGGTGCGCTGGTCGCCGGTGTCAACGAAGGCGGACCGGCGGCGGATGCGGGCGTCGAGGCCGGCGACATCGTGCTCAGTTTCGACGGGCGCAACATCGCATCCATGCGCGATCTGCCGCGCATCGTTGCCGAAACGGAAGTCGGCAAGACGGTCGATGTCGAAATTTTCCGCGGCGGCCGGACCATCGGCATCAAGGTTGCGGTGGCGCGGCTCGACGAATCCGAAGAGCAGGTCGAGGCGAAATCGCCGGCCGAGACGCCCGTGCCGGCGCAGACCGTCGTGCTTGGCCTCAGCCTCGCCGAACTCACCGCCGAAACGCGCCGGCGCTTCAACGTCGATGCGGCGACCAATGGCGTTCTGGTGACGGATGTCGATCCGTTGAGCGCGGCGGCCGAAAAGGGCGTCCGTCCCGGCGATGTCATTGTGCAGATCGCGCAGCGCGATGTGGCGCGCCCGGCCGATGTCGAGCGCATCGTCGGTTCGGAGGAAAAAGCAGGGCGCAACACCGTGCTGCTCCGGCTTTCAAGCGGCGGCGATATCCGCTTCGTCGCGCTCAGGCTTGGCGGCGAGTAGGGCGCTTCAGTCCTGCCGGATTTCGTCCTGCCGGTATCCCTGCAAATAAAGCAGCGCCGTCAGGTCGCCGTGATCGATGCGCGCATCCGCCGCTTCCGCCACGACCGGCTTGGCGTGGAAGGCGACGCCGAGCCCCGCTTCGCCGATCATGCCGAGATCATTGGCGCCGTCGCCGACCGCCATTGTTTCGTGGTTCGCGAGTTTCAATTCGGCGCGCAGGCGCGTCAGCGCATCGATCTTGGCCTGGCGGCCGAGGATCGGTTCCTGCACCGCACCGGTCAGCTTTTCGTTTTCGAACAGCAGCTCATTCGCCTGATTGACGTCGAAGCCGACGGCGGCGGCGACGCGTGAGGTGAAAAAGCTGAAACCGCCCGAGACAAGCGCGCAGGCCGCGCCATGGGCGCGCATGGTGGCGGTGAGTGTGCGTCCGCCCGGCGTTTCGGTGATGCGGGCGCGATAGACTTTTTCGAGCGCCGCGATGTCGAGGCCCTTTAGCAGCGCCACGCGCTCCCTGAGCGCCGGTTCGAATTCGATTTCGCCCTTCATGGCGCGTTCGGTGATGGCGGCGATCTGCGGCTTCAAGCCCAGTTCGTCGGCGAGTTCGTCGATGCACTCCTGGCCGATAATGGTCGAATCCATGTCGGCGACGAGGAGCTTCTTGCGGCGGTCTTCGGCGGGCAGCACGGCAAGGTCGATCCTTGCGCCTTTCAGCGCCGCGCGCGCCGCCACTTCGACCGTTTTTGCGTTCGGCGTTTCGAAGGCGATGTCGCAGGCGATGCCGTCGGCGAGCCAGTGCGGCGCGGTCGGCGCCAGCAGCAGCGCGCGCGCCGCGTCCACATGCGCGCTTGCCAGCGGCGTCTCTTTGTTGCCTATCAGCGTCAGGACGTATTTCATCGCCGGAACCGGAAGGAGCCTTTTCGTGAGTGTCGACGTCGGCAGAGCCGTCCTTATTGCAGGGCCGACCGCGAGCGGCAAGTCCGCGCTGGCGCTGGCGCTTGCCGGGCGGCTGGGCGGCGAAATCGTCAATGCCGATTCGATGCAGCTCTACCGCGAGATGCGGGTGCTGACCGCGCGGCCCTCCGCCGTCGAGGAGGCGCTCTTTCCCCATCATCTCTACGGCGTTCAGGCCGCCGACGCGCCGCTTTCGGCCGGGCGCTGGGCGGTGCGGGCGGCGCAGGTCATGGGCGAGATTGCCGGGCGCGACCATGTTCCCATCGTTGTCGGCGGGACCGGGCTCTATTTCCGGGCGCTTGTCGAAGGCCTTGCGCCGATCCCGGCGATCCCGGCGGAGCTTCGCCGCGCGGTGCGGGAAGAGGTCGCCGCGGCGGGCGAGGGCGCCCATGCGCTGCTGGCGGCGGCCGATCCGGCGCTTGCCGCCACCATCCGCCCGTCCGACCGCCAGCGCATCGCGCGCGGCATCGAGGTGGCGCGGGCGACAGGCCGGCCTTTGAGCGAATGGCAGCAGGTGCCGCCGGTGCCGCTCGTCGCCGGGCGTTTCGCCAAAATCGTGCTGATGCCCGACCGCGAGGTTCTGCGGGCCCGCGCCGATGCCCGCTTCGAGCGCATGGTCGCGGAGGGGGCACTGGCGGAGGCGGCGGCCATGGCGGCGCTCGATCTCGACCCAGCGCTGCCCGCCATGAAGGCGCTGGGGCTTCGGCCACTGATGGCGCATCTCGCCGGTGCCCTCCTCATCGAGGAGGCCATCGCCGCCGGACAGGCCGAAACACGGGCCTATGCGAAGCGGCAGGAAACCTGGATGCGGACTCAGATGATTGCGTGGAAGCCATTCCACACGCAATTTTCGGAAAGTGTTAATGCAGAAATCTTTTCATTTATTGACGATTTGGGGTTGACCCGGTCCTGAAGCGCGGTTAGGTTGCCCGCGCTTTCGGCGGCGATGCGCTTGAAAACGCCCGGATTCCGGGCATTGCGCGAGCCGCTTTGTTGTTTCTGGCCCCTTTTCGGGGCCTCGCAAGGACCGGACCGATGGCTCAGGAACTGACAGGCGCGGAAATCGTCATCAAGGCGCTGGTCGATCAGGGCGTGGACACGATTTTCGGCTATCCCGGCGGCGCCGTGCTGCCGATCTACGACGCGCTGTTCCAGCAGAACAAGATCCGCCACATCCTGGTCCGCCACGAGCAGGGCGCGGTTCATGCGGCGGAAGGCTATGCGCGCTCCACGGGCAAGCCCGGCGTCGTGCTCGTCACCTCCGGTCCCGGCGCCACCAATGCCGTCACCGGGCTCACCGACGCCTTGATGGATTCGATCCCGATCGTCTGCCTCACGGGGCAGGTCGCCACGCATCTCATCGGCTCCGACGCCTTCCAGGAATGCGACACGGTCGGTATCACGCGCCACTGCACCAAGCACAATTGGCTGGTGAAGTCGCCGCAGGAGCTGACGCGCGTCATGCACGAGGCGTTCTATGTCGCGACGCATGGCCGTCCGGGCCCCGTCGTCATCGACATTCCGAAGGACGTTCAGTTCCAGAAGGGCGAATATGCCGGCCCGCAAAACGTCGTTCACCGCACCTACCGGCCGAAGGTCAAGGGCGATATCGAAGCGATCAAGAAAGCGGTCGACCTGATCGCCAATGCGAAGAAGCCGGTCTTCTATACCGGCGGCGGCATCATCAATTCAGGCACGGTCGCCAGCCAGTTGCTGCGCGAATTCGTGCGCCTGACCGGCTATCCGATCACCTCGACCCTGATGGGGCTCGGCGCCTATCCGGCGTCCGACAGGCAATGGCTCGGCATGCTCGGCATGCACGGGACGTTCGAGGCCAACAACGCGATGCACGATTGCGACGTGCTGATCAATATCGGCGCGCGCTTCGACGACCGCGTCACGGGGCGTCTCGACGCCTTCGCGCCCCATTCGAAGAAGATCCATGTCGATATCGACGCCTCGTCGATCAACAAGAACGTCCATGTCGATATCGGCATCATCGGCGATTGCGCCCATGTGCTCGAAGACATGCTGCGCATCTGGAAGTCGAAGGCGCGCCGTCCCGACAAGGACGCGCTTGCAAGCTGGTGGAAGCAGATCGAGACATGGCGCGCGCGAAAGTCGCTGTCGTTCAAGACCAATGACGATGTCATCAAGCCGCAACAGGCGATCCAGCGGCTTTACGAATTGTCGAAGCACCGCGAGACCTACATCACCACCGAAGTCGGCCAGCATCAGATGTGGGCGGCGCAGCACTTCCCGTTCGAGCAGCCGAACCGCTGGATGACGTCGGGCGGCCTCGGCACGATGGGCTACGGGTTTCCGGCCGCAATCGGCGTCCAGATCGCGCATCCGCAGGCGCTGGTCATCGACATCGCCGGCGAAGCCTCGATCCAGATGTGCATTCAGGAGCTCTCGACCGCGGTGCAGTTCATGCTGCCGGTCAAGATTTTCATTATCAACAACGAATATATGGGCATGGTCCGGCAGTGGCAGGAGCTGCTGCATGAGGGCCGCTATTCGCATTCCTATTCGGATTCGCTGCCCGATTTCGTCAAGCTGGCGGAAGCCTATGGCGCGACCGGCATCCGCGCCTCGAAGCCGTCCGAGCTCGACGGCGCGATCAAGCAGATGATCGAGGTCCCCGGCCCCGTCATCCTCGATTGCGTGGTCGACAAGTTCGAGAACTGCTACCCGATGATCCCCTCGGGCGCGGCGCATAACGAGATGATCCTCGGCGACGATCCGGAAGCGGCCAGCGTCTCCGAAGAGGGCAAAATGCTGGTTTGACGGGGAAAACGCCAGAATAAGCTTCCCCCCGGGCCCCGTTCCCACTACAGAGACGCGCATGAAGAAGGACGACACCATCGAACGGCACACCATCGCCGTCCTCGTGGACAACGAGGCGGGGGTGCTGGCGCGCGTCATCGGGCTGTTTTCGGGCCGGGGCTACAATATCGAAAGCCTGACGGTGGCCGAGGTCGACCAGGCCGAGCACACCTCGCGCATCACCATCGTCACCGCCGGCACGCCGATGGTGATCGAGCAGATCAAGGCGCAGCTCGACCGGCTGGTGCCGGTTCACCGCGTCATGGACCTGACGGTGGAAGCGAATTCGGTCGAGCGCGAAATGGCGCTGGTCAAGGTGGCGGGCACCGGCGAACGCCGCGTCGAGGCGCTCAGGCTGGCGGATGCCTTCCGCGCCCGCGTTATCGACACGACCCACACCTCTTTCATTTTCGAGGTGACGGGCGCGCCGTCGAAGATCGACGCCTTTATCGGGCTGATGCGCCCGCTCGGACTGGTTGACGTGTCGCGGACCGGCGTGGTGGCGATCGCCCGCGGTCCCGAAGCGATGTGATTTAACGAAACGAAGAGACGAACGAAGGAATAAAGCCATGCGCGTTTATTACGACCGCGACGCGGACGTCAATCTGATCAAGGGCAAGAAAGTCGCCATCATCGGCTATGGCAGCCAGGGCCATGCCCATGCGCTGAACCTGCGCGACTCGGGCGTCAAGGACGTCGCCGTGGCGCTGCGCGCCGGTTCGGCCACCGCCAAGAAGGCGGAAGGCGAGGGCCTCAAGGTCATGACGGTCGCCGACGCCGCGAAGTGGGCCGATGTGCTGATGATGCTGACGCCGGACGAGCTTCAGGCCGACATCTATTATGCCGACCTGCACGACAACATGAAGCCCGGCTCGGCGCTCCTCTTCGCGCATGGCCTCAACATCCATTTCAATCTGATCGAGCCGCGCAAGGACATCGACGTGCTGATGGTCGCGCCGAAGGGCCCCGGCCACACGGTGCGTTCGGAATACAAGCGCGGCGGCGGCGTGCCCTCGCTGATCGCCGTCCACCAGGACGCGACCGGCAACGCACATGATGTCGGCCTCTCCTACGCCTCGGCCAATGGCGGCGGCCGCGCCGGCATCATCGAAACGACCTTCCGCGAGGAATGCGAGACCGATCTTTTCGGCGAGCAGGTCGTGCTGTGCGGTGGTCTCGTCGAGCTCATCCGCGCCGGTTTCGAAACCCTGACCGAAGCCGGCTACGCGCCGGAGATGGCCTATTTCGAATGCCTGCACGAAGTGAAGCTGATCGTCGACCTGATCTATGAAGGCGGCATCGCCAACATGAACTACTCGATCTCGAACACGGCCGAGTATGGCGAATATGTCACCGGCCCGCGCATCATCACGGCCGAGACGAAAGCGGAAATGAAGCGCGTCCTCAACGACATTCAGTCGGGCAAGTTCACGCGCGACTGGATGCTGGAGAACAAGGTCAACCAGACGAGCTTCAAGGCGACGCGCGCCGCCGCCGCCGCTCACCCCATCGAGGAGGTGGGCGCCCGTCTGCGCGAGATGATGCCGTGGATTTCGGCGAACAAACTCGTAGACAAGGCCAAGAACTGACGCGATCTCGCAATCAGCCCGACGAAACATGGGGCCCTCCGCGAAGATCGCGGGGGGCCTTTTTCTTTGAGGAGAGGCCCATGCCTCCATCATTACGACATCACGGCGCCGCCATCGCTTTCCTGCACACGGCCGCTGTCCATATCGACACCTTCGATGCGCTGGCGCGCGAGATCGCGCCCGGCCTGACGACGACGCATGCGGTGCGCGAGGATCTGCTCGCCGCGACCGAGAAAGCGGGCGGGCTCACCGCCGCCGTTTCCTTGCGCACGCAGGAAGCGCTGCTGGCGCTCGCCGAGGGCGGGGCGCGCGTTGTCGTCTGCACCTGTTCGACGCTGGGGCCCGCCGCCGAAGCCGCCGCGCAGGAAGCCGAAATCCCGGTCATGCGCATCGACCGGCCGATGGCCGATGCCGCGGTGCGCGCCGGTCGCGTCATCGGCGTCTGCGCGGCGCTGGCGCCGACGCTTCAGCCCACACGCGCGCTGGTCGAAAATTCGGCGGCGCGGGCCGGGCGCGAGGTCCGGGTGCGCGAGTTCCTGTTCGACGATGTCTGGTCGGCCTTCCGCGAGGGCCGTCTCGACGATTATTACGGCGGCATTGCCGGCCGCCTCGCCGCTGCGGCGCGCGATGTCGATGTGCTGGTGCTGGCGCAAGCCTCGATGGCGCCCGCCGCCGAACTTTGCGGCGCGCTGTCGGCGCCGCTGCTCTCAAGCCCGCGCATCGGCTTTGCCGAAGCGGCGCGGATCGCGGGGGTACGCGCCTAAACCACTTCCATGCCGTATTTCTTCGCCTGCGCGGCCACCACCGCGTCGAGTTCGCCGAGCAGCGTTGCCCATGCGGCATCCGTTTCCGCCGTCCATTCCGCGCCCAGCAATTCGCGGAAGGTTTCCATCGTCACGTTGAAGAAGGTCGCGAAGACGCGCGGCGGAACGCCGAAGCCCTGATGGTTGGTCAACTCGCTCTGGATCAGCACCGGCGCATAGGCGCGCGGCCCGAGAAAATCGAAAATGCAGTCGAGCGCTTCCGACAGCATGTGCCCGCGCGCATTGCCGTCGGTGTCGAGCACGAAAAGCGCTTCCATCTCCGGCGATTGCGCAAAAAGCCGCGCATAAACATGCGGGCTCGGATCGCCCGCGACTTCCGCCACGCGTTCGATGGAGTGTTCGATCAGTTGTTTTTGTTGTTCGTTCAGGCTCATGGTGGCCTCCCTTTGGGGAAGACTACACCACCGATGCCCTCACCCGTAAACCACCCCGTGCCAGCCCGTGCGGTCGAAGGGCGCCCACTTGCCTTCCGCTTGCGCCAGCCGGTCGGCGATCGCCCAGAGGACCATCGGGTTGACGCCCATGCCCATATGGGTTGCCGTCACCTCGATATTCTCCGTCTGCGGACCATCGAGCTCGCGGCAATCTTCCCACGAGACGACGCCGTCGCTTTTCGAATAGATGGCGGTGCAGGGCACCGGCGGGGCGATGCGGCGGCGCGCGGCGCGTTCGGCGCTGTGGCCGTTCATGTCGCCGTCGGGATCGTGGCCGCCGCCGAAGGGACTCCCCAGCGTCACGACCTGGCGCACGAGGTGCGGATATTCCCGCGCCAGTTCGCGCGCATAAATGCCGCCGAGGCTCCAGCCGACAAGGCTGATGCGGCGGCCGTAGCGCGCCGCCAGTTCCTGCAGCCGGCCGCGCATCGCGTCGTGCAGGGCGCGGCTCGGACCCCAGTTGTGGCCTTGCTTCCAGGGATGCGTCGTGTGGCCGAGCTGGTCGAGATAGCGGCGGATCACGAACGTCGCCTCGTCGCCGGTCAGCATGCCCGGCAGCACCAGCACACCGTGGCCGTCGCCGCGCGGTGCGTTGAGCAGGGCCGGCAGGGCGGGGGCCAGCGCGCCCATCTCGGCGAACACCCTGATCTCGCCCGCCCATGAAAGCAGCGTCCGCGCGCTATCGGCCGAAAACGGCATGAAAGGCCCCCTGTTTGCGTGTCGCCGGCATTATACTGCACTGCAACATGAATTGCGCGGGTTATTTCAGCGCCCGTGCGCCGCATCGTCCGGACAATCGGCCGCCTCGATCTGCACCGTCGCGTGACCGATGCCGAACTTGGCCGCCAGCCGCGCCTTGATCGCGGCCAGCGCCGCGCCGGCGTCGGTGCCGGGGGCGAGGCGGGCATGCAGCGTCGCCACCTTGCGTTCGGGGCTCAGCGACCAGGCATGGACATGATGCACGTCGGCAAGCCCCGGCACCTCGGCCGTCAGGTCGGCGGCGATGTCGGCGCCATGTGCGTCTTCCGGCGCGCCTTCCATCAGGATATGCGCCGACTCGCGGATGATCGACGCGGCGCTTCTGAGGATCAGCAGCGCCACCAGCACCGAGAGGATCGGGTCGATCGCCGTGAAGCCGGTCGTCAGGATGACGATGGCGGCGGCGATGGCGGCGACCGATCCAAGCAGGTCGCCCATCACATGCAGCGCCGCGCCGCGCATGTTGAGGTTGCCGTCGCCGCCATGCAGCAGTTTCAGCGCCACGATGTTGACGGCGAGCCCGGCCAGGGCGACGGCGAGCATCGGCCCGGCCAGAATGTCGCGCGGCTCCAGGATGCGCGTCGCCGCCTCGAAGAGGATCCAGGCGACAAGGCCCAGCATCACGATGCCGTTGGTGAAGGCCGCCAGCGTTTCGGCGCGTCCATAGCCATAAGAGCGCGCGATGTCGGCCGGCTTGCGCGCCAGCCGCGTTGCGAGCCAAGCCAGCATCAGCGCGCCGGTGTCGGTCAGCATGTGTCCGGCATCGGCGATCAGCGCCAGCGAACCCGACAGGATGCCGCCGGCGAATTCGACGATCATGAAAGTGCCGGTCAGCCACATGGCGAAGAACACCCGGCGCTCATTGGCGTGGCTGTGGTCGTGGCCGTGTGCGTGGTGATGATGCGCGGTCATTCCGCCTCCTCGTTCACATGGGCGATCATGTCGTGAATGACATGCGCCACATGCTGGTCATGCACCCGGTAGAAAATCTGCTTGCCGCGCCGCTCGGGGCTGACGAGCCGCGTCGCGCGCAACAGGCGCAGGTGGTGGCTGACCAGCGAGACCGAGAGGCCGAGCATGGCGGCGATCTCGCCGACCGCGCGCGGGCCTTCGAGCGTCGCCGTCACGATGCGCAGGCGGCTCGGGTCGCCCAGCATCTTGAACATGTCGGCAAGCTCCGCCGTCTTGTCGTCGTCGAGCAGGGGCGGCGCGGTTTTGGCGGTTTTCGGGGCGGCCATGACGAACCATACAGTTGAACATCTGTTCAACTGTTATCATCAGATTGCGGGCTGCACAAGCCACGCCGATCCGTGCTAGACCCGCGCCCCTGAACGGTTCAAGGAGGCCCCATGCGCATCGGTACGCCGCTTTCCCCGTCGGCCACGCGGGTCATGCTGCTGGGCTCGGGCGAGCTCGGCAAGGAAGTCGCCATCGAGTTGCAGCGCTATGGCGTCGAGGTGATCGCGGTCGACCGCTATGCCGACGCGCCGGCGCAACAGGTGGCGCATCGCGCCCATGTGATCGCGATGACCGATGCAAAAGCCTTGCGCGCGCTGGTCGAGAAAGAGCGCCCGCATATCATCGTTCCCGAGATCGAGGCGATTGCAACGGCGGAACTGGCGAAGATCGAGGCGGATGGTCTGGCCGAGGTGATCCCGACGGCGCGCGCCGCGCAACTCACCATGAACCGCGAGGGCATCCGCCGTCTTGCCGCCGAGGATCTTGGCCTGCCGGTGTCGGCCTATGCCTTCGCGTCGAGTGCCGCCGAATTGAAAGCGGCGATCGACGGCGGCATCGGCTTTCCCTGTTTCGTCAAGCCGGTCATGTCGTCGTCGGGCAAGGGCCAGAGCTTTCTGGAGGCGCCGGGCGGCGTGCAGAAGGCCTGGGACCATGCGATGTCGGGCGGCCGGGTCGAGGCGCCGCGCGTCATTGTCGAGGGCATGGTGGATTTCGACTACGAGATCACGCTGCTGACCGTGCGGGCGAAACGCGCCGGCGGCGTCGGCATCGAGACGCAGTTCTGCACGCCGGTTGGGCACCGCCAGGTCAAGGGCGACTATGTGGAGAGCTGGCAACCGCAGCCGATGAGCGAAAAGGCGCTTGCCGCCGCGCAGGACATCGCCCGCAAGGTGACCGAAGCGCTTGGGGGCCGGGGGATTTTCGGCGTCGAGCTGTTCGTCAAGGGCGACAAGGTCTGGTTTTCGGAAGTCAGCCCGCGTCCGCACGACACCGGCCTCGTGACGCTCGTCACGCAATATCAAAGCGAGTTCGCGCTGCATGCGCGCGCCGTGCTCGGCCTGCCGGTGTCGGTCGACATGATTTCGCCGGGCGCCAGCGCGGTTATCTATGGCGGGCGCGACGAAAAGAGTATTGCCTATGAGGGGCTCGACCAGGCGCTGGCGCTCGACGGCACCGAGGTTCGGCTGTTCGGCAAGCCCGAGGCCTTTACGAAGCGGCGCATGGGCGTCGCGCTGGCGCGGGCGGCGGATGCCGACGAGGCGCGGGCAAGGGCAAAACAGGCGGCCGGTCTGGTGAAGCCCGTTTCGGGCTGAGGAGTTCGCGATTGACGCTGCTGTATCTGGTTCTCGGTCTGGCTCTGCTTCTCGGCGGCGCGGAGTTTCTGGTCAAGGGTGCGGCGGGGCTGGCGACGCGGCTTGGCGTTTCCCCCTTCCTGATCGGTTTGACGCTGGTCGGTTTCGGCACCTCGTCGCCGGAACTGGTCGCCAGCCTTGAAGGCGCCTTTCGCGGCTATCCCGGCATCGCGGTCGGTAATGTCGTCGGCTCCAACATCGCCAATATCCTGCTGATTATCGGCGTTGCCGGACTTGTCTGGCCGATGACGGTGGAGCGCGGAACGCTGAAGCGCGACGGCTCGATGATGCTGGCGGCCTCCGCGGCGATGGTCGCCGTCTGCGTCTACGGTTTCCTGTCGCGTGGCGTCGGCATCGTCTTCCTGCTGCTGCTCGCCGCCTATCTCGTCTACACCTATCGCGCCGACCGCAAGTGCCAGGACGGCACCGCCGACCTTCATGCCGCCGAGGCGGCCTTCCTGCAGGCGGGCCCGCGTTTCGGTTTGCTTGTCGAACTCGTGATGGCGCTGGGCGGCCTCGTCGCACTGGTCGCCGGCGCCTCGCTGCTGGTCGACAGCGCGGTCACGCTCGCCGACCGGTTCGGCATCTCCGACTCGGTCATCGGTCTCACCGTCGTCGCCGTCGGCACCTCGCTTCCGGAGCTCGCCACCTCAGTCCTTGCCGCCTTCCGCCGCAAATCCGAGATCGCCATCGGCAATGTGGTGGGCAGCAACATCTTCAACGTGCTCGGCATCGCCGGCACGGTCGCCGTCGTCAGGCCGATCACCGTGCCGGCCGACATCGCCGCCTTCGACATCTGGGTGATGGGGGCGGCGACGCTCGTCTTCCTCTTCTTCGCCTTCACGGGCGCGCGGCTCGGACGCATCGAGTCGCTGCTGCTGCTCATCGGTTATGCCGCCTATGTGGGCTTCCTGCTGGCGTGACATGACAGATCAGTGACAGTTTTTTGACAGTTCGATGACAGTCGGCTGGCATATACGCAAATCGACCTTTGCTTTTTCGCGTTTCCTTGGGAATGCAACGCCCCTATGCTGTTCGCGCAAACCCGGTTTCGGTGCGGTCGGCGGGGCTTAAGTCCATGAATTGGGACGATTTACGGTTCTTTCTGGCGGTCGCCGGCGCGGGCAGTCTGTCCGGCGCCGGGCAGCAGCTCGGCGTCAACACAACCACCGTGCTGCGCCGCGTCGCCTCGCTCGAAGACGACCTCGGCGCGCGCCTCTTCGAACGCGAGCGAACCGGCTATCGCCTTACAACTGCTGGAGAAAAGCTCGTTGAGGCGCTGGAGCCGGTCGACCGCCGGCTGTCGGCCTTGCCGCGCGATTTCGCGGCTGCCGGCGGTGGCGCCGAGGGCATCGTCCGGCTGGCGGCCAGCGATGTCGTCGCGGCTTCCCTGCTGGCGCCGGAGCTTCCCTCGTTCCGCCGCGATCATCCGGGTCTCGAGCTCGAAATCGTTACCGATCCGCGTCTGGCAGCGGCTGGCGCCGCGCCACGCATCGGCAATCCGCTGAAGGATGTCGATGTCGCGCTGCGGCTGGCGCGTCCGACGCAGGGCGACATGTTGATGCGCAAGGTCGGCGAGATGGCCTACGGGCTCTACGCGGTACCGGCCTATCTCGAAGAGCGCGGCCGGCCGCGCCAGATGGCGGACATCGCCGGCCACGACCTGATCGGCTTCCCGCGCACCGAAACGCCTCTCGGGCCGGTGTGGTGGTTCTCGCGCGCCGAAAAGTCGGCGCAGGTGGCGCTGCGTTCGTCCAGCGTGACGGCGCGCGCGGAAGCGGCGCGGCGCGGACTTGGACTTGCCGCTCTGCCTTGCATCCTCGCCGATGCCGATGAGGGCCTTGAACGCGTTTTCGGTCCCGACATGCTCGGCGCGCTCGAGATGTGGCTTCTCGCCCGCAACGACCTCGCGCAGCTTGCCCATGTTCGCGCCGTAATGGAGTTCGTCGTGGAGGCAGTCAAACGCCATCGCGGGGCGCTTGAAGGGCGCGCGCAGGAGGTCATGGAGCTGCCGCCCCAGTCACGTCCAAACCATTGAAAACCCGCGAAAATTCCGTCTTGGCCATTGCCTTTCCGCGTGGTTCTGGCGTAAAAATTCTGAGCAGATGCGGGACGGGTTAGCCTTAACGCGCTCTTAGTTTTCCGGCCGCTACGGTTGGCGTGGCGTCGGTCGTGAGGTTTGTTGCGTGTATCGAGGCGCCCGGGGGGCCAGATGCCGTCTCGCCACAGTTTCGACTCACGACATTCGTAGGCTGAGCGTCGGCGAAGGACTTCTTCCGAATCGGCTTCGAAGCGGATCATCGGCGCCCGGTGCGCGGCGGTTGTTTCGGGCAGCGCATTAACCAAAACTCCACCATAAGTGGTGAAACTCCGAAGTTCGTGGCCGCGATGTCTCAGGTGTCCGGCAGCACTCTCTCAAGGGAATGAAAACAACATGCTTTCCGGTCTGCTCGGCATGTTCTCGGCCGATATGGCAATCGATCTCGGCACGGCGAATACACTGGTCTACGTCAAGGGCCGCGGGATCGTTCTGAACGAGCCGTCGGTCGTCGCGATCATTGAAAAAGGCGGGAAGAAGCAAGTTCTCGCTGTCGGCGAGGAAGCCAAGATGATGCTGGGCCGTACGCCCGGCAACATCCAGGCGATCCGGCCGATGCGCGATGGCGTGATCGCCGACTTCGAAATCGCCGAAGAGATGATCAAGCATTTCATTCGCAAGGTTCACAACCGGCGCTCGTTCGCCAATCCGCAGATCATCGTTTGCGTGCCGTCCGGATCGACGGCGGTCGAACGCCGCGCCATTCAGGAATCGGCGCTGTCGGCCGGTGCGCGCCGGGTCTATCTGATCGAGGAACCGATGGCCGCCGCGATCGGCGCCGGACTGCCAGTGACGGAACCCACAGGCTCGATGGTCGTCGATATCGGCGGCGGGACGACGGAAGTTGCCGTGCTGTCGCTCGGCGGCATTGTGTATGCGCGCTCGGTGCGTGTCGGCGGCGACAAGATGGACGAGGCAATCATCGCCTATATCCGCCGTCATCACAATCTGCTGGTGGGCGAGGCGAGTGCCGAGCGCATCAAGAAGGAAGTGGGTTCGGCTGCCATTCCGCCGGACGGCGACGGCATGACCATCGAGATCAAAGGCCGCGACCTGATGAACGGCGTGCCGAAGGAAATCGCGATCGGCCAGCGCCAGATCGCCGAAAGCCTGGCCGAACCCGTGGGCGCCATCGTCGAGGCGGTGAAGGTCGCGCTCGAAGCGACGCCGCCCGAACTCGCGGCCGACATCGTCGACAAGGGCATCGTGCTGACGGGCGGCGGGGCGCTGCTCGCCAATCTCGATCAGGTGCTGCGCGACGAAACGGGGCTGCCGGTCAGCATTGCCGACGACGCGCTTTCCTGCGTCGCGCTCGGCACCGGCAAGGCGCTCGAACATATTCGGACGATGAAGCACGTTCTGTCGTCGGTCTACTAGGACGCAAGACTGTTCCCTTGAGGAACGCGGAAGGCGGGAACAGGGTGGGCCGGCCGGCAGCGAGAGAGCAGTAAGTTGTAATGGATTCGAACCGGACAGCGCTGCCGTTCCGCGAGTTTTCCCACAGAATCTCGCTTGTCTTCATGTTGACGCTCGCGGCCGCGCTGCTTCTGCTCGGGCGTGCAGAAACCTATGTCTTCGATCAGGCGCGGCAGGTTGTCACCGACCTGGCCGCACCGCTGCTCGAAATCGCGTCGCGTCCGGTGGCCGCCGCACGGCGCATCATCGAACGCACCGACGAATATGCCTATGTGTTCGACGAGAACGAACGGTTGCGGGCCGAAAATGCGCGCCTGCTTGCCTGGAAGGAAATGGCGCTCAACCTCGAAGCGCGTGTCGCGCGCTATGAAGCGCTGCTCAACGTTCAGCTCGATCCCTCGATCAATTATGTCAGCGGGCGCGCCGTCTCGGATGCGGGCGGTCCCTTTGTCGATACGGTGCTTGTGAATGTCGGGCGCGAGCAGGGGGCGAAAAGCGGCCTTGCGGTCGTCGACACAGACGGCCTTGTCGGGCGCATTGTGTCGACCGGCCCGAAAGCCAGCCGCGTGCTGCTGCTGACCGACCTTAACAGCCGCATTCCGGTGGTGATCGAGCCCGCGCACTTCAAGGCCGTGCTGGCGGGCGACAATACCGAATGGCCGAAACTCGAATATCTGACGAATGTCAGCGCCGTCTCGCCCGGCGACCGTGTCGTGACGTCCGGCGACGGGGGATTGATCCCGTCCGGCTTGCCGGTCGGTCTCGTCATTCAAACGAATGACGGCAATTTGCGCGTTCAGACATTCTCAGATCGGGGACGGCTCGATTTCGTGCGCGTCCTGCAATACGAGTTTCCCTGGCAGGTCGAACGGCAGGATCCGCCCGATGTGCTGAAAGGCCCGCCGGCTTCGTCCAGCGGCAGCGCGGCGACCGGCTCGGCCGCCGTGGCGCCTGGCGGGGCGGAGTAGCGTCATGGTCCGTCTCGATCCCTATTCGCCGACACCTGCCTCCCGCGCCGGACGCATTTTCACGATCGTCGCCCCGTTCGTGATGGGGCTGGTTTGCGTTCTGCTTTCCTTCGTGCCGTTCGGACGCATCGTCGGCTCGTCGCTGACGCCGGCCTTCGTGCTGATGGCGATTTATTACTGGGCCATCGTGCGGCCCGAGATGTTTCCGCCGATTGCAGTCTTCACGGTCGGGCTTGTTTTCGATCTCTTGTCCGGCGGCATTATCGGGCTCTGGGCCTTTGTTTATGTCGTTACTTATGCTGTGGTAATTTCGCAGCGCATGCTGGTGGTCAATGCACCGTTCACGGTTTTCTGGTTCGGCTTTCTGGTCGTTGCCGCATTCACGGGCCTGCTCGCCTGGGCCGTGGTTTCGGTTTTTCACGGAACACTCGTACCGCCGGCCACACTGGTGCGGCACATGGTTTTGACAGTGGCGGTCTTCCCGATCTTCGTTATGATTTTCGGGCGGATACAGACGCGCGTCCTGCCGGGAAGCTGAGGCAGGCGATGGAGCGTGGCACATGCAGATAAGCGGACGCGACAACACACGCTATCAAGCGTTCACGCGGCGCGCGGCGTTGCTTGGCGCCATACAGGGCGCTGCGTTCGTGGTGCTGGCCGGCCGCATGTATTATCTGCAGGTCCTGAAATCCGATCAGTACACTATGCTTGCGGAAGAAAACCGCGTCAGCATGCGGCTTCTTGCACCGCTCCGCGGCAATGTCGTCGACCGCTATGGGCGGATCCTCGCCTCCAATCGCCAGAATTTCCGTGCCATGATGATCTCCGAGCAAACGGCGGACATCGAAGCGACGCTCGACCGTCTGTCGCGGATCATCGAAATCAGCGACTTCGCCCGGCGGCGCATCCTGCGCGACGTTCAACGCTCGCCACGCTTCATGCCCGTGACGGTCGCCGAAGGGCTGACATGGGATCAGTTCGCCAAGGTCAACATCAACGAACCCGATCTCGCGGGCATCGTTCCGGATGTCGGCGAGACGCGCGACTATCCGTACGGGGAAGAGCTTGCGCATATCATGGGCTATGTCGCCGCCGTGTCGGAAAAGGACATGGCCGAAGCCGAGACCGACCGTCAGCTCATGCGCCTGCCGGGCTTTCGCATCGGCAAGGAAGGTATCGAGAAAACCTACGACAAGGAGCTGCGCGGTACGGCGGGCTCGAGCCATGTCGAAGTCAATGCCTATGGCCGCGTGATCCGCGAGCTTGCCAAGGATCCCGGCAAGCCGGGCCAGGAAGTCGTGCTGACGCTCGACATGGATATTCAACGTTTTGCCTGGGACCGGCTGAAAGGCGAATCTGCGGGCGCCGTCGTGATGGATATTCACTCGGGCGACGTTCTTGCATTCGTTTCGGCGCCGGCCTACGACCCGAACCAGTTCAACATGGGGCTCAGCAACGAGCAGTGGCGGGCGCTTGTCGACAACGAATACAAGCCGCTGGTCAACAAGGCGCTGGCCGGCATGTATCCACCAGGATCGACGTTCAAGATGGTGGTGGCGGCGGCGGCGATCGAGGCCGGCATCAATCCCGCGCAGCGCGTCGTTTGCCCCGGACATTACTCGCTCGGCAGCCACGACTTCCATTGCTGGAAAAAGGGCGGCCACGGCGCGATGAATATGCACCAGGCCATCAAATATTCCTGCGACGTCTTCTTCTACGACGTGGCACGCCGCATCGGCATCAATGCGATTGCCGAGATGGCGCGAAAATTCGGGCTCGGCGAAACCTATGGCTTCGAAGTGCCCGGCGAGAAGGCGGGCCTTGTGCCGACGCCCGACTGGAAGCGGGCGACGCGGGGCGAGCCGTGGCATCAGGGCGAAACGGTGATCGCCGGCATTGGACAGGGCTACCTGCTGACGACGCCCTTGCAACTGGCGGTGATGACGGCGCGGCTCGCCAATGGCGGTTATGCCGTGAAACCGCGATTGACCCGCGCCATTGGCGGGCAATTGCTGCCGACGCCGCGCCCGGCATCGCTAGGCCTCGGCGAGGCGGCCTTGAAGGTTGCCTGTGACGGCATGAACGCCGTTTCCAATGAGCCCGGCGGCACCGCGTTCCGCTCGCGCATTCCCGAGCCCGGAATGGAACTGGCCGGCAAGACGGGCACGGCGCAGGTGCGGCGAATCAGCCGCGCGGAACGATTGACCGGCGTTCTGAAGAACGAGCAGCTTCCGTGGCGGCAACGCGACCATGCGCTTTTCGTTTGTTACGCGCCCGTCCATGCACCGCGCTATGCGCTGTCGGTGATTGTCGAGCATGGCGGCTCCGGTTCCGCCGCCGCCGCGCCTGTTGCGCGCGACATCATGCGCGAAGTGCTGAGCCGCAATGTGGACCGGCCGCAAGCCGTTGTGCCGCCGCGCGGCAGCACCGGGGCGAGGGAAGGCTGATGCTCGATCTCAGACGTTTCACCGGCCGCGAACTTCGCCTCACCGACAAGCTTGTCGAGTTCAACTGGGGCTTTCTGCTGCTGCTCGTGCTGATCGCGTCGATCGGCTTCGCGATGCTTTATTCGGTCGCCGAAGGCAGTTTTTCGCCCTGGGCCTACCGGCAGGCACTGCGCTTCGCCGCCGGCGTCTGCATTCTGCTGATCGCCGCGATGATCGATCTGCGGCTCTGGATGCGGCTCGCCTATCCGCTCTACGGTGTGGCGCTGGCCATGCTCGTTGCCGTGGAAGTGGTCGGGATGACGGGTATGGGCGCGCAACGCTGGCTCAATCTCGGTTTTGTCCAGATCCAGCCGTCCGAGATCATGAAGGTAACGCTGCTGATGGCGCTGGCGCGCTATTTCCACGGATTGACGCTCGATGAGGTGTCGCGGCTGCGCAATCTCGTCATTCCGGTGGCGCTGATCGCCGCACCCGTCGGTCTCGTTGTCCTGCAGCCCGATCTCGGAACCGCCATCCTGCTGATCGCGTCCGGTGCGATCCTGCTCTTCGCCGCCGGGCTTCGCTGGCGCTATTTCATCCTTTCCGGCGCCCTCGTGCTTGCAGCCGTGCCCGTCGTCTGGGGCCGGCTTCACGACTACCAGAAGAACCGCGTCTTCACGTTCCTCGACCCGGAGCGCGACCCGCTCGGCACCGGCTATCACATTCTGCAATCCAAGATCGCCCTCGGCGCCGGCGGTGTCTTCGGCAAGGGTTTCATGGAAGGCACGCAGAGCCAGCTCAATTTCCTCCCCGAAAAGCACACCGACTTCATTTTCACGATGCTGGGCGAGGAGCTCGGCCTCGCGGGCGGGCTGGTGCTTCTGGCGCTCTATTTCATCGTGCTGATGTTCTCGCTCAATGTGGCCATGCAATGCCGCAACCAGTTCGGGCGGCTGCTGGCGATCGGCGTGTCGATGACGTTCTTCCTCTATGTCTTCATCAACACGGCGATGGTCATGGGGCTGCTGCCGGTGGTCGGCGTGCCGCTGCCGCTGGTCTCCTATGGCGGCACGGCGATGCTGTCGCTGATGTTCGCTTTCGGCCTGCTGATGAGCGTCCATATTCACCGGAACGTCGAAATTTCACGCGGCCCCAGCGCCTTCTGGTAGTCCCGTGCGATTCGCGGGCCGCCGCTTTTCAGGCGGGGGCGGCCGCTGCTGGACAGGCCCCGGTTCCTTTGCTATAGGCACCGCTCCCCCACAGACAAGGTGGCCGGGATGGTGGTTTCCACCGATTGCCCCGGGTCCATGTCCGGCGGCTCGGCGGGCGCATAGCTCAGTTGGTAGAGCAGCTGACTCTTAATCAGCGGGTCCCAGGTTCGAGTCCTGGTGCGCCCACCAAAAATACCAACAAAATCAAATGTTTATGTGGATGTCGGCGAGGTCATTTGGACTTCGTCCGTGGTGTTCGTTTGGACTTTTTGGCGCCAAGCCTCGCGTTTTGTGATGGCGTTTCTAGCCTTTTGGACGGTCGCGCGAGAATAGATTCTGACCATCTCGCGGGTCAGATGCCCCGACATGCTTATGAGCTCATCCTCAGTCGCGCCGGCATCGCCCAGCTCTGTGA
Organism: Parvibaculum sp.; assembly: GCF_019635935.1. Taxonomy (NCBI): domain Bacteria; kingdom Pseudomonadati; phylum Pseudomonadota; class Alphaproteobacteria; order Hyphomicrobiales; family Parvibaculaceae; genus Parvibaculum; species Parvibaculum sp. Next base: position 749,879 of record NZ_JAHBYN010000001.1, on the reverse strand, counting down.
GGCTCGTGCGCCGCATGTCTGATATTCGCAAATTTTCAGGGAGACCGGAAGTCCGCATGATGTCACGGAAAGTGTGTGTGAGAAACGAAGCACCCCACGCCCGGCCGGTTGCTTCACACACAGCAATCGGCGTGCCGTTCTTGCGCTCCAGATCCTCGAGCGCAAGGACAAGCTCATCACTCGCTGGCACACGCAAAAATGTATTCGTTTTCGTCTGACGAATGCTGAAAACACCGTCTTTATAAATATCCCAGGTAAACAGTCGAACATCGACCACACGCTGTGCCAATTCATATGCCATCAGCATTACGAGCGCGAGTGAGGGATATCCTTCCTTGCGAGCAGCATCCATGAACTCATGCATCTGCGCTACGGTCCACACTACATCGCGAGATTCAGTCGACTTAAGTCCAGGTTTTGAGAATGGATTTTGTTTTGTGAGTTTCCATCGGATGCCGAGGCCGAAGACACGCCGCGCAACGCGCATCATCGCATTTGCGTATGAAAGACCGTGTCTCTCGCGAAGAAGCTTATAAAGCGCATCGGCGTGTCTGTATTCCAGCTTTGCGGCTGGCATGTCTCCGAAGCGGACGCCGTTTTTTAAGACGGTATTCTCTAGCGTCCGTAGGCATTTTTTGTAGTCAACCTGCGTCTTTTTAGAGGTGTCATTAAATGAATCGCTCTTCTGATATTCGTCGAAAAGATGCGCGATGCTGCCGGGTTCTTTTCTGTCAACCTTGAGCTCCTCGCCGCGACGAACCGCGGCGCGATACTCATCGACGATGGCGTTGAGCCGCTCCGCTTTTGCAATCGCCTCAGCAAGATCCTCGCCAAGAGGCTGTCTGTCGACGATGCCGGCGGCGCGTAGGTCCGCCTTCGGATTATAGTAATAGCCCGTCCGACCGCCGGCGATTTTTCGAGACTCGAGATATCGAACGCGAATCGACCGCATCAAAAAGCCTCGTCGAACGGATTCTCAGGTTCTTTTGCATGAGACAGAAAGCCCTGGCCGTCAACCCAACGCTGAACGAGTGCCAAATCGTATCGGCCGATGATTGGGTGAGGGCTAGGAAAACCCAATTTTTCGAGGCTCTTTTTACGCGCGTAAAACCAAGCGCGCGATCGTCCTAAAATTTTTGCGACACTTCGCGTGTCAATATATCTCGATTCCGGGGCCATGATCATCTCGTCGCTGAGTGCGCACCCGTGGGTCCGCTCCATATGTCAACCGTAGATAAGCACCACCCGCTTGATTGCGAGCGATGCTTATACATAGGATTAATTTTCCGTTGCCGGCTTTGGATAGACGGCTTTTTTTGCAGCGCAGGCTCGATTGAAAAATTCATCGACGTCGATCCGCAAGTGCGAAACGATATCGCATATGAGAAGGGCTTGGTCTTCGCTTTCGAGGAGAGTGAGCAGATCGAGAAATCTCAGGTATGCGCCGTGCTCACTTTCGTCGAAATCCCGACTGAAGCGGATCTCTTCCTGCTCTGCTCGTTCCAGATCGAAAAGGTGAACCACAGACTGGTCCTTGGCAGCAAAGAGCTGCACGAGGATTGGTCCTGAGTCATCGTCGCTTATCATAGTGATCTCCTGGCTGGGTTGGTGACCCAGTTGAAGATTGACCCTGACCCGAGAACGCGAAATTCCTCTTTCGAATATGCTTAAGATCGGGTTACCGCGTGCCGCGCGTTCCTCCTTCCAGCAGAATCCTCCCATGATGCGACCCCGCTGTTTCATGCAAAGGAAATGGTCCCGGTTTCCCGGGACCATCCGATTCAGAACGGAATCTCGTCTTCCATTTCGAAGTTCCCGGGCGCTTCGTCATGGGCCGGCGCTCCGTTCTGCTGCTCAACCGCGTTGCCGGCGCCCTTGCTGTCGAGCATCGTCAGGACCGAGTTGAAGCCCTGAAGCACGACTTCGGTCGAGTAGCGTTCCTGGCCCGACTGGTCGGTCCATTTGCGGGTCTGCAGCGAGCCTTCGAGATAGACCTTCCAGCCCTTCTTGACGTACTGCTCGATGACCTTGCACAGGCCTTCGTTGAAGACGACGACGCGGTGCCACTCGGTCTTTTCGCGGCGTTCGCCGCTGTTCTTGTCGCGCCAGCTTTCCGAAGTCGCAATGCGCAGATTGGCGATCGGACGACCGTCCTGCGTGCGGCGGATTTCCGGGTCCGCGCCCAGATTGCCGACGAGAATCACTTTGTTCACACTTCCAGACATTTCTGTCTCCCTCTTTAGTCCGCCGCGACGGACTGGTTAAATGGATCTTCGAGGTTAGCGTTGCTGACGCTCTCGTCCTCAGGCTGAGCGTCCGCCTCGCGCGCCTTCGCTTTAAAGCCCTCCATAGAAGGCTTCAGCTTTAGCTGCTGCTTTTTCGTCAACGTGCCCCAGAATTCTTGGAGCGCCTCGGTGCCGGATTCGGCTTCGTCGCCGGCAGTGCGGTGGAGCAGCTCAAGCTCCGGATCGCGCGCGATTTTCCCGAGCCAGGCGGCAATTTCTCGGCCAGTGTTTTCGTTGATGGGAGCATTGCTGGGGAATGCCGACACAAGCGCGCCGGGGCACTTCGTCATCGAAGGGAAGCCTTGCCGTCCGGCCTCGTTTGAGAGCATCGCGGATACTGTCATTTCGTAAATGAACGAAGATTCCGCGATCTCTTTGTAGCCGACCATGACGATCTCGTCGCGTCCGTCCGCGCCTTTGCGCTGTTCAAAAACAGGCTTTGCGCGCAAGCAGACGATGACATGCATCCGTGTCCTGAGTAGTTCCGACACGAACTTTTTGTGCCGCGATTTCGGCTCTTTCCACTTCAAGAGGCCTTGGAGCGGCTTCCCCTTACTCGACTTTTGCGAGTCCGCGAAATCGAGAACACCGCCGATGCCTTCCCATTCGTGACTTGCGCTGTCGATGATGACGACGTCGTAGCCGGCATCCTCGAATTTTCGAAGAGCTTCGATATAGCGGTCCGGAGTGAACGGGCTTTCAAGCTCGAGAACATCGAAATTGTGTTCATCAGCGTACAGGCCGGAGCGGCCGGACTCTGTATCGATAAACCCGATCTTCTCGCCCAGTCCCTCAGCGAGTCGCAGCGCCGATTTCGTCTTGCCGGATCCGCTCGGACCGGTCAGAGAGATGATGAGGTGCGTGCTCTCGCGAGTCGCTTTCTTGATCTGCATTTCGAGCTCCCTTTAGTATGCCGCCGTAGCGGCTTCGTGTTTCCTCTGCGCCCGGCTTGCTTCTGCCTCGAGCGCATAGCCGCCCCACTGCTCTGCCATTGCCGCCGCGATTCCGGGGAATGTCCGGGAGCGCTCTTTCCAGCGATCCGGTCCGGGTGCCGCCCTGTGGATATGGGACCAAGCGCGGTGCTCCGCCGTGCCGGGCGCCGGCGGCGTCAGTTTTCTGGTTGGCTTGAGCTTCGGCAGACCGCGGAGATAGAGTCCTGTGGCTTTGAAAGCGGGATCGCCGAAATGCCAGGGCTGGACTGTCTGTGCCGCCGGCACGAAATTTTCGATCCTCTCTTTCGCATACCGATGCATGACTGGATTCTCGACGGCCACGCGCTCGATGGGTGCGTTCCAGCACGCCGAAAACAGCGCCGCGCCTTCGGCAAGCTCGTCCCACATTTCCTCAACAGTTCGCCCCGGCGGCGGAACGGAAAGCCAGCGCACGCCCGAGTTACAGAGACGGGTACAGGGCGGGTGAAGGACGGCCAAAAGGTCCCAGCCGTCGTCGAGATAGTGGCGGACATCGCCGACGATGTGACGATTGCTCATGTCTTCGCTGGGGAGGAGGTCGACAGACCAGACATCATGTCCGAGCGCGGCGAAGGCGTGGCGGACCCGACCGCTTGTCTCGCAGCCGATCAGAACCTTCATGTGTCTCTCCCTGCGCTGGAATCCGCTTGTAGACACGCTCCCATCTCGCGGTCGGACCGAGGATCCGGCTATATGTCTCCGCGACGCGGTCGGGTGCGTGAGTCAAAAGACACTCACGCACCTCGCCCGCGATCCCCCTTTTCCTCATGGCCAGCGTCAGGCCGGTCTCGCGATCCGTGAGGAAGAAGACCCCGGCCTCAAACTCGCCAAGCCATGTGGGGGTGTTGATGAGGACCGTCATCGTCAATCGGCCGCCTGAAGCGTGCTGTCGACGTCGCGCTGTGCCCAAGTCGGAAGTGCCAAGATGAAAGCCGTGTCCCGGTCAGGCGTGGCGTCCTGGCGATAGCCGTGCCAGTCGTCGCGCTCGACACAGTCAGCGAATTGCCGCACCGCCTGTCGATTGAGGGCGCGACCGGCGGCGATGGCGTCTTCGTCGAACGCGACGACGCTGCAGAGAAACGGTGCGCTCTTGTCCTGAACAACAAACCAGAAGTGTTTCGGCCGCGTGCCGGTCACGGCTTCGCAAGCATCGAGATACCATGCCGCTTGCATGTGATAGCCGAGCCCGTAGGCCTTGCGGGAGAAGTCGGCCGGATTGGCTGTCGTGCTCGTCTTCAAGTCAGCGATGAACGAGAAGCTCGCCGGCGTCCAGTCGGGACGGGCCTTTAGCCAAACTCCGGTTTCCTTGTCACGCCAAACGAGCGAGAGCTCGCTGTGACCCTCTCCCGCAAACGCCTTCCCGGCGATCGGGTGTGCCAGAATCGCCGCGCGCATCATGCGAATTTCCGCCGCGGTTTTGGCCAGCAGCGGAATTTTCCCGGCGGCGCGCGCTTCGTCACGCTGTTGCTGAGCCTCTTTTTTCCGCCAGTCCGTCGCGTCAACAATCGCGATGGACTCGGAGAATTTATCGGACTCGAGATACAGTAAATGGACGGCTTGGCCGACGTCAAAATGGGCTTTTTCTTCGCGCTCATGATCGGGATTCAAATACGAACCGTGCCACAGCATCGCAGGGCATTCGTTGATCAGTGTCCGGGCCATTGAGCTCGACAGGCTCGGTGTCGGCGTGAGCTGAGAATGATAATCCGCAGCATCTAGGCCGGCATAGACGCCGGGCTCCGACACGGTTTTCATTTTCGACGCATCAATGATGGTCTGCATTTCTGAACTCCCATTTCGATTCCGCTCGGGACTTGGGTCCGCTCGAACGCGCTCGCTCACCAGCGCGCGTTCGTAGCGGATCGTCGCACCCGAACTCATGTTTTCTTCGGAGGCGTGTTTCCCGAAGCTGACGGCTCCTGCCGGAACCGGGCGATATCCGGCAGCACCGCCCCCTGCGGCCGCGCAGCGTCACTTCAAATCCGGGGAGGTCAGGATGTCGGCTATCGCGCTCTGCGATTATCGGGAACGCGATGCTGGGCGTTTTCCCCCGTCGCCCCGGCGCGCCCTGACGAATTGTCTGCGCTTGCCAAAGACGGGAGCACACTTCGCAGCTGGCACCGCGAGCTGAACGCGGGCGCTGTGGCCCGGAAGACCTGGAAGCCGCTTCGGGCTCGGGTCGCGCTCAGTGACGTAGTCGGAAATACGTCAGACAGTAGTGCAGCGCTGCATAGGGCGCAGTAGGGCGCAGCAGGGCGGGCTGCATCGGCCTGCCGCGTTGTTCGATAAGGGCGGTCAACTCCCGGGGCTACACGAATGCCTGAGATCGGGATGTCGGGGGTCGCGGCCAGCATCCCTGGTCTCACCGCTCAGGATCGGCCCGGCGGACATCGTGACGGCGGCGGCTCTGAGGACTCCCATCAGCCGATCCGACGACGAGACCGCAGCAGCAGTGGTTCGAATTCCAAGCGTCAGCCTGATGCTTCCTCACCACCCAATCGATAATCTACATCAGCTTCAGCTGTGCCAAGAGGTGGACAGCCGCTTCATGGGCGTCAGCCCGAATAAATATATGATCCACTTTATGCACGCTTTGTGAGGCGGTAGCTTCCGAAATGTCTAAGAGCGCGCGCGAACCAGACGGCCACCCGCCAGAGACAATGTAGTGGCCAAGTATAAACTTTGGCTACTTCGCTCTCGTCTTGGAATCGAAATAGCATATTTTCCTGCTTCGTCATTACCCGCCAACCTGTCCAACGGATGGGGAGTAGCTCACTCGTCACCGCGCGCCCGCTGGCGTTACAGCAGAGCTTGAACTAACATCGAACTTGGACCACTCAGGGGGGGCGGTCAGCCCTTGATTGCCGTTGTTAAGGCGTCGGCGACGAGCCGGGTCATAATCGTCGAACTCATGGACCAACCCGACGCCCGGCGCGACGGCTTCCGGAAACAATTGCGTCAAGCCACCTTACGGTTGCTGCTTTTTCTCAGGGTCGGTATGACGTGTCTGGCGAACGAACGCATGCTTTCGGCTGCCTCCTCGTAGCTCATGCCGCCGAAAAGGAAGCAGGGATTGATGTCGAATTCGCCTAGAAGCGATTTGCGATATTCGAACTTCTCGACGATTTCCCGGGGCGTCCCCCAGGCCGTGACATCAAGATAGGTTTTGGCCATTCCCTCCTTGCCGAGCGCGCGAATGGCGCCGACGGCCTGAGCGTAGGATTCGTAGCCCTTGGCGTCTTTAAAATGCTCGCCGGCCAGTTCATAGTGATCGAGTACCGAAAGCAGATAATTGGTTACATATTTCTGTCCCAGCTCCCTGGCGCGAGCCGGATCGGTGTCGCAATAGGTGAAGTCGCATATCATGATCGGCGGTGCGTCGTTGCCGTGCTGCGTCTTGTACGCGGCCTTGTATTCCTTGACGGCCTCGGCCTGAGCCTCCCATGGCTTTTGAGCGAAGATCACCATCCGCGCGCCCGCCTTCGCACATTGAAGAACGGATTCCGGCGACATGGCGACCTGATAGATGCGCCCCTTGAAGGAACCGCGCGGACTGGGACGGATTTCGATCCGCTTCTGCGGATAGAAGGGGCCGCTCCCTTCGATGAAACCTGTCTCGAGAGCGTCGATGATCATCGGGCTTGCTTCATCGAAGCGTTGGCGCGCTTCGTCCATGTTCACGCCCATGCCGGCATATTCCTTGCGCGCCAGGCCGCGCCCCATCCCGAAGAGTGTTCGGCCTTGGCAAAGGTGATCCAGCAGGACAACCTTTTCTGCGATCCGGACGGGCACATTCCAGGGAAGGATGACGGCGCCGGTGCCCAGCTTGATACGTTTGGTGCGCGCCGCCATGTAGCTCAGAAACTGGGTGTTGTCGGGACAAAACGAATAGTCCTCGAAATGATGCTCGACGGGCCACAATGCGTCGAAGCCGAGTTTTTCCGCCAAAATCCCGAGACGGATTTCCTCGTCATATATCTGGCCGTCGGTTACGCCGGAGTTGGCTCTGTCGAAATTCTGAAAAACCATCTGAATGCCGAACTGCATCGGAACGTCTCCCTGTTGTAGCGATTTCGGTTTCTTGTTTCAGCGGCCTATATAGTTAGGCTTGCGCTTCTCCATGAACGCCTTGGGTCCCTCGCGCGCATCCTCGGTCTTGAACACGGGCGCTGCAAAACGCGACTCCATACCCATCGCCTCGTTCTCAGGACGTCCCAGGCATTCGCGGGCGGATTTACGAATCGCCTGAACGGCGATTGGCCCATTCGCGGCGATCTTCTCCGCGAGTTCGAATGCCGCGTCGAGCACCTGCTTCTGGGGAACGACGCGATTCAGGAATCCCAGATCGTAGGCTTCCTGTGCGCTGATCAGATCGCCGGTGAGCAACAGTTCCATCGCCCTTGCATAAGGTATCTGGCGCGGAAGGCGCACCGTTGAGCCGCCGCCCGGAAAAATCGCCCATTTGACTTCCTGCACACCGAGCTTTGCGGTATCCGCGGCGATACGCATGTCAGTTCCTTGCGCCAGCTCCATTCCGCCCGCGACGGCAAAGCCGTTGATCGCGGCGATGACCGGCTTGGTCACATCGAATGTGCGCAACAAGCCCTTGGCCAGGATATTCGGGTCATCCAGAATTTTCCGGTCCCATTCGTTTTGCGGTTTGCGTGCGCCATTTATGAGCGGGATGAGCTGACCGAGATCCGCGCCCGAGCAAAACGCCTTGTCTCCGGCGCCGGTGACGATAGCGACGCGGATATTCACATCGTCGCGCACCTCTTCCCAATGACCGGCAAGCCTGACCAGCATTTCCGGACTGAACGAATTGTGCGCTTCCGGGCGGCTGAGAGTGATCAAGGCGATATGCCCCCTTTTTTCGAGCAGGGCCGGTTCCGTCGTCATGTTCGCGTCTCCTCCAGATAATACATATGTGTTGATTGTCGCACGGATGTAAATTTATCTGGACTCGGGCTGCGCGGCCAGCGAAGATTCATGATCAGGGATTGCCTAATTAGAAGTCGCGGCCTCGAAGCCAGATGCGACATGGGGAGAGCCAATGATCAAGGAGAGCCAATGATCAAGGAGAGCCAATGATCAAGGAGAGCCAATGATCAAGAAGCCCATATCCGCGGACTCGCACATCACCGAACCTCCGCATTGCTATGTTGACTACATTGATCCCAAATTCCGCGATCGCGCGCCGCGCATCAAGCGGATCGACAAGGTCGGCGACGCTTTCATCGTCGATGGCATGGGGTCTCCGGTTCCAATGGGGCTGGTGGCCGCCGCCGGCAAGGATCCGGCGGAGATCACGACAGAGGGCGTCGCTTTCGAAGATCTATGGAAGAGCGGCTGGAACGCCAAGTTCCGCGTCGCGGACCAGGAGAAGGACGGCGTTGCGGCCGAATTCATCTATCCAACGGTCGGAATGGTGATCTGCAACCATCCCGACTTCGACTACAAGAAAGCCTGCTTCGACGCTTATAATCGTTGGCTGCAGGAATACTGCGCGGAGGCGCCTGACCGTCTTTACGGTCTTGCGCAGGTTTCCATGCGATCGCCGGAAGATGGCGTTGCGGAGATCAGGCATGCGAAGGAGATGGGCTTCAAGGGCGTGATGATGCCCGGAAACCCCGCCGTCGAGGACTATGATTCGGCTGTATACGACAAGGTCTGGGCGACCGCTGTCGAGTGCGACATGCCGCTCTCGTTCCACATCCTGACCGGCAAATCGGACAGTCTTTCGGGTCAGGTCCGGGGACCGCGTATCAACGGCTTCCTGTCGATCATTCGCGGCTGCCAGGACGTGATGGGTACCTTCATATTCGGCGGCGTCTTCGATCGCTTCCCCAACCTCAAGCTTGTCTGCGTCGAGGCCGATGCGGGCTGGGTTCCGCACTACATGTATCGCATGGACCATGCCTACAAGCGTCATCGCTACTGGATGAAGGCGCCGCCGCTCAAGCGCATGCCGAGCGAATATTTCAGCGACAACATCTATGTGACGTTCCAGGACGACTGGGTTGCCTTCAGAATGAAGGATATGTGCAACGTTCGCCGCCTGATGTGGGCAAACGACTTCCCGCATTCGGATTCGACCTGGCCCTGGTCGCAAGCGATGCTCGAAGAGCACACGAAGGATCTGAGTGTGCAGGAACGCAACTGGATATGCCACGACAACGTCGCGGAACTCTACAAGCTTGCCGTTTGACGCTCCGTATACGGACGTGCTGGCTTGATGATTTGCGATTCATAGAAAGAGCGTTTTCATGGACTACGACCTGAAGATCGTGGGCGGATTCATCGTGGACGGCACCGGCTCTCCGGGTTATGCCGGAGACGTCGGTATTATCGACGGCAAAATTGTGGCTATGGGACACGCCCCCGCCGGCGCGAGGACGACTATCGATGCCCGGGGGCAGGTGGTTGCTCCCGGCATCGTCGACATCCATACGCATTACGATGCGCAACTTCTTTGGGACAGGAAGCTGTCGATCTCGCCGTGGCACGGTGTGACGACGGTCGTGGTGGGCAATTGCGGCTTCGGCATCGCACCGACGCGCAAGGAGCACCGCAGCCTTATTCTGCGGACGCTCGAGAATGTCGAGGGCATGAGCGTCAAGGCGCTTGAGGCCGGTCTCGGCGACGATTGGGGGTTCGAGACGTTTCCCGAATATCTCGATGTCGTGGAAAAGAAGGGTACGTTGATCAACGTGGCCGTTCTTCTGGGGCATACGCCGCTGCGCCTTTATGCCCTCGGACCTGAATCCACCGAACGGGCGGCGCGGCCGGACGAGGTCAGGCGCATGAAGGGCATCATGCGTGAAGGACTGGAGGCAGGCGCGCTCGGCTATGCGACTTCGAAATCGCCGACGCATGTAGGCTATGAGGGGCGGCCGGTTCCAAGCCGGCTGGCGGAGTTCAGCGAGATACGGGAGATCGCGTCGGCGCTGGGGGAGGCGGGCGAAGGCGTGATACAGGCCACCGTCGGCAAGGAGTTGTCGTTCGACGAATTCGCGGAATTGAACCGCGTTTCCGGCCGCCATGTCAGTTGGACGGCGTTGCTGGGCGGTGGCGGTGTGCTGAATGTCGGCTCGGCAGCGGAGCAGTTGGCACGCTCAAACGAACTTCAATCGGCTGGCTACGCAGTATTTCCGCAGGTCACCTGCAGGCCGCTCAATTTTGAATTTCGATTCGAACAGCCGTTTCTGTTCCAGAGCATGCCGGTCTTCGCGCCGGTGAACAAAGCCGACCGCGCGGAAAAACTGAGGCTTTACGCCGACAACTCTTTCCGGTCGGGATTCCGGGACGCGATGCGTGGCCCGATGCTCAATGCATGGGACAAAGCGGTCATCGCTCATTGTCCGGATCGGCCGGAGTTCGGGGAACGGCTGGTGAGCGACGTAGCCGCAGAACTAGGATGCAACTCGATCGATCTTGCGCTTGATCTTTCGATTCAAAGCGATCTGCAAGCGCGGTTCCGTCTGCCTGTCGCGAACGCGGACGAAGATGAGGTGGCAACGTTGCTGCGCGATTCCTGCACGGTGCTTGGCCTCTCGGACGCGGGCGCGCATGCGAGCCAACTCTGCGATGCGTGTTTTTCCACCCATCTTCTCGGGAGATGGGTCCGTGAAAAGAACGTCTTGACGCTGGAGGAGGCGGTGCGGATGCTGACATCGCGGCCCGCCGAGGTGTTCGGCATCAAGGATCGCGGTCGCCTTGCTGTGGGAATGCCCGCCGATGTCCTGATCTTCGACGCCGAAACGGTTGGCGCAAGTTCCCTTCGCAGAGTCTACGACCTGCCTGCTGGCGAAGACCGGCTGATTTCCGATGCTTCGGGCATTTCGGCCGTCGTCGTCAACGGGACATTGGTCCGGCGCAATGGCGTCGACGTGTTGGGCGCCGAAGGTCGTTTGCCAGGCCGCCTGTTGCGACATGGCGCGGCGGCCTGAGGAGGGCGTGCAAAAATGAGTCTTGAGGAACTTGCTGTCGTTCGTCAGCTGCTTACGGGCCTTGTGACCGAGGAGGCTCGTTCTCTTGAGGATTTTCGTACCTCGTATGACGAGGCCGGAAAAGCATTCGGTCTTCCCGAAGGCGTGACAGTCACGCCGGTTTCCGCCGGCGGGGTTCCCGGCGAATGGCTGGCGCCGGCTGCCGGCGCCGGCAAGCGAGTTTTGCTCTATCTGCATGGAGGAGGCTATGCGCTTGGTTCTCTCGACTCGCATCGCCATCTTGCGGCGCATATAGCTCTTGCCCTGAATGGCCGGGTTCTGCTGATCGACTACAGACGGTCGCCAGAGCATCCATTTCCGGCTGCGGTCGACGATGCACTTGCTTCTTATCGCTGGTTAATCGAGACGGGTGTCGATCCGGCGAAGCTCGCCGTGGCGGGAGATTCGGCTGGCGGCGGTCTGACGGTCGCCACGCTTCTTGCGGCGCGCGATGCCGGTTTCAGACTTCCGGCCGCAGCCGTTTGTATTTCGCCTTGGGCCAATCTTGAAAACAAAGGCGCATCTTACGGCGCGAAGGCGAATGTGGACCCGATGGTGCGCCATGCCGATCTTGAGCTATGGACGGCGGCCTATCTGGGTACTTCAACCCCGCGCAGGATGCCTCTAGCATCGCCAGTATACGCCGATCTCAAGGGATTGCCGCCATTCCTGATTCAGGTCGGCAGTTCGGAGGTTTTGCTTTCGGATAGCCATTTACTGGCCGATAGATTGAAAGAAGCCGGCGTATCCGCCGATCTCCATGTCTGGCCGAACATGATTCATGTCTGGCACTGGTTTGCGCCGGTCTTGAGCGAAGGCCGGGCGGCGATCGACGAGATGGCCGGCTTCCTGAATACAAAGCTCGGATGACTACGGCGCTATATCATCGTCGCCTTCGAGCTGGTCCACGTCGCCGAGGGTCTCCTTAGGGCTTTGACCGTTTTGTGAAATGTGCTCGGCGATGGCGTTTTTCAATAACTCTGTGAATGTTTGTTTGCGACTGCGAAAATACTCTTTGGGAGCGGCTATTCCGATGGCGACCGGACGTCCGGACGGACCCGTCGGAATGGGCATCGCCAGCATGGTGGCCCCCGGAGTCACGAGATCGCTGTAAAGCGCGAAGCCGCGTTTTCTGATTCTTTGCAGTTCATCTTCGATCTCCTGCGTCGATGCCCGCCGCTCCGGCATGGCGGCAAGGGCGTCCTGAATCAAACGTCTCGCTTCGAGCAAGGGAAGTTCGCTGAGCAGAACGCGGCCAATCGTCGAAAAAGCGAGCATTCGCCTGGTGCTTGGCTTGACATGAAAGCGGATGGGCGACGTGCCTTGAATCACCTTTATATATTGAGCATGGTCTCCCAGACGCGCAGCAAGGATGATCGTGCACTTCGTATCGGCCGAAAGCCGTCTCATAAGGCGCTGAACATTCCGGATCGGTAACGCCTCGGCCTCCACCCAGTTTCCCAGCAGAGATATCCGGATGCTCGGAAAAAAAGTCCTGCCCCGGTCGTCGTGCTCCAGATAACCGAGGCTGACAAGGCTCTTCAGAAGAGCTGCGGTGCTGGAATGAGGATAGCTCAGCGCCTGCGCCACGTCTTGAATCGTCACCGGGCGTCTGACTTCGTCGAAATACTCGAAAATCTCCAGAACGCGGGTCGCGGATTTTACCGTTGCCGCCGAGGGTAGTTCGGATTTGAGGATGTTAGTGTTCATGCGACAACTCTGATTTCATATGGTCTCTTGCCGCGCCCTCGTTTTTTCATTTGTTTCCTCAAAGAGAGAGCGCGAGGCGCGTGCCGTCCTCGATCGCCCTGACCGCATCAAGTTGCTGCGGCTTGTCGACGCCGCCGATTGCATGAACGGGTTTGCCCAGGGACCGTGCGAACGACAACGCGTCGTCCGCCGATTCCTGCCCGGCACAGACGACAATCGTGTCGACTTTCAACGTCTGCGGTTTGCCGCCTGCTTCGATGTGGAGCCCGGCGTCGTCGATTTTCAGATAGGTTACATCGCCGGTCATCGTAACGCCGCGGAACATCACCTCCAGGAAGTTTGCCCATCCCCGCGTCTTGCTCAGGCCAGCGCCGAAACTGTCGCGCGCCTTGCGTTGGAGAAGATGAACCTTGCGGACGGACGGCCATTGATGATTGGCGGCCAGCAATGCGCCCGGTTGCGTATAACTCAAATCAATTCCCCACTCGGAGGAAAATCTCTCGATGTCGGGCTGTGACGGATCGTGCGCGCCATGCGGGTGCGAGAGGAGCGCCGCCACGTCGAAGCCGATGCCGCCGGCACCGATAATGGCAACCTCGGCGCCGACGTGTGCGGGGTTCGTGATTGCCTCGATGTAGGTCAGGACCGACGGGTGATCCGCACCCGGAATGTCGAGACGGCGTGGGCGAACGCCGGTTGCGACGACGATTTCGTCAAATCCTCCGCTCTCCAGATCGGCGAGCGAAGCCGGCCGGCCGCAACGAACCTTGATACCCAGTTCGTCGAGCCGGTTCCTGAAATAACGGATGGTCTCGGCATAGTCCTCCTTGCCGGGAATCCGTCGTGCCAGATTGAACTGACCGCCGATTTCGATGTCGGCTTCGAATAGCGCCACCTTGTGGCCGCGTTCGGCCGACGTCACCGCGCAGGCAAGGCCCGCCGGGCCGGCGCCAAGGACCGCGATATGCTTTCCTCTCGCTGCTGGCGCGATCTTGAATTCAACTTCCCGGCATGCCGCAGGATTGACCATGCAGGTTGTCAGCCGTCCGGTGAAGGCATTGTCGAGGCAGGCCTGATTGCAGCCGATGCAAGTATTGATGTTCGACGATGCGCCTGATGCCGTTTTCGCGACAAAATCGGGATCGGCCAATAGCGGACGCGCGAGCGAAACCATGTCGGCCTGTCCGTCCGCAATCAGTTGCTCCGCCTGCTCCGGCGTATTGATCCGGTTGGAAGCGACCACAGGTATCGCGACTTCCGCCTTGAGCCGCTTGATCGCCCAAGTGAAAGCTCCGCGTGGCACCATATGAGCGATCGTCGGCACACGCGATTCATGCCAGCCTATGCCGGTGTTGAGGATGTTCGCTCCGGCCCCCTCGACATTTTTTGCAAGGGCGGCGACGTCCGGCCAGGAATTTCCCCCCTCGACGAGATCGAGGACGGATATCCGGTAGACGACAATGAAGTCCAGGCCGCAATGCTTGCGGACATGCCTCACGACCTCAACCGGCAAGCGTCGCCGGTTCTCAGCCGAACCGCCCCAGTCGTCTGTGCGCTGATTTGTACGCGCCGCAGTGAACTGATTGAGAAAATAGCCCTCCGAACCCATGATTTCAACGCCGTCGTATCCGGCTTCGCGGGCGAGCGCCGCGGCGGTGCCGAAATCCTCGATAGTCTGAAGGATTTCCTCATCGCTCAGGGCGCGGGGCACAAGCGGGTTGATGCGGGATCTGACTGCGGAGGGCGCCACCAGTTCCGTGTGCCGGCCGTAGCGGCCAGCATGCAGGAGCTGGAGAACGATCTTCCCGCCTTCGTCGTGGACGGCGCGCGTAATCACACGATGACCTTCAACAAGGTCTTCAGTCATGACCGACGCGCGCTCCGCGAGCCTTCCCGCCCTGTTCGGCGAAATGCCGCCGGTGACAAGAATTCCGACACCGCCCTTCGCGCGTGTTGCGAAGAACCTGGCCTGCCGCTCGAAGCCGTCCGGCATCTCTTCGAGGCCGGTGTGCATCGATCCCATCAACACGCGATTTCTGAGTGTCGTAAACCCCAGATCGAGCGGCTCAAGCAGATGAGCAAAGTGGTTTGAGATTTTTCTCACTTTGACCAATTCCGTCCGTCAGGACTTGTATGTCGCCCTTGCCTGAGACAGGACGACGTTTCCGTTTTGGGTTTCGGCCTGCACGATAGCGATGCCGTCGCCCGCTTTCCACATTTTCGTTATTATGGTGTCGCCGAAATGGACCTGAGCGGCAAAGCGCCCGCTGAGAGATTTGAAGCGGGCGGGGTCGTTGCCGCAAAGCTCGCTCAGGACCGCGCGGCCGACGAAGCCATATGTGCAAAGCCCGTGAACAAAGGGCTTTTCAAAGCCGCCCAACTTGGCGAAATCCGGATCGATGTGGATCGGATTGCGGTCACCCGAGAGGCGGTAGATTGCCCCTTGCTCGGGGCGCGTCACGTCCTCGACGACGGCGTCAGGCGTCCGGGCCGGCGGTGCCGAGTCGACACCTGACGGCCCGCGCTCTCCGCCGAATCCGCCGGCACCGCGCACAAATAGCGTCGCATGAGTTTTGAAGAGGGGTCCTTTCTCGTCGGAACCCGTGCTCTCAACCCCGATGACGGCCGCCTTGCCTTTGTCCCAAACCTCGGAAACACGTCCCGTTATCTTGATCTTGGCCGATGAGGGCAAGGGACGCAGCAACTCGACGGATTGCTCGCCATGCAGCAGCATTTCCAACTTCATCTCGACGCCGCTCATCAGCCCGGCGAGCCCTCGCCCGCCGGGGATGACGGCGTAAGTCGGCAAAACTTTCGGTCCCCGGCCTTCGTAAATGAAATCAAGCCCGTCGGCGGGACGAGCGCCGACGCCAAGTGCATAGAGTATCGTGTCCTTGTCAGACCACTCCACGTCGACGGCCGGAAACGTCATGCCGACCAGATCCTTTGAAATCGCTTTTTTTCCGCTCATTGTCCCGATCCTGCTCTTGAATTGTTATTTCTCCTCCGCTCAAGGCTTCTTGCCATCCGGCGGCCAGGCGACGACGCCATCCTCAAGCGGGATTTTCAGGCTCTTGAGCAGTTGCGAGAAAAGCGTCCAGTTGCCGATGGCGACAACCAGTTCGATACGCTCTTCGGCCGTTTTCAGGTGCGCCGCACATGCGGCCCAGGTGGCGTCCGAAATCATGCCGCCGTCGAGCGTCTCGTCGGTCGCGGCGAGAATGGCGCGGTCGGCGTCGGACAGGCAGGAGGCATTTTTCCAGTCACGCGTCGCGACCAGATCCGCTTCCGGAATGTCCAGCATACGGGCGACCCGCCAATGCTGCGTCCATTCATAGAGCGATTTCGTTTTCCAGCCGATGCGCATGATGATGAGTTCCCGCAGTCTCGCATCGAGCTTGTTGCCCTGGAAAAGCAGGGTGGTCAGCGTCGAAGCAAGCTCGCGCGCTACATCGGGATGTCGGAGCAAAACCCGGAAGACGCTGAGTGGCGCCATTTGTTCGGATATGCCGGCTTTCGCTGCCGCGGCTGCCGCATCCGCCACAGACAGCAGGGGAACCCTGGGTATTTCGTCAGCCATTATTTTTAATCCTCCCAAATTTGGCGAAGCCGGAAGTTTAGGTCTTCGCATCTTGCTTTTGAACCTGTATAACACATACAAGCGTTAAAAAATATATATGTGTTATCGACGCATTGTCGGTGCCGACACGAAACGGGGAGTTGAAAATGTTGCCGAAAAAATCGATGGCGATGGTGCAGACGGCTCCGCGCAAACTCGAAGCCCGCGATTTGCCCATCCCCCAGATCGCCGACGACAGCGCTATCCTCCGTATCGAAGCTTGCGGCATTTGCGGCAGCGATTACGAACAATACGAAGGGGCCTTGCGGACTCCGATGCCGGTGATTCCGGGGCATGAACCTCTCGGAATCATCGAGGCGATCGGCGACAAGGCTGCCAGGCGTTGGGGTGTCGATGTCGGCGACCGGGTCGCCATCGAGACGATGCTGTCATGCCATTGCTGCGACACCTGTGTCGGCGGACATTATCACCTCTGCGACCGCCGCCAGATCTACTCGTATATTCCGCTTACGGAGGCGCCGGGTCTCTGGGGCGCCTATTCGCAATATATGTATCTCGCGCCCAACACGATCCTTCACAAGATGGACAAGAACCTTCCGGCGGAGCTGGCGGTCATGTTCAATCCGCTGGGCGCAGGCTTTCGCTGGGCGGTGGAGATTCCGCAGACGCAGGTTGGCGATACCGTTTTGATTTTTGGGCCCGGACAGCGCGGGCTCGCGAGCGTCGTTGCCGCGCGTGAAGCCGGCGCGGGAAAGATCATAGTCACAGGACTTGCGGCCGATTCAAACAAGCTCCAGATGGCGCTCGCTCTTGGCGCCGATCACATCATCGATGTGCAGAACGAAAATGTTGTCGATCGCGTGCGGGCGCTGACAAACGGAAAGGGCGCGGACGTCATCGTTGAAGTCACGTCCTACGCGACTCAGCCGGTTCGTGATGCGCTGGATTGTGTGCGTATGGGCGGAACGGTCGTCCTTGCCGGCGTCAAGGGATTTAAGCCTGTCTCCGACTTCGTGTCCGACCTTATCGTCATGAAGGAAATCACCATCAAAGGCGCAATCGGCGTTACGTCGTCGGGATACAAGAAGGCGATCGAGATGATCGAGCGCCGCAAATATCCTCTTGAACTCATGCATACTCATAATTTCGAGCTTGAGGAAGCTGAACTGGCGATCAAGATGCTGGCGCGCCAGATCGAGGGACAGGAATCCGTCCATTCATGTCTCATTCCGGTGACCTGATCAGTCCACAGGATATTTTTCAAATGGAAGGCCGGCGGCCGCTCATCGAAAAAGCCGCGTGCGGGGAACAAGGACGATGAGGGCAGATTCGTGAAGAATTTCAGTGACAAGGCCGCGATCGTCGGGATTGGCGAGACCGGTTATGTAAAGGGATCGGACCAGACGGCCGTGGCCATGATGCTCGATGCCGCCAGGCGGGCCATCGCGGATGCGGGGCTGAAGCCTAGGGACATTGACGGCATGGTTCCGCCGCCCGTCTATACAACGTCGGAGGAATTGGCCGCCAACCTCGGCGTCGATGTGCTGCGATATGCCTCGACGGTCAACATGGGAGGCGCGAGCCCGACCACGGCGTTGCAGAATGCCGCCATGGCCGTGGCCTCCGGCGTCTGCGACAACGTGCTGGTCACACTCGGCTGGAATGGTTACTCGGCGCTGCGTCCCAAGGCGGGGATGCCGCCAAGCCGGCCGATGAATATGAACACGCTGACTTCGACCATCCGGGGTTACTATCTTCCCTATGGCGTTCTGTTGCCGGTGCAGATGTATGCCTGGCTCGCGACGCGGCACTCGAAACTTTACAACGTCAGCCCCGAGGCGACGGGTTGGATCGCGATGGCATGCCGCAAGCATGCCCAGCTCAACGACCGCGCCCTGACCTGCGGCCAACCGATGACGATGGATGACTACATGCGGTCGCGCATGGTGTCCTCCCCGTTCCGTTTATTCGATTGCTGTCTCGAAACGGATGGGGCCTGCGCCGTCGTGGTGACGAGCGCCGAGCGGGCGAAGGACTTGCCTCACAGGCCAGTCTATATCTCCGGCGCGGCCGAGGGCCATCCTTATCCTGCCGACGATATTCCGTCGCGGCCGGACCCCTTCAAGATCGGTTTGAGCTATGCCGCGCCGCGCGCTTTCGCCATGGCCGGTGTGACGCCGAAGGACATGGACTTTCTGCAGGTCTATGACTGCTTCACCTATGTCGTGCTACTGCAACTCGAAGCCCTGGGCTATTTCGAGCCGGGCGGCGCACTCGATTTCGTCAAGGATGGACAGATCGAACTCGGCGGCAATTTTCCGCTCAATACGCATGGCGGTCTTTTGAGCGAGGCGCATGTGTGGGGCCTCAATCATGTACTTGAGGCGACACGCCAATTGCGCGGAGATGCGGGCAAGCGGCAAATTCCGGATGCTGAAATCGGACTCGTGACCGGATGGGGTGATCTGGGCGATGGCAGCCTCGCGATTTTGAGGAGGTAAGAATGGAAATTCAGCAACCGAAATATCCTCAGCCCGCGACTGTCGATCCGGTCGACGCGGAATTCTGGAAGCTTTGCCAGGACGGCGTCCTGCGTTTTCAACAATGCAGCTATTGCGATACATGGCGGTTCCTGCCGCGTTACATGTGCGCAAAATGTAGCTCGCCGAATTACGAGTGGAAGCCGAGCGGCGGGCGCGGCCGCATTTTTTCCTGGACGGTGACCTACCAGCCCTTTCATCCGGCTTTCGCCCGCGACGTTCCCTATATAGCTGCGGTCGTGGAATTGGACGAAGGCGTCCGCATGGCGACGCGCTTGCTTGACTGCGACCCGGAGGCGGTGAAACTCGACATGCCTGTGACCCTTGTCTTCAAGGACATCGGCGACGGATTCAAGCTTCCGTGTTTCAAGCCTGCCTGAAATAAAAGTAGAGCCAATCGCCATCGACGCATCGGAGATCTGGAATGGATCTGGCATACGGCCCCAAATACGAGGCTTTCCGGGAAGAAGTCAGGGCGTTCCTGACAAAACACAAGGATCAGGCGCCGAGGGGCCTTGGCGCCGCCGGGCGCCCGTCTCCCGAAGCCTGTTCCTGGCAGCAACTGTTGATCCAGCACGGCTATGCGGCGCGGACGATTCCGAAAGACTATGGCGGCTATGGCGCAAAGCCGGACATTCTGGAATCGCGTATCATCGCGGAGGAATTTTCCAGCGCTCGTGTACCTTCTGCGTTGCAGAACCAGGGTATCTCCATGCTGGTGCCGACGCTTCTGGAACTTGGCACCGAGGAGCAAAAGAAAAAATGGGTGAAGCCGACGCTTCGCGGCGAGGTGGTCTGGTGCCAGGGATATTCCGAGCCGGGTTCAGGTTCGGACCTCGCCAGCCTTCAGACCAAGGCGACTGAAGATGGCGACGATTTCGTCATCAACGGCCAGAAGATATGGACCAGCACCGCGCACGAGGCGGACATGATTTTCTGTCTGGTGCGCACGGAGCCCGATAAACCCAAGCATGAAGGCATTTCTTATCTGATCTTCTCGATGAAGACGCCGGGCATCGAAGTCCGTCCGCTCACTACCATGACGGGCCACGCCGAATTCAATGAAGTCTTCTTCACGGATGTGCGCGTACCGAAGACGCAGATCGTCGGCCAGCGCGGGCAGGGATGGCTCGTCGCCAACGCAACGCTGAAATACGAGCGCGGAATGCTGGGCGATCCGGCCGCCATGGAAACAAGGTTCCAGGCCCTTGTCGATCTGATGCGCGAGGAGACCGTCGACGGGCAGCGGGCCATCGACAATCCGATTTTCCGGGACCGCCTGATAAGGCTTCAGGCGGAACTTGCCGCCATGAAGTTCAATGGGCTCCGGCTGCTGACCAGCGCGAGCAGGGGTGAGGACCCCGGCTTGGCGCGTCTGATCGTGAAGCTTCAATCCTGCGAACTTACCCATCAAATATCGGCGCTCGCGATCGACGTCATGGGAGAGTTTGGCGTTCTTTACGACGACAGCCCCTATCTGCGCAGTCACGGCTCGTGGCAGTGGGGGTACATGTTTCAGCTTGGGCTCATCATCGGCGGCGGCACGGCGCAGATTCAGAAAAACATTATTTCGGAACGTGGGCTCGGTATGCCGCGCGAACCGAAGCTGGCAAAATAGGAATTCATCCGATGGAATTTGCATTGTCGGAAGAGCAGCGTCTGTTGCAGGACAGCGTCCGCCGTTTTCTCGAACAGAATGCGCCGCTCGACAAGGTGCGCCTTGCCGCCGGAAACACGCATACCGTTCAGCGGTCCCTGTGGGCGGGCGCCAGCGAGCTGGGCATCCCCGGAATGCTGATCCCGGAAGATTTTGGCGGCATGGGTCTGGGGTTTCTCGATGCGGCGATCGTTTACGAGATGATCGGACGGCATGTGGCGCCTCTGCCCTTTCTCGGGACCACCGTCATGGCGCCGCTCGCGCTGATGCTCGCCGGCAGCGAGGCTCAACAGGAAAAGTGGCTTCCGAAGATCGCTGCGGGTGAGATTGTCGCAGGCGTGGCCATCACGGAAAAAATCGGCATCCGCGAAGATGCGGGCGTGAAAGCCCTGAATGGAAAGCTCACGGGCAAGTCCCTCTTCGTGATCGACTGGGCTGAGGCCGATTTCTACATCGTGGCCGACAGCGACCATGGACTCCATCTCGTTCTGCCCGATGCGAAGGGGTTGTCGCGGCGGGCGCTCAACACCATCGACAAGACCCGATCGGTTGGCGAGCTTGTCTTCGATCGGGTTGCGGCTGAGCCCTTGCCACGATCCAGCGCCGACGCGGTAGCGCGGATGATAGATGCCGGCAGGGTCATGTTTGCAGCCGACACTCTCGGCGCGGGTCAGATGATGCTCGAAAAGGCGGTGGCTTATGCGGGAGAGCGCAAGCAGTTCGGCCGTGTGATCGGGTCGTTTCAGGCCGTGAAGCACCTCTGCGCCGAGATGGCGGCCGCTCTCGAACCATCGCGTTCGCTGGTGTGGTATGCGGCCCATGCGCTGGATGAAGTGCCCGGCGACGCGCGCCTCATGGCATGTCATGCCAAGAGCCACCTGTCGGAAGTGGGCCGCTTCGTCGCGCGCACCGCAACGGAGGTTCATGGCGGCATGGGCTTCACCGATTTGCTGGGCCTGCATTACTGGTTCAAGCGGATTGGGCTCGACCGGCAGTTGCTGGGCGGGCCGGAGTTGGTTCGTCTTGAAGCCGCGCGCTTGCAGGGCTGGGCTGCCTAGATCGCGACCTGGATATTGGGAAGCATAGATCCAGCTGTCGATGCGTGTTGCCGCGACACACAGCGGCGCGGGAATATTTCCACCGGCCCGGCAATAAGAAGATACGCATGAATATCGACTTCACACCGGAGGATGAGGCATTTCGCGACGAGGCTCGCGGGTTTATCGCGGCGAATCTTCCGCCGGAATGCGCGGATTCGCCGGCCCTGGGTGTGATGACCGACAAAAGCGTGGTCAAGCTCTGGCACAAGACGCTTTACGAAAAAGGCTGGGCCGCGCCCGCTTGGCCCGAGGCGTATGGCGGCACGGGATGGAACGCGACGCAGCGGTTTATATTCAACGAGGAAATCGCCAGAGCCAATGCACCGCGTTTGATGCCTTTCGGGCTGACCATGGTTGGCCCGGTGATCTACACCTTCGGCAACGCCGAACAGAAGAGCCGCCACTTGCAGGGCATACTTTCGGGCGACGTCTGGTGGTGCCAGGGCTATTCCGAACCGGGCGCCGGTTCCGATCTCGCTTCGCTTAAAACGATGGCGGTGCGCGACGGCGATCATTACGTCGTCAACGGCCAGAAAATATGGACGTCCTATGCGCATGAGGCTGACTGGATTTTCTGCCTGGTACGCACCGAACAGAGCGCCAAGCGGCAGGAAGGGATTTCCTTCCTGCTCATCGACATGAGGACACCCGGTATCGAAGTGCGTCCGATCATCTCGATCGCCGGTCTGCACCATCTCAACGAAGTGTTTTTTACCGACGTCAAGGTGCCGGTGCAAAATCTCATAGGCGAGGAAAACAAGGGTTGGACCTACGCCAAGTACCTGCTTGTCCAAGAGAGAACGAGTATCGGCGGCGTCCCCGAGTCCAGGAAGAAGGCTGCGCATATCAAGGCGATAGCACGAGCGGAGCGGAACGGAACGCGGATGGGGGGGCGTTGATGGACGATCCCGCGTTCCAGCGCAAACTCGCGGAGATAGAAGTCAAGCTCACCAGTCTCGAATACATGAATCTGCGGATTCTCGCCGATGCGGCGGCGGGAAAGGCGGTTGGACCGCAATCGTCCCTGCTGAAGATCGTCGGAAGCGAGGTTCAGCAGGCTTTGGGCGAACTCGCTGTCGAAGCCGCCGGCTATTATATCGAACCGTTCGGGCAAGGAGCCCTGCCTGGCGGCGTCAACGCACGGGATATAGGCCCCGCCCATACGCGGAACGTGTGGGCGGATTACGGCTATGGCCGCGCCGCGAGCATCTATGGTGGATCGAATGAGATTCAACACGACGTCATCGCCAAGGCGATTCTGAATCTTTGAAAGCGGCGGACAATTCGGTTTTTTGCCCGCTCGGATAAATTCATTATAATGAAAAATGCAAATACCCAGATCGTTGCCGCGAAAGGTCAGTAGATGGATATAGAGCTTACGAAAGAGGACGAAGCCTTCCGCGCGGAAGTCCGTCGGTTCATTTCGGAAAAACTGCCCAGGGAACTCGCGGAGAGAGACACAGTGGGCGCGGCTGGTGAGCGCAGCTCGCTCAGGCGCTGGCAGAAAGATCTCCACGAGAAAGGCTGGGTAGCGGTCAATTGGCCCAGGCAGTATGGCGGCACTGGATGGACGCCGATGCAGAAGCATATTTTCAACGAGGAGATGGCCGCCGCTAACGCACCGCGACTTTCTCCATTCGGTCTGTCCATGGTGGGACCGGTGATCTACACCTTCGGCAACGAAGCACAGAAAAAGCAGCATCTGGCGGGCATTCTTACCGGCGATGTCTGGTGGTGCCAGGGTTATTCGGAACCGGGGGCCGGATCGGATCTCGCCTCGCTGAAAACCAGGGCCGTGCGTCAGGGCGACCATTACATCGTCAA
The DNA here is from genome assembly GCF_019635935.1 of Parvibaculum sp. Lineage (NCBI taxonomy): Bacteria > Pseudomonadati > Pseudomonadota > Alphaproteobacteria > Hyphomicrobiales > Parvibaculaceae > Parvibaculum > Parvibaculum sp. Next base: position 726,224 of record NZ_JAHBYN010000001.1, on the reverse strand, counting down.
CGGCCAGAAAATCTGGACGTCCTATGCCCATGAAGCCGATTGGATATTCTGTCTCGTGCGAACGGATGAGACCGCCAAACAGCAGGAAGGCATCTCGTTCCTTCTGATCGACATGAAGACGCCCGGCATCGAGGTGAAACCGATCATTTCCATCGACGGCCTGCATCACTTGAACGAAGTTTTTTTCACTGATGTCAAGGTGCCGGTGACGAACCGCATCGGCGATGAAAACAAGGGCTGGACCTACGCCAAGTTCTTGCTCGTCAACGAGCGCACCGGTATTGCAGGCGTTCCCGAGTCCAAGCGCAAGATCGCGCACCTCAGAAAGATTGCGAGACAGGAAAGGCTTGGCGATGGCGCGGCGCTGGCGGACGAACCGGCATTCATGACGAGGCTCTCCGAAATCGAGGTGAAGCTCACGGGTCTCGAATATACCAATCTGAGGATCGTTGCGGAGGAAGTGGCGGGCCGTCCCGCTGGTCCCTCTTCCTCAACCTTGAAGATTGTAGGAACCGAAGTTCAGCAGGCGTTGTCGGAGCTTGCCGTCGAAGCCGCCGCCTTCTACGCCATGCCATTCCAGAGGGAACATTTGACTGGAATTGCCAATGAAGCGCCCGTCGGACCCGCCTATGCGGTGAGCGTGACAAGCGCCTATAATTTCGGTCGCGCCGCTTCGATTTATGGCGGTTCGAACGAAATCCAGCGCAATGTCATCGCAAAGGCCGTTCTGGGACTTTGACGGACCATCCGGACATGCGAAGGGCCGCACATCCGGGATGCGGCCCTTTTTTATGTCAGTCCACCCAATCCTTCGGGCTCAGGCGGCCTGCGAGTAGCGCCTGAGCTGGTGGTCGACATTGCCGAACTGGGTGTCGATCATCGTCAGGCGCTTGAAGTAGTGGCCGACATTGAGTTCGTCGGTCATGCCCATGCCGCCATGAAGCTGCACGGCCTGCTGGCCGACGAAGCGGCCGTCCTGACGCCGCCCGCGTTTTCAATCCTCACCGTCCCCAATCCGTTTCTCCCTCGCTCGCTCGACCTGTTCTTCCGATCGGCCGTAGCCGCCGCTTCCGCCTTTCGTGGACGGGCTGGACGTTTCCCCCATGAATGCGCTAAGCAATAAGGAAATCATGATAAGGGAATAGGGATGGGTATCAACGGAAAATCCTACATAGTCGGCATCTACGAGCATCCGTGCCGCGCGGCGCTGGACAAGACGCTGCCGCAACTTCACGCCGAGATCGCGAAGGGCGCGCTGGCGGACGCAGGTCTTTCAAAGGACGACGTTGACGCATATTTCTGCGCTGGCGACGCGCCCGGGTTGGGCCCGATCAACATGATCGAATATATGGGTCTCAATAATGTGCGTCATATGGACAGCACGGAGACCGGCGGGTCTTCCTACATCGTCCATGTCAATCACGCCGCGCAGGCCATCGCCGCGGGGCATTGCAATGTGGCGCTGATCACGCTGGCCGGCCGGCCGGTTGCCGATGCGAAAGAAGGCAAGCCCGTCCGTTACTACAACCAGCAAGCGCCGGACTTTCCGTTCGAAATGCCTTATGGCCCCAACGTCACAAATATGTACGCCATGTGTGCAATGCGGCATATGTACGAATACGGCACCACCAGCGAGCAGCTCGCATGGATCAAGGTCGCCGCATCCCACCACGCCCAGCACAATGAACAAGCCAGGCTCCGCGACGTTGTGACCGTGGAGGATGTTGTCAATTCACCGATGATTGCCGATCCGTTGCACAGGCTCGACTGTTGCGTCATCACCGACGGTGGCGGCGGCATTGTGATGGTGAGCCCGGAAGTGGCGAAGTCGCTGAAGCGCACCCGCGTCAAGGTTCTCGGCGCCGGCGAGGCGCCCAAGCATCTCGCGGCGGGCCAGGTCGATCTGACCTATTCCGGCGCGTGTTGGAGCGGGCCCAAAGCTTTCGCTGAAGCCGGCGTCACGCCCACCGACATTAAATACGCCTCAATCTACGATTCCTTCACCATTACAGTGCTGGAAACGCTCGAAGATCTGGGTTTTTGCAAAAAAGGTGAGGGCGGGAAGTTCGTCTCGGACGGCAACTTGATTTCCGGCGTCGGCAAGTTGCCCTTCAACACGGATGGCGGGGGATTGTGCAACAATCACCCCGGCAATCGCGGCGGCATGACCAAGGTTCTTGAAGCAGTCCGCCAGGTTCGCGGTGAGGCTCATCCGAAGGTTCAGGTGCGCAATTGCGATATTGCACTGGCGCATGGAACCGGCGGGCTTCTGGGATCGCGTATGGGCAGCGCAACCGTCATTCTCGGGAGTGAAGACGCATGAGCGCCGACCAGAAAAGCAAGATCAACCTTGTCGTCAATTCCGAGGGCAAGCCTTACTGGGAAGGCGCCGCCAAGGGGCAACTCCTGATCCGGACCTGCAACGCCTGCGGCAAGGCGCACCACTATCCGCGGACTATTTGTCCGCATTGCTTCTCGGAAGACACGGCGTTTGTGGAGGCTTCGGGCAATGGCGCGATCTACAGCTATTCGGTCACGCGGCAAGCCAAGCCGCCTTATGTCATCGCCTATGTTACGCTCGACGAAGGGGTCACGATGCTCACGAATATCGTCGACTGCGAAATCGACAGGATTCGGATCGGACAGAAAGTCAGGGTCAAATTCTCCGAGGCCGGTGACGGATATGCGCTGCCGGTGTTCACGTCCGCATGATGCGGCGTTTTTGTTGACCGTCATTCCGGCGGGCTTGATCCCTCGCCGGAACGTTCGGCAACGGGCCGGCTGAGACAAGGATGGCGAAGAACGGAACGGCTCAATCGCAAGAAGGCCGACCCGCGAGGAGTGGATTTTTCAGGGAGGATTATATGACGTGGAATTTCGGTGATATTCTTGACAGTATCTCGCCGGTTTTGCCGCCGGATGCGCCCGCCCTTATTCATGGCGATCGGGTGATTACATGGGGAGAAACGACTCGGAGATCCAACAATCTCGGGCGCGCGCTGATCGCGCGCGGTGCCAGGCCCGGCGACAAGGTCGCGTTCTACATGCGAAACCGGCCCGAATATGTCGAGACCATGGCGGCCTGCTTCAAGAGCCGTCTTGTCCATGTCAACATCAACTACCGCTACAAGGCGGACGAAGTTTTTTACATCTTCAATGACTCCGACGCGCAAACGGTCGTGTACGGTTCCGAGTTCCGGGACATCATCGTCGAACTGAAGGACCGGCTGACGAAAGTCGCCACTTTCATCGAGGTGAACGAAGACGGATCCGCTGCCCCCTTCGCGGAAAATTACGAAAAGGTCGTCACCGGCGGAGATGGCGCGCCGCTTGACATCGAGCGTTCGCCGGACGATCTGCTGTTCATCTATACGGGCGGCACGACGGGCATGCCCAAAGGCGTGATGTGGCGTCACGACGACATGCGGGAGGCTCAGCTCACCACGCTTCGCGCATTGGGTCCGATCCCGGAGACGCTCCCCGAACTGGTCGAATTTATCAAGACTTCCGGTCCTGGCCCCAAGTCGATGCCGGCCTGCCCGCTGATGCACGGCACCGGCTTCATTACGGCTATCGGTAATATGATGAGCGGCGGCTGCATCGTCACGCTGGAGAGCCCCACTCTCGACGCGCATGAACTCTGGTCCGCGGTTTCGCGCCGTGGCGTCAATTCTCTGGCGATCGTCGGTGACGCTTTCGCCCGGCCGATGCTGGCGGCGCTCGACGAGGCGCCCGGCAAATACAACCTGGCCAGCGTCGTCGCGATCGTTTCTTCCGGCGTTATGTGGAGCACGGAAGTGAAGCGCGGTCTGCTCAGACATTTGCCGAATGTCATTCTGATGGATTCCTTCGGCGCCTCGGAGGGGCTCGGTTTCGGCAGTTCGATCATGACCAGCGCGGGCGAGGTCAAGACCGCCAAGTTCCAGATCGGCGGCCGGTGCCGCGTGTTCGATGAAAACGATCAGCCGGTCGAACCCGGCAGCGGCAAGCCGGGCATCATCGCCATGGGGGGCCCGATTCCCGTTGGCTATTACAAGGATCCGGAAAAGACCGCCAAGACCTTCAAGACCATCGCCGGGGCCCGCTATTCCATTCCCGGCGATTGGTGTGTTGTGGAAAAGGACGGGAGCCTGACATTGCTGGGACGCGGCAGCGTCTGCATCAACACGGCGGGCGAGAAGGTCTACCCGGAGGAGATCGAGGAAGTTCTGAAGACGCATCCCGCCGTCGAGGATGCGCTTGTCGTCGGCGTGCCCGATCAGAAATGGGGTCAGGCCGTCACAGGCATCGTTATGCTGGCGAAGGGCGCGAAGTTTGACGAAGAGGACTTGCGCAAGCACGTCCGCTCGCACCTCGCCGGCTACAAAACGCCCAAGCGCATTCTGGTGGGCGTCGCACCTCTTCGCGCGCCGAACGGCAAGGCCGACTACAAGGGCGTTACCGATTTCGCGAAACGCGAGCTTGGGGTTGCCTAGACGACGATTTGAGTGACGGCGCCGGAGACGGCGCGCGGCATCCGCAACGGGAGGACTACATGGGACGGGTAGACGGGAAAATCGCCTTTGTGACGGGCGGCGCCAATGGCATGGGGCGTTCCCACGCCTTGCTGCTTGCGCGCGAAGGCGCAACGCTGATCGTGACCGACATGGACGAGAAGGGCGGCAACGCCGTGGTCGAGGAGATCAACGATCACGGTGGGCAGGCACGATTCTTCAGGCACGATGTGTCGAGCGTGTCGGATTGGGAGCGGATTTCACAGCAGGCTATGTCCACTTTCGGACGCGTCGACATCCTCGTGAACAATGCCGGCATCCTCGTTTTTTCTGCTGTGCAGGATACCTCGAATGAAGACTTCGCACGTGTTCTCGACGTCAATGTTAAAAGCGTATTCTATGGCACAAAATACATATTGCCCGCGATGAAGGCGGCCGGTGGCGGCTCGATCGTCAATATTTCCTCGATCTACGGACTGATCGGTGCGCCCGCCACGGCGGCGTATCAGGCATCGAAGGGCGCCGTCCGCTTGCTGACGAAATCGACGGCCGTGGATTATGCGCCTTTCAAGATTCGCGTGAATTCCGTGCACCCAGGAATCATTCGCACGAATATGACAAAGGATCTTCTCGGCGATGCGGATGTCGCCAAACAGGTCCTGAGCGCCACGCTTATTGGTCGTCCCGCCGAACCCGTCGAGGTTTCCTATGCGGTCCTGTTTTTGGCATCCGACGAGTCGTCCTACATGACCGGCTCCGAGGTTGTCGTCGACGGCGGCTACACGACCATGTGATGCATAGCGAAGCGATGGAGACTGAATTCACTGAAGGTCGAGGGGGGCGTCGCTGAAACGGGGAGGGGATTTCCCGAAGAACGCTGACGGGCCGGACGCCGGATTTTATGTTCGGGAGGCGTCGGACCGGCCAGCCATCATTCGCAAGGGCGTATATTCGATCACCGTTTCGTTCCGTTGGGTCACGATCCGGTTGCGGGTGCGCACCAGACCGCGCCCCTTGGATGTCGCCCGCGCTTGAAGCACTTCGCATTCTACATGAATTGTGTCGCCGACAAAGGTAGGTCCCTTGACGTTGAATTCCATGTGCAGAAAGGCGAGGCCCGTCTCCTGCATCATCGACTGGACGAGTAAACCTTCGGCCATGCAATAGACCAGCGCGCCGGGCACCACGCGACCGTTCATGGGGCCGTGGGCCTTGAGATATTCGACATCGGTGAAGAGCACTTCCACCATGCCCGTCGTGTTGATGAAATTGACCAGGTCGGTTTCGGTGATCGTCCGGCCGATGGTGCGGAATTCCTCGCCGACCGTGAGGTCGTTCCAGCACATGCCGAGGCCTATCTTTCGCATGCCCTCTCCTTGCAGGTAGCGGCGGCGACACGGTCCCACCCGCGAAATCCCGTGACCGATGCCGGAAAATGCGTTCCGATGTTTTGCTTCAGCCTGGAATTCTGACCGGCATGCTCGAGTAGCCATTGATCAGATTTGAAAAAACCCTCTCGGGTTCGCCGATCACTTCGATCGGCTTGTCGGGCCAGCGTTTCAGGATTTCTTCCCAGACGACGCGGAGTTGCATTTCTGCCAGCCGGTTACCGACGCAGCGATGGATACCGAAGCCGAAGGACAGGTGCTGGCGGGGACGCTTGCGGTCGATGATGAAACTGTTGGCGTTTTCGATTGCCTCTTCGTCCCGGTTGCCAGAGACGTACCACATGACGACCTTGTCGCCCTTCTTGATCTGCTTGCCGCCAAGCTCTGTATCCTGAAGCGCGGTACGACGCATATGTGACAAGGGTGTCTGCCAACGGATGATTTCGGGAACCATGGATTCGACGAGCGCCGGGTTGTCCCGCAGCTTCTTGTATTGATCCGGGTTCCGGTTCAGTGCCAGCAAGCCGCCGGTGATCGAGTTGCGGGTCGTATCGTTGCCGCCGACGATCAGGAGAAGAATATTCCCCAGATACTCCATCGGTCCCATGTTTTTCGTCGCTTCGCCCTGGGCCAGCATGGTGATGAGATCGTTGCCTGGCTCGGTCGCGTTGACGCGCTGATTCCACAACTCGGTGAAGTAGGCGGCGCAATCGCGCAATTCATTCCTGCGGGCCCTCTCGGCCTCCTCGTCACCGAAGGCTGTGCCGGCGGTGGCTACATCCGACCAGCGGGTGAGTTTCGAGCGCTCTTCCCAAGGGAAATCGAAAAGAGTAGCGAGCATCTGCGTCGTCAGCTCGATCGACACGCGGTCCACCCAGTTAAACGTTTCATTGATCGGCAGCGAATCGAGAATCGTGCCGGCGCGCTCGCGGATCGTGCTTTCAAGTTTCGCCAGATTGCCGGGTGCGACAATGGGGCTTACGACCTTGCGCTGCGCGTCGTGTTTCGGCGGGTCCATCATGATGAACATGGGCAGGAAAAACCCTTCTTCCTGGTCTCGCAAGGCAACACCGCCCAATGTTGCTTCGGATGAATAGATGCCGTGGTTGGTGTCGACATGCATGATGTCTTTGTATTTCGTGACTGACCAGAACGAGCCGTATTCGCTCGTCTTGCAGTAATGGACCGGATCCTCGCGGCGCAGCCGCTCAAAATACGGCCAGATCGTATTCGTTCTGAACAGTTCCGGATTGCTGACGTCGATCTCATCAAGCGGGATGGCATAGGCATCCGCGATCGATCCGTCTCTGGCAGCGACTAAGGATTCAGTCATGATGGTGTTTCCATTGCGTTTCCAGAAGCCCGCGAAGGCGTGCACGGAGAGTTGGGTGGCCGCCCCTCAAAATTCATTATAATTATATTCGCGAGGCTTTACAATTTGCCTTTTAGGGTGGCGATGCAGGGGCCGGCAGGTACTTTCCGAACAGTCCGTCACCCGCCTGTTGTCGGCCTTCCGCCATCGGCTGCCTGTGGAATGTCAGGCCGGCAGGGCGACGGCGATCTCGCGCAGTTTGAACTTCTGGACCTTGCCGCTCGGCACCATGGCGTTCGCCGACGTTTCCGCCCGTTTCGGCAGATTTCCACGGTGAGCTCTGCGAGGCCGATGGCGACGCGATCAAGGGTCTTTCCGAGGTCGCGATAGTTGAGGCGGGATTCCTTGGCTGTCGTTGAATTAAATTCGGCGACCGCTGTCTTGTCCGGCACTTCAGCGATACAGATAATCGGCGAGTTTGGCTGGCCAGAATCCGCCGATATTCATCGCCTTCACCTGCTCCTTGGGCAGAATTGGATTGAACATCGCCGTCTGTCCCCCTTGGGCAAGCCCGTTAGGAATCTTTAAGTGCTTTTCGGCCGGAAATAATCTGGCCGCCCGGGAGGCCACGGATCGCCCCAAAGCTGTTCGCCGCCATCGACTGTAAGTACCTCGCCGGTGATGAATTTACCGCTGGGCGCTGCGAGGTAAGCGACCGCCTCTGCGATATCATGAGCGTCCCCAACGCGCAGCATGGGGTTCGATTCCGGATATGTCTTCAGGCCTTCGGGAGGATATTGTTTGAAGCCGCTCGTCTCACAGACGCCCGGCGCGACGCAGTTGACACGGATGCGATGTGGCGCCCATTCGACCGCAACAGATTTGGAGAGATAGATAACGCCAGCGCGCGCTGCGCAGGTGTGTGCGATGCCGGGCATTCCGCGCCATATGTCGGCGACGATATTCACGATCGAGCCGGGGCTCTCTCTTGTAACCCAATGCCGCGCGGCGCTTTGCATCATGTACCAGGAGCCGTTGAGGTTCGTGTCGATGACGGCATTCCAGCCCTTGACCTTGAAGTCGAGGGCCATTTGCGGAAACTGGCCGCCGGCATTGTTTACGAGAACGTCAAGCGCGCCGAACTTGTTCCAGACATCGTCGATGAAATGGTTGACCTGATCAGGATCCCGTATGGTCAGCGAGGCGCTGAAAACGCGAGCACCCATTCTTTCCAGAAGCGCAACCGTCGCGGCAAGCCTTTCTTCGTTGCGTCCGCATATAGCGACGTTCGCGCCCAGCCGTGCAAAGAGGCAGGCTATGGCCTTGCCGAAGCCGCTTCCGCCACCGGAAACCACTACCGTTTTTCCGGAGAAGAGATCTGCGCGATAGACTGTAGGCAGAGCCTTCAGTTCATCATCGGAAAAACCGAAATGGGTGTTTTGGGCTTCCATGTGCGTCGTCCCTCGAAAACTTCCGTCACGCAACAGTTTCGTCTTCACTGCTTCGTGCCGTTTCGTCTATTCCGATTCCGCTGAACAGCATTAGACACATATGGTCTGCCATCGTCTGTATGGACGTCCTGCCCGGCTGGTACCATTCAACCGACCAGTTGAGCGCACCCATGAGCAGCATGCGCACGAGACCAAGGTCGATGTCGCTGCGCAGCGCTCTCGACTTCTGAGCTTTGGCAAGTATGCGCCGCCAGAGTTCGGCGTAGGCGTTACGCAGTTTGATGTGGCGTCGCCGCACGTCTTCGGGGATCTGTCCGAAGATGCGAATATTCGCGGATGTATAGTCGTCGAGTTTCAGCAGCGTGGTGAGATGCGCTTCGACGGCAGCACGAATTCGGTCGCGGTGCGATGAGCCTGGAGGTAGGTGTTCTTGGCTTTCCTCGACAGCTTCGTGAACCCGCCTCATGCCAATGTCCAGAACTTCTTCGAGGAGCTCGTCCTTCGAACCGAAATGGTAATAGAGGCTTCCCGCCTGCATATCGGCGGCTCTGGCGATTTCGATCAAGGTCGTCGCCGCATAGCCTTTTTGACGAAACGTCTTTGCGGCGGCGTCCAGTATTCTCGCGCGGCTTATGTCGGATTTACTCTGCTCGGTCGTCACGAATGCTCCATCAAGGCTTGCTTGGTGGTAATGGTCTAAAATCTAACATGCGTTCGAAACATATTGCACCCCATTTAAAATCGAACTAGTGTTAGAAAAAATGCGCTGCCGTTGCCATGACATAATAAATTTATGTCTGAAGCGTCGCAGTGACGGAGGAGGGAAACATGCGAGGACTCGATCTGAAACCGGTCATCGTCACCGGCGGCGCGAGCGGTATCGGAAAAGCAATTGCACTCAGGCTTGGCGAGGAGGGTGCCAAAGTTGCCATCTTCGACATGAACGGGAAGGGCGCCGAGGCCACCGCTGAAGCAATTCGTAAAAGGGGCGGCGCAGCCTGGGCTTATAAGGTCGATATCATCGACTATGCGACCGTGGCGCGGGCAGTCGACGCGTTTGAAGAAGCTGCTGGTCCGGTTTATGGGCTGGTGAACAATGCCGGATGGGACGAGGCAAGACCCTTTATCCAGACAGAGCCCGATTTCTGGAAAAAAGTGATCGACATCAATCTGTACGGGCCGCTTAACCTCACTCATGTCGTTACACGCAAGCTTGCTGAGCAAGGTGCCGGCCGGATCGTCAGCATCTCATCGGATGCGGGCCGTGTTGGCTCGTCTGGCGAGGCGGTTTATTCCGCGGCCAAGGGCGGCGTCATCGCCTTCATGAAGACGATGGCGCGAGAATTCGCCAAGAAGGGTATCACGTTCAACACGATATGTCCGGGTCCGACGGACACGCCGCTGCTCGCATCCGTGGACGCATCGGGCGGCGGACGTCTGACCGAGGCGCTCACCAAGGCGATCCCGATGCGCCGGTTGGCGCAGCCGGACGATTATCCGGGCATGGTCGCGTTTTTTCTGAGCGACGATGCGAGTTTCATCACTGGCCAGACGATCAGCGTCTCGGGCGGCCTCTCCATGCACGGCTAACGGGGATTTCCATGGACTACGAAGACATTCTTTACGAAGAAAAAAATGGCGTCGCGACCATTACGATCAATCGTCCGAAGGTCTATAACGCGTTCCGCCCCCGCACCTGCGTTGAACTGATCGATGCTTTCCTGAAAGCGGGCTGGAACGAAGAAATCGGCGCGATTGTATTGACCGGGGCGGGCAACAAGGCGTTTTGCACCGGCGGCGATCAATCGGATCACGATGGCGCCTATGGCGACGGCGAGACGCGCGGAACCATCGGCATGCCGGTCGAGGAACTGCACACGGTCATACGCGACGTGCCGAAACCAGTGATCGCCAAGGTGCGCGGTTATGCCATCGGTGGCGGCAATGTTCTGGCGACATTGTGCGACATGACGATTGCGGGCGAGAGCGCAGTCTTCGGACAGGTGGGCCCCAAGATGGGCTCCGTCGATCCGGGCTTTGGTACCGCCTATCTCGCCCGCGTGGTCGGGGAGAAGAAGGCGCGCGAAATCTGGTACATGTGCCGGCGTTACCCGGCGCGCGAGGCGCTGGCGATGGGTCTCGTCAATGCGGTCGTTCCCGACGACAAGCTGGATGAGGAAGTGGACGCCTGGTGCGCCGAGCTTGTGGAGCGCAGCCCGACGGCGATTGCGATCGCCAAGAAATCGTTCAACGCCGACAGCGACAATATTCGCGGCATTGGCGGTCTCGGCATGCAGGCGCTCCGCCTCTACTACAACTCGGCGGAGTCGAAAGAGGGCGTCAAGGCGCTTAATGAAAAGCGCAAGCCGGAATTCCGCAAGCATATGAAATAGGTGGCATCTTGGACTTTGCATTCACGTCCGACCAGGAAGCCATTCGCGACACCGCGGCACGATTTGCGCGTGAGCGGCTTGCGCCCGGCTACAGGGCGCGCGAGATCGACGGAAAGATCGACCGTGCGCTCATCCGGGAGATGGGCGAACTGGGTCTGATCGGCGCCGACCTGCCCGAAGAGCTTGGTGCGCCCGGTCTCGATAGCGTCACGACCGGCATTATTATCGAGGAAATATCGCGCGGCGACATTAGCGTCGGTTATGTCCAGCTCCTTGGCTCGCTTATGGGATCGATCGTCGCAGCGCATGCAAGACCTGAAGTCGCCGATGAAATCGTTCCGCGGATTTGCTCGGGCGAGGCGATCGTCGCGCTCGGTCTGACGGAGCCGCGAGGCGGCTCCGACGCGGCGCATCTGCAGACGAAGGCGCGCGCCGACGGTGACGGCTACGTCCTGTCGGGGGAAAAAACCTCGATCTCGATGGCCGAGCAGGCCGATCAGCGCACGGATGAAAACAATCCCGGCGCCGGCGGCGTGTCGGCCTTTCTCGCGCCGCTCGACGCGCCCGGCATCACGTGTTCGAGTTTCGACGATGTGGGTTCGAAGGCTGTTGGCCGCGGCTCGGTATTCTTCGATAATGTGAAGGTGCCAGCGCGTCATATGGTCGGCACGAAGGGGGAGGGCCTCCGGCAGGTGATGCAGGGATTCGACTATTCCCGTGCGCTGATCGGCCTGCAATGTCTGGCTCCCGCCTTCGCGTCGCTGGAGGAGACCTGGAAATATGTGACCGAGCGCGTAGCCTTCGGCAATCCGCTGGCTAAATATCAGGGTGTCACGGAACCGTTGGCCGAAGCTCAGACGTTGCTCGAGGCGGCGCGTCTGCTTTGCTACAAGACGCTCTGGCTTCGCGACAATGATTTGCCGCACACCGCCGAAGCCGCGATGTGCAAATGGTGGGCGCCCAAGACGGCTTTCCAGGTCATCCACCGTTGCCTGCTCACGCACGGACATGGCGGTTACAGCACTGATCTGCCCCATCAGCAGAGATTACGCGATGTGATGGGGCTGCAGATCGGCGACGGTACCGAGCAAATCCAGAAGATGATCATTTCGCGCGAGAAAGTCGGTCGAGTGGCCGTGCCTTATGCGTGAGGAAGGCTACATGACCAGCGCCACGGAAGCCCCGGTTCAGACCGAGATACAAGACGGCATCGGAATCGTGGCGCTCAACAGGCCCGACAGGTTCAATTGCCTCTCATCGGCCGTCATGGCCGGCCTCGACGAGGCTCTCGCAAGGTTCGAGGGCGACAGGAAGGTTCGTGCCGTTCTGTTGCTCGCGCGTGGAAAGCATTTCTGCACCGGCGCCGATCTCGACGAGGTGCTCGACGCCCGCAAGGAGCGGGGTCGGCTGAGCGCGTTTATCACGAGCGGTCATCTCCTCCTGCGCCGATTTGAAGTCTCGCCTCTGCCGATTGTTGCCGCGGTGAACGGTTTGTGTCTTGCGGGCGGGCTTGAATTGATGATGGCATGTGACGTGGTTTTTGCTGGTCAGTCAGCGCAGGTGGGATGCCAGCATGCTCGTTACGGTCTCGTACCGGGTTGGGGTGGCACGCAGCGTCTCGCGCGCATCGTCGGTTCGCGGCGTGCCCTTGACCTGATGTTCAGCGGCCGATGGCTCAAGGCGGATGAGGCGCTGGCTTGGGGGCTTGTGAACAATGTCGTTGACGACGGCGCGCTTGTCGGAGAGGCGGAAGCCTATTGCGCCGATCTCGTCAAAAAGAATCCGGAAGGCCTTGCCGCCATGAAGCAGCTTTGCAGGAACGGGCTCGATGGATCACTCCAGGAAGGTCTGGATATGGAACGGAGCGTGGTCGTAGACGCGCTGATGAGCGAAAATGTTTCGGAAGGTCTGGCGGCGTTCCGGGAGCGCCGGGAACCATTATTCCGCTGACGGATAATCAAGTGGACATCGTCGGGAGACGCGCGATCGTGAAACACGAAACCCAGGTCGAACAGCTGCGGAAGATTTTCGGCTATCTCGACGCGGGTGAGACCGCGATGGGCGATGCCGTGTATCATCATCATGTCAGCGACTACACCAGTCCGGACCAGGCTGACCGAGAACGGAAGGTGCTGTTCCGGGATGAGCCGCTTCTGATCGGGTTGAGCTGCGAATTGCCCAATCCCGGCGACTATGTAACCGATGATTTTTCAGGCGTGCCGATCCTGGCGGTGCGGGATGAAGCGGGGCAGGTCAATGCTTTCATCAATGTCTGCCGCCACCGCGGCGCGCGCGTCGCGTCGGGCTGCGGCAGCGGCAAGGCCGTGTTCAGGTGTCCCTATCATGCATGGACCTACGACCGGAGCGGCAGGCTGAGGTCGATACCGTTCGAGCGGGGCTTCGAGAGCGTCGACAAAACGAGCAACGGCTTGAGGTCTCTGCCGGTGGTGGAGAAATACGGCATGATCTGGGTCATGCCGACGCCCGGCGGGTCGATCGACATCGACAGCCACCTAGCGGGCATGGCGGACGATCTCGCCGCGTTTGGTCTTGTGTGCTACAGCCACTACGAGACGCGCGTTCTCCGGGCCCGCCTTAACTGGAAGCTCGTGATCGACACGTTTCTCGAAACCTACCATCTGAGTACGCTGCACAAAAACACGATCGCGCCGATCCTGCACTCGAACCTCGGCACGTTCGACGGCATGGCGCGAAATCTGCGCATGATTGGCGCCCGCAAGACGATCGATGCGTTGCGCCAGAGACCGGAAAGCGAGTGGGATCTGATTCGCCACTCCGCCCTCGTATACGTGCTCTTTCCGAATACGGTCTTCATCATGCAGGGCGATCATCTGGAGACGTGGCGGGTTTATCCGGGCGACAGCGTGGATGAATCGAAAATGCACGTCTCTCTCTATACGCCCGAACCCGCCGTCACCGACAAGGCCAGAAAGTACTGGACCAAAAACATGGACTTGCTGATGGCGACGGTGCAGCAGGAGGATTTTCCGCTGGCGGAAAATATCCAGCGCGATTTTCACTCGGGCGCACAAGATTTTGTGACTTTCGGTGCCAACGAGCCGGCTCTCGCGCATTTCCACAAATCGGTCAAGAGAACGCTTGGTATTGACGCCGTGTGAAGCCGGCAATCAGATCAAGAAGGGCGACAGGGTTATCATGTGGTACGTCTCTGGCAATCGGGACGAGGAGACGATCGACGAGCCGAACCGCTTCATCATCGATCGTCTAAGGCCGCGTCAACATCTCTCCTTCGGCTTCGGCATCCATCGCTGCGTCGGCAACCGGCTGGCGGAAATGCAACTCCGCATCGTCTGGGAAGAAATCCTGAAGCGCTGGCCCGACAGGCCGATCGAAGTGGTTGGCGAACCAAAGCGGGTCTTTTCCAACTTCATCAAGGGCTATGAGGCCTTGCCGGTAAGAATCCCGGGCTGAACCCAGACGGGTGGAAAACCTCCACCCGTCGACAAGGTCGCTGGCGGCGCGGCGAGTGGCCCACCGTCATTTTTTTCCGAATGAGGCCACCCGTTCGCGTGCGTCGAAACAGGCGCCGGGGCTGCGCGCGAGTTCGTAGGCCAGCCCTGCCTGGCCGGTCATGCCGTCGGTCGCGCCCAGCAGGCCTTTGTTGACCTGATTGCTGTAGGTCGAATTGGCGGCGATACGCTGAGCAAGGTCGTTTGTCGCCTGTTCCAGTTCGGCATCGTCGACACAAATGTCGACCAGTCCCATGCGCTCCGCCGTCTCCGCCGCGAAAATATCGGAGGTAAACATCATCTGCTTAGCCTTCGACAGCCCGACGCGACGCGGCAGTCTTTGCGTCATGCCCCAGAGCGGGCTCAGCCCCCACTTGCTATGCGTGTCGCCGAACTTGGCGGAGCGCGCGGCGATGATGATGTCGGCCGCGAGCGCAAGTTCGAGTCCGCCGGTGTAGCAATGTCCGCGGACGCAGGCGACGACCGGTTGCGGCAGTTCGGCCAGCGCCTGAATGGTCTTCGCCTGGAAATGCGGCTCCGGCGGGCGCTCGCCTTTCTGGATGTCCTTCAGATCGTGGCCGGCTGAAAAAGCCTTGCCCGCGCCCGTGATGATGACGCATGCCACCTCGTGAACCTGTCCGCGAAGCGTATCGACATGCCCGCGCAATTCTTCGAACAGAGGGACATTGAGTGCGTTCAAGGTTTCCGGACGGTTGAGTGTCAGCGTGCAAATGCGCCCGCTGTCCTTGCGAAGAACCAGATTCGACATAGGCTTTCTCCCTTCCTCTTCTCGATCTTTTTTATGGCGTCTTCATCTGTCGAAGACGCACACGCGTGAATGAGTCCGCCTGGGTTGGCTACGATGCGCTCGCGGCGGGTGCCATTCGCGTCAGAAAATCCAGAACGGCGCTTGTAAATATGTCGTTCTTGTCGCCCGCGACCATATGGCCCGCATTTGCGACATCGACAAACTCGGAATGAGGAACAATTTCGGCGAATTGCCGCGCCGCTTCGACCGTCACCAGATCGCTGTCGCGGCCCCGGACGAGGAGCGTCGGTATTTTCAGGGAACGCGCCGCTATTTCGAGGCGTTCGGGTTCTCGGCTGCCTTGCGGCTTTTGCGTGCCGGTGATGAAACGCGGGTCCCAATGCCAGTAGTAGCGGCCGTTTTCCCTGCGGCGAAGGTTCTTCGCCAGTCCGCTCAGGTCTTTGGGGCGAGTTCGGCCGGGCATGTAGCGCGAGATCGTATCGGCTGCTTCCTCAAGCGAGGCGAAGCCTTCTTCCAGATTCTCCGACATGAATCCGATAATTTTTTGAACCCCCTCGATGTTCATCTGAGGGGTGATGTCGACGAGGATCAGCGCCGCAAACCCGCGCCGCCCGGCTTTCGCATATTCTCCCTGCGCGATCATGCCCGCGATGCCGCCGAGAGACGCGCCGACCAGGATGGGAGGCACACGGAAACTGTCCGCGATGTCGAGGATATCTTCCGCGAAACGCTCCATTCTGTAGTCTCCATCCGGAGACCAGTCGCTTTCGCCGTGTCCGCGCAAATCGACGGCGAGGGCGTAATAACCGTTTTCTCCCAATGTTTTGCCGCAGGCTTGCCATGCATGGCGTGTCTGCCCGCCGCCATGGGCGAGCAGAACCGGACGCCCCTGGTCGGGACCGAATGCCTCCGCCGCGATTTTGAGATTCTGAACAAGGGTGAACAAGGTCCGTTTTGCGGACGTCATATGCTTTATTCCAATGGTTTCGTATGTGTACTAAGGGTCGAAATCCATTATGATGAATCGATGGCGTGTTGCAAACACGGACGATGGTGTTGTAGGCGGGTTCTCCCAGCCGGTCCTCGATCGGAGGCGATTGTCCTTGAAAATGAAGATTGTGGGTATCTGAAATGAAAGCGACCTTGCCCGTTTCACGAACCAGCCGGTTTCCGAAAGGGTCCGGCAAGCGTGCCCTCGCAGTTGCGCGGCGGATCGTCGAAGACATCGAGCAGCAAGGCGCTGAGATCGGAGATCGCTTGCTGCCCGAACAGGAGATGCTCGTGCGCTATGGAGTGGCCCGCGCGACCTTGCGGGAGGCGCTCAGGTTTCTCGAATTGCAGGGAATCATTTTCCTGCGGCCCGGTCCCGGCGGCGGGCCGATCGTTCAGGAGCCGCGGCCGAAAGATTTTGCCAGCACGATGGCGTTGCTGCTCCAGTTTCTCGGCACCACGTTCCGTTCACTGATTGAAGTGAGGCAGGCGGTGGGCCCGACCATGGCGTCGCTTGCGGCAGAGCGTGCGTCCGATGAGGATATCGACAAGCTGAATACGTCATTGGCCACATTGAAGACGTTGTCTGTTTCTTGTGACTCCTATGTGGAGGAGAATAGGCGTTTTCACGACCTGCTTGCCTGGGCGTCCGGCAACCCCTTGATCGGATTCTTGATCGGTTCGCTTCACAACATCACGAATGCGTCGGAAGTCGGCATAACTTATACGGAGGGTGAGCGCGACTATCAGATCAAGGCGTACGGGCGGCTTCTCAAGGCGATTGAAGATCGCAATCCAGACCTCGCTTTCACCGAAATGTCCCGATTCATAAGCCGATCCGACAAGTATCTGGAGGCTCGTCATCCCGACATCATGTCCAAAATCGTGCGTTGGCAGGATGCTGACGACCTGAGTATGCCGCGGGTTCCCCGACGGAAATGCTAGGCGAGTGTTCGCGATGCCAACGTTGTTTTTGGCGACACTTGCGCCGCTCCCCGGACATCGATAATTTATGATCATAAATAACGCGGCCAATGAAGCCGCCGGATGGGAGGATAGCTGTGACCCTGCATAGCCGAGTATGCGATATTCTGAACATCAAATACCCGATCTTGCTGGCCGGTATGGGCGGCGCGAGCGTTCCACGGCTTGCGGCGGCGGTATCGAATGCGGGTGGTCTTGGTGTGCTCGGCGCGGCTGCTTGCTCTCCCGATCAACTGCGTGAATGGATTCGGGAAACGCGGTCGCTTACGGACAAGCCGTTTGGTGTGGACACCCTGCTGCCAGCCTCCGTGCGCAGGGAAGCCTATAAGGGCAAGGCTGGTCCGTCTCCGATGGATTTGCTGCCCGAGTACCAGAAATTCGCGCAAGATTTCTTGCAGAAGGAAAACATACCGCCGCTGAAATCCAGGGTGCGGGCATCCGAGGAAGCTCACCGTTCGTCCAAATCGAACGCGCCGCTGTTTTCGAAAGAATTCTTCGAAGCGCAAATGGAAGTTGTGGTTGAGGAGCGGGTTCCTGTCTATGCGGCGGGTCTAGGCAATCCGGGGCCTTGGCTTGATCGGCTCCACGCCAACGGCACCAAGGTGATGGCGGTCGTCGGCGCGGTGAAGCATGCCCTGCAGGTGGTCAATTCCGGCATCGATCTGATCGTCGCGCAGGGCCATGACGGGGGCGGGCACAATTCACCCATCGGAACGATGGCGCTCATCCCGCAGGTTGTCGATGCGATTGCGGGTCGCATTCCCGTACTCGGCGCGGGCGGCATTTCCGACGGCCGCGGCATCGCGGCGGCCATGATGCTCGGCGCCGAAGGCGCCTGGATCGGTACGGCGTTTCTCGCGACCGATGAGGCCGGCATAGAGGATTTCCAGAAAGACGCGATTGTCGAGTCGGGTGACGGCGATACGCTTGTTTCCCGGACCGTCACCGGAAAGCCGGCCCGCATCATTCGCAACAAATGGTCCGAGGCTTTTGCCGAGGCAGGTCTGGAGCCGCTGCCCATGCCCTTCCAGCCCATGGTTGCGATGCCGGTGCTGGCGGCGGCGGCGGCGGTAAAGCGGAAAGATATCGCTCCCGGTTTCGCGGGGCAGGGCATGGGCCTCATTCACAAGGTGAGGCCGGCTGCGGAAGTCATGGCCGATCTCGTGAAAAGCGCCGAAAGCTCGCTGAGCAGGGCAAATATCTATCTTTAAGACTCGGCTGCGCGCGCCTTGGGTACCATTGAAGGATTCGGAGAAAACGAGATGACAATTGTTGCAAAGCTGCCGGAGTTCAACGAGGAAATCGCACGGGGTTTCATAAACGCCAGCAATTCAATGAAAGGGTTGCCTGAGTTTCTGGGGGTTCGCATCACACATGTCGAGCCGGGCAAGCTCACCGCCGAGATGGAAGTCTCGGATCGGCTGTTGACGCCGATCGGAAACATGCATGGCGGGGTGCTGGCTGCGATGTGCGACCATGTTCTCGGCTGCGTTTGCTATCCGCATATGCGGAAAGGACAATGGGCGGCGACGACGGAATTCAAGCTCAATCTGCTGGCGCCGGTATCCTCGGGCAAGGTGATAGCGGTGGCCGAGTTGATCGCGATGACAAAATCGACTGCAGTGGTTCGCATCGATGTGACGAACGAGGGCCGCGCCTGTTGTGCGGCGCAGGGGACTGTTCTCATTCGCGATCCAAGGCCCGCATAGGCAACGCAGTTCTGGTCCCGGCGCTGTGGGGAAGATTGCTCGGCGACTGAACGATGGTTTCGACAAGGTGAATTCTGGAGCGCCCCTCGCCTCATCGCGGTGGTGGGAATGTAGTCAAGGCGGCTGCGGTGGATATGAAGGGAAGCGGTCTCGATGAGTTGGGTGCAATCCGGCCAGACGCAAGAAAGTGACGACGCTGAAGTATTGGATGCACTCATTGTTGGAGCGGGATTCAACGGCATCTATCAGCTTCACCGCTTACGCCAGGAAGGCTTCAAGGTTCGCCTGTTCGAGGCCGGTGCCGATCTGGGCGGCATCTGGTATTGGAACTGTTATCCCGGCGCGCGGGTCGATTCTCATGTGCCGATCTATGAATTTTCGATCGAGGAGTTGTGGCGCGACTGGAGTTGGACCGAGAGATTTCCTGCTTGGGATGAACTGCGCCGCTACTTCCAATACGTCGATAAAAAGCTCGAACTCAGCCGCGACATAGTATTCGGGACGCGAGTCAGCGCGGCAGAATTCGACGAAGCGCACGATCAATGGGTCATCCGTACGGCCGATGGCGTCGTCGTGCGCGCCCGGTTTTTCGTTCTCTGCACGGGCTTTGCATCGAAACCCTATATTCCGAACTACAAGGGTCTTGAAAGCTTCGCAGGAGAATCGTGGCACACGGGATTGTGGCCCCAGGAGGGGGCCAGCTTCGCGGGCAAGCGGGTTGGTGTCGTGGGAACCGGAGCGAGCGGCGTTCAGGTGGTGCAGGAAGCCAGCAAGGACGCGGCGCATCTGACGGTGTTCCAGCGCACACCGATCCTCGCTTTGCCGATGCAGCAGCGCAAGCTCGACGTCGAGACACAGCAGCGGATGAAGTCCGATTACCCGGAGATATTCCGCATGCGGCGCGAAACGTTTGGCGGATTCGACATTCTCAGGGACGAAAGGTCTGCACTGGAAGTGCCGCCAGAAGAGCGCCGCGCGCTTTATGAAAAGCTCTGGCAAAAAGGCGGCTTCCACTATTGGATCGGCGGATTTGCCGACATCCTGACGAATGAGGAAGCAAACCGTACCATGTACGATTTCTGGCGCGACAAGACCCGCGCCCGGATCAAGGATACGGCATTAGCCGACAAACTCGCGCCGATGGAGCCGCCGCATCCCTTCGGCGTCAAGCGCCCCTCGCTGGAGCAGTGGTATTACGAAGTGTTCAATCAGGAGAATGTCAGCCTGATCGATGTGCGCGAGACGCCGATCGAGGAAGTGGTTCCCGAAGGCGTGCGCACGAAGGGTGGCTTGGTTGAACTCGACATGCTCGTCCTGGCGACGGGGTTCGACGCCGTGACCGGCGGGTTGACCCAGATCGATATACGCGGGACGGGCGGCGTGACACTCAAGGAAAAATGGACCGAAGGCGCGCATACTTATCTCGGTTTCGCGACGTCCGGATTCCCGAACATGCTTTTTCTTTACGGTCCGCAGAGTCCCTCCGGATTCTGCAACGGCCCGACATGTGCCGAAGTGCAGGGCGAATGGGTCGTCGACTGCTTTAGGTATATGCGTGAAAAGGGCAGGAGACGGATCGAGGCGACTGCTCAGGCGGAGGAGAGATGGACACAGCTCCTGAATTCCATAGCCGACATGACGCTCTTTCCCCGCGCCGATTCCTGGTACATGGGCGCCAACATTCCGGGAAAGCCGCGGCAGCTTTTGAATTTCCCCGGCGTGCCCATTTATATGGACCAGTGCAATACCGCCGCGGCCAGGGGGTATGAGGGATTCGTCCTGGACTAACGGAACCGCGGTGGCGACCAAGAGCGTTTGACACCGAATTGTCCATTATCTATTATAATGAATTCGTATGAAGGCATTGCATGCGCCATGATGGGTGGATGCCGCACAGGCGCCAACCGGGAGGACAGGGAGATGACGACTGACACATTGGTGCGCGATCCGGTTTCGAGGATCCCGCTGTCTCAGATGGACGTCAGCGATCCGAAGCTCTTTCAAAACGACACGATCGGGAGCTACTTCGCGCGGCTGCGGCGGGAGGACCCTGTCCACTATTGCCCCGAGAGCGCCTATGGCCCCTACTGGTCGATAACAAAATTCAACGACATCATGCAGGTCGAGGTGAACCACCAGACGTTCTCCTCCGAAGCCAAGATAGGCGGCATCGCCATCCAGGACATGCAAACAGGTGAGAGCGCACTTGAACTCGAAATGTTCATTGCGATGGATCCACCCAAGCACGATGCGCAGCGCAAGGCGGTGAGCCCGGCGGTCGCGCCGTCCAATCTTGTTCTGCTGGAGCCCATTATCCGCGAGCGCGCGGGGCTTATTCTCGACTCGCTTCCCATCGGCGAAGAGATCGATTGGGTCGACACGGTGTCCGTCGAGCTGACGACGATGACGCTGGCGACGTTGTTCGACTTTCCCTGGGAGGAACGGCGCAGGCTCACCCGCTGGTCGGACGTGGCAACGGCCACGCCCGAAACAGGCGTGGTTTCGTCTTTTGAACAGCGCCGCGAGGAACTTCTCGAATGCGCGTACTATTTCAAGGATCTGTGGGACAAACGCATCAACGAGCCGCCAAAGTCCGATCTGATCTCGATGATGGCGCATTCGCCGGCGACGCGAGACATGCCGTTCCTGGAGTTTCTCGGGAACTTGATGCTCCTGATCGTCGGCGGCAACGACACCACGCGCAATTCGATTAGCGGCGGGGTGCTCGCACTCAATCAAAACCCGGCGGAATATCGCAAGCTCATGGCCGATCCGGGCCTCATCCCGAAAATGATCCCCGAGATCATCCGCTGGCAGACGCCGCTGACCCATATGCGTCGGACGGCGCTCATGGACGCCGAAATCGGCGGCAAGAAGGTCAGAAAGGGCGACAAGGTCGTCATGTGGTACATATCGGGAAACCGGGACGAAGAGGTGATCGACCGTCCTGACGAGTTTATCATCGACCGCCAGAATTCCCGTCACCATCTTTCCTTCGGTTTCGGCGTGCATCGCTGCATGGGGAACCGCGTGGCGGAACTGCAACTGCGGATCGTCTGGGAAGAAATCCTGAAGCGCTTCAGCAAGGTGGAAGTCGTCGGCGCGCCCGAGAGGACGCTGTCCAACTTCATTCACGGGTTCACCCGTTTGCCGGTGAAGCTGTACGCGCATTAGACCGGGCCCGGTCTCGCGCGTTATTTCGCGATGAAACGGCGCCTACGTTTCGTCACGGAAAGGATCCACCCGCTGTTTCATCCAGCATGATCGACAAGAGCAAAAAATGCCCACAGTCATTTTCATCGAGCCGGACGGCACCGAATTTCCCATCGCGGTCAAGAGCGGCACGACCGCGAGGGATGCGGCGGTCAACAACGGTGTGCCGGGCATCGATGGCGATTGCGGGGGCGAGTGCGCCTGCGCGACCTGCCATGTGCATGTCGATGCCGCGTGGATCGACCGGACCGGCATGGCCGAGCCCGGCGGTATGGAAGACAACCTGTTGCAGTTTGCCGAAGGTTCGACGGAAAACAGCCGCCTTGCCTGTCAGATTGCTATGACCGACGATCTCGACGGTCTCACGTTGAGAATACCTGACGGTCAGCATTAGTCGCAGTCGGCGCGCGGGTTTCGAGGTTTCTCCTCCGATCCTCCCCTTGAAAGACGGGCGTCGACTGCACCTTGGGTCGAGAAAGGTCCTCCGAACCAAACCTCGTCTTCGCGCTGATCCCGAAAGTCGGCAGAATTGGAACGCTGAATCCGCCAAATTCATTCGCCTTCGGCGGTGCTGGTTTTCTTGGGTTAACGGCGTCGGTACGACGAGCCTGTTCTCATCTTTTCCCGGTCCGCGCCGCTTGTTTATTTCACGAGGGTTCCAGGCCCTAGACTCATAAGCGCGCAGCCAGATGCGGATTGAAGCGAGCTTGATCATGGCCATGAAGGTCGATCCGAGCTTGTCGAAGCGTGTGGCGATGCGGCGGAAGAACTTCAGCTTGTTGAAGAACCGTTCGACGAGATTGCGGTCCTTGTAGAGCACGGCGCTGAAGCAGGCCTTCCACTTGCGGTTTGCTTTGCTGGGGATATTCGGCGTCGCCCCCTGATCCTCGATCTGTTGCCTGATCCAGTCGGCGTCATAGGCTTTGTCGGCGAGGATCAACTGCCCGTTTTGCAGGCCGGACAGCAGCTCTTTTGCCGGAACCGTATCGTGCGTTTCGCCGGAAGTGATGGCGAGGCGGATGGGAAGCCCGTTGGCGTCGGTGACCGCATGGATCTTGGTTGGCAGTCCGCCTCGGCTTCGGCCCATATATCGATCCGGGTGGCTTTTTTTAAAGTGGCGGCAGAGTGATGAACGCGCACGCTTGTGCCGTCGATCATCTGGACGTCGCCATCGTGAGCGTCGGTCACCGCATCCATGATCCGGTCCCAGATGCCGGCCTTCGTCCAGCGGCGGAAGCGATTGTAGCAAGTGGTGTAAGGTCCATAGCGTTCCGGCAGATCGGCCCAGGGAGCCCCGCTTCGCAAGACCCAGAAGATGCCGTTCAGCACTCGCATGTCGTCTACCCGGCGAACCCCGCGTGACTTGCGCGGCAGCACCGCAGCGATGACAGACCACTCGAAATCGCTCATATCGTAACGCGCCATGACAAACTCCCTTCAAGAAGTTTGAATCACAGCCCTGCTGATTTGGGAATCCCGTTTATGAGTTTACGGCCTAATTTGCGTATGATGCCTACGGACATTCCGTCGATCACGAACTTCAGAAGTACACGTATGTTTTGCTTGAAGGCGCTGTGGCTGTGACCGGCCCCTTTGAGTGGTCCAAGTCTGATGTTAGTTCAAGCTCTGCTGTCCTGATCCTCGTACGCGGCAGTCCGTTCCCGCGATGGCAAGCACGGCAGGCAAATGAAGCGCCCAGGTTCCCCTTCAGATTCGATCGCTATACGGGCTGATGCGATTTACCGGCGAGGTGCGCGCCGTTCAAATCAGCATTTCGGTGTATTCAGGACAAACGCACCGCCGATAACTTGCCCGATATCGGCCGCGCCGGTGCTCAATGGCAGTACGATTCCATGAAGCTCAAGAGCAGCGCGGTCCGTGCCGGCCCGCCGAAGCTTGAAAAAGACCGGGCGGGTTAGTGCGAATGCCGTGCGAACGATATTCATCCAGCGCTCCCGCGTTTCCTCAGTGCTCAGGGGCGAACCGGGCGCCTTTTCGAGTTACGAAAACCGCTCCCCCGTTCGGTCGACACCTGTATATTCCGCGAGCACGGTTCCAAACAGCCGAAAGCGAAAATCGCTTCCCCCGTCTATCGTCTCGACAATCGCGAGTGACGGCAGAAGCCCGACGAGACCTTCCGGCCGAATGTCGGACCTGTATGGGCCGCCCGCGACGCAGGTCGTTCCAGTAGTCAAGCAGCGCCAGCACATCAGGGTGAACTGGCGCTTCCATAAATTCAATCGGAGCTTCACCGCTGATCGCATGACCAGGTGGCAGCGTGGGCGCAAAAGACGACATGAGATTTCGCTCTTCCCAGAGGGCACTTCCATTTTATTTCAGGGCATAATGCTTGATGGGCGTTAACAAAGCGCTCGGGACCCATCGCCAGACGCGCGGTTTCTACTCGCCGTATACGGATTGTTATTCTTTTCGGCACGAACCAACTGAAGCAGCTCGCCGAAGCACCGTCGCTCGCCAATGATCAGGAAAAGCAACAGGGCGCCTCGCCATCACGCTGACGCGACGCCCTGTCACCTTCGTCGACCCCGCTCGTGCGGGGGAACAACCTCGATCTCCCGCAGGAAGCCGAGTTTCGTACGATCCCCGCTTGTGCGGGGGAACGATAGCAATCCCTCATGGGGCCATTAAATCTACCGTCTCATCAACCGCCTATCCGGCGGATAATACCGTCTGGTGTCGATCTCATTCCTCACGGGAATTCGAGACTCTTCTCTTGGCCGCCGGGCCGGCGGAAAACGACTGCCACTTGGCGTCGATAGCAATCCCTCAAAGGGGTCGTAAGCCGGGCCGCTTCCTGACCGCCTGTCTGGCGATGAGTGCTGGCTTCTTTTTTTTATATGGGCCCGACGTTCAAAAAAGCAAACCGGATGGACGCCCAGTTTAAGTCGCTCTTAAGAAGCCCCCGGTCGATGTCGGATGTCGCCATACAGAGACGTGTCCTGTCTGCGGATCGGCACCTCGCCGTCGCCGTGAGAAGCACAGGAACGCTGGACCGCTTCTGCGTCATTCTCCAGACACGACAACTTTCCCTCGATCAGGTTCCTTGCGGCCGCCCGTCGGATCGCCGCGACGTTCTCCTGTCCGTAGGCGAGCAGGATTGACGGCGATGCCGGACTGCCGGACTTTTGTCCCTTGATGTCGACAAACGGAATCCGGCCCTTCAGGAAAAACACTGCATCGGCGGTATCCAGGGCGCGGTGCATCCACCGCGTATCAGTTCTGGCGAAATACAATGCAATCGCATTCCTGTGTTGAACAAGCTTCTCCACCCAAGGGTCCGGATTCGAGTATGGCGGATTCAGAAAGACACGCCCAAACCACGGAAGGAACAGTCCGTTGTCCTTCTTGGTATAGCAGCGGTCTGCCGTCCAGTGATGGCGTCTCGGTGCTGCTGGATCGAGGTCGAACTTGCCAAGCGCCTTGACAAGCCATTCGGGAGTGTACCACTCGTCGCCACGAGAGTTGCTCATGATCGCTATCCTCTGTCGCCAGAGAACTCACGACCGACAATCCACCGCGACTGGTCCCTGGTCGCAGGTATAGGGTGTCGACTGACGGAATCTGGTAGAAAAAAGGAAAAAATATTTTCGTCCTTTTCCCTGTTTTCGCGTTGGCGCTGCAGACAGAGAGACGCATATCCAACGGTTGGTCGTTTGCTCGCTTGTCCGGCTATTACTGACACTCAATGAGCTCGATTGCGGCGCACGATCATCTCGACGCGAAGCCGCCTTCCCCGTCGCTTGGCTTTTGCGGTCGTAAAGGAAAGGCGTTCTTCCATCTGAGCCGGAGCGTCTGTTGCGTCGCAGGTCAATGCCACACGCACCTGCGCCTGACGCCACGGTCGCGGGGCGTCGATCCGGCGGTGGCAGGCACTAGGCCATTCACCTCCTGTTAACGTTGAACGGTCAAGCATCGGACTTCGTTTTGTCCCCCGCAATCTGGAGCAGCGATCTCGCTTCATTCGCTGTGCGGATGACGGAGATGCGTCGAATAAGATCGCGCGGCTTGCATATCCTCCCGTTCGCCTCGATCTCCCGTTTGACCTCTTCAACGCGCCTGACGACCCGCTCAAGCTCGCCCAGGCCGTAATCGTCGAGCAACTGGCGGGTGTCCTCCAGATGGAGGGCGATCATCCGCATGGCCCACCCCATGTCGCGTGCCGTGATTTCGTTTCCGTGGTCGCCCGACAGAATGTGAAAAACAGCTGCGTAGCGAACGGCCGAGAACATCGTGCGACGAAAGAACGACATCGGCACCGCGTCGTCAGCCGGCATCATCTCCTTGAACGCGGCTTTGAAGACCGAGACTGCCCCTTCGCCAACCGGATAAATGGGATGAAGAGGCACGCTTTCAACGCCATGCCACGCCTCGCGCATGGCGCTGTCATGCCTGCGCAAGTCATAGAGCGGGAAGTCGGAAGCTCGACGGCTTGGATCGGTCGCCGCGATGATAAAATTGAATCTTTGTGCGAAACCATCCACCAGGCTTTCGGCGTTCACGCAGGCCTTGAAAGTCTCCAGAACGGTGGCGCCGAGAATGGTCAGCGCTGGATCCTCGATTGAAACCGGGTCGCTCTTGGTCCTGCGCGAGATCGGCTGCCCATCATAAAGCCGCAGCAGATAGTCGCGAAGCTCGGCGAGATGGCTTTGTTGGTCGAGCGAACGCAGAAACTGGCCGAACTCATCGCGAATCCAGATCCCGTTGTTGTGTTCTGCGAGATCGTGCACGAATTTCGCGGCCGATGCTGGCTCGGGGAACAGGTCTCGTTGATTGGCGATCTCCAGAATGCGCGGTTGCGTAGGTTTTTCCGGCGCCGCTCGGCGCAAGCGCGACGGTCCATAGCGTCGGCTTTACTTTCTGGCCGTGGAGATCGATCCGGCAGCCCGCTTGCAGCAACCGACCCGATATCAGGGTCATGACGGCTGCCAGGGGCAGCTCAAGCGGAATATCCGTCGAGGGCCGGAACGCGTCTGTCACGACATCGGCAAACGAACCCGGTGGGATCACCTTCTGCCCGCGCCACGCGGTCCCTGGCGCCTTGCGGATCTGCAACATGGCGCGCAACGTGTTGCGCACCTCCGGGCTCCGGCCGGCGGCATCGAGAAGCTGCTGAAGTCCCGGGATGGGGAGATAGTGTCGTTTCGGCGAACGCAATCTGCGGGGCATGGTCGTCTCTCGTCATTGTGCTTTTCCCAGATCTGGTCCCCAGCTGACGACAAGCAAGCGCGCGCCTTGCGATACCCCCTCGTTGACAATGACAAATATCAAAATGTGTTGTTACGACAGGTGGTTAGCTTCTTTAGGCAGCGTTGACAGCCCGGTGACAAAAGACGATTCGGCGTTCATCGCGACGCGCCCTGGCGTTTTCTGCGACTTCATTGACGGGGCGTCGGTCATGCGCTCGATCGCACGAACTGTCTTCTCGACATCCGCCGCGCGTATGTGCGCGTGCGCGCGGTCGAAATGGATTTGTCGCCCGGAGAATAGCCGAACATTTTTTGTCGCCGCGCTTGCTTTTTGCGGCGGCGTGCTGATGTCAAAGCTTGGCGGACGAAAACAGGGAGCAAGCATCATGAAGACGCTGAGAGGTGACACCTACGCAGTCAGAAAAGAAATCAGGAACCGCTTTTCTGCGACGTGGAACAGAGAGGCGCGCGCTTGGGAAGTCGCGGATGATGTGTATGTCGAAGCGCAGCGGTTCGTCGACGAACGCGAGCGGTCTGTCACAGCAAGGCTCAGCAGCGAAGAAGAACACAAGCTCCATGCGGCCGAGCAATTCGCAGGCGATGTCACTGCGATCGGTATCTTCGTCTTGTCGGCCGGGGAGCTTGATCGCGGTGTCGTTCACCGGCACAGGCGTTCCGTCAAGGCGGGATCCGCTCAGTTGACCTGGCGCCGCATTCCCGGCGGTTACAGCGTTGGGCTCGCCAGCGGTCGGCTGGCGTATTTCTACAGGCCGTCCGATCCGCTGGCGCGGGCCGCAATTGAGGCGCTCAGTGAATGTGAGCTTGCTGATTTTGCTCGCGCCGGCTTCGTTGATCTGTCGATCGAACTGGAAAAGCGGCTCGAGGCGCAGCTGCGCACTGATCTGGAGGCGGAGTTGGAGAAGTTCGACTTCGCCGCTCTTTCAGCGAGTGATATGCATGATGACTTCTTCTATGAGAGCTGTCGTCGTCGGATCAGCATTGATGAGTATGTCGATGGCTGGACAGAGGAGAAGCTGTTCGAATATGCGCTCCACAGTCTGCGAGAGCTGTGGGGTAAGCAGCGCTTCAAGACGATGCGGAGGTTTATCTCCGCTGAGCGACGCGCGCAAATTGTTGGTGAAGTGCGTCAAGGTCTTGAAGAGTTGCGCGGCTTCCTCCTCAAGACGGCGGCCGAGGCTGAGGGGTCGGAAGCGGATCGCCGAGGTGGTTTGAGCAGACGGGGCCCCGGGTCGGAACCTGGCAGCCCTGAAGGCGCCCGGCGACGATCCGGCAAACGCCAATGAAAAGTGCGGTGGCGGGCAAACCGGCCATGACGGGAAGCCAGTTTGCAAGGATCGAGCTCTGGACGGCCGGCGGCACGCGGCGTGGCGACAAATATCGCTGGAGCGCGCGTGAGGTCCTGTCGGAGATGGCGCGCGCTCCCGGCGCCTATGGCCATGTCGAGCGTCCTGAACCGCCCTTGCGGCTCCTCGGCGTGCCTCCCATGGAGGTGGCCGATGAGCTCGATCAGATTGCGGCTGGACTGAAGGACAGGCGGGGGCGGCGTGTCTCGCGTAAAGCACGCGTGCTTTGCGCAGCGGTCTTCAGCTATCCGGTGCCGCGAGCGCAGGCCGATCCACAGGCCGAGCGGGACTGGGCGGCGGATACCCTTCGGTTCTCGCTGAAATTCTTCGGCGAGAGAAACGTCAGGAGCGCCGTGGCGCATACCGATGAAGCGCACTATCACCTCCATATCGCTGTCGTGCCGCCGGTGCGGGATGGCCGTATGTGCTGGGAAGAAGTTCACCCGGGGCTTGCGGCGGAGCATGGCGTCCGGGCTGTCGGTGGCGCCAAGCGCGAAGGGCAGAAGCAGTTTTTCAACGCGATGAGATCGTTCCAGGATAGGTATTTCCAGGATGTTGCGGTGCGCCATGGCCAGTCCCGAACCGGTCCGCGCCGCCGGCGGCTGACGAGGGAGGAATGGCATGCGGAGCGTCGTGTGTCGCAGCTCATACAGAAGGCCGCGGGCCGTCCCATGTCCGACCTCCTCGCAGCGGCGCACTGGCAAGAGCGATACGAACTGGCGGAAAAAGAAAAGGCCGCAGCGCTCGCTCGAGCTGCTGCGGCCGAAAAGCAAGTTGAGAAACTCCGGAATCAGGCGATGCGCCTCTTGGCCTGGTTGCGCGTCTACATAAAGAAACGCGTCCGAATTCTGCGCGGAGTCGAGCCGGCATTGACGCCGCAGCGGGAGAGAGCACGCGAGCGACACCGCGTCATACAGCGCGCCGACCGACGCATTGTTTAAGCGCGTCGGGTGCCTTGCGGACTTCGCGTACAAAGCGCGCGGCCGCACCGATTGTGATCGGCTCAAAAATCGTGATGTCGCCATCAAAATATACGACGACAACACGATCCAATGCATCGGTCCAAAGAAAAAAATCAGCGTCGAATCGGCTTTTCTGGACGCACATTGTCCCGCCGGGGCAGCAAGATTTTATAACGCCAATGCTGAATCCTGGACCAACACATCCTGAGTTTACGATGCGCCATGACTCGCCCGCCGGGCTCGCGGAGTGCTCGAAAGACAGGCCGAATGGAATGGCCCGCGCGAGTTCGTATATGTCGAAACCTGCGGCGCTGCGCGGGGGCTTCATGCGCGTATCGCGCCGGCGCAGCGTGCCTCTTCGTAGTACTCGCGAATCGTTTTTTCTGCTGTGAAATAGAGGTCACGCTCGATACCGAGTCCAACCTTGTCGCGAAATTCGATGAGCTCCGGCAGATATATATCTCCGTTCTCGGGACAGCCGAGGCCAAGGTCCGCAAGACCCCAGACGATATTGTCGTCTTCTGGTAGTAGATAGGCCAAAAGCCAAGTCGCAGCGCCGGTTGGGTAGAATAATTTCACGGCCGGCCGGAGCTCCATAGCGTCAAAACCGAAGTCGACTTTGCGCGCGTTTTCGATGAGAACTGCGCGCTGAGTTTCAGTTATCAGTTTCATTTTCGACTTCCCTGATAATAGCGTCGGCCAGCCGTTCGTCGCCGAGCTTCGCGACAAGCGCGGCTCGATCCGGATTCTGTTTGTAGGAAAGCCGCAGGAGCTTTCGATAGCGGGTCATCAGCTCGTCCTGGGCTGTTGCCGCGATAGCGCCGAACATGGGCTTTGCGAGCGGCAAGAGCTCGCCAGCTTTCGTCGCGCTGGCGATGATGAGAACTAGATCGTCGGGCTCAAAGTGCCCGGCCCGGTCATAGATGTCGTAGAGAGCGTCGTGAATTTCTTTAGTGAAGTCGCCGCGATGCTGCGACGCGTCAAGCGCGCGAATGAGCGAGCGGATAATCTCGGAACGCGTTTTCAATTTACATCTCCCTGTCTGACGTCGTCGCCCTGAAGCGGCGGCTGACGGGGAGATGGTCCGTTTCAGTCTTGAGATATTGAGACGGTCTTAAACGTTAATCTCGCGGCGATCAAAAAGAAGTGCCGATCAGGATTCATCTTCCGGCCGGCAACCCCGGTCAGCCTGCCGTCCGATGAAGCCGGAATTTAGCGGCTCACCAGGCCCAAGGCTGGGCACAAGTTCAGAAGCCGCAGTAATTCTCAAGCGAGTCTTGTCGTTCTATCGTTCTCGCTGCGTCTTCTCGGCAACGCGACATCGCGTCCCGGATGGCATCAAGGATGGTTGCCTTGCACGAAATCCTTTTCCCTCGTCGGGGGGCGTTTGTACTGCTGCGACAGCCAGAGGTTCCAAAGCGCAAACCACTGCGGGTCGGGCACGATTATGCGAATGAAAGCTGCTGCGCGTCTGGTGCCAGAACCAAAAATGCAGAAGAGTGGCTTCCGGCCCGGGAAGCCGTCCTGTGTTTGGACTTCGCATTTTACGGCCGCGGAAACGCTGCGGCAATCCGAGGCGGAAAAGTCCAAATAGGCGTTGATTCTATTTATACTTCTGCTGACTCTTAATCAGCGGGTCCCAGGTTCGAGTCCTGGTGCGCCCACCAAATTTTCCCTCTTTCTCCAGTGCAGCACGGTCAATTCGCCGCAACAGGGAGACGTCCGGTGTTTTTTCTCTAGAATAGCGGCGTCTCCCGGCCGGATCGACGGGCCGGGGAGCGATTTCAGACGGTGAACAGAGGGCGTGGTTGAAACCGATTTCCTATCTCGCTGCGCCCTTGTGGGTTGTGCAACTGGCGAGCGGCGCGAAGTCCTTCAGGGCCAATCCGCTCATCGGCAGTGTGCGGCTTAACCGGCGTGGCCTGCATGCGGCGCGTGTGCGGCTGGCGCGGGCGATGGCGGAAAGACGTCGGCAGCGGCTGGCGGCCTCTGTCGGTCCCGCGGAGATTGCCGACTACACGCGCGATGGATATGTCGTGTGCCGCAATTTCCTGCCGCCCGAACTGTTCGCGGAAATCAGGCGGGACCTCAACGCAAATCCCTTGCCCTCGTGGGAGCGTCGCGAGGGGGCGACCGTCACGCGGCGTGCCAGTCTCGACCGGCCCGACATCGCGGGCCGTCCGGCGCTTGCCGCCTTTATCGACGACAACCGCCTTTTCGACCTGATGCGCTTTGTGGCGGGTTGCGGCGGCGAGCCGCTGGTGCATGTGCAGACGGTGATTGCCGAGCCGGACCCATCGCGTCCCGACCCGCAAAACACGCTCCACATGGATACGTTCCATTCGACGGCGAAGGCGTGGCTCTATCTTCAGGATGTCGGACCGGAAGACGGGCCGCTGCTCTATGTGCCCGGCTCCCACCGGATGACGCCGGAACGCTTTGCCTGGGAACGGGATCTCAGTCTGCGTGCCGCGCAACACGCCGATCCGGAGATTGCCGCCGGGTCGTTCCGGATCGACCGCGAGACGGCCCTCCAGCTCGGCTACCGGGAGCCCGTCGCAATGACGGTGCCGGCCAACACGCTGGTCGTCGCCGACACGCATGGCTTCCATGCGCGCTGTGCCAGCGCGCGGCCTACGCATCGTTCCGAACTCTACGCGACGCTGCGCCGCAATCCCTTTCTGCCGTTCACGGGCCTGCACCTTCATGCAATGCCCGGCCTTCGCGGCAGGCTGAGCACGCGGCAAGCACAGCTGGACGGTCTGCTGAGGCGGTTCGGCATCGGCGGACCGTGGAAGAGCGTCGCTCCCACATGTCTCGCCGATCCGCCGTCGATCTGACGCGTTAGCGGCAGGCCGGCGTTTCGGCGCTGAACATAGGCCAGTTCTTTTCCCAGCCTTCGTGGTGACCGGCGCCGGCGACGACATGCAAGACCGCGCAGCGGCGGGAGGGCAGGCGCGCCATGTAGGATTGGGCGATCGACGGCGGCACGACCTTGTCGTCCGCGCCTGCATAGTGGTGCTGTGGCACGCCGCCAAGCGCCGCCCCCATGTCGGCCGGGTTCAGCGAGCTGATGAGCGGCGTCACGCCGTGATGGCCGGTGAAGGCCGACGTGTCGAGCGGCGCCGCGATCGTTTTCAGCCATGCCACGTCGTCGCGTCGCGCTGCGACGAGCGCTGCGATGGCGCCGCCGCCCGAAAAGCCGACAAGCCCGAGGCGTTGCGCGCCAGCGCGCTGCTTCAGCATGTCGAGCGCCTCTTCCGTCGCCGCGACGACGTCCTCGCCATAGCGGTGGCTCGTCCATAATGCGGTCCGGCAATTGCGCCGGTGCGCCTCATCCGTGAACTGGCAGGGGCGGGCGAGATAAGCAACCGCCGGCGTGCCGTCCGCGAGCGCAAGCCGGAGCGCCGTCGGGGTGACGGGCGTCGGGTCCGGCGATGCTTCGTCGATGCGCAGCCATGCAAGTCCGTCGCCCTCGATATAGACAACAAGCAGGTCCTGCGGTCCGTTTGCGCGGCTGAGGCTGTAGAGGTCAAATTGGTGCGTTTGCAGAAAGACCGGCGTCATGGTTCCGGTCGCCAGCGCCTCCACATTCGCCTTGCGCTCGGCGGGGGCGGGCGTGCCGCAAGCGGCAAGGACCGGCAATATCGCGAGGAGCAGAAGCAGGCGGCATTTCGACATGAGCGCGGGCACCGGACATGAAAACACCGCTTCAGAGTGACCCGAAGCGGTGCTTTGCGGTAGCGAAGATTTGTCCGCCTTCGCGGCTTTCGCCGTTACTGCGCGGCCGACTGGCGGCGGCTCTGCTTCTGGCCGCCTTGCGGACGGCCGCGGCCGGCGCCGGGTTTGCCGAAGCGGCGCGGCTTGCCGGGCTGGTGGCGCGGACCGCGCGGACCATTGCGGGCCGGGCGCGCATCGGCGGGCTCGCCCGCCGGCACGGCGACCTGGTCGCCCAGCCATTCCGTGGTCGCGACCACCGTGATCGGACGCTTGGTCAGCTTTTCGATGCTTCTCAGATGCGAACGCTCGGAGGCATCGCAGAAGGAGATCGCGATGCCGCTCTTGCCGGCGCGCGCGGTGCGGCCGATACGGTGCACATAGCTTTCCGGCTCGTTCGGCAATTCATAGTTGACGACATGCGTGATGCCGGTGACGTCGATGCCGCGGGCTGCGATGTCGGTCGCAACCAGGACGCGCGCCTTGCCGGTGCGGAACTGGTCGAGCGCGCGCTGGCGAGCGCCTTGCGACTTGTTGCCGTGGATCGCCTCGGCGGCGATGCCCGTTTTTTCGAGCTGCTCGCTGACGCGGTTGGCGCAATGTTTGGTGCGCGTGAAGACGATGACGCGGCTCATCTCGCTGTCGTCCAGCAGTTTCGTCAGCAGTTCGCGCTTGCGCTTGCCGTCGACATGCAGCACGCGCTGGTCGATCTTGTCGACCGTGATGACTTCGGGCCGCACTTCGACGCGGACCGGATCGTTGAGGATTTCGGCCGCGAGATGTTCGATGTTCGAGGGCATCGTGGCCGAGAAGAGCAGCGACTGGCGCGTCTTGGGCAGTGCCGCGACGATCTTCTTGACGTCGTGGATGAAACCCATGTCGAGCATGCGGTCGGCTTCGTCGAGCACCAGAACCGAGGCCTGGCGGAGATCGGCGTGACGCTGGTTCATCAGGTCGAGCAGGCGGCCGGGCGTTGCGACGAGAATGTCGACGCCGCCGGCGAGCGCCTTGACCTGGCGGAACTGGTTGACGCCGCCGAAGATGACGGTGTGACGGAGTTTCAGGTTGCGGCCATAGGTTTCGATGCTCTGGCCGATCTGGATCGCCAGCTCGCGCGTCGGCGCGAGAATGACGACACGGGCGCCCTTGTGCGGGCGCTTGGCCTGCGGATCGAGACGCTGGAGGATCGGCAGCACGAAAGCAGCCGTCTTGCCGGTGCCCGTCTGGGCGAGACCGAGCAGGTCGCGGCCTTCGAGAAGCGCCGGGATGGACTGAGCCTGAATGGGGGTGGGGGTGGTGTAGTTCTGCGCCGCAAGCGCGCGGCAGAGCGGCTCGGCAACGCCGAGATCCGCGAAGGTCTTCGTGGTCATAAGTTACAATCTCACAAGTCAAACGTCGTGCGCCGGCCACTATGGCCGTCGCTTCACGCGGGGTCTTGCCGCGTTCCAACGCGCTTGGAATCGAGGAAAGGGTCTGCTGCTTCGGGGTTAGGCGATGCCGGGACGGCAGCGCAGAGCGCGCACACGAAGGCAGATAGGCGCTAGATGGGCCTTTTGGCCGCGCAAGTCAAGAACGAAAGGGTTCGCAAAACCTTAACGGGGCTCGGAGAGGCGGAT
The DNA here is from genome assembly GCF_019635935.1 of Parvibaculum sp. Classification (NCBI taxonomy): domain Bacteria; kingdom Pseudomonadati; phylum Pseudomonadota; class Alphaproteobacteria; order Hyphomicrobiales; family Parvibaculaceae; genus Parvibaculum; species Parvibaculum sp. The sequence continues at coordinate 691,165 of NZ_JAHBYN010000001.1, read as the reverse complement.
TGTCGCAGGCGCCATGAGTGGGCATGATCGTACGGGATTCGAAAATGCCGATGCGGACATACAGATGATTACAGCCTATGTGCCGGCCAATGGTGCGCTGACGCCGGTTGCCATTGCCGTCGGAGAGGCAATTCCCGCCGACGCGGTTTGGCTCGATCTTCTTCAGCCGACGGATGAAGAGCTGACCTTTGTCGACGTAAAGCTCAGCCTTGACGTGCCGACCGAGGAAGACATGCAGGAGATCGAGGTGTCGAGCCGCCTCTATCTGGAGGACGACACGGTCTACATGACGGCGGCGATGGTCACGCAGGCCGACACGCCGACGCCGCAGGTTGTGCCCGTCACTTTCGTGCTTGCCGGCCACCGGCTGCTGACGCTGCGCTATGCCGAGCCGACGCCATTTCGCCACTATGCGTCCGAGGCGCGGCGTCACAGCGTGCCTTGCGCCAGCGGCGAGGAGGTTCTGGCGGGGTTGCTCGATGCCATCGTCGATCGTGTTGCCGACATTCTGGAGCGCGTGCAATCGGACATCGACGTGCTGTCGGGCGAGATATTTCCGCATGACGGCGGCAAGAAGAAACGCAACTACGATGAAATCCTGCGCCGCATCGGCCGCAGCCATGCCTTGACCTCGCAAGTGCGCGAAAGTCTTGTCAGCTTCGGCCGGCTGGTCAGCTTCATTGCGCGGCCGGCGACCGAAAAGCGGCCGAAATCGACCGAGAGGGCATTCAAGACGATTTCGCGCGACCTGACGGCGCTCAGCGACCATGCGAGTTTCATTGCCAACAATACGAGCTTCATTCTCAATGCGACACTCGGCCTGATCAGCAACGAGCAGAGCGGCATCATCAAGATTTTCTCGGTGGCCGCCGTCGTCTTCCTGCCGCCGACGCTGATCGCCAGCATCTACGGCATGAATTTCGAAATCATGCCCGAGCTCGCCTGGCCCTGGGGCTACCCATTGGCGCTGGTCATGATGGTCTGTTCGGCGGTCGGCCCCTATCTCTTCTTCAAGCAGCGCGGCTGGCTCTAGATGGCGGGTGCGCGGACCGAATGGATATGGATCGTTCACGCGCCGGTTCAGGGGCGCGAGAGCCGCTACTATGGGCATCTCGATGTTGCGGCAGAGCCGGTCGATCCAGCGCTGGCGTCGGCCATTGCGCGGCGGTTGCCGTCCGTCGCCGTCTGGTTGTCGTCGCCGCTGCTGCGCACCCGAGTCACGGCGCTGGCGCTGAAATCCGGCGTCGATCCGGTGGCGGTCGGCGATTTCACCGACCAGCATTACGGGCGCTGGCAGGGCATGAGCTACAACGATGTCTTCGCCGCCAACCGGACGCTCGACTGGTCGCATCCGGCGGACATCCGGCCGCCCGAGGGCGAGAGCTTTGCCGAAATGGCGGTGCGCGTCGCGGCGGGCATTGACAGGCTGAGTGCGCATTATGCGGGACACACGCTCGTTTCGGTCGCCCATGCCGGGGCGGTACGGGCGGCGATTGCCCATGCGCTCGGGATCGACCTTGCAACCGCGTTGCGCATCGAGGTCGCGCCGCTGTCGATCACGCGGCTCAGCCACCGCGATGTCGGCGGTGCGGCGCAATGGAGCGTCGGCTGCATCAATCTCGATCTTTCGGCGTGACGATGCGTCTGCCCGACGCTGACGATGTACGTGCCGCGGCGGCGCGGATCGCCGGCGTTGCCGTCCGGACGCCGCTCCTCGAATGCGCGGCGCTCGATGCGCGCAGCGGCGGCCGGGTCTTCGTCAAGCCGGAAGTTCTTCAACGCACGGGTTCTTTCAAGTTTCGTGGCGCCTGGAATCGCTTGTCGCAGCTTTCGGCGGATGAGCGGCGCGGGGGCGTTGTCGCCTGGTCGTCCGGCAATCATGCACAGGGCGTCGCTGCGGCGGCGCGGATGCTTGGCGTTCCGGCGCTCATCGTCATGCCGTCGGATGCGCCACGGCTCAAGATCGAACGCACACGCGGATTCGGCGCGGCAATCGTGCTCTACGACCGGATGACGGAGGTGCGCGAAGAAATCGGCGCGCGCATCGCGGCGGAGCGCGGCGCGGTTGTCGTGCGGCCCTATGACGATCCGGGGATCATTGCCGGGCAGGGCACAGTGGGGCTCGAAATCGCCGCGGATGCGGCGCGGCTCGGCGTTGCGCTCGATGCGGTGCTGGTGCCGGCCGGCGGCGGGGGGCTCGCGGCCGGGACGGCGCTGGCGCTCGGCGTCGCCATGCCCGATGCAAAAGTCTGGTGCGTCGAGCCGCAAGGCTTCGACGATCACGCGCGCTCGCTTGCCGCCGGACAACGGCTCGGCAACGAAGCGGGTGGCCAGTCCTTTTGCGACGCGTTGCTGGCGCCGATGCCGGGCGAGCTCACCTTCGCGATCAACGCTGGGCGTCTTGCCGGCGGCCTGGCGGTCAGCGATGCCGAAGTTGCGGCGGCGATGCGCTTTGCCTTCGAGGAATTGAAGCTGGTGGTCGAGCCCGGCGGCGCGGTGGCACTGGCGGCGCTGCTGGCCGGGCGGTACGACGCAAAGGGGAAGTCAGTTGCGCTCGTTCTCAGCGGCGGCAATGCCGACCCGGCGGCGTTTGCGCGCGTGCTTGCCGGCTAGCGGACTTCGTTTTCCCATCGTTCGATCAGACGCGAGATGCGTTCCTCGATTCGGTCGAGTGCCGCGGCGACGGCGGCGATGCGCTTGCCGGTCAATTCCTCATAGGCCGCGGCCATGAAAATGCCGCCGGCATGGGTCTCGATCTCGTCGCAGAGGTCGGCGTCGGCGCCTTTGCCGCGCAATGCCTCGGCGATTTCCTGCAGCCTTTCGGCAGCGCTCGCAATGTCGGTGGCGGCGCGGGCCGCAGTATCGGCGATGGCCGCAGGATCGGCGGCTGTTTCGTCCGGTCCGACTTCGGCGAAGCCCGCTTGCGCTTCGGCCAGTGCGCGGGCCAGTTCCTGTGCCTCGTGATAGACGAAGCCGAGCCGGAGCCCCGCGTCTGTTTCCCGTGCCAGTTTCTCGATCGCGGCAACGACCTCGGCGGCGCCGGAAGCGTGGCGGTGGGCGAATTCCTCCAGGAACCAGCGGCCGCGCGGCGTTTCGCGCACCGCCTGCTCGATGGCGTCGTAATCGTCCGGTTCCGGGGCAAAGGCGGGCTGGCTCATGGATAGGGCTCCGGGTGAGGCTGGCCCGGCCATTATCGGCGGCATTGCTTAACCGTTTGCTTCGTGCCCTCGCGAGAGGCTAGAGAAGGCGGAGCCGGGAGTTCCGGCGGGGCGAAAGGACCGGATTTTGGCGCGCAAGCTTCCCATCGACATCGAGGCGGTGAAAGGTTTCATGGACGCGGAAGAGGGCTGGGCGCTGCATGAGGCAGCGCTGGAAGCCTCGAAGCGCGGCCCGGTGCTCGAGATCGGCTCCTATTGTGGCAAGTCGACGGTCTATATCGGCACCGCCTGTCAGGCCAACAACGCGGTGCTCTACGCGCTCGACCATCATTACGGCTCGGAGGAAAACCAGCAGGGCTGGGAGCATCACGACGCCGAACTCCAGGACGCCGAGACCGGCCGTCTCAACACCTTTCCGCTGTTCCGCCGGACGATGCGCCTGGCGAAGCTCGAAGACACGGTGGTGCCGCTGGTCGCGCCATCGGAAGTTGCCTCGAAAGGCTGGGCGACGCCGCTCGCGATGGTGTTCATCGATGGCGGACACGGGATGGAACCGGCGCTGACCGATTATCGCCTCTGGGCGCCGCGCGTAATGCCGGGCGGTATCCTCGCCATTCACGACGTCTTCCCCGACCCGAAGGATGGCGGCCGCCCGCCCTACGAAATCTACAAGATGGCGCTGGCGTCGAAACTGTTTACGGAGGAGAAGGCTGTGAAGAGCCTCAGGCTACTCCGCCGCCTCGGCTAGCGTGCGCTCGGCGAAGAGGCGGGCGGCGGGCGTCATGCCGGTCACGGCGTCGGTCGCGAGAATAACGGCTGCGGCCGTCCATGCCGGTTTCTCGGCTGGCCAGGCGACATCGTCCTCGAACTGATAGCCCATCCAGTAGGCGCCGCAATCGGCGCGCCACTGGTGCTGCCATGAGAGCATGGCCTCGGCTTCCTTGCGCCGTCCGGCGACCAGCAGCGCCATGGTCAGCTCGGCGCTTTCGGCGACCGTCACCCAGGGCTGGTCGAGCACGCAACGGCAGCCCTTGCCGTCGGCGACGAAGATGTCCCATTTCCAGTCGAGGCGTTTCCGCGCCGCTTCGCCGGTGACGACGCCAGCGAGGACCGGGTAGTACCAGTCCATCGAATAGCGGTCCTTGGGCTCCCAGGTGCGGTCGAAACGATGCGGCTTGTCGCGAAGCGCCTCGCCAAGCCGCTGCCGCGCGGTCAGCCAGTCGCGCGACGGTTCGCCGAGCTCGCGCGCGATGTGGGCGGCGCATTCGAGGCTCTTGTAGATCGAGGAGCAGCCGGTGATCAGCGCGTCGTCTTCCGGCGTATGCGGATCGGCGGCCGACCAGCGGATGTCGCCATGCGGGCTCTGATGCGCCAGCACGAAGGAAATCGCCGCCTTCACATGCGGCCAGATGCCGGCCAGCCAATTGCGGTCGCGCGTGACGAGATAGTGATGCCAGGCGCCGGTCGCGATATAGGCGGCGAAATTGGTGTCGCGGATGTGGTGGCCCGCTTCGTGTTCCTCGCCGGTGAAGCGTTGCTCGTCGTCGTCGAAGGGAACGGCGGAACCGAGCTGTCCCCACCACGATCCGTCCTTCAACTGCGTTTCGGCGAGATAGCGGAAGGCGCGGCGCGCATGCTCGATTTCGCCGAGCACGGTCAGGCCCATCGCCGCTTCGGTGTGGTTCCACGGGTCGATGACGCCGCCGTCGTACCAGGGGATCGCGCCGCTGTCGCGCTGCAATTCCATGATGCGCGCGCGCGAGCCGGCAAAGAATTCCGGCGGCACCGTATCGCCCCAGGTCAGATGCACCATCAGGCCGTTCCCTTGGTGAAATAGAGAACGACGCTCTTGCCCATCAGCGGTCCCGCGAGCTTTTCGAGTGTCCGTGTCAGCCGCGGGCCCTCAAGGATGTCCCATTCGAGAAAACGCTTGTAGAGGTTGACCAGTTTCACGTCTTCGCGCTTTACGCCGACGGCGCATTTCAGCCACCAATAGGGTGAATGCAGGCCATGGGCGAAATGGCGGTGAAAGAAGGAGAGGCCGCGGCTTTCGACGGCGCCTTTCAGTTCGCTCTCCTGGAAGATGCGCACATGGCCGCCGGGCTCGTTGTGATAGTCGTCGGACAGCTTCCAGCAGACCCATTCGGGGAAGAAACGCGGCACGCTGACGGCCAGTGTGCCGCCCGGCTTCAGGATGCGTTCGATCTCCGCAACGGCCTGCTTGTAGTCCGGAATGTGCTCCAGCACTTCCGAGCAGACGATCTTGTCGAAGCTTGCATCGGGAAAGGGCAGCGACAATGCGTTGCCGACCGACAGCGAAAAGCTGCGCCGCGTCTGCGGGTCCATGTCGGGGCAGGTGCCGAAGCCTTCGCGCGTCCGCTTCACGTCCTCGAAACCGAGATCGATCCCGACCACGTGGCATTCGGCGTGGTAGTACATGGCGTGGACGTGCCGGCCCGCCCCGCAACCGAGGTCGAGCGCGCGCTGGCCGTCCTTAAGCCCGAGCACGTTCAAGTCGATTGTCTGCATCTGCGATTGTCTGCCTGTAAATCTCGACGCATTCGCGCGCCGCGCGTTCCCATTTGAAATTGGCGAGGATGCGCTCGCGCCCCGCCTCGCCATAGCGCGCCCGCATGTCCGGATCGTCGAGCATGGCCGCAATGGCGCGCGCCAGCGCCGGCGGATTGGAATGCGGCACAACGATGCCGGCGTCGCCGACGACCTCCGGCAGCGAGCCGCCATTGGTGGCGATCACGGGCGTCCCGCAGGACATTGCCTCGCCGCAGGGGAAGCCGAAGCCCTCATAGACCGAGGGCGAGACCGCGATCGTCGCCTCGTTGTAGATCTGCGTGATGTCGTCGTCCCTGACGCCGCCGATAAACTCCACCTTGTCCATGATGCCGAGCGTGCGCAGCTCGTGCGAGGTGTTGCCTTCGCGCAGCCGGCCGATGACCTTGAGCTTCAGGTTCGGCCGCGTCTGCAGCAGTTCGGCATAGGCGCGGATCAGGTAGATCAGTCCCTTCAGCGGCACGTCGGCGCTGGCGCAAGCGACGATGAGGTCGTCGCGACGTTTCACCTCGGGCATCGGGCGGAACTGGATGTGGTCGATGCCGTGCAGTACCAGCCGCGTTTTTGAAATATCGACGCCGAATTCGCGCGCCACGTCGCGGCGCGTGCTTTCGGAGACGACGATCAGCGGATCAAGCTGGCGTGCGACCTTGATCTGCATGTTGAGGAAGGAATACCAGCGGCGCTTCAGCAGCTTCAGTTGCAGCGTGCGCGCGTGTTCGATGTCGATGCGCCGATCCATCGTGATCGGGTGGTGGATCGTGCCGACGATGGGCAGGCCCATGTCGCGAAGTTTCAGCAGACCCCAGCCCAGCGTCTGATTGTCGTGGCAGACGTCGTAGTCCTGCACGGTGCCGCGCACATAGCGCGCCATGCGTTCGCAAAAAGTGTAGGGCTCGGAGAAACCGCCGGTCGCGTGGCTCCACCATTCGAACAGGTCGATGGGATAGGCGAACATCCAGGGGCGTAGCGAACGGATCGGATGCGGGTTGGCATAGAGATCGAGCGAGGGCAGCTTGATGAGCTTCACGCGCGGATCGATCTCGGGATAGGGCGGGCCGGAAATCACATCCACCTGATGCCCGAGGTCCGCCAGCGCCTTGGCGATGTGGCGCATATAGACGCCCTGGCCACCCGTTGTCGGGTTCGAGCGGTAGCTCGGCAGCAGGATGCGCAGCGGCCGGTCGCCGGATATGGCGGCAAGCTTCGGCGTTTCGGCGGTGGATTTTTTCGCAGGCCCGGCCAGCGCGTCATCCGTCTCATTGCGCTCCAGCGCCTGCGACATACAGATTTCCTCGGTCTCGAATTGATGCGCGCCGGAAGCGGCGTCCGGGTGGGCCGGTGGGGTTATACCCATATTGCGCCGCATTAAAGCGCGGCGGATCATAACGGCATAGGGCCAAGGCAACAACCCGCTAACAAGAATGTAAGCGAGGAGCTTTCCGGGCCTTGATTCAGGCTTCAGTTCAGGCGTCCCCGGGGCGTTGCAGTCTCTTCGCCGGGGTCCGGCGCCGCGCCCGACTGGTGATGGACGAGCAGCCATCCATCGCCGCTACGGACGAAAATGTTGGTCGCCAGCAGATAGTCCGGGCCGATGCGTTCGTAGCAAATGACGATGCCGGTGTCGCCGTGAAGATTGGCGCGCGCGTGCAGGCATTCGATGTTGGGGCTTGCAGGGCCGGTCAGGATCGCATGCCAGCTTTGCAGCACCGCATCGCGCCCCTCGACGGGCGGCCAGCCCGGATGCAGGCAGGTCACCTGTTCGGCATCGGCCCAGAGCGCGCCCATCAGCGTCACGTCGCGTCCGGCAAAGGCGCGATAAAAGGTCTCGTTGGCGAAAAGCAGGGCGGCGCGGTCGCGTTCGGTTGACATGCATTTGCCGGAGCTTGGGGGCCGGAGCCCAGTCTAGCAGGCTTTCAGAGCCCGGCGAGCATCGCGACACCGTTTCCGTGGCCGGCCAGAAGCACGGCATAGGCTGCGGTCAGCCCGACAAGGTTCGAAGCAAAGACCGCGACCAGCCACAGGCCGAGCGGCGAGGCCAGCCGGAACTGCGGGTTGCGCCAGACGAGCCAGGCGAGAAGCGGCGTCCAGCACAGCGCAAGGCTGAGCGCCACCATGCCGCTGCCGAGCGCCGCGGCGACCAGCGCCAGATTGGCCAGCCAGACCGCCAGCACGGCGCGGGCCGCGAAATGGCGGAAGAAAAAGAACACCGCTAGCGAATTGACGAGGATCAGCCAGCCGAGAAAGGCGGGTGGCAGGGCGGGGTCGGCAATGAGGCGCCCCATCCACTTCATGCCGACGCTCCCCCGGGACCGGACTGACCAAATGATATAATTCGGTCATTCTGGTCATTTTTGGGGCAGGCGGCAAGTCACATCGCCGCGAGCGCGCTCAGCCGAAGCGGCGCTTCAGCCAGTCGGCCATCAGCGCGTTCAGCTCGGTGGGCTTTTCGGACTGGGTCCAGTGGCCGCAATCGGCAATGACGTGCTTTTCGAGGTCGGGGATGTGGTTTTCCATGCCGGCCGTCATTTCGGGCCGGAGCACGATGTCGTCGGCGGCCGAAATCATCAGGCAGGGGACGTCGATCTTTTCGGTCTGGCCCTCGGTCAGTTGCCAGTTGCGCGTGAAGTTGCGGTACCAGTTGATGCCGCCCTCAAAGCCCGATTTCTCGAAGGCCCTGGTGTAGTAGTCGAGTTCCTCGGCGTTCAGCAGTTGCGTGCCGAGCCAGGTGCTTTCGTCGGCATCGAAGCTCTTCAGGAAGGAGAAGTTCTTCTGGTCTGCCGGAAGGGCATCGAAATCGGCGAGCTTCATCGCGCTCTTGCGGTACCAGAAGCGCATCGAGCGCGCGACATCGGCATCGAAGATCTTTTCCGCGACGCCGAATTTCTGGAAATAGACGATGTACATGTCCTCGCCGAAGACCATGCGCATGCCGGCAATTGGGTCGACGGGACCGCGCGGAATGAAGGGCGTGTTGACGCCGATGACGCCGGCGACGCGCGCGGGATGACGCAGCGCCATCTGCCAGGTCACCATGCCGCCCCAGTCATGTCCGGCAAAGACCGCCTTGTCGATGTCGAGCGCGTCGAGCATCCCCGCCAGATCGTCCGTCAGATGGGCGATGTCGTAGAGCGGCACCGCATCCTCTCCCTTCGGGCCGCCGGTGTTGCCATAGCCGCGCTGGTCCGGCGCGATGGCGCGGAAACCGGCGTCGGCAATCGCCGGAATCTGGTGGCGCCACGAATAGCCGAGTTCCGGAAAGCCGTGGCACATCACGACCGCCACGCCGTCCTTCGGTCCCTGTTCGTAGACGGCCATCCTGATGCCGTTGGTGTCGACGTAATGCGGCTCAGGAAATTTCATGGCCGTGCCCTCCCGGTTTTGCGGATTGTCGGTTTGATTTTTATGCGGCTTTCAGGCGCTCGACATCGGCGGTCGGCGAGAGACCCAGCACCTTCATCATCTCGTCGCGGTCCGGCCCGAGCTTCGGCGGATAGTAGTCGGCATTGCGCCTTTTGCCGCGCGCCCAGGTGGCGAGGATCTTCGTGATGTTGCGCGGATCGCGCAGCCACAGGTTCGGACGATCGACCATGTGGAAGGCGCGCATGAAGTTACGCAGCAGTTCGATGTCGCCGCGTATCGCCGGTATAATCGCGTCTTCGGCGAAACTCTTGATGACGCGCGCCTTCACGCCCGGCTTGTAGTCGGGGTCGATGGCATTGCGCGCCCGTCTTGTGGCCGCAAGGTCCTGCTTCACCATATCATCATAGTACTGACGAAGATCGAGTGCGAGGCGCTTGTGATAATAGGCGGCGCGGGCGGCGGGGTCCTTGCGGTCCAGCGCATCGCGCAGCGCCTCGGCGGCGATGGCCGCGAAGGAACAGCCGCGCCCATAGAGCGGATTGGTGCGGATGACGCTGTCGCCGATCGGGAAGAAGCCGAGCACGCGCGGCTGCCCGTTTTCTGTCATGTGGCGCCAGCGGCTCACCAGTTCGCCCATGCCGAAAACGCGGCTGACGGGCTTGGATGTTTCCGCCGACGTCCAGCGCGCGATGCCCGGCAATTGCGCGCAGATGGCGTCGAAGATCTCGGGACGCACGACGGCCTTGCGCATCTCGATTTCGATTTCCGGCACCGCCAGCGTGATCGAGAAGCAGCCATTGTCGGCCGGGAAGACGCCGTATTTGATGAAGCCGAGATCGCCGGCGCCCGGCACCTTGCCGCGCTCGGGTTCGGCGGTGCCGTCGTGCAGCCGGTAGTGGCGGGTGAAATAGAGGATGCCGGCGCGCTCGTTTTCTTCCGAGATGCCGGCGCCGGCTTCGTTGAGCCATTCGATCATCTGGCTGTTCTTGCCGGCGGCATCGATGACGATATCGGCCGGCCAGTCGCGCCGTTCGCCGTTCTGCTCCACCGTGACGCCGGTGACGCGCAGCTTGCCGCCTGCACGATCTGTCAGGATGCCGCGCACCAGCGCGCCGGTCTCGAAATGGATGCCGGGCTGGCGGGCCGCGTAGCGGCGCATCACCAGTTCCAGCGTCGTGCGGCGGCTGGTCAGGATCGTCATGTCCTCGTCGCCGGGTGCAGGCACATAGCGCGCGCGCATCGCCGGCGAGAGATTGTCGGCGAAGTTGATCTCGCGGCAGCCGGCGGCGAGCAGGTCTTTCATCAGCTCGGGATAGTTGTCGCGGATCAGCATGTGCAGCCGCGCCAGAAAGGCATGGCTGTGGCGCAGATGGCCGACGCCCTTGCGCTCCCAGCGTTCGAAGGCCTCGTCGGCCGTGCTGTCGGGCGGGGGCGGATCGCGCTCCAGCACGGTCACGTCCTTGCCCGCGCGGGCCAGCGCCAGCACGGTCGACAGACCGGCAATACCGCCGCCAACCACCAGAATTCGTTCGCCCATACGCTCGCCTCCGCCTCGACTCTTGGCCCCGGGCAGAAAATAGACCGCAGTCTACTTTATTACAAGGGGCGGCGGCTCAGCTTCCGTTTTTCATGGTCCAGGCCGAGAGCGCAAGTGCCAGCCAACCGGCCAGAAAGGCGATGCCGCCAATGGGCGTCACCAGCACCAGCGCGCGGCTGCCGGTGAGGCCGAGATAATAAAGCGAGCCGGAAAAAAGGATCGTGCCGAGAAGAAAGGCCCAGCCTGCGGCTTGCGCAAAGTTGCCGCCGCCTTGCGATGCCGCCCAAGCGACCGCGAGCAGCGCCAGCGCGTGATACATCTGGTAGCGCGCGCCGGTTTCGAAAGCGGCGATTTCCGCCGGACCGACACGCGCCTGCAGTCCATGCGCCGCGAAGGCGCCAAGCGCCACCGAGACGAGACCGCTCAGCGCGCCGATGGTCAGCCAGAGCCGCATGTGAATTTCCTCCGCCAGTATGCCTGCCGCCGGAGCATCGGCGAAAGCGGCGCGGGACGCAATGCGGTTCAGCGTCCGGCCTGCATCAGCGCCGCGATGCCGGCATCGCGCGTGATGACCGGCTCATACCCGAGGTCGCGCCGCGCCTTGTCGATTTTCAGTGTGCAGTTGCGCGACAGCAGCGCCGCGGTGTGCGGGTCGATCGGCGGCGGCGTCCGGCGCAGCGTCAGGCGCCAGATGAAATCGAGAAGTCCCGCCGCGCCGCGCGCGAGCCAGCCCGGCATGTTCTTGTCGGGCAGTTGAAGGCCGATAGTCGCGGCCATCTTCGTCATCATGTCGCGGAACGAAATCGGATCGCCGCCATCGGTGATGAAATAGGCCTCGCCGCCCTTGCCTTGTGTCAGTGCGAGCTTGATCGCATGCACCACATTGTCGACATGCACCGTATCGGTGAGCGCGCGGCCCTTGTCGATCCAGGTGAAGCGGCCGGCCTTGACCATGGCCTTCAGCGCCGGCAGCAAGGTCTGGTCGCCCGGTCCCCAGATGAAGCGCGGGCGCAGCACGATGGTTGTGAAATCATCCGCATTCGCCGCCCGCACCGCGCGTTCGGCCAGCGCCTTGCTGCGCGGATAGGGGAGCGGCGAAGAGAAGGCCATCGGCGCGGTCTCGTCGAGATCGTTCATCGCCTGGCCGTAAAAGAGCGCCGCCTCGGTGCCGATATGGACGTAGCGTTTGACGCCCGCCTTCTTCGCCGCCGTCAGCAGGCGTTCGGTGCCCTTGACGTTGATCTCGATGAATTCCTTCATCGGGCCCCAGGTTTCGACCTTGGCCGCGCAATGCACCACCGCATCGACACCGCGCAGCATCGCCGCGTCGATGCTTTTCAGGTCGCCGCGCACCGGCGTCGCGCCGAGCGCCTTGATGGTTGCGTCGGATTTTTCCGAGCGCGACAGCGCCAGCACTTCATTGTCGCGCGCAAGCGTCCGCGCCGCAGCGCCGCCGACAAAGCCCGACGCGCCGGTGATGAAAATTTTCATGATTGCCCCTTTGTGTGGTGTTTCCTCACGCGGACGCCACGCAACAATTTCGGGTCATATGGTGAATTGAAGATCGAGAACAAGGCCGATGGATGCAAGTCACGCGGTCGTGAACTATGCTCGTCGCGATATTCCACATGATCGGGAGGCTGAACATGTCCGAGCCCTACCGGAAATGGGTCTGCGCGACCTGCGGTTTCATCTACGACGAAGCCGAGGGCTGGCCCGACGACGGGATCGCCCCCGGCACGCGCTGGAAGGATGTCCCCGAAGACTGGGTCTGTCCCGATTGCGGCACGCCGAAAGCCGATTTCGACATGGAAGAAATCTGAGCGGCGGCGCTTCCGCTGCGTCACGGCGCATGGGGTGGCGTTGACCCTTGCCGTGCGCGCCGTCATTCTGGCCGGAAAGCAATCAAGAACAAATCCGGCCGTCGAAGCCGGAGCGCAGGGAGGCCAGCAACATGCTCACCAAGGCGGACGATTTTCCGATCCACCAGACACCGGAGCCGATTGCGTTTTCGGGCACCGACCGCAATTTCTACGACCGCTATTTCTTCAACGGCTACACGCGCGAGGGCGAGGTGTTTTTCGCCGCCGCGCTCGGCGTCTATCCGCATCTCAACATCATGGACGCGTCGTTCTGCGTCATCGTCGACGGCGTACAGCGCAACATCCATGCTTCGCGCTTCCTCAACATGGAACGCATGGACACGCATGTCGGGCCGATCTCCATCGAGGTCGTCGAGCCGCTGCAATGCCTGCGGGTGCGCGTCGCCGACAATGAATATGGCATCACGGCGGATCTGACGTTTCACGGCCGCGCGCCGGCGCTGAAGGAACCGCGCTTCACGCGCCGCAACGGACCGCGTCTGATGATGGATGTGACGCGGATGACGCAGAACGGCGACTGGGAAGGCTGGATCGAGGTCAAGGACACGCGCATCGAAGTCACCCGCGACGCCTTTGTCGGCACACGCGACCGTTCATGGGGCGTGCGCCCCGTCGGCGCGCAGGACGCGCAGCCGATGGTGCCGCCGATGCCGTTCCAGTTCTATTGGCTCTGGGCGCCGCTGAATTTCGAGGACCGCATCACGCTGTTCCACGTCAATGACGACGCGCATGGCGAGCCGTGGAACATTTCCGGCGTCATGTGTCCGCTGGGCCGCGACGCGAAGCCGGAGGAAATGGACCGGGTGCGGTCGGAAGTGCAGTTCGTTTCCGGCTCGCGGCATGCGAAATCGGCCTCGATCTTTTTCGAGAACCACAAGGGCGACAAGACCCGTATCGACCTTACGGCGAAGTGGAATTTCTACATGATGGGTCTCGGCTATGCGCACCCGGAATGGAGCCACGGTGCGCACAAAGGCGACAATGCGCTCGGTTACGAGGAATTCAGACTTGCCGATATCAAGGACTACGCGCCGCCGCATCTGCACATCCAGGCCTTCGTCAAGGCCGAGATGACGTTGCCCGATGGCACGACCCGCGAGGGCGCCGGCATTCTCGAGCAGCTCATTGTCGGTCCGCATGCGCCGTCGGGATTCAAAGACATTCTCGATCCGGCGAAATGACGATGGACGATCTCGCACCCCGCATCGCCGCCTATCTCGCGCACAAGATGCCGCAGGCCTCGAAAATCGAGGTCAGCGGCGTTTCGCGCATTCATGGCGGCGCCAGCCGCGAGACCTTCCGGCTCAGCGCCAGTTGGAGCGAAGGCGGCAAAAGCAAAACGCGCCCGCTCATTCTGCGCCGCGATCCTGTGGCGAGCCTGATCGAGACCGAGCGCGACATCGAATACAATGCCTATCGCGCCTTTCATCCGACCGGACTGCCGGTGCCGGAGCCGCTTTATCTCGAAACCGATCTCAAATGGCTCGACCGTCCATTTTTCATCATGGAGCAGATCGAGGGCTGTTCGGCGGCGTCGCCCTTCAACGCCGAGCCCTACGGTCCGCTTGCCGAAACGCTGGGGCGTCAGTTCTGGACGCATCTCGGGCGAATCGCCGCGGCCGATCCGAAAGCGATCGGCTTCGACGCCAATATGGGCGACATCGCGCCCGCCGATTGCTGGAAGCGCGAACTCGACAAGTGGGAAAAGGTGATCGACGAGGACGAGCTTGCGCCGCAGCCGGTGGCGCGCGCCGCCATCCGCTGGCTTCGCCGCAATCCGCCGCCGCCACCGCCGAAAATCTCCGTCGTGCATGGAGACTACCGCACCGGCAATTTCCTGTTCAATCCGGAAGGTCATATCCGCGCCATCCTCGATTGGGAGATGTGCCATCTCGGCGATCCGCTCGAAGATGTCGCCTGGGCGGCCGATCCGCTCTGGGCGTTTCAGCGGCCGGACAGGCCCGGCGGCATGATCGGCCGCGCGGAAGCGTTTGCGATCTGGGAGAAGGAAAGCGGCCTCAAGGTCGATGCCGAACGCCTGCGCTGGTGGGAGGTCTTCAATTCGCTGAAGGGGCTCGCGATCTGGATTTCGGCCGGCAAGGAATACCAGACCGGCGCCAACCGCGATCCGGTGCTGGCTTTTTCGAGCTGGTACTGCACCGATGTTCACAACCGCGTGCTGGCCAGACGCCTCGCGGAACTGTCGCGGGAGGCACGCCAATGAAACCCGATGTCGATCAGGTGATGCAGGGCTTCTTCGGCACGCTGCTGATGGATGTCGCGCCGCATCTCAATGCCGAATACTCGATGGGCAATGTCGGCATCATGGGCATGATGATGTTCATGACGGCGGAAGAGCACGACCGCGCGGCCGAAATCCGCGTCGCCGAAAATACCGAAATGCGGGCGCTGTTCGGCGAGGCCGCGCGCGTCGTCGACGACGCCGGCCTGAAGGCGCGGCTCGGCGAAGCGGCGGGTTCGCGCGACGCCTCGTTGCGCATCAAGGCGCTCGACCAGGCCAATGCGGCGCTCGGCGGACTTCTGGTCGACCTGCAAACACATGTCGAGGCGTCGAAGGCGCCTTGGGCCGGGCCGCTCGAGGCCCGCATCTGGGACTATCTCGTGGCCGCCACCGAGCGGCGGAAGCTGCCCTTCCCGTCATTGGGGTAGGGCGGCAGCGCGCCCTGCGCGAATCCCGCTTCCCGCCGCCCGGTCCGGCGCGCTATGAGTGTGCGGTCCCACCGGAACCCCGCGCATCATGTCGCTCTCCGTCCGCCTGTCGATTTTCTACGGCTCGCTCTGCTTCTTCGGCGGCATCAACATGCCGTTCTTTCCGGTCTGGCTGAAATCGAAAGGGCTCGGACCTGAAGACATCGCGCTGGTGCTCGCCGCCACGATGTTTCTGCGCATCGTGTCGGGACCGGTCTTCGCCTTCGTCGCCGACCGTTGGGAAAACCGGCGCGGCGTTGCGATCGCGCTTTCCTGGGCTTCGCTCGCTACCGTCTCGCTCTTTTTGCTGACCGACAGCTTCTGGCCGATCTTCATCGTCGCGGCGCTGCTGATGTCGCTCTGGCCGTCGGTGACGCCGCTGCTTGAATCGATTGCGATGCGCGCGACGCAGGAGCAGGGCGTCGATTACGGCCGTGTGCGGCTCTGGTGTTCGATCACCTTCATCATCGCGGCGACGGGCGGCGGCTGGCTGCTCGAATGGAACCCGCCCTCGATCGTCATTCTCTGCATGATCGGTTCGATCGCCATCGGCCTTGCCGGCGCGCATCTGCTGGTCAAGGAACGTCCGAAGAAGCAGCGCAAGCGGCGTCCTGGCGGGCAGCTTCAGGCGTCGCTCGCCATCGCGCGGCACCCGA
The DNA here is from genome assembly GCF_019635935.1 of Parvibaculum sp. Taxonomy (NCBI): domain Bacteria; kingdom Pseudomonadati; phylum Pseudomonadota; class Alphaproteobacteria; order Hyphomicrobiales; family Parvibaculaceae; genus Parvibaculum; species Parvibaculum sp. Next base: position 675,291 of record NZ_JAHBYN010000001.1, on the reverse strand, counting down.
TCTTTTTTGTCGGCCTTCTGGCGGCGAGCCTCGTGCAATCGACCCATGCCGTTTACTACGCTTTCGGCACGCTCAACTGGCTGCGCCTCGGCTATGGCGAAAACCTGATCGGCATTCTCTGGGCGGTCGGCATCGTCGCCGAAATCATCCTTTTCGCCTTCTCGGCGCGGGTGCTGAAACGCTTCAGCGCCGCCTCGTTGCTCGCCATCGCCGCGGGCGCCGCGATCCTGCGCTGGACCTTCACCGCCTTCGACCCGCCGCTTTGGGCATTATTCGGGCTGCAAATTCTTCATGCGCTGACCTTTTGCGCGGCGCATCTCGGGGCCATGTATTTCGTGGCCGCCGCCGCGCCGAAGTCGCTGGCGGCGACCGCCCAGGGCCTTTACGGCGCGCTGTCTTCTGGCGTTATCATGGGGGTGATGACGCTGATTGCCGGTCCGGTCTATCAGGCCTATGGACCCCATGCCTATCTGCTGTCGGCAGCGGCCGGCGTGCTGGGGCTTGCGGGCGCGCTCTATGTTGCGGCACGCTGGAACGGCGGCGCGCTGGTCGAGGAAACCGAGGACGACGAGGAAGATGACAATCGAGATTACCCCAAACCGGTCCGCCCTGGGTGCTGAGGTTCGCGGCGTCGATCTGTCGAAGTCGCTGACGGCCGATGAGTTCACGGCGATCCAGCAGGCCTGGTACGACCATATTGTGCTGCTGTTTCGCGGGCAGAAGCTTTCCGACGACGACCTGATCCGCTTCTCGCGGCATTTCGGCGAACTCGACATCGCGCCCGCCAGCGCCACCGACATGGCTGGCGCGCAGGAAAAGTCGCGGCCGGAAATCTGGATCATCTCCAACGTCGTCGAGAACGGCAAACCCATCGGTGCGCTCGGCGACAAGGAAGCCGAGTGGCACACCGACATGTCCTATGTCGCGGCGCCGCCGATGGCGAGCGTTCTCTATTCGCTGGAAATTCCGAAGACCGGCGGCGACACGAGTTTCGCCAATATGTACAAGGCGCTCGAAGCGCTGCCGGACGATCTGCGCGCTGCCATCGAGGGCCGCACCTGCAATCACGATGCGAGCACCACCAGCGTCGGCGAGTTGCGCGCCGGCGCCGATGCGGTCGTGGATGTGCGCACCGCGCCCGGCGCGAAACACCCCGCCATCCGCACACATCCCGCGACCGGCGGCAAGGCGCTTTATCTCGGCCGCCGTCTCAACGGCTATCTTGAGGGATACACGGTCGAGGAAAGCGAGAAGCTGCTCGACCTCTTGTGGACGCATTGTGCGAAACCGGAATTTTCATGGACGCATCGATGGGCAGTCGGCGACATGCTGATCTGGGACAATCGCTGCGCCATTCACCGCCGCGACGGTTTCGACGGGCGCGAGCGCCGCGTCATGCACCGCACGCAGATCAAGGGCGACGCGCCGCGCTGACATCGGCCAGCGCGACCTTGCGTCAAATTTCCTCCGATTGACTTTGCGCGCGGATGCGCCAGTTTCTGCTGCAAAAGCATTGTCTGTTGGAGGAAATCTCATGCGCGCGCTGGTGCTCGAAAACGGTTTCGGGATCGAAAATCTGAACCTAAAGGAGCGCGACGTTCCGAAGGCGGGGCCGGGACAGGTCGTGCTGAAGATGAAGGCCGGCTCGCTCAACTATCGCGATCTCGCCACCGTCACCTTCGGCGGCAATCCGAAGCTGCTGCCGCTGGTGCCGTTGTCGGACGGTTGCGGCGAGGTGATCGAGGTGGGCGAGGGTGTCACGCGCCTGAAAAAAGGCGACCGCGTCGCGCCGAGCTTTTTCCAGGGCTGGATTTCCGGCGGGCCCGTCGCCGAGCTTCTCGGCGCCACGGCGCTTGGCAGCCCGATCGACGGTTGCGCGCAGGAATATATGGTGCTTTCCGCCGAGGGTATGTCGAAGGCGCCATCGAACCTGTCGGATGCCGAAGTTGCCTGTCTCCCTTGTGCGGCGCTGACCGCCTGGCGGGCGCTTGTGGTCGAGGGCAACATCAAGGCCGGCGACACGGTGCTGGTGCAGGGGACCGGCGGCGTTTCGATTTTCGCGCTGCAATTCGCCAAGACGATGGGCGCGCGCGTCATTGTGACGTCCTCGTCGGACGAGAAGATCGAACGGGCGAAGAAGCTCGGCGCCGACGACGCGATCAACTACAAGGCAACGCCGAACTGGGAAATGGAAGCGCGCAAGCTCACCGGCGGGCGTGGCGTCGATCACGTGGTCGAGGTCGGCGGCGCCGACACTTTCCCGCGCTCGATCACGGCGGCCCGCGTCGGCGGGCATATCGCCGTCATCGGCATTCTCACCGGCCTTACCAAGGATGTGAATGTCGCGGCGATCTTCGCGCAGAACCTCAAGATCAGCGGCATCACGGTCGGCAGCCGCACGCAGTTCGAGGAAATGTCGCGCGCCATCGAGCAGAACGACATCCACCCGGTCATCGACAAAAGCTTCCCGCTGGCGCAAGCGCAAGAGGCGTTCCGGCTGATGCAGGGCGCCTCGCATTTCGGCAAGATCGTGTTGAACATCTGAGGGCGTTCAGCCCCAGAGTTCCCGTTCCGCCGGATGAACGGTGCTGCCTTCGTAGCGCAGGCCCGGCGCGCGGTCTTTTGCCAGCAACAGCGGCCCGTCGAGATCGACATAATCTGCCTGTTGCGCGATCAGCATGGCCGGCGCCATGGCGAGCGATGTCGCCACCATGCAGCCCACCATCACCCGCAATTCGCGCCGCTTCGCGCAGCGCACCACCGACAGCGCCTCTGTCAGCCCGCCGGTCTTGTCGAGTTTGACGTTGATGAAATCGTAGAGGCCGGCGAGCCGTTTGATGCCTTCAAGCCCGTGCGCGCTTTCGTCGGCGCAGAGCGGCACGGGCGAGCCGAGCCCGCGCAACGCCTCATCTTCCTTTGCCGGCAGCGGCTGTTCGATCAGCGCGACGCCGAGCCGCGCCAGTTCGCGCGCCATCGGCAGCACGTCGTCCGCCTGCCAGCCTTCATTGGCATCGACGATCAGCGTTGCGCTCGGCGCGCCGTCGCGCACCGCCTCGACGCGGGCGATGTCGTCCGGCCCGCCGCCGAGTTTCAGTTTCAGCAGCGGACGGTTCGCGTTTTCGCGCGCCGCCTCGCGCATGGCGTCAGGCGCGGCGAGGCTCAGCGTATAGGCGGTGGTCACAGGTCCCGGTTCGGCGAGGCCTGCGAGCTTCCAGACCGGACACTGCGCCTGCCGGGCCTCAAGGTCCCACATTGCGCAGTCGATGGCGTTGCGCGCCGCGCCGCGCGGCATCGCGCGTTGCAGTTCCTCGCGCGTCAGCCCGTCGGAAATCCGGGGTTGTAGCGCGCGGATCGCGGCCAGCGTGTCCTTTTCACTTTCGCCGTATCGCGCATAAGGCACACATTCGCCGCGCCCGGTCACGCCGTTTTCGCGCAGCTTCACGACGATGACGCGGGCTTCGGTCTTCGAGCCGCGCGAAATCGTGAAGGCGCCGGCGATCGGCCAGGATTCGATGTCGGCGTCGATTTCGCGCATGGAAAGGGGTGGCCTCGTTGCCCGCTGGAATCGGAGCGCGATCATGGCGCGCGGGCGCGCCGCCGCCAAGCCCCGTATTGGGACGGGCCAGGGCGCTTCTCGGAAAAGTGGAATCCGGTTTTCCGAAAAGAAGCGCGACCAAACAACAACTTGGATTCTTTCGGTGTTTCTACGAAACACCGAATGGCTCTAGACGCGGCCGGCGAAGAAGGCGCCGTTCCAGTGCGGTCCGGGCGGATCGGCCTCATAGGCGGCAATGCGCGCTTCATAGAAGTCGTAAAGCGTCGGGATTGCGCCGTTGAGCTTGCGGCATTCGGCGATGGCGGCGCGCGCTTCCGCCCAGCGCTGGCTGCGATAGGCCGAGAAGATCAGCGCATGGGCTTCCTGCAGCGCGCGGAATTTCGGGTTGGCGCGCATGATCGGGTCGCCGAGCAGCGCATAGACGCGGCGGCCTTCCGGGTGGCGCGGCGTCGATACGAGGTCGATTTCGAGCAGCGCATAGCGCGCGCCGACGGCCTTTTGCGCGCCTTCGCCGACGATGATCGCGGGACCGTAGTGGCGGGCGTTGCGCTGCAGATAGGCGGCAAAGCTCACCGGCTCGCCCAGCACGCCATAGTCGAAGCGTTGCACGGCGCCCATATTGCCGGTGATCGCGGTGCCGGTGTCGATGCCGATGGAGAGGCTCAGCGGCACATGGCTCAGATGCTGGCGGCGCGCGTCTTCCTCGAGGAATTCGTTGAGCGCTTCAAGGTTTTCGACCATGCGCAACGCCGCGTCGCAGCCCTTCGAGGCGTGGTCGGCGACGTCCAGCGGCGCGTTCCACACCGCATAAAGCGTGTCGCCGACGCCGCGATCCACCATGCCGTTGCGGTCCTGCACGATCTTGGTCATCGGCGAGAAGAAGCGGTTCAGAATGTCGGCATAGGCCGTCGGGTCTTCGAGGTAGCGATCGGCGATGATGTTGAAGCCGCGCAGGCCCGCGACCACCGAGGTTACGTCGCGCAAGGCACCCTCGGCGCGGATCAGGCGCGGATTGGATTTCATCTTCGCAAGGCCCGAGGCCGAGAGCCGGCGACCGAACTGCGTTTCGACGAAGCGGATCTCGTCTTCGGTGTGCAGCCGGGTCATCAGCGCGCCCATCAGGCATGCGAGCAGCAGCGTCGTGCCGCCCAGCGCCGGGTCGATCAGCCAGCGATGGTTCTCGAACGCCCACCACGAGCCATAGGCGCCGCTGGCGATCAGCAGCAGCGTCAGTATGAAGCCCCAGCGAAAGCGGAAGCGACGCACAACCAGAATGACGAGGATGCCGCCGAGGAAAATGAAGAGCTGTTCGGCGCTCGCCGCCCAGCCCGGACGAACAAGGAAATGACCGGCCGCGATCTGGTCGATGGCGCTTGCGGCGATGGCGCCGGTGGCGAGTTTGCCCGCAGGCGTGTCGAACAGGCGTTCGACGCCGTTGGCCGAAACGCCGATCACGGCGACGCGGCCTTCAAGCGGCGGCACATCCGACGCGCGCCCCAGAACTTTCCAGGCGGACACCGCGCTTCGCGTCTCGTCGCGTCCGAAATAAAGCCGCAGCTTGCCGTCCCGTGTCGTCTGCGCGACGAGCGGCGTGCCGCCGATCTCGACGCGCTCGATGCCGGGCTCCATCTCGAACGAAAAGCCGGTGTCGGGCGCCGCGACGATGGCGCGGTAGCCGGTGCCGCCGCGCACGACGCGCAGCGTTTCGAGCACGTTCGAGGGATAGAGTTTTCCACTCAGGTTGACGAGCAGCGGCAGCTCGCGCACGCGCGCGCCCGGCGCGCCGTCCGGCATGCTCGCGCCGACGCCGCGCGCCGCCGCCTCGAAGGGGGCGAGTGTCGGCCGCCAGGTCTGGTAGTCGCGCATGTAGTGCCGCGGATCGCCACCCTGCGGCGCGACCGCTGCGGGCAGGGCCGGCGCATGTTGTCCGTCGAAGGCGGTTTTGCCGGGCACAAAGGAAACGATCGAGGGTGTCTCGCGCAGCAGTTCGGCGAGTTCCCGGTCGTGGTCGGGCAGGCTTTGCAACGCGCCGATAAAGCCGCTTTCGGCCGGAAGTGGCGTCCAGAGCCGCATCAACTCGCGGACCGCGGTCGGATCGGGTTCGGAGAGCGCCGCGTCGATCAGGACGGCCGAGGCGCCGGCTTCGCGCATCCGGTCGACCAGCTCGGCGACGCGCTTGCGCGGCCAGGGCCAGGCGCCATAGCGCTTCGCGGTCTCGGCGTCGATGTCGACATAGACGGCGCGCGGTCCGGCGGGCGCGGCCTCGCGCGGCAGGATTTGCTGATAGATGTCGAAGACCTGGTTCTGCAGGAAACTTCCGGCGCCGCGCGGATCGTAAATCGCAACGGCGAGCCCCAGCACCAGCACAAGGCCGGGCAGGATCGCGGATAGTCTGCGGAATGCAGGCGTCGGATTCATGTCTCACTGCGACCGCCCCGGGCAACAATGCCGGAACGGGTGCCCCATATTGAAACTTTCGACCCCGCCTTTGTCTTGTTAAGGGACAAAGACGGATGCCGCCACTGCTTTTGCTGCAGCTTTCGTTCCAGCGCCGGGCCGGCGCGGGTCGGGCCGTATTATGGCGATATGTAGAGTTTATTCGGCGCCGGTCTCGCGCTTCAGAAAAGCGATCAGGCTGGCGCGCTCCTCGGGCTTCCTCAGGCCGGGGAAGGCCATGCTGGTCCCCGGCACCACCGCCGACGGCTTTTCGAGATAGGCCGACATGGTTTCGTCGTCCCACACCAGGCCTTCTTCGCCCTTGGCTTTCATGGCCCTGGAATAGGTGACGCCTTCGCGCGTTCCGGCCGTCATACCGAATATGCCGTAGAGGTTCGGACCGATGACGTTTTTGCCGCCTTCGTCGAGCGTGTGGCAGGCCTTGCAGCGGGCAAACAGCTTTTCGCCCAGCGCCAGATCGGGTTCGTCGGCGCTCGCGGCGCCCGAAACCGAAAAAGTCAGCGCCAGAACCGCCAAACCCGCATAGAGACCGCGCATCGCAACATCCTCCAGAAGACCGGAAACCCGAACCTTGTCCCGGCGTGCGGCCGGGCCGGAGCGCAGGCTAAACGAATTTACCGGGAAGGGAAGGTCGGGCGGGGGGCCGGGACGGCTTGCCGCAGGCCGGGGCGGCGGGCAAAGTGGCCCCTTCGGCAGGTTGAGGCGAGGGGCGGGGACGATTTGGCCGGAATGCGCAATTCAGCGGGACGGGAGGCCGGCGCCGCGCCGCGCGCCTCCTGCGAGACCGGCGTCGACGGCCAGACCCTGCACATCGTTGCGGCGGGCGACTGGTCGATCGTTCATCTCGATCCGGTCGACCGGCAATTGCGCGCGCTGCTGGCCGCGCCGCCATCCGCGCGACGCGCCGAAATCGACTTTGCGGCGATCGACCGTTTCGACACGGCGGGCGCTTGCGTGCTGGCGCGCACGGCGGCGCTGCTCCGCGACAGGGGCCTGACCGTCGATCTCAAGAACATGAGCGAGGCCCAGCGCATCCTGATCGAAAAGATCGACGCGGGCGGAATGCCGGAGCCCGTCCGCCATCTTTCCGAGCCGCTCTATATCCAGGTGACGGCCCGGGTCGGCGAGGCGGTGCGCGCCATCGGCGAGGAAGCGATGGGTATGCTCGGCTTCGTCGGCGCCGTCGTCGACACCATCGGCCGCACCATTGTCCATCCGCGCCGTCTTCGCGTCGTCCCCTTCATGCATCACATGGAGAAGGCCGGCTTCGACGCGCTGCCGCTCGTCTGTCTGCTGACCTTCCTGATCGGTGCCGTCGTCGCCCAGCAGGGCGCGGTGCAGCTTCGCCAGTTCGGCGCCGAGGTCTTCACGGTCAATCTCATCGCCATCATCTTTCTGCGCGAGGTCGGCTTGCTCTTGACCGCGATCATCGTCGCGGGCCGCTCGGGCAGCGCCTTCACGGCCGAGATCGGCTCGATGAAGATGCGCGAGGAGATCGACGCGATGCGCACGCTCGGCCTCGACCCGATGGACATGCTGGTCGTGCCGCGCGTGCTGGCGTTGATCGTGGCGCTGCCGCTTCTCACCTTCGTCGCCAACATCATGGGGCTTATCGGCGGCGGTGTCGTCGTGCAGCTCATGCTCGACATGTCGCCGGGCGTTTATATGCAGCGGGTTCAGGAGGCGGTCGGCTTCTGGACCTTCGGCGTCGGCATCGTCAAGGCGCCCTTCATGGCCGCCACCATCGCGCTGGTCGGGTGCCGCGCCGGCATGTCGGTCACCGGCAGTGCCGAATCCGTCGGCGCGCAGACGACGCGCTCGGTGGTGCGGTCGATCTTTCTGGTCATCGTTCTCGACGCGCTGTTCGCGATGTTCTTCACGGCGGTGGACATATGACGATGCGCAAGGGCGAACCGATCATCGAAGTCGAAGGCCTCGTCACGCGGTTCGGCGACCATGTCGTTCACGAAAATCTCGACCTCACGGTGAAGCGCGGCGAGGTGATCGGCATTGTCGGCGGTTCGGGCACTGGCAAGTCGGTGTTGCTGCGCACGATCCTCGGCCTCAAGAAGCCCGACGCCGGGCGCATCCGCGTCTTCGGTCTCGATCTTGCCGAAATGCCGGAGCAGGAGCGCCGCGTCCATGAACGGCGCTGGGGCGTGCTCTTCCAGGACGGCGCGCTGTTTTCATCGCTCACCGTCGCGCAGAACATCCAGGTGCCGTATCGCGAGCATCTTCAGCTTTCGCAAGCGCTGATGGACGAACTTGCGGCGGTCAAGATTGCGATGGTGGGGCTGAAGCCGGAAGCGGCGGGGCTTTATCCCTCCGAATTGTCGGGCGGCATGCGCAAGCGCGCCGGGCTTGCCCGCGCGCTGGCGCTCGACCCGGAAATCCTCTTTCTCGACGAGCCGACCGCCGGTCTCGACCCCATCGGGGCGGCGGCTTTCGACGAATTGATCGAGGATCTCAAGGAGACGTTGGGGCTCACCGTTTTCATGGTCACCCACGATCTCGATACGCTTTATGCGACCTGCGACCGGATAGCGGTTCTGGCCGAGAAGCGTGTTATCCTCATCGGCACGATCGACGATATGCTGCTGAGCCGGCACGCCTGGGTCCACGAATATTTTCACGGGCCGCGCGCACGCGCCGCCTTTGCGGGCAAGTGAGAGCCATGGAAATCAAATCCAACAACGTGCTGATCGGCGCCTTCACGCTGCTGACGGTGGCCGGCATCTTCCTGTTCATCCTCTGGCTCAACGGCGTGCAGCTCAATCGTCAGTTCGCCTATTACAAGATCATCTTCGACGGTTCGGTGTCCGGTCTGTCGGTCTCGGGTCCGGTGCAATATAACGGCCTGCCCGTCGGCAAGGTGATCGACCTGCGGCTGATGGAGCGCAATCCCAACAAGGTCATCGCCATCGTCGAACTCGATGCACGCACGCCGATCAAGGAAGACTCGGTCGCGCAACTCGAATTGTCCGGTCTCACCGGCGTTGCCTTCATCCAGATCACCGGCGGCAGCGAGGGCTCGGCGGCCCTCGAAGCGCGGCCCGGTCAGGACTATCCGATCATCCGTGCGGCACCATCGACGCTGCAGGACTTGTTGAAGAGCGGCCCCGAAACGCTGCAAAGCGCCAACCAGTTGATCCGCGATCTCAACACGGTCGTCACCGCCAACCAGCAGTCGATCGCCGAAGCGCTCGACAATCTGAACACGCTGTCGGCGGCTCTGGCCGGCAGTTCGGGCGACATGAGCCGGGCGATCAAACAGCTATCCGAAGCCTCGGTGCATCTCAACAGCATGAGCCGCAATGCCGATGCGTTGCTGAAAGACGATGTGCGTCTTTTCCTCACCGACGCGCGCGAGGCGGCGCGCTCCTATCGTCTGGTGGCGGAAGAGCTTGAGGCGATCCTGAAGCAGGGCGGGCCGGGCATCGGCGCCGGCATGGCGCAATTGCCGCAGCTCGTCGCCGAGACGCGGGCGCTTGTTACATCGCTCGAACGTGTCGCCTCGCGCGCGCAGGACGATCCGGCGCGCTTTCTGATCGGCAACAACGTGCCCGAGGTTCGGGCCGAATGAGGGAGTGGGGGATGGGTTTGCGAAAGTTGCTGCGCGCCGGAGCGCTTCTGCTCGCGGCCGCCCCGCTCGGCGCCTGCGCGCTTGTGAATGTCGCCGGCGAACCGGCGCCCAACCTCTATGTGCTGACGGCGCCCTCGCCGCAAGCGCCCGACGGAGCGGCGAGCGCCACCGCGCAGGTCGTCGTCGAGACGTTCGCGGCGCCCGCCGCCGTCGACACGGCGCGCATCGTCTTCCAGCCGTCGCCCAACGAGATCAAATATTATGCGGGCGCGCGCTGGAGCGACCGGGCGCCGCGCATGATCGCCGCGCTCGCGGTCGAGACGCTGCACAATACCGGCCGCTTTCCGGCCGCCATCGGTTCGGGCAGCGGCGCGCGCATGGACCTCGCGCTCACCGGCGACATCAGGCAGTTCGCCGCGACGCGGCCGGCGCGCGAAGGGCTCGGTCAGGCGGCAACGGAAGCGCGGGTGGTGTTTTTTGCGCGGCTCTTGCGTGCGTCGGATCGTTCCATCGTCGCGGCGCGCGAATTCAGCGCCGCGGTGCCGGCGCAAAGCGGCAAGATGGCCGACATCGTTTCGGCCTACGACGCCGCGCTCGGGCAGGTGCTGTCCGAAATGGCGCTCTGGACGCTGGAGGAAGGCGCGAAGGCTTTTCCGAAACGCGCCGGGAGCTAGCCGAGCTTCCCCGTCGCCTGGCCGAGCATCAGATAGACCTTGCCGGTGTCCGACGTCAGGTAGGTCTGCACCAGAATGTTGTCGCGGTCGCGCGCGGCGGCGGCACCGAGAAGATTCTCGAAGGTCGAGATGAAACGGTCGACATGGGTGCGGAACTCGGCATCCTTCTTGTATTTCGAGGCGATGCGGTCGTAGAGGTCGCGGCCCGCCATGTTGTAGAGGCGGCGCGTGAAGACGTTGCGCTCGCCCGCCTGATAGCGCTGCCACAATTCGGCCGGCGGGCTTTGTTCGAGCGCCGCGTCGAGATCGACGGCGAGCGCCTGCAATGTTTCGATCACATGCAGCGAGGCACGCTGGAAGTCGCGGTCGCCGCCGCCTGTCGTGTCGGCGTCATGCGCGGCCGGCCGGCGCTCGGCGGCGGCCAGCAATTCCGACATGCTCGAGCGGCGCTGGTTCTCGGCGCTGTCGCGCGGCGCTTCGGCGACGATGCGTTGCGGCATCGGCTGGCCGGCATCGCCGCGCATGGGCGCCGAGCGGTCGAGCGTGCGCGCATGGCGGACGACGATTTCGGCGATGGTCGCCAGCGCCGACACCTGCTCCTGCAACACATCCTTCAGCGCCTGCGCGCTGTCGGCCGCCTCGCCCGGCAATTCGTCGATGCGGCTCGCCAGTTCGTCGGTCGCTTCGTGCAGGGCGCGGCCGGCCTCGCGCGCCGTGCCGCCGAGGCGGATCATCGCGGCATTGAAGCGTTCGGCCGCGTTGTCGCTTTCGGATGCCGTCGCCTCGATCAGCCCTCGGATTTCGCCGGTGCGTCCGGCAAGCTCGCTCGTCAGCGCCGCCGTCACGCGCGTCACTTCCTCGCTCATCGAGACGGTCGCGGCCTTCACCTTGTCGGTGGTCTTTTCGATGGCCGCCGTCGCGGCGCGCGCGACATCGGTCGAGAGCGCGCCGGTCGCGGCTTTCAATTCGTCGACGGTGGCGCCGATGGCGCGCGTGGCCGCGCCCGCCGAACGGCTGACGGCGGTCGAGGCGCCTTCGGCCTCGTCGGCGGCGGCGCGAATTTCGCCGGCGATGGTTTCGCGCAAGGTGGCGGCGCGCGCCGCGGCATTTTCGAAGGTCAGTTCGATGCCGGCGCCGAGGCCTTCCACCGCGCGGCCGATTTCCTCGGTGTGGCGGGCAAGCGCCGCGTCGGCTTCGCGCATGGTCTGGCGATGATTGTCGAAAAGGGTCGCCATCCGCGCCTGTTCGCTTTCCAGCCGGTCGGCGGCGTCGGCGATGATCGCGCGCTGTTGCTCGTAGCGTTTGCCGAGGTCGTCGGCCTTTGCCAGTGCATCCGTCGCCACCACTTCGAGGCGCGAGGATTGCCGGTCGAGCATCGTTGCGGTCTGGTCGGCGCCGGCGCGGGCCGCCTCGCTGACGCGGCCCAGCGTTTCGGCCTGCTCGGCCACGGCGTCGCCCGCCGCCTTGAGGTCGCTTTCGGCCTTTCCGGTCAGCCCGCGCACGGCGTCCACCTGTTCGCGGATGGCGCGCGAAATCACGTCGCTCTCGCTGCCGAGCGTCCGGGCGATTTCTTCAAGGCTCTCGCGGTGGCGGCCGAGAAGTTCCTCCATCGTCCGTGTGCGGAATTCGGCGCGGCCGGAGCCCCGGTCGATCTCCTCGACCTCGCGCGTCACCAGCTCCTTCAGCTCGGTCGCCTGTTTCAGCGCCGCGTCGAGCCCGTGGCGCATTTCGCCAAGTTCCCGCCGGACCGCGCCCGAAATCGTCGCGATCTGGCCGGTGGCGAAATCCTCCGGGTCCGACAGGCGGATCGCGGTGCGCGCCAGCGCGTCGGCCATCAGCCGCATTTCCTGGCCGCGCCATACCACGAAGGCCAGCATCCAGATCAGCGTCAGCGGCGCGAGCGCCGCGGCCGCGATCAGCCCGGTCTCGAGCTGCGTCAGCGCCTGCAGACCGTCGATCCCGTATTGCCCCCAGAGGAAGGCGGCTTCGGCGCCGAGAACGGCGAGGCTCGCGACAAGCGCGGTGCCGAGAATGCGCGGGGAGGGGCGGCGCTGGATCAGCTTCATCAGCGCCCCGCCGGTCGGGCTGTCCTCGTTGGCGGCGCGCACCGGCGGCTCGGCCGTGTCGGGGCTCGCATTGCCGCTTTCGGCCGCCCCGGACGGGGACGGCAAATCTTTGTTTTTCATAAGGTTTCCGGCCTCCCCCGGCCACAATCCGGGCATGCCCGCCGCCACATTGTTCCAGCCTGTCCGAAGGCCCCCGCGCCGTCAACCATAAGCGCCGCCAGAGAAAAACCCCTCCTTGAAAAAGAAAACCCCTTGGCACGGGGGGCATGCCGAGGGGCAAATAGGGGGCTTACCGGCGCGGGCCTGCGGCTCTTGGGGACCGCCATGCGCACCGACAGGACATCTTAGGCCTTTGTTAACCATAATTGCAATGGCGATTGCGTCCATAACGGCCCATAGCGGCTTTCGTGTAGGCCGCTGCGCCCGGCGCTTAACGATTCCGCAGCGCCTGCGCCCCTAGACTTCCCGGCAACGGCAAACCGGGATGGAGCGGGTGCGATGAAACCCCAGGCGACAGCAGCGACGGCGGTTCGAGGTGCGGGCATGGGCTTTCATGCCGGTGAGACGCCGCGTCCGGATGCGCGCCGGCCGCTCGACCTCGTGCATCTCTCCAAATACACGCTCGGCAACCGCGCCCTCGAGATCGAACTTCTCGGTCTTTTCCGCGCCCAGGCCGGCATCTATATCGAGCGCATCGAAAGCGCCGTCACCGCCATCGACTGGAAGAACGCGACGCACAGCCTCAAAGGTTCGGCCAAGGGCCTCGGCGCCTGGCCGCTCGCCGCGCTTGCCGAGGAAGCCGAGTGGATGGCCGTCGACGGCGAAGGCCGCGACGACATCCTCGCCCGCCTCCGCGACGCCGTCGCCGCCGTCAACAGCTTCATCGACAGCGTCGTCGACGCGTAAGCGCGAATTTCTCTCCGCCGCCGCCTCATCCACAGGTGTCACCCCGGCGAAAGCCGGGGTCCATGTGACTCTCCTGTTTGCTGCGACCGCTCATGGATCCCGGCTTTCGCCGGGATGACAAGGGGAGGGTTGGACACGTTTCAAAAACGCTCCGTCCACGGGTCTACTCCCCCAGCATCTCCACAACCTCATCGGCAATCGCCAGCGCGGCCGTCAGGCCCGGGCTTTCGATGCCGAAGAGGTTGACGAGGCCCGGCACGCGATGTGCCTCCGGCCCCGCGATTGAAAAGTCGCTGTCGCCGCGCGCGAGCTTCGGCCGCACGCCGGCATAGGCGGGCGCCAGCGCGCCGTCCGCCAGCGCCGGCCAGTAGCGCCTGATCGCCGCATAGAACGCCTCGCCGCGCGCAGCGTCGACGCGGTAGTCTTGCGTCTCGCTCTCCGCGATCCATTCGACATCCGGCCCGAAGCGCGCTTGCCCGCCCATGTCGAGCGTCAGATGCACGCCGAGCCCGCCCGCAACCGGCACCGGATAGATCAGCCGCGAAAAAGGCGCGCGCGCCGCGCATGAAAAATAATTGCCGCGCGCGAAATGCAATTCGGGTACATGGCCCGCATCGAGCCCCTCGATCGCGCGCGCGACACGCGCCGCGCGCAGGCCCGCCGCATTGACCAGCAGCCGCGTCGTCAGCCGCGTCCCGCCCGCATCAACCGCAAAACCATCCGCCCCGCGTTCCGCCCGCACGAATTCGGTGTTGAAGGCGATCGCGCCGCCCGCATCCTCCATCTCGCCGCGCAGGGCGAGCATCAATGCGGCAGCATCGACAATGCCGGTCGAGGGCGAGAGCAGCGCCGCCTCCGCGCGGAGCGCCGGTTCCAGCGCGCGCGCCTCCGTGCCGGTCAGCGCCCGCAAATCGTTCACGCCGTTTGCATGCGCGCGGCCCGCGATCCCTTCGAGTGCCTGCGCCTCGCCCGCATCGCCCGCGACGATCAGCTTGGCCGTCCGCTTGTGCGGCAGCTTCCGCGTCTCGAGAAAATCGTAAAGCGCCGCGCGGCCCGCAACGCAAAGCCGCGCCTTCAGGCTTCCTTGCGGATAATAGATGCCGGCATGGATCACCTCGCTGTTGCGCGACGAGGTTTCGGTGCCGATCGCGCCCGCCCGCTCCAGCACCACAACCTCGCGGCCCTTGAGCGCCAGCGCCCGCGCGCAGGCGAGCCCGACAACGCCCGCGCCGATTACGACGGCTTCGATTTCATGGGCTGAGGTCAAGGGTTGAATCGCTCTTGTCCCTCTCCCCATCGGGGAGAGGGAAGGGGCCCACCGAAGGTGGGACGGGTGAGGGGGCCTTTCGGCGCGAATGTTCCCACGGCCGTGCGCGTGCCTCGAACGACTACGAATTCGTCTCTTTCGACCACGCTCAATTCAGCCCTCTACTTGTCGCCTTGAATCGCACCGAACCGGACACCGAAATGTGCCCACCCGATCGCACCGGAAAACACCCCTAACCGGTCTCTTTCAAACGCGCTGTCCCGGTCTCCGCGCCCGTCTCTCAATTCGTCTCCGATTTCGTCTCTCCTGATCGCTCACCACCGGGGATAAGTGCGACTTGTCCCCGGGGATAACTTGCCTCGAAATCTGTTTGTGACAGATTTTTGACAGTTCGATGACAGTCGGGCGGTTTATCCCCGCTTTTTGCCTTTCAAAAAACTTATCCCCGGCCTTCGCGGCGCCCTTAAAATCCGTCCACGGATCAATAGCGCGCCGCCTTGCGCTCCACGGGTCCGTCGTCGGTCAACGCGATATGGGTCAGCGTCTGTTCGTCGTGGTTCATCCGCCAGGAAAGCAGTTTTTGCGCATGTTCGAGCACCAGAGGAAGATATTCGGGCTTTGCCGCCAGATTTTCGAATTCATGCGGGTCTTTTTCGAGGTCGAAAAAGAGCGGCGGCAGATGCGTGAAGTGGACGTATTTGTAGCGATCCCCGCGCAGAATGTTCATCGTGCATTGATGCAGCGTCAGGCCGAGGCGCTTCTCGGCGCTGTCGTCGGCCGGATCGCGGAAATCATATTCCCAATGGGCTTCGCGCCGCCAGTTCGCGGGCGCTTTTCCATCGCGCAAGAACGGCATCAGCGATTTACCGTCGCATTGCACCGGCGTTTCGGCGCCGATGAAATCGAGCATGGTCGGCATGATGTCGACATTCTCCGTGAACCGATCGACCACCGTTCCGCGCGTGCCGTCGGCCGCCGGCTTCGGGTCGCGGACGATCAGCGGAATGTGATAGGACGCATCGAACCAGCCGCATTTTCCAAGCAGCCAGCGGTCGCCCATCTGTTCGCCGTGATCGGAGGTGAAGACGATCAGCGTGTTGTCCCAGCGGCCGGTCTCCTTCAGGAAGGCGAAAACGCGGCCGAGCGCGGCGTCGACTTCCGACATCAGCCCGTAATAGACGGCCTTCAGCCTGCGGAGTTTTTTCTCGTCGGCCGGCGCGCGGAAAAGCTTGCGGCCGAGCTGGTGTTCGAGCCAGGGATGCTGCGCCGCTTCTTCTTCCACCGTCGCGCGCCGTGCGAAGCCCGGCACATTTTCGGGATCGTACATCGCGTTGTAAGGTTCCGGCGCGACGAAGGGCGGGTGCGGGCGCAAGAGCGAAAGATGCGCCACGAAAGGCTTCGTCGCGTCGCCGATATATTCCATCAGGCGGTTGGTCAGGAACGCCGTGTCGTCGACCTCGTTCGGATAGACGAGCGGGCGGGGCACAGCGGCGCCGTCCTCGTATTCCGGGCCCGGCGCGCGGTGGCCATAGGCATAGCGAATGTCGGCCGGCACCTCGTAGCCGCGCTTCTTCAGATCGTCCGTCCACGGCGTCGGCCAGGTACCCATCATGCAGATCGGGCGGATGCCGGGCAGCGGGCCCTCGTAAGTCAGCAGCCACGGGCTTTCGGGATCTTCGGCGCGCGGGTCCTGGCTCGTATCGGTGTAACCGAAGAGCACCGGGTCGTAGCCGATGCGCGCGGCCTCCTTCGCCCAGTTGGTGTGGCGCGCGTCGAGCGGCGTTCCGTTGGTCGCCGAGCGATGGTTCTGCAGATACATGCCGGTGTGCAGCGAGGCGCGCGAGGGGCCGCAGGGCGCGGTGTTGGCGAAGTGGTTGCGGAAAAGAACGCCGTCCTTCGCCAGCGCGTCGAGGTTGGGCGTCCGGACCGTCGGGTGGCCGCGGGCCGAAAGGCACTCGCCGCGCCACTGGTCGGCGGTGATGAAAAGGACGTTCATGGGCGCCTGCTTGGGCTCTGGCATTTCCGTTGCGCTCCTGCCGGTTTTTCGTCGTTGCCCCAGACTATGCGCCGCCCGCGACAGGCCGACAACAGGGGGTGCGGCGTCTTGTCGGCGGCTTATGCGGGGGTTAACCGGATTGAGGGGTTGAAAAGCCGAAGCCGCTGCGGCATCTATGTGCCGGCCCTCTCGCGGGGTCCCCAGGGAGCCTTCCAACACCGGCAAGAAAATCAAGATGGCGAAGATCACCTTTATCGAACACAACGGCACGGAACACGCGATCGATGTCGAGAACGGCATGACCGTGATGGAAGGCGCCATCAAGAATTCGGTGCCCGGCATCGATGCCGATTGCGGCGGCGCCTGCGCCTGCGCGACCTGCCATGTCTATGTGGCCGATGCGTGGAAAGAGAAAGTCGGACCGGCGGAGAGCATGGAAGAAGACATGCTCGATTTCGCTTTCGACGTGCGCGAGAATTCGCGTCTGTCGTGCCAGATCAAGGTGACGGACGAGCTCGACGGGCTTGTGGTCAACCTGCCCGAAAAGCAGTTCTGAGACGTCTTTTCCTTTCGACGCTTACATCAGCACAGCGATTGCACACTCTGCCGCGCCAGGGCGTGCAGCGCTTCTTTCGTTTCGCCGGCGCGCGCCCTGACCGCGAGGCTGTGCAGAACGGACGCCGCAATGCGCGCCAGCGCGGCGGTGTCGGCATCGGGCGGCAGGCGTCCTTCGGCCTTTGCCTTCGCAAACGGGATTTCGAGCCCTTTGTCGATTTCGGCCAGCGCCGCTTTCAGCGCCGCGTGAATGTCGGCATCCATCGCGGCCTCCGCCGGTGCGGTGCAGATGATGAAGCAGCCGCGCGGACCGTCCGGACCCGACATATAAATCTCGATCGCGTTTCGAAAGAAGTCCTGCAACGTCGCGTCGAGCGGCGCCTTGCTATGTGCCGCGTTGTCGAGCGCCGCGTGCAATTGTCCGGCAAAGCATTCGAAGGATTTCAGGTAGAGCGATTTCTTGTCGCCGAACGCCGCATAAAGGCTCGGCCGGTTCATGCCGGTCGCCTCGGCCAGCGCATCGAGCGACGTGCGGCTGAAACCGTTCGCCCAGAATGTTTCCAGCGCCTGCCATAGCGCAACGTCGGGATCATAGGCGCGCGGTCGTCCACGGGGCTTTTTCAACATTTTGTACCAATTCGCAAAAAATCATTGACGATGGAGCCGGATTCAATATTATTCGGATCGGTACAAAAAATCAACCCGCGGGGATAATCATGGATCTCTATTTCGCGCCAATGGCTTGCTCGATCGCAACACGCATCGCCCTCTACGAGTCGGGGCAGGGTGAGGCCGCTTCATTTCATCCGGTCGCGCTCGCGACCAAGCAGTTGGCGGACGGCTCCGACTTCTATGCGATCAATCCGAAGGGGCAGGTGCCGACGCTGCGGCTCGATGACGGGCAACTGCTCACCGAAGGTCCGGCCGTTCTGCAATATGTCGCCGACCGCAATCCGGATTCCGGTCTGGCGCCGGCCTTCGGAACGATGGAACGTTACCGCTTGCAGGAATGCCTCAACTTCATCGCAACCGAACTGCACAAGCAGGTGCTCGCCGCGATCTTCAATCCTGCGTCGCCGCCCGAGGCGAAGGCGTTCGCACGCGATGAAGTCGCGCCCGTCAAATTCGGCGCGCTGGCGGGAATGCTGACGGGACGGCGTTATCTCATCGGCGAGCGCTTCACCGTTGCCGATGCCTATGCGTTTTTCGTGCTGACGCTGTGCGGCTTTGCCGGCATCGATCGCAGCCGTTGGCCGGTGCTTGAAACCTACTACGCCGATCTTGCGCAGCGCCCGAGCGTTGCGCGCGCCTTGTCGGAGGAAATGGCGCTGACCAAAAAGGGCTGACCCTTCAGTGCCGGCGGCTGTCAGTCGCCGGTGCCGGTAGCGCGCGGCTTTGCATCGAAAATTTCGTATTCGTGTTCAATCGATTTTTCGATCAGGAGCCGCCACAGCGGATCGGCGATGGCGCGCGACAGTCCTTCGCGGTCGGCTTCGGCCAGTACTTTTTGTACGACCTCCTCGATCCGCGCCTCGTCGCGCACCTTCGTCCGCTCGCCCTTGATCGCACCGGCCTGTTCGATATAGGTCTGCCGCTCGGCCAGCAGCTTCACCAGCGCACGGTCGATCCGGTCGATCTCGCGGCGGACATCCGCCATCGTGTTGCACTTGACCATTCTCGTCTCCGCGTCCAGGGGCTGCGTCCCCGATAAAATAAGGTGGCCCGGCCGAATGTCACGGGTTTGGCCCGCCGCAAATCGACGCGGAACGCCGCCATTTTGCAATTTGTGCTTGGCGGCAAGGCCCCGCGCCCCTATATAAGCGGCGCAGCTTGTGAAATATATTAAATCACATAGTTTGCAAGTTATTTTGGTCCCGATGGCGGGACAAAAACAGACGGATGCCGGCTATGACGCAAGAAGCGATTTCGACGGACGTGGTCATCATCGGAGCGGGGCCTTGCGGTCTGTTCGCGGTGTTCGAGCTGGGCTTGCTCGATATGAAATGCCATCTGATCGATATTCTCGACCGGTCGGGCGGGCAATGCGCCGAGCTCTATCCCGAAAAGCCGATCTACGACATTCCGGGGCTTCCCGTCGTCAGCGGCCAGGAGCTGACCGATCGTCTGATGGAGCAGGCGGCGCCGTTCAAGCCGGAATTTCATTACAACGAAATGGTCGAGGAACTCGAAAAGCTGCCCGACGGGCGCTGGCGGGTGAAGACCGATGGCGGTCTCGTGTTCGAGGCGAAGGTCGTCGTGATCGCGGCGGGCGGCGGCAGTTTCCAGCCGAAGAAGCCGCCGATCCCCGGCATCGAGGCCTATGAAGGCAAATCGGTCTTCTATGCTGTCAAGCGCATGGAAACTTTCCGCGGCAAGAACATCCTGATTTCCGGCGGCGGCGACAGCGCGCTCGACTGGACGATCAACCTGCAGCCGGTCGCGGCCTCCATGCAGCTCATCCATCGCCGCGACGGCTTCCGCGCCGCGCCCGACAGCGTGAAGAAGATGCATGCGCTGGTGGACGAAAAGAAGATGCAATTCCATCTCGGTCAGATCACGGCGCTGCATGGCGACAACGGCCAACTTGAAGGCGTCACCGTGAAGGGCAATGACGGCAACGATTTCCAGGTCGAGTGCGACACGCTGCTGCCGTTCTTCGGCCTCACCATGAAGCTCGGGCCGATCGCCAATTGGGGTCTCAACCTCCACGAGAACCTGATCCCCGTCGATACCGAGAAGTTCCAGACCAATGTCGAAGGCATTTTCGCCATCGGCGATATCAACACCTATCCGGGCAAGCTGAAGCTCATTCTCTCGGGCTTCCACGAGGCGGCGCTTATGGCGCAGGCGGCTTTCCGTCATGCCAATCCGGACGCCAAGCTGACCTTCCAGTACACGACCTCGTCGACCAGCCTGCAAAAGAAGCTAGGCGTTGCCTGAACCATCGAACGGCCGGAGCAAGAAATGCGTATCGTTCTTGTGGACCAGAAAGGCATCGAGCACGCGCTCGAAGCCGCCGAAGGCTGGCGGGTGATGGAAATCATCCGCGATTACGGCTTTCCGATCGTCGCCGAATGCGGCGGCGCCTGCGCTTGCGGCACCTGCCAGGTGGAAGTCGATCCCGAATGGACGGCAAAGCTTCATCCGCCGCGTGAGGACGAGGTCGACATGCTCGACCAGAACTATGGCGGCGACTGGTCGCGGCTGTCCTGCCAGCTCATCATGTCGGCCGAACTCGACGGGTTGCGTCTGCGGATTGCCGATGTCGCATTGCGCGAGGCGGCCTGAGGGCTGGCGAACGGACGCCGCAAGGTCCAGAGTAGGGACCATGAGCCGCCGATTCATTTGCACCATTCTTGTCGTTCTGTTCGTCGCCGTTGCGGTGCCGCGTGAAGCGTTTGCCGATCCGCCGGTTGGTGCCGTGCAGTCGACACTTTACTTCGGGCTCGCGCTTTCCGGTGGCGGTACGGTCAGCGAGCGTGACTGGACGAGGTTTCTGGCCGAGGTCGTGACGCCGCGTTTTCCCGACGGATTGACGGTTGCCGACGCCTACGGCCAGTGGCGGGATCCGGCGCTTGCCGATGCGCCGATCGTTCGGGAGGCGACCAAGATCGTCATTGTCGTTCACGGCGAGACGCCGGAAGCCGCGGCGGCGCTTGCGGACATCAAGACCGAATATATGGACCGCTTCGGCCAGAAATCGGTTTTCCATACCGATGCGCCGGTTCGTATCGTCGAATGACCATCTGCTTGTCGAGTTTCCGTCATGCTGGCTACAGCGCCTTTCGTTGAAAAAGAATTCGAAATCTGGCCCGGCCTGCTTCGCATGGAGGCGGGCGGCGACGGTGCGCGCGAGGCACTCGATGCCGGCATGGACGCGGCGCGCGAGGTTTCGCAGACGCTGATTGCCGATGCGGAACTTCTTGCCGGCGGATCTGCCGATGTGTTGCCGCGCGGGAAAGCGGGCCGGCTGGCGATGGATGCACACCAGACCGTGCGCGACGCATTGCCCGCGGACAGTTTGCCGCCGGTGCTCGCAGCGCTTCCGGGGGCGATTTGCGACGTGGTTGTTGCCGCGATGCGCGAGCGGTGCGGCGGCGCATCTTTGTTCGTATCGCTCGACGGCGTCATTGCCGTTCATCGGGAAGCGGGATCGGCGGTTCCGCCGCGCGCCGGCCTTCTGCCGGTGCTGCGCGAGTTTTCCGCTGCTCTCGGCGCCGAATTGCAGGGCGGCGTTGGGCTTGGCGGCACTCATTCGCCGGCGCCGACATCGGGCCTTATCGATCTCGTGTCTGTGCAGGCGCGTGGCGCGGCGCTGGCGGGCCTCGTCGCATCGGTTCTCGCCGATGCGGGCGATGTGGCGGGTGCGGGGCGCGAACCGGCGCGTCTGCGCGACCGGCTTTTCGATATGGGCTGGAAGGGACGGCGGGTGACTGGTGGGACGGGGCTCATCGAACCCGAGGCGGTCTGGCAGGCGCTTTCGGCGGGTGTCCGGCGGGCCAGCGCCTTGCGCGAAAAGCGGCTGCTGCGTGCGGCAGCACTGGGGCTCAAGGGGCGCGGACGAACCGTTGGGCCGGTCGATGGCGACCGGCTGCTGCGTTTCGGCGTTTCGGAGTGGCGCTAGCGAATAGGCGGCGTCATACTCCGCGCTGTTCGACGCAAGGGGACATTGCCATGGGCTTTTATGAAAACCGGATCGTGCCGCATATCATCAACTGCGCCTGCGGGACGAAGCCTATCCGCTATCAGCGCAAGAAGGTGGTGCCGATGGCCGAGGGAACGGTGCTCGAAATCGGCATCGGCACGGGCCTCAACCTGCCTTATTACGATCCCGCGAAAGTGACGAAGGTCATCGGGCTCGATCCTTCCGAGGCGTCGTGGAAACTTGCCGGCGAACGGGCGAAGGATCTTTCCTTTCCGGTCGAATTCATCGGCTTGCCGGGCGAGCAGATACCGCTCGACGACGCAAGCATCGACACGGTGCTCTGCACCTTCAGTCTTTGCACCATTCCCGATCCGGTGAAGGCGCTCGAGGGCATGAAGCGCGTGCTGAAGCCGGGCGGCAAGCTCGTTTTCTGCGAGCATGGCGCGGCGCCGGACGAGGGCGTGGCGAAGTGGCAGGACCGCATCAATCCGGTGTGGAAGGTGCTGTTCGGCGGTTGCAACCTCAACCGCAAGATGCCGGCCCTGATCGAGAAGGGCGGTTTCCGCATCGCCGACCTGCAGACGATGTATCTGCCGTCGACGCCGCGTGTTGCGGGCTTCAATTACTGGGGCGTGGCGCAGGCCTGACCGGGTTTTCGATAAGTTTCCAGTGTCGCGTTCGGTTGCTGGCGCTCTTGACCTGGCTGCGGCGAATGTTTAGAACAAAACAAGAACAACGGGTTTGCCATGCCGCCGCTTTCACAACAGGATGCCAGAGCCGCGCTTGTCGCCGATCTCAGGACCCGTATTGCGGGGCCTTCCGCCGAATTTGCGGAGGCGGGCGGGCGTTTCGTATCGCTGGGCGTCGAAGTGATCGACGCAGCGCTGCCGGGCGGCGGTCTGAAAGCCGGAGCCTTGCATGAGGTGGGTGCCGAGGATTACCGCGACATGGGCGCGACGACGGGTTTCCTGGCGGCGCTTGCCGCATGCTTTGCCGAAAACGGGTCCGGTCCCGTGCTCTGGTGCCAATCGGCGCAACCGCCCTTCGACATCGGCGCGCTTTACGGGCCGGGGCTTGCCGCGTTCGGGCTCGATCCGACGCGGCTTGTGCTTGCGCTGCCGGGTAGCGCTACCGATTGCCTGTGGGCGATGGAGGAGGCGTTGCGGTCCGGCGTCTTTGCCGCCGTTATCGGCGAGGTGGACGGGCGCGCCGCCGCGCTCGATCTGACGGCGACGCGGCGGTTGCAACTGGCGGCGGAAGAAAAGGGAACGCCGGTACTTCTGTTTACGGGGCATGGCGGCGGCGCGGCCAGTGCGGCCGTCACACGCTGGCGCATCGCAGCTCTTCCCGGCCGCATTGTTCCCGGTACGGAGAAATTTGGCGGATTGACCGGCGCATCCTGCTGGCGCGCGGCGCTGGCGCGGGTTCGCGGCGGGGCGCCGGGCGCATGGAACGTGGCGTGGCATGGGGGCGACAAAGGTTTCGTGCTCGCCGACGCGATTGTGCCCGCGTTCAAAGAAACGCCGCCCGTGCCGGCGGAGGCGCGCGTGGTGGCGTTCAGGCAAAGCGCCTGAGTTACCAGCGCCTGTAAGGATAAGGGTGAGGATAGTAGCCCGGCCAGGGGCCCCAGAAGGGCGGCGGCGTCTGCGCGCGCCGCAGGGCTTGCGTGTTTTGCTCCTGGGCGCGAATTTCCTTCAGCTTCAACTGACAATTGGCGAAGGCTTCGGTGCCGGGCGTGAAGCCGAGCCGTTCGCATTCCGCGCCGTCGGCCTGCGTCTGGGCGGCGGCGCGCGCCGCCTGTTCCTGCGGGTTCGCACAGGCGGCGAGCGCCAGAAATGCCGTGAAAGCCAGAGCCGTTTTCGCGATCTTCATGCGAAACTCCTCTCTCCGTGCATCAGAAACCCTTGCTGACGCCGATGCCGACGCCAAACCCGATATTGGGCGAACGGCTGCCTTCTTCCTTCGCGCGGATTTCCCTCATCTTCAGCCGGCAATTGCCATAGGCCTCGGTGCCGGGCTCGAAGCCGAGATCGGTGCAATTCTTGTGGTCGAGCGCATCGAGACGCGCCTGCTCGGCTTGCGGGTCGGCGCAGGCGGCCAGCGCCAGCGGTATGGCCAGTGCGAGAATGAAGAGCGGATGCTTCGTCATGGGCGAATGCCTTTCGGGTGTGGCAAGGCTCATCCTACGTCCTTTTCAGGCAAAAACAGGGCAGCGCGAGATTCGACTCGCCTTTGGGACCGGGCGGGGCCAAAGTACATGTTCTCTATTTGTTCCTTTAACGGGCCTTGCCGGCTATGCGGATGGACGAAAAAAGGCGGGTTGCCGCGGTTTGGCTGCCGCACTGGCCGGTGGAGCGGCTTTACCGGGCGGATCGCCGGACACGCGGCAAGGTTCAGGCACCCAAGGCACCGCTGGCGCTGGCCGCGCCGGGGCAGGGCGGCGTCCGCGTGACCGCGTGCAACAGGACGGCGGCGGCGGCCGGCGTTGCGCCGGGGCAGCTCGTGCCCGACGCGATGACGCTTTGCCCGGGGCTCGAATTGCGGGCCGCCGATTTTGCGGCCGACCGGGCGGCGCTGAAGCGGCTTGCGCTCTGGTGCGGGCGCTACACGCCGTGGACGGCGGTTGATCCTGCAGGGATCGGCGAAGAGCCCGACGGGCTCATGCTCGACATCAGCGGTTGCGATCATCTGTTCGGCGGCGAGGCGGCGCTCGTTGCCGATTTGCAGAAGCGGCTTCATGGCTTCGGATTGACGGTGCGGGTGGCCGTCGCCTCGACACCGGGCGCGGCCTGGGCGCTGGCGCGCTATGGCACGGCGCCGGCTTTCATCCTGCTGCCGGGGGACGAGGCGGCGGCGCTCGAAAAATTGCCGGTGGCGGCGCTGCGCCTCGACGATGCGACAGTCGACGGACTGATGCGGCTCGGCCTCAAACGCGCCGGCGATCTCTATGGCAAACCGCGCGCGCCCATTACCGCGCGGTTCGGGCGGCATGTGGCGCAGCGTCTCGACGAAGCGCTCGGTTTTGCGCGCGAGCCGATTTCGCCGCTGCGTCCGCCCGCGCCTTTCCGTGCGCGCGGGATATTTGCCGAGGGGTTGACGCGAACCGAAGACATCGAAGAGGCGGTGCGGCTTCTCGCCGGCGAACTCTGCCGGTTGCTCGCGCATGAACGGCGCGGGGCGCGGCGGCTCGAACTGACGCTGTTTCGTGCCGATGGCGAGGTGACGCGACTTTTCGCCGGTACGGCCGCTCCCTCGCATGATGCCCTGCATCTGGCGCGGCTTTTTCGTGAAAAACTTGCGCAGGCCGGCGACGATTTCGACGCGGGTTTCGGTATCGAAGCGGCAATGCTGGCGGCGCTTGCGACAGATACGCTGGCGCCGGCGCAGGACCGTTTCGATGCAGAGGGCGCTGATGCGGAAGCCCTGGCGCAGATCATCGACCGGCTCGGCGCCCGGCTCGGCCATGAACGCATCGTTCGGCTCGAACCGCGCGCCAGCCATATTCCCGAACGGGCTGTCGTTTCCGTGTCTGCGGTGCGTGGCGCGACACCGGCAATGCGCGGCTGGCGGGCGCAAGTCGAAGAACAGATGGCGGCGGCGCTGGCGGGAAGTCTTGCCCGGCCGATCAGGCTGTTGGCGCGGCCGGAGCCTGTGGAAGCGGTTGCCGAAGTGCCGGAAGGGCCGCCGCGCATTTTCCGCTGGCGGCGCGTCACGCATCGGGTGACGCGGGCCGAGGGGCCGGAGCGGATCGCGCCCGAATGGTGGCGACGGGGCGAAAGGCGCACGCGCGATTACTACCGCGTGGAGGATGCCGAGGGGCGGCGCTTCTGGCTTTACCGCGACGGGCTTTACCTGCGCGATACGGAAGGGCCGCGCTGGTATCTGCACGGGGTGTTCGAATGAGCACGTCATATGCCGAGCTTGCGATTGCGAGCAATTTCAGTTTCCTGCGCGGAGCATCGCATGCCGATGAGCTGGTGCTGGCGGCGAAGGCGCAGAGGCTTGCGGCGATCGGCATCGCCGACCGCAATACGCTGGCAGGCGTCGTGCGCGCGCATGCAGCGGCGAAGGAAGCGGACTTGCGGCTGCTTGTCGGCGCGCGTCTGGCGACAATGGACGGGTTCGAGGTTATCGCCTATCCGCAAGATCGGGCGGCCTATGCGCGGCTGACGCGACTGCTGACGCTCGGCAACCGGCGCGCGGCCAAGGGGCAATGCCATCTGACGCTTGGCGATGTGCTGGCGCATGGTGAGGGGCAATGTTTCATCGCCATGCCGCCGCCGGTGCCGGGCAAGGATTTCGCTGCCTCGCTCGCGCAACTCGCGCAAGCCTATCCGGGTTCGGTCTGGCTCGGTCTCGCGCCGCTCTACCGCGCCGACGACAAACGCCGTTTCGTTCTGCTCGACCGCATGGCGCGAGAGGCGGACGTTCCGCTCGTCGCCACAAACGATGTGCTTTATCACACGCCGGACCGCAAACCGCTGGCCGATGTCGTGACCTGCGTCCGCGCGCATTGCACGCTGGCGGAGGCGGGGTTCCGGCTCGCGGCCAATGCCGAGCGGCATGTCAAAAGCGGGGCGGAGATGGCGCGGCTTCTCGATCATGCGCCGCAGGCGCTGGCCTCGACGGGCGACATCGTTGCGCGCTGCGCATTTTCGCTCGACGAACTTCGTTACGAATACCCGGCCGACAATTTTTCCGCGCATGAGACACCGCAGCAACTTCTCGAGCGGCTGACATGGGAGGGGGCCGCAAGGCGGTTTCCCGGCGGTATCGCCCCCAAGCTCAAAGCAACCATAGCGCATGAGCTGGCGTTGATCGGCGAGATGAAATACGCGCCTTATTTTCTGACCGTGCACGATATCGTGCGCTATGCGCGAGAGCAAAACATACTCTGTCAAGGGCGGGGCTCGGCGGCCAATTCCTCGGTCTGTTTCTGTCTCGGCATTACGTCGGTCAACCCGACCGAGATCGATCTTCTGTTCGAGCGGTTCGTCTCGAAGGATCGCAACGAGCCGCCCGATATCGATGTCGATTTCGAGCATGAGCGGCGCGAGGAGGTGATCCAGTATATCTACGAAAAATACGGGCGGCATCGCGCGGGTATTGCCGCGACGGTCATTTCCTATCGTTCGCGCAGCGCCATTCGCGATGTCGGCAAGGTTTTCGGGCTGTCGGAGGATGTCGTCAACGCGCTCTCGCGCTCGACATGGGGCTGGTCGAACAGCGGCATCTCGGAAAAGGATGCGCGCGAGGCCGGGCTCGATCCCGGCGACAGGACCTTGCAGCAGGCGTTGGTGCTGGCGCGGGAACTGATCGGCTTTCCGCGCCATCTTTCGCAGCATGTGGGCGGTTTCGTCATTACCAAAGGGCCGCTCGAAGACGTCGTGCCGATCCAGAACGCGGCGATGGATGACCGTACCTTTGTCGAATGGGACAAGGACGATCTCGACACGCTGGGCATCCTCAAGATCGACGTGCTGGCGCTCGGTATGTTGAGCTGCATCCGGCGCGCCTTCGATCTGCTCGACAAGCATTACGGCATTCGTATGGGACTTGCCGATGTGCCGCAGGACGACAAGGGCGTTTACGACATGCTGTGCGAGGCGGATGCCATCGGCGTCTTCCAGGTGGAAAGCCGGGCGCAGATGTCGATGTTGCCGCGGCTGCGCCCGCGCTGCTTTTACGATCTCGTGGTCGAGGTGGCGATCGTCCGGCCGGGTCCCATTCAGGGCGACATGGTTCATCCTTATTTGCGACGGCGCAGCGGAGCGGAGAAAGTCACCTATCCCTCCAAGGTTCTCGAAGACGTGTTGTGCAAGACCTTTGGCGTGCCGCTGTTCCAGGAGCAGGCGATGAAAATCGCGATTGTCGCGGCGGGCTTCACGCCGGGCGAGTCCGACCAGTTGCGGCGCGCCATGGCGACGTTCCGCAAGTCCGGCACGATCGGCATGTATCGCGACAAGTTCATCGCGGGCATGCTCGCCAACGGATACGAAGCCGATTTCGCCGAACGCTGCTTCAAGCAGATCGAGGGCTTTGCCGATTACGGCTTTCCCGAAAGCCATGCCGCGAGCTTCGCGCTGCTGGCCTATGTTTCCGCCTGGCTCAAACATCATTATCCGGATGTGTTCTGCGCGGCGATCCTCAATGCGCAGCCGATGGGTTTTTATGCCGCCGCCCAGCTTGTGCGCGATGCGCGGAAGCATGGTGTCGAAATATGCGAGGTCGACGTCAATCACAGCGACTGGGACTGTACGCTTGAAAAGCGACCCGGGGACAAGTGTGCCGTCAGGCTCGGTTTCCGGCAGGTGAAAGGGTTTCAGGAAGCATCGGGCCGGATCGTCGAGGAAAGGCGCGGCGGCGGTTTCGATTCCGTGCGTCACTTCTGGTTGAGGACGGGTCTCGGTCCGCGCGTCATCGAACGGCTGGCGGACGCGGATACCTTCCGCTCGCTGGGGTTCGACCGGCGGGCGGCGCTCTGGGCGGTGCGTGGGCTTGGCGGTCATGGCGGCGGGAGCACCGGCAGGCAGCCGGCCGCACTACCGCTGTTTGCGGCGCTGGAGGAGGGCGGGTTCCAGCGCGAGGAAGAAATGGCGCTGCCGGCCATGCCGCTTGGCGAGCATGTGGTGCTCGATTACGCGACGCTCCGGCTGTCGCTGAAGGCGCATCCGGTTTCCTTCCTGCGGTCGCGCTTTGCGGCGCGGGGTGCAATGCCGCATGCCGGGCTCAAGGTGACAGAAGCAGGCCGTCGCGTGACGCTGGCCGGGCTGGTGCTGGTGCGGCAGCGGCCGGGCACGGCGAGCGGCGTTATTTTCGCGACGCTCGAAGACGAAACGGGCATTGCCAACATCATCATCTGGCCGAAGCTCTTCGAGGCGCGGCGGCGCGTCGTCATTTCCTCGCGGCTTCTGCTGGTGCGTGGACGGGTGCAGAAAGAGGGAATTGTCATTCATGTCGTGGCCGAGGAACTTGAAGACCTGACGCATGAACTGGCGCTCGTGTCCGACATCGGCGATATCGGCGAGGCGGCGCTGTCGCCGGTCGACGAGGTAAAGCGCGTGTCGCGCGACCCGCGCGAAGCGGCGACCGCCCGGCACGAAGAACGGCGGCTGCGCGCCGCGCGCTTCGTGCCGAAAAGCCGCGATTTTCACTGAGCCGATTTTCGCCGCAGGACCGCGAACTGCGCCGCGCTGCCCGCGACCTCGCTTATCACGAAGAGCCACAACACCGGCGTTGCACCCAGCGCAATCGCATAAAGGATCAGCGCCGTCACGGCGAGGCGGGCGCGCGCATCCATCCGCGCGAGGTCGGCTTCTGGACGACGCAGCCGCGCCAGCGCCCAGACGACGCCGAGCACACCCATGATATGAACGAACATCAGACCGAAGGGACCGGCCTCGAACATGATCGACGGCGTGTCGAAGCCGAGCCATCTGTCGAGGAACCAGAGCAGCGAGATCACCGCCTCGGCGATGAAGGGCAGGGCGAAAGGCAATGTGATCGCAAGATCGGCCCATGCAAATCCCCGGATTACCTTCGTCTGTGTCTCGTTTCCGTTCATCCGTCGTTCCCCCGATTTCCGATGCGGCATTGCGTCCGTTCAGGCTTTGCGCATTCCGCCGTCGATTCTGCTATATAAGTTGTCATCTGTGAACAGCCCGAAGAGCGGCGGAGGCACTTTGCGACAGCGCATGATCTGGGGTGGCGGCGTCGCGCTCGTCATCCTTCTATTGCTTGCGGTCTATTTCCTGTTCCTGCGCGCGCCGGCCGTTCAGGTCGCGGCGCCGACACGCGGCATGGCGGTCGAGGCTGTCTATGCCACGGGCACTGTCGAGCCGATTTCCTATGCGCGGGTCGGTACCAAGATCTCCGGCCGGCTGACGGAAGTGGTGGCGCGAGAGGGCGCGACCGTGGAGGCCGGGAATGTCCTTGCGGTGATCGATGCACGCGAGGAAATTTCCCGGGTGCAGGAACTCCGCGCAAGGTTGCAACTCGCGGCTTCCGAACTTGAGCGCACCCGCACGCTTCGCCGCTCCGGGCATGTCAGTGCCGCCGTTCTCGACCAGATGGAAACGGCGCATGCCGCAGCCATTGCAGCGCTGCAGGGCGCGCAGGCGCGGCTCGACGAACATTTCCTCACCGCACCCATCGCCGGCACCGTTCTACGTTCCGAGAACCAGCTCAAGATCGGCGATATGGCGCAGCCGGGACAGGTGCTCTTCCTGGTCGGCGACGCCGCGGCGCTGCAGATCGACGCGGAGGTCGACGAAGAAGACATCCTCAAGGTCGAAATGGGTCAGGCTGCGTTGATCCGGGCCGATGCCTTTGCCGGGCAGGTGCTTGAGGGAACGGTCAGCGGCATCACACCCCATGGCGATCCGGTGGCGCGGACCTACCGCGTCTATATTGCGCTGCCGGACGACACCCCGCTTGTCTCCGGCATGACGACCGAAATCAACATCGTCGTGCGTCGCGAGGAAAATGCATTGCTCGTGCCGCTGACGGCTATTGTGGGTGGCGCCGTCTGGGTTGTCGAAGGCGGGCGCGTACAACTCCGTCCGGTGACGCTTGGCGCTGTCGGCAATGCGGAGGCCGAAATTCTGTCCGGCCTCTCGGACGACGACACCATCGTCGTCAATCCATCGGCCGGGATCGCCGAGGGCGGGCGTGTCCGTCCGAACGCCGACCGGGAGTAGGCAATGCTCTGGCGTGTCAGCATGGGCATAGCGGCGGCGCAACTTCGATACCGGCGCCGCCAAACGCTCGTGTCGACGCTGGGTGTGGCGCTTGGCGTCGGATTTTTCGTCGCGACTTCGGCGCTGATGTCGGGTTCCGAGCAGGATATGGTCAAGCGTCTGCTCGACAATGCGCCGCATATCACCATCAAGGATGAATTTCGCGAGGCGGCGCCGCAGCCCGTCTTCATTGCCTTTCCGCAAGGTGCTGTGACGCTGACCAACACCAAACCGCGCGAATATCTGCGCGGCATCAAGAATCACGGCGCAATGGTCGAAGAGCTTTCGCGGCAACCCGGCGTCGTCGCCGAAGCCGCGCTGATGGGGCAGGCGATCATCCGCTATGCCTCGAAGGATGCGAGCGCCGGTATCGCCGGGGTCGATCCCGAGAAGGAGCGTTTTCTCACCACCATCGAATCCGACATGCTGGAAGGCAGCCTGATGCGCCTCAAGACGGCGTCGCAAGGCATTGTGATCGGGCAGGGCATGTCGACACGCCTCGGCCTCGGCATGGACGATCTCGCGACCGTCGTTTCGCCGGCCGGGCTTGTGCGCCGGATGAAGGTGGTCGGCATTTTCCGCACCGGCAACCTGCTGCTCGACGAAGGGCAGGCCTATATGCTGATCAAGGATGCGCAGGTGTTGCTCGACAAGCCGTTCATTGCCAATCGCATCCGCATCAAGATCGCCGACCCCGATGTGGCCGAGGAATACGCGTCGCAGCTCGAAAGCCGCTGGGGCTACCGCACCGAATCCTGGCAGGAGGTCAACCGGGATTTTCTCGGCCTCTTCATCGTGCGCAACATCATCACTTATTCGATCGTCGGGGCGATCATGGCGGTCGCCGCATTCGGCATCTTCAACATCATCTCGACGGTAGTGATGGAAAAGCGGCGCGACATCGCGATCCTGATGTCGATGGGTTTTCGCGCCGGCGATATCGAGCGGATATTTCTGGTGCAGGGCGCCTTTGTCGGCCTGATCGGAATGTTTCTCGGCTGGGGCCTGGGACTCATTTTGTTACAGATGCTGGGGACCGTTGAAATAACGGTGCCGGGCCTGATGGATACGCAGAAGCTGCCGCTCGAAAAGGGCCCGTTCCAGTTCGGCGTCGGCGGTGCCTTTGCGCTGGTGTCCGCGGTTGTGGCGGCGTGGTTCCCGGCGCGCAAGGCGGCGGCGGTGCGGCCCGTCGATATCATCCGGGGGGCGACATGAGCGCGGGTGGCGAGGCGCCGGTTATCGAGCTCAAGGGCGTGACACGCATCCTTCAGGAGGCGGTGCCTGTGACGCTGGTGCGCGACATCGATCTCATCATCCGGCGCGGCGAATTCGTCAGCGTTACCGGGCCATCCGGTTCGGGAAAATCGTCGCTGCTCTATCTGCTCGGACTTCTCGATCTGCCGACCAAGGGCCGCGTGTTGATCGACGGAATCGACACGTCCGGCTATTCGTCCGACCGGCTGGCGGATGTGCGGCTCGCCAAGCTCGGCTTCGTTTTCCAGTTTCACTTCCTGCTGCCCGAATTCACGGTGCTGCACAATGTGACGCTGCCGATGCAAAGACTTGGACGGCTCGATGACGACGAGATTCACGCGCGCGGCATGTCGCTGCTGAAGGATTTCGAGATCGACGACCAGGCGACCAAGCGGCCGGACCAGCTATCGGGCGGGCAGCGCCAGCGCGTCGCCGTCGCGCGAGCGCTCGCGAACGATCCGGCGGTGATCCTTGCCGACGAGCCGACCGGCAATCTCGACATGCGCAACAGCGAGATCGTGCAGGGCATTTTCGCCGATCTCGCCGCGAAGCAGGGCCGGACGGTCATTGCCGTTACGCATGACAAGGACTTCGCCGATTCCGCGCCACGCAATGTGCATCTGGTCGATGGGCGGATCGACAGCGATGTAAAGCGCTAGAGTTGTTTTGTCGCGTTTCCGGACGGTGAACCGGCTTCCACTTCACCTGGAAACGCTCTAGCGGCTGAGCTCGCGCATCGCGTGGTCGAGGCCTTCCAGCGTCAGCGGGAACATGCGTTCGCCCATGATCTGCTTGATGATCTGCAGCGAGGGCGTGTATTCCCAGTGGCGCTCGGGGATCGGATTGATCCAGATGGCGCTTTCATAGATCTGGTTGACGCGCTCGAGCCAGATGCCACCGGGCTCCTCGTTCCAGTGTTCCACCGAACCGCCGGCATAGGTGATTTCGTAAGGCGACATGGTGGCGTCGCCGACGAAGATCACCTTGTAGTCGGACGGATATTTGTGGAGCACGTCCCAGGTCGACATTTTTTCGGCGTGGCGGCGGCGGTTGTCCTTCCAGACGCCTTCATAGAGGCAGTTGTGGAAGTAGAAATATTCGAGGTTCTTGAACTCGGTGCGCGCGGCCGAGAACAGTTCCTCGCAGAGCTTGATGTGGCTGTCCATCGAGCCGCCGATGTCGAAAAAGATCAGCACGTTGATCTTGTTGCGGCGCTCGGGACGCATGATCAGGTCGAGATAGCCCTGATGCGCGGTTGCCTTGATGGTGCCATCGAGATCGAGTTCGGTCGGCGCGCCTTCGCGGGCGAAGCGGCGCAGGCGCCGCAGCGCCACCTTGATGTTGCGGGTGCCGAGCTCGACCTGGTCGTCGAGGTTCTTGTATTCGCGCTTGTCCCAGACCTTGACGGCTTTGCCGTGACGGCCTTCCTTCTGGCCGATGCGCACGCCTTCGGGGTTGTAGCCATTGGCGCCGAAGGGCGAGGTGCCGCCGGTGCCGATCCACTTGTTGCCGCCCTCGTGGCGCTTCTTCTGTTCCTCGAGGCGCTTTTGCAGTTCTTCCATGATTTTTTCCCAACCGCCCAGCGCCTCGATCTGCGCTTTTTCTTCGTCGGTCAGGAATTTTTCGGTCAGCGCCTTCAGCCATTCTTCCGGGATGTTGGCGATCTCGCCGTCGCCGACCAGCTCCAAGCCTTTGAAAACATGACCGAAAACGACGTCGAACTTGTCGAGGTTGCGTTCGTCCTTCACCAGCGCCGAGCGCGAGAGGTAGTAGAAATCCTCGACGCGGCGCTCGATGACATCGGCATCCATCGCCTCGAGCAGGGTCAGGTATTCGCGCAAGCTGACGGGTACGTTGGCTTTTTTGAGTTCATGGAAGAAGTGGACGAACATGGGTATTCCCGAAAGGATTGAATGGCGTTTGAGCGCAGTCTAGGGCTTATGGGCCCCGGAATGAAGGGGCGGGAGTGTTCATTTATGGACCGGGTGTTGCCAGTAATTTTCCTTCTTTTGCTTGGGGTTAGCGCGACGGCTGCCGTGGAAAACCCGTGGCTGGCCGAGGGCGAGGCCAAGGCGCGGATCGAGGCCTGCCTCGTTGCCGCGTCGGGTGAGGAAGAGGGGGGCGATGCGCCGAAGCAGTGCAGCGACGCTTACTTCACGGGTTGCGCGGAGGTCGGCGACTGGACGACCCATGCGATGAACCAGTGCCAGGGGGCGGCGCTCGGCTATTGGGAGGGCGTCGCAAAAGCGCGGGAACACGCCGTTTTTGCCATCGACGACCAGCGGCTGACCGATTACGTGGAAGTCAGCGGCATCGCCTGGGAACGCTACCGCGAGGCGCGCTGCCAGCGTTTCCTGCTGCCGATGGGGACGATGTATCTGCAAATGTACGCGGCCTGTCTGACGGAAACGGCGATGGAGCGGGCAGCGGATCTGGCGGATTTTCTCGGCGATGAGCCGCTGATCGTGCCGGAGCCCGAATAGGCGCGCGGAAACGGCCCCGCGGGCGACACGCGGGTCTGGAGATAAATAGAGGGGCGCGGAGTGACTTCGACCGCGACTCTGTTTGTTTTTTGAGCGCCCGAAGACACTCCGCGCACGACGTTTTTGCCCCGATGCCCTCTTCCACCCAACAGCTTCGGGTTCGTCCGAAGAGGAACCGTCTTGCCGAGCGGGTCATAGTGCCCGCGCCCTTCATGCATCGGGAGCCCCGGGGCGCCGGGGTGCGTTACCTCCCCGGCGGCGCAGGCGCCGCCCAAACCTTCATGCAACGGACGCCCCGGAGCATCCCTCTTGAAGGCGGTACATATAAGATGGGGGCTCATAACAGGGTGGGGATAAGTTTTTTCGGGGCGGGACGCTATTCGTTCCTCAGCGCCTGCAGAAAAAGCCACTCGGTCGGCTTGCCGTCATAGCCGCTGCCGCCGGTTTCCCCGATCTCCACATCGGACCATTGCCCGCTCGCCGCGACCCAGGCGGCGAGTTCATCTCTCGACGGATAATTGTAGTAGCGGTCGAGCGTGTCGCGCCCTTCGGCGCCGCCCGACTTGAAGCTCGCAAAGAGGCGGCCGCCCGGTTTCAGCGCCCGGTGGACGCGGGCGAGGATGTCGACGATCGAGTCGCGCGGGACATGGAGAAGCGAGGCGTGCGCCCAGACGGCGTCGAAAGCCTCGACGTCCTCGATTTCGTCGAAGCGCGCGACGCGGACGGGTTTGCCGAGGCGGCGGCTTGCGATGGCGGCGAGACCGGCGGAGCCGTCAAGCGCCGTCACTTCGAATCCCGCTTCCATTATTGCCGCCGCGTGACGTCCGTCGCCGGAGCCGAGGTCGAGGACATGGGCGCCGGGCGCGAGGCGGGCGAGGAAGGCGCCAAGCGATCCGCTGACATTGCTTCTGTCGCCGCGCGCGGCATAGGCCTCCGCTTCCGCGTCGTAGAAGGAGAGGGTCTTCGGGTCGTGCGTTTTTTCGCTCATGGGTGCACTTCCGTCGGTTCATATCGAAAAGCCCGCGCGGGTGAGGCGCGGGCTTTGATTGTCGAAGTCGTGGATGGCGCGCCTCCTTGTTTCAGAGGAGGGCCGGGCCATGACGAACAAGGTGGTCAGTTCCGTTCCCGTCTCGCCAGGAAGGCGAGGCGTTCGAAGAGGTGGACGTCCTGCTCGTTTTTCAGGAGTGCGCCGTGGAGGGGCGGGATCAGCTTGGTCGGGTCTTTCTCGCGCAGCGTTTCGGGCGAGATGTCTTCCGAGAGCAGAAGCTTCAGCCAGTCGAGCAGTTCGGACGTCGAGGGCTTCTTCTTCAGGCCCGGGACTTCGCGGATCTCGTAGAAGATGTTGAGCGCTTCTTGAACGAGCTTGCCCTTGAGGCCGGGGAAGTGGACGTCGATGATCGCCTTCATCGTGTCTTCTTCCGGGAACTTGATGTAGTGGAAGAAGCAGCGGCGCAGGAAGGCGTCCGGCAGCTCTTTCTCGTTGTTCGAGGTGATGATGACGATGGGGCGGATTTCGGCCTTGATGGTTTCGTTCGTCTCGTAGACGTAGAATTCCATCCGGTCGAGTTCCTGCAGCAGGTCGTTCGGAAACTCGATGTCGGCCTTGTCGATTTCGTCGATCAGCAGCACCGGGCGCTTCTTGCGTTCGAAGGCTTCCCAGAGCTTGCCCTTGGAAATGTAATTGCGGATGTCCTTGACGCGCTCGTCGCCGAGCTGGCTGTCGCGCAGGCGCGAGACGGCGTCATATTCATAAAGACCCTGATGGGCCTTGGTGGTGGACTTGATGTGCCAGGTGATGAGTTCGGCGTCGATCGCCCTAGCCACTTCCTCGGCCAGCACCGTCTTGCCGGTGCCGGGCTCGCCCTTGACCAGCAGCGGACGCTGCAGCGTGATTGCCGCGTTGACCGCCACACGCAGGTCGTCGGTGGCGACGTAATCCTTCGTTCCCTCAAATTTCATCGAAATGGCTTTCCCCTGGGACGCGGCAACGAACGCTTGAGCCAAGCGCAGGCCGCTGGATACCGAATTGCTGAACGGCTGAGAAACTAATGTGTGACCTTGACCGGTTCAAGGAAAAGGCCTGTGCGCCGGCGGCAGTCGCGCCATTCGATTTCGAGCGGCTAGGCGCTGCGGCGGCCGCTGACCTTGCGGCAATTTCTGCCGGGCGGGGGGCAGGGGCTGCTGCGCGCCGGAATGGTTAACAAATCGTAACTCATTGATTTAATTATATAAAATCTATGGCCCGCTCCTTGCTCATTTGCTGGCAGCACGCGTTCCGCGGGAGCCCCCGCCGGAACCCACCGCATGGAGATGAGCCCATGAGTTTCTTTGGATCGATGACCACCGCCCTTTCCGGCATTCGCGCTCAATCGAGCGCGCTCGGTCACATCTCGGACAATATCGCCAATTCGCAGACGATCGGCTTCAAGCGCACCGATACGAGCTTTTCGGACATCGTGACCGCTTCGACCAGCCGCAACCACCTGCCGGGTGCGGTTCTGGCGGCGCCTTCCTTCACCAATTCGGTGCAGGGCTCGATCGACGCCTCGGAAGTGCCGACGCATATGGCGATCAACGGCGAGGGCTTCTTCATCGTCTCGTCGACGATCGCGACGCTCGACAACCGGCCGGTCTTCGACAACGTCAACTACTACACGCGGCGCGGCGACTTCGCGATGGACAAGCACGGCTATCTCGTGAACGGCGCGGGCTATGCGCTGCAGGGACTGGCCATCGATCCCGTGACCGGCAACCCGGTCGGCGACACGCCGGGCCGCATCCAGATCGACCGCGACTTCCTGGCGGCGCGCACGACATCCTCGATCAGCTACACGGCGAACCTGCCGGCCTGGCCGCAGACGGTGAACGCCGATGCGGGCGTTGCCGACAGCGAGTTGCTGACGGTCGGCCGCTTCACGCCGCCGCTCGCCGACCTCGACGCGATCCCGGCCAGCGGCGAGGACATTTTCCTCGACAACTCGCTTTCGGGCGGCGCGATCACCGGCTATGACGCGCTTGGCGCGCCGGTCAACATCCAGCTGCGCTGGGCCAAGGTCGACAATGGCGCCGGCGGCGGCGACGAGTGGAACCTGTTCTACAAGACCGACGACGCGGCAGCGGGCGCCCAGGACAAGTGGCTGAATATCAGCCAGTCCTATGCTTTCAATGCGCAGGGCCGCCTCGACCCGGCGGTCGACTCGACGACCATTACCGCGCTCACCGTCAACGGCATCAATCTCGGCGATGTGACGGTCAATCACGGCGCGTCGAACATCACGCAGTTCCAGAGCAATGGCGGCACCGTGGCGGTCAACACGATCGACCAGAACGGCTATCCGTCGGGCGAGCTTGTCAGCATTGCCGTGTCGGAGAACGGGCGCATCGTCGGCACCTATTCCAACGGCAAGGCGGTCGACCTCGCCGAAGTATCGCTGGCCAAGTTCAATGCGCCGGACAAGCTGAAGAAGCTCGACGGCACCGCCTTCGCGGCGACGCAGGAATCGGGCGAGGCCATTCTCGGCGCCGGCGGCGACATCATCGCCTCGGCGCGCGAAGCCTCGAATGTCGACATCGCGGACGAGTTTTCGAAGCTGATCGTGACGCAGCAGGCCTATACGGCCGGTACGCGCATCGTGACGACGGCCGACGAACTGATCCGCGAAACGCTGAACAT
Source organism: Parvibaculum sp. (assembly GCF_019635935.1). Taxonomy (NCBI): domain Bacteria; kingdom Pseudomonadati; phylum Pseudomonadota; class Alphaproteobacteria; order Hyphomicrobiales; family Parvibaculaceae; genus Parvibaculum; species Parvibaculum sp. The sequence continues at coordinate 637,438 of NZ_JAHBYN010000001.1, read as the reverse complement.
GAAGCGCTAACAGAAGCGGGCGGCGGGCGTTTCCTTCACAGGGTATGCCCGGCGCTAAAGTTCCGTTCTCTCGTTTTCAGGTTGCCAGATGAGCCTTTCCACCGCACTCGGCGCCGCATTGAGCGGATTGAACGTTGCCCAGTCGGGCATCGACGTCACCGCGCGCAACATCGCCAATGTCGGCACGCCGGGCTATACGCGCAAGGTGCCGTCCCAGGTCAACGCGCTGGCGGGCGGCGAGGGCATCGGTGTGCGGCGCGAAGCGGCGCAGCGGCAGATCGACGAATTCCTGCAACAGCAGCTGCGCGTGGCGTCGGCCGGTGCGGCGAGCCTCAATGTCAAGTCGTCGATGCTGGGCCGCGTGGACGCGCTGTTCGGCGCCCCGAATTCCAATGCTTCCATCGCCGGTTCGATCAGCGCGCTGGCAACGGCGCTGCAGGAGCTGGCCGGCAATCCGGAACAGCCGGCCGCGCGGCAGGCGCTGCTCAACCAGGCCGGCAACTTCGCGGCGCAGCTCAACACGATGTCGCGGACCGTGCAGGATTTGCGGCTCGAGGCCGAGCGCAACATCGCCCATGCGGTCGAGGCTGCCAATGCGCTGCTGAAGACGATTTCCGAGGTCAACAACCAGATTTCGCAGCGTCAGGCGTCGAACCAATCGGTCGGCGACCTGCAAGACAAGCGCGACATGGCCATCGACGAATTGTCGCGGCTGATGGACGTGAAGGTGACGAACCGCGACGACGGCACGGTGACGATTTTTACCTCGGGCGGGCAGTTGCTGCTCGACCGGACGCCGGTCACGCTGAGCTTCAACGAACAGACGCAATTGGATGCGACGTCGTCGCTGGCCAATGGCGGCGTCGGCACAATTACGCTGAATGCGGGTACGACTTCCGTCGACCTGCTGGCGGCGGGCGCCATCCGCTCCGGCGCGATTGCCGGCTATGTCGAGATGCGCGACACGGTGCTGACGCAGGCGCAGGCGCAGCTCGACGAACTGGCGGCGCAGCTTGCGCTGGCGCTGTCGGAAGAGACGGTGCCGGGCACAGCGGCCGTGGACGGCGCGGCCGAAGGCTTCGAGATCGATACGGCGGCGCTGCTGCCGGGCAATTCGATGACGCTGAGCTATACGGTCAACGGCGTGCCGAGCACCGTGACGATCATCCGCGTCGAGGATCCGGCGACGCTGCCGCTGACCAATGCGGCGACCGCCAACCCGAACGACACGGTTGTCGGCATCAATTTCAACCAGCCGATGGCCGACATCGTGGCGGCGCTGCAGGCGGCGCTGCCGCCGGAAGTCGTGGTGTCGAACCCCGGCGGCGAGACGATCCGCTTTCTCGACGACGGCGCCGGCGCGACCAGCGACATCAACGGGCTGTCGGCGCTTGTGACCCCGGCGAGCCTCGCCGACGGCAGCACCGGCATGGCGCTTTTCGTCGATGGGCCTTCGGGCAAGATCTTCTCCAACAGCCTCGACAATCCGCCGCAGAAGACCGGCTTTGCGAGCCGCATCCAGGTCAACCCGGCGGTCATTGCCGACGACACGCTGCTCGTTGCCTACGATACGAACGTGCCGCTGGGCGACGCGACGCGGGCGCACGACCTCATCGACCGGCTGACCGGGCAGAGCCGCTATTTCTCGCCGCAGTCGGGCATCGGCGGCACGGCCTCGCCCTTCAACGGCACCATCGACAGCTTTGCGCGGCGCCTCGTTTCGTTCCAGTCGTCGCAGGCCGCCAATGCGCAGCGCGACGCGGAAGCGCAGCAGATCGTGGCGTCGTCGTTGCAGGATCGCTTCGACGCGCAGACCGGCGTCAATATCGACGACGAGATGTCGAACCTTCTGCTGCTGCAGAACGCCTATTCGGCGAATGCGCGCGTTATCACCACCGTCAAGCAACTCTTCGACGTGCTTATGAGCATCGGCAGGTAAAACCCATGCAGGTTTCAACGCTCTCCCAATCGATGGCGCTGCGCAGTTCGATCAATGCGATGCGGGCGCAGTTCGACGATCTTCAGCGCCAGCTCGCGACCGGGCTGAAGGCCGACAGCTATGCCAAGCTCGGCACCGACCGCAACATGGTGCTGTCGCTGTCGCATCAGTTGAGCCAGCTCCAGACCTATACCCGCACGATCTCGCAGGCGCAGATGCGCATCGAGGTTTCGTCGGACGCGCTGACGCGCGTTGCCGATATCGCCAGCTCGATGAAGACGACGAGCCTGACCACCGGCTTCGAGCTGGTGAACGGCAAGCAGACCAGCGCCCAGGTGACGGCGGCGATGCAATTCGACGAAATCATCAACCTGCTCAATCTCAATATCGAGGACCGCTATCTCTTTGGCGGGCGCGATACGCAGACGCAGCCCGTGGCGGTTCCCGACGCGATGATGAACGGCGTGGACGACAAGGCCGGCCTCAAGCAGTTCATCGACGAGCGGGCGCAGGCCGATCTCGGCGTCGACGGCCGCGGACGGCTCGAACTCGACCTGACCGGCAATGCGGTGACGCTGTCGGAAGACGCGGCACCCAGCGTCTTCGGCTTCAAGCTTGCCGATGCCGCATCGACGCTTTCGAACGCCACCGTTACCGGCCCGGCGGGCCTGCCTGCCGAAATCGAGGTCGATTTCACCGGCGTTCCGCAGGCCGGCGAGAAGCTGACGCTCGATCTTGCGCTGCCGGACGGCACGACGACGCGTGTGACGCTGACGGCGACGGAGGCCAATCCGCCGGCGGCCGGCCAGTTCACGATCGGCGCCGATGCGACGGCGACGGCGACCAATTTCCAGGCGGCGCTCGACGCGGCGATCCAGAGCGAAGCCCGCACCACGCTGACCGCGGCCTCGGCCGTGGAGGCCGCCAATAATTTCTTCGACTATGCCAATGGCGGGGCACCGCAGCGCGTCGACGGACCGCCATTCGGCACCGCGACCGCGCTTCGCGACGCGACAGACGCCGACACGGTGTTCTGGTATCGCGGCGACCAGACCGGCGTTGCCGGCAACAACATGATCGCCAAGATCGACGACGGGCGGCAGGTGGCCTATGGCGCGCGCGCCGACCAGGAGGCGATCCGCGATACGCTGAAGGCGGCGGCGCTGCTGACGGCGGTCGAATATGCCGATGACGGGCAAGAGGCGAACGCTTCCTACAAGGCGCTGACCAAGCGCGTCGGGACGACGCTCAATTTCGAGGGCAAGCCGTCGGTCGAGAGCATCGTGACCGGGCTCGGCCTGACGGCGGCGACGCTCGCCAATACGCAGGACCGGCACGACAACATGATGTCGGTCGCGAACGGCATCCTGGGCGACATCCAGAACGCCGATGCTTACGAAGTGGGCGTCAAGCTGACGACACTGCAGACGCAGCTCGAGGCGAGCTATCAGGTGACGGCGATGCTGTCGCGGATGTCGCTGGTCAATTATCTGTAGAAGAATTCAGACGACGAAAAAGGCCCGGAGAAATCCGGGCCTTTTTTCGTTGGCGTGTTGCCGGATGGCGGCTCAGCCCTTCTGGTAGAGGCCGGCGGCGATTTCGCGGTTGATCATGATCAGCGTGTCGAGGAGCTGCGGCTCGGGCTCGCGGTTGGCCTCGATCTCGGCGGTGCGCTTGAAGATGAAGACGGCGAGATTGGCGATGTTCTGCTTGATCTCGCGGGGCAGCGGGTGCTCGAGTTCGGCGGCCGAGGCGGCGAAGACGGTCCAGATGCGGCGGTTGTAGAGGAGGGCGTCGCGAAGCGTGGCGTTGGACTCGGCGGTCCAGTTGTCGCGGATGCGCTGAAGCTGGCCGGCGGCGCGGGTGAGGATCGACGCTTCGAACTCGCGCGGATCCGAAATCGCTATCCGCGACGCGTTGGCATAGGCCTCATGCGGTCTTGACATTCTCCAGCAGCCCCCGTTCGTACTCGATCAGCTTTCGAGCTTCCTTGAGAGCTTTATACATTTCGCCGGTTAAGATTTTACTGTTGATGGCGTCCAGATGGGGACGCGTGGACGGCGCCGCTTCGGCCACATCCTTAACGATCTGGAAATACATATCGTGGTGCGGGCGCGGATCGGGCGAGAGATACATCATCTGGACGAGCAGGTAGACGCGCTTGCAGGGCGTGTCGGCGTCGGCGGCGCGCAGGATGTCCTTCTCGCGCAGGATCGGCGCGTCGCCCTCGATGAAGAGGCGCGTGCGCTGGTCGTCGTTGGTGATGACGCTGTCGCCGAGGATGAAGCGTTCGCCGGGCTTGAGTTCGACTTTGAGGGCCATGCCGTTCCGTTCCGAGGGGCTTTGCGTTGAATCGGCCGCAGTCTAGCGCGAATCGGCGGGGGTTGGCAGGGCCGGCGGGCGATTTCAAAGAGAAACGGCGGGGACCGGGGCCCCCGCCGCTCGTTTTCGTGTCCGGGTGTCGCCCGAAGGCGGTCCCGATTAGCGCAGCAGCGAGAGGACGCTCTGCTCCGACTGGTTGGCCAGCGACAGCGAGGTCGAGGCCAGCGACTGGCGGGTCTGCAGGGCGAGCAGGTTCGCCGCTTCGACGTTGGTGTCGGCCAGGGTCAGGTTGCCCGCACCGGCTTCCAGAACGTCGATCATGTTCTTGGTGAAGTCCTGGCGGTTCTGCACGACCGAGAGGTTGGCACCGAAGGTCGAGGACTGCTTGCGCAGCGTCGCCGTGGCGGTGTTCAGCTTGGTGACTTCGGCATTGATGTCCGTGAAGTCCGTCGACGTCAGGGCGAGGCCTGCCGAGTTGAACGTCACGCCGACGATATCGAGCTTGGAGGTGCTCGACTCGTTGAACATCACCGACAGGCTGTTGCCAGCGAGCAGGTTGATGCCGTTGAAGCTCGTGTCGAGCGACATCTGGTCGATCTGGGCGAGCAGGTTGTTGTAGTCGGTCGCGAAGGCCCCACGGGCTTCCGCAAGCGTCTCGCCGCTCGTGGTGGCGCCGGCGAGGCCGAAGCCGGCCGCACCGGTGGCCGCCGCGGTGCCGGCGATCGTCAGGTCTTCACCCGACGCGACCGTGAAGGTCAGGTCGCCGCCGCTGCGCGAAACCGTCATGCCGGCAAGCGTGCCGCTCGCCGAGACGAAACCGGCAAGGGCCGTCTCGATCGCCGCCGCCGAAGAAGCGGCCGACGCGTAGGACGCCGTGTCGAACACGACGTTGACCGCCGTGGCCGTGCCGATCTGGAAGGACATCGTACGGGCACCGGCCGTGCCGGCGATCGCCGCGGCTTCGACCGTGCTGGTGACGGTCGTTTCCGTCGCCTTGGACTGCAGGGCCTGGTTGGCAACCGATTTGGCCTGGTCGACCAGCTTCTGGATCGACTTGATACCTTCGTCGGCGGCACGCAGCGTCTGCACGCCGAGGCTCATCGAGTCGAGCAGGGCGCTCATGTCCGTCGCGCGGCTCGAGAGGCCGGCAGCGGTGAAGAAAGACTGCGGATTGTCGAGAGCGCTCGAAACCTTCAAGCCGGTTGCGAGGCGGTTCTGCGTCTGCGCCATCAGCTGAGCGGTGTTCTGCAGCGTGAGCAGGTTCGTCCGCACGGCGCTCGAAATGGTGATATCACCCATAGTTCAGTTCCTTTCCTAGGACCTAGTACTCACGGCTCTTTCTGAGCCATGGCGCGATCATGCAGCGGCGTCCGTTAAGGGGCGGTAAAACGGATCGTTTTTTTTCTAATCATTTCGAAAAATTTTCGGATCGTTCCAAAATGGAAAAAGGCGGGTCCGAAGACCCGCCTTTGAAGTCGTATGTCGCCTGTATGGGCTGGACTTAGCCGAAGAGGCGCAGGACGCCCTGTTCGGCCTGGTTGGCCAGCGAGAGCGCCGTGGTGCCCAACTGCTGGCGCGTCTGGAGGGCCAGCATCTTGGCGCCTTCTTCATTGGTGTCGGCGACGACGAGGCTCGAGGCGCCGGATTCCAGCGTGTTGATCAGTGACTTGGTGAAGTCCTGGCGGATCTGGACGACACCGAGATTGGCGCCGAAGGTCGAAGCCTGCTGGCGCAGCACATTGGTGGCGGCGTTCAGGTTTTCGACAAAGGCCTTGATGGCCGCGTCGAGGGCAAAACCGTGATCGCCCGACGTATTGCCGACTTCGGCAATGTTCAGTGCGCCGTCCGGCGTCAGCGAAACGCCCTGGATGTCGAGCTGGCTCGTCTGTTCGGTGTTGAAGAAGACGCTGAGCAGGTCGTTGCCCTTCAGCAGGTTGACGCCCTTGTAGCTCGCGTCGCCGGCCAACTGGTCGATCTGCTCGCGCAGATTGTTGAAGTCGCGTTCGTATTTGTCGCGGTTGACGCCATCGGTCGCCGTGGTGCGGCTGCCGACCAGTGCATCGAGGCTGATCGGCGTACCGCTGTTGTTGCCGGAAATCGTCACGTCGCGGCCGTTCGCGGCAGTGAACTGCAGCTGGCCGTCGGCGGTGAGCGTGGCGGCAAGCGGCTCGGCGCCGGTGAAGGTCGCGTCGACCCATGTCATCAGGTTGGCGATGGTCGCAACCTGGCCGGACGCGGCGCCGACGTTCACGCTGTGCGTGACTTCGCCAACGGTGACGACGATCTGGTTGCCCGTTCCGATGCCCGCAAGCGAGGCAAGCGTGACGCCGCCGGTGAGGGGCGTGTCCGCATTGCCGGTCAGGACGGTTGCCTTGACCTTCGTTTCGAGCGCCTGGTTGGCAACCGACTTCATGCTGTCGACCAGCTTGAGAATCGATTTGATGCCCTGATCCGCCGCTTCCAGCGTCTGCACAGCCTGGCCCATCGAGTCGAGCAGGTTGTTCAGATCGGATGCGCGGTTGTTGAGGCCCTGCGCCGTGAAGAACGCCGTGGGGCTGTCGACCGCGCTGCGGACCTTCAGACCCGTTGCGAGGCGGAGCTGCGATTCATCGAGCATCCGCGCTGTGTTCTGCATGCTGAGCAGATTCGACCGGATCGCACCGGAAAGGACCACATCAGCCATTGTCTCTACCCTCCAGGGTTTGGCTCGGCCGTCTCATGGCGGCACGGGCACTACACTCGGCATTAATCATTAATTCGACGTAAACAGTCCGAACTGCATTTCGATTTGACTGACGATCTGCCGATTGAAGTTCGTCCGTCGCTTCGCCGTCGAACCGGGGGCTTGAGGCAATCTCTATGGCCGTTCCGCACCCGCGATTTCATCTGTCCCCTTCTTCGCAAAGGCTGGGCCAGTTTTAAATTCCAATGAAATCAACAGGTTAGGATGAGGGCGGCAAAGGCGGCGAAGGCAGGAACTGCCGCGGAGGGGCAAGATTTGCCGATTTGCCGGTGCCGTCAGGCCCGCAGCAGGGCGGCGACATCGCCGGCAATGCGATCCAGGTACCCGGTACCGGTCGCGGTGTCCTCGATCAGATAGCAGCGCATTTCCGGAAACCACGGCGAACGGTCGGTGCCGAGCATCGTCCAGTTGCGGCGGATATAGTGAAAGGCTGGCCGGTTGAGCGCACACGCCATCATCATCGGGAAGCTCGACGGTGCGACGACCGCGTCCATGCAGGCGGTGAGGGCGGCGACGCCTTCGAGATCGTTGAAGAGGTCGAGACCGGGCATGTGGTGCAGCGTCAGGCCGTGGTCGCGACGCAGCGCTTCGGCCTCTTCGGAAACATCGGTGTATTGCAGGTTGACGACCGCCGCGCCGTCGATGGCGAAGAGGTCTTTCCAGTCGGCGAGCTTCGTGTAGCTCATCGCACGCACGTCATTGATCTTGTGCGACGTCCAGGAGATGCCGATATTCGGTCCGCTTCCGAGTGAATCGAGCCAGGCGCGGCATTCGGCAACGCGGGCCGGATCAGGGGCGAGGCCGGGGAGCCGCGCCGGGAAATCCGAAAGCTTGCGGCGCAATTGTGCGGCGATGAGGCCTGCCGGGGCGGTGTAGTCGAAATCGACCTTGCCGTAGTTTTCAAGTCCGGTCGACGTCCATGTTTCGGCGCGGACCGTGGCTTGCGGCCATGTTCTTTTATAGAGGGACACCAGGCGCTGTTCGGTTTCGATGATGACATGGCCGGCGCGCGCGATCAGATCGGTATAGCAGGTCGAGAAGAGTAGATCGTCGCCGAGACCCTGCTCGCGCCAGACCATGATGGTCTTGTCCGTCAGATCCTGACCTTCCCAGATCAAGCCCGGAAAGGGGCGGTAGGGCTGGCGTTCGCGACAGGCAAAGCCGAAGCCGTACATATCCCAGCCCGCCTCGATTTCGCCGACCGTCAGCAGGGCGCGTGCGAGGTTCCAGCGGGCGGCGTCGCATTCGGGGTTGAGCGACAGCGATTTCTGCAGCGCCGCCAGCGCGTCGCGATGACGGCCCATGGTTTCATAGAGTGCGGCGAGGTTGGTGTAGGTCTGGGAAATGTTCGGGTTGAGTTCGATCGACCGCCGGTAGCAGGCGAGAGCCTCCTCGGTGAGCCGCGTGCCCGTCAGCAGCTTGCCCAGATTGCCATAGGCCTGTGCGGATGTCGGGTGCACCTCGATGGCGTGAGACAGCATGTCGATCGCCTTCTGGGTCTCGCCTTGCTCGGCGACGACATTGGCGAGATTGATCAGCGACGACGACATGTCGGGCGCGATTTCGAGCGCGCGCTCATAGAGCGTCCTGGCCAGCTGAAGGTATTTTACCGTTGCGCAGATGCCTGCAAGTTCGAAGATCCAGGCCTCGTCGCCTTCGGGCGCGTCGGCCGCGGCGCGGTCGAGCGTGGAGATCGCTTCCTGCTGTTTCTTTTGGGCGATCTGGCATTGGGTGAGGCCGGTCAGGGCGCCCAGATGCCGCGGATCTTGCGCCAGGACCTTGCGGTAGCGCTGCTCGGCTTCGGCGAAGCGCTCGCGGGCCTGCAGCCGCTGGCCTTGTGCGAATTTCTTTTCGATTTCGCCGTCGCCTGCCGCGATGCGTTGTTTTTTCAATGCAGACATGCCGGATGTCGCCCCTGTATCCCGCCCGTTCGATGCCGAGTGCCTATCTGCAGGCAGACATGGTTACCGCCGGGTTAACGGCGGTCGCAACGAGGTTCAGATTCGGGCGTCGAGCGTGAGCGAGGCGGGCGCGGCCGGGTTTCCGGCGCGGCGGGCGGCCGGGGCGGCATCGCGGCCATAGCCCAGTGTCGGCGCGGCGCGTTCGTTCATCGCGTTGGCGACCATGCGGATCAGGCCTTCGGAGACCGAGCGGGCGGCGTTCAGCGCCTCGCCGTTCTCGGCCAACGCACGATCGAGCTCGATCATCGCCGATTTCAGCTTTGAGACGCGCTCGGCCGGCGCTCGGTCGATCAGATCCTTGCGGCGGCGGATCGCTTCGGCGTCCATTGCGTAGTCGTTGGCGATGCGCACTTTTTCGGGTTGCAGCGCTGCGACCTCGGACCGGGCGCGGTCGCGCAGAAAGCCCGTCTCGCGCCGCACGATGTCGGTCAGGCCGGCCGTCAGTTCGAGCATGCGTTCGACCAGATCGGCGGGCGTCAGCGTTTCGGCGGCGATGCGGCGGGCGGTTGCTGTCATTTGGGTTGTTCCTGCATTTTCAGCATCTCGCGATAGACGACGTCGGCAAGGCCGATGCCGCCGCTTTTGACCATCTCGCGGCCATATTGTTCGACGAGCAGCGAGCGGAACATGTTTTCGCCGGGTCCGCCGCCAAAGGCGTCGTCCTGGCCGGTTCCTTCGAACATCGGCTGCAGCAGCACCGAAACGAATTGGGCTTCGAAGTCGCGCGCGGTTTCCCAGGCGCGTGTGTCGCGCGGTTCGGCGGCCGGCTTCGGCGCCGGTGCGTGCGCAAAAGGTTGGGGCGGGACGGGGAGGGCCGCGACGTTCATCACATCACCTCGATGTCGGCCTGCAAGGCACCGGCGGACTTGATCGCCTGCAGAATGGTGATCATGTCGCGCGGGCTGACGCCGAGCGCGTTGAGCCCGTCGACCAGTTCCTTCAGGCTGATGCTGCCGTCGATAATGCCGAGCTGCTTGCCTTTTTCCTCGTCGACCGTGACGTTCGTTCGCGGCACGACCACCGTGTCGCCCTGCGTCGAGAAGGGCGACGGCTGGCTGACCTGCGGGGTTTCGTTGACCGAGATGGTGAGGTTGCCCTGCGCGATCGCGACCTGGCTGACGCGGACATTCTGCCCCATGACGATGACGCCGGATGCTTCGTCGATGACGACACGGGCGGCGAGATCGGGCTGGACGCGCAATTGTTCGATATCGGTGAGAAGGGCCACCACGCCACCGCGATAGCCGGCGGGCATGTGGAGCTGGACGGTGGTCGGATTGTCGGCGGTTGCCGTGCTGGTGCCGAGATAGGTGTTGATGGCGGCGGCAACGCGCTGTGCCGTCGTCAGGTCCGGATTGCGCAGCGAAAGGCGCAGCGAGCGCAGTTCGGACAACTGGAATTCGAGTTCGCGCTCGACAATGGCGCCGTTGGCGATGCGGCCATTGGTCGGCACGCCGCGTACGACCGAAGAGGCTTCGCCCTTGGCCGAGAAACCGCCGGTTGCAACCGATCCTTGCGCGACGGCATAGACCTGGCCGTCGGCGCCCATCAGCGGTGTCACCAGCAGGACGCCGCCCTGCAGGTTGGTCGCGTCGCCGAGCGCCGAGACCGTCACGTCGATGCGGGTGCCCTGGGCGGCGAAGGCCGGCAGATCGGCCGAAACCATGACGGCGGCGACGTTGGCTGTTTTCAGCGTGGTGCCGCGCGTGTTGACGCCGAGGCGCTCCAGCATGCCGATCAGGCTCTGCTGGGTGAAGGGGGCGTTGCGGAGCGTGTCGCCGGTGCCGTTGAGGCCGACCACGAGGCCGTAGCCGACCAGCATGTTGTCGCGGATGCCTTCGACATCGACGATGTCCTTGATGCGCGAGCTGGCTTGCGTTTCGACCGGCATGGTGGCGGTCAGAAGCGAAGCGGCGAGCACGAGCGTCAGGAAGGAGCGGAGACGAAGGGCAATAAGCCGGGACATGGACCAACCGATCAATCGCTTGCGATACGGCGTTTCTCTAGCGAAAGACATGCCATCCGGCGGCCTGACCTAATCATTTGATTTATATGAGGTTTCTCATTTTCCGGCGGCCGGAAACCGGGCTTTGGCGGGCCCCGCGCAGGCATCTCCTGCCGCGCGGCGGCAAATCCTGCCGCTGGCGGGCGGCGGCACGGGTTAAGATTAACGCCGCTTTAAGACCTCCGGTCCATTTTGGAGGGAATGAAACCGGACCGGCAACTGACGGATCGCGGTGGGGCAACGAAATGAAGATCGGCAATACCAGAGCGACATCCCAGAGCGGCGCGGCTCGCGGCGCTTCGGTTCGCAGCGCCGGCAGCGGCTTTGCACCCGCAGGCGCCGGCGCCACGCGGGGGGCGGCCGGGCTTTCTGGACCGGCGTCGCTGGGGGCTGTCGATGCGTTGCTGGCCCTTCAGGAAACCGGCGGCGCCGACGACGCGCTCCACGCGCCGCGCCGCAAGGCCGTCGCCCGGGCCGAGGAAATGCTCGATATTCTCGATGACATCAAGCTGGCGCTGCTGATGGGCCAGGTGCCGAAATCGAAGCTTTCCCGCCTTCTTTCGGTGGTCGAACGGCAGCTTGGCGGCATTGCCGATCCGGGCCTGCGCGACCTGCTCGACCAGATCGAACTCAGGGCGCGGGTCGAGCTGGCCAAGTTCGGAACCTATACCAAAGGCTAGGTTTTCGAGGCGTTTTCCGGGCGCCGCGTATCCTCCGGATTTCACAGATATTTCACCGGTTTGGCGGGTCCATCGCTGTTGAGAATCGTGGGACCGGTCGCTATAGTCCGGCCCGTTTCCGCAAGGGACGCGTGCTGGAGAGATCGCTGCGAATGGCCGTACGTTTACCCAAAGGCTACATACCGTCCGACGACGAGCCGTTTATGAACAAACGGCAGAAGGAATATTTTCGCCGCAAGCTCGAGAAGTGGAAAGAAGACATCCTCATCGAGAACCGCGAAACGCTGCAGCACCTGCAAGACGACAGCGCGCAGCATCCCGATCTCGCCGACCGCGCTTCATCCGAGACCGAACGCTCCCTCGAACTGCGTACGCGCGACCGGCAGCGCAAGCTGGTGGCCAAGATCGATGCGGCGCTCCGGCGGATCAGCGAAGGCACTTATGGCTATTGCGAGGAAACCGGCGAGCCGATCAGCCTGAAGCGGCTCGACGCGCGGCCAATCGCGACGCTTTCGATCGAGGCGCAGGAGCGGCACGAACGCCGCGAGAAGGTCTATCGCGACGATTGAGACGCCGGCGATACCAAGATGCGAAAACGCGGCCCGAAAACGGGGCCGCGTTTTGCTTTTCAGGGACAGCGATCAGAACGGCATCAGGATGTCGAAGAGCTGCTGGCCGTAGCGCGCCTGCTGCACGTCGGAGATGTGGCCCTGGCCGCCATAGGCGATGCGGGCTTCCGCGATCTGGGTGTGCTGGATCGTGTTGATGTTCGAAATGTCCTCGGGCCGGACGATGCCGGCAACGTCGAGTTCGCGCACTTCGAAATTGACGCGGACCTGCTGGCGGCCGGAAATGACCAGGTTGCCGTTGGGCAGGACCTGGGTGACGACGGCGGCGACGGTCAGTTCGATCTTTTCGCGACGGTCGACCGAGCCCGCACCGGTGCTGGAGCTGTTGGAGCCGAGATTGGCAAGATTGGTGTTGTCGACCGCGTTCGGCAGGACCTTGCCGAGATAGCTCTCGTAGCCAAGCAGATTGTCGACGGAAGCATTCTCGGCATTGGCGCGGCTGCGCTTGGTCGTGTTGTCGACCTTGGCATTGTCGGAAATGTTGATCAGCACCGTCAGGATGTCGCCGACACGGGCGGCGCGCTGGTCGCGGAAGAAGGCGCGCGAGCCGGAGCGCCAGAGCGAATTCGGCTGATAGACGATTTCCTCGGGCGCCGGCATTGGCATCGAAACGCGCGGCTCGATCGTGCCGACGGGCGCCATGTCGGGCGCCTTGCCGATGTTGGCAATGCGATCGGCGCTGTTGCAGCCGGCCAGCGTCGCGGCGACGAGGACGGCAGCGATGAGGCGGTAAGCGGAACTGACAAACATCTTTTGAACCTTTTCGGTCGGAACTTTTCGTATCGCGATCAGGAATTGCCGCCGGCGGCGTTGAGTGCGGCCGCCGAGCGGGCGGCACCCGGCGCATCGATGCGGACCATGTTGGGACCTTCGACGATGCCCTGCACGGTGCGGTTGGAGCGGCTGTTGAGCACATTTACGATGTCGCCGATGGCGCCGCTGTCGAGAGCGCGGCCGCGCGCGGTCAGGGTCAACGCGCCGGAAACGAAGGTCATGTCGACCTGCGCGCCCTTTTCGACGACGAGCGGCGGGCGCATGTCGGAGAGGCGGAGCGGCTCTCCGGCGCGGGCCGGGTTGCGCGGCGACATGCCGACAAGCTGCGGCAGCGACGTGACGATGTTCTGGCTGACGCGCGTGGCGGGCAGGCGGATCCAGTCGATATCGGTGCGACGCACGACGTCGCCCGGCATGATGTCGCGCGTCAGAACCGGCACATCGATGACCGGATAGGCGCGACCGGCAATGCGGCGCAGCGGGCTCATCATGTCGTTTGCGGGCGCGCGAACGACCGCGGTGAACGCGCCGTTGCGCGGATTGAACGAAAGCTGCTCGACGCGGACGCTGCGTTCGGCGTCTTCGGCGACCTGGATGCCGGCGGCGCCGTTGGCGAAATCGACCTGCAGGATCGCGGCGGAGGGGAGCGAGGAGGACTGTGCCTCGATGGCGCCCGCGATGGCCGACGCGACTTCCTCTTCGGGCACGTTTGCGCCGCTGCGGCCGACGACGATATGCGTCAGGCCTGCATTGTTGCGCCATTCGATGCCGTTGCGGCGCGCGGCGAGCGAGATGCGGGAGACCGAAATCTCGCCCGTGAGGCCGGGCGCGGGTGCGTTTGCGACGACGACATGAGCGGCAGCGCCCGCATCGTCGAAGATGTCGCCGAGCGTAACCGTTTCGCCGGCGACGGTGACCGTGGGGCGCAGTTCGGCGGATGCGGCAGCGCCTGCGAAGAGCGCGGCGGCGGCTATTGTTCCGATCGTGAGAGCGATACGCGCATACATTTCAATCACCGTTTATTTGACATTCGCGGCAACGGACATCATCTCGTCGGAGGTGGTGATGACCTTGGAATTCATTTCGTAGGCGCGCTGCGCGGTGATGAGCGACGTGATTTCGCTCACCGCGTTGACGTTCGAGGTTTCGAGGAAGCCCTGAAGAACGCCGCCGAAGCCTGCATTGTTGGGTGTGCCGATGAGCGGCGCGCCGCTGGCGGCCGTCTCGAGGAAAAGATTGTCGCCCTGCGGATCGAGGCCGGCTTCGTTGGCGAAGTTCGCCAGTTCGATCTGGCCGACGACCTGCGAGGCCGTCTGACCCGGGATCATCACCTGCACCTGACCATCGCGGCTGATCGTGAGGTCGGTCGCTTCGGCGGGGATCGAGATGCCGGGCGCCAGCGTGTAGCCGTCGGCGGTCACGAGCTGGCCGTCGGCGCTGATCTGGAAGGAACCGGCGCGGGTGTAGGCGTCCTCGCCGCTCGGCAGTTCGACGCGGAAATATCCGCGGCCCTGAATGGCGACGTCGAGCTTGTTCTCGGTGTTGTCCATGTTGCCTTGCGTCATCACCCGGTAGACGGAGCTCGTCTTGACGCCGAGACCGACCTGTACGCCGGCGGGCACGATGGTGCCGGCGTCCGACGAATTGGTGCCGACGCGGCGCAGGTTCTGGTAGAGCAGGTCCTGAAACTCCGCGCGCTGACGCTTGAAGCCGGTTGTGCTCATGTTGGCGATGTTGTTGGAGATCACCTCGACATTGAGCTGCTGGGCCATCATGCCGGTGGCGGCGATGCTGAGCGACTGCATGGGACTTGTTCCTTACCCTTGTGTCATATCGAAAGCGGCCTCAGGCCGGGCTTCCGAGTTCCTGTATCGCCTTGCGGCGCATCTGGTCGGATTGGTCGATAAGTTTCTGTGCGCTCGCATAGGAACGCGATACCTCGATCATGTTCGTCATCTCGACGATCGGCTGCACGTTCGAACCTTCGAGCGCGCCCTGCACCAGGCGCGGCGCCTCGACGGGCTGCTCGTCCTGCAAGGTGCCGAGCAGCGTTCCGCCGGCGTTCTGCATGGCCTGGGGGTTTTCGAAGGTTACGACCGAAAGCTTGCCACGAAGGCCGAGGCTCGATGAGACCGTACCGTCGCGCGCGATCGTGATGTCGGTTTCGTCCTGGGCAAAGAGGATCGGCGCGTCGGCGTCGGACAGCACGGGGTCGCCGTTCGCCGTCACAAGCTGGCCCGCTTCGTCGAGACGAAAGTGACCGTTGCGGGTGTACATGACATTGTTCTCTGTCTGCACCCTGAAGAAGCCGTCGCCGCTGATCGCCACGTCGAAGGGATTGCCGGTTGTCTGCAGCGTGCCGTCTTGCAGGTTGCGATGCTGGCCGAAATCCTGAACGAAGGTGATCTTCGCCGCCTTGCTGCCCTCTGTGGCGTCCTTCATCACGTACTGGTCGAACAGCATCGCCTCCGACTTGAAGCCGGCCGTGTTCATGTTCGCGAGGTTGTTCGCGATGGTCGCCATTTCGCGCGTCATCGCCATCTGGCGCGATAGGGCTATGAGAAGGGCGTTTTCCATGGCGGCGTCGGTCGTCCGGTTCAAATTGCAGGCGCTGGTACTGGCGGCCCGCCGAGGGATGTGCAGGGCCTGTGCCAGATAAAAATATCAATAAAATCAATTAGATAACCTCCATCTCCTGCACCGGGCGGCCGTTTGGCGGCAGGGAATACCGGGCAGTTTCTGCCGGTTCGGCGGCGGGCCGGCGGTTTCCGCTTGAGACGGCCCGTGAAAGCGGCGGACACAACGCTTCATTAACCAAAGTGCGAGAGCATCGCCCTTGTGTCGCGAAGAAGCCGCGATGCGACGAACACAGGGCAAAGGACAGCGCGGGCGAAGGCGCCGCGACGTCCGCGAGGTGGGACATTTCAAGATGGCTGCAGTCGACGCCGAAGTCGCCGAAGAAGAAGACGAGGACGTTTCCGAAGCGCCGGCACGACGCCGGATCGCCGGCAAGGTGCTCGTTCTCTATGTCGCGTTGCCGGTGCTGGTTCTGATCGGCGCCGGCGCCGGTCTCTACATGTCGGGCATTTTCGGTGGATCCGGCGAAGAAAAGCCCGTCGAGGAAGTGGTCGCGGATCCGGTGTTCTACGATCTGCCGGATTTTCTGGTGAACCTCAGCGGCCCGCCGCCCGCGCACTACCTCAAGATGCGCGTGTCTTTGCAGGTTGTGGATGCCGAAGCCGTCAAGCGTCTCGAACTCGAGATGCCGCGCGTGCTCGACGGCTTCCAGACGTTCCTGCGCGATCTCCGGCCGGAAGACCTCGAAGGCTCGCAAGGGATGCTCAGCCTGAAGGAAGAGCTGATGCGCCGCCTGACGCTTGCGACCCAGAAACCGCTCGTCACGGACATTCTGTTCCGGGAAATCATCGTTCAGTAAAGGGTTCGGGGACCGTTTTATGGCCACCACAGACGTCAAGGACAAAGACTCGGACGTGCTCGCCAATGCTGCGCAAGCGGCGGCGAAAGCGCCGGAGCGCGTGCTCAACCAGGACGAAATCGACAGTCTGCTCGGCTTTGAGGTCGAGGAAGGGCAAACGCAGGACCGGCACGGCATCGATGCCATCGTCAATTCGGCGCTTGTGTCCTACGAGCGGTTGCCGATGCTCGAGATCGTGTTCGACCGGCTCGTCCGTTTGATGACCGTGTCGCTCCGAAATTTCACCTCCGACAACGTCGAAGTGTCGCTCGACAACGTCTCGTCGATCCGTTTCGGCGATTACCTCAATTCGATTCCGTTGCCTGCCATTCTTGCTGTTTTCCGCGCGAAGCAGTGGGACAATTACGGCATGTTCACGGTCGACTCGAACCTCATCTACTCGATCGTCGACGTTTTGCTGGGCGGACGGCGCGGCACGGCGGCGATGCGCATCGAAGGCCGGCCCTATACCACCATCGAACTGAATCTCGTGCAGCGCATGATCGAAGTCGTGCTGCAGGATGTGCAGGCGGCATTCGAGCCCTTGTCGCCGGTGACGCTCGAACTCGACCGCATGGAAACCAATCCGCGTTTCGCGGCGATTGCGCGTCCGGCGAATGCGGCCATTCTCGTCAAGCTGCGCGTCGACATGGAAGATCGCGGCGGGCGCATCGAACTGATGTTGCCCTATGCGACGCTGGAACCGATCCGCGAATTGCTGTTGCAGATGTTCATGGGCGAGAAATTCGGCCGCGACACCATCTGGGAAGGGCATCTCGCGACAGAGCTCTGGTCGACGCGGGTTCCGGTCGAAGCCGTGCTCGACCAGCAGCAGCTCACGCTGCGCGACGTCATGGATTTCCAGGTCGGCCAGACGCTGATGTTCAACAACACGCCCGATGGCGTGATCGATATGCGCTGCGGCGGGGTGCATGTGGCGACCGGCCGAATGGGGCGCGTCGGCAATCATGTCGCGGTGCGTATCGAACAGGCAATCCGCAAGCACAGACGGGCGGCGCTTGTGGAACCGGAAAAAAAGGCCGTTGAATCCAGAATTTCGGGGGCGTTCAAATGACCGTTCTTCAGGCCGTACCGTTCGGCGTTCTCCTTGAGGGCATCGTCTGTCTCTTTCTGATCGCGACCATCGCCTATTGCGCGATGCTGGATCGCCGCCTGCGGGCGATGCGGTCGGGTCAGGACGGTTTGCGCGACCTCATCAATGATCTCAACACCGCGACGGCGCAAGCCGCAGCGGCCATCAACAATCTGAAAGCGGCGAGCGCCGCCACCGGCGAAGATCTCGGCGAGCGCGTCCGGCGAGCCCGGGGGCTTGCGGACGAACTGGCATTGATGCTCGAGGCGGGCGATCGCATTGCGGACCGGCTCGAACGGAACGACAAACCACCGCTGGTGCGGCCCGCCGCGGGCCCGCGCCAGACGCCGGCGAGCGTTTCCCGCGACACCAGCAATCCGTCCCGTGCAACGCATCCGCTGCTCGATGCGCTGAAGCGGGCACGTTGAGGCAACCGAAATCATGATGGACCGTCTTCGACTGCTGCCGATCGTCATACTCTGCGCCTCGATGCTGCTGGGTCTGAAGCTGGCCGACCTGGCAACAGGCGGCGCCGGCACGCAATCCTTTGCGGGTATTGCGGTCGCGCGGGCGGAGGGGGCCAAGACCGAGGCGGTTGCGGCCGAAACGGCGGCGCCGGACGAAGGCGGGCAAACGGCTGCGGCCGATGAAGTGTTGCGGCCGGAGGATTTCGCGGCGCAGGGCGACCCGCGGCTCAGCAAGGCGGAAATGTCGGTGCTCGAAAGCCTCGCGGCGCGGCGTGCGGAGCTCAACAAGCGGGCCGAAACACTCGATATGCGCGAGCAGGTTCTGGCGGCGGCCGAAAAGCGCGTCGAGGACCGGATCGCCGAACTCAGAGAGATCGACCGGAAGATCAACAGCCGGATCGCCGAGATCGACGCGGCCCAGGAGGCACAAATGGCCTCGCTGGTCGCGATGTATGAGGGCATGAAGCCCAAGGACGCTGCCCGGATTTTCGAACGCCTCGACATGGGCGTGCTGCTCGATGTCGTCAAGCGGATGCAGCCACGCAAGATGTCGGCCGTGCTGGCTGCGATGGACCCGGTGGTGGCCCAGGACCTGACCGTCGAACTGGCGACCGGCGAGCGCCTGGTCGACATGCCGGTGCCGGAAGCGGCCTTGCCGGTGGACAAAAACGCCAGCTAATCCGCGAAAAAACGCCGTTCTTTAAGCACCGTTTAACCGACCGGCCCGTAGACTGCACCGATGCGCGGCAGAAAGCCGCGTGATTTTGGCAGAAGCTGCAGGGGCGTGCGCCGGGTGTGAGCGAAATCCATCGACATATGACGGGCGGCACAAGACATCGCAACCTTGCGGGTGCGATGGCGTTTGCACTTCTCCTGCTGTTGGCGCCGGCCGGCGCCTGGGCGCAAGCCGCGCTCGACCGTCTCGACCTCAGCGAGAATGACGGCTATGGCCGCATGATTTTCTCGTTTCAGGGGGCGGTGCCAAAACACCGGATCGAAATCAATGCCGGCGTGATGGTTCTCGCCTTCGACCGGGCCGTTTCGGTCAATCTCGACGAATTCGCGCGCCAGATGCCGCGCTTCATCGCAACGGTTCGCCAGGACGACGACGGCAAGACGCTGCGCTTCGCACTCAAGGCCGATTTCTGGAGCGATGCGAAGCAGGCCGAGATGTCGCTTTACGTCGATCTGATGCCGTCGCAATGGACCCATGCGGCGCCGCCGCTTCCGGCCGAGGTTGTGGCGCGCATCGCCGCCGCCGCCGCGGAGAAAAGGGCCGCAGAGGAAGCCAAGGCCGTCGCCGCGGCGCAAGGCATCGTCGAACCGGATGTGCCCTTGCCCGGCCTCGATGTGCGCGTCGCGCGCCATGAAGGGATTTCGCGTCTCGTCTTCGACTGGAACCAGCCCGTGCTTTATTCGCTGGTGCAGCGGCAGGGGCTCGCGACCATCACCTTCGACCGGACGGCAACCGTCGATCTGTCATCCTTGCGCGTCGATCCGCCGCCTTTTCTCAGCCACGCGACCGCCATCGAACATGAGGGACGGCTTGCGGTGATCTTGACGCTGAAGCCGGGCGTCGTCATCACGGATTTCCGCGAAGATATGGCGGTCGTGCTCGACCTCAAGCCGGGAAATACGCGGGACAACGCCGAGGTGCCCGTTGCCGCCGGTCCGACCGACATTCGTCCGCAAGCCGCCCGGCCCGAAGCGAAGGAAGAACCGGCGGAAGAAGAAGTTGCGGCCTCCGGCGAGGTTGGAACCGATGCGGTTGAAGCCAAGGCCGAGGACGCGTCTGCGGCCGATGCGGCGCCGGCAGCTGCGGCCGGACCGATGCCTGCCAGCGTGAGGCCGGTCGGCGAGGCGGTTGCGAGCATTCGGGATGGTCGCGGCGGCACCGATATTGTCGTTTCATGGCCGGAACCGGTCGGTGCCGCGGTGTTCGAACGCGCGGACCGTTTGTGGATGGTCTTCGATGAGGCCTTGCCGATCGACACGGCCGGTCTGGTCTTTGCGGCAGAGGCCGGATCTCCGGCGCCGTTCGGCGAGCCGGAAGTCGTTCGTTTCGACGGTGGCGTGGCGCTCGTTCTGCCGCTGCATGAGCGTGTGCTTGTCAGCGTCGTCGAGGAGGGTGCCGACTGGCGCATCTCCGCCGGCGAAACGCTTCAGACGACCGGGCGGCCGATTGCGATTTCGCGCAACTGGCGGGAGGACGGGCGCGGCAGCGTGACGTTCGATCTCAAGGCGACGCGCAAGGTCTTCAAGTTCGAAGACCGGCGGGTCGGCGACATGCTGATCGTCGCGACAGCGCGGGGCCCATCGCAGGCCGTTCAGACGCCGCACAGTTTTGTGGAATTTCAGGTGCTCCAGACGTCGCAAGGTATTGCGATCGTGCCGATCGCCGACGATCTCATCGTCGCCGCGGCGCCCGACAATGTTGTGGTGTCGCGACAGGACGGGCTGATGCTTTCGGGCGATGCCGGCAACGCCGTTTCCGGCGGCATTCTGGCCAGCGCTACCGCGCTTCCGGCGGTGATGGAGTTTGACGCCTGGCGGGTTGCGCCGGGGAGAAACTTCATCGAGCGGCGTCAATTTCATCTGGATCGCCTGGCTGCGGCTGTGACGCAGGAGATCGGTGCGGCGCGCTTCGACTATGCGAAATTTCTCCTCGGCTACGGACTTGCGCAGGAAGCGCTGGCGGCGCTCAACGCGGCGGCAATCGAAGACGCCGCGCTGATCAAGGATCCGGCCTTTCGCGGGGTCAAGGGCGTCGCGGAGGCGATGAGCGGACGCTATGTCGACGCGATCCGAAGCCTCAGCGGCAACGGGCTCGACAACATTCCGCATGCTGCGGTCTGGCGCGGCCTCGCACGGGCGCAACTCGGCCACTGGGATGCGGCGCGCGCCCAGTTTGCGCTGGCGGGCGCCGTCATGGATTCATTCGACGACGGTTGGCGGACCATTTTCCGGGCGCGCGCGGCCGAAGCCGCGTTGGCGGCCAACGACGTCGATGGTGCAAGACATCATGCGGCGGCATTCCCCGAAGAACCGGAAGGCCGCCGGGCGCAGGCCGAAATCATGCTTGTCGATGCAATGATCGCCGACCGGCTCGGCCGCACCGACGAGGCGCTTGTCCGCTACGACCGGGCCATCGAGAACGGATATCCGCCGATTGCGGCGCGGGCGCGCTTCGGCAAGGCGGTTCTGCTCAACAAGACCGGGGAGATCGACAACGATGCGCTGGCAGAAGAGCTCGAAAGCCTGCGCTACGCCTGGCGCGGCGACGCGCTGGAGCTCGAGGTGCTCAGCAAACTGGCTTCGCTTCATCTCGAGTCGGGTGGCATCGTCGATGCGCTGAAGATCATGCGCATTGCGACCGCGAACTATCCCGACAGCGATCACGCGCACCGGATGAACATGCAGATGTCCGACCTGTTCGCCGATTTCTTCCTCGGCGAGGACGCGAGCCGCATGACGCCGTTGCAGGCGCTGGCCTTTTTCGAGAGCTTCAAGGATCTGACGCCCATCGGCCAGCGCGGCGACGAGATGATCCGTCATCTCGCTGAGCGTCTTGTGGAGGCGGACCTGCTGCTTCAGGCGGCACAGCTTCTCGACTACCAGGTCGCCAACCGGCTGCATGGCGGCGTTGCCAAGGCGCAGGTCGCGGCGCGGCTTGCGGCCATTCTGCTGCTCGACGAAAAACCGGAAAATGCGCTGGCGGCATTGCGCGCCACAAAACAGAATTTGCTGCCCGAAGCGCTGGCGGAGCGTCGGCTGCTGATCGAGGCGCGGGCGCTTGCCGAGCTGAAACAATATGACTACGCGCTCGATCTGCTCGAAGAGCGAAACGACGCGCTGTCCAGGACATTGCGGGCCGATGTGCTTTGGCAGGCGGGCCGTTGGGAAGAAGCGGGCGATGCTTTCGAGGCCATGCTCGGCGATAGCTGGAAGGCCGAGGCTGCGCTTTCGGACGACACGCGCCTGCAGGTGATGCGGGCGGCTGTGGCCTATTCGCTGGCCGGCGACGAGGGCGGGCTTTCGCGCCTGCGGACCAAGTTCGGCGAGGCCATGAGCCGCAGCGCGGATGCCGGCGCCTTTGCCGTGGTTTCCGATCCGATCGTCGAGCAGGGTGTTGCGTTCCGCGAACTGGCCAGCCGCATCGCCTCCATCGACACGATGGAGCGGTTCGTGACCTCGCTGAAGGACAACGCGTCGTCGGCGATCAACTAGGGCAGGGGCGCCGTCAGGTGCCGAAGCTCTGGACCAGACTTCCCGCGATCAGCGACCAGCCGTCGACCAGCACGAAGAAGATCAGCTTGAACGGCAACGAGATGATGATCGGCGGCAGCATCATCATGCCCATCGACATCAGCACCGACGCGACCACCATGTCAATGATGATGAAGGGCAGGAAGACCAGAAAGCCGATCTCGAAGGCGCGGCGCAACTCGCTGATCATGAAGGCGGGGACCAGCACCTGAAGACCGATGTCGGTTGCCTGTTCGGGCTCTTCGATGTCCGACAGGTCGACGAAGAGTTTCAGGTCCTGTTTGCGCACCTGCGAAAGCATGAAGGTCTTGAACGGCTCGCTCGACTTCTCGAAAGCCTCGCCCATCTCCATTTCCTGGTTCATCAAGGGCAGGATGCCGGCGTCATAGGCTTTGGTGAAGGTTGGCGTCATCACGAAGGCCGTCAGGAAGAGCGCGAGGCTGACCAGAACCGCGTTCGGCGGCGATTGCTGCATGCCCATGGCGGTCCGGAGCAGCGACAGCACCACGATGATGCGCACGAAGGACGTGACCATGATCAGGATTGAGGGTGCAAGGCTCAGGATCGTCACCAGCGCGACGATCTGCACGACATGGTCGGTAAGGCCGAGGCCGTCGGAGAGATCGACGCGGATCTGGTTGGCGAAAGCCGGGTCGGCAAGGCCGAACGACAGAAGCGCGGCAACGAGGCCGGTCAGCAGGCGCTTGCTGCGCGCCGACATAACGGGAAGACGGGTCACGCGCGGCGCTCCTTGATGAAATCGACGATACGCTGGAACTGCAGAACGGGCGCCGGCTGGGCCGCCGCACCGGAAGCCGTGTCGGCCAGCGCCATGGGCGCCGGCGCATCGATGCCGGTCTCGATCAGCAGGGACTGATCGCCGCCGAGAAGGATCAAATGTTCCTTGCCGTCGCGGCGGATCAGCAACAGGCGGTGTTTCGCATCGACAGGTTTTACCTCGACGATGGCGAGACGCTTCTGGCTGCCCGGCGTCACGATGCCGCCGGCCGCAAAGCCCATGCGGCGCGCAACGAAGGCGCACAGGCCGATCAGGCCGATGATGAAGACCAATGCGGCGACGAACCGCAAAATTTCGGAGACTTCCATTGCCCGTAAACCCCACCTGAGGGCGGCCGCCCGGCCGGCCCTGTCATGGGAAGAATTTGCCGCCTCAGGCTTAATACCGGGTTAAGGGCGAGGGATTGCAAGGCGTCCGCTGGTTAGCCGTTTGTGAACGCACCGGGACAATTTTGCCGCGTTAGCACGATCTTAACTCTCGGAGGCAAAACTCGGGTTTGCCGCCAAGGAATGCGTGGCTTCGGACCCGGTCCCGATTGCGCCCAGAACAAGGGTGTTCGACTGACCGGCTGATGGGCACGCGGGCTATGACAATCGGCAGTCTTCCGATCATCGAGATGATGAAGCAGCGCATGCAGTGGCTGACGCAGCGTCAGCAGGTGCTCGCGCAAAACGTCGCCAATGCGGACACGCCCGGTTATACCGCGCGCGATCTCAAACAGCTCGATTTCGGCGCGATGGTGAAGCGGAGCGGGCCTGTGCTCGCGCCCGTCGCGACGCAGGCTTTGCATATCGGCAGCCCGGCCACGGGCTCGGGCGCCGGCTTCCGGCCGGGACAGGCGACGGGCGGGCAGATCGTCAAGCGGCCCGACTTCGAGACGACGCCCGGCGGCAACTCGGTCGTGCTCGAGGAGCAGATGATCAAGGTCGCCGAGACGCAGATGGATTATCAGGCGGTGACCGGGCTCTATTCCAAGAGCCTCGGTCTGATCAGGATTGCGCTTGGACGCCCCTGAGCGTTCGGGCCTGAAGGGAAAAGATCGACATGAGCGCCATGGACCTTATCAAGTCGATGATGGTTGCGGCTTCGGGGCTGAAAGCCCAGAGCGGGCGCATGCGCATCATCGCCGAGAACATCGCCAACACGGATTCGGCGTCACGCATACCCGGCGGCGACCCGTATCAGCGGCGGATACCGACCTTCCAGCAAAATCTCGACCGCGAAATCGGCACGCATGTCGTGTCGCTCGGCCGGCCGGTGCTGGACAAGACCGAATTCAAGCTCAAATACATGCCCGGCCATCCCGGCGCCGACGAGAACGGCTACGTCAAGATGCCGAACGTCAACGGCATGGTCGAGGCGATGGACATGCGCGAGGCACAGCGCAGCTACGAGGCCAATCTCAATCTCATCCAGGCATCGCGCCGCATGATCTCGCAGACGATCGAAATTCTGCGCAAGTAAGGGGAGCTAGCGAGACATGAGCATTCCGGCATCATTCGCGCTCGACGCCTATGCCCGCGCCGCCGGCATCGGCGCCGGTGCGCCGGCGGGGCAGGCGGGCGGCGTCAAGGACGGCGCCGGCGGTTTCGGCGACATCCTGAAGCAGGCGCTCGACGAGGCGGTGGAAACCGCAAAGGCTGGCGAACAGAAGATTGCAGCGACGACAAGCGGCCGCGAGGGCAACATCGTCGATGTTGTGACGGCGGTCGCGGAGGCCGAAGCCACGTTGCAGACGGTCGTGACCGTGCGCGACAAGGTGATCACGGCCTATCAGGAAATCATGCGTATGCCGATCTGACGATCGGCGGTTGGGGCGGCGAGGGGCGTAACCACAAAATGAGCGGACCGGAAATTCTCGATCTGGCGCGGCAGGCGATCTATGTGCTGCTGACGCTGGCGGCGCCGATGATGATCATCGCGCTCGCCGTCGGTCTGGCGATTGCGCTTCTGCAGGCGTTGACGCAGGTACAGGAAATGACGCTGGTCTTCGTACCGAAGATTCTCGCCATTTTCGTGACGCTGCTCGTCGCGCTGCCGTTCATGGGTTCGTCGCTTGGCGGTTTCATGAATCTGATCGCGCAAAAGATCGTGTCCGGTTGATCGTGCCGGGAACGCCATCATGATCACCGTCGATTTCCTGCCGCAAACCGCCTTCATTTTCCTGCTCGTGTTTTCGCGCATCGCGGCGATGCTGATGCTGATGCCGGCGCTCGGCGAAGCGAGCATTCCGGCGCAGGCGCGGCTCATCATGGCGCTGCTGCTGTCGCTTATCATGATGCCGCTTGTCGCCGGCAACTACGGCACACTGCCGGAAACGGTCCCGGCGCTTGTCTTCATGGTGGTTCACGAAATCGTCGTCGGTCTCTTCATCGGCAGCGCGGCGCGGCTCATTATGAGCGCGCTTCACGTCGCCGGTAACATCATCGCGCTGCAGATGAGCCTTGCATTCGCCCAGAACGTCGATCCCACGCAGGGCATGCAGGGCGTGATGATCGCCAACTTCCTGTCGCTGCTTGCGGTGACGCTGATCTTCGCGACCGGTCTCGATCATTTGCTGATCGTGGCGATGCGCGACAGCTACGAAATTTTCCGTCCCGGCGCGGCGCTGCCGGTCGGCGATTTCACGCAGATGGTCGTCAAGATCGTGTCCGGCGCATTCCGGCTCGGATTGCAGCTTGCGGCGCCGTTTCTGGTGTTCGGACTGATCTTCTATCTCGGCATCGGCATCCTTTCGCGCCTGATGCCACAGATACAGATTTTCTTTATCGCGATGCCCGCCAATATCGGGCTCGGTCTCATTCTGCTGATGCTGCTGCTCGGCGCCATGATGACATGGTTCCTGCAGAGCTTTGAGCAGACGATCTCCATGTTTGTCGGCTAGGCGAGGGGCACGCCCATGTCGGAACATGACGATTCGGAAAAAACAGAAGAACCAACACACCGAAAACTGGAAGAAGCCCAGAAGAAGGGCGATGTCGTCAAGAGCCAGGAAGTCAGCACCTGGTTCGTGATGCTGGGCGCCGCGATCGCGATTGCGCTGATGGGAACGTCGACGGTGAGTTCGCTGTCGGGCACGTTCAAGATATTCCTCGCGCAGCCGGAAGCCATTCCGATGGACCCGGATCACCTGCGCAAGATCTGGCTCGACATCGGCGGCGCCGCGTTCGGCGCGTTGCTGCCGCCATTGGCGATCCTCATCCTGGCGGCGCTGCTCGGAAACGTCATCCAGCACGCGCCGGTGTTCACGGCCGACAGGATGAAACCGAAGCTCTCGAAGATTTCGCCCAAGGAAGGGCTGAAGCGCCTTTTCGGCGCGAAAAGCCTGATGAACCTTGCCAAGGGCATCGTCAAGCTCTCGGTTGTCGGCGTCGTTGCAACGTTGATCATCTGGCCCGAGCGCGACCGGCTGGCCTTGATGATGACATGGGAGATCGCCCAGCTTCTGCCGCTGGTGCGCGAGCTGGCGTTGAAGATGTTTGCCGGCGTGATTGCGGTGATGACGGTCGTTGCGGCGCTCGATTATCTCTTCGAGCGGCTGCAATGGATGAAGAAGCAGCGCATGACCGTGCAGGAGGTCAAGGACGAATACAAACAGATGGAAGGCGATCCGACGGTCAAGGCGAAGCTGCGCCAGATCCGCGTCGAGCGCGGGCGCAAGCGCATGATGGCCGCCGTGCCGACCTCGACCGTCATCATCACCAACCCGACCCACTATGCCGTGGCGCTCAAATATGAACAGGGCATGGGCGCGCCGGTCTGCGTCGCCAAGGGCGTCGATGCGGTCGCCTTCCGCATCCGTGAAATGGGTATCGAGCACGATGTGCCGATTGTCGAAAATCCGCCGCTCGCCCGCGCGCTGCATGCGACTGTCGAGATCGACCAGGAAATCAACCCGGAACACTACAAGGCCGTCGCCGAGGTGATTGGCTATGTGATGCGGCTTAAGGCTAAGATGACCGGCGGACGCGGCCGGAAGTGATTCGGGCCGGTTGTCGGCTGTGCGCCGTGTGTTTCGACGGCAAACAGGCGGACGACAAACCCGTTGACGGCAAACCAGACCGGGAGTTGGGAATGGCCGAGACGCCGGCCGATTATGCCGACACGATCGACGGTGCAGCCGCCGATCGGCAGGCGGCGGACGGCAGTGCCGGCCGGGTGTTACCGGCGCGGCGCTGGATCGTCCTTGGCGGCGTCGCGATCGGTGTCGTCACGACATTGCTCGATACAGCCGGCGTTCACGCCTTCGGTGTGCCGGGCGCGTTGACCGTGTCCGGTCTGGTCGCGATTGCGGGTGCCGTTCTCTACAGCTTTTCCGGCAGCAATGCCGATGCGTTGAGCCGGTCGCCGCTGGCTGCCGGCGAGGCGCTGAACGCGCTGCCCGATCCCTGCTATGCCACCGACCGGCGCGGTTCGATCCTGTTTGCCAATGAGGCCTACCGGATGCTGGCGGGCGGCTTCGATCTCGACCGGCCGGCGCCGCTGGAGCGGCTTCTGGCGGGGCGGGGCGACATGGCCGAAGTGGCCTTCCGGCTGGCACAGGCCGCGCGCACCGGCTTTGCCGCGGAAGAAGATGTCCGTTTCGAGACGCCGGGCGGCGTCGAGCGTCTTTACAAAGTGGTGGTGCGGCCGCTCAGCGGTGCCGATGGCGGCGCCGTCTGGCTGTTTCGCGACCTGACGGTGGAGCGCGACCGCGCCGAACTCGCCGAGCGCACGCACAAGCGGTCCATTTCCTATATCGAGAACGCCCCTGTCGGTTTCTTCGCCGCCGATGCCGAACGCGGCGCCATCGTCTATCTCAATCCGACGCTTGGCCGCTGGCTCGATGTCGAACCGGCGCATGTCACCGGGCGCGGCCTGACGCTTTCCGATCTGGCGCTTGGCGAAGCGCCGGCGCTGACCGACGGGGAAGGCGGTCCGGACGGCGAAATGGCGCCGCTCGATCTCGATCTGAAGGGACCGGAGGGCCGCGCCGTGCCGGTCCGCATCATTCGCAGCAGGCTTGAGGGCGTGCGCGGCCGGCCGGGGCATATCTTTGCGCTGGTGCTCAACCGGACGACCGGCGACAAGGCCGAGGTGACGGCCCGCGACGCCGAGATGCGGTTTGCGCGCTTCTTCAACAATGCGCCGATCGGCATTGCGACGGTCGATCAGGACGGCCGGATCGACAATGCCAACAGCGCCTTTGTCGGCTATGTCGGCGAGAGCGTCGAACGGGGCATGCGGCTCGCCGATCTCGTGGCCGAGGACGACCGGCCGGCCGTCGACGAATTGCTGGGTCGCGCGCGAACGGGGCAGTTGTCGGGCGCCGCGGTCGATATTCACCTGCAGCGCAACGCCGAGCGGGTCGGCCAGCTCTATGCCGCACGCGTCGATGCGGGCGAGGGCGCGGCGCTGGTCGTTTATCTGGTCGATGCGACCGAACAGAAATCGCTCGAGATGCAATTCGCGCAGTCGCAAAAGATGCAGGCCGTCGGCCAGCTCGCGGGCGGCGTCGCGCACGACTTCAACAATCTGCTGACGGCGATCATCGGCTTTTGCGATCTGCTGCTGGCGCGCCACCAGGCGGGCGATCCATCTTTTGCCGACGTCGTGCAGATCAAGCAGAACGCCAACCGCGCCGCCAACCTGACGCGCCAGTTGCTGGCCTTCTCGCGGCGGCAGACGCTGCGCCCCAAGGTGTTGTCCCTGACGGATGCGCTGGCCGAACTGCAGAACCTGCTGGCGCGGCTGCTCACCGAAAAGGTCGAACTGAAGATCGTGCATGGCCGCGATCTCGGCCTCGTCAAGGTCGACCAGAACCAGCTTGAGCAGGTCGTCATCAATCTCGCCGTCAACGCGCGAGACGCGATGCCGGACGAGGGCGGGCGTCTGACGATCCGCACCGCCAATGTGTCGGAGGCCGACAGCCGGGCGCTCGATCACGCGCTGATGCCGCATGGCGAATATGTGCTGATCGAGGTTGCCGATACCGGCCACGGCATTCCGAAGGAAAATCTCGGCAAGATTTTCGAGCCGTTCTACACGACCAAGGATCCCTCCAAGGGCACAGGGCTCGGCCTCTCGACGGTCTATGGCATCGTCAAGCAGACGGGCGGCTTCATCTTCCCCTATTCGACGGTCGGCAAAGGCACGACCTTCCGCATCTATCTGCCGCGCTATGTCGAAACGGCGGCCGACCGGAAGCAGGAGGAAATCTCGCTGGCCGCCGCGCCGCCGGAGCCTTCCGATCTCACCGGCAAGGGGACGATCCTGCTGGTCGAGGACGAGGACGCCGTGCGCACTTTTGCGGCGCGGGCGCTGGCGACGCGCGGCTATGAGGTGCTGCAGGCCGAGAGCGGCGAGGCGGCGCTTGCGGTGGT
Source organism: Parvibaculum sp. (assembly GCF_019635935.1). Taxonomy (NCBI): domain Bacteria; kingdom Pseudomonadati; phylum Pseudomonadota; class Alphaproteobacteria; order Hyphomicrobiales; family Parvibaculaceae; genus Parvibaculum; species Parvibaculum sp. Next base: position 607,923 of record NZ_JAHBYN010000001.1, on the reverse strand, counting down.
CGATGCCCATGAGGGCCGTATCGATCTCGTGGTGTCCGACGTCGTGATGCCCAACATGGATGGGCCGACCATGGCCAAGGAGCTGAAGCACAAGCTGCCGGACACGCCGATCATCTTCGTGTCCGGCTATGCGGAGGATGCCTTCGCCAAAAGCCTCGATCCCGAACAGGAATTCCACTTCCTGCCCAAGCCCTTTTCGCTGAAGCAGCTTGCGGCGGCCGTCAAGGAAGTGATGAACGCGAAATGACGGAACTTCCAGCGAACACGTTCTAGATAATATAACAAGATCAACAACTTAAAAATTCCATTGCTACTGAGAACAAAACCGGTACATTAACCGCATTGCGCGACTCGGCGGGCAATGGAATAAGGGGAAACCGGTCATGTCAAAGAATGTTGTGAGCCTCGTGAAAGACGATTCAGACAAGAAGAAGGCGCTGGACGCCGCTCTCAGCCAGATCGAGCGGTCGTTCGGCAAGGGCTCCATCATGCGGCTCGGCAAGAACGAGCAGATCGTGGAGATCGAGGCGATCTCGACCGGATCGCTCGGCCTCGACATTGCGCTGGGGATCGGCGGCTTGCCGCGCGGCCGCGTCATCGAAATCTACGGGCCGGAATCGTCCGGCAAGACCACGCTGGCGTTGCAAACCATTGCCGAAGCCCAGAAAAAGGGCGGCGTCTGCGCCTTTGTCGATGCCGAACACGCGCTCGACCCGATCTATGCCCGCAAGCTCGGCGTGCAGCTCGACGAATTGCTGATTTCCCAGCCCGATACCGGCGAGCAGGCGCTCGAAATCGCCGACACGCTTGTGCGCTCCAGCGCCGTCGATGTGCTGGTGATCGACTCGGTCGCGGCGCTGACACCCAAGGCCGAACTCGAAGGCGAGATGGGCGACAGTCTGCCCGGCCTCCAGGCGCGGCTGATGAGCCAGGCGCTCCGGAAGCTCACCGCCTCGATTTCCAAGTCGAACACGATGGTCATTTTCATCAACCAGATCCGCATGAAGATCGGCGTGATGTTCGGCAGCCCCGAAACGACCACCGGCGGCAATGCCCTGAAATTCTATGCCTCCGTCCGGCTCGACATCCGCCGCATCGGCGCGATCAAGGAGCGCGACGAGGTGGTCGGCAACCAGACCCGCGTCAAGGTCGTCAAGAACAAGGTCGCACCGCCCTTCAAGCAGGTCGAATTCGACATCATGTATGGCGAGGGCATTTCGAAGACCGGCGAGCTTGTCGATCTCGGCGTCAAGGCCGGTATCGTCGAGAAGTCCGGTTCCTGGTTCTCCTACAACAGCCAGCGCATCGGTCAGGGCCGCGAGAACGCCAAGCAGTTCCTCAAGGACAATCCCGACATGGCCGCCGAAATCGAGGCGGCGGTCCGCCAGAATGCCGGTCTGATCGCCGAGCAGATCATGCAGGCGGAACCCTCCAGCGAGGATGACGACGGCGATCTGGAGGCCAGCGCCTGAACCCCGTGTTTCTCGTTTCCTGATGAGAGCCGAAGCGGCGCCGGGTACCCTCCGGCGCCGTTTTCATTTGTGCCGTTTGGCGGGCCATTCTGGACAGTCGGCGGGGCGGCAGGTAAAAGCTCGGGGCGCTGGATTTTTCCGGATAATCGGGGAATAAACGGGCGAATGGCGGGCTTTTCGGTCGCGCTGTTCGCGGATATTCCCGAAGCCCGATTGCGAGACCAACGAAACCATGGCCGGCCTCAACGAGATCAGAGCGAAGTTCCTGGAGTTCTTCCGGACCGAGGGCCACGAGGTTGTCGCCTCGGGGCCGCTTGTGCCGAACAACGATCCGACGCTGCTCTTCACCAATGCCGGCATGGTGCCGTTCAAGAACGTCTTCACCGGCCAGGAAAAGCGCCCCTATGTTCGCGCCGCATCGTCGCAGAAATGCGTGCGCGCCGGCGGCAAGCATAACGATCTCGACAATGTCGGCTACACGGCGCGGCATCACACCTTCTTCGAGATGCTCGGCAATTTCTCCTTCGGCGACTACTTCAAAGCCGAGGCGATCGAATTTGCCTGGCGGCTGGTCACGGCCGAATTCGGGCTGCCGAAAGAGCGCCTGATCGCGACCGTCTATGCCGAAGACGACGAGGCGTTCGGCCTGTGGCGGAAGATTGCCGGCCTGCCGGAGAGCCGCATCATCCGCATTCCGACATCCGACAATTTCTGGTCGATGGGCGATACGGGCCCGTGCGGACCCTGCTCGGAAATCTTTTTCGATCACGGCGACAAGATTCCCGGCGGCCCGCCCGGCAGCCCGGATCAGGACGGCGACCGGTTCATCGAAATCTGGAACCTGGTGTTCATGCAATATGAACAGCAGGCCGACGGATCGCGCCTCGACCTGCCCAAGCCCTCGATCGACACCGGCATGGGGCTCGAGCGCATGGCGGCGGTGCTGCAGGGCACGCATGACAATTACGCGACCGATCTGATGCGCGCGCTGATCGTCGCCTCGGCGGAGGCATCGAAGAGCGATCCCGATGGCCCGCATACGGTGAGCCACCGCGTTATCGCCGATCATCTGCGCTCGTCGTCCTTCCTGCTGGCCGACGGCGTGATGCCGTCCAATGAAGGCCGCGGCTATGTGCTTCGCCGCATCATGCGCCGCGCCATGCGCCATGCGCAGCTTGTCGGCGTCGCCGAGCCCCTGATGTGGCGGCTGGTGCCGGCGCTCGTCCGGCAGATGGGCGATGCCTATCCCGAGTTGCGCCGCGCCGAACCGCTGATCACCGAAACGCTGAAGCTCGAGGAAACGCGCTTCCGCGAAACGCTGACGCGCGGGTTGAAGCTGCTCGACGAGGAAATCGAGAAGCAGCAGGGCAAGGGCGTGCTCCCCGGCGACGTCGCCTTCAAGCTCTACGACACCTACGGCTTTCCACTCGATCTGACGCAGGATGCGCTGCGCTCGCGCGGCATGAGCGTCGACCAGACGGGGTTCGACGCGGCGATGGCGAAGCAGCGCCAGGATGCGCGCGCCGCATGGTCGGGTTCCGGCGAGAAGGCAACCGAGGCCGTCTGGTTCGAGCTTCGCGAGAAGCACGGCGCGACGGAGTTTCTCGGTTACGAAACCGAGAATGCCGAGGGCAAGATCGTTGCGATCGTTGTCGACGGAAAGCCGGTCGATGAAATCGCGGCCGGCACGGAAGCCGCGATCATCGCCAACCAGACGCCGTTCTATGGCGAGTCCGGCGGGCAGGTCGGCGACAGCGGTGTGTTGTTCACGTCCGGCGGCGCGGAGTTTCCGGTTTCGGACACGATGAAAAAGCTCGGCGACCTGCATGTGCATATCGGCAAGCTCGCGCGCGGCAATCTCAAACTCGGCGACATTGTCGAGATGCAGGTCGACAGCGCCCTGCGCACGGCGACGCGCGCCAATCACTCGGCAACGCATCTTGTGCATGAGGCGCTGCGGCGTGTGCTGGGGGCCCATGTCACGCAGAAGGGCTCGATGGTCGGGCCGGAGCGCCTGCGCTTCGACTTCAGCCATCCGAAGCCGATGACGGCGGCGGAAATCGCCGAGGTCGAAACCATCGTCAATCGCATCGTCCGTCAGAATGTCGAGGTCTCGACGCGGCTGATGACGCCCGAACAGGCGATCGAGGCCGGTGCGCTGGCGCTGTTCGGCGAGAAATATGGCGACGAGGTTCGCGTGCTGGCAATGGGGCACGACGAGAACAACGACAATGGCGTCTATTCGGTCGAGCTTTGCGGCGGCACGCATGTGCGCCGCGTCGGCGACATCGCGATCTTCAAGATCGTCAGCGAGAGCGCGGTCGCGTCGGGCATCCGCCGCATCGAGGCGCTGACGGGCGAGGGCGCGCGGGCCTATCTCGTCGAACAGGACCGGACGCTCAGGGAAGCCGCCGGCGCGCTGAAAATTTCACCGGAGGATTTGCCGGCGCGCGTCGTCTCGCTGATGGAAGAACGCAAGCGGCTCGAACGCGAACTGACCGAGGCGAAAAAGAAGCTTGCCATGGGCGGCGGCTCGGGCGGCGGCGCGGTGGAAACGCCGGTGCAGGAGTTTGGCGGCGTCAAGCTCGTCGCGCGCAAGCTCGACGGCGTCAATCCGAAGGATTTGCGCGGGCTTGTGGATGACGCCAAGAAGCAGGTCGGGTCCGGCGTCGTCGCGTTCGTTGCCGTCAGCGAAGATGGCAAGGGCGCGATTGCGGTTGGCGTGACGGCGGACCTGACGGCGAAGTTCAACGCCGTCGATCTGGTGAAGGCCGGTTCGGCCGCGATGGGCGGCGCCGGCGGCGGCGGGCGGCCCGACATGGCGCAGGCCGGCGGTCCCGATGGCGCGAAGGCCGATGCCGCGCTCGACGCGGTGCGTGCGGCCGTCGGCGAGCTCGCGGGCGCGGCTTAGGCGAGGCCCTGTTTCGCCAGCGCCTTGTCGAGGTTCTCGGCCACCTTGTCGAGGAAGCCTTCCGTCGACAGCCATGATTGTTCCGAGCCGACCAGCAGCGCCAGGTCCTTCGTCATGTAGCCGCTCTCGACCGTCGAGACGCAGACTTTTTCGAGCGTCGCTGCAAACTTCGCCAGCGCATCGTTGCCGTCGAGCTTGGCGCGATGCGAAAGGCCGCGCGTCCAGGCGAAGATCGAGGCGATGGAGTTGGTCGAGGTCTCTTCGCCACGCTGATGGGCGCGGTAGTGGCGCGTCACGGTGCCGTGTGCGGCTTCGGCTTCCATGATCTTGCCGTCCGGCGTCAGCAGCACCGAAGTCATCAGGCCGAGCGAGCCGAAGCCCTGCGCGACTGAGTCCGACTGCACGTCGCCATCGTAGTTCTTGCAGGCCCACACATAACCGCCGGACCATTTCATCGACGAGGCCACCATGTCGTCGATCAGCCGGTGCTCGTAGGTGATCTTCGCGGCGTCGAAGTCGGCCTTGAATTCCTTCTCGTAGATCTCCTGGAAGAGATTCTTGAAGCGGCCGTCATAGGTTTTCAGGATCGTGTTCTTGGTCGAGAGATAGACCGGATATTTGCGATCAAGGCCGAATTTCATGCAGGCGCGGGCGAAATCCCGAATGCTGTCGTCGAGATTGTACATGCCCATCGCGACGCCGCCGGACGGGAAATCGAAAATCTCCTCCTCGATCGTGTCCTTGCCGTCTGCCGACACCCACTTCATCGTCAGCTTGCCCTTGCCGGGGATCAGCATGTCGGTGGCGCGGTACTGGTCGCCGAAGGCATGACGGCCGATGACGATGGGCTCGGTCCAGCCGGGCACGAGACGCGGGATGTTGCGGCAGATGATGGGCTCGCGGAACACCGTGCCGCCGAGAATGTTGCGGATCGTCCCGTTGGGCGATTTCCACATCTTCTTCAGCTTGAATTCCTCGACGCGCGCCTCATCGGGCGTGATGGTCGCGCATTTGACGCCGACACCGTGCTTCTTGATTGCTTCGGCGCTTTCGACCGTCACCTTGTCGTCGGTGGCGTCGCGATGCTCCATGCCGAGGTCGTAATAGTCGATATCGAGGTCGAGATAGGGGAAGATCAGCTTGTCCTTGATCATCTGCCAGATGATCCGGGTCATCTCATCGCCATCGAGATCGACCACGGGGTTTGCGACTTTGATCTTCGGCATGGGGGGTCCTTCAAGACGTGTAACGGGCGGGGTGGGCAGGCGCGAAGCGGGCGCAAAACGAGCCTCTTCCCTATAACATTGCGGGCCGATTGATTAAAGGCGGGCAATCGCTTATTGACGCACGCCCACTTCCGTAACGGAAACTTTCAACCCCATGGCCGGAACCGACCAGACCAGGAGAGGCGAAACCCCGTATGAGGCGGGACCGGCGGTGATTCTGGTCGCACCGCAGCTTGGCGAGAATATCGGCACGGCGGCGCGCGCCATGCTCAATTTCGGGCTGACCGACCTCCGGCTGGTGCGGCCGCGCGACGGCTGGCCCAACGAGCGCGCCCGCGCGGCGGCGTCGGGCGCCGACATCGTGGTCGACGGCGCGCGGGTGTTCGACACGACGGCGGCGGCCGTCGCCGATCTCGATTATGTCATCGCGACGACAGCGCGTGCGCGCGACATGGTGAAGCCGATTTTGACGCCCGAAGCGGCGGCGGCGGGCCTGCGCGATGCCGTCCGAAAGGGTGGGCAGGCGGGCCTTCTTTTCGGGCCGGAGCGCACCGGGCTTGAGAACGACGATCTGGCACTTGCCGACGCACTGATGATGGTGCCGGTCAATCCGGCCTTCGCCTCGCTCAACCTCGCCCAATGCGTGCTGTTGATGTCCTATGAATGGCACAAGGCAGGCGATGCGACCGAGGCGGCGCGGATCGACTATCAGCAGACGCGGCCGGCCAACAAGAACGAGCTTCTCGGCTTCTTCGAGCATCTCGAAACCGAGCTCGACCGGTTCGGCTTCCTGAAGCCGCCGGAGAAGAAGCCCTCGATGATCCGCAACCTGCGCAACATGTTCCAGCGGGCGGCGCTCACCGAGCAGGAAGTGCGCACGCTCCGGGGCGTCGTCGCCGCGCTCACAAGGCGGGTGCCGAAAGGCGAGGGGCCGGAGGGCGCGTAGAACAAGGCCTGGATCTGCCCGTTTCCCGGCCGGCCTTGCGCGGTTTGACAGGGCTTGGCCCCCGCGCTAAAACCCGCCTCGAAACGGGCTCCCGGCATTTCGGGGGCCCGGTTTCATTCGAATACGCACCCGCGGGGACGGCGACGCTTGTAGCCAGCCCCTGTCGGCCCGAAAAGGGCAAAGGAGGGCGCGTTTCCTTAATTTCCGAACCAAGGAAACCGCGATGACAAAGCGCCAGGAGTCCAAGTACAAGATCGACCGCCGGATGGGCGAAAACATCTGGGGTCGTCCGAAGAGCCCGGTCAACCGCCGCGAGTACGGCCCCGGCCAGCACGGCCAGCGCCGCAAGGGCAAGCTCTCGGACTACGGCGTGCAGCTGCGCGCCAAGCAGAAGCTGAAGGGCTTCTACGGCAACATTTCCGAAAAACAGTTCCGCGGCATCTACAAGGACGCCGACCGTCTGCGGGGCGACACCGGCGAGCTTCTGATCGGCCTCCTGGAGCGCCGTCTCGACGCCGTCGTCTACCGCGCCAAGTTCGTTCCCACCGTGTTCGCCGCGCGCCAGTTCGTTTCGCACGGCCATGTGATGGTCAACGGCAAGCGCGTCAACGTGCCGAGCTACCGGGTGCGTGAGGGCGATGTGGTTTCGGTCCGCGAGAAGTCGCGGCAGCTTGGGCTGGTGCTCGAAGCCGCGCAGTCGGCCGAGCGCGACACGCCGGACTATCTCGAAGTCGATCACGACAAGATGACCGCGAAATTCGTGCGCATCCCGGCCTTCGCCGATGTGCCCTATGCCGCGCACATGGAACCGAACCTTGTCGTCGAATTCTACTCGCGCAGCTAGTTCTCGCGCGCAAGACCAACGAAAAGGCCGCTCTTTCGAGCGGCCTTTTTTGTTGCCCGGAGAAGAACTCTTACGCGGCTTGCGTTTCGACGCCCTTGGCGGCGAGGTATTCGCGCAGCTCGCCCTGTTCGAACATTTCGCGGACGATGTCGCAGCCGCCGACGAATTCGCCCTTCACATATAATTGCGGAATGGTCGGCCAGTCGGAGAATTCCTTGATGCCCTGGCGGATCTCGTCGTCGGCCAGCACGTCGATGCCCTTGAAGGGGACGCCGAGATAGGTCAGCACCTGCACGACGGCGTTGGAGAAGCCGCATTGCGGGAAGACGGGCGTGCCCTTCATGAAGAGCACCACGTCCTCGCTTGCCACTTCGGTTTTGATGCGGTCGAAAACCGGATTGTCGCTCATCTCGTTCGTCCTTTCGCGGCGCGTCCTGCCGGCGTTTGTTTCAGTCCTGCGGCGCGCTGGTTTGCAGCGCCAATGCGTGAAGCTCGTTGCCCATGCCGCCTTTCAGCGCGCTGTAGACCATCTGGTGCTGCTGCACGCGGGTCTTGCCCCGGAAGGCCGCCGAGATGACATTCGCCGCGTAGTGGTCGCCGTCGCCGGCGAGATCGCGAATGTCGACGATCGCGTCGGGAAGCGCCTCCTTGATCAGGCGTTCGATATCCGAGGCGGTCATGGCCATGTCAGCGCGTCTCCCGGTTCGTGGCGGCGGTCACAGCTCGGCGCCTTTGGCCATATAGGCAGGCAACCAGCCCTCGTGTGCGACGCCAAGTTCCACCAATGATATGGGAGTGGCGCCCGCCAGTGTCAATTCGCTGCCGCCGGTGGTGCCGATGCGCAGCGCCGGAACGCCGGCCTTTGCGGCGCGGGCGATGAAGCTTTCGGCGCCGTTTGCGGGCATCGTCACCAGATAGCGGGCCTGATCCTCGCCGAAAGCCCAGGCATGGAGCGGCAGTCCAGCCTCCGGGGTAATCGAGGCGCCGATGCCGCTTGCGATCGCCATTTCGGCCAGCGCCACCAATACGCCACCGTCGGAAACATCGTGAACGGCGCTCAGGCTTCCGGCGCGGATTTCGGTGCGGATGAAATCGCCGTTGCGGCGCTCCACCGCAAGGTCGACCGGCGGCGGCGCACTGCGGTCGTCCTTCCGTCCGGCGATGTCGCGCAGATAGATGCTCTGGCCGAGATGGCCCTTCGTCTTGCCAACCAGCACCACGGCCTCGCCCTCGGCCTTGAAGGGAATGGTCGCGCGCTGCGCCACGTCGGGCAGCAGGCCGACGCCGCCGATCGCGGGTGTCGGCAGGATGCCCTTGCCGTTGGTTTCGTTGTAGAGCGAGACGTTGCCGGAGACGACCGGGAAGTCGAGGGCGCGGCAGGCTTCGCCGATGCCCTGAATGCAGCCGACGAACTGGCCCATGATGTCGGGCTTTTCGGGATTGCCGAAGTTGAGATTGTCGGTAATGGCGAGTGGCTCGGCGCCGACGGCGGTGAGGTTGCGCCAGCATTCGGCGACCGCCTGCTTGCCGCCTTCCGCCGGATCGGCGGCGCAATAGCGCGGCGTCACGTCGAGCGTGAAGGCGAGGCCCTTCTTCTGGCGTTCGACGCGGATCACCGCGGCGTCGCCGCCGGGGCCGACCGCCGTGTTGCCTTGAATGAGGTGGTCGTATTGTTCCCAGACCCAGCGGCGCGAACACATGTCGGGCAGGGCGATCATGCGCACCAGCGCTTCGCCGACATCGTTGGGCGCGGCGACATCGCGCGGCGCCAGCAATTCTGGTTTCGCGCCCTTGACCCATGGCCGGTCGTATTCGGGCGCCTGGTCGCCCAGTTCCTTGATCGGCAGGTCGGCCATCACCTCGCCGTGGCGGCTAACGCGGAAGCGCAGATCGTCGGTCGTCTTGCCGATGATCGCGAAATCGAGGCCCCATTTGACGAAGACCGCTTCGGCGTCCTTCTCGCGCGCCGGGTCGAGCACCATCAGCATGCGCTCCTGGCTCTCCGACAGCATCATCTCATAGGCGCTCATGCCTTCCTCGCGGCAGGGCACCTTGTCGAGATCCAGTTCTACACCGAGGCCGCCCTTGGCGCCCATTTCGACGGCCGAGCAGGTGAGGCCGGCCGCGCCCATGTCCTGAATGGCGATGACGGCGCCGGTTGCCATTAGTTCGAGGCAGGCTTCAAGCAGCAGCTTTTCGGAAAAGGGATCGCCGATCTGGACGGTCGGGCGTTTTTCTTCCGTGTCCTCGTCGAATTCGGCCGAGGCCATGGTCGCGCCGTGAATGCCGTCGCGTCCGGTCTTCGAGCCGAGATAAACGATCGGCAGGCCGACGCCTTTCGCTTCCGAATAGAAAATCTTGTCGGTGTCGGCGAGGCCGGCCGCAAAGGCATTGACGAGGCAGTTGCCGTTGTAGCTCGGATCGAAATTCACCTCGCCGCCGATGGTCGGCACGCCGAAGGAATTGCCGTAGCCGCCGATGCCGGCGACGACGCCCGAAACGATGTGGCGCGTGCGCGGATGGTCGGGCGCGCCGAAGCGCAACGCGTTCAGCGCCGCCACGGGCCGCGCGCCCATCGTGAAGACGTCGCGCAGAATGCCGCCCACGCCCGTCGCCGCACCTTCATGCGGTTCGATGTAGGAGGGATGATTGTGGCTTTCCATCTTGAAGATGATCGCCTGTCCGTCGCCGATGTCGACGACGCCGGCATTTTCGCCCGGACCGCAGATGACGCGCGGACCGGTCGTCGGCAGGGTGCGCAACCATTTCTTCGACGACTTGTAGGAGCAGTGTTCGTTCCACATCGCCGAGAAGATGCCGAGTTCGGTCAGCGTCGGCTCGCGGCCGATCAGGTCGAGAATGCGCTGGTATTCGTCCGGCTTCAGGCCATGTTCGGCGATCAGCTCGGGCGTAATGGGAACGGTATTCGGAATCACGCCACGGCCTCCAGCACGCTTTCGAAAAGCGCGCGCCCGTCGGTCGCGCCGTTCAGCGGTTCGATCATGTTTTCGGGATGCGGCATCAGGCCGAACACGTTGCCGCGTTCGTTGAGGATGCCGGCGATGTCGTTGAGCGAACCGTTGGGGTTGGTGCCGGCGGCGTAGCGCAAGCCGACGCGGCCTTCGCCTTCGAGGCGTGCCAGCGTTTCGTCGTCGGTGAAATAATTGCCGTCGCCATGCGCGACCGGACAGTTCCACACCTGACCGCGTTCGTATTTGCGGGTGAAGTCGGTGTCGGCATTGGCGACTTCGAGCTTCACATGCCGGCAGACGAATTTGAGACCGGCATTGCGCATCAGCACGCCGGGCAGAAGCCCCGCCTCGCAGAGGATCTGGAAGCCGTTGCAGACGCCGAGCACGCGCACGCCCTTGTCCGCGGCTTTCGCGATGGCGGGCATGATGTTGCCGCGCGCTGCAATCGCGCCTGTTCGCAGATAGTCGCCATAGGAAAAGCCGCCCGGCAGCACGACGAGGTCGACGTCGGGCAGTTCGCGTTCGGTGTGCCAGACGGCATGCGGCTTGACGCCGGTGATCAGTTCGAGCGCATAGAGCATATCGCGCTCGCGGTTCGATCCGGGGAAGACAACGACGGCGGACTTCATGCTCACTTCTCGTCGAGCTCCACCGCGTAGTTCTCGATCACGGTGTTGGCCAGCAGCTTCTTGCACATCTCGTCGATGGCGGCGGCGGCTTTCGCGCGGTCTTTCTCGGCCAGTTCGACCTCGATATATTTTCCCTGACGCACGCTTTCGACGCCCGAGAAACCCAACGCGCCGAGCGCCCCTTCGATGGCTTTTCCCTGCGGGTCGAGAACGCCGTTCTTCAGCGTGACTTTGATACGGGCCTTCATGCGTCGTCGTTCCTTACTTCACCAGCTTCGGGCCACTGCGCTTCGGCTCGTTCTCGAAGAGAATGCCGAGGCGGCGCGCCACTTCCTGATAGGCTTCGATCAGGCCGCCCATGTCGCGGCGAAACCGGTCCTTGTCGAGCTTGTCGTTGGAACGGATGTCCCAGAGCCGGCATGAATCCGGGCTGATCTCGTCGGCCAGCACCACGCGCACCATGTCGCCCTCATAGAGCCGACCGAACTCGACCTTGAAGTCGACGAGGCGGATGCCGATGCCGAGAAAAAGCCCGGTCATGAAGTCGTTGATGCGCAGCGCCAGCGCCATCATGTCGTCGATTTCCTGCGGCGTCGCCCAGCCGAAGGCGGTGATGTGTTCTTCCGACACCATCGGATCGCCGAGATCGTCGCTCTTGTAATAGAACTCGATGATCGAGCGCGGCAGGGCCGTGCCTTCCTCGATGCCGAGCCGCTTCGACAGCGAGCCGGCGGCAACATTGCGCACCACGACCTCGCAAGGGATGATCTCGACCTCGCGGATCAACTGCTCGCGCATGTTGATCGAGCGGATGAAATGCGTCGGCACGCCGATGTCGTTCAGCCGCGTGAAAATGAATTCCGAAATCCGGTTGTTGAGGACGCCCTTGCCCTCGATGATCGCGCGCTTCTGGTTGTTGAAGGCGGTGGCGTCGTCCTTGAAATGCTGGACGAGCGTGCCGGGCTCGGGGCCTTCATACAGCACCTTGGCCTTGCCTTCATAAACGCGTCTGCGCCGGCTCATGTCGTGATTCCAATCGGTTTGCCCGGAAGCTCAAGCGGAGGGAGCGCGGAGGGCGGCTTGCGGAATCGGCCCTTCGGCGTGCGCAAGTTAACTCAAGGGCGGGGGCGATACAATGCGCGTATGGCGCCGTTTCGCCGCACTGCACATCGCCATGAAATGCCCGAAAAATCAGCATCTTAGCTATTTCGTCGCAGCGCCCCTCCGGGTCTGCGATCGCGGTTGATTTGGCGGGGCCGGGCGGCTATGCCTAGGGCCAGTTTTTGTGCCGCTGCGGCGCCCGCGCCGCCGGTACCCGACCCTTGAACGGAGTGACCCGGTCCCATGTCCACCTTCGACAAGCGCCAAGACGGTTTCGAGAAGAAGTTCGCTCACGACGAGGAATTGCGCTTCAAGGCCAATGCGCGCCGCAACAAGCTGCTCGGGTTGTGGGCGGCCGGGCTGCTGGGCAAGTCGGGCGCGGATGCGGAAGCCTATGCGCAGGATGTGGTCACCTCGGACCTCAAGGAAGCGGGCGACCAGGACGTGTTCGACAAGGTGCGCGCCGATTTCGACGCGGCCGGCGTCGAGCAGTCCGACCACCAGCTTCGCCGCACGATGGACGAGCTGATGGAAGAGGCGATCCGCCAGCTTCAGAGCTGACGCGCCACTTCATCCGTTTTCGGGAAAGATCGAAATGCTGCCAAGCAGCAGCATGTCCTGCGGCGTCGTGCCTTCCATCGGCAGATGCAGGATCTCGAGCTTCAGGAAATCGCGGTTGATGCCGCAAAGCCGCCCTTGCGTCGCATGGACGACGCGGTCCCGCGTCACTTCCCGATAGACTTCGGCGTTGTCGGCCACGCATTCGGGCCGATAGATCTCCGAGATCGCCTTGCCGGTCGGATCGAAGCCCAGCCAGCCTGTCAGTTGCGTGCCAATCAACCGCAGCCGCCAGTCGGCGCCTTCGGGGTCCAGCGGTTCCAGCACGAAAATGTTCGGCAGCAGCGCGCTCATCTCGCGGCAGGGAAGGTCGGCCCGGCGCAACAGGCGGTCGCCTTGCCGGTGACGGCTCCAGAAATCGAGCAAGGCCAGCGACAGCGGATGCTCCGGCGCCGGGATCTGCACCACATCCGTTTCGATCTGGACATCGTCGGCCGGCGAGGGCCGCGCGTCCTTGGGTTTCTGGAGGCTGGCAAACATTGCTGGGAGCGCCTGTTCTAACGGCAGTTCAAGCAATGTCGCCCGTAAAGCAATAAAAAGCCCTTAAAACGCTGCGATTTGTCTCCAGAATGGAGCTAATCACGCCCCCGTTGCGGCCAGCAAAACAGCGGCAAAGCTTTCGGTGGCCGTTTTCCGGGCCCCGGCCTCGTCGAGCCCGTCGATCAGGTTGGCGGTCGTCTCTTTCGTCCGGTGCATCGCCGCCCAGGCGATGATCTCGATTGCGAGGCGCGCCGCCAGGCGCAGTGCTGTATCAGGCGCGCCGGTCCGGCCGGCGGCTTTCAGCGCCACGGTGGCGATGTCGTCGCGGTAGTGGCTGCGCATGCCGGTCGAGAGCAGGGCGTCGAATTCCGGGACTTCGCGCGCGCAGTGATCGAGCAGCCAGATGGCGCGTCGCGCCTCGTGCAACATGTCGTAGAGCTCGCCGCCGATCGCGGCCAGCGTTGCGCGGTCGGGCTTTGCGCCGGGTGCCAGCGCCGCGCGAAGCGCCGGCCATTCGGCGACTTCCGCCACCCGCGCCGCATAAATGGACACCGTTTCCCCGATTCCGGGGTCGGCCAGCGGCAGGGCAAGCTTGTCGAGCGGACGGCCGCAGACCCTCAGGATGGCGAGGTGAAACAGCGCCTCCTTGCTCGTGACGTAGAGATAGAGCGTCCCGGCCGAAACGCCTGCCGTCCGCGCCACATCGGCCATCTGGGTGCGCTTGATGCCCATGTCGGTGAAGCAGGTCACCGCGGCCTCGGCGATCTCTTCCAGTCGATTCTCGGCCTTGCGTCTCATTTATTTCCCTTTGTGCCGCGGCTCCAAAAGGCCGGGCGGGGCCGATTTCGTCAAGTCGCTTGCTTCCAGCATGAAAAAATATTATATGAATGAACCATTCATTTAACAAGGGGTCTCCGATGTTCCTGCGGCACTCTGTCTTTGTCTTTGGCGCTCTGATCTCCATTTGCCTGGCCGTCCCGGCAGTGGCGGCAGGCTGGAGCCATTATGGTGGCGACGCCGGCGGCCAGCGCCACTCGGCGGCGGCGCAGATCACGCCCGCCAATGTCGGTACGCTGAAACCCGTCTGGACCTACCGGACCGGCGACATGAAGACCCGTGCCGACGACATGAAGTATTCCGCTTTCGAGGGGACGCCGATCCTCGTCGCCGGATCGCTGATCTTCTGTTCACCCTTCAATGAAGTCATCGCGCTCGATCCCGGCACGGGCGCCGAGAAGTGGCGCTACGATCCCGAGGTCAAAGGCGGCTACCGGCCGGCCAATCAGTTCGTTTGCCGCGGCGTCACGCAATGGACGGATGCCGAGGCAGCGCCCGGCGATCTCTGCGCGTCGCGGCTCTTCATGGGCACGGTCGACTCGCGCCTCATCGCGCTCGACGCGCCGACGGGTCAGCCTTGTCTCGGTTTCGGTGCGGAAGGGCAGGTGCAAGTCGATCCGGGTATGGAACTCGTCGGACCCGGTGAATTCCACATCACCTCGCCGCCCGCCGTCGCGCGCGGTGTCGTCATCATCGGCTCGGCGATCAGCGACAATCGGCGTGCCGATGCGCCGAGCGGCACGGTGCGCGCCTATGATGCGCGCACCGGCGCTGCACTCTGGGACTTCAACCCCGTCGCGCGCGGCGCGGAAGATTTCCCCGACGACTGGCAGTACGGCTCGGCCGAACGCACCGGCCATGCCAATGTCTGGGCGCCGATGTCGGCCGACGAAGCACGCGGCCTTTTTTTCCTGCCGACGTCGTCGCCCTCGCCGGACTTCTTCGGCGGCGAGCGGATTGGCGACAACCGCTATGCAAATTCCGTCGTTGCGCTCGAAGCCGAGACCGGCAACGTCCGCTGGCATTTCCAGACCGTGCATCACGACGTCTGGGACTATGATTTGCCGGCGCAGCCGAGCCTCGTGACCTTGCAGCGCGACGGCAAGCCACTCGACGCAGTCGTGCAGGTGACGAAACAGGGTTTCGTCTTCGTCTTCGACCGCGATACCGGCGAACCGGTGTTCGAGATCGAGGAACGGCAGGTGCCGCAGGGTGGTGTGCTCGGCGAGGTGTTGTCACCGACGCAGCCTTTCCCGATCGCGCCGCCGCCGCTGGTGCCGCAACATCTGACGCCCGACGATGCCTGGGGTCTTACTTTCTGGGACCGCAAGGCCTGTCGCGAAGAGATCGCCGGTGCGCGCTCCGAAGGTCTCTATACGCCTCCGTCGGAACAGGGAACGATCCTATTCCCCTTCACCGGCGGCGGCGCCAACTGGGGCGGCATGGCTTTCGACCCGGCGAGCCAGATCATGTATGTCAACACCAGCCGCGCCGCCCACATCGTCACGCTGATCCCGCGCGCGGATTTCGCTGCGGCCAAGGCTGCGGAGCCGAAGAAGGAAATCTCGCCGCAGGAAGGAACGGCATGGGGTATGAAGCGCGACCTGCTTCTCTCGCCGCTGGATCTGCCTTGCAATCCGCCACCTTGGGGCATGCTGCATGCGATCGACCTCAATGACGGCACGATCGTATGGGAAAGTGTGCTCGGCACGGTGCGCGACCTCGCGCCTTTCCCGCTGCCGTGGAAACTCGGCACGCCCAATTTCGGCGGACCTGTCGTGACGGCCGGCGGCGTTGTCTTCATCGGCGCGGCGATGGACGATTATCTGCGCGCTTTCGATGCCGCGACGGGCGCCGAACTCTGGAAAGGCCGGCTGCCGGCTGGCGGTCAGGCGACGCCCATGACCTATGAGTGGGAAGGCCGCCAATATGTCGTCATTGCGGCGGGTGGTCACGCCCGCGCCACGACGAAGCTCGGCGACTATGTGATGGCCTTCGCGTTGCCGGAATAGTCTCGCATTCCGCTTGTCATCGTCCCGCGCCTCCCCGCACAATTGCTTCAGAAAAGCAAAACAGGGGAGGCACGGGCCATGACCGCCTACAACAACGTCACCATCGAGAAAAAGGGCACGGTCGCGCTGGTGCGCTTCGACCGCAAGGGCGCGCGCAACGCCTTCAACCAGCAGACGATCCTCGAACTCACCGATGTCGCGCGCCGTTTCCAGGACGATCTCGAAACGCAAGCGGTGGTGCTGACCGGCACGCGCGAGGCGTTTTCGGGCGGTATCGACCTCAAGGAACGCGCAACCCGTGCGGTGACGGCCGGCACCGATCTCGAACTGCGCCAGACCTATTATCGCGGCGTCCGGCTTTGCCAGGCCTGGGAGGACATGCCGCAGATCACGGTCGCGGCCATCGAGGGCATGGCGGTCGGCGCCGGTGTCGCGCTGCCGCTGGCGCTCGACTGGCGCGTGATGGGGAAGGGCGCGTTTCTCTATGTGCCGGAAGTCAAGATCGGCATCAATCTGCAATGGGGTGCGCTGCCGCGCCTGATCACGCTGGTGGGGCCCGCGCGCGCCAAGCGCATCTGCATTCTCTGCGAGCGCATGGGCGCGGAACACGCACTCGACTGGGGTCTCGTCGACGAGATCGCCGAGGACGGCCATGTGGTCGAAAAGGCGATGGAACTGGCATCCGCCGCCGCGTCGATGCCGGCGCCGGCCGTGCGCATGGTCAAGGAGGCGGTCAACGCGACCGCCAACGCGCTCCACAAGGTCAGCGCCTATGCCGACGCCGACCAGAGCCAGCTCTCGACCAATTTCCGCACGGCGCAGGAGGAAAGCGACAAGTTCGTGAAGGGCAAGAAGTAACGCTCAGGCGTCCGCCTTCAGGCGCAGCCGCGCGGCGATCTGTTCCAGCGATTGCAGGTGGTTGCCTTCCTTCACCACGTCATAGACGGCAATGTTCAGGGCGCGCACCGACTTGCGCACAATCTGCCTCGTTTCCGGGTGCTCGTCGAAATCGATCACGTTGAGGCAACAGGTGTTCTGGTCGATGGCGGCGAAGGTTTGCAGGCCGGTGCCGAAGGCCCAGCCGATGACGAGGCGGTTGATGCCGCCATGCGCGACCAGCGCCAGCGTTTCCCATTCGGGTTCGGCGACGAGCGCCTCGAGCGCCGCCGTCACGCGCGCATTCACGTCCTCGAAGCTGTCGCCGCCATTGTAGCGCGCGCCGGGCACATGCGCGTTGCGGAAGGAATAGGCGATTTCGTTGAGGTCCGTGATGGCATTGCGGAATGTGGGGTCGCCGCGCAGTTCGACGAAATGATCGTGCGGTTCGATGTCGAGGCCGCGCCCTTCGAGGATCAGACGCGCCGTCTCCATGGAGCGGGGGAAGCTCGAACTGACGGCCCGGTCGAAGGGGATGCCGGCCAGTGCCTTGCCGGTCAGCGCCGCCTGTTCGCGGCCCCAATCGGTCAGCGGCACGGCGGCGGCATCCGCCACGCGGTTGCCCTTGTCGTCGACATAGGAAACGTCGCCGTGGCGAAACAGATAGATGCGGCGGCGGCGCGCGCCGTCGAAAGCGGTACGAAGCATGGAAGCCCCCGGAAACGGAATGTCGATGCCCGCAGTATAGGCCCGATTGTGACGGCGGGGTGAAGCCTTACTCCGCCGCCTTGCCCTTTTTGGCGGCCGCCACCACTTCCTTGCCGAAGACGCGGGCGAAGATCGTGTCGACCTGGCGCGTGTGGTAGCCGAGGTCGAACAGTGCTTCGAGTTCGGTGTCCGAAAGCTTCGCCGACACGTCCTTGTCGGCCTTCAGCAGCGTCAGGAAGTTGCCTTCGCCGCGCCACACCGGCATGGCGTTGCGCTGCACGAGGCGGTAGGCGTCCTCGCGGCTCGCACCCTTCTGCGTCAGCGCCAGCAGCACGCGCTGCGAATGCACGAGGCCGCCAAGCTGGTCGAGGTTCTTCTGCATCTGCGCCGGGTAGACCAGCAGCTTGTCGATGACGCCGGTGAGGCGGTTGAGCGCGAAGTCGAGCGTCACGGTGGCGTCGGGGCCGATCATGCGTTCGACGGAGGAATGCGAGATGTCGCGCTCATGCCAGAGCGCGACGTTTTCCATCGCCGGAATGCTCATGCCGCGCACAAGGCGCGCCAGCCCCGTCAGGTTTTCGGTCAGCACCGGGTTCCGCTTGTGCGGCATCGCCGAGGAACCCTTCTGGCCTTCGGAGAAAAACTCCTCGGCTTCCAGAACTTCCGTGCGCTGCAGGTGGCGGATTTCGGTCGCCAGCCGCTCGATCGAGGAAGCGACGACGCCGAGCGTCGCGAAATACATCGCGTGGCGGTCGCGCGGGATCACCTGCGTCGACACGGGCTCCGGCTCAAGGCCGAGCGCCTTCGCGACATGTTCCTCGACGCGCGGGTCGATATTGGCGAAAGTGCCGACCGCGCCTGAAATCGCACAGGTCGCCACTTCCTTGCGCGCCGCGACCAGCCGCGCGCGGCAGCGTTCGAATTCGGCATAAGCCTGCGCCATTTTCAGCCCGAAGGTCACCGGCTCGGCATGGATGCCGTGGCTGCGGCCGATGCACACCGTGTCCTTGTGCTCGAAGGCGCGGCGCTTCAAGGCGGCCAGCAGAGCGTCCATGTCGGCCAGCAGAATGTCGGTCGCGCGCACAAGCTGCACGTTGAAGCAGGTGTCGAGCACGTCGGACGAGGTCATGCCCTGATGGACGAAGCGCGAATCCTCGCCGATGAATTCGGCCAGATGCGTCAGGAAGGCGATGACGTCGTGCTTCACCTCGCGCTCGATCGCGTCGATTTTCGCGACGTCGAACACCGCCTTGTCGCCGCGTGCGCGGATGTTTTTTGCCGCTTCCTTCGGGATCACGCCCAGCTCCGCCAGCGCCGTGCAGGCATGCGCCTCGATCTCGAACCAGATGCGGAACTTCGTGTCGGGTTCCCAGATGGCGACCATTTCGGGCCGCGAATAGCGGGGGATCATCGGCGCCTCTCGGGCTTGGAAAAACCGGTCTTGCAGGAATGCGCAGGGTGTAGCACCTGGACACGCGACGCTCAATAGCGGGCCGGGACAGGCCGGAAAGTGCCCGAATCTCTTTCATTTCCCCCGATCGCCGGGCTACCCTCCCTCTCAAGCCGCGACAGGCGGCAACCAATTAATAAGGGGAGGATTTGGGCATGGGCAGGCAGCTTTCGCGGCGGCATTTTCTGAAATCGACGGCGGCGACGGCCGCGGTTGCGGGCGCCTACGGGGCCGGCTTCCGCCCGGCGCTTGCCGCGCCCGATCTCGCGCGGCTCGACGCGCTGGCCCAGGCCGATCTCGTGGCGAAGGGCGAGGTAAGCGCGCTCGAACTGGTCGATGCCGCGATTGCCCGCATCGAAAAAGTCAACGGCCAAGTCAACGCGGTCGTCACCGAACTGTTCGACCGCGCGCGGGAGGCGGCCAAGGGCCCGCTGCCCAAGGGCCCTTTCACCGGCGTTCCCAATCTCGTCAAGGATCTCAACGGTCTCGCCGGCACGCGCCTCAGCAATGGCTCGCGCATGTTCGCCGAAAATGTCTCGCCGGCGACGGAGCCGATCATCGCCGCCAACGAAGCGGCCGGCTTCGTTATGGTCGGCAAATCCAACACGCCGGAGTTCGGCCTGCTCGGCACCACCGAGTCGCTGTTTCTCGAACCTTGCCACAATCCGTGGAACCTCGAACATTCCTCCGGCGGTTCGTCGGGTGGCGCTGCGGCGGCGGTTGCGTCGGGCATGGTGCCGCTGGCGCATGCGACCGATGGCGGCGGCTCGATCCGCATTCCGGCGTCGTGCTGCGGCGTCTTCGGGCTGAAGCCGAGCCGCGGTCGCATCTTCCTCGGCGGCGACACGCTGCCGGGCGACATCGGCGTCCAGCATTGCGTCAGCCGCTCGGTGCGCGACAGCGCGACGCTTTTTGCCGCCACCGAGATGACCGGCGCGGACGCCGTGCTTGCGCCAACGGGCCGCGTCACGGCGCCGGGAACGAAACGGCTGAAGATCGCCTTCGACACGATGAGCTATTACGGCACCGAGCCCGATGCCGACGTCAAGGCGGCGCTTGAAGATGTGGCGAAGCTCTGCGCCGATCTCGGCCATGAAATCATTCCGGCCCGCAATCCGGTCGAGGGCGAGCCCTTCATCGACGCATTCCTGACCGTCTGGGCGTCCGGTCCCTCGCGCCTTGTCGCGCTGGCGAAGGAAAACGGCCTCGACCCGGAAGAAGTGCTCGAACCCTGGACCAACGGTCTTGCCGCCCATTTCAACGCCAAGCCCGCCGACGCGATGGAAAAGGCGCTGGCGGCGTTCGCGGCGGCGACGGCAAAGGTCAACGCCTTCATGGCCGATTACGACGTCTGGCTGACGCCGATGCTGGCGTCGGCGCCGCCGAAGCTCGGGCAGCAGGACCCGCGCGTCCACTTCGACACGCTCTACGAACGCACCATCCGCTACGTGGCCTACACGCCGCTGCACAATGTGGCCGGGACGCCCGCCATGTCGGTGCCGCTGTCGTGGAACGAGGCGGGTCTCCCCATCGGCTCGCAATTCGCCGCGTCCTTGGGTGGTGAAAAGGTCTTGTTCGAACTCGCCTTCGAACTCGAACAGGCCCGTCCGTGGGCGGACAAATACGCGCCGGTGTTCGCGGGGTAGGGCGCAGTCTCCTTCCTTCTCACCCTCCCACAGAGGGAGGGTGAGAGACCCATTCCGGCGATTTTCAATTTTAAGTGGGGAAATCTCGAAACACGAAAATCGATCTTCGGACCGCGCGTTGCATAAGCTCTTTTCGCAGACTTATCCCCGGTCCGAGTGAAATGTGCTGAACCACGACGCGCCCTCGTAAATGCCGGTCAAAAATGGTTCGTGACAGATTTTTGACAGTTCGATGACACAACGGGCGTTTTCCGCCCTTTTCGTCCGTAGTCAGATCAATCCCAGTGTCCGGAAACTCGCATGCCGGCCCTTGCCGACGACGAGGTGATCGTGCACCTCGATGCCGAGCGGTTTGGCGGTTTCGATGATCTGCCTGGTCATCTTGATATCGGCCGTCGAGGGTGTCGGGTCGCCGGAAGGGTGATTGTGGACGAGGATCAGCGCCGAGGCGTTCAGTTCGAGCGCGCGCTTGACGACTTCGCGCGGATAGACGGGCGTGTGGTCGACCGTACCCTTCTGCTGCACTTCATCCGCGATCAGATGGTTCTTGCGGTCGAGAAACAGGATGCGGAACTGTTCGGTCGGGTTGTGCGCCATCGATGCGGCGCAATATTCGAGCAGCGCGGTCCACGAGCCGATCACGTTCTTCTTCATCACCTTCGATTGCGAGAGGCGAAGTCCCGCTTCGCGCGCGAGGCGCAGCTCGGTGACGGCGCGATCCTTGACGCCTTTCACTTCGCGCAGCCGCGCTTCCTCGGCGTTCAGCACTTCGGACAGTCCGCCGAATTTTTCGATCAGCTCTTTCGCAAGCGGCTTGGTGTCGCGCTGGGGGATGGCATTGAAGAGCAGCATCTCCAGCACTTCGTAGTCGGCAAGGCTTTCGGGCGCTTTCAGGAAGCGGGCGCGCAGGCGTTCGCGGTGCCCGGCATAATGGGGCTTCGCGTCGGCGCCGGCCCCCATGCGCGCGCGTCCGCTCAGGCGTAGGGCGGGCAGTCGAGGCCCGCCGGCGATTTGGTGAAAATCTCGACGCCGGTTTCGGTGACGCCGATCGAATGTTCGAACTGCGCCGAGAGCGAACGGTCGCGCGTTACGGCGGTCCAGCCGTCGGCGAGAATTTTGACGCCCGGCTTTCCGGCGTTGATCATCGGTTCGACGGTGAAGAACATGCCGGGGCGCAGCACCGCGCCTTGTCCGCGTTTGCCGTAATGCAGCACGTTCGGCATGTCGTGGAAAACGCGGCCGAGGCCGTGGCCGCAGAATTCGCGCACCACCGAGCAGCGCTGGCCTTCGGCGAATTCCTGAATCGCGGCGCCGATGTCGCCGAGCGTCGCACCCGGTTTCACGGCGGCGATGCCGCGCATCATCGCTTCGTAGGTGACGTCGGAGAGGCGCTGCGCCTTGCGCGGCGCTTCGCCCGCGAAATACATGCGGTTGGTGTCGCCGTGCCAGCCGTCGACGATCAGCGTCACGTCGATGTTGACCGCGTCGCCGTCGCGCAATGCGCGGTCGCCGGGAATGCCGTGACAGACGACATGGTTGATCGAGGTGCAGCAGGAATGCCTGTAACCGCGGTAGTTCAGCGTCGCCGGCAGCGCGCCGTGATCCATCGCGAAGTCGAAGACCAGCTTGTCGAGAGCCAGCGTCGTGACGCCGGGTTTCACTTCCTTCGTCAGCATGTCGAGACATTCGGCGGCGAGGCGGCCGGCGGCGCGCATGCCCTCGAAATCTTCGGGGCTATGCAGCTTGATGCGGCCGCTATTGGTCGCGGGGCTCTCGGTGGCGTCCTGGTAGGTCATTTCGTCTCGCGGCGATATTGCTTTGTTTGCAAGCCTAACATAGTCGGTCGGGCCATCCGATCCTAGTCCCGGCGCCGATTTGTCTCCGGGGCGGGCGGGGCGCTATCCTGCGTTTCCGCGACCTTGAGGAACCGTCCATGCCGAAAACCGTAACCGCCTGCGTGCTGCTGATCGGCGACGAGATCCTGTCGGGGCGGACGCGCGATTCCAATCTCGCCTATATCGCCAACCATCTGAACAAGATCGGGATTCAGGTGCGCGAGGCGCGGGTTATCCCCGATGTTGAGGAAACGATCGTCGCGGTCATCAACGAGGTCCGGGCGCGCTACGACTATGTTTTCACGACCGGCGGCATCGGCCCGACGCATGACGACATCACGGCGGACGCGGTGGCCAAGGCCTTCGGTGTACCGATCGGCCATCACCCGGAAGCGGTGAAGATACTGGGCGACCACTACAAGGCCACGGGCGGCGAGTTTACGGCCGCTCGCATGCGAATGGCGCGGCTTCCCGAAGGCGCGACGATGATCGAAAACCCGTTGAGCAAGGCGCCGGGCTTCCAGATCGGCAATGTGTTCGTGATGGCCGGCGTGCCGATGGTGATGCAGGTGATGCTGGACAGCCTGACCGGGCGCCTCGAAGGTGGCGCCACCATGCAGAGCCGCACCGTGACCGGGCAGATCGGCGAGGGGACGATTGCCGAAAAACTGGGAGAATTGCAGGCAAAACACCCCGATGTCGGCATCGGCAGCTATCCCTATTACCGGGGCCGGACCTTCGGCACCAGCATCGTGATGCGGGCTACCGATTCGACCGAGCTTGAACGCGTGGCGGCGGAAGTCGCGGCGCTGATGCGCGAATTCGGCGTCGAGCCGCAGACCGGCGAGCCGGCCTGAAACGCCCGAAAGCCCCGGAATGACAGGGTTTTTGTCGTTTCTTGGCAACAGGACCGCAACATTACGAAAGTTTCAGCATTCCTGCCGGTTTCGGCGCGATACAATCGACAGCGAACCGGCTAGAATTGTTCCCATGAAGGGTCTGCCGGGCTCGTCCGCGGGGCGAAGAACGGCGGAACGGGGGAAACGGGCCGAACGTCTAAATCAAGGCCCGGCAACGAGTTTTTAGGGTCAGGTTACCCGGAGGGAGAGACGAAATGAAGAAGACCATCGGATTTGTGGGCCTGGTTGCTGGTGCGGCGTTCATGCTGGCCGGCGCGGCTTCGGCGCTGGACTCCAGCTTCGGCGCGCAGTCGAAGGCCGGTACGCACCAGTTCTACGTGTGGTGCACGGGCGGCGCGGACAGCGTTCAGTCCGCCGACGGCTCCAATGCCAAGGAAGCCCAGGCCGCGCTCGCCGGAAGCGTCGGCGGCAACTGCTGGCCGGTCTGGCAGGGCCTCGCCGGCTAAGCCTTTACCGGCAAACCGGAATTTCGAAGCGGCGGTCCCTTGCGGGCCGCCGTTTTCTTTTGCGCGTTTTCGTTTTGCGTGAGCGGGCGCGAGAGGGCATAGCTAGTGTCGCAAGGCCCCTTGGCGAAACTGGTATACGCAGCAGACTTAAAATCTGCTTCTCGTAAGGGAGTGCGGGTTCGAGTCCCGCAGGGGCCACCAGCCTTTAAAATCTCAACAGCGATAATAACTTAGGCGGTCCAGACCAGCCAGGCGGCGACGGCGGCCAGCGTCAGCGCGGCGGCGATGTTGAGGGCGCGGGCGGTCTGCGGACCGGCGATGCCGCCCGCCCTTGCGGCCGCGAAGGCCCAGGCGAGCTTGACGCCGCCGACCGCGACAATGGCGATGACGACGATGGCCGCGGCGTCGGCTGCGGTCATCGCCGCGAGGTCGAGAAAGGCCGGGAAGAAGCCGAGATAGAAGAAAATTGCCTTTTGATCCCCGAGGGTTAGCAGGAAGCCCGCCATGAAGCTCGAGCGCCGCGACGGGGCGGCGGGCGCGGCGGCGGCGCGCGCGCGGGCGGCACGGAAGAGGCCGAATCCGAGCCAGAGGAGCCAGAGCGCGGCGGCGTATTTGACCCATTGGAAGGCGTCGCCCAGTGCTTCCGCCGCCAGCGCCAGACCGAAAAGTGCGAGCAAAATGAAGAGGATATCGGCCGCGACGATGCCGGCGGCGGCGAGCGCGCCATGCGCGAAGCCGGCCGATGCGGCGCGCGCCGAAACGATCAGTACGCTGACGGACGGGACGGCGGCCAGCAGCGCCATGGCGCCGAACAGCGCCGCCATGCTTTCGAGGCCGAGGCTCACGGCTCAGGCCCGCCGTCGCACAAGTGCTTTCAAACGCTCGACTTTTCGCGAATGAGCGCCTCGGCCGGGCGGCTCTCATGGGCGCCAAGGGCCGCGTCGTAGCGGTAGAGCGTCGAGCAATAGGGGCAGACGATCTCCGAGTCCGCGCCCATGTCGAGCCAGATATGCGGATGGTCGAAGGGCGGGTTGGCGCCGATGCAGGTGAACTCCTTGACGCCAATGGCAATTTCGCGCGCACCGGCCTCGTTGGAAAATTTCGGTACCGCTGCGCCGGCCATCGCCCCTGCTCCATTTTTCGAGGAATCCCGCGCCGAAACTAGAGGGGATGCGCGGCGGCGGCAAGCGGCGCAACAGCGGCGGGCCGCCGCCCGGCTGTCATCGAACTGTCACAAATGGCGGGATGGGGACTAACGGCTTGTGGCGCCTCGCTTTTCGGCGTTTTGACGGATTGTGACAGCGGGCGCGGGGGCGCGCTGTCACCGAACTGTCATGAAACTGTCACGAAGCATGTTCCCCGTGGCGCTTGTATGGATCGGCGCGATGGCCGGGCGGGGGTTGTGGATGGTGCGGGTGGAGGGCGCGGCCGACTGTTTCATCCGTAGACGGAGCGATTTTTCGCGGGCGCGGAAGCGGCGTCCGGACGATTTTTCGGGCGAATGAGATTTCCCCACTTGAAATCGAAAATCGCCGGGACGGGATTCCGGATTCGGGTCTGCCAAACATTGGGGCAAGGCTGCAGGTTGGACACGCGAAGACGCGAAGACGCGAAGGCACGCCGCACCGATCACTTTTTATTGCCGCGCGTTGCGGGGCGGGGACAAGTGGCGGTTTTGCGGGATAAGTCGCGACTGTCACGGGACTGTCATGAATGAAGGAGATGTGCACGCCCACGGGTATCGCCTCCGGCGATCCCGAGGACAGGCTCCGGCGCAGAGACGCAGAGAAGATTTTTTGCGCTTTCGGCCGTGCCACACCCATGCGTGTCACCCCGGCGAAAGCCGGGGTCCACCCTGCCTAGGCCGAAGCGAAGCTCCGGCTTCGCGCAGGCAGGTCGCAGCGCCTCTTGCCGCAGGCGACGACGGTTCGTCCCGGCGCAAACGCCGCACACAATTGCACTTGCTGAGGGAACCAATGGACCCCGGCTTTCGCCGGGGTGACATTTTTATTTTGGGTTGGGGGCCCCGTGCGACGGAATGGGCGGGGTGGGGCGTTGAAGCGGCCGGGGCGGCGAGGAAGCGGTTTTGTGAAGTGAGACGCCGCCGGAGGCGGCTTCTGGATTGCCGGGTCAAGCCCGGCAAAGACGAACAGGGGAAGGGGCGGCGGGCGGCGCTAACGTGAATGTGAGCCCACTCGTCGTTCTTTTGCCCGAAAGGGTCTTGGTTCGGGCGCGGCATCGGCGATAATGCGGGTGGCGGACAGGCGGGCGAAAAGACCCGGGCGCCGCGACGAGGCAACGGGAGGAGCCCCCATCATGACGACTGCGACCCAGCAGGGCCGCCAGCCGCTATCGCGCTGGACACTTTTTGCGTTTGCGCTGCCGGCGGCGCCGATTTCGGCGATGGGGCTGCCGCTCGCGGTTCACCTGCCGCCTTTCTATGCGGGGTCGCTGGGGCTGGGGCTGACCGTCGTCGGCACGATTTTCATGTTCGCGCGCTTCTGGGACGTGTTCACCGATCCGGTGCTCGGCATCGTGTCGGACAAATACGAGACGCGCTTCGGGCGGCGGCGGCACTGGATCGTCATTTCGGTGCCGATCATGCTGGTGTCGGTCTACATGATCTTCATGCCGCCTGTCGCCGTGACCGGGTTCTATCTCGTCGCCTGGCTGTTCGTGCTTTATGTCGGCTGGACGCTGCTGACGATTTCGCACATGTCGTGGGGCGCGGAGCTGACGCCCGATTATCACGAGCGATCGCGCGTGCAAGGGGCGCGCGAAATCGCGCTGATCCTCGGCATGGTGTTCGTGCTGACGCTGCCGATCCTGATCGAGATGACGGGGCCCGAGGACGTCGCCGCGGCGCGCGTCGCCTCAATGGGCTGGTTCGTCATCATCCTGCTGCCGATCGCCGTCTTCCTCGCGGTGCGTTTCGTGCCGGAGCGCAAGACGCCGCCGCCGAGCCATGTGCCGATGAAGGAGGCGGTGGCCGCGCTGGTGCAGAGCAAACCGCTGCAGAACGTGCTGGCGGCCGATCTGATTTCGGGGATTTCGGGCGGGCTTGTCGCCTCGATGTTCCTGTTTCTGGCGGAAGACGCGCTGCAGCTCGGCAAATATTCGAGCCTGATGCTGCTCGGCTATTTCATTTCGGGCGTGTCGTTCATTCCGGTGATGCTGTGGATCAGCCGCAAGCTCGGCAAGCATCGCACGGCGGCCTATTCGGCGCTTTTCAACGCCGCCTCGGTGCCGCTGATCCTGCTGGTGCCGGTGGGCAACGCGCCGGCGGCGCTGGCGGTGTGGATCCTGTGCGGCGTCAATATGGCGGCGGGGCCGTTCCTGTTCCGCTCGATCATGGCCGATGTCGCCGATCACGATACGGTGCGCACCGGCCAGCAGCGGACGGGGCTTTTCTATTCGATGCTGACCATGACCAACAAGATCGGCGTCGCGGTGGCGATTTTCGGCGGCTATACGATGCTCGACATGATCGGCTTCACGCCGCGCGGCGAGAACACGCCGGAAGTGCTGAACGCGCTCCGGGCGGTTTATGTGTGGCCGGCCTGCGCCATCAGCATCGCGGTCGCCGGCATTCTCTGGTTCTATCCGATCGACGAGAAGAAGCAGCGCGAGAACCGCGAGGTGCTCGAAAAGCGCGGGATCGAAGCGGCGGCCACCGCCATCGCGGCGCGGACGGGGCATCCCTCCGACGCGCAATCCTCCGGCGTGCCGGCGGATTGAGCGGATGCCGGAATTTTCGTCGGGGGGCGTTTCCATCGCCTATGAGGTTGCGGGCGAAGGCAAGCCGATGCTGCTGGTGCATGGCTTTGCCGCGACGGCCGACGACAACTGGATCCGCACGGGCTGGGTGCAGGCGCTGACGCGGGCAAGACGGCAGGCCGTGACATTCGACCTGCGCGGGCACGGGAAGAGCGGCAAGCTCTACGATCCGGCCGACTACACCACCGAAAAAATGGCGGGCGATGCGCTGGCGCTGATGGATCATCTGGGCATCGAACGGGCCAGCCTGATGGGCTATTCGATGGGGGCGGGGATCGCCATGCATCTCGCCGCGCATCACGGCGACCGCTTCGGCATTGTCATTCTGGGCGGGGTGGGGGCGAAGATGCTGGAGCCGGGATCGGCCGTCGGCGGCGTCGCCGATGCGCTGGAGGCGGCGAGTGCGGACGGCATCAGCGACCCGCTGGCGCGCGGCTTCCGGCTTTATGCCGAGGGGCTCGGGCAAGACCTGAAGGCGCTGGCGGCCTGCGCGCGGGCGCCGCGCGCGGAAGATCGCGGGGCGTCGCTGGCGCTCATCCGCAACGAGGTGATGGTGATTGCCGGCGCGCGCGACGACCTTGCCGGCGATCCGGGGCCGCTCGCGGCGCGGATGGCCGATGCGCGGGCGGAGATTATTCCGGGTACGGATCATATGTTCGCGCTCGCCAACCCGATGTTCAAGGGCGCGGTGATGGATTTTCTGGCCGGGATCAGTTGAGCGCGTTCGTTTCGAGAGGCACACCCCCCATGAACGGTCATCGTCTGTCGCCCTGGCGTCTTGCGGCCTTTTCGGGCCCCGCCATTCCCATCGGTGCGCTCGGGCTGCCGATCGGCGTCTATCTGCCGCATTTCTATGCCGGGCCGATGGGGCTCGGGCTGGCCGCCGTCGGCACGATATTCATGCTGGCGCGCTTCTGGGACGTGTTCACCGATCCGGCGATGGGGGTTCTCTCCGACAAGTTCCCGTCGCGCTGGGGACGGCGGCGGCACTGGCTGGTGCTGTCGGTGCCGATCCTGATGCTGTCGGCCTATATGGTGTTTTCGCCGACGGCGCCGGTGGGGCCGGTCTATCTGCTCGCCTGGATGTTCTTTCTCTATATCGGCTGGACGCTGCTGACGCTGTCGCATATGGCCTGGGCGGCGGAACTTTCCGACGACTATAACGAGCGCTCGCGCATTCAAGGTTATCGCGAGGCGTTCCAGTTGCTCGGCGTGCCGCTGGTGCTGCTGCTGCCGGCGGCGATCGAATGGATGGCGCCGGAGAATGTCGATGCGGCGCGCGTCGCGGCGATGGGGTGGTTCATCATCATCGTGCTGCCGGTCGCCATCGCGCTCAATCTGTGGCTGGTGCCGGAGCGCAAGGCGAAGCCGCAGGCCCATGCGAGTTTCCTTGCGCAGGTGTTGCCGCTCTTTCGCAACGTGCCGCTCCGGCGGCTGCTGGCGGCCGACTTTCTTTCGGGCTTTGCCGGCGCGGCGCTGGCGTCGATGTATATTTACGAGGCGACGCTGGTGTGGGGCGTCGGAAGCTGGGCGAGCCTGTTGCTGCTGCTTTATTTCTTCGGCGGCATCGCCTTCATTCCGGTGATCCTGCGGATCAGCTACCGGATCGGCAAGCACCGGACCGTGGTGCTGGCGGCCCTGTTCAACGTGTTCTTTGCGCCGGTGATCTTCCTCATTCCGCACGGCAATGTCTGGGCGGCGGCGGCGGTGCTGGTGTTTCTCGGCGTCAATGTCGGCACGACAACGACGCTTTACCGCTCGATGATGGCGGATGTCGCCGATATCGACGAACTCGATACCGGGCAAAAGCGCACCGGGCTTTTCTATGCGCTGCTGACGCTGACGCAGAAGATGGGCGGGGCGGTGGCGGTGGGCGTCGTCTTCTGGACGCTGGCGCTGATCGGCTTCAATCCGCAAGGGGAGAACGCGCCCGGCGCCGTCTTCGGGCTCTCCATTGTGTTCGTCGCCGCGCCCGTTCTCTGCAATGCGCTGGTTGCGGCGATCGTCTGGTTCTATCCGATCGGGCTCAAGGAACAGTCGGAACTGCGCCGGCGTCTCGACGAACGCTTCACCGAGGAAGTCGAGCAGACGGAACGGCCGCCGAATATGCCGTGAGGCGTCACATGCAGCCGCAGCCGCCGATGTTGGTGGCGCCGGCGGGGTCGTAGGCGGCGGCGACGGAGCGGGCGGAGCTGTCGGCCGTTGCGGCGAAATCGGATTTCGCCTGTTCGCGCATCGCGGCATCGGTCATGAAGTCGATGGCGGTCATGGCGAGCGCCTTGGCGCCGTCGAGGCAGGCCTTGTCGCCGAGATCGGAGGCCGCCCATTTGGCGAATTCCGGATTGTGGATCACGACATGGGGCGGCGCGCAGGCGATCATCGGATGGATCGACGGCACGCGGTGGCTGATGTTGCCCATGTCGGTGCTGCCGGACGAACCCGCCGGCATTTTCGACAGCGGGAAGAAGTCGCGGCCGAGCGAACGGGCATTCGCTTCATAGGCATCGGCAATCGGCATGCTGGTTTTCAAATCGAGGTAATCGGCCTTCGCCCATTTGATCTCCGCCGTGCAGCCGGAGGCGAGCGCGCCGGCCTCGAAACAGGCCTGGACGCGGGCCTTTAGCGGCGCGAGGTCTTCAGCAGAGGCGGCGCGGACATAAAAGACGCCGGCGGTTTCGTCGGGCACGATGTTGGGCGCCATGCCGCCCTTCTTGATGATGCCGTGGATGCGTTCGGTCGGCTTGATGTGCTGGCGCAGTTGCGCGATCGCCTGATAGGCGGTGATGAGAGCGTCGAGCGCGTTCAACCCCATATGCGGCATGGCGGATGCATGCGCCGAGCGGCCGCGATAAGTGACGGCGACCTCGGAAACGCAGATGCAGGGCATGGTGACGAGATCGACGCCGGCGGGGTGAACCATCATGGCGGCATCGACGCCGTCGAAAGCACCGTCCTGCGCCATCAGCTCCTTGCCGCCGCCTTGCTCTTCGGCCGGCGTGCCGAGATAGCGGACGCGGCCGGGGAGGCGGCCGTTCAGTTTCGCCAGCGCCAGCGCCGCGCCGAGGCCGGTGGTGGCGATGATGTTGTGGCCGCAGGCATGGCCGATGCCGGGGAGCGCGTCGTATTCCGACAGGATCGCGACTTCGGGGCCTTTGTCGCCGAAGCTTGAGGCATAGGCCGTGGGGAGGCCGAAGGCGCCGCGCGTGACGGGGAGGTCGGCGCGGTCGAGGGCGGCGGTCAGGATGCGCGCCGCCTCGTGCTCGTGGAAGGCAAGTTCGGGCTTTGAATGGATTTCGTGGCTGACGGCGAGGAGTTCGGCCGACATCGCGTCGATGGCGGCGCAGGTCTCGCGTTTCAGGGCGGCGGCGTCGGTCATTTTTCTCTCCCCATTTGGGGATGAGCCTAGACCGCTTTGAAAGGGTTTTCCACCGGGGCGACTCCTGCGGCTAGACTTGCGCCGTTGTGGCGAAGAGGTGCGAGAGTGGACTATTTCGAATCCGACGGGTTGAAACTCGCCTTTCGCGTCGAAGGCGAGGGCGATCCGATCGTGCTGGCGCATGGCTTTGCCTCGACGCATCGGGCGAACTGGATCGAGACCGGCTGGAGCCGCGCGCTGATGGATGCGGGGTTTCGCGTCATCATGCCGGACATGCGCGGGCATGGGACGAGCGAGGCGTCTTATGACAGGGACGACTACACGCTGTCGGCGATGGCGGGCGATCTCGTTGCGCTGCTCGATCATCTGGGCGAGGCGGGGGCCGACCTGATGGGCTATTCGATGGGGGCGATGGCGGCGCTCGTTGCGGCGATGGAACATGGCGGGCGGTTCGACCGGGTGATCGCGGCGGGCGTCGGGGCGCGGCTGCTCGATGCGGACCGCGATCCGGGGCCGGTGGTGGCGGCGCTGCTGGCCGACGATCCGTCGGGCATTGCCGACAAGGGCGCGCTCGGCTTCCGGTTGTTTGCCGACCGCAACGGGCAGGACCGCCGCGCGCTCGCGACCTGTTTCGAGGCGGTGCGGGCGCCTTTCCCGGTGGCGGGGCTCGGCGATATTTCGCGGCCGGTGCTGGTGGTGACCGGCGAGGAAGACGAACAGGCGCGCGCGCCGGGACCGCTTGCGGCGCTGATACCGGGCGCGCGCGCCGTCACGGTGCCGAAGCGCGACCACATGAAGACGGTGGGGGACCGCGCTTATAAAGAGGCGGTGCTGAAGTTTCTGGCGGGGTGAAGGGCTCCTACCGCGCGCTCAGCGGCGCAAATCCCAGATGCAGGCCGGCGTCGGTGATGAGGGTTTCGCCGGTGATGTGATCGGAGCCTTCGCCGCAGAAGAAGACGACGGCGGCGGCGATGTCTTCGGGCGTTCCGGCGCGGCGGAGCGGCGTCGTTTCCTCCTGCTGGCGCTTGATGCCTTCGAAAGTTTGCGTGCCGAAGCGATCGGAGAACCAGCGGGTGCCGATGAAGCCGGGGCAGACCGCGTTGACGCGGATGACCGGCGCCAGCGAACGGGCGAGCGACAGCGTCATGGTGTTCAGTGCGCCTTTCGACGCCGCATAGGCGACCGATGAGCCGATGCCGGTGACGCCGGCGATCGAGGAGATGTTGACGACCGAACCCTTGCCGGCCTTTTTCATGTGCGGTTCGCAGGCGCGGATCATCTGATAGGCGCCGACGACATTGACCTTGTAGATCCAGAGGAAGTCCTCGGCGTTCAATTCATCGAGCTTTGCGTGATCGGCGAATTTGGTGCCGCCGGCGTTGTTGACCAGCACATCGACGCGGCCCCATTTCTTCACCGTCTCGTCGACGATGCGGCGGCAATCGGCGTCCTCGCCGACATCGCCCTGGCCGAGGATCGCCTCGACGCCTTTCGCCTGACAGGCGGCCAGCGTTTCCTTCGCTTCCGTCTCGCTCTTTGTGTAGTTGATGACGACGTTGCAACCCTGATCCGCGAGGCGCAGCGCGACGGCGGCGCCGAGGCCCGTGGCCGAGCCGGTGACGATGGCGACCTTGTTCTTGAGCGGCATTTTTTATCTCCCCGGTTTCAAGTTGCGGCGGAGTTTAGCGGCGGGAAGCGCCGTACCCAACCGGAGATCGCGCGAAATGACGGAATCCGACTATCGGTCAGGCTCGCCGGTGCGGGGCGGCGCGCGAAAGGCGGCGAGGATCAGGCGGTCGGCGATGCGGGGGCGGCGCGCCTCGGGGACGTCGAGCTCGATGCCGACAAGGCCCGCATCCGGGTAGCGCCGCGCATGGCCGCGGGCAAAGCCGACGCCCGGCACCTCGAGCGCCAGTTCCGCCCCGAGAGCCGGGAGCGGCGAAACCTCGACGACCGCGCCGGTGGCCGACATGTCGTGGACCAGACATTCGGCATCGACGCCGGCAAAGACCAGACGGCCTTCGAGGCGCGCGCCGATGCGCCGGAAAAGGCGGCGTTCGGCACCCTCGACGGGCGGATTTTCGGCGGGTTCGCTCATGGGCCTGAGGCTAGCGGGCCAAGATTGCCAAATCATTGTCACTGCCGGGACCGCTGCTAGACTTGTGATCTCACCGGCAGGGAGGGCGGCATGCGGCGAATTCAGGCGGTTCTTGCGGTGCTGACGGGCCTGTTCCTGGCGGCGCCGGCGGGCGCGGCGACGTCGCAATATTCCAGCATCGATATCGACGACTGCACGATGATGGTCGAAGACGAAATCACCAATGCGGCGTGGTTTGTCTGCCCGTCATTTGGCGACCACACCGTGACGGTGGTGGAAGGCGATTTGCGCTACTACCTCGAGATCGACGATCAGGACCGCGAGAAGTTTCTATCCGGGCAGACGCTCGGGCCGTTCAACCGGCTCGGCAAGACGCTCGAATGGCGGCTCGGCAGGGACGGCAAGGCGTTTGCCACCATCGTGCGCTATCACACCCAACCGGACAGCGGCGACGGCACTTTCTATGACGGGCAGGTGCTGGTGGTGTCGAAGATCGGCGCCGAGGCCTGTCACGTCGCCTATGTCGATGCGCGCGCGAACGCCGACGCCAACGCGCTGGCGCGCGCGGCGGCGGACGAACATGCGGCCACGTTCAACTGCGCGACCGACACGGTGCTGCGCGTCGGCAAGCCGGGCCGGAGCCTCGGCGAGTAGTCAGGCCGGCTTCTTCGCGTCTTCCGGCAGTTCGGCGAGGAAGTCGCCGATGACTTTCTCAAAGTCGATGCGTTTGCCGAGCGTCGCCATCGGGCCGGCGGTGAGGCCGCCATCGACGGCGATGGTCTGGCCGGTGACGAAGGTGGATTCGTCGCTGGCGAGAAAGAGCGCGGCATTGGCGATGTCTTCCGGCAGGCCGGAGCGCGGCGTCGGCTGGATTTTCGCCAGATGCGTTTTCATCACTTCGGCGAACTGATCGGCGACCTGGGTGCCGAGACCGAGGCCCGAACCGAAGATCGAGGTGGCGATGCCGCCGGGACAAATCGCATTCGAGCGGACGAAATGCGGCGCAAGCTGCAGCGCGGCGCAACGCGAGAAGTGATGCACGGCGGCCTTGCAGGCCGAGTAGACGAGGGGGCCGTAACCCGCCTGCAGGCCGGCGACCGAGGCGGTCGAGATGATCGAGCCGGATTGCTGCGCCGTCATGTGGGGCACGGCATATTTGTAACCGAGCACGACGCCTTTCAGCAGCACGCCGACGGTTTCGTCGAAGCCCTGCATGTCGATCTCGTGCAGTTCGCCGCCGACGCCGCCATAGCCGGCATTGTTGAAGAGGACGTCGAGGCGGCCGAATTTCTTGACCGTGTGGGCGACGAGATTTTTCATCTCGTCTTCATGGGCGACATTGGCGCGGCAATAGGAGAAGTTCGCGCCCAGTTCGCGCTCCATCGCCTCGCCCTTGTGGTCCTGCAGGTCGGCGGCGACGACTTTCGCGCCTTCCTTCAGAAAAAGATCGACCGTGCCGCGGCCGATGCCGCTGGTGCCGCCGGTGATGATGGCGACCTTGCCGTCGAGACGTCCCATTTTCGTTGCTCCCTGTCGTGTTGTTGTTTTTATTTGCCGATGAATTTCGGTTTTCTTTTTTCCATGAAGGCGGCGCGGCCTTCCTTGTAGTCGTCGCTGGCGAAACAGCGGGCGATCAGCGCGTCGCATTTCGCGGCGTTGAAATTGCCGGGCGCTTTGGTGAATTCGTCGACGACCTGCTTGGCGGTGGCGACCGTCAGCGGGGCGTTTTCGGCGATGGTGGCGCATGTGTCGCGGGTGAAGGCTTCGAGTTCGCCGGGCGCGGTGACGCGGTTGACGAGGCCCATGGCGAGTGCCTCGTCGCTGGTGAAGCGGCGGGCGGTGAAAAAGATTTCCTTGGCGAAGGCCGGGCCGACGACATGGACCAGGCGGCCGGTGCCGGATGCGGCATAGGCGAGGCCGAGTTTCGCGGCCGGGATGCCGAAGGTGGAGTGTTCGGCGGCGAAGCGCAGATCGCAGGAAAGCGCGATGCCGAGGCCGCCGCCGATGCAATAGCCGTCGATCATCGCGATGGTGGGCTTTTGCGCCTCGGCGATGGCGTCGAAGGCGCGCGTCGTCGCGTTTTCATAGGCCTCGATGCCCTCGGCGGAGGAACGGCTTTCGCCGAATTGCGAGATGTCGGCGCCGGCGACGAAGGCCTTGTCGCCCGCGCCCTTCAGCACGATGACGCGGATGTCGGGATCGGCGTCGAAAGCGGCGACGATTTCCGGCACGGCCTGCCACATGTCGAGGCTGACGGCGTTGAGGCGTTCGGGATTGTTGAAGATCATCCAGCCGATGGCGCCGGCTTTCTCGGCGATCATGCGCGGAGTGGGGGAGGAAAAGGACAAAGGCTTATCCCGGATCGGTTGTTTCGCTGCCGTCTGGGATACAGGCGGGGCGGCAGGCTTGCAACCTGCCAAAGAGAAAGGGCCGTCCCGGGTTTTATTCCCGGGATCTATTAGCGGTTGCGGCAAGAGGAACTGCGCGTGGGCCCCGGCTTTCGCCGGGGTGGCACTTGTTTTTGAGTTGATGCCTGTGCCTTACACCGGTGCGACGCATTCGAGTTGGGGGGTGCGGACGGGGGGCAGGCTGTCTTTCAGGTCGGCCAGCAGGTCGGATTTCAGTTTGGCGTAAGCCGGGTCGTTCCAGAGGTTGCGGAACTGCCGCGGATCGTTGGCGTGGTCGTAGAGCTCGCCTTCCGTGCCGTCATGGATCGTGCCGGGGAGGCAGGCGGTGATGGTGTAGCCGTCGCGGTAGATGGTGCGCAGGCCGACGGTGGTGCCGTCGACATGTTTGCAATCCCATTCGGTGAAGACGCGCTCGCGGCCTTGGGCTTCGCCTTCGGCATCGGTTTTAGGCATCGGCTTGCCCTGCATCCATTCGGGCACGGGCAGGCCGGCGATTTCGCAGAAGGTCGGCGCGAGATCGACCTGGCCGACGGGCTTGCCGACGGCGGCGGGCGCGACCTTCGCCGATTTCGCCGGGCGCCAGATCATCGGCAGGCGCATCAGCGCATCGACGTGATAGGGGCCCTTGAAGAGCAGGCCGAACTCGCCCTGGAATTCGCCGTGGTCGGTGGTGAAGACGACATCGACATCGTCGCCCCAGCCACGGCTTTCGACATGCGCCATGACTTTCGCGACCGCTTCGTCGATCAGCTCGTTCTCGACATGGGTGAAGGCGTTGATTTCGCGCACCTGATCGGCGGTCATGTCGCAGGCGCGGAACTCGGGCGGGGCTTCGAAATTCGTCACGCGCGCGCCGGTGTAGTAGTCCATCCAGTGACGCGGCTTGTCCTTCAGCACCGCCTCGATCTTTTCCTTCGCGCCCGGATAGAAATCCGGCAGCGGC
This sequence comes from Parvibaculum sp., assembly GCF_019635935.1. Classification (NCBI taxonomy): domain Bacteria; kingdom Pseudomonadati; phylum Pseudomonadota; class Alphaproteobacteria; order Hyphomicrobiales; family Parvibaculaceae; genus Parvibaculum; species Parvibaculum sp. The sequence continues at coordinate 571,392 of NZ_JAHBYN010000001.1, read as the reverse complement.
GTTTCGCGCCAGGGATGGCGGTGAAGCTCGGATTGCGGCGGATCCCAGGGGTGGTGCGGATCGGGGAAGCTCATCCAGCAGAACCAGTCGTCATCCGCGCCGACCGACGACAGCCAGCCGATGGTGCGGTCGGCCACCCAGTCGGTGTGGTAATGCGCGCGGGAGACCTTGTTGAAATGCACCTGACAGGCGCCGGTGTCGCCGCCGCCGGCGGCGTTGACCTGAAACTTCTCGTTGAGGTTCTGGTAGAAATGGTTGAGCGCTTCCGGGTCGTTCTTCTTCATCCATTCGTTGTAGTGGAGGATCAGCGGCGAGTGCGTCGCGAGCTCCATGTGGTCGAAGCCGCGATGCGGGCCGTTCTCGCCAAGCCGCGCCATCTGGCTTTCGTAGAATTGCTGGTGGAGATCGAGGAAGGGCTCGAAATGCGCCTTGCCGATCAGCGCCGTCTTGTAGCCGCCTTTTTCGTTGAGATATTGCGCGACGGAGGGCGCGTCGACGGGGAGCGGGACGCCGTTCATCCAGACGCCATGCGTCGAGACATATTGTCCGGTGATCATGGTGGAGCGCGCCGGCATGCAGACGACGTTCTGGTTATGCGCGCGGGTGTAGTTGATGCCGGCCGTTGCCAGCGCGTCGATGGCCGGGGTGCGCGCGACCTTCTGGCCGTTGGCACCGATGGCGTCGAAGCGCATCTGGTCGGTGGTGATGAAAAGGATTTTCCGGCCCATGACGCTGCGCTCCCCGCCCTAATGTCTTTCATTAACTTTTAGGTCAGGCGGTGGCCGGAGGCAAGTCCTCGCCCTTCAGGAACGAAATCATTTCCGGCAGCGCCGCGCGGTCCTGCAGCATGAAGAGGTGGCCGCCTTCGTAGAAGCGGAGTTCGGCGCCCTTGATGCGGGACGCCATGTTGCGCTGGGTTTCGGGCAGCGCGATGCCGTCATATTTGCCGGCGCAGATGAGGGTGGGGCAGCGGATGTCGCCGAGGCGGTCCCAGGTGTCGTGCGCCGCGCGGGCCTCGAGCTGGCGGCGTTGACCCATCGCATGGCCCGGTTCGTCCGTATAGGGATCGTTTGCGACGAAGGCGACCATCTGTTCGTAGGTTTTTTCGTTGGCGGCTGCCCAGGCGGCGTCGTGGCGCGTGTCGGATATGCCGATCATGTGGCGGGCGCGGGCTTCGCGGTCCAGGTGTTGCAACGTGTGGAGCGGGTATGAGGCGCCGCCCGCGCCGCCGGGCGAGGTGCAGGCCAGCACGAGGCCTTCCACCACATGCGGATGATTGATCGCCAGTTCCTGCGCCACCATGCCGCCGAAGGAAACGCCGACGACCAGCGCCGAGCCCCAGCCGATGGCGGCCATCAGGCCGACGGCATCTTCGGCATATTGGCTCATGCTGTAGGGGCGGTCGGGCTTGCCGCTTTGCCCGAGGCCGCGCTGGTCATAGGCCAGCATGTCGAAATGCTTCGGGAAGGGGCCGTCGAGCACATTGGGACGAATGCGCAGGTCGCCGCCGGTGCCCGAAATGAACAGCAGGCGCGGGCCGGCGCCGAGGCGCTCGTAGTAGATCTCGATGTCGCCGACGGTGGCGAAAGGCATGGGCGGGCTCCCCGAAACGGCATTTCGGAAAAGCTTAACATGGCGGTCCGGAAAAGCGGGTTCCCCTATTGAACTCGCTCCGGTGCCGCCCATGTGTTAGGCTTGCGGAAACCGCCGGCATGCTTCGGTAGGCCGGTATTTCGCCATGTGAGGGCCTGTCCCGTGGAAGGACATGCGGTCCCCGCATCCAACTGGCGAGGAGTGGGCCGATGTCGAAGTCCGTCGAGAGGAACCAGCCGCTGGCCGTATGCGACCCCGTGTGGGAGCGCGTGCGCGGCGAGGCCGAGGAGATGACCGCCGGCGAACCCATTCTCGCCAGCTTCCTCTATTCGACCATTCTCAATCATCGCGAATTCAACGACGCGGTCGCCTATCACCTGGCGCAGAAGCTCGGCAATGCGGAAGTGCATCCGATGCAGCTTCGCGAGTTGTTCGACGAAGCGTTGCGCGCGGCGCCGGAAATCGGCGAGGCCTACCGCGCCGATATCGTGGCCTATTACGAGCGCGATCCCGCCTGCCACTCCTACATTCAGCCGCTGCTCTATTTCAAAGGCTTCCATTCGCTGCAGGCCTACCGCGTGGCGCATTGGCTGTGGGGGCAGGGCCGCAAGGCGATGGCGCTTTATATCCAGAACCGCATTTCCGATCTTTTCTCCGTCGACATTCATCCGGCGGCGCGGATCGGACGCGGCGTCTTCATCGACCACGCGACCGGCATCGTCATCGGCGAGACGGCGGTGGTGGAAGACGATGTGTCGATGCTGCATGGCGTGACGCTGGGCGGCACCGGCAAGGAGCAGGGCGACCGTCATCCGAAGGTCCGGCGCGGGGTGCTGATCTCGGTCGGCTCCAAGGTGCTCGGCAATATCGAGATCGGCGAATACAGCCGCATCGGCGCGGGCAGCGTGGTGCTGCACAATGTGCCGGCGCATTGCACGGCTGTCGGCGTGCCGGCCAAGATCGTCGGCTGCGCGGGCTGCGACAAGCCCGCCCATGCCATGGATCAGATGATCAAGGAAGAGGGCGAGGGCATCTAGGCGTCTCGGTCTCTCACGGAAGCCTGTCCTTCATCGCATAAAAGAGCATGCCGGCGACGAGCCCCGGATAGCGCAACCATGTGCCGCCGGGGAAATCCGGCGTCTTGATGTTGGCGATCCAGTCGAAACGTTCGGCCTGACCTGCAACCGCCTCGGCGAGCAGTTTGCCGCCCAACGTCGCGATGTTGATGCCTTGACCGGAATAGCCATGCGCGTAGAGGATGTTCGGCGCGAGGCGGCCGAAATGCGGGATGCGTTTCATCGTGATCGCCAGCGTGCCGCCCCAGGCATAGTCGATGCGCACATCCTCAAGTTGCGGGAAGACGCGCAGCATCGGCTTCCTGACAAAGCCCGCAATGTCTTTCGGCAGGTTCGGCGAATAGCTTTCGCCGCCGCCGAAAAGCAGTCGCCCGTCGGGCGACAGCCGGTAGTAATCGATGACGAATTTGGTGTCCTGCACGCAGACATCGTCGCGGATGAGTTCGCGGGCGCGGGCGCCGAGCGGTTCGGTCGCAACGATGAAATTGTTGATCGGCATGATGGCGCCGGCAATGCGCGGCTCAAGGCGGCCGAGATGGGCGTTGCAGGCCAGCACGATATGAGATGCGGTCACGGCGCCTTGTGCCGTCCTGACGCCGCTGCGCGAAATGTCGAGGGCGCGCGTGCCTTCGTAAATCCGCACACCTTTGGCGCGGGCCGCTGTGGCAAGGCCGAGCGCATAGTTCAACGGGTGCAGATGCGCGCCGCCTGCGTCGAGCACGCCGCCCCAATAGCGATCGCTCGCCACCATCTCGCGCATTTCGTCGCGCGGGACATAGCGTGATTTGTCGTAGCCGTAATTCGTTGCGAGATATTCGACGTCGTCCTTCAGCCACGCCGCGTCGCTGCGCTTCCATGCGGCATGGAGGAGGCCGGGCTTCAGGTCGCAGGCGATGCCGTGGCGGGCGATCAGATCCTTGACCAGCGCGTTGCTTTCCAGCCCGAGCTCCCAGAGGCGGCGTGCCCATTCCGCGCCCAGCATTTTCTCGAAGGAGCGCTGATCCTTGCGTTGGCCGGTGCCGAGCTGGCCGCCATTGCGGCCAGACGCGCCCCAGCCGATGCGTTCGGCTTCCAGCACGATGACGGAATAGCCGCGCTCGGCGAGGTGCAGCGCCGCGGAAAGGCCGGTGTAGCCGGCGCCGACGATGCAGACGTCGGCCGTCTCGTTGCCGGCAAGCGGCGGCAGCGGCGGCAGCGCCGCAGCGGTCGCGGCATACCAGGAGGGCGGATAACCGGATTGCGTCATGCGGTGCGGCCGATTTCCATTTTCTTGTCGTCGCGGCCGTCGGCATAGATATCGCAAAGATCGAGGCAGGCCTCGAAAGGGGCGCTGTCGCGCGTGTATTCGAGCGCGTCGTCGTCTTCCCATTCGCTGCGGAAGACAACCGTTCCGCTTTCGGGACGGTCCTCGATTGTGGCGCCGAGGAAGCCGCGTGGCGGGTTGCGGTCAAACTCGCGCTCCTTGTAGGCGCGGAGCTGGGTCAGGATGTGGTCGGCTTGCGTGGTCTCGAAGGTGATCTCAAGGGCGACGGGCATTTTTCTTCTCGGGTTCTGACTGAATTTACGGGACCGGTTCCTTGTGTCGTTCTATAGCACAGAGATGCGGCGCTTTCCCCTCTTGCGTCGTGCGGGGGGCACGGCAGAATGGCCCGCAAAGCCGGGCAAATCGACACCGGCGCAGAAACAGGGATCAAGCGAATGGGACGAGTGGACGGCAAGGTCGCGATCGTGACCGGCGCGGCGAAGGGCATCGGCGCGATCAGCGCCAAATTGCTGGCGAAAGAGGGTGCGAAAGTCCTCTGCACCGATCTCGACGAGGATGCGGGGCAGGCGGTCGCCGACGAAATCACGCGGGCGGGCGGCGAAGCGCTGTTTGCGCGGCACGACGTGGTGGATGAGGCGCAATGGGAGCGCGTGGTGGCGCTGGCGGAAGAAAAGTTCGGCGGCCTGCACATCCTCGTCAACAATGCCGGCATCGCGCCGGAGCCGAGCATGATCGAGGACAAGCCGCTCGAACATTGGCGGCATACCATCGCCGTCGATCTCGACAGCGTGTTTCTCGGCTGCAAGCACGGTATTCGCTCGATCAAGAAGTCGACGGCGAAGGGCGGGCCCGACGGTTCGATCATCAATGTGTCGTCGATCCTCGGCCTAGTCGGCCAGCCCGGCGCGTCGGACTACAACGCGGCGAAGGGCGGGGTGCGGCTGCTCACCAAGTCGGCGGCGCTTGAATGTGCGCAGGCCGGCTATCGCATTCGCGTCAATTCGGTGCATCCGGGCTATATCCGCACGCCGATGGTGCAGTCGGTGATCGACAAGGGCGAGATCGGCGGTATGCAGATGGGCGCCAACGAGGTGGTCGAGATGCTGACCATGCTGCATCCGATCGGCCGTCTGGGTGCGCCGGAGGACATCGGCAACGGCATCGTATTCCTCGCCTCCGACGAATCGGCCTTCATGACCGGCGCCGAACTCGTCATCGATGGCGGCTACACGACGCGCTGACGGCGCCGCACCGGGCCCTAGCGGGAGGGCGCGACCACGAAGGCGTGGGCAGCGCCTTCCGGCGCGGCGTCGCGCGCCGGGCCGAGAAGCGCCAGCAGCGCCGCCAGCGTCAGCATAACGGTAAAGGCCGCCAGCCATTTACGTGTGCGTCCCGACATGGTTCCGTTCCGGTGCAGAACTCTCGATGGGAAACCGTGTCACAGGGCCGGGCGAGGGCCAATCGGACGAAGCGCCGCAGCGGCAAGCGGGCGCAGGGCCGGTTCTCGGGAGGCCGGTTTGCGCATGCGGGGGCAAATGGTTAAAACGACCGCACGCGCCTCACGCCGAGGTAATCCAGCAACGCCAGCGACCGGCCGACGACGGGAGAGCTTCTTGGACAAGACCGAAATCAAGCGTATCGAGAGCTATCTGCGCGACAAGTTCAAGCTGCCGTCGATCACGGTGCGGGCGCGGCCGCAGAAGGACGATTCGGCGGAGGTGAATATCGGCGACGAATTCATCGGCGTCATCTTCAAGGACGAGGAAGAGGGCGAGGTGTCCTACGCCTTCAACATGGCGATCCTCGACATCGACCTGCCGGACTGACGGTCAGTCGAAAATCGGCCCCTGCAATTCGTCGACCTGCTCGCGGGATTCGAACTCGCCGACGAGCTTCGTTACCGCGCGATCGATTTCGCGCCAGTCGGACAGGTGACTGCGCTTGAAGCGATAGGTCAGGTCGAGGCGCGGCCCGAGCAGCAGCGAGCGTGTGCAATTCGGGCTGTCGACCAGCGGGCCTCTCCGGTCGCAAAGCAGCAGTACCATGCGATCTTCGTCGTCGGTGGCGACCAGCAGATCCTGATTGGCATAGCCGCTGTCGTTGCGGAAGGTGAAACGCTGCAGTCCGGCGCGGTCCTGTTCCGGTTCGGGAGCGGCCAGATATTTCGAATAGATTTCCTTGAGGCGGCGCGATGCGGTGAGCGGGGTTTGTGTTTCGGCGAGCGCGAAATAGACCACGTCCGAGTCCGCGGAATTGTCGATGAAACGCTCCTGCAAGCCGGTCTCATAGGGCGTCATGTCCGGCAGCAGGGCGTGCATATCGATGTTGGTCAGCCGGCCGCCGCCGCGCTGGGTCGGATAGCGCGTGTAGTTTTCGGGGATCAGGAAGCGCCGGTCGGCGACGATCGTTTCGATCTTGCGGTCCGCGGCGCTGGCGCGCGGATCGAGCCCGAGGATCTCGCTCGGGGTCGGTCCGAAATAGTAATAGAGGAAGGCGCCGGAAAACGTCAGCACGCCGATCAGGACCAGGCCCGGAATGATCCATGCCGGGCGTTCGCGGACATACTCGTCGTCCGATTGACTGCCGCGCGCCAAATCCACCTCCCGCTGCCGCGCGCGAACCGGGGGCTCCGAAACTGTGCCGGGCTGGCACAATGTCGGCGCAATCCGGCACGGAAAGCGGCCAATCCAAGTTGCGGCAGCCCGCTGACAGGGCTGCCTATATTTTTATAACCCACTGAAATTAAAAGATCATTTCAAATATTTGGCGGTGCCTCCCGCGCTGGTATGGCGCTTGCGGACGGGGAGGCATGATCCAGTTCGCATTCAAATCGCTGATCGTTGCCGGGGCGTTCCTGTTTTTCGGGGGCTATCTGCCCCTGCCGAACGACGACCGGGCCCTCGCGATGCCGCGGCTTGTCTGCGCGGCCGATCTCGGCACCTGCTGGCTCGGCGGCGCCGAAATCGAAATCGCCACGCGCTCGCCGCTGCTGACCGACATCGCGCTCAAGGCGCGCGGCAATCCGGCGGCCGATCTGAAAGCGGCGCTCGCCGATCCGCGCGTTGTGAGCTTGCTCGACGCGCCGGCAATTCCGGACACCGTCGTGGCCTATGCGCAGATGCGCCTCGCGGCCGCGGCATCTCATTTCATCGACGACTTCGATCAGGGCCGCGCGGCGCGCGGCCCCGTCGAACGATAACGGGGGCTTGGCGGGGCATATGTCGGCATTCGGGGCATTTTTCTTTGCGATCGCGACGGGTTTTATCGCGGCCGGTCTGACCGGCAGTTTCTATCGGCTGGTCACCAACAAACCGCCGAGTTTCCAGCTCATGTCGGAGCCGATGTACTTGCAGGTGATCGGCATTCTGACGCTGGTATTCGCCGGACCCACCGTGATCCTGCGCAATGCGCTCAGGGCGCAGGTGTTCGAGAACCGCCCGCCGGTGTGGATGCTGCTTTCAAGCTGCATCGCCGTGATGTGGAGCTTTCTCTCCGGCGTCTTCCTGCTCGGCGTAATGCTGTCGGCCGGTTAGGTCGGCTCCCGGCGGGGCCGCACGGCGCGGCGGCCGAACGACCCGAGCAGCAGCGCGCCGAGACCGGCGACAATCGCCCACACCCATTGCAATGCAATCAGGATCAGATTCCATGCCGTCTTGAAGGCGCGCAGGCTGGTCTTGCCCGTCAGTTCCACGACGCCGCGCGTTTTTGTGCCGAGCTTTTCGCCCATGCGGCCGATGCGGGCGAGATCGCCGGTGCTGTCGACATGACGCATCAGCCGCACCGCTTCCGCCGGACCGACGGCGCGTTCGAGCGCGGCCATGTCGGTCATGATCGGCGTTACGCGCGCCAACGACACGCCGTCCGCATAGTCGAGGATCGCGCGCCGTGTCGCCGCCGTGTCGGCGAGGTCGGTGGTGCGCAAGAGGCCGCGCAGCTTTTCGAAATTGACCGCTTCCTGGAGTACGTTCGACACGTCGCGGGCGAAACGCGCCGTGATGGTGCCGGCCTTTTCGGCGACTTTCAGCAATGAGACGCCAACCTTGACCGGCAATCCGCCGCCGCCCGTCGCCACCGTCGCGGTCGTGGCGGCGAGGCCGACGACCGACAGGCCGAGGATCAGGCGCGAATAATCCTCGCCGCGTGCGAGCTTCGAGCCTTCCGTGCCGATGTCGCGCACATCGCCGACCACTGTGAGATCGGAGGCGATGGCGCCCATGAAGCCCGCCGTGTCGCTGCCGTGGCCGGTGACGAAGCCCTCGAGAAAGCTGCCGGCGCCGCGCGCGGCGCGGCGGGCGGGGGCGTCCTCGTCGGCAAGGCGGGCGCGCGTCGATGCGTCGAGTTCGACCTGCATGTAGTCGGCGATCTCGGCATACATGACAGCGTCGTCGTAGAGCTTTTCGTCAACCGCCTTGTCGATGCGGCGACTGAGATCCGGCCCGTCGGTGACGTCGGCGAGTTCGGCCTGGATGAAGGGCTCTGGGTCGATGGCGTCTTCCGGCACGTAGTCGTCGAGGTAGCCGTGCTGATAGGCCAGCATGAAAAGTACCGGCAAGAGGAGCAGGAAGAGCGCCAGATTGAACAGGAATCTCATGCCGTTACGCCCTCAACTGCCATCGCCGTTCGCGTGCCCGCGCGACCGCCGACAATGCCGCGAGCCAAGCTTGGGGCATCGGGGCCGCAGACGCAACCCGGCGAGGGTCCGTTTCAGCCGCCGACGGGGCTGCCTTTCCCGGCGGTGATGACCAGAAGCGACGGCCGCACCGGCATGTTGGCGTCGAAATCGGGCCAGCGCGTGGCCGGATCGGCATAGGTCGAGCGGCGATTGAAGCCCGCGAAGTTCACCGTGCCGTCGGCGGCCGGATGCTGAACGGCAAGAAAGAGGGCCGAGGCATCGGGCGTGAATATGGGACCGCAGACCTCGGCGCCAATCGGTGCACGGAACAACTGGCGGGCGACGCCGCGCTTGTCGCCGCCGGTCGCCAGTGCATAAAGGCCGTCCGCGGTGCCCGACGCCGCGTGCCAGCCCGAGCCCTGATCGGTTGCGACCCAGAGCCGGCCCTTGGCATCGATGGCGACATTGTCGGGACAGGCGAACCAGCCGTCGGCCGATGTTTCCTCGTTCCACGCCGCGCCGATTGCGGGGTCGGAGGGATCGCCGCATTTGACCAGCAGCGTCCATGTGAAATTTTCCGATGCGTGGTCGCCGCCGCCGGGCGTCATCTCGACAATCTGGCCCCAGAGATTGCCGGCGCGCGGGTTGACGGCATCGACCTTGTCGGCGGTGCGTTCCTTTGCGTTGGTCAGTGCGGCATAGACCTTGCCGGTGACGGGATGCGGTTCGACATCTTCCGGGCGGTCGAGCGGTGTGGCGCCGAGAATGTCCCCGGCGCGACGCGCTTCGATCAGAACATCGGCCTGGTCCGCGAATCCGTTCGTTTCGTCGAGGCCGTTTTGTCCGTGGATCAGGGGCAGCCAGCTTCCGCTGCCGTCTGCGTCGAAGCGGGCGACATAGAGCACGCCCTCATCGAGCAGCGCCGCGTTGGCGGTGCGGTCTTTTGTATTCACCTTGTCGCGGCTGACGAACTTGTACATGTATTCGAATTGCTGATCGTCGCCGGAATAGATCGCAAGGCGGCCGTCCTTCGTCAGTGCGTTCTCGCAGCCCTCATGTTTGAAGCGGCCGAGCGCCGTGCGCTTTACCGGCGTCGATGCCGGATCGAGCGGATCGACCTCGACGATCCAGCCGTAGCGGTTGGGTTCGCGCGGTTCGGCGGCGACGTCGAAACGCTTGTGCCAGCGGCCCCAGGGATAGGAGAAGGGGGCGGGAATGCCGATGCGCGCGTGGTTCGTCGCCTCGATTTCGTCGTTCGGTGTGCCCATGAAATAGAAGTTGATGTTTTCTTCCGACATCAGCCAAGTGCCCCAGGGTGTGATGCCGCCGGCGCAATTGTTGAGCGTGCCCATGACCGTGCGGCCTTCGGGGTCCTCGGAGGTTTGCAGGCGCGGATGGCCGGCTGCCGGACCGGAAATCCGCATCGGGGTTGCAAGCGGCGTGATGCGGCGGTTGTAGGCGCTGTCGCGCACGACGTTCCACTTGCGGTCCTTGCCGCGTGCGACCTCGACGATGCTGCCGCCATGCGCGGCCATCGAGATTTCGGCGATCTCGCGGGTGAAAAGCTCAAGCGGGTTCTGTCCCGGCGCCGGAACGAGGCCCGGATGCATCAGATCGTCATTGGTGTATTCGTGATGAATACAAAGCAGGCCGCGGTCGCTCGACCGCGAGCCATATGGCAGCGGGACGAAACCGACATAGTCGTTGTTATATCCGAACTGCTGCAATTGGCGTTCGGCGCTCTGGTTCAGCGGGTCGAATTCCGGTGCGCCCGGCAAAACCGGGTCGCCCCAGCGGATCAGGATGTCGGCGCTGTGACCGGCCCCCACGTGATGGGTTTCGTCGACGCCATGCGGCACTTCCGCGAAGCCGAAAATATCGTCGGGCGCAAAGCCGGACGTGTCGCCGCAGGCGGCCAGCGGCAGGGCGCTTGCGGACGCAAGCAGCGCTGCCTTGCCGATGCCTTTCAGCACGTCGCGGCGGGCGAGGCGGCGGCTCCAGAGTTCGCCGAGCGTCGGCGCCATGGCGCGGGCCACGGGCCTGTCGTCGGCCGCTTCCATCGCCTCGCCGATGCTGCCGGTCTCCGATGTTTTCCGTCGCGTCATGCCGTTCTCTCCTCCCGGTTGCCGAGCGGACGTTAGGCGCCGCCCTTGACGCGCGAATGACACCCTATTTTCCGGGCACTCCGCAAGCCTCGTCTCCGTCTTCGAGGCATGGCATAGTCCGCGTCGCGAGAAATACAGAGAAACGGGGAGACGTGTTCATGGCCATTTACGCCATCGGCGATGCGAAGCCGATCCTGCCGCCGGAGGGCGAATACTGGATTGCGCCAAATGCGCAGGTGATGGGCAATGTGAAGCTGGAGAAGAACGCCAGCGTCTGGTTCGGCGCGGTGTTGCGCGGCGACAACGAGCTCATCACCATCGGCGAGAACTCCAACGTGCAGGACGGTTCGGTGCTGCACACCGATCCCGGTTCGCCGCTGACCATCGAGCGCGACGTCACCATCGGCCATATGGTGATGCTGCATGGTTGCACCATCGGTGCGGGCAGCCTCGTCGGCATCGGCAGCATCATCCTCAACAATACGCGCATCGGGAAAGGTTGCCTCATCGGGGCCAATACGCTGATCGCGGAAGGCAAGGACATTCCCGACTATTCGATGGTGCTCGGCGCGCCGGGCAAGATCATCCGCACGCTCGACAAGGAAACGGCCGAGGCATTGCGGCTGTCCTCCGACCACTATGTCCAGAACTGGAAGCGGTATGCTTCGGGCATGAAGCGTCTCGACTGATGCGTGCCGCGTCGCTTGCCGCCGTTCTGATTGCGGGGCTCGCCCTTTGGGCCTGTGCGCCGCTGGCCGGCGCGGAGACGACGCTCAATGTCGAGACGGCGGCAGGCACGACGCATCGTTTCACCGTCGAGCTGGCGCGGAGCGACGAGGAAATCCGGCGGGGGTTGATGTTCCGCGAGAGCCTCGACGAGGACGCGGGCATGCTCTTTTTCTATTCCCAATGCCGGATCGCCCATTTCTGGATGAAGAACACGCTTATTCCGCTCGACATGATCTTCATCGAGGCCGACGGGCGGATCGCTTCCATCGCGGCGATGACCGAGCCGCTGTCGCTCGACATTCATGCCTCCGGCGTGCCGGTCAACGGGGTGCTGGAAATCGGCGGCGGGGTTGCGGCGGCGCGTGGCATAGCGCCCGGCGACTATGTCCGCCACCCGTGGTTCGGCGAGGGCGGGGCGGCTGTTTGCGGCTGAGCTTTTAGGCTAGTCTCGGCGGCAACGTCATCCGGACAGGGAGAAACAAATGAGCCAGGCCAAACAGGCGCCCGAAGCCGCGCCGCAGGAAGTCCTCTACGAGGTCTCCGACCATATCGCGACCATCACGCTCAATGCGCCGGAGCGCATGAACACGATTTCGGGCGTCATGCTGAACCAGTTGACCGAAAGGCTGCTGGAGGCGGACCGCGATCCGGAGGTGCGCTGCGTGATCCTGACCGGCGCCGGTCGCGCCTTCTGCGCGGGCCTCGACCTGCGCCCGCAGGCGAGCGGCAATCTTTCGATCGGCCAGAGCGGCGGCGTCACCTCGACGACGCTCGATCTCAATCATACGCCGCCGACTGTGCTGCATGCGATGGAGACGCCCACCGTCTGCGCCGTCAATGGCGGTGCGGCGGGCTATGGCATGGACACGGCGCTCGGCTGCGACATAAGGCTGATGGCGAAGTCGGCGAAGTTCGCCGCCGCATTCTGCAAGCGCGGGTTGCTGCCTGAATCGGGTGGCACATGGATCCTGCCGCGTCTTCTCGGCTGGTCGAAGGCGGCGGAACTGATTTTCACCGGGCGCACATTGTCGGCCGAAGAGAGCGTCGCGTGGGGGCTTGCATCCGAAGTCGTTGCCGATGCCGATCTGATGCCGCGCGCCCGTGCGCTTGCCGCCGAGATTGCCGGCAACGCGCCGCTCGCCGTGCGTGCCGCCAAGCGGATGATGCGCATGGGGCTCAACGAGCCGTTCCCGGAACATGTGCATCATGTCTATCTGCAATTGCTGCCGCTGATGCGGACCGAAGACCTGAAGGAAGGGATGACGGCCTACATCGAAAAGCGCGAACCGAAATTCAAGGGACGCTAGACGAGGCCGCGCCCGAAAGGCGCAAGGGGGCAAGGATGCGGAGGCTTGCCGCCCGGCGTGCGGCATTGGCGGCGAAACTGGCGGCGGCGGTCGTGCTGTTCGGACTGCTGACGATGGTGCGCGCGCCGGCGGCGGAGTTCACTGGCGGCTATGACGGCATCGGCGATGCGGCGGGCATGGAACTGACGCTGCAACAGGTCGGAACCCGCGTCGTCGGCCGGCTGACGACGCCGGGCGGCAGTGTCTATGCGATCAACGGCGAGCGTGCGGGCGGCGATACGGGCGAGGCGCAGGGCGCACTGCGCCTTTCCGGCGGCACAAGCGATGCGGCGTTTTTTCATATCGAGGAACGGCCGCTCGGATTGCAGTTTCTTTTCATTCCATCGAGCGGCGGCCAGCCCGACATGGCGTCGTCGCGCGAGTTTTCTTTTCTGAAGCGCGGCGTTCGGCCCGCCGTTCCCGCAAAACCGGAAAGCCGCTTTCTGCCCGCGCCGCCACCCGGCGCCCGCGCCGACATCACGGTGTTCATCGATCAGTTTCGCCGCTGGGACCCGCGCGATACGGCGCGGCTTTACGCGTCGCTCGACGATCGCAGCCGGGGGCTGATTCTGCTCTACGATCACGCGACGGCGGAGCTGATGTGGCGCATTTGCGAGGCGGCGCCATCCGAAGGCTCGCGCGAGGCGGTGCGGCTCGCCGAAATGCTCGAACGCCAGCAGACAGATTGCGCGACATATCTGCCGCTGGTCGAGGCGGCGCGGGAGAGCGGCGTTTTTCCGGAGTTCCTGCGCCGGGCGCAGTTTCAGTTCGAGATCGTGCGCGCCACGGCGCTATGCGACCGCGGGGAGACGCCGACGGCGAAATGCGCCGATGTCAGCGCGCTCGGAGCACCGCTGATCCTGCGCTGGCGCCGTGCCGTTTCGATCATGGCGGACATGGCGCGGACCGCCGCCGCGCATCCTCGGGACGAACCGGCACAAATAGCGACCGAAGGAACGGAGACGGCGGCGCCGGAACCGGTTCCGGTGCGGCGCGTGCCGCTTCCCGCGCCGCGTGCGCAATCCGATGACGCGAGCGTCCTGGATTTCGAGCCCGACATTTCGACGCGCACATCGCCGGCGCAGCACCCCATGCGGTTGCCGCTGCCCCGGCCGGGTGGCTAGGTGTTGCCGTTCAGGCGACCTCGACGAGCTGGATCTCGAAGGTGAGGTCCTGCCCGGCCAGCGGATGATTGGCGTCGAGCCGCACCATCTCGCTCGTGACGTCCGTAACGACCAGCGCGATTTCGCGGCCATCGCCACCGCTTGCCTTGAGCTGCATGCCGGGTTCGGGCTCCAGTCCCTGTGGAAGCTCGGAGCGCGGCACGTCCTGCACGAGGCGCGGATCGTGTTCGCCATAGGCTTCCGTCGCCGGAATTGTCAGCTTCTTGCTGTCGCCGGGCTCCATGCCGACCACGGCCTCCTCGAAGCCGGCGATGACCATGCGCTTGCCGACCGCAAACTCGATCGGGTCGCCGCCGCGGCTCGTGTCGAACACGGTTCCGTCATCCAGCGTGCCGGTGTAGTGCACGCGCACCGTGTTGCCGTTTGCTGCTGCCATTGTTCTGCCTTTGCGTTTCGATGAGGGGAGGGGCGAAAACAAAAGGGCTCTCAGGTGAATGACCTGAGAGCCCCAACGGCGAAAATACTAGCACCCGACATCGCATTTGGCCACCTTGCGGCGGCATTTTTGCGAATGCAGCGGAGAACGTCAGTAAGTGCGGCGCCAGACGCGGCGAATTTTTGCGTCGACTTCCGGCCCCATCGAACTCCATGCAGTGCGATCACGCGTCGTATCGACGATGAACATCGAATCCGTCTTGCCGATATGCACGCTCAGATCGTTGAGCAGGCCGGGCGCGGTCGCGTCGGTGTTGACGCACCACACATTGGCCGCGAGTTTGTAGGCGGGCCCGAGCGACATGATCGCCTGTTCCAGCGGGCCGGCAAAGCGCGCCTTGATGTCGAGCACGATCAGGAAGTTCGCCGTCTCCGGTTGCTTGCGCCGATCGACCTGGCCTTTGCCGGGGCCATAGGGCTGGCGGCGCTGTTCGCCTGACTGTGCGGAGGCTGCCGCAGGCTGCGCTTCGATAGCGGGCTGTGCGACGGGTTCGGACGGCGTTTCGGCATGCGCGACGGTTTCTTCGTCAGCGGGGGCATTGATCTCCGCCGCGACAGTAGGATCCGGTTGCGCAGCCGTTTCTGTTTCGACGTCCGCCTCGACCTCGACTTCGGCTGCAGGCTCGCCTCCGAAAAGGACGGCGAATTGCGGCAGGTCGCCGGCGGCGCGCCATGTGCTGGCGCCTGCGGGCGTGCCTTCCGGCGCAACGAGGCTGTGCGGCGCGACGCGGCCCTCGGCGGCATAGGCCGCCATCGCGTCGAAGCTGTAGGGACCATAGACGCGATCGCCATATTTCAGCACCCAGCGCATCGCCGTGGTGCCGGGGTGGTCCGCCGGATTTGTTGCGCGCATTTCGTTCGGTTGGGCCATTTTCTCGTTTCGCACAGGTTCGTGGCGCGTTCGGCGCCGGTTCCAAGGTTTATTTTTAGGGCGGTTTGGTTACCGTTGCGTCAACGCGGCGCCGCTTGCCGCACCGGTTTGGACCGGGCAAAGTCGCGGCAGACTGCGAAAAATGCACACGAACATTACCGGGGAACGTCCATGACCGAATTTTGTACGGCTGAGCGCGATGGCCACCTGCTCGTCGTCACCATAAACCGCCCGGAGCGCATGAACGCGCTTCACCCGCCGGCCAATTTCGAGCTGGAAGGTATCTTTAACGATTTCGCCGCCGACCCCGATCTCTGGGTCGCCATCATCACGGGTGCGGGGGATCGCGCTTTCAGCGCCGGCAACGATCTACGGTGGCAGGCCGAGGGCAACAAGCTGGAAGTGCCGGCAACGGGCTTTGCGGGCCTCACCGCGCGCTTCGATCTCACCAAGCCGGTCATCGCGGCCGTCAACGGCGTCGCCATGGGCGGCGGTTTCGAAATCGCGCTGGCCTGCGATCTCATTATTGCCTCCGACAATGCGAAGTTCGCCCTGCCGGAGCCGAAGGTCGGCCTTGCGGCGCTGGCGGGCGGGCTGCACCGGCTGCCGCGCCAGATCGGCGCGAAGCGGGCGATGGGGATGATCCTGACCGGACGCCAGGTTCCGGCGGCGGAAGGCATGGAACTCGGTTTCGTCAACGAAGTCGTGCCGGCGGCTGAACTGATGGCGTCGGCCAAACGGTGGGCCGGGCTCATCATGGAATGCTCGCCGATGTCGATCCGCGCCTCGAAGGAGGCGGTCTACAAGGGTCTCGACATTGCCAATCTCAACGAGGCGGTGACGGGCAAATATCCGGCGGTCAATGCGCTCTTCAAGAGCGAGGACCTGATCGAGGGGCCACGCGCCTTTGCCGAAAAGCGCAAGCCGAACTGGAAAGGGAAGTAGGTCCCCAAAAAAGAACCGGCCCTGCCGCGGGGGGAGCGGCAGAGCCGGCCTCGACAGGACCGGACCCCAATCGGGGGGCGGAGGGGGCCGGTCGGCAGGTCAGTTGAAAGCGAGCGCTGCGGTCGGTTCCTCCTTCAAGGCTTCGCGGCTCGCTGTCTGGCCTTCGGCGATGCCCGGCCGCAAGTCGGCGGGCAAGTTCCTTTCAAGCGCGGCAAGGAATGACGCGGGTTCCCCGAGCGGCGGGAAATCGTTTTGCGCGATCTCGCGGAAGGTCTTCCGGTCGAGATTGACCCAGATGAAGGGCCGTTCGCGCGATTGCCGCTTGATCCACTGATAGGGCGTGTCGTTCCAGAGAGCGATGTCCCAGGTCTTGTTGTCGAGCACGAATTCGCCGCGGTCGGTCCTGACCAGCAATACGGCATGACCGTCGCCATTCCATTCGCGCACAACCGCCATCAGGAGCTGGTCCGGCGACCATCCGCGTTCGATCAGCATCTTGCGCTTCAGAAGCGCCAGGTCCTCGCAGTCGCCGCCGCGCTCGTCGGCAATGGCCCACCACTCGGCGCGCTGAAAGAGCGTCATGTCGTCGACCTGCGGGATCGCGCGGTTGACCCAGTCGTTGACTTCGGCGAGTTCGGCCCAGCGCGCCGGCGTCAGCACCATATCTGCCGGCTCGTCGGTGCCGCCGGCGCATTCGTCCGGATTGCGGATGCAGAAGCCGATATAGCCGTAAGGGGGCGGAGACTGCTGGCCGACCGGCATTGCCGCGGCGACGCGATAATCGCGGATGCCGCCGTCCTGTGTGAAGCCGATGCTGCCGACGCGATCCGGCGCCTGACAGCCAGCAACCGCCAGCAAGAGACCTGTCGTCAGAAGAGCAAGTTTACGCAACCACATTGTCGCCACCCCGATATCTCACAAGCCCGGTCTTGTGGGCCTATGAGCGCAGAATGGCAGCGAGGGATTTTCACCGGTTTAAACGTGTGAATCACATTCGAACTAAATACGGTGCTAATTCGACGGGCATTTTCCTAAAAGTCGAAACGATTCAATTTGAATAAAATTGAACGTATTGGCCGTTACAAAAAGTCGTTGTGCCGCAACGCTTTTTCGAAATTCGGTGTGAGGTATCGTTCAAAATGGCCGAACCTCGTTGCCGCCGATTCCGCTTTCGGGACACCACGAAATTTTCGGAAAAAAATGTCGCAGGGCCGGTTCAGCGGGTCTGCGCGCCGTCGAATGTGCCGGAATCGGCCGCCAGTGTGGCGCGGATATGGGCGATCGTTGCCGCGCGCTCCTTGCGCTTGGTGTTGGCGAAGGCGGGTTGTGCAAGCGCTGCCAGCGCAGTCGCTCGGGCCGTCGCCGTTTCGATCAGGGCGGCGGGCGGCACGGCCTCGTCGAGATATCCGACCGTGGCCGCCTCGGCGGGATTGTAGATACGGGCCTGCGTCACCGCCTCGGTGAAGCGGTTGCGGGCCAGCCGGTCGCGGGCGAGCTCGATGCCGAAGACGGGCATGGTCATGCCGATGGCGACTTCAGGCAGGCCGATGCGGAATTCGCCCTCGGCGCCGATGCGCACATCGCCGGCCAGCAGCAAAAGGCCGCCGGCGGCCAGCGCATGGCCGGTACAGGCGATGACGACGGGCAGGGGATGCTCGTAGATCCGCAGCAGCAATTCGGCGCCCGCACCCACCAGCTTGCGGACGTTTTCCGGGCCGGATGCCATCACTTCAAGGTCGAAGCCGGCGCAGAAGCGCTTCTCGCGGCCCGAAATCAGCACCGCCTTGGCCTCGTTTTGGGCGCGGTCGAGCGCCTCCGACAGCGCGGCGATCATTGCATGGCCGAGCGCATTGGCCTTGCCGTCGTCCATGGCGAGCATGGCGACATCGTTTTTTACCGAGTAATTGAGTATCTGCGCGGTCACAGGACGTCCCCTTTTGTTTTCCGGGGGCAGTCTAGCGCGATTGCGGCGGGAAAGCCGAGCGGCGGATCAGCCGAACGGCCGGGAGAGCGCGGAGGCGCGTTCGGGGATGTTGGTGAACTGGATGCCGACGCCTTCCTCGGTGTGACGAACGACGCGGCCCGACATGCGGCCGATCGAGACTTCGGTGCCGATGGGCGGGCGGTCATCGACCGCCACCTGGGCACCGCCCAGCGACATGTCGATGATGCGGCAGGGCATGGAGCCGCCGCCATCGATGGTCAGCACGGAGCTTTCTTCCAGTCCCGCTTCGCCGGGCGCGTAGCGCGCGAAAGAGCGACGCGCCGAGACTTCGATCTTTTCGCCGCGGGCCAGCGCCTCCAGGCGCTGAGCGAGGCGTTCGCGGCGTGGGCCGCTGATCGCGGTTTCGATGGCGAAACCGCCCTCGTAGACGCGGACGATCTTGCCTTCGAAGCGGCCGAACTCGTCGAGATAGACAATGACGTTCTCGCCCATTTCGATCGCGACATCCGTCGACAGTGCAATACCGCCCAGCGACATGTCGCGGATCGAGCATTCATGCTCCGAGCCATCGGGCGCAAGAAAGCGGCCCTTCGCCTCGAAAGCGACACGGGGGTGTTTGCGGCGTTCTTTCTGTTCGATCTCGTCGGATTGCATCTGTTCAGTCCGGATTGTCCCAGAATCGGCGACGTACACGCGGCACCGGCCTTTCCGGGTAAAGAATAGCCCCGACACGGTTAATGAAATTTTACTCAGACAGCTTCCCGAAACGATTATTTTTCCCCGGTGCCGCAAGGGCTTGTCGGCCGCCATGAAAATTGACGCTTGCGTCAGCTTCGGCGATTCCCGACAATCGCCGTCAAATTCCGATCAATCAGGGAATCGGGCCAGGCGCGGCCGAAGCCAGACATGGCGGGACCTTCGCGGTTTCACGCGGCGGCGCGTATGGAAAACAAGTCAAAGGCTGGGAAGTATCTCCATGAGCGATTTCGACTTCATCATCATCGGCGCCGGCAGCGCGGGCTGCGTTCTGGCAAACAGGCTGTCTGAAAATCCGGCCAACAAGGTGTTGTTGCTGGAGGCGGGGTCGAAAGACAAGAATTTCATGATCCACATGCCGGCCGGCGTCGGCAAGCTGATCGGCACCGACATGGCCAATTGGTACTACTACACCGAAGGCCAGCCCTTCCTGAACAATCGCAAGCTCTTCTGGCCCCGCGGCAAGGTGCTCGGCGGCTCCTCGTCCATCAACGGCATGATCTATATTCGCGGCCATGCGCGCGACTACGACATGTGGCGTCAGCTCGGTCTCGAAGGCTGGGGCTTTTCGGACGTGCTGCCCTATTTTCGCCGCGCCGAGGGCAACGAGAACGGCAACAGCGCCTTTCATGGCGGCGACGGCCCGCTGGGCGTCACCAATCCGCGCAAGACCAACGTTCTGTTCGAGGCCTTTGTCGAGGCGGGCAAGCAGGCCGGTCATCCCTATACGGACGACTTCAACGGTCCGCAGCAGGAAGGCGTCGGCCCCTATCAACTCACCATCAAGAACGGCCAGCGCTGCAGCGCCGCCAAGGGCTATCTGACGCCGGTTCTCGACCGCCCGAACCTGACCGTCGAGGTCGAGGCTTTGACCTCGCGCATTCTCTTCGACGGGAAGAAGGCGGTTGGCGTCGAGTACACGCAGAAGGGCGAGAAGAAAGTTGCGCGGGCTGCGAAGGAGATCGTGCTGTCGGGCGGTGCCGTCAACTCGCCGCAGGTGCTGCTCTTGTCCGGTATCGGCAAGGGCGAATATCTGCGCAAATTCGGCATCGACGTCGTTGCCGACCTGCCGGGCGTCGGCCAGAACCTGCAGGACCATCTCGACAGCGTCGTGCTGAACGAATGCACGCAGCCGATCACGTTGCACAGCCAGGTCAGCAATCCGCTGAAGCAGATCATGACCGGCATGCAATACACTTTCTTCAAGTCGGGCCTTGCGACGTCGAACGGCCTTGAGAGCGGTGCTTTCCTGAAAACGCGGCCGGAACTGGAAATTCCCGACATCCAGCTACACTTTGTCGCCGCGATGATGCGCGATCATGCGCGTGTCAAATCCGACCGGCACGGCTTCACGGTTCACATCTGTCAGCTTCGTCCGGAAAGCAAAGGCTATGTGGCGCTGAAGTCGCTTGATCCGGCCGATCACGCGCTGATCCAGCCGAACTATCTGGCGGCCGAATACGACCGCAAGGTGATGCGCGATGGCGTCAAGATGGTGCGTAACATTATCGCTCAGCGCGCGATGGATCCCTATCGCGGTCCCGAATTCTGGCCCGGTGCTGGCGTGCAGACCGATGCCGAGATCGACGCCTGGATTCGTGAGACCGCCGAGACGATCTATCACCCGGTCGGCACCGCCAAGATGGGCACCGATCCGATGGCGGTGGTCGATGCCAAGTGCCGCGTCCACGGGCTGCAAAACCTGCGCGTGGTCGATGCCTCGGTGATGCCGACGCTGGTTGGCGGCAACACCAATGCGCCGACCATCATGATCGCCGAGAAAATCTCCGACGACATGCTCGGCAAGGCGCCGCTGCCGGCCGAGAACGTCACGATTGCCGAGGATCGCGTCGGCCACGCCGCCTGATTTTTTGCCGACGGCCAAGAAGAAAGCCGGTGTCGCGAGACACCGGCTTTTTGCGACCGCCAGGCCGGTCATACATTGGTGCATGGACGTCAAACGTCTTTGTTGCTTTCGGCGCGGCGTCGGCGCGCGGAGAATGGCGCTTCTTTTCCCTCAGGAGAAATGCCGATGACGCCCGCCCGCGACCGCATTGCGAAGATATTGATGATCCTGCTCGGCCTTTCAGCCGCCGGCGCTTTTGCAGGCGCCGCTGCGACGATCGGCGAGTTTGCGCCGGATCGCGTCGGCGTCGAGATATGGCGGATGCTCGGCTATCTCGTTTTCGCCGGGCTGTTCGTTCTGCTCGGGATTTTTCCACGCCGGTTGCCGGGCCTGTGGGAACTTGTCTTCTTCCACAAAGCCGGAAAGGTCGTGTTGCTTGTGTTCGTATTCGAGGCTTCCGATCCCGAGCTCACTATCGTCGTCGACAGCATTCTCTCGGCGGTGACGCTTTTCTGCTATTGGCTAACGCAGGGCTGGCGGGCGTGGTTGCCGGAACGCTGAAACTTCAGCCATGTTCCTCGGTGTTGCTCAGCATGCCTTTCACAAGCCGCAGATAGGAGCGCTCGCTGCGGAGCGGCGCGCCTTGCGACATGCGCTTGCCGAGGCTGGCGACTGTGACCGGCGGTTTTTCGGCGGCGAGACGGCGGGCGGCGACCTGTGCGGCCGGTGCGCGCTTGGGCATATGTTCGGGGTCGAGGCGGCGCAGCCGGTCGATCCATTGGCGCGCCAGCAGCCGGTCGCCGACCCAGGGCGCCCGGTCGATGGGAACGGCGGCGCCAAGCACACGCGACAGCGAGCCGTCCTCGTGCAGCAGCGGCAGCAGCACCATCTCGAAAGTGGCTTCGCGGCCATCGGTCGTCGCGGCGGTATATTCGACGACGGCGACGCCGGCGTTGCGGATCACGTCGTCGAGCGCTTCCTTCAGGTTTTCGGCGCAGTCGTCGCCCCACATCGAAATCATGTTGTGGCCGCGGAACTCCATGCCGTAAACGCTGCAAAGGCCGGTGCCGGCAAGGCGGAAGCGATAGGTGTCGCGGTCCTTGCGCTCGAGAATGAAGACATAGGGGAGGATGGCGCGCATCTCGCCGGGTTCGATCTCGCTGCGTCGCGGCGCCGGGCGTCCGGCGCGGATCGCGTTCCAGTAGTCGAACAGCGCTTGTGTCGTCTTGTGCTTCATCGCCCTCATCCCTCGCCTCGGGCCGCGTATCCGCCCGGCGAGGGGTGCCCCTCTTGCCAGAACGGATGTTAGCCCATTCAAAACGGATCGTCCCGTTTCGGGTCTCACCGTCTCCGTCCTGTCCCCGCGTGGCGCTCCGTACCGATCCGGTACGCGACGGCGCCCCGATCCGGGCGGACAGGCATCAGGGAGCAGAAACTGTGCCAGATGTTAATGGCCGCGTGACGACAGCGGTGGCGGCGGCCCTGTTCTCCGAAATATCGTTTATAAAACAATGGGTTGAGAGGTCCAAGGCGCTGCCGCCCCTGCGATGAAAAGTTAACGCGGCGTCCGGTTTTGTGCCGATAGCGACGGGCCGGATTGTTGCATTAACGGTTTGGAAGCCATGTTTGCGCGGTTGGCACTCCGGCATGGCTTCTGCATCCGCTTCCCTGAGTTCCCGTTAAGACGCAGGCCAACGAGCCCCCCCGAGGGCCGGGAGTGTCAGGATGAAGCAGATGATGAAGTTTACCTTTTCCAGCCGTGGACTGGCCCTGAGCGGTGCGGCGCTGGCCGCCGCTCTCCTTCTCGCATCGATGGGTGCGGGGCCGGCCAATGCCGGCAGCAGCTGTGGCGGTTGCGGCGGCGGTGGCGGCGGCAAGCCGTCCAAGCCGAGCCACGACGTGACCTACAACAAGAACTACAATTCCAATTACAACAAGAACTACAACTCGAACTACAACAAGAATTACAACCAGAACACCAATACCAACACGAACACGAACACCAATACGAACACCAACAACGTCAACGTTCAGGTCAATGTCAACGCCTCCGCGCAAGCGACGGCGACCGCGACGGCAATCGCAAACGCCAATGCGGCGGCCGACAGCGCCTCGCAGGCGATGGATCGCGGCAGCGCGGTCGCGGTCGGCAATGGCAGCGGTGGCGGCTTCGGCGGCGGTGGCGGTGGCGGCTTCTTCGCGGCGGCGGCTCCCGTCACGCCGATGGGTTCGCTCAATGTGATCGTACGTGAAAAATATGTCGCGAAGCCGGTCAAGGGCATCTGCGTCAGCGCCAAGGGTCTCGAGGAAGCGGCACGGTTGAGCTCGCCCGTCAGCGAAGCGACGCCCGGCCAGGATGTCGAGCTCTTCCATTGCGTCGCCGGCGACATGTTGGTGACGACGATCGGCCGCCTCGCGGGCGCCGACGGCAAGACGCCCGACTATGTCGGCGGCTATGTCATCGAGTGCCGTCCGGGCGAAGCGCTTCATCACGGCTCCAACGGCATGCTCGCCTGTGTGCCGCAACGTGCGCCGTCGATGACGCGCATCCCGCAGCAGACGCGCAAGGCCTATGCCGAAGTGCTGATCCGCAAGAGCGAGCGCCACGAGCAGGTTTCGTCCAACGATGGCGGCGGCGGTTTCTTCACCGGCGGCGTCGGCTACT
This sequence comes from Parvibaculum sp., assembly GCF_019635935.1. Taxonomy (NCBI): domain Bacteria; kingdom Pseudomonadati; phylum Pseudomonadota; class Alphaproteobacteria; order Hyphomicrobiales; family Parvibaculaceae; genus Parvibaculum; species Parvibaculum sp. The sequence goes on along the minus strand of NZ_JAHBYN010000001.1, from coordinate 548,020 downwards.
GAGACAACGGGCGGGGCGGCGGGACGCGGACGGCTTCATCCCGCGTCCCGCATATTTCCGGGCAAACGGGGAGGGCGAAGGCCCTCCCCGTTTTTGTCTGTACTCACCGTTTTACCTGCGACACTTACGCATCGTGCTGCGACGCCGGCGCATATTGACGGTTTGAGGGCGCAGCTATCACATCAAGACAGACAGGCAATTTTACACGGGTGCATCGGCGATGCGGATAGGGCTTGGCGCGGTTCTTCTGGTCCTGACGGCGGGGCTCACGGGCAGCGCATTGGCGCAGCATCACGGGCCGACGCCGACCCCGCCGGTCCCGAAGCAACCGACAGCGCCGGTTCAGCAGCAATTGCAGCAGAAGCAAATCGAGCGGAACCTGCCGGACGGGTTTGCGCGTCCGACGCCGCCGACGCCGGAAGTAATGCAGGAACGGATCAGCAGGGGTATGCCGCCGCTCTGGCCGACGGGCTATCACGAGCGAGGCACGGCGGTGCAGGCACTCAATGAGTTGATGAAGCAGCAGAGCGGCGACACCAAGCCGACCTATTTGTCAGTGACCGCGACCAATGGGGCATTTCTCGTTACGAAGAAATACACGGCTCCGGCCGGCGACCGATGGGAGATCACTTTTTGGGTTTCCGCGGGCGAACTCGGGATCGACTATCCGCAGAATGCGGAGGGATGGTCAGCCGAGTGGGACAATTCCAGCGGCAAGCTTGGTTGGCCCTATGACGATGCCGGTCGCGGCGTGGGAACGCTCGACCTGACGGTGGATCAGCCGCGGTCCGAGCCGGCACGGGAGCCGGTGCGTCCGCAGGAAGATTTTTCGCACATTCCGGTCGATGAAATTCCGCACGATCTGCGCGAGGGGCTCGGCCTCAACCTGCCGGCGCATGACCAGGCAGCGATCGACTATTCGAAGGGTCTCGCGATGCGCGACGAGGAGCGGGCGGCGCAGACGCGCGAGCTTGCACATCAGATTGCGAATATCGGACTTGAGGCCGGCATCTTCGTCACCTCGACGGCGCTCCCGGTGGCGGGCGCGATCATCGGCGGCGGGCGTGGCTTCGCCAATGCCTATCTGGCGGCGCTCGAAGGCGGCGCCTCGGAATCGGAGGCGTTGATGCGTGGCCTCGGCGCGGCCGGCGTCAATGTCGCGATCAACCTGACCGGCGGCAAGCTTGCCGAAGCGTTGAAGAGCAATCCCCTGCTGGCGCAATCGATCGGACAGTTGACCGAACGCGCGCGGGCGCTGGTGGCGCTGAATATCGATGCGGCGTCGAACCTGATCGGCAATTTTGCCGAAAGCGGACTTTACGCGTTGGGCGAGATCGCAGGCGAACCGCGTCCCGATGCTTGGCGGTACGAACAGCCGTTCCCGCCCGGCCAACAATATCAGCTCGAACAGTGAGACCGGGGATGGCCATGAACAATTCCATTTCCTTGCTCTTCGGTTCGCTGCTGAGTGCCTGTGTGGCGCTGGCCGGCGGCGCCTTGGCGCAGCCCGCGAACCCACCTGCCAGCAATTACGATCGCGTTCAGTCCGGCGCCGCGCTCGACGAAGCGTCGCTGCCGGAAGACGTTCGCGTCGCAATCCGTACGGCGTCCCTGCTCGCCAGGGGCGTGCGCGATGAGCGTTCCTTGCGACCGGTCACGTTCGAGCGTGGCGTCATGGCCTCGCTGGCGAAGCCGACGACAACCTTGCCGGACTTCGTCGCCGATCGTTTCGGCCTGTCGGCCATTCTGGAACCGGCTGGCGGCAAGCAGGGACGCAAACTTGTCGGTACATTGCGCTTCGTCGAGGAGGCGGGGCGCGCGGCGCTTGAAGGATTTACGATCGACTATGGATTCACCGCCGATGCGATGACGGTGCGCCGCGTGTCGCTCTACACGGTCATGCCGGAAAACCCGCGATGGATGCTCTATCTCGTGCCGAAATCGCGCGCTTCGATGGCGGACTGGCAGAAGCTCCAGACCTGGGGCGAGGCGATGGATGCGATGCGCGCACTGGCGGCGGCGCCGGAGCAGGCCCGAAAAGAAGACTGCTGGGTCGTGCTCTTCGCGCTCGATCGTCTGCCGCCGGGCGGGCAGTCGCAGGCAACGCTTGACGGACGCGCCATGACATTCGTGTCGAAGGATTTTGCAGGCTGGCCGGTGCTTTTCGGCGAGGCCGGGCCGCGTGCGGCCGGGCCGTCCGTCCTCAGGATTCGCTACGGGCCGCGGCCGCCGGCCCCGGGGGCAAGTGCCGAGCGGGAGTTTCGTTTTTAGGATTGCGGGCCGCGTCAGCTACTACACCGGGAACATGATGCCTTATGTCGGCCTGATCCATGCGCACGATGTGGAGCGCGAACGCATCATCGCGGCGCCGCTGCCGTCGGACGGTCGCGATGAATTCATGCCAATGTCAGCTTCAAATTCTGATTGGCGGTAAACAAAATCGAAGCGGGGAGGGCGAAGGCTCTCCCCGTTTTGGTTTGAGATTGTGACGGCGGTTAGTCCCGCAGCGCCTTGTAGAAGACCGTCGTCGGGCAAGGTGCGCCGTCGGGCATCAGCGCGTAGTTCGGGCTCTCGCCGACGCGTTGCCAGCCGCCGCGCGCATAGAGGCGTTCGGCATCGCTTCCCGTCACCGTGTCGAGCACCAGCAGGGTTTTCCCGGCCTTGCGGGCCTCTGCCTCGGCCGCCGCTAGAAGTGCGTCGCCAAGCCCCTGCCGCCGCGCGCGGCGGTGGACCAGCATCTTTGCGACATCGGCGCGATGCGGCTGGTTTTCGGGGGCCGCCCAGATCACCTGCACCGTACCGACGATGCCTTCCGAATCCTCGGCGATGAGCACGGCGCGCTCGCCGCGCGCCACGCTTTCGCCCACGCCGCGCCAGAAGGTGTCCGCCTTGTCGCGCGTCATTGGCCACATGAAGCTCACCGAGGCACCGCCCTCGACGCAGTCGATCAGCACGTCGCCGAGGCCGGCGATTTCGGGCGGATCCAGTTTGTCGAGGCGCCTGATGCGAATCTTGTCGGTCACGACTGTCCCTCCGGCGTTCATCGATACGCGGCGGCGAACATGTTATGTCGCGACGGAGGAAAAGCGAACGGGGAGGGGGGGGACCCTCCCCGTTGCCGATCGCGGGTTCTTCGGCGGGTCACGCCTCGCCTGCGAGGGGAATGGCAAGGCGGAGTGGAGGAGGCGCCGCGCCCGCTTGACGTTATTCGACGCGTTCCCAGGTCTGTGTGCGGCTGGCGATGCCGCGCGAGCCTTTGACGTCGAGCTTCTGACCGCCGTCTGCGAGTTTGACGCTGGCGTTGGCGGTGCCGCCGGTTGCCGGCCTCAGGATTGTGCCGCCGCCCCAGCCGCCGCGTTCCGGCGTCAGGTCCCAGAGAATGACCATGCCGACAAGCGGCTGATCCTTTCGTTCGCCTTCGCATTTCGCGCAATTCGTTTCCGTGGCGCCGGCCAGCAGCTCAACGATCGTTCCCTCGAGTTTGCCGCCAGCTTGCGTGATCTCGACGATCGTGTTGGGCGCGCCGGAGTCGGGATGAAAGGTGCGCCACTTGCCGACGGGCGACGATGTGTCGGCCGCCGCGGCGCTTGCGAAGGATAGGGCAAGACATGCCGTCGCCACGAATTTTGCGAAACTGTACAACGTCATCATCGTCCTCCCGAATATATTGGCATTAGACGTGTCAATATATTCGGATTTGAAGCGAATGCAACCGCTTTTGCAGCAGCGTGTTTGAAATTTCGAAGACGGGCGGAATTCGGCCAAAAAAAGGGGGAGGGCCAAGCCCTCCCCAAGTGGTCTTCCGAATTGCGAAACGGAAACTCGCTGCTTCGCTTCCGGTTTGGCGGACAAGCTCCGCGCGGGCTCTCAGTGTCCGGCCGGAGGCCGACCAGGCGCAGACAGACTGAGGGGTTGGGCCGATGATGCTTCGCGGAATTCTCGGTCGACATCATCGGCGATCTGGTTGGCTGACTTAGTTGAGGCCGCCGCGAAGGCCGCCGCGTTCGAAGACGGGTTCGCTGTAGTAGGCGTAGGGATCGTTGCCGTCCGCTTCGGCGCGAGCCGGGCGCGCTGCAGGCGCTTCGGCGACGCGCTGGCGGTTTGCGGCCGGCTGCACGGCGTCCGGGTTGGCCTGGCGATAGTCGATCTTGCCCAGCGGATCCTTGTTGCCGGGGAAGCGGGCACAGTCGCTCGGGTTGACACCATAGAGCGGCACGAGCAGCTTCAGCACGGCCCGTTCGATGACGGAGCGGACCGCGAGCTGGATCGGTTCCTGGCCGCCGGTGCCCGCACCGATCGAGAACAGGTTGCCGCCGAAGAAGTCGAACACACCGGCGCGGATTTCGCGGCCGACGATCTGCTTCTGGTAGGAGACATAATCGACGACTTCGAGCGTGCGGCTGTTCACCAGACGCAGGTCGAGACCGATGTTCATCACATAGACCGAGTAGGAGGCATTCGCCGCCGCGCCCATGTCGCCGCCTTCGGCGAAGCCGGCATTGAGACCGCCCGACTGGATGTTGAAATTCAATTCGGTGATGCCGCCGACGAGATAGTAGTCGGAGCCGCGGATTTCGCCCGCGTAGATCTTGCGATAGTCGCCTTCCGCCGCATCGCCGATCAGCTTGTTGTTGGTGTATTTCAGCTCGAGTTCGGTGATCGCCGTGTCGTAGCGTTCGACCAGCGGCACGCCGGCCTTGCCCAGCGCCGACATCGCCATCAGCGAGGCGCCCTGCGTGATCTTCATGCCGGTGCCGTCGGCTTCCTGCTTGCCGGTGTAGTCGCGGATGTTGCCGACCGCAATGCGCGTCGCCGCCGTGCTGCCGGGCACATGGCCGGCGAGGCAACGCAGCGCGTTGGAATAGGGCGTTTCGTTGGTGATGACGGGCGCGTTGCCGATCGGCGTCGCATAGCGGCCGTCCGATCCGGCGTTTGCGCTGACGCAGCCGGTGAGGGCGAATGCCATGGCGAGAGCACCCAGCGTCCGCTTGGGCAATCCCTTGTTCGTCGCGATCGACAGAGCCTGAGTAAACACGTTGGCCTCCTGGTGGTCATCGGTCGTCCGGTTGGCGCTGGCGATCATTGTTTTTTGATTCTGCCGGCGCGCCGCCGACCGTTCGGTTGCCAAGGGGATTGCAACCGCTGTGCCAGCCGTTACGTTTTGTTAAGAGGCGCGGAAATGCTGAGGTTCTTTGGTTAACGCCGGTGGGCGGGCGGTCTGGATAGACGCGGCCGATCCCGCCGGAAGACGTAAACGGGACGTTAAGACTGTCCGGGTTTGAAACATTGCCGTGGGCCGGAATGCCGGTTGCGGCTCTCCGTCATGCGCGCGACACTCCCGCGCGCAATCGGGTAACCATATTTTCGAGGAGCCGACGCCGTGGCGACGCTTGAGTTCTTTTTCGACTGTTCGAGCCCCTGGACCTATCTGGCCTTCAGCCGCATCGAGGCCCTGGCCGGGCGGGCGGGGGTCGATATCGACTGGCGGCCGATCCTGGTCGGCGGCGTCTTCAACGCGGTTAACGAAAGCGTCTACGAAGCGCGGGCGAACCCGCATCCCGTCAAGGGCCGCTATTACGTCAAGGATCTGCAGGACTGGGCGCGCTATTGCGGCATCGAGATCGGGCGGCCGCCGGTTTTTCCGGTGCGCTCTGTCGATGCGATGCGCGCCGCCATAGTCGCACAGGACGAGGGCAAGCTGCCGGAATTCGCCTGGGCGACCTTTCGCAGCTATTGGGGCGCGCTCAAGGACATCAGCCAGCCGGATGTGCTGGCGGAAGTTTGCGCCGCGTCCGGCCTCAACTGGGATGCCGTCAGCCGGCGGATCAAGGATGACGACGTCAAGGGCCGCTTGCGCGCCAACACCGAGGAGTTGATCGCGCGCGGCGGCTTCGGCTCGCCGACAATGTTCGTCAACAAGACGGACATGTATTTCGGCAATGACCGGTTGCCGCTCGTCGAGGCGGCACTTGCCAATGGCTGATCCGTGGCAGAGGGAGGCGCCGCCCTATAAAGAGCCGCCGGCTTTCAACATCCCCGGAGCGGTGCTGGCTTTGCTTGCCGCCATTGTCGGGCTGCACCTGCTGATCGAATGGCTGCCGCTCGCCGCGCAGCGCGAGGTGCTTTTCCGTTTTGCGCTGTTTCCCTTGCGCTACTCCGGTGTGAACGGTGTCGTCGAAGGATTGCCGGGTGGGTTTGCCGCCGCAATCTGGACGCCGATCACCTACACCTTCCTGCATGGCGGGTGGACGCATCTGATCGTCAATTCGGTGTGGCTGCTCGCCTTCGGTTCGCCGCTGGCGCGGCGCTTCGGCGCGTTGCGCTTTTTCGTTTTCTATTTTGTTTGCGGCGCGGCCGGCGCGTTCCTCCATGTGGCGATCTATCCGGCATCGCCCGTGCCGGTGGTCGGCGCGTCGGCGGCGATTTCGGGGCTGATGGGCGGCGCGGCGCGTTTCGTGTTCCTCGGCGACGGGCCGCTCGGTGCGCTTGGCGGCAACAGGCTCGACGGCGCGCCGCAGCGCAGCGCCGGTATTTTCGCCTCGTTGGCCGACCGGCGGACGCTGATATTCGTCGGCGTGTGGATCGGTCTCAACTTTCTGTTCGGCGCGACCGCGCTTTCCGGTGCGCTCGGCGTGACCGCGCAGGTCGCATGGGAGGCGCATCTCGGCGGATTTCTGGCGGGGCTGCTGCTTTTCGGTCTTTTCGATCCGATCCGCTATTCGCCATCGGGCGGGCCGGGCAATGTCGGCTACGGCGAATGGCTCGGCAAGGATCGCGAGAAATAGCGCCGGGCGTTGACTTTCGTGCCGGCATAACCACATCACAATAACGGCCTTTGGCGGACCGGGACTTTCAGGAGGAGACGATCCATGAGCGATACATCTGCCCATTCGGACCCCCAGCCTGGCGCATCGCAAGCCGATGGCGCGGCGGCGGCGCCGGAACGCCGCGATCTCTGGATACGGCTGCTTTACATGGTCGTGTTCTGGTTTCTCGGCAATGTCGCCTTTTCGGTGGCGATCTTTCTTGGCGCGATCCAGTTCGTCGTCATTCTGGTCACCGGCGACAAGAACGAGGAGTTGCGCAGCTTCAGCCGCAACCTCGTGCAATATGTCTGGGAGTGCCTCGCCTTCGTGATCTTCGCACGCGAGGACAAGCCGTTTCCGCTCGGCAAGTTTCCGTCGGTCAGCGGGAACGAGTGAAGCTCTCGTATTTCTTGAGGCCCTTCGGCGTCAGCAGGCCGCGCATGACGGCGCCCGCCGCGACGCCGAAGCGTTTCTCCGCGTCTTCGGCGCTGATGTGAAAGCCCGCCAGCTCAAGACTGCATAGTCCGTGCACCGTTGCCCAAAGGGCATCGGCGATGATCGCCGGGCCGGCATCTGCCGGCATGCTGCCCTCGGCGATGCAGGCTTCGATCGCATCGAGCAGGTTCTGATAGGAGGGATGCCGCGCGATGCTGCGCGCCGCCGGTTCGCCCGCCGCCGGTTCGTCGTGGCGCAATGACGCGGGCACCGGCAATGTGGCGCTGATCATCAACGCATAATAGGACGGGTTCTTCAGCGCGAAGTCGCGATAGGCGCGCGAGAGGCTGGCGAGCCAGAGGATCGGCTCGGGATTGCGCGGCACCGCGTTCTGCGCCGCCGCAAGCCGGTCGAAGGCTTCCTCGAACAGTGCGGTGATCAGACCTTCCTTGCCGCCGAATGCCGTGTAGACGGCCATTGTGGAGGTGCCGACCTTCGTTGCCAGTTTGCGCAGCGAGATCGCGTCCGGCCCGCCATGCATCAGCATTTCGCTAGCTGCGTCGAGCAATGCTTCGCGTTGCGCGTTGCGGCGGTCTTCGGCGGCGGTTGTTTTTTCGTCTGTACTCATCGGTTTCTCTATCGAACAGGCTTGACCTTCTGTCCAGCGCTAACTATAACATGTTCATAACAGTGTTATAGAATTGGTTTTTGCCGCCATTCCGGGAGGAGCGCGCCATGTCCAAGCCCTATCCGAACAATCCTTTCCTGCAGCACAATTTCGCGCCGGTAGCGGCCGAATGCGATGCGCCCGACCTCGTGGTCTATGGCGAATTGCCGGCAGCGCTGGCGGGCACGCTTTATCGGAACGGTCCGAACCCGATGTTTCCGCCGCTCGGTCACCAGCATCACTGGTTTCTCGGCGAAGGCATGATCCATGCGATCCATGTCGAGGGCGGCAAGGCGAGCTATCGCAACCGCTGGGTGAGGACCGAACAATACGAAGCGCAGCGCAAGGCCGGCGAGCGGCGGATTTCGATGGCGTTCGGCGAAGCGCCGCTGCCGGGCGCCGAAAACATCAAGCGCAATGTCGCCAACACAAATGTCGTGTGGCATGCGGGCAAGCTGATGGCGCTGGACGAGGGAAGTTCGCCGGTGGCGATGGATGGCGACACGCTGGAGACGACGGGCTCGTGGAACTTCGAGGGCAAGTATAACGGCCCGATGACGGCGCATCCGAAATTCGATCCGAAGACCGGCGAAATGATTTTCTTCGGCTACATGGCGGCGGGGCCGGGGACGCCGGACATTTCGTACCAGGTCGTCGACCGCGACGGCAAGCTGACGCGCAGCGAAACCTTCAAGGCGCCTTACGCCAGCATGGTGCATGACTTCATCGTTACCGACGAGCATGTGATCTTCCCGATCTTTCCGGCGACGATCGATGTCGAGCGCATCATGAAAGGCGGGCCGGTGATTGCGTGGGATCCCGATGCCGGCACGCATATCGGCATCATGGCGCGCAATGCCTCGACCGATACGATCCGCTGGTTCAAGGGCGATCCCTGCTATGTCTATCACCCGATGAACGCCTATACGACGCATGATGGCGGACGTACGCGCATCGTTGCCGACATGATGAAATACAGCCGCGTGCCGCTTTTCCCGAGCGCCGACGGCAAGAAGGCGCCGACCGATCTTCTCGACGAGCAGGGACAGCTTGTGCGCTGGACGTTCGACCTCGACGGAAATTCCGACAGCTACACCGAAGAAGCACTGACCGATCTCGGCGGCGAGTTTCCGCGTCTCGACGAACGTTTCGCCGGGCATGGCTATCGCCACGGCTATTACGCGGCGACAAAGGCACCGAAGGTGCCGGGCGCGTCCTTCGACACGCTGGTGCATATCGATCTTGCGAGCGGCAAGCGGCGCGAATGGGAAGCGGGTGCGGGATGCTATGTGCATGAGCCGGTTTTCGTGCCGCGCAAGGAAGGCGCGGCGGAGGGCGACGGCTTTGTGGTGTCGCTGGTTTACGACACGGCGCGCAATATCAGCGACTTCATCGTTCTCGATACGGACGATATTTCCAAGGGGCCGCTGGCGCGTGTCGAGCTGCCGGCGCGGGTGCCGTTCGGCTTTCACGGCAACTGGCGGGACGCCGGCTGAGGCACTTATCCCCGGTTTTGGCAGCGTCTGTCACCGTTTTGTCAAAAACTGTCACGTTACTGTTGCGAGCGAATTTCCGGGATCGGGAGCGACGCCAACCGATCCCGGAATCGACTCGAACGCGGTCCGAATTTCCGACTCAAATTTCCAAAATCGAATTTTCGAGAAAACTTATCCCCGCCTCAGAAGACCGGCTCTTCGTAGACCGGTTCGCCATTGAGGCGCAGGCCCTTGATGGCGGGGGTGCCGCTGCGGCCGAGCGCAACATCGACGGTGAGGATGCCGGCGTTGCGTTCGTCCTCAAGTTCCTGGCCGTCGCCTTCGGGGATGAAATAGCTTTCGATGCCGTAGACGATGGTGACCGTCTTGCAGCCGGGGCAGGGCGCTTCGGGCGCCGTCATTTCCGTGTCGTCGACCGGGGCGCGGGTGACCATCCGGTTCTCAAGGACGTAAGTGATACGTCCACGGATGATCTTGTTGCCGTCCGCCGGCTCCGGGCGGTCGCGCCATGCGGCGACGGCTTTCCATGTGTCGCCGTCCGGCGCAAGCTCGACATGAATGGTATCGCCTTCGGTGAATTCGTCGTCGCCCGAAAGTTTGTCGAGCGGCAGTTGCGAAATCTCGTAGCTCAGAATGACGTAGTAACCGCGGAAAATGTCGCGCGGGTCGATGGGCGCGGTCTTCAAGGTGACGACGTCGGGCGAGCGCAGCAGCGTCACCCGGTCCCAGATCATGGCGCCGAGAAACAGCGTTTGCCCGAGCGCCAGCACGATCAGCGCCATGCCGAAACGGGGGTTCATGCCGCACCCCCTTCGGTGGCGGTGCCGCGGACGATGCGGCGGCGCATACGCTCGAAGACGATGCTGCCGACGATCAGCAAGACACCGCCGAGTGCGAAGAAGATCGCGGTGTCGAGAAGCGTGCCGAGCGTCGCGAAGTAGAGCCAGAGGACTTCGGCCGCGAAGACGACGAAGCCGAAATTGACGGCAAACCGGCTGCCGCTCGCCGAACCCCATGAAACCAGCCATGCGGCAAGCACCAGAATGGCGGCGGCATAGATCCACGGGATCAAGGCGGCGTTCTCCGAGGCGGAGAGAAGCGGATAGGCGATGGCGAGGGCGGCCAGCGCGGCGACGCCGGCCACATGGCGCGACGGCAAGCGACCGCGCATGACGGCAAGGGCGGCGAGCGCGGCGGCGAGCATGGCGGTGGCCGCGATCAAGGTCGGACCGGCGGCGCCCTCGGCGGCGCGGTCATATTCGCCGGGGTCGACCTGAAAGAAGCCGACCAGCGCGAAGGCGACGACGATGCCATAGGCCTCGGCGACGCTGCCCAGACGGGCGCCGTCACGTGCGAAGGCGAGCGCCGCCATCCACAGCGCCAGCGCTTCGAGGGCGACGAAGACCGCGAATTGCGAGGGCGAGAGGCCGGTGAGGCCCATGATCGCCTCGACGTTGATGGCCTGCCACAGGAAACCGGCGATCAGGACCAGGTGAAGGGCAGGTGTCCAGGAGAGGCGCAGCGCCAGCGCGGCGGCGGCCGCCCATGCGAACCAGAAGGCCCAGTGCGGCACCGCGTCGTTCATGTCGATTGCAAACCATGTCCAGACGACAGCCAGCAGGATGCCGAGCGCCAGTGCGGCACGCGACGAGAGCAGCCATGCGGTGGCGAGCGCCGCGACGCACCATGCAAGCACGCCGCCCGGATCGTCGGTGACGATGTGGTAGATCTGCGCGATCAGCATGATGCCGGCGCCGAAGAGGCCGAGGCCGATCAGGACAGCGGCCTGTGCGAAATTCGCATGGCCGCGCTTTTCGAGGACGATGGCCGCGCCATAGGCCGTCCACATCGCCGCGAAGATCAGGACAATCTTGGTGAGTTTCGAGATTTCCTGCCAGTTGGCGGCAACGAAGCTCATCACCGCAAAGCCGATCAGCACCGCGCCGAGAATTGCGAGGATGGCCGGCATGCGGCGCGTGGACGCGCCGGGCTCGGCGGCGGAGGCGAGGATCGCGTCGGCATTGGCCGCGGTCACCCAGCCGCGCTCGATCCAGAGATCGAGGTCGCGCTTCAGACGGTTCAGATAGGCGCGTTGCCACATGAGGCGGGAGCCGGATTGTTGCTGCGGGACGCGGGGGCGGGACTCGGTAAACGGTGAGGCAGTATCCGGGCGGGCGGGCCTGGAAGTCAAAGGGCCCATCTTTACGTCGCGGAATCCGTGGGTTTTTGTTGTTGTCCTTGCTCGCTGCGGCGGAATGTCGCATCATTTCGGTTCGGGCGATTGCCCGTGGTCGCGGCTTGTCCGCCGGGACCCGACCGGGAGGAGATGCCATGAACGTTGCGGCGATTTTGAAGGCGAAGGGCCCGGAGGTGGTGACGGTCGATCCGAACGCCACGCTGGGTCAGGTAGCGACGACGCTGAGCGAACGGCGGATCGGCGCCATTGTCGTGATGCAGGACCGCAAGGTGCTCGGCATCGTCTCGGAGCGCGATGTCATCAAGGCGATCGCGCGGGTCGGCGCGGCGGCGCTGACAACGCCGGTGCGCGAGGCCATGACGTCGCGCATCATCACATGCGGCCTCAACGACTCGATCGACGAATTGATGGATTCGATGACGGCGGGGCGGTTCCGCCATCTGCCGGTGATCGAGGATGGCGAGCTTGTCGGGATCGTTTCGATCGGCGACGTGGTGAAGCACCGGATCGCCGAGACGGTGATGGAGACCGAAGCGCTGAAGCTCTATATCGCCACCGGCTGACGGCTAACTCATCAATTCAATCGTCTCGTGGATGTGCGGGATCGCGTCTTCGGCTGCTTCTTCGCCGAGACGGATCAGTTCGTCCGCGTGGTCGAAGTCGAGCAGGCTCAGATGTCCGACTTTCGGCGCGATCATCACGTCGGGCGGGTCGCCGGCCATGCGCATGCGGCCAAGGCGATCCTGAACGATGTTGAGCGAGGCCAGCATGACGCTGGCGATGCCGGGGCCGCGCTTGCGGCCACCGATGACGCGGCGCATCAATTCCTGTTCGGGCGTCTTCTTCCAGCGCAGGGTTTTCAGCTTTTCGCGGATGCGGGCGGCGACGGGCGTGGCTTCGCCCTGCGTCAGCGAGGCATCTTCCTCCGCCGACGTTTCCTCCTCGATGCGCTCCTGCAATTCGCGGAAGAGTTCGTCTTCCGGCAAGGCCGGCGGCGCGCCGCCGACATAGCCGGGGAAACGCGCGGACCGGGTCTGGCGGTGAATCGAGGGGTCGAAGGGATCGTTGTTGAGATTGACCGCAATGACGACGCGGGCGCCCAGCGCGCGGGCGACCGAAACCGGCACGGGGTTGACCAGCGCGCCGTCGATCAGCCAGCGGCCGTCGACCGCGACCGGCGCGAAGACGCCGGGCAGCGCATAGGAGGCGCGGATCGCCTGGGTGAGATCGCCCTTGTGCAGCCAGAGTTCGTGGCCGGTGGTCAGTTCGGTGGCGACGCCGACAAAGGTGCGCTCGAGGTCTTCAATGCGCAGATCGGAAAGCTGTTCGCGCATCAGTTCGGCGAGTTTCGTGTCGCCGATCAGGCCCGAGGAACGGAAGCGCAGATCGAGCAGGCTCAACATGCGCCGCCGCGTCAGCGAGCGGGCGAAATCTTCCAGCGGGTCCAGCCGGTTTGCCACGAGGCAGCCGCCGACAAGCGCGCCGATCGATGTGCCGGCCACGATGTCGGCTTCGATGCCGGCGCGGGACAAGGCGCGCAGCACGCCGATATGCGTCCATCCGCGCGCGACGCCGGCGCCAAGGGCGATGCCGATTTTCGGGCCGATTTTCGGTTTGGGCATGCGAAACGACTTCATGGTGAAACCCGACGCTTGTCAGACAATGCAACAGCGCCGCCTCGCGGGGAAGGCGACGCCGGCTGTATGGGCGGTAAATGTGACCGAATTTCAACGCCGCTCAGCGTTGCGGCAATTTTTCGGCGCCGGTGCGTTCGAGCGTGGCGGGGAGCTTGCCGAGCGGCACGCGGCGATAGAAACAGGCCTTGTAGCCGACATGGCAGCAGCCGCCGTCGCCGCCGACTTCGACTTTCAGCCAGACCGTGTCCTGATCGCAATCGGTGCGGAGTTCCTTCACCGTCTGAATCTGTCCGCTGGTGTCGCCCTTGTGCCAGAGTTCGTTGCGGCTGCGGCTCCAGTACCAGGCCTCGCCGGTTTCGATGGTGCGGGCCAGCGCCTCGGCGTTCATCCAGGCGACCATCAGCAGTTCGCCCGTATTCGCATCCGTCGTGACGGCGGTGATGAGGCCGTCCTTGTCGAATTTCGGCGCGAAGGCCGCGCCTTCCTCAATTTCCTGCGCGGTGCCGCGCGGTGCGAAGGGGGATGTGCCTGTCATGTCCTGTTCCTGAATTGAAAAGGCCCCGCCATTCAGATGAAGGCGGGGCCTCTTGTCAAAACCTGCGTCTTGACTGGCTCAGTATCCGCGGATCATCTGCATGAAACGGGCTTCCATCCGCGGATCGTCGCGGAAGACGCCGGTGAACTGCGTGGTGATGGTGGCGACATCCGGCTTCTTGATGCCGCGCGTCGTCATGCATTGATGCTTCGCCTCGATCAGAATGGCGACGCCCTGCGGCTGCAGCGCGGCGTTGATCGTGTCGGCGATCTGCGCCGTCATGGTTTCCTGCGTCTGCAGGCGGCGGGCGAAGATCTCGATGACGCGGGCGAGCTTGGAAATGCCGACAACCTTCTTGGTCGGCACATAGGCGATATGTGCGCGGCCGAGAATGGCGACCATGTGGTGCTCGCAATGCGACTCGATGTTGATGTCGCGCAGCATCACCATGTCGTTGTAACCCTCGACTTCCTCGAAGGTGCGGCTCAATTCCTTGTAGGGGTCTTCGTTGTAGCCCTCGAAGAACTCCTCGTAGGCGCGCACGACGCGGCCGGGCGTGTCGATCAGGCCCTCGCGGTCGGGGTTGTCGCCGGCCCATGCGATGAGGGTGCGGACGGCGGCTTCGGCCTCTTCGCGGCTCGGCTTTTCGACGGGAGACAGGCGGTCGTCCTCCGTCCGGGCCCGGAGCCCATCAACTACAGCATTCATGTCCATTCGACCAATCTCGTTAGGGGTTTCCCGGCAGCCTTTCCTCTACGCCGAGGAGCGGCACCCGGTTCAAGTCACGGGCCGAATTCCTCATCGAAATTTCGAGGAAAGCCGCCCGTTTTGCCCATCAAGCACGGGGTCTTATGCCATGCTGAAGTTGATGTGACATCGTCTCAACCATGCATATAGCCTTGCAGAAACGGCCTATCAAGACCCGGGGGACAGCGAGGCGGCGCAAAATGCGGCGGGCGGCGGGGCCGGTTGGTTAATTCTTAAAGGCTTGCCGGGCAGGATGGGCTCGCTTAAGAAAGGCCGAGCTGCCGCCCTGCGCGGCGCGTGATTCGCGGATTCCGGAGCCTCAAAGGCCATGATGCGTCTGACGACATGTTGTCGAACTTCGCCGACTACGGGTGGCACGACCACCCGTTGCGCGGCCGGCTGTCCGGCCGCCTGAGGCCCGTCGTCGCACGGGCCGCACCCCGCGAAGCCCCGACGACATAAAGGCCTGCACGATGAACGCCCAACCCAACCGACACAAGCTCGTCCTCTACAACACGCTGACGCGCAAGAAGGAAGTCTTCGAGCCCGCGGACCCCAACCGCGTGACGATGTATGTGTGCGGGCCGACGGTCTACAACCACGCCCATATCGGCAATGCGCGGCCGGCGGTCGTGTTCGACGTGCTGGCGCGGCTGCTCAGGCGGCTTTACCCGCATGTCGTCTATGCGCGCAACATCACCGATATCGAGGACAAGATCATCGCCGCCGCAAAAGAACAGGGCGTCGAGATTTCGGTCGTGACCGAGAAATACGCGCAGATCTATCGCGACGACATGGGTGTGCTCGGCGTGTTGCGGCCCGACCTCGAGCCGAAGGCGACGGAGAGCGTCGCTGAAATGATTTCGATGATGGAGCGCCTCATCGCCAGCGGCAACGCCTATGCGGCGGAGCGGCATGTGCTCTTTCATGTGCCGAGCTTTGCCGGATACGGGAAGCTGTCGGGGCGGGACCGCGACGACATGATCGCGGGCGCGCGGGTGGAAGTGGCGCCCTACAAGAAAGACCCGGCGGATTTCGTGCTGTGGAAGCCGAGTACGCCCGACCAGCCCGGCTGGGACAGCCCCTGGGGACGCGGGCGGCCCGGCTGGCATATCGAATGCTCGGCGATGATCGAGAAGCATCTCGGGACGACCATCGACATTCATGGCGGCGGCATCGACCTGCAGTTCCCGCATCACGAGAACGAGCTGGCGCAATCGACATGCACGCATGGTGTGCCGCTGGCGCGGTTCTGGCTGCATAACGGCTTCGTCAACATGGGGGCCGAGAAGATGTCGAAGTCGCTCGGCAATGTGCTGCTGGTGCACGATCTGATCGGCCAGGCGCCCGGTGAGGCGATCCGGCTGGCGCTTTTGAACGCGCATTACCGGCAGCCGCTCGACTGGACGGAAGAGGGGCTGGCGCAGGCCAAGCGCATGCTCGACCGGCTTTACGGCGCGCTCAAGGGGCTGGCCGACGTCAAATCCGAGCCGACCAACGACGCGGCGCCGGACGAGTTCATGGCGGCGCTGACCGACGACCTCAACACGCCGAAAGCGCTGGCGGTGCTGTTCGATCTCGCAAAGCAGGCCAACACGGCGACCGATCCCGGCACGCGCACACAGCTCAAGGCGGCGCTGATCGGCGCGGGGCGGCTGATCGGCTTGCTCGAAATGACGCCCGAGGCCTGGTTTGCAGGGGCGGGGGCGGCTTCCCATATCGATGGGGATGAGGTCGAGCGGCTGATCGCGGCGCGCAATGCGGCGCGCAAGGCCAAGGATTTCGCCGAGGCCGACCGCATCCGCGGCGCGCTTGCCGATATGGGCGTAGCCATCGAAGATGGACCGCAAGGCACAAGCTGGAGAGTGGCGGGCTAGATGCTCAACGAGATCTACAACAAGCGCATTCTCGAACTCGCTTCGGATATTCCGTTCAGCGAGCGCTTGTCCGCGCCCGACGCCTCGGCGACGGCGGTGTCGAAGCTTTGCGGCTCGAAGGTGACGGTCGATGTCCGGCTCGAAGGCGACAAGGTCGCGGCTTACGGCGCGGATGTGAAAGCCTGTGCGCTGGGGCAGGCGTCGTCGTCGATCATGGCGCGGCATGTGATCGGCGCCAGCGCCGCCGAGCTGCACGAAGTCGGCGCCGCGATGCGGGCGATGCTGAAAGAGGGCGCCGCGCCACCGCGCGAGATATTCGGCGGCAAGTGGAAAGACCTCGAAGTGCTGGAGCCGGTGCGCGACTACAAGGCGCGCCATGCCTCGACGCTGCTGGTGTTCGATGCGGTGGAAGAGGCGGTGGAGACCGCGCTTGCTGCGAAGCAGGGGGCCGCCAAACGGGGGAGTGGGACTGCCGCGCAGACCGGCACCGCCACTAGAACCGGCCCGGCCGCCTGAGCGCCGGGCCCGGCCGCTCCCGCGTTTCCGCCCGGGCGGCTTTTTTCCAGACGAATCAATCGGATCGCAGACGTGGCGGTTTCCGCCTCGGTTGTGCGCCCTCCGATTAAAAGCTAACAAGTGCGTGTCATAACGACGTGGTTTCCCATGCGGCGCGACCTCCTTTCGCTCCCGATGCGCGGCCTGATCCGGTTCTATCAGTGGTTCATTTCGCCGCTGCTGGGCCCCTCCTGCCGCCATCTGCCGACCTGCTCGGACTACACCCTGCAGGCGATGGAGCGGCATGGCGCGTGGCGCGGTTTCTGGATGGGGCTTGCGCGCATCGCGCGGTGCCACCCCTGGGGCAGCCACGGGTTCGACCCGGTGCCGGAGCGGCTGGAGAGCCAGCCCTTCTGGGCGCCGTGGCGATACGGGCGCTGGCGGATGCCGCCGGCGCCGTCGGAATGCACGCACGGAACGCATTGAGAGAAAGACAATGATCAAGCTGAAACTTCCCGACGGTTCCGTTCGTGAACATGAAAAACCGCTGGACGGGCTCGCCTTTGCCGAAAGCATTGCGAAGTCGCTGGCCAAGAAGGCGATCGCCGTCAAGCTCGACGGCAAGATGATGGACCTTGCGACGGTGATCGACCGCGACGCGGCAATCGAAGTCGTGACGCGCGAGACGGCGGACGGCGTCGACCTGCTGCGCCACGACGCGGCGCATGTGATGGCCGAGGCCGTGCAGGAGCTTTTTCCGGGCACGCAGGTGACGATCGGGCCGGTGATCGAGAACGGTTTCTATTACGACTTCGCGCGCGCCGAGCCCTTCAAGGCCGAAGACCTCGAAAAGATCGAGGCGCGGATGCGCGAGATCGTCGACCGCGACGAGAAGATCACGCGCGAAGTGTGGAAGCGCGACGACGCGGTGGCGCATTTCAAGAAGATCGGCGAGCACTACAAGGCCGAAATCATCGAGAGCATTCCGGCGGGCGAGGATGTGTCGATCTACCGGCAGGGCAACTGGCTCGATCTCTGCCGGGGGCCGCATTTGCCTTCGACGGGCAAGCTCGGCAAGGCGTTCAAGCTGACGAAGCTTGCCGGCGCCTATTGGCGCGGCAACAGCCGCAACGAAATGCTCCAGCGCATTTACGGGACGTGCTGGGCCAACGACAACGACCTCAAGGCGTATCTCACGATGGTGGAAGAGGCCGAGCGCCGCGACCACCGCAAGATCGGCCGCGAGATGGAGCTCTTTCATCTGCAGGAAGAAGCGCAAGGCTCGGTGTTCTGGCACGCCAAGGGCTATCGCATCTGGCAGGCGCTGGAACAATATATCCGCCGCCGCATCGACGCCGCCGGCTATCTGGAGGTCAAGACGCCGCAGCTTCTCGACTCGAAGTTCTGGGAGCAGTCGGGCCACTGGTCGAAATTCCGCGAGAACATGTTCGTGGTGCCGGACGAAATTCCGTCCACGGACGAAGAAGCGCCGGTGCTGAGCGGAAAGGCCAAGCTGATGGCGATCAAGCCGATGAACTGCCCGGCGCATGTGCAGATTTTCAAGCAGGGCGTCAAATCCTATCGCGACCTGCCGCTCAGGATGGCGGAATTCGGCTGCTGCCACCGCAACGAGCCGCATGGGGCGTTGCACGGGCTGATGCGCGTGCGGCAGATGACGCAGGACGATGCACATATCTTCTGCCGCGAGGACCAGATCACGGCGGAGAGCGTGGCGTTTTGCGAATTGCTGCTCAGCGTCTATCGCGACCTCGGCTTTGACCAGGTGAAAGTGCGGCTGGCGACGCGGCCGGATGTGCGCGCCGGCGAGGATGCGGTGTGGGACCGGGCCGAGAAGGGACTGGCCGATGCGGTGGAGGCGGCCGGGCTCGAATACACGGTGGCGCCGGGCGAGGGCGCGTTTTATGGACCGAAGCTCGAGTTCCACCTGAAGGATGCGATCGGGCGGACATGGCAATGCGGCACGATCCAGCTCGACTTCGTGCTGCCGGAACGGCTCGACGCTTCCTATATCGGCGAGGACAGCGCGCGGCACCGTCCGGTGATGCTGCACCGGGCGATCCTCGGTTCGATGGAGCGTTTCATCGGCATCCTGATCGAGAACTACGAGGGCCGTTTCCCGCTCTGGCTGGCGCCGGTGCAGGCAGTGGTGACGACGATCACGTCGGACGCCGATCCCTATGCGGAAGAAATGCTGCAGGCGATGCGGGCGGCGGGACTGCGCGTCGAGATCGATCTTCGCAACGAGAAGATCAACTACAAGGTGCGCGAACATTCGGTCGCCAAGGTGCCGGCGATTTTCGTTGCCGGACGCCGTGAGGCCGAAGAACGCACGGTGTCGATCCGGCGTCTCGGTTCGCAGCAGCAGGAAACGCTGCCGCTCGAAGCGGCGATCAAGGCGCTTGTCGAGGAGGCGACGCCGCCGGACCTGCGGTGAGGTTTCGATTCGGCATCGGGCAGGGGGCCGTCTGACCGGCGGCTCCCTGCGATTCGTTCTGCGCCCGCCATCCGATTGTGACTGACAGGCCACGGCGGCTTATGGTTAAATCGCGGTGCGGGGTGCTGATTTGGATGCCGGTGGAGCCTCCAGAATGAATTTTCGGAAATGGATGCCGGGCGCGCTGGTTGCGGCCGGGCTGGCCTTCGGCGCCGGCGGGGCGGGTGCGGAGATTCATGCGTCGGTCGACACGGCGACGATGGCGCCGGTTGCCAGCGGCGGCGAGCATGTCGATCCGTCGCTGACGCGAACGCCGGAGGGATTTCGCTGGCGCATCACACGGCTTCAATGGACCGAACGCGACGAGCGCGCCTTCGGCGAGTTCGTGGCGGCGATCGGCAACAGCAATTGCCGCACCTATGACGAATGCCTGAAGGGCCCGTGGAACATCTACCGGGCGAGCGACCCGAAGGGCATGTACTTCTATGCCGATTGCGCCGACCTGCCTTATGCGCTGCGCGCCTATTTTGCGTGGAAGAACGGGTTGCCGTTTTCCTATGTCAGCGGCGTCGCGCCGGTCGGGCAATCGCGCGATCTCCGTTATTCGCGCTATGGCAATTACGCGGTGCGGCGCACCGACGTCGTGCCGCGCGCCGAGGGCGCGTTTCCGAATGCGCGCACGGTGCTCAACACCGTCAACAACATCGTCTCGAGCGCGATGTTCCGCTTCGCGCCGGAGCCCGCGCGGGGAGAGCTTTTCGACTTCTATCCGGTGAAACTGCAGAAGGACAGCGTCCGGCCGGGCACCGTGATCTACGATCCGAACGGTCACGTTGCCGTCGTCTACAGCGTCGATGACGAGGGGCGCATCCGCTTCATCGACACGCATCCCGACAATTCGCTGACGCGCGGCAGCTATGGCAAGCGCTTCGTACGCGCGTCACCGCCGATGGGGGCGGGCTTCAAGAACTGGCGGCCGATGAAGCTTGCCGGCGCGCAACAGGGCGCCGACGGCACGTGGTATGGCGGGCGCGTCGTGCTGGCCGGCGACGACGCGCTTGATGACTGGTCGGACGAACAATTCTACGGCACCGAAAACCCGCGGCCGAAGAGCTGGTCGGCGGCGGCTTTCGTCTATCAGGGTGAGCGGCTCGACTATTACGACTATGTGCGGCAGGCCGTTGCCGGGCGCGACGTGACCTACGATCCCATCGTCGAAACGCGGGCGATGGTGCGCGAGCTCTGCGACGATCTCTACTACCGCGCGATCTCGGTCGATATCGCGGTCAAGGCCGGGCTTCACCAGCGGCCGCAGCCGCCGCGCCTGCCCGACAATATCTATGGCACGCATGGCGACTGGGAAACCTATTCGACGCCGTCGCGCGATGCACGGCTGAAAGCCTCCTTCGCCGAATTGCGCGATCAGGTGGTGCGTTTTGTCGCGATGGCGGAAGCCGGCGACGAAAAGCTCGACTATGCGGGCGCGGACCTTGCCGGCGATCTGAAGCAGGCTTACCGGGAAGAAGCAGATGCCTGTAAAGTGTCCTATGTCGCAAGCGATGGTTCGGAGCGGGTGTTGAGTTTCGACGAGGCGCGGGCGCGCGTTTTCGATTTTTCGTTCGATCCGCATCATTGCCCCGAGTTGCGCTGGGGCGCGCGCTCGGAGGCCGAACTTGCGACCTGTCCCGACGGAGAGACAAAACTTTCCTGGTATGACGCGCAGCAGCGGCTCAGAAACCAGACCGACCGCACCTACGATGCGCGCATGGGATTTTCGCTCGCCGATCTCAGGGCCCGTGCGCCGGGCAGCGGACAGGACGCACCGCCCGACACCGACGCGATGGCGGCACTCAGGGCTTTGGCGGCGCGAGAGGAGAGCGTTGCGGCGGCCGATGCAACGGCGTTTCCGCGCAACGACCTAGAAGCGGCGCCAGACGGCGAAGCGGAGCGTGCGCTCGGCGATGGCGTCGCGGCCGAAGACTGAATGTTCCATGCCGGCTTCGATTGCCAAGCCGGGCGCCACGTCGTGGACCAGCGACAGCGCAAGCTTGCCCGACTGGTAGGAGTCTCCCGCGGCAGTGGAAGATAGTGCGGCGGTGTTGAGGCTCTTTGCCAGGAGCATGATGCCGGGCCAGGGCTTTGCGCCGAAGGTGATGTCGGCGCGGACTTCGTCGGGCCGTCCGCTATCGCGGTAGCGCCAGGCAATCTCCTGCACCGAGAAAGCGTCGATGCCGAACAGCTTTTCATTGCGCGCGACGACAAGCACCATTTCGGCATCGATGTCGCCTTTGGCCGTTGCGGCGGGATCGTTTGCGGCGCCTGCAAGATGCAGCGTTGCCAGCGGCTGTACCGAGAAGTGCGTGCCGGCCCATGTGCCGAGCGCATAGCGCGCGCCGGCCTTGATGCGCGTCATTCCGTTTTCGCGGAAGTTCATGCCGAAGAAATCGGTCTTGTCGGCCGCCCAGGCGGCTTCGCCGGTCAGCGTCAGGCGCGAGGTCAATCCGTATTCGGCATAGGGCGCGACTTCGATTTTCGTGTAGCGCGGCTTCCACTGCTTTTTGCCGCTGCCGTCATATCGTTCGCCGGCCCTCATGTGAGTCACGGGCACGATCAACTCGCCGGTGCCGGGCGCAAGCGGCCAGCCGCCGCCTTGCGCATTTCCCGCGGCAAGCGAGAAAGCGACGACGAGCGCCATAACGGTCAGGTTTCGATGTTCTGGCGGTTGCCCCGGCCGCAATTTTCCTCCCCACCCCGGAACGATGGTGGCCGATGGCCTTGCCCCTGTAAAGCGATGGACCTAAGTAGGAGGCGGGCGCTGCCGTTTCAGACGCCCGTTCATGCAAAGGATGCCGCCTTGGCCCGCTCGCCCGAAACCATCGAATTGCTGCTGACGCGCCGCTCGACCAAGGCGCTGACCATGGTCGAGCCGGGGCCCGACGCGACGGAGCTGCAAACGATCCTGCGCATCGGCGCGCGGGTGCCCGATCACGGCAAGCTCGCGCCGTGGCGGTTTGTCGTTTTCCAAGGCGAGGCGCGGCGTGCCTTCGGCGCGATCCTGAGCGAGGTTTACGCGCGGGTGCAGCCGAATGCGGGGGACGACCAGATCGAGTTCGAGGCGGGCCGCTTCCTGCGCGCGCCGACCGTTGTGGCGGTGATCTCGCGGGTGACGCCGGGGATCAAGATACCCGAATGGGAGCAATTGCTGTCGGCGGGCGCCGTCTGCCAGAACATGCTGGTCGCGGCAACGGCGCTTGGATATGGCGCGCAGTGGCTGACCGAATGGTATGCGTTCGATCCCGAAATCGGGCAGGCGCTCGGGCTGAAGGACAATGAGCGCGTCGCCGGCTTCATCTATCTCGGCAGCGAGAGCGTGGCGAAGGACGAGCGTCCGCGCCCGGTGCTGTCGGAAATCGTCTCGGTGTGGCCGGGGAAAGCGGAATGAGCGCGGCGGATGGCTTGCGCGGCGTGCTTTTCGACAAGGACGGGACGCTTTTCGAATATCACGGCACATGGGCGCCGATCCTCGTGGAGGCCGCGGAGGCGGCCGCGCGCGGGCAGCGCGACCTTGTGCCCGAATTGCTCGAAGCGATCGGCTACGACACGTCGTGCCACAGGATCAGGCCCGGCAGCATCGCCGGCGGCGGCGACACGTTCGGTCTTGCCGACGCATGGCTGGCGATAGCAGGCGGGTGGGAGCGGGCGGCGCTGATCGCGGAGATGGATGACTTGTTTACGCGGCTGGCGCCGGAGCGTTCACTGCCGGTGACCGACCTGCCGGCATTCTTCGGTGGATTGCGCGGACGCGGGCTGACGCTCGGCATTGCGACCAACGACGTCGAAGCATCGGCGC
This sequence comes from Parvibaculum sp., assembly GCF_019635935.1. NCBI lineage: Bacteria > Pseudomonadati > Pseudomonadota > Alphaproteobacteria > Hyphomicrobiales > Parvibaculaceae > Parvibaculum > Parvibaculum sp. The sequence continues at coordinate 524,823 of NZ_JAHBYN010000001.1, read as the reverse complement.
GCGCGACGCTTGAACGGTTCGGCATCGGAACGCTGGTCGATTTTTCGGCCGGTTATGACAGCGGACATGGACAAAAGCCGGGGCCTGGCATGGCGCTTGCCTTTTGCGCCGCGACGGGGCTCGCGCCGCATCAGATCGCTGTCGTCGGCGACAACAGGCACGACCTCGAGATGGGGCGCAGCGCCGGGGCCGGGCTCAATATCGGTGTGCTGACCGGCACCAGCGCGCATGACGATCTGGCGCCCTTCGCCGATCATGTGATCGAGAGCATCGTTGCGCTGCCGGCACTTCTCGACGGCCTCAAGCGTTAGGCATCCCAGATCGACTTGAAATCGCGATGCTCACCAAGCAGGCGCTGCGCCGGCGTCTTCTTGTCGATGTGGCCGATCAGGTTTTGATAGGTGCCGAAACCGCAAAGGTCGCGCAGGCGCGGTTCGAAGGATTTCACGAGGTCGAGCGGAATGCCAAGCTGCTGGTTCTCCTGCTGGCGGATGTAACCGGCGCAGTAATTCATCGCGATGCCGACGCGGCGCGCGTCCGACTTGTTGGCGCCGCCGCCATGCCAGAGGCTGCCATGCCAGATCAGCACCGAGCCTTTCGGCATTTCGGCCGGGATGCTGTCATAGTGCTGGCCGTAGGTGGGCGAGCGGTCCCATTTATGCGTATCGGGAATGATCCGCGTCGCGCCGTTTTCCTCGGTGAAGTCGGTCAGCGCCCACATCGAATTGCAGACGAAAGGCGCGTGCGGTTTTGCCACCGGCATCACCTGGTCGTCGGCATGGATCGGCTGGCCGGTTTCGCCGGGGTCGATGGAGATGGAGGAGAGCGAGGAGACGAGGCAGCCCTCGTCGAGCACGCCTTCGATGACGGGCAGGACGTTTGCGTGGACCGGAATGCGCTGGAAGACGGGCGCGAGCGCCAGCAAATTGTAGATGCGGACGGTCTTGTGGCCCTCGAAGGTGTTTTTCGCCGGCACGACGTTCATGTCGCGTTCGAGGCGCAGCAATGTCTCGTTCAACTCGTCGATCAGGGCGGGCTCGATCGCGTTTTCGACGATCGTGTAGCCGTGGGCCTCGACCGCCGCGACATGGCGGGTCTTTTCATCTTCGGTCATGCGTCTCTCCCGGCGTCTTCCTGCTTGCCGGGCATGATACGCGCCCGGCGGGCGCCGTCCATACCGCGCCTTTGCCGGGGGGTCAGTCGCGCCAGCTTGTCGGCTTGACGTCGAAGGCGAGGCTGATGCGCTGCACATCGCCCGAGAAGGGCAGGGTGCGGTGGAAGAGATAGGACGGGAAGAAGAGGGCGTCGCCTTCGCGCGGCTCATAGGCGATGGTCTGCGGTTCGAATTTCGCGTCGAATTCCGGCGGCGGGTGGCCGAATTCGATCCAGCCGTCATGCGCCTCGCCCTTGCCCATCGCCGGGGGCAGCGCGACGTAGTAGACGCCGCTCATCCAGCCGCCGACATGGATGTGCGAATGCTGGTGGCCGCCTTCCGAAAGCAGCGTGCCCCAGAGGTCGAGCTGGTAGGTCCGCGGCACCTGGCGGCGATAGGGGTGGCCGGGCTCGCGCCTGATCGAGTCGAAATGCGCGTCGATGGCGCGCCGCAAGGTTTTCTCGAAGGCGATGAAGGGTTCACGCGGGTTGTCGAGAAGCAGTCCGGTCTGCCCGCCCTTGCGCGTCGCCTTGCCCTGCGGTTCCCACACAACCGTCGGGTCTTCGCGCAGCGCCGCCGCCAGCGCCGCGTTGAGCGCCTTGATGCCGTCGAAGCCTTCCGGCGGCGTGAGCGCCACGCGCGAAACAAGATTGCCGATCTCGGCGCGGTAGCCGGCCGGCATTTCGCCGAACTCCTGCGCGCGGGCGAAGGGCAGCCATGCGGCGGCGCGGCGCTCCGGCCCCATCCGCGCCAGTGTGCGCTCGAAAATTTCGGTGGCCTGCCGCGCCTGGCCGAGCCGCAGTTGCGCGAGGCCGAGGCTGACATAGGACATGCTGTCCTGCGGATTGAGCGCGACGGCTTTTTCATAAGCCGCGGCGGCCGCTTCGATGTTGCCGCGCTTCTGTTCGGCATTGCCGAGATTGCCCCAGGCGGCCGAAAGGTTCGGGTTGCCGGCAATCGCGGTCTGGAATGCCTCGACCGCTTCCTCGACGCGCTCCTGCCGGAGCAGCACCATGCCGAGCGATACGTGGTGGATGGGCCTCGGATCGGCTTCGAGCGTGCGGCGGTATTGCGCTTCCGCCTCGGCGAAGCGGTTGGCCCGTTGCAGGAGCTGACCATAGGTTGCGGCGATGGCGGGATGGTCGGGAAAGACCCGCACGGCCGCTTCATAATGCGTGAGCGCATCGCCCCAGCGCCGCCGCTGCTGGAAGAGCCGGCCAAGATTGAGCCAGGGCGTCGGCTCCATCGGCGTGATCTGCAGCGCGCGTTTCAGGAGCCGCTCGGCCTCGTCGAATTCGCCCCGCTCGACGACGATGGAGGCAAGCAGCGCCATCGTGTCGCCGTCTTCGGGCGTTTCGGCCAGCATGGTGCGGGCCTGCTTTTCGGCGATCCCGCGCTTGCCCTGCTTTATCAGATCGAGGACTTGCCGGTAGCGTTCGGGAATTTCGGGCGCGGCTGGTTGTTCGTCGGCCAATTTTCTTTCCGGTTCCTGCTGGTCGCGTTCAAGGACGGGCTCAACCTGCACAGACGGGCCGCGCCCGTCAATGATGTCGGCCGGGGAAGTCGGTCGGGCTGTATCCCGGCCGCCAAGGTGGCATAGTCGGGCAGCCCGGCCCACCCGCTCATCACAGGCACGATTAACGATATGGCCAACCTGCCCGCCGTCACCTTCGCGGAAGCCTTTCGTGTCTGGACAAGGATCGGCTTTTTGAGCTTTGGCGGCCCGGCGGGTCAGATCGCCCTGATGCACCGCATTCTGGTCGAAGAGAAGAAGTGGCTTTCCGAGCCGCAATTCCTGCATGCGCTCAATTTCTGCATGTTGCTGCCGGGGCCGGAGGCGCAGCAGCTCGCGACCTATGCCGGTTGGCTGCTGCATGGCATCCGGGGCGGGCTCGCCGCCGGGCTGATGTTCATTCTGCCCGGTGTCGCGGTGATGCTGGGCTTGAGCATTCTCTATGCGGCCTATGCCGATCTCGGGCTTGTGGAGGCGTTGTTCTTCGGCATCAAGGCGGCCGTCTTTGCCGTCGTCATCGAGGCGCTGATCCGGATATCGAAACGGATGCTGAAATCCACCGCGCTTTACGCGCTGGCGGGCGCGGCCTTCGCGGCGATCTTCTTTTTCGACGTGCCGTTTCCGCTGGTCGTCGGCGCGGCGGCGGCTTTCGGGCTCGTTGCGGCGCGGGCGGCGCCGGGCGTGTTCGGTGCGCTGCTGGCGGCGAAGGCGGACGGCGAGGCGGAAGCCGAAGCGCCGGCGCATACGCGCACAACGGCCGGACGCACCATTGCCGTTGCGCTGGTCGGCGGGTTTGTGTGGCTCGGTCCTGTCGCCGCCTTGTTGCTGGCGCTCGGGCCCGGCCATGTGTTCGCGCAGGAAGCCGTTTTCTTCAGCAAGATGGCGGTCGTCACTTTCGGCGGGGCCTATGCGGTGCTTGCCTATGTGGCGCAGGAGGCGGTGCAGTTTTATGGGTGGCTTGCGCCGGGCGAAATGCTGGACGGGCTCGGGTTGGCCGAGACGACGCCCGGGCCGCTCATTCTGGTGCTGCAGTTTGTCGGCTATCTCGCCGCCTATCGCGAGGCGGGTGGGCTCGATCCGGTGACGGCAGGCATCATCGGCGCGCTCATCACGGTCTGGGTGACGTTCGCGCCGTGCTTCCTGTGGATTTTTCTCGGCGCGCCTTACATCGAGCGGCTGCGCAAGGTCGCGTTGCTCAACGCCGCTTTCGCCGCGATCACCGCGGCGGTCGTCGGCGTCATTCTCAACCTCGCACTCTGGTTCGGCCTCCATGTGCTGTTCGGCACGGTGGAGGAGGTGCGCGTGTCGGTGCTGCGGCTCTGGGTGCCGGAGATTGCGACGCTCGACCCGTGGGCGCTGCTTTTGAGCGCAGGCGCGCTCGTCGCCATGCTGCGCTTTCACATCGGCATGCTGCCGGTGCTCGGCGTCTCCGCTGCGCTCGGGCTTGCGATCAAGCTCGTTTGACGTTCACGCCGCCGTGACCGGGTTTGGCAGCGGCCGGCCGTCGAAAAAGGCGTCGATATTCGCAATCACCGCATCGCCCATCGCCTTCAGCGCTTCCGATGTGCCGCCGCCGATGTGAGGCGTCATCACGATGTTGGGGAGTGCCGCAAGGTCGGGGCGGATTTGCGGTTCGTCTTCGAAGACGTCGAGCCCGGCGCCGGCGATGGTGCCGTCTTTCAGGGCGGCGATCAGCGCGTCTTCGTCGATGGCCGAGCCGCGCGAGATGTTGACGATGTGGCCGGTGGGTCCCAGCGCCTTCATCACATCCGCATTGACGATGTGGCGGTTCGTTTCGTCGGCGCGGTGGGCGACCATCAGAACATCGGCCCATTCGGCGAGCGCAGCCAGCGTTTCGAAATAGCGCCACGGCGCGTCCGGCTTTTTCGATCGGTTGAAGTAGCCAACTTCCGTTTCGAAGGCGGCACAGCGTTCGGCGATCTTGCGGCCGATGGCGCCGAGGCCGAGCACGCCGACCTTGCGGCCGGTGAGGCCGCGCGCGAAGAGGAGCGGCGCCGGGTTCTTGCCGCGCCATTCGCCGGCGCGCGTCAGCCTGTCGCCGGTGACGACATGGCGGATCGAGGCGAGCAGCAGGGCGAGCGCCATGTCGGCAACGGTCGAGGCATTTGCGCCGACGGTGTTGGTGACGGCGATGCCGCGCGCCGACGCGGCGGCGACGTCGATGCCTTCATAGCCCGAGCCGAGGCAGCAGATGATGCCGAGCTCCGGCATCGTGTCCATATAGGCGCCGTCCGCACCATGCGTCCCGACGGTGATGATCGCCTTCGCATTTTTGCTGAGAGCAGGGTCGGTAATCACCTCGTAGCGCTCGGCAAGTTTTTGCTGAAAGGCCTTGCCGAGTGGCAGGGCGAGGAACACGGGCGGCTTCATGGGGACTCCGGAAATTCAGTTCGCCTTGGCGGCGCGGGAAAGCAGCGCCTTTGCCTGTTTCAGGTGCGGGATGTCGAGCATCACGCCGTCCAGCGCGACGACGCCGACATCGCCCGCCTTCTCGAAGGCTTCGATGACGGCGCGGGCATGGGCGAGGTCGGCCTCGCCCGGTGTGAAGACCGCGTTGATGATCGCGACTTGCGCCGGATGGATCGCCATCTTGCCGGTGAAGCCGTCGCGGATGGCGGCGCGGGCTTCGGCTTCAAGCCCGGCCTCGTCGCGAAAATCCTTGTAGATGCCGTCAATGGGCGCGACGCCCGCGGCAACGGCGCCGAGCAGCGTCAGCGTGCGGGCAAGGCGATAGGGGCCGGTGTAGTTGCCCTGTTCGTCCTTGTTGTCGCGCGCGCCGAGCGCAGCGGCGAGGTCTTCGGCGCCCCAGGTCAGGAAGGCGAGGCGGGGGTGCGATCCGGCATAGGTGCCGAGCGTGAAAAGAGAGGCGGCCGTTTCGGTGGCGACGCAGCCGATGCCGATGTCGCCGCCGCCGAGACGGTCGATCCGGTCTCCGACCTTTTTCACGCAGGCGCCGGAGATGGTTTTCGGAACGACGATCATGTCCGGCTTTGCAGGAACCACGGCTTCGAGGTCCGCTTCCCAGAAGGGCGTGTCGAGCGCGTTGATGCGAAGGACGAGTTTCGGGCCCGTGCGGTCGGCGGTTTTCAGATAGGCGACGGCGGATTTGCGCGCGGCCTCCTTGTTGGACAAGGCGACCGAGTCTTCGAGATCGACGATCAGCGCGTCGGCGCCCGCGCCCGCGCCCTTGGCAAGCTTCTTTTCGCTGTCGGCGGGAACGAAGAGGAAGGAACGCATCTGTCAGACCTCTTCCGTGCCATGCGCGTGCATATAGGCCTGCCGCGTGCAGGAGGCGACTTCCTCGTCGCGCTGGTTGTAGGCCTTGTGCAGGAAGGTGACGATACCGGCGGTGGGGCGCGATTTCGAGCGGCGCTTCGACATTACCGTGGTCTCGATACGCAGCGTGTCGCCCTGAAAGACGGGCTTCGGGAAGACCACATCGGTCATGCCGAGATTGGCAATGGTGGTGCCATGCGTCGTGTCGTGGACCGAAATGCCGATCATCAGGCCCAATGTGAACAGGCTGTTGACCAGCGGCTTGCCGAATTCGGTTTCGGTCGCGGCATAGTGGTGGTCGAGATGCAGCGCGGCCGGGTTCATGGTCATGGTCGAAAAGAGCACGTTGTCGGTCTCGGTGACCGTGCGCCGGATGGCGTGCTTGAAGACCTGGCCTTCCTTGAATTCCTCGAAATATAGTCCCGGCATGTCCGTTCCTGCGGTTGTTGTGCGGGCTGTCTCGCTCCCCGTCCTTCGGCTAGGTTATAGCGCCGTCGATCCAAAAAACGAAAAGCGCATAAGGGTAGGGCATGGATTTCAGGTTCAGCGAGGAGCAGCAGGCGATCCGCGATGCGGTGGGGCGTGTCTGTGCGCGCTACGACGATGCCTATTGGTTGAAGAGGGACAGGGAGGGCGGCTTCCCGGACGATTTCGTGCGCGATATCGCGGCGGGCGGCTGGCTCGGGATCGCGATGCCGGAGGCTTATGGCGGCTCGGGGCTCGGCGTCACCGAAGCGGCCATCGTCGCGCAGGCAATCGCCGAATCGGGCGCTTGCCTCTCCGGCGCTTCGGCCGTTCACATCAATCTCTTCGGGCCGATGCCGGTGGTGGTGTTCGGCACCGACGCGCAGAAGCAGAAGAACCTGCCGCCGCTGATCCGGGGTGAGGATCGCTGTTGCTTCGGCGTGACGGAGCCCGATGCCGGGCTCAACACGACGGCGATCTCGACCAAAGCGGAATGGGACGGCAAGGCCTATGTGGTGCATGGGCGCAAGATGTGGACCTCGACCGCGCAGACGGCCAACAAGATCCTGCTGCTGGCGCGCACAACGCCGAAGGAGAAGTGTAAAAAGGCGACCGAGGGGCTGTCGCTTTTCTATACCGATCTCGACCGGGGCGGCGCGACGGAGGTGCGCGAGATCGAGAAGATGGGCCGGAAGGCCGTCGACTCCAACGCGGTGTTCTTCGACGGGCTTCGCGTGCCGAAGGAAGATCTGATCGGCGAGGAGGGCAAGGGGTTTCACTATCTGCTGCACGGGCTCAATCCCGAACGGGTGCTGATCGGCGCGGAGGCCGTCGGTGTCGGACGCATCGCGCTGAAGAAGGCGACGGATTATGCGCGGGAGCGCGAGGTGTTCGGACGGCCGATCGGACAGAACCAGGCGATCCAGCATCCGCTGGCGCGGGTCTGGGCAGAGCTCGAGGCGGCGAACCTGATGGTCTTCAAGGCGGCGGCGCTTTACGACGCGGGCGAGAATTGCGGCGCGGAGGCCAATGCGGGCAAGTATCTGGCGGCGGAGGCCGGTTTCCGCGCTTGCGAGACCGCGGTGATGACGCATGGCGGCATGGGCTATGCCAAGGAGTTCCATGTCGAGCGCTATATGCGCGAAATCATGATCGCGCGCATCGCGCCTGTGAGCCGCGAGTTGATCCTGAGTTTCATCGCCGAGCGGGTGCTCGATCTGCCGAAGTCTTATTGAGGCTACAGATGTCCTTCGAACTTCACGAGCGGCTGGCGGCCGATACATTCCGGGTCGCGGATTTGACGCTTTGCCGGGTGCTGCTGATGAACGACCGTCGGTTTCCCTGGCTGATCCTGGTGCCGCGGCGCGAGGGATTGCGGGATTTCGACGATGTGGCGGCGGCCGAGAAGGCGCATTTCCATTCGGAGATCGACCTTGCCTCGGCGGTGCTGCGGGCGGCGACGGGGGCCGAAAAGATGAATGTGGCGGCGCTCGGCAATATGGTGCCGCAGCTCCATGTGCATGTGATCGCCCGATTTGCCGCCGATGCCGCCTGGCCGGCGCCGGTGTGGGGCGTCGGGACCGCCGAGCCCTATGCGGCGGCCGAGGCGGCGGCGCTGGTGGAGAAGCTGGCGCAGGCGCTTCACGGTTAACGATTGGTTTAAGACTCGGGCCCTAGTCTTGCCGGCAAATGTGAGCGATTCACAGCGGAGCCGGGAATTGACCACCGCCCTTGTTGCCGATCCATCGGAAGCCGCGCGGCAGACCGCCGCCAGAATGCTTGAAAGCCTCGGTTTTCGGGTCGCGACGGCTTGCAATGCGGCCGAAGCGCTGGCGTTGGTCCGGGAGCTTGCACCCGGTCTGGTGCTGGCCGATGCGCGGCTCGAAACGGCCGATGGTGGGCTCGCAATTGCCGCGATCCGCAAAATCTCGGGGGTCTGCCTTTTCCATGTCAGCGCCGATGGTGGGGCCGCCGGCGTGCGCGGGGCGATGGAGGCCGGGGCAGACGATTATCTGGTGAAGCCCTATGACGCGGCATTGCTGGGCTTCAAGCTGGCGCAGGCGCGGACGCGGGGGCGGCTGAAGCCGGTGCCGCGGCTGGTGCAGGACAATGCGGCGCCGGAAGGGCCCGGCTGGCGGCTTCAGTCGTTTGGCAAGGCTGTTTGAGGCAAATCCTGTGGATTGCCCCACAAACCATTGATCCCGCTACATATTGTGTTATTGGCCAGATATGGTGCGGGGCGGCCGAAGTCATCCCACATATTGATGTTTCACGTTGAACAATTAACCTAATCTATTGATTTTGTTAATTATTTCTCGTTCTCGGCGCTCCAGCGATTCAGGTAGTCGAGGCTGCCGATATAGGGGCGCAGACCCAGCAATCCGGCCGTGATGGCGAGCGTCAGTACGACGGCCGGAACGACCGCCAGCGAGTAGCGCAGCATCATTTCATCGCCATAGACATAGTCGGTCACGAGCGCGATCGAGGTGGGCCCCAGGCCAAGGCCGATGATGGTGACGACGAAAATCAGTACGGCGGAAGCGAAGCCGCGCATCTGGTTGGGCATCAGCTCCTGAAGGGCCGAGGGGCCGGCGCCGGTGGTGAAAGTGGCGAAGAAGGTCGACGGGCAGAGCAGCAGCAGGGCGATCCAGGGATCGTCGAGCAGCGGATAGGCGACGGTGAAGGGGAAGGCGGCGAGGCCGGTGAAGGCGCAGACCATCATGCGGCCGTTGCGGATGCCCTTGCCGGTCAGGAAATCGCCCATCCAGCCGCCGGCAATGACGCCGGAGGTGCCGAAAATCACGATGATGATGCCGTACCAGAAGCCGGCTTCCGGATAGGACCAGCCATGGGTGCGGACGAACAGGGTCGGGATCCATGCCGCGACGCCATAGGCCATCATCGCCGACAGCGCGTAGCAGAGGTTGAGCGGCACCATGGTGCGCCAGTTTTTGCCCATGTAGCCAAAGACTTCGGCGACCGGCACCTCGACACGGCGGCTGACGCCATCTGTGCCGACTTCCTGACGGATGTGGCCGCGCCGTTCGGGCTCGCGCAGGGTCCAGACCCAGAGGGCGACCAGAATGCCCGGCAGGCCGACAACGAGGAAGGTGATCTGCCAGGCGTAGATTTCACCGATCAGCGGCAGGGTGGCGCTGCCGCCTTCGGAGACCAGCGCAATGACGGCGGCGCCGATGATGAGGGCGAGGCCGGCGCCGATATAGACGCCCATGCCATAGACACCGAGGGCGAAACCCAAGCGTTTCGGCGGAAAATAGTCGGCGATGATCGAATAGGCGGCCGGCGAGAGCGCGGCCTCGCCGACGCCGACGCCGGCGCGGAAGACGAACAGCATCAGGAACGAGCGCGCCGTGCCGCAGAGCGCCGTCATGATGCTCCAGACGAAAACGCCGAGCGCGATGATGTTGAAGCGGTGGTAGCGGTCGACAAGTCGGCCGATGGGGAGGCCAGCCACGCAATAAAAGGCTGCAAAAGCAAAGCCTTGCAGCAGGCTCATCTGGGTGTCGGAGATGCCGAGGTCGCGTTTGATCGGGCCGACCAGCAGGCTCAGGATCTGGCGGTCGATGAAGGAAAAGGTGTAGGCGAGGACCAGGACGGCGACGACATACCAGGCGTAAATGGCGTTGGGATAAGGCTTTTCGACGACATCCTTTTTCGGATGGTGAATTCCCTCCTCGACTTCCGCCGCGACGTCGACCTCGCTCATTCGGCCGTTCCTCCCCCTGAAGCATCCCGTCGCGCGCTTCAAGCGCGCTTTTGATCAAGCTTAACGCGGATGCGGAGAAACGCTCCTTAAAAAAATGCCGGAAACCTGCCGAAAGCGCGTGGCACGGGGCTTGCGACCTCATTCGCGAGACGAAAGGGAAATGGCCCGATGAGCCTTGTCGAAATCATTGGCGGACCGCAGACGATCCATGCCGCGCTTGTGCAAGCGAGCGAGCGGACGGGCGCCGATTTCGACTATCTGCTGAAGACCGCGATGCGCGAGTCGAGCCTCGATACCCAAGCAAAATCAAGTACTTCGTCGGCCTCCGGCCTGTTCCAGTTCACCGAACAGAGCTGGCTCGGCACGCTGAAAAAATATGGCGCGGAGCTCGGGCTCGGACGCTATGCGGAAGCGATCTGTTGCAACGCCAATGGCCGCTATGTGGTGGAAAATGCTGCCGAAAGGCAGGAAATTCTTGCCCTGCGGTTCGATGCGGCGACTTCGGCGCTGATGGCGGGCGCCTATACGCAGGAAAGCGCGGATCTGCTTGGAAACCGGCTGGGGCGGGCGACAAGCGAGGGTGAACTTTACATCGCGCATTTCCTTGGCGCGGGCGGCGCGGCGAAGCTGATCTCGGCTGCCGAGGACACGCCAAATGCCCGTGCGGACACGCTTTTCCCGGCGGCGGCGGCGGCCAACAAGTCGATCTTCTATGACCGTTCGGGGCGGGCGCGCAGCGCCGCCGAGGTCTATGCGAACCTGATCGGCAAACACGAGAATACCGACGCGACGCGGCTCGCACAGACAGCCGAAAACCGGCCACTGTCATCGAACAGTCAAAAAACTGTCACAAACCGCGCCGAGGGACATTTCGAGGCGCCGGCGGGACACGCGCGGACGGGCTATGCGACGCGCGGCGCGAGCCTGCCGAGCCCGAGTTATCCCGCAAATGCGGGGACAAGTGGAACGCAGCGCTACGGTGCGACGCTGCACCTGACGCCGGCGGTGGTCGAGATCCTCGCGTCGCTCGATCCGATCCCGCAGGGCCGCGACAGTTTGCGGACGAGCGACCGCAGCGATGAGCGGCGCGACGAGGTGCGTGCCGAGGAACGGCGCGAGCGGGCGCGGCTGTTGCCGCGATCGGGCTTCTCTTACGGCTGACCGTCAGGCGGTGAGCGCCAGCAGGCGGCGGAGCGGCTTCGGCTTCTCGACGAGATCGGCGAGCGTCGCATCGCCCAGCACATCCATGTAAGCCTGAAGCGCCTCGCGCAGCAGACGCCTTAGCCGGCAGGACGGGCTGATGCGGCAACGATCCGTCTGCGGATCGAAACATTCGACCAGACTGAAATCCTCCTCCATCGCGCGCACGACCTTGCCGATGCCGATGTCTTCGGCGGGGCGGGCGAGGCTCAGGCCGCCGCCGCGACCGCGCAGCGTTTCGACGAAGCCGGCGCGGCCAAGCTCATGGGCGACCTTGACCAGATGATTGCGCGAGATGCCGTAGGTCTCCGCCACTTCGCGGATGGTGGCGCGCCCGTCCGGCTTGACGGCGAGATACATCAACAGGCGCAGCGCGTAGTCGGTGTGGAGGGTGAGGCGCATGGCGGTTTCCCGTGCGTTGCCGACGATATGCCGCAGGCGGCGGCGCCGGCGAAGTATTGCCTTCGGGGCCGAACCTGTCCAGATTTAATATATATCTGAAATACATGTTATGGAGGCGGCGATGACGGACAGCCAGGGCGTGTGGTGCAAGGACGATGACCGGCCGGTGACCGACGAGGCCGAGATCGAGCGGCTGGTGCGCGCCTTCTATACGCGCATCCGGGCAGACGCCGTGCTCGGGCCGATTTTCGACGGCGTGATCGGCGACAACTGGGAGCCGCATCTCCTGAAGATGATCGATTTCTGGTCGAGCGTGATGCTGACGACCGGGCGCTACAAAGGTCAGCCGATGCGGGCGCATCTGAAGCTGAAGCAGGTGACGCCGAAACATTTCGACCGCTGGCTGATGCTGTTCCGCGAGACGGCCGAGGAAGTCTGTGCGCCGGAGGCGGCCGAACGCTTCATCGAAAAGGCGGGGCGGATTGCCGAGAGCCTGCAACTCGGCATGTTCTTCAAGCCGGTGCTGCACGATCCGGCGCGGAAGGGGCCAAGGTTGGTGGGGTGAGAAGGAGGACGGCGCTTCGCGCCTGCCCCCGCCCCAAACGGCTGAAGGCCGTTTGACCCTCCCCTTGGGGAGGGTGGGCTATTTTATCAGTATGCAAATTATTGTTCCGGGAACTATTGCATCGCGCTCTACTGTGCGGCGCGTTGGGGTTCGCCGGGGAGGGCGGCTATTGCCTTGTCGAGTTCGCGGCCGAGGGCCGGGGCGAGGGTGTGGGCGTAGGTTTGCGTGAAGTGGTGATAGTCGCGCCAGACGGTGACGTTGCCGACGACCATCGGGCATGTGCCGTCGGCGCAGAAGGCGTGCGTCATGTCGATCACCGGCACGGCGGGATCGCGGCCGAAGGCAGACGGCATCGGGTCGGGAAGCGGAAACGCATCGGCCTCGCGGGCGGCGCAGCCGGGATCTGCGGACAGGCAGGTGGGCGGATCGAAAGCGAAGCGCGGCGTGTCGCGCATGACCGCAACGGAAGCGCCTTCGGCGCGCAGGGCCTCGACGGTGCGGCGCATGGCGGCGACCAGCAGCGGGAAGCGTTCCTCGCGCGTGCCGCCGCCCACGATCATGTTGTCGGCCGACATCGCCAGCACGACAAGATCGGGTTTCTCGCGCGCGACTTCACGCAGCATGTTTTCGCCCCAGACGAAGCATGACGGATCCTTGGCGAGCCTGCCGAGGACCATCGGGCAGGCGGATTTGGTGTGCGCCGTCATCCGCCAGCCGCGCGCACCGGCCAGCTTGTCGAAGGCCGGAAGCCAGCTTGCGGCATGGGAGTCGCCGATCAGCATGATGTGAAAGCCGCCGTCAGGCGCGCCGTAGCCGCAGACGCGCGGTTCGGTCTCGCCGATGTCGAGATGGCAACCGTTCGAATAGGCGGCGGCGATGTCCTCGAGCACTTGCGACAGCGGCGGCGCGGGCGCGATGCCGGCCGGCACCGGCGCGGCGTCGGTGAGAGCGGCGGCGCCGGGATAGTTCCGCGCCGTCAGTTCGCCGGGGCGCTGGCTTTCGATCACGGCGAAGACGACGGCCGCCGATGCGAGGCAGAGCAGGATCGTCGCAAACCCGCCCGCGAGACTGCGGGCGATGGCGGGCGTCGCGCCGCGTTCGCGAAAACGATCCTCGACGTAATGTTTCGACAGTGCGGCGAGGAAGACCGAAACGGCGATCAGCATGAAGCCGTCCCAAAGGCCGGGCACGTTGCCGGTCCATGCGCGATAGAAAACAATCGCCGGCCAGTGCCAGAGATAAATCGAATAGGCAAGGTCGCCGATCCACATGGCGGCGCGGTTTTCGAGCAGGCGGTGCGGGGCGAAGCGCGCCGCCGCGCTGCCGCTCATCAGCACCAGTGCCGTGCCGAGCGTCGGCAGCAGCGCGGCGTAGCCCGGAAAGGCGGTGGCGCCGGAATAAAGCATCGCCGAAGCCGCGATGGCGGCGAGGCCGACAAGCGCCGCCACGATTTTTGCTGCTTCGCCCGGTATCGTCGCGCGCGCGCCGGCGACCGCAAGCAGGCCGCCCAGCGCCAGTTCCCAGAAGCGCGTGTGCGAAACGAAATAGGCGGCTTGCGGCGCGTGGATGGTTTCGTGGACCGATAGAGCCAGAGAAATGACGAAGACCGTGCCGAGTGCCGCGCCGAGCACCGGCCGCAACGGCCAGTTGCGGCGCGTGCAGAGCGCGCCGCCCGCGATCATCAGCAGCGGCCAGACGAAATAGAATTGTTCCTCGATGGAGAGCGACCAGAAATGCTGGAGCGGTCCCGGCGCGTTGTCGGCGGCCAGATAGTCGACCGATTGCGCGGCAAGCCACCAGTTTTCGAAATAGAGCGCGCTGGCGACGACTTCCCATGCGACGCCGCGCCATTGCGGCGGCGGCAGGGTGAAGGTCAGCAGTGCGACGGCAACCAGCACCAGCGTCGAGGCAGGAAGCAGGCGGCGGATGCGGCGCGCATAGAAGCGCGCGATGCCGATGGTGCGGTCGCGCTCAAGCTCGCGCAGCAAGAGGCCGGTGATCAGGTAGCCCGAGATGACGAAGAAGACATCGACGCCGACATAGCCGCCGGGCATGGCGGCCGGCCAGACGTGAAAGATCAACACCGTCAGCACGGCGACGGCGCGCAAGCCCTGAATGCCCGGACGGAAGGCCGTTGAACTCATTTTGGGGTTTTATCCGCCTTCCGCGCCGTCACGTCATGTCATGCAATTGCTGCCCGGCCTATGTGCCGGTTTTCCCGGCCTTGTCGAAATCCGATGCGTCGTGACGCTCCGGGAGCTGGCTTGCCGGGTCGCCCCAGGCGCGGTTGACCATGCGGCCGCGTTTGACCGCCGGGCGCTCGGCGATTTGATCGGTCCAGCGGTTGACGTGTTTGTATTCATGGACGCTGAGGAATTCGCCCGCCTCATAGAGCAGGCCCTTGGCGAGTGCGCCGTACCAGGGCCAGATCGCCATGTCGGCGACGGTGTAGTCGGGGCCGGCGATGTATTCGCTTTGCGCAAGCTGACGGTCGAGCACGTCGAGCTGGCGCTTCACTTCCATTGCGAAGCGGTTGATCGCGTATTCGCTCTTGAAGGGCGCATAGGCATAGAAGTGGCCGAAGCCGCCGCCGAGATAGGGCGCGGAGCCCATCTGCCACATCAGCCATGACCAGACTTCGGCGCGCTTCACGAGATCCTTCGGCATGAAGGCGCCGCCGAATTTCTCCGAGAGGTAAAGCAACATCGCGCCGCTTTCGAAAATGCGGGTCGGCGGGTTGGTGGAACGGTCCATCAGCGCCGGGATTTTCGAATTCGGATTGACGGCGACGAAGCCCGAGCCGAACTGGTGGCCTTCCGAAATGTTGATCAGCCAGGCGTCGTATTCGGCGCCCTTGTGACCGGCTTCCAGCAGCTCTTCGAGCATCACCGTGACCTTGACGCCGTTCGGCGTCGCCAGCGAATAGAGCTGGAACGGGTGCTTGCCTACGGGAAGTTCCTTGTCATGCGTCGGACCGGCGATCGGACGATTGATGTTGGAGAAGCGGTTGGCGTTCTTGTCGGTTTCCCAGACCCAGACTTTCGGCGGCGTGTAATCGGTGTCGCTCATCAAGCGTTTCCTTTTTCCAATCCGGCTATGCGATGGCGCCGGCCTTGCGGAGATTTTCGATTTCGGCGTCGGCGAAGCCGGCCGCCTTCAATGTTTCGACGGTGTGTTCGCCGAGTATCGGCGCGGCGGCGCGCGGGCCTTCGGGTTCGGCGCCGGGGAAGCGGATCGGCGAGGCGGGGGCGATGTAGGTGCCGTTGCCGCCTTCCTCCATCACCTCGACATAGGCGCCGGCGGCATGGGCCTGCGGATCGGCATAGACATCGGCGGGGCGCATCAGCGGGGCCCAGATCATGTCTTCGGCGTCGAGCTTCGCGCGCCAGTATTCGGTGTCGTGTTCGGCGAAGGCGGCGTCGAGAATGTGGACCAGTTCGGCGGCGTTGGCGCGGCGCGTCTTCGGGCTGTCGAAGCGCGGGTCCTTTTCGAGCCCCGGCTTGCCGATGACGCGGCAGACGGCGGTCCAGTCGACGGTGCCCTGGCGGGGCACGATGACGATCCATCCGTCCTTCGTGTGGAAGAAGTTGTTCAAGGGGGCGATGGTTTCGAGGCGGGGCTTGGTGGAGCCGAGCTTGCCGTAGCGAAGCTGGACGGCGGTGTCGGAGCCCGCCGCATAGACGCCGACGCGCAGCAGCGAGGCTTCGACGAGGCGGCCCTTGCCGGATTTCTCGCGTTCGAAAAGGGCGGCGAGAATGCCGCCGACGGTCGCCATGCTGGTGGTGTGGTCGCCGATGCCGGTCCTGAGCGTCGTCGGTTCCTGACCCTTGACCGTCTGCAGCCAGCCGACGCCGGAGCGGGCATAGAAGGCGGCGATGTCGAAGCCGGGCTTGTCGCGGTCCGGGCCTTCGAGGCCGTAGCCGGTGACGCTGGCATAGACGAGGCGCGGGTTCACTTCGGCGAGCGCCTTGTAGTCGAGACCGGCGCGTTCGAGGCCGCCGGGGCGGACATTGGTGATGAAGACGTCGGCGTCTTTCACCAGCCGCTTCACGGCCTCGACGCCTTCCGGCGTCGCGGTGTTGATGGCGAGGCCCTTCTTGCCGCGATTGTCGAGATCGAAGATCGGCGAACCCTTCAGGTGGTCGGCGCCCATGTTGGCCATGGTGTAGCGCATGGGGCAGCCGGACAGCGGCTCGATCTTGATTACGTCCGCGCCCCAATCGGCCAGAATGCCGCCGGCGCCGGGCGCGGCGATATAGGTGGCCATTTCCACGACCTTGAGGCCCTCAAGCATGATGTCCGATCCCCGTTTGGCTGAATTTCTTGTTGGGGCGGATCATCCATGAAACGGCGGGGGAGTCAAAAAGTCGCCGGTATGCGCCCGATTCCCGTTGTCCACAGCCATTAACGTAAACCGTTCATTAAGCGGTTCGGACTAGGCTTGGTTATGGAATTGCGCCGTCCCGTTTTCCGGGGCGCGCCGACCGTCAAGGTGGGGCCGGGGGGCCAGATGAGCGACAAGAAGCTGACGATCGCCGATGTGGAACGGCTGCTGTCCGACCCGTCGGAAGACGCGCGGGCCGAAGTTGCCGCCAAGGTCGCGACACAGTTCAAGGAGATCGAGCTGGCGCCGCGCGAGCGCGAGCTGGCGCACGAAATTCTCGGCTATCTGGTGCATGACGTCGCCGTCAATGTGCGCGAGGCGCTGTCGCGCTGCCTCAACGACGTGCCGGACGCGCCGCGCAACATCGTGCTGCAGCTTGCGCGCGATATCGACGCGGTTGCCATTCCCGTTCTCGAACGCTCGCCGGTGCTGACCGACGAAGACCTGGCGGGCCTCGTCTATTACGGCAGCCCCGCCAAGCAATGCGCGATTGCCGGGCGGCCGCAGGTGGCCGCACCCGTTTCCGAAGCGCTGGCGCTGAAAGGCGACCGCTCGGCCGTGCTCCGGCTGATCGCCAATGCGGGCGCGATCATCAACGAGGAAGCGGCGACGATGCTGGTCGAGCGCTATGCGGACGATGCCGATGTGGCGGCGCCGCTGGTGCAGCGCAACGAATTGCCGGCGATGCTTGTCGAACGGCTGATCGCAATGGTTTCCGAGCAGATGCGCGAATATCTGATCGAGCATCACGAAATGGACGGCCGCACCGCCGCGACGCTGGAAGAACAGGCGCGCGAACGCACGACCACCGAAGCGATCACGCGCATGAACGACGACGACATGCGCGCGCTGGTGACGCAACTGATCGAGAACAAGCGCCTGTCGGCGACGCTGATCCTGCGCGCGGCCGGCACCGGCAACATGAACTTCGTCGAGGCGGCCTTCGCCGAACTGACCAGCGTTCCGCAGGATCGCATCTGGCGGCTCATTCACGATGTCGGCGCGCTCGGTTTCCGCGCCGTCTATGCGCGGGCGGGCATGCCCGAGGCGCTTTATCCGGCGTTCCGCACCGTGCTCGACACGTTCCATGCGGTGCGCAGCAGCGACGGGTCGCTGGACCTGCCGCTTTTCCGGTTCCATGTGCTGGAGGGCCTCAAGGAGGCGTTCGAGCAGGTCGAGGCCGACGATCTCGATACGATGATCGACAAGCTGGGGCGGCTGGCTGCGCCGGCGCCGGCGGTCCGGAACCAGAACGTCGCCTGAGGGCGCAGCGTTTTCCTTCCCGACAAAATGATCTAGGTTGCGGCCTTCGACTTCAACGGAGGCCGGGCGATGAGCCATCAGATCAAGGACGCTTTCATTTGCGACGCCGTCAGGACGCCGATCGGGCGTTATGGCGGGGCGCTGGCCGGTATGCGCGCCGACGACCTCGGCGCGGTGCCGCTGATGGCGCTGATTGAGCGTAATCCGGGCGTCAACTGGGAGCGGGTCGACGATGTGATTTTCGGCTGCGCCAACCAGGCGGGCGAGGACAACCGCAATGTGGCGCGGATGTCGTCGCTGCTGGCGGGTTTGCCCGAAACGGTGTCGGGCACAACGATCAACCGGCTGTGCGGCTCGGGCATGGATGCGGTCGGCACCGCGGCGCGGGCGATCAAGTCCGGCGAGACGGCGCTCGCCGTTGCCGGCGGCGTCGAGAGCATGTCGCGCGCGCCCTTCGTGATGGGGAAGGCGACGGCGGCCTATGCGCGCGATGCGCAGATTTACGACACGACGATCGGCTGGCGTTTCGTCAACCCGCTGATGAAGCGGCAATACGGCGTCGACTCGATGCCGGAGACGGCCGAGAACGTCGCCGAGGATTTCCAGATTTCACGCGCCGACCAGGATGCGTTTGCGTGGCGGAGCCAGCAAAAGGCCGGCAAGGCGATGGAAGCGGGGCGCTTTGCCGCGGAAATCGTGCCGGTGACGATTGCGGGGCGGAAGGGCGAGACGGTTGTCAGCGCGGACGAACATCCGCGCCCCGAAACGACGCTCGAAGCATTGGCGAAATTGCCGGCGCCGTTTCGCGAGGGTGGCAGCGTGACGGCGGGGAATGCGTCGGGCGTCAACGACGGCGCCTGTGCGCTGATCCTTGCCTCGGCGGAAGCGGCGGAGACGCATGGTCTGACGCCACGCGCGCGGATTGTCGCGATGGCGACGGCGGGCGTGCCGCCGCGCATCATGGGCATCGGGCCTGCACCGGCGAGCCGCAAGGTGCTGGAAAAGGCCGGGCTCAATATTGGCGATATCGATGTGATCGAACTCAATGAGGCGTTTGCGTCGCAAGGTCTTGCGGTGATGCGCGACCTCGGATTGCCGGACGATGCCGAACACGTCAACCCGAATGGCGGCGCGATTGCGCTCGGCCATCCACTCGGCATGAGCGGGGCGCGGCTTGTGACGACGGCGATGTACGAGCTCGAAAAGCGCGGCGGGCGCTATGCGCTGTGCACGATGTGCATTGGCGTCGGGCAGGGCATCGCCATGGTGATCGAGCGGGTCTAGAAACCGAGCGCGAGCTGGACGAGGCTCGGGCGGGTGACGAGCGCCGACGGCGCGCGCGGGCGGCGGATGTTGCGCGGACGCGGTGCGGGCTTTGCCTGCCGTTCGGCCCGGATCGGCGGCGACTTCTTCGCGGGTTCCGGTTTGCGCATGTGGGCGAGGCGGCGGGGCTTGCGGATCAGCGCCACCAGCCAGCGGTCGGGCGAAAGACAGACGCGGTCGAGACGCCAGGCAACGCCGCGCACTTCCTCGCCGGGCACGTGAAAGTCGACTTCCTCCCATGAGAGACAGAGGACGGGTTCTTCGAGCGGCGCTGCTTGCAGCGCGGGCGTTTCGCCGGGTTCATCGTCTTCGACCGGATCGGTGAGGAGAAGCACGTCGTTTTCCGTGTCGTCCGCATGTTCGATCGCTGTTTCCAGCGTCTCGCCGATTTCGACATCAACATTGCGCGGCGGCGCGGTCCAGCCGGTGAGGTCGGCCGGCGCGAGCGGCCGGCAGATATGCGCGCCCTGCGCGGCGGTGAAGCCGAGCGCGGGGAGAGCCGCGAGCGTCGTTGCGTCCTCGACGCCGACGGCGGTTGCCTCAAGGCCGCGCGCGGCGGCGAGCGCGACGCGGCGGCCGACAAAGCCGAGGCCGGCATGACGCAGGCGGCTCGCGAACTGGATGATCGCCGCGCCGCCGATTTTCACTTCATCGAAGCAGTCGCGACTCAAGAGCTCGTCGGGGACGATGACGGCGCCGCCGCCGTCGAGCGCGGTGCGGAAGCCGAGGCGGCGCAGCTCGCCGATTATTTGGGCGGCGGCCTCGCCGTGGCGAACGAAGGCGCCTTCGGGCACTTCGAGGATCAGGCGCGCGGGGTCGAGGCCGCGTTCGCCGAGAATGCCGTCGAGATCGCCGGGGAGGCGTTTGTCGGCAAGGTCGGCGGCGCCGAGATTGATCGACAGCGGCCATGCGGATTTTTCGGCGCCGGCTGCTGCCGTCCATTCGGCCAGCACATCGGCCGCGGCTGACGCAACGTAACGCGTCAACTCGCCGCTGCGTTCGCGGCGTTCGAAGAAGGAGAGGAAGAGGCCCGGCGGCAGCAGACCGTAGTCCGGATGGTTCCAGCGGATATAGGCTTCGGCGCCCAGACCTTCGCCGGTGGCGAGCGCAATTTTCGGCTGGCAGACCAGAAACAGGTGGCGGGCCTCGAAGGCGAGGTCGATGTCGCGGTTGGTCAGGCGAAAGGAACTGCTGTACATCTTGATCCCGGACGACACGCATTCTGCGATGGGTCCAGACTGGCGGGGGCGGGTTTACGAGCGCTTAACCGGCCGGCAGAAGCGGCGGACAACGTCGCCAAACGATAAAAACAATGCTTCGAATTGGAGCGAACGGGAGAGCGAGAATGACCAAACCGGCGACAGATGCGCTGATTCCGGCGGCGACGATCCTGCTTGTGCGCGACGGCGCGGAGGGCATCGAGGTGTTCATGGTGGTGCGCCATCACCAGATCGATTTCGCTTCCGGCGCGCTGGTTTTTCCGGGCGGCAAGGTGGATGCGCTGGACCGTGCGGAAGGCGTGCGCGGGCGTGTCGACGGCGCGGAGGGTCTCGACGACTGGGAATTTTCGATGCGGGTGGCGGCAATCCGCGAGGCTTTCGAGGAATCGGCGGTGCTGCTGGCGCGCGAGGAACGCACGGGGCGGGTGGTGGATGCGGCGCGGCTGAAGGCGCTCGATCCCTATCGCGATCCGTTGAACAAGGGCGAGATCGGCATTGCCGATTTTCTGGAGCGGGAAGGATTGCGGCTCGCCGGCGACATGCTGACGCCGTTCGCGCACTGGATCACGCCCAACATGATGCCGAAGCGTTTCGACACGCGGTTCTATCTCGCGGCGGCGCCGGAGGATCACCTCGCAGTGCATGACGGCTACGAGTCAGTCGATTCGGTGTGGATCCGCCCCGACGTGGCGTTGCGGGAGGCAGATGCCGGGACGCGCACCATCATCTTCCCGACACGGATGAATGTGGCGAAGCTCGGCTACAGCCCGAATGTCACGGCGGCGATCGAGGCGGCGCGGGGCAAACCCGTCGTGACGGTCGAACCGGTGGTCACCAAAAACGAGGCGGGCAAGCCCGTGCTGCGCATACCGGCGGAAGCGGGCTATCCGGTGACGGAAGAGCCGCTGGAAGCGGTGGCGAACGTGGCGAAGCCGAAGGCCTAGGCACGGCGGCTGCGCGTGTGTTGCCGGTTATGCGCTGAAGTTCCACGCTTACCCCTCCCCAAAATTTGCTTTGCAAATTTTGACCCTCCCCCAAGGGGGAGTAGTAGAGATGACGTACCAAGATAAATGCGAATCACTCGCCCCTGAAATCGAAGTCACCCGCGAAATGCTTAATGTTGGTCTTTCGGTTTATGAAGATTGGGCCGGTGACGGGGGTTATGAAGTCCCGCCAGTACCGTTTGATCTTATTCGCCGCTTGTATGTGGCCATGGAAACTTTTCGTCAGGAAAGACAACTTCTAGAAACGCATGAATCTCGCTAGTGAGGTCAAAAGTTGTGTTCGTTGATGCCACAATATCTTCGAGACTATAACTTACGCTGGTCTGCTTGAACTTTCCTCTGGCAGAAATTTTCAGGGCGGCAGCTTCTTGCCCCTCCGGTGTGTGTTTCCAGAAGGCGTGAACTATATTGTTTCTCATTATTCTTGCTGTGCCGATGCGGGATACAAGGTTGTTGATCTCATCAATCAAAGCTTGATTGTCGGAAAACTCAGATGAGACGAGAGTTCTTAGAGCGTCGCACCTAGACACTATTCCCATGTGGGTAGTGATTGCTGCCCCCTTACTGCGAGGAACTCCAAGCAATGTCCAGATTGCTATCTCAACAGCAGATTCAAGGTACGCCCAATAAGCAGCTAAGTTGCCGATGGCTTGCAACATATGCGGCGGCAAAAAAGGCGGGGCATTAGGTTCATCCATGGCTACATCCGACAGCAAAAAAGACCAAGGCGACGAAATACTGCGCCGTCTACTCAAGACGCCGCCTCAACCGAAAGAGGCTGAACCAAAGGGCAAGACAAAGCCCAAACGCAAACCGAAGAAGGGGAAGCCCGCCGATTGAGCGGGCAGCACCAATGCCTAGTGTGCTTTCAAAATCTTCAGTGGTGGTCGCTCAATCACCAAGAATTCGCTGCTTTTTTCAGGTGCGGTTTCTTTCGAAAGATCGGCTATGGGTATTGGGTAGTTTAGAAGAAAATCTGCCTTCGGATCATCAACCAGCTTCTGAAGGCACACGACAATCTCAGGTGTCGATAGGCACACTAGGCGCAGTGGTACTGACCATGCTTCTTCTTTTGAGTCGTACCACATGGGAACAAACCAAAGACGGCCTTCGTGCTCGATGGCGTCGCCTTTCAAAATTGCACCTACTGTTTCAGGGTCATCGCGTGAATAAAAGAGAATCTTGAAGACGCGCCTGTATTCTGGCGTTGGCTCATCTTCCATCATTCTTCCCCTCTTTTTTGCTGCGCCAGCGACGCCAGCGCATGAAGCGCACGGCTTGGGCCTGAATATCAGGCGTTACCAGTCCGCCGATAGGTGAGACGCTTGCCACGGATACCGGCGAGAACGGCTTGGGCGCGCATGGTGTCATTGACGCCAAGGGCTTCGCGCTCGTTATGACGGAAATCAAATTCGGCCAAATAACGCTTCAAGTGCTGCTGCGAGACGTGATGGAACGTGCCCACAATTCCGCGCTTGAGAACCGAGAAATAGCCTTCAACCGTATTTGTGTGAGCGTCACCGCGCACATACTCCCCAATGCCGTGGTTCACGGTTTCATGGGCGAAGTCCTTGTGCATGTGGCGGTACTGGCCCGCGTCGTCGGTCATAAGGAACGTCTTGGCGTCCAGTTGAGCGACAAGGATAGGACGCAGCGTCTTGGCGGTAACACTCGGCACATGATGCGAGCGGACGCGGCCATTGCGCTCCACTAGGGAGAACACGATTTCCTTGCCCATGCCGCCAATGTTCTTGCTGTTGCGCTTGGAGCGGTGCTTGTTGGTTTCTTTGCCGCCGATATAGGTTTCGTCGGCTTCCACAAACTTGCCTTCGCCGCCCATCGGGCCGGACGCCTTGTCGTCGCGCATGGCTTCGCGGATGCGGTGGGCCATGAACCACGCGCTTTTGTAGGTGATGCCCAACATGCGGTGCAATTGATGGGCGCTGATGCCCTTCTTGCTCGCGGCCATAAGGTGAGCGGCCAGAACCCATTTGTTGAGCGGTATCTTGGAACGCTCAAAGACGGTGCCAACGGTCACGGTGAAGGGCTTGCGGCATTCCTTGCACTTGTGGACGCCGGGGCGGGTGCTCTTGCCTTCAAGCTTCGTGATGCGCTCACCATCGCAGTTGCCGCAATGCGGGCAAACCGGGCCTTCCGGCCACTGGATGCTTTCCAGATGCTGGCGGGCTTTGTCGGCGTCGGTGTAGATGGGGTTCGTGAGTTCAAGCATGGTGTATCTCCTTGACCCCAAATGTAGGGAATCAAGGTTGGTACGTCAAGTATATAATTCCCCCCCAAGGGGAGGGTGGGAAGAAAAGCAACCGCCAAGAGTTCAGTATAAGAACTGTTCGGTCAGGATGCGTTCGTCGAGCGAGTGGTCGGCGTCGAAAAGCATCAGCAAGTCGATCGATGCGTCTTCCTCGACTTCGACGTCGCGCACGTTGCGGAATTCGGTGTGGTCGGCGACGGCGCTGACGGGGCGTTTTCCGTGTTCGAGGATTTCGATGCGGACCTGGGCGCGGTGCGAGAGCAGCGCGCCACGCCAGCGGCGGGGCCGGAAGGCGCTGATCGGCGTCAAGGCCAGCAATGCCGCGTCGATGGGGACGATGGGGCCCTGCGCCGAAAGATTGTAGGCGGTGGAGCCGGCCGGCGTCGCGACCAGCACGCCGTCGCAGACAAGCTCCTCCATGCGCGTCTTGCCGTCGATGGAGATGCGCAGCTTCGCCGCCTGATAGGTTTCGCGGAAGAGCGCCACTTCATTGATGGCGAGCGCTTCCCTGGTTTCGCCGGTTGCGAGCGTCGCCTTCATGCGCAGCGGGTGGAGCGTCGCGAGTTCGGCGGCGTCGAGGCGCTGCAGAAGATCGTTGTCGCGGTATTCGTTCATCAGGAAGCCGACCGAGCCGCGGTTCATGCCGTAGATGGGCACGCGCCTGTCCATGTGGTCGTGCAGGGTTTGCAGCATCAGCCCGTCGCCACCCAGCGCGACGATGATCTCGGCCTTGTCGGGTGCGACGTCGCCATAGCGCGCGCGCAAGGTTTTCAGCGCCGCCTGTGCCTCGGGCATGTCGGTCGCCACGAAGGCGATCTTCTCGAATTTCATCTCGGCTTCCCTTGTCAGGCGGCATAATAGCGGCGGAGCCGCAAGGAGGTAAGCATATGGGCGGAGATACGCAAGAAGGAGAATTCGTCTTTATCTACACGACCTTGCCTTCGATGGCGGCGGCAGAGGCCTTGAGCCGGGTGCTGGTGACGGAAAAACTTGCGGCCTGCGTCAATATCTATCCAGGGCTCCGCTCCGTTTACGAATGGGACGGTGAGGTGACGGTCGAGGCGGAGGTCGCGGGTTTCATCAAGACGCGGGCGGGGCTTGTGGATGAAGCGATGGCGCGGCTCAGGGAACTGCATCCTTACGAGGTGCCTGCGATGCTGGTGCTGCCGATTCTTGCGGGGAACACAGATTATCTGACGTGGGCGCGGGGGCAGGTGAAGGGGTGAGGTTCAACCGCCGGTCAGCGACATGTGGCGGGCGACGGCGGGGCGGTTGTGGTCGCGGTCGATGATGAAGTCGTGGCCTTTCGGCTTGCGGCCGATCGCTTCATCGATGGCGGTATTGAGGATGTCGTCGCTGGCGCTTGCGCGGACGGCGGCGCGGAGATCGGCGGCGTCGTCCTGACCCAGACACATATATAATGTGCCGGTGCAGGTGAGGCGGACGCGGTTGCAGCTTTCGCAGAAGTTGTGCGTCAGCGGCGTGATGAAGCCGAGCCTGCCGCCGGTTTCCTTCACGCGGACATAGCGCGCCGGGCCGCCGGTGCGGAAATCCATTTCGTCGAGCGTCCAGCGTTCGGCAAGCGTGCGGCGCACGGCGGAGAGCGGCAGGTATTGATCGGTGCGGTCGCCGTCGATGTCGCCCATCGGCATGGTTTCGATCAGCGTGATGTCGTGGCCTTCCCCATGCGCCCATTCGACGAGCGACGGGATTTCCGTTTCGTTGACGCCTTTCAGCGCCACGGTGTTGATCTTGATTTTCAGGCCGGCGCGTTTTGCCGCCTCGATGCCGTCGAGCACCTGGGGCAGGCGGCCCCAGCGGGTGATTTCGGCGAAGAGATCGGGCTTCAGCGTGTCGAGCGAGACATTGATGCGGCGGATGCCGGCGGCATGGAGGTCGGCGGCGTGACGCGCGAGCTGGCTGCCATTGGTGGTCAGCGTCAGTTCGTCGAGCGCGCCGGTTTCGAGATGGCGGCCGAGACTTTTGATGAGAGTCATCACGTCGCGGCGAACCAGCGGCTCGCCGCCGGTGAGGCGGAGCTTGCAGACGCCCTTGTGGACGAAGGCCGAGCAGACGCGGTCGAGCTCTTCCAGCGTCAGCAATTCGGGCTTCGGCAGGAAGTTCATGTGCTCGGACATGCAGTAGACGCAGCGGAAGTCGCAGCGATCCGTCACCGAGACGCGCAGATAGGTGACCGCGCGCCCGAAGGGGTCGATCATCGGCAATGAGGCGGCGGCAAGGGGGCGGTCGAGGTCCATGACCGGAATATAGCATCCGGTCAGTCGGATTTCGCCCCCTGAATGGGAGGGGTTTTGCGGCGTGACGGAGCGGGGTAGCCTCCCGGTCCAGAGGATCAAGGGGGAGAGGCGATGGCGGCCGAGGACGCGCGGTACATTCTGTCGATCGATCAGGGGACGACGAGCACCCGGGCGCTGCTGTTCGACGCGTCGGGCTCGCCGATGCGGGTCCGGCAGAAGGAGCTTCGGCAGATATTCCCGCAGGACGGCTGGGTGGAGCATGACGCCGCCGAGATCTGGGCGGCGACGCTGGAAGTCTGCCGCGGTGTGCTGACCGGGGGCACGACGGCGGCGAATATCGCGGCCATCGGCATCACCAACCAGCGCGAGACGACGGTGCTGTGGGAGCGCGCCACCGGCAAGCCGCTGCACAACGCGATCGTCTGGCAGGACCGGCGCACGGCGGCGCTGTGCGCGAAGCTGAAGGCTGAGGGCAAGGAGCCCGTCGTGCAGGCGAAGACGGGGCTGCTGCTCGATCCTTATTTTTCCGGCACCAAGCTTACATGGCTGCTCGACAATGTGCCGGATGCGCGCCGCCGCGCGGCGGCAGGCGAGCTCTGTTTCGGCACCATCGATGCGTGGCTGATTTTCAACCTGACCGGCGGCAAGGTGCATGCGACGGATGCGACGAACGCCTCGCGGACGCTGCTCTTCAACATCGACAAGCAGGAATGGGACGAGGAAATCCTCGGCTGGTTCGACATTCCGAAAGCGCTGCTGCCGGAGGTCAAGGATTGCTGCGCCGATTTCGGCGTGACGGCGAAGGATTTGCTCGGCGCCGAAATTCCGGTGGCGGGCGTCGCCGGCGACCAGCAGGCGGCAACCGTGGGGCAGGCCTGTTTCGAGCCGGGGCTGATGAAATCGACCTATGGCACGGGCTGTTTCGCGGTGGTCAACACCGGCGCGCGGCGGGTGACAAGCCGCAACCGGCTGCTCGGCACCGTTGCTTACCGGATCGGCGGCAAGACAACCTATGCGCTGGAAGGCTCGATCTTCATGGCCGGCGCCATCGTGCAATGGCTGCGCGACGAGATGAAACTTGTCGACAGTTCGGCCGAGAGCGAGGAAATGGCGCGCGAGGCCAATCACAACAGCCAGGCCGTGCTGGTGCCGGCCTTCACCGGGCTCGGCGCGCCTTACTGGGAGCCCGATGTGCGGGCGGCACTGTTCGGCATGACGCGCGACACGGGCGCGAAGGAGATTGTCAGGGCGGCGCTTGAAAGCGTGTCGTTCCAGACGCGCGACCTGATGGATGCGATGGGCGACGACATGAAGGCGGCGGGGCTGACAAGCCCGCAGGCGCTGCGCGTCGATGGCGGCATGGTCGCCAATAACTGGTTCATGCAGAACCTCACCGACATTATCGGGCGGCCGGTGGAACGCCCGGAAGTGACCGAGACGACGGCGCTGGGGGCGGCCTATCTCGCCGGCATGCAGACAGGATTTTACGGCGACGCGGCGGATGTGGCGCGGCACTGGCGGCGCGAACGCGGCTTCGAGCCGGAAATGGCGGAAAGCGAGCGGGCGGAGCGTTACGGGCGGTGGCAGGCCTGTGTGAAGCGGGTGATCGGGTGAGGCGCGCGGGTGCCGCTTTCGCGCTATAGTCCTGCACAAGAACATGATCCCCGGGAGGATGACATGGCATCGGACGATCTCATTGCAAAGCTGAAGGCGGCGCTGGGCGATCAGGGCGTGCTGACGGGCAAGGATGCGGAGGAGAAGGCAGTCGGCGGCTGGAGCAAGCTCGGCGTGCCGGCGGCCGTGCTCAGGCCCGCATCGACGGAGGAAGTTTCGAAGGCGCTGAAGATTTGCCATGCGGCGGGCGAGGGTGTGGTGCCGTGGGGCGGCAAGACCGGGCTTGTCGAAGGCGGCGAGGCGCAAGGCCATATCGCGCTGTCGCTCGAACGCATGAACAAGATCGAGGAAATCGACGCGACCGGCGGCACGATGAGCGTGCAGGCGGGTTGTGTGCTGCAGACGGTGTGCGAGGCGGCGGAAGCCAAGGGGCTGATGTTTCCGCTCGATCTCGGCGCGCGCGGCTCGGCGACCATCGGCGGAAACATTTCCACCAATGCCGGCGGCAACCGCGTGATCCGCTACGGGATGACGCGCGACATGGTGCTGGGACTTGAAGTCGTGCTGGCGGACGGCACGGTGATGACGTCGATGAACAAGCTCATCAAGAACAATGCCGGATACGACCTCAAGCAGATGTTCATCGGCTCGGAAGGGACGCTCGGCGTCGTGACGCGGGCGGTGCTGAGGCTGCGGCCGAAACCCGCGTCGCAGGATACGGGGTTTGTGGCGGTCGAGAGTTTCGCGCAGTTGCCGGCGTTCCTGCGGCATATGGAGCGCGCGCTCGGCGGCGCGCTGTCGGCCTTCGAGGTGATGTGGGAGGATTTCTACAAGCTCGTGACCAGCGAACCGGCCAAGGGGCGGCCGGTGATCGCGCATGGGCATCCCTATTATGTGCTGGTGGAGTCGCTGGGCGGCGACCAGGAAGCCGACAGCGCGCGCTTCGAGGCGGCGATGATGGCGGCGCTGGAAGAGGGCATGATTTCGGACGCGGTGATCGCCAAGAGCCAGGCCGAGCGCGACGCGATGTGGGCGCTGCGCGACGATGTGGGGCAGGTGGTGCACACCTATCCGATGTTCACTTTCGATGTCAGCCTCAAGATCGCCGACATGGAGAGCTATATCGGCGAAGTGAAGAATGCGCTGGCCGCCAAGTGGACCGGCAGTTCGCTGATGGTGTTCGGGCATCTCGGCGACGGCAACCTGCATGTCATTCCGGGGCGCTTTCCCGATGCGGGGCCGGAGACGCGGCGCGGCGTCGAGGCGATCGTTTATGGCGAGTTGCGCGAGCGGCAGGGATCGGTTTCGGCCGAACACGGGATCGGGCTCGAGAAGCGGCCCTATCTCGACTGGTCGCGCAGTCCGGAAGAAGTGGCGCTGATGCGGCTCCTCAAACGCACACTCGACCCGAAGAACATCCTCAATCCGGGCAAGGTGCTGGCGCCGGTTCCACAGGCGAAGGCGGCGGAATAGGACCGCGTTTGCGGAGTGCCGCCGCGCATGGCAGACTGACCGGAACAGAGAATCCGGTTTTCAAGCATGCGAAGGAAGGCGGGCCCCATGTCGGTGGCGGAAGATTTCGGCGCTTCGGTGCGCAAGCAGGTTTCGGCGGACGAGTGGCAGGTGCGCGTCGATCTGGCGGCGACCTACCGGCTCGTCGCGCATTACGGCTGGAGCGACCTCATCTACACGCATATTTCGGCGCGCGTGCCGGGGCCGGAGCATCATTTCCTGATCAACCCCTATGGCATGAGCTTCGACGAGATTACGGCGTCGAGCCTCGTCAAGATCGATCTCGACGGCAATATCGTCATGCCGACCGATTACGCGGTGAACCCGGCCGGCTTCACCATTCACAGCGCCGTGCATATGTCGGTGCCGGATGCCAATGCGGTGATCCACACGCATTCGGATGACGGGGTGGCGGTGTCGGCGCAGGCGGACGGATTGCTGCCGCTGTCGCAGACCGCGATGGTGGTGCTGGAAGATCTCGCCTATCACGACTATGAGGGCATCGCGCTTGAACATGACGAGCGCGAGCGGCTGGTGCGCGACCTTGGCAACAAGCATTGCATGATCCTGCGCAATCACGGGCTGCTGGCGGCGGGCGCGAGCTGCCCGGATGCGTTCCTGCGGCTCTATTTCCTGGAGCGGGCCTGCACGATGCAGGTGCGCGCGCTGGCGGGCGGGGTGAAGCTCACCATGCCGAACCAGGGCGTGCCGGAGAAAACCGCCGAGCAGGGCATGTTCCACAAGAAGCACGGCATCGGCAATCTCGCCTGGCCGGCGCTGCTGCGCACGCTCGACCGGATCGACACGTCCTACCGGCACTGATCCGGCGCACGCGCGCGCTTCATCGAATTTTCATTGGCAATGCGGGCGGCGAGACGCCATCTGCATCGCATCCGCAATCTGCATCTCGTGAGGTCTGTCGATGGTGAAATTCGGTGTGGGGCAACCGGCGCGGCGCGTCGAGGATTTGCGACTGATCACGGGCGCGGGTCGCTATGCCGACGACATGTCGCTGCCGGGGCAGGCGCATGCCTTCATGGTGCGCAGCCCGCGCGCCCATGCGCGGATCACCGGCATCGACACATCGGATGCGAAGGCTGCGGCGGGCGTGATCGCGGTCTATACGGGCGAGGACGCGGAAAAGGCCGGGCTCGGCACGGTCTATTCGCCGGCCGCCGACATGCTGAAGAACAAGGACGGCACGCCGATCTTCAAGACGGTTCGCAATCTCATCACGCGCGACCGGGTGCGCCATGTCGGCGACACGGTGGCGATGGTCGTGGCCGAGACGGCGGCGCAGGCGCGCGACGCGGCGGAACTGCTGATTGTCGATTACGACGACCTGCCGGCGACGGCGGACACGGCGGGCGCAATTGCGCCGGATGCGCCGGTGATCTGGGAGGAGAACGGCAGCAACCTTGCCTATGACTGGTCGATCGGCAAGGCCGACGAGGTGGCCGAGGCGATGAAGGCGGCGCATCATGTGACGCGCATCAAGCTCGTCAACAACCGAATCGTCGTCGCGGCGATGGAACCGCGCGCGGCGCTCGGCGCCTACGATGCGGAACGCGACCACTACACGCTTTACACGGCGAGCCAGGGCGTGCACGGGATGCGCAACAACATCGCGCTGCATTCGCTGAAAATTCCGGTCGAGAAGTTGCGCGTGATCACCGAGGATGTCGGCGGCGGCTTCGGCATGAAGACTTTCGTCTATCCCGAATATCCGCTGGTGCTGTTCGCCTCGAAGATGCTGGGGCGGCCGGTCAAATGGGTCGGCGACCGCTCCGACAGTTTCGTCACCGACAGCCAGGGACGCGACCATGTGACGGAGGCGGCGCTGGCGCTCGACAAGGACGGGAAGATCCTTGCCGTCGAGGTCGACACGATCGCCAATCTCGGCGCCTATCAGAGCCAGTTCGGGCCGTTCATTCCTTCGCTCGCGCCGCGCGGCATGCATGTCGGCGTCTATGTGGTGCCGGCGATGTATAATCATGTGCGCGCCGTCTACACCAACACCGTGCCGGTGGACGCCTATCGCGGTGCGGGGCGGCCGGAGGCGTCCTATGTCATCGAAAGGTTGATGGAGAAGGCGGCGAAGGAGATCGGGCTCACGCCGGCCGCGTTGCGCAAGCGCAATTTCGTGCCGCAAAGCGCGATGCCGTTCAACGCGCCGCCGTCGCTGCCCTTCGATTCCGGCAATTTCGAATTCAATCTCGACGATGCGATGAAGCGCGCCGATTATGACGGCTTCGAGGCGCGGCGCGCGGCGGCGGCCAAGGACGGCAAGCTGCGCGGCATCGGCATCAGCTATTATGTCGAGCGCACGGCGGCGGGCATGGCCGATTATGCGCGCGTCGCCGTCGATGGCGCGGATGGCATGGTGCATGTGTGGACCGGGCAGCAGACCAACGGGCAGGGCCACGAAACGGTGTGGACGCAGCTCATCTCGTCGCGGCTTGGC
Source organism: Parvibaculum sp. (assembly GCF_019635935.1). Lineage (NCBI taxonomy): Bacteria > Pseudomonadati > Pseudomonadota > Alphaproteobacteria > Hyphomicrobiales > Parvibaculaceae > Parvibaculum > Parvibaculum sp. Next base: position 493,190 of record NZ_JAHBYN010000001.1, on the reverse strand, counting down.
GTCGATGCCGAGAAGATCAAGGTGCATCTCGGCGACTCGGACATTCTGCCCGGCGGCGCGGGCACCGGCGGATCGAAGGCGCTCTATCTCGCCAATGGCGCGATGGCGGATGCCTCCGACAAGCTGATCGAGAAGGGGCGCGAGATTGCGGCCAACGAGCTCGAAGCGGCCAAGGCCGACATCGAATATCGCGGCGCCGACGGCCAGCCGGTTTTCGCGGTGGCGGGAACCGACAAGACGATCGATCTCTTCGCCGTAGCGCGCATCGCGGCGACGCAGGCCAATCTCGGTGAACTTGCGGGCAACGGCGAGTACAAGCAGGACAAGAACACGTTTCCGAACGGCGCGCATATCTGCGAAGTCGAGATCGATGCCGATACCGGGCAGTTCCGCATCGTCAAGTTCACGGCGGTCGACGATTTCGGCCAGATCATCAATCCGCTGATCGTGGCGGGGCAGGTGCATGGCGGCATCGTGCAGGGGCTCGGGCAGGCGATGGGCGAACATGCGCTTTACGACGCGGCCGGGCAGCTCGTGACCGGTTCGTTCATGGATTACTGGATGCCGCGCGCCGACGACGTGCCTTCGTTCGATGTCAGCTACAACGAGTTCCCGGCGCTATCGAACGAGCTTGGCGTTAAGGGTGCGGGCGAGGCGGGGACGGTCGGCGCGCCGGCCGCCTTCATCAATGCGGTGATCGATGCGCTGAAGCCCTATGGCATTGAAGAAATCGACATGCCGGTGACGCCTTTGAAGCTCTGGCAGATCATCGAAGGCGGGCGCAAGGCGGCGGAGTAGGCCGGGCGGCTGCATAAAATCTCCACAAAGGCCGTCAGGGTTTATTGACATTTTGTCATTTCGGGGCAACGCTTTCCGCATGATCACGGAGGAAACCGGCTCCGGGACCCGAGAAGCCGCAGAAGCGGCCGTCCTGGAAAATGACGAAGCCGAAATCGCGTCCACCGCCGGGAAGGCGGAGGGCGGCGTGACCGGCGCGGTCCGGCGCAAGCTGGAAAGCCGCCGCAAGCTGATGGCGGCGGCACGCAAGCTCTTCGTCGAGCGCGGCTATCACGAGACGCGGCCTCAGGACATTTCGCGCGAGGCCGGCGTCGGCCACGGCACGTTCTACCTCCATTTCGAAGACAAGCTCGATTGCTTCCTCGCCTTCACCGAGGAGGCGGCCGAGGAACTGGAAGTGTTCCTCGAAGCGCATCTGGCGGGTGCGAATTCGCTCGAGGACGGTATCCGCGAAATCCTGCTGGCGATTTTCGAATATTCCGACGCCAATCCCGGCGTGCTGGCGGCGACGCTGACCGATGTCAGTGTGCTGTCGAAAGGCGACACCGGGCGGAAGATGCCGGCGGATCGCTGGGCGGAAAGCTGGATCAAGGCGCTCGAACACTGGAAGGCGACCGGCGAGGCGCTTGCCGATCTCGACAGCCGACTTGCGGGCTATCTCATCGTCGGCGCGATCAAGCAGGGCGGCGCCTATGGCTTTCGCCAGAAGCTCGACCGCGACACGTTGATCGACGGAATGACCAGGCTTTTCGTTCGTGCACTGAAGAAATAGCGGCCCGCAAAAGAGGCCGAACCGGAGGAAATGAAAGTGGCAAAGCTCTCATATACGCGAGATGAGCTGATGGCCTCGCACGATTATGCGCGGCCGCATGTGGAGGCAGGCTACAAGCTGCATGGCGGATTTCTGGCGGATGGCACTTATGTCTCCCCGCGGGTGCTGCATCGCTGGCCGGCGGTGAAGGCATGGGCGGCGGCGCTGGAAGCGCGCGGCTATCCGCTGATCGATGCGACGGTGCAGCTTCTCAAGCGCGGCAACTATCCCAATATTCCGCAGGAAAAATACCTGCTGCGTCATGGCGTCGGCATTCCGTTCTGGAATTCGCTGACGATTACCGGCGTCATCGAGGCGCGAGGACGGCTGCTTTGCGATCTCGATGCGCCGGATTTCCAGTCGATCATCGAGGACGACATTTCGCAGACCTGCACCGGACACCTGCACAAGGGTTTGCTCTATGCGCATGGCGCCGACGAGGGCGGCGATCCGGCGGCGCCCGAATATGGCGCGCATGACCAGATGTGGTACGCGGCGCGCGACCTCTGCTTCGGCAAGGACCGTTATCCGATGCCGGAAGTGCCGGCAAGCATCGGGAGGCCGGATACGGGCCGGTTGATGCCGCAACTGCCCGCGGGCTTCGAGCAGTTGATCCTGCTGTTGATGAATGTGCTGATGATCGAAGTGCGGGCCGAAAGCTTCTTCGCGTTCTGCTGCGAGATCATGCGCGACCCCGAGGCATTTCCGGACCGCCGGGCGGATGCGCAACTCGCGGCCGAGATGGTCGAACGCATCCGGACCGACGAGGCCATTCATGTCGGCTATCTGCAGACCGCGATTTCCGAGATGCGCAGCTTCACTTTCAAGGGTGTCGACGGTTCGCGCGTCAAGGGCAGCGCGCTGATCGATCCGATCTGGGAAGGAATGGTGCATTGGCATGCGGTGACGCAAGCCGATCTCGGCCGCGAGCAGACGCGCGAGGCGATCCGCAGCGGGTTGGCGCAGGCTCCGGACGGAACGAAGCTCTTTGCCGAATTCGATGCGCTCGACGACATCCGGAAGGCGGCGTGATGAAGGAGCTTGCAGGCAAGACCGCCTTTGTGACGGGCGGCGCGAGCGGCATCGGGCTGTCGATGGCGCGGGCTTTCGGCGCGGCCGGTATGAACGTGATGCTGGGCGACATCAACGAGGACGACCTTGCGGCGGCGGTTGCCGAACTCAAGGAACGGCAGATCAAGGCGGCGGGCGTGCGCTGCGACGTCGCCGAGCGAAAATCGGTGGAGCGCGCGGCGGAGGAAACCGTCGCGACGTTCGGCAAGGTGCATGTCGTCTGCAACAATGCCGGTGTCGGCGCGGGCGGGCCCATCGGCACGCTGAAGCCGGGCGACTGGGACTGGACCATCGCCGTCAATCTGATGGGCGTCGTTTACGGCACCGAAGCTTTTCTGCCGCATATCCGTGCGCATGGCGAGGGCGGGCATTTCGTCAACACCGCGTCTATGGCGGGGATGATTTCGATACCGGGCATGGAGCCTTACACGGCGTCCAAATATGCCGTGGTGGGTATGTCGGAAGGCTGGCATGCGCAATTGGCGCCGGAAAATATCGGCGTGTCGGTCCTCTGTCCGGGTTTCGTCAGGACGCGCATATATGAAAGCTCGCGGGCGCGGCAGGAGCGGTTCGGCCCGCCGCCGGACGAACGCGATGCGGAGCGCGCGGCGTCGACGCGCGATCTCGTGCTGAGCGGCCTCGATCCCGACCGTGTCGGCGCGCGGGTCGTGGAGGCCATTCAGGCGGGTGAGCTCTACATCTTTACGCATCCGGACATGGCGCCGCTTTTTGCCGAGCGGGCGCGCAACATCGAGGCGGCCTTTGCACATGCGGCCGAGAGCCCGGCGCTTGCCGGTTCCGGCTACAAGACGCCCGACAGGATCAAGGTATTCGACTAGAACACAAGAACGGGAGATGCGTCATGCGGTTCGGCATTTTCTACGAGCATCAATTGCCGCGGCCCTGGCATGAGGGCGACGAGCTGAAGCTCTTTCAGGATGCGCTCGATCAGGTGGAGCTCGCGGACAAGATCGGCATCGATCATGCGTGGGAAGTCGAGCATCATTTCCTTGAGGAGTATTCGCACTCGTCCGCGCCGGAAGTTTTTCTCGCGGCCTGCTCGCAACGCACGAAGAATATCCGGCTCGGCCACGGCATCACGCTGATGCCGCCGAACTACAACCATCCGGCGCGTGTGGCGGAGCGCATTGCGACGCTCGACCTTGTGTCGAAGGGGCGCGTCGAATGGGGCACCGGCGAAAGCTCGGCATTGCTCGAACTCGGCGGCTACCGCGTGCCGGTCGAACAGAAGCGTTCGCAATGGCGTGAGGCCGTGGAGCAGTGCGCCAACATGATGGCGATGGATCCCTATCCCGGCTATGAGGGCGAGTTCTTCTCGATGCCGTGCCGCAATGTGGTGCCGAAGCCGGTGCAACGGCCGCACCCGCCGCTCTGGGTCGCCTGCTCCAATCGCGAGACGATCAAACTTGCGGCGCGGCTCGGCATCGGCGCGCTGACATTTGCGTTTGTCGATCCGGCGGAAGCCAAGCAATGGGTCGATGACTATTACCGGATCTTCAAGGAAGAGGCGGTGCCGATCGGTCATGCCTGCAATCCGAATATCGCGATGGTGACGGGTTTCTCGCTGCACAAGGATGCCGAGGAAGCCAAGCGCCGCGGCATGGACGGCTTCCGTTTCTTCGGTTACGCGCTCGGTCATCATTATATTTTCGGCGAGCACAAGCCGGGCCGCACGAATATCTGGGAAGCCTTCGAGAAGGCGCGGCCGCATTTGCCGGAAGAAGGCGGCAATCGCGGCATCGGCACGCCGGAGCAGATGCGCGAACATCTGCGCGGTTTTGCTGAGGCCGGCGTCGATCAGGTGTCGTTCATCCAGCAGGGCGGGCGCAACCGGCATGAGCATATTTGCGAGGCGCTGGAAATGTTCGCGCGCGATGTCATGCCGGAATTCAAGGAGCATGAGGACGAGCGCCAGAAGAAGAAAGCGGAAGAGCTTGCGCCCTATATCGAAAAGGCGATGAAGCGGAAGCAGTATATGAAGGCGCTGGCCGACGACGAGATTCCGAATGTCGTCGCGCTGGGCCGTCAGATCACCGATCAGGCATCGCGGACAAAGGAAGAGGAAGCGGCGCGGAAGCGCTTTTCCGAACAGGGTCAGGTGCCGCTCGAGGATCCGCTGAAGAAGGCGACGAGCGCCGACTGAAGCCAAAGCGCGGCGGGATGGCAAAGGGATTCGCCCTGTCGGGCCGCCATTTTCCGTCTGCGCCGTTTCGTCGCGCGTCACCGGTTGATGTGCGAGGCGCGCAAATCGGGTTCATAATGACCGAAGTCAACTGTAGAGGGAGATGGCGATGAAATATGTCAGCAAACTTGCCGCAATGGCGTTGGCGGCATCGATGCTGCCGGCGGGCATTGCGCTGGCGCAGGCACCGCGCATTACGACAGGGGCCGAGCTTGTGTCGGCCTGCACGATTGCCGCGAGCGCGTCGGCGGAAGCCGACGACCGGATTGCGCGCGCGTCCTGTCATCAGTTTCTGGCCGGTCTTGCTGCCGGCGTCTACGCCTCGGTCGAGGCCGGCGCGCCGATGATCGTGCGCCGCCTCGGGCCGGGTATGGACGAGCAGGTCTGTTTCCGTCTGCCGGAACAGCTGGCCTTCGAAACCTTTGCGCGACAGGTGATCGAATTCGCGCCGGAACACCCGGAGCTTTATGGACGGTCAGCCTTCGAAATGGGCGCGCGTACGCTGGCGACCAATTATCCCTGCCCGGACTAGGCGGCGCGGCTCAGACGTTGCGCAGGTACCAGTCGAAATCGACGTCGGAGATTTCGGCGAAGAAGCGGTCGCATTCGACTTCCTTGATGGTCAGGAAGATGTCGATGAATTTTTTGCCGAGGCGTTCGCGAAGAAATTCGGAGCCGCGCGCGGTTTCGAGCGCCTTCCACCAGTTCATCGGCAGCGTCGCTTCGCGCTTTGAATATCCGTCACCGGTCACCGGTTCGCTCGGCTCGCATTTCTTGTCGATGCCTTCGTCAATACCGGCGATGACGGCCGCAAGCGCAATGTAGGGGTTGGCGTCGGCGCCGCAGACGCGGTGTTCGAGATGACGCGTGGCGGCGGGCCCCGACGTGACGCGCAGCGGCACCGAGCGGTTGTCGATGGCCCATGCGGGCGCGAGCGGCGCATAGGTATTGCGGCGGAAGCGGCGGAAGGAATTCGCATTGGGCGCGAAGATGGCCATGCTTTCCGCCATGGTGGCTTCGAGGCCACCGATGGCGTGGCGCAGCAGCGGCGTCAGCGATGGATCGTCGCCGGCAAAGAGGTTGGGGTTCTTTTCGTCGGCCAGCGAGATGTGCACATGCAGGCCGCTGCCCGACATGCCGGCATAGGGCTTTGCCATGAAGGTGGCGATGTAGCCGTGGCGGTCGGCGATGCCCTTGACGAGACGCTTGTAGAGAATTGCGTCGTCGGCGGCGCGCATCGCGTCGTCGCGATGGGCCAGCACGATTTCGAACTGGCCGGGCGCATATTCCGAAATCAGGGTGCGGGCGGGAAGGCCCATCTTCTTCGCGCCGGCAAAGATGTCGTCGAGAACGGGGGCGAAATCCTCGACATCCTGCATCAGATAGGCCTGCAGGTGCGACGGCGCGAAGCCGTTGGGCGCGGCGGGCGGCCGAGGTTTGCCCGACTGCGCGGCGGCGCGGTCGATCAGATAAAATTCGAGTTCGATGGCAACGACGGGCTTCAGGCCCTTGCTTTCGAGCGAGGCGACCGCGCGGGCCAGCGCGTGGCGCGGATCGGCGGGTGTCGGCGAGCCGTCGCGCTCCCAGGAGGCAAGAATCATTTGCGCGGTCGGCGTGTCGTGCCACGGCGCATGGGTCAGCGTTCCGGCTACGGGGAAGCAGGGGCGGTCGCTGTCGCCTTCCTCCCAGACGAGACCCGTTTCCAGCACGTCGGCGCCCAGCATGTCGAGCGACTGGATCGAGCAGGGAAGCGGCCGGCCATCGCGATAGGCGGTCAGCATTTCCTCCGGGCGCAGGACTTTGCCACGCGCAACGCCCGATGGATCGGTCAGAAAAGCCTGTATCTGCACGATCTCCGGATGGGCCGTGAGAAATTCCGTCGCTTCTTTTTCGTCGGCGCGGGTCATGCCGCGATCTCCTTTTCGCCGCAGAGCAGGCCAAGCGCTTCGTCGAAATTCTGCACCAGCTTGTCGATATCGGCTTGTGTCGTCGAAGGCGCAACGAGGGTCATGTTGTGGAAGGGTGTCACCAGCACATCCCGGTTGAGGAGAAAGAGATGGATGGCGCGTTCGACGGTGTGATCGATTGCGGCGGCCGCTTCGGCGCCGTTGCGGAGCGGGCGGGCGCTGAACACGAGTTCGGCGCGGGCGCCGAGTTGCGTCACCGTCCAGGGCAGTTGGCGTTTTGCGACGGCGTCGCGCAGGCCTTGCGCAAGACGCGATGCGAGCGCTGTCATGTGTGCATAGGCCTCGCCGGTCATCACTTCGGCGAGGCAGGCGCGCATCGCGGCCAGCGCCAGCATGTTGCCGGAGAGCGTGGTGCCGATGCCGGAATAGCCCGGCGTTTTCGTTTCGAGCACGCGGCGCATATCGGCTTCGACCGCCGAGGTGAAACCGAAAACAGCGGCGGGAAGTCCGCCGGCAACCGGCTTTCCTAGCACGAAAAAATCGGGCGCAAGATCGCGCGCGCGGGTGAACCCGCCGAGGCCGGCGGAGATGGTGTGCGTTTCGTCGAGGCAAACAAGTGTGCCGTGACGCTGCGCCGCGGCGAGCAAGCCTTCGATGAAACCGGGTTCGGGCAGGACCATCGCCGTGTTGGTCAGTGCCGGTTCGGTGAGGATCAACGCGATGTCGCCGGCGCCTAGAAGGCGCTCGACCGCTTCGAGATCGTTGAAAGGCGCGGCGATGCTGGTTTGTGCGATGTCGCTCACCTGGCCGAGCAGGCTCGGTTTCATTCTGGTTTCGCCATCTTCGAGCTTCACGAAGGCGTCCTCGACCTGACCGTGATAGCAACCGTCGAAGACCAGCACTTTCGGGCGACCGGTCAGCGCGCGCGCCCAACGCACGACCGCGCGGTTGGCGTCGCTCGCCGTCGCCGTCACCTGCCAGAAGGGAAGGCCGAAGCGGGAAGCGAGCAGTGTGCCGACTTCGGCCGTGATGTCGGAAGGGAGCATGGCAGTCAGACCGCGGCCGGCCTGATCGGCGATCGCGCGGGCGACGGGTGCCGGCGAATGACCGAACATTGCACCGGTGTCGCCGAGGCAGAAATCCGCATAATGGCGGCCGTCAATGTCGGTCACGGTCGAGCCGTTTGCCTGCCGGACAAAAAGCGGGAAGGGCGTTTCCCAGTCGAGCATCCAGTGCAGCGGCACGCCGCCGGGGAAATGCTCACCGGCATTTGCCGCCATCTGCCGGGAGGCCGGGTGCAGCTCGGCAAAACGCTGGCGCTCCACGGCGATCAGCGCCGCGGCACGCGCTTTGACTTCGGCCGGCATGGACATGAGCGGAAACTCCGGATGAGACGGTGCCCCCGGCAGGATTTGAACCCGCGACCCCCTGATTACAAATCAGGTGCTCTACCAACTGAGCTACAAGGGCGACCGTGGCCCGCAAGATAGTGGCGGGGCAGCCTCGCGGCAAGCGGTGCCTCGGCGCATGTGACGGTGTGGCCCGCATCGTTTGCTGGAATTGGACCCTGAAAAGACGTGCGGCGGCGCCCAGTTATGAGCCTCCGGTCATCAGAAGTTCTGGAGGATTTCATGAGGTTGCTGTCGGGTCCGCTCAGCATGTTCGGCGCCAAGGCACAGATCGCCGTCGCCGAAAAAGGAATCGCGTGCGAAATCGAGATGGTGCCCTTCTCGATCAAGGATCGCTATTCGCCGACGCATCCGGATGTTGCGCGGATCAACCCCAAGAAACAGGTTCCCGTGCTGCTGGACGGCGCGGTCGAGATATTCGATTCGACGCAGATATTCGAATATCTCGAAGACAGGTTTCCGGCACCAGCGCTTTGGCCGGCGGCGGCCGAGACGCGCGCCCTTGCGCGATTGATGGAATTGAAGTCCGACGAGGTTTTCTTTCCTTTCTTCGTCGTGCTGTTGCAGACGCTCGGCGATCCACAAAAACCGGAGACGCAGTCGGCGCTGGTGAAGATCGCGGCCTACTATGCGGAAATGGACGCCTTGCTGGCGGATCGCGACTACATCGCCGGCGACTACAGCTACGCCGACATCGCCTTCATGTGCGCCAGCTTCTTCACGGCGTTCATGGGCGGGGCACCGGATCCGGATTTGCGGCATCTTGCGGCATGGCGCAAGCGCATGATGGCGCGGGCGGCCGTGGCGCCGGTTATTCATGCGCTTGCGCGTTACCTGACCGAAAACCGGCTGAAGGCCCCTGCTTTGTGAGAGCGCAGGCAAGAATTCGGGGATTCCGGGCATTTATAGTTAACGCCAGATGAACGGCGGTCTCAGGCCGGGTTCAATCGCTTCGATGCATTCTGGGCATATCGGGGGCGGACAAACGCTCCCTTTGGTGCGTTTCCGCTCCGTGAAAGGAGCGTCAGCGTCATGTGGATGAGACTCAGCCTCTTACTGATTGCCCTGCTTGCCTGGGATATGGCAACGGCAGATGACGGCAATTCGGCGTTCGAGCGAAGCGGACGGGCGCTGATGGCAATCGAGCCGGTGCGCGATCTCGTCGAGTACCTCGAGAGCGGCGATTTTCTGGACGACATGAGGTCGCTGACGTCAATGGCGGCGGCGGAAGGTGCGGCGGTCGTTGCATCGCGCAACATTGCCGAGCAGCAGCGTGCCGAGCGGCGCGTGGCGCGCGAGGAGAGACGCACCGAAGTGCATCTCTCGCAGGAAGACGTCGACGCGATCGCGGAAGCGGTCAAGGACCTTTACGCCGCCGAGCGGGAAAGGCCGGACGAAGAGAAGCCGACATCGCTGGTGCTTCCGGAACCCGACGCGGTCGAACAGTCGATGGCCGAGCTTGGCCCGGACCTGTTGAGCGCCATCGTCGCGGCGTCGCAGGCGACGGGCGCCAACTCGGGTTATCTGCTCCACATCGCGCTGCGCGAGAGCGGCCTGGCGCTGACCGCTCAAGCGCCGACATCATCGGCGACCGGTCCGTTCCAGTTTATCCAGCAGACCTGGTACGAGGTGCTCGGCCGCTACGGACCCAAGCACGGGTTGGAAGCGGAAGCGGCCCTGCTTGCACGGCAGTCCAATGGACGGTTTGCACCGGTTTCGAGCGCGGCGCGGGACGAGGTGCTTGCGCTGCGGACGGATGCGCATATTGCGGCGCTGATGGCCGGCGAACTGACGATGGAAAACAAGGACGCGCTTGGAAAGCTGCTGGGGCGGGCGCCGGCGCATGGCGAACTTTATGCCGCGCATGTTTTCGGTCCGGCGGGCGCTGCACAGCTCATCAAGACGCGCGACACAGCGGCGGCGACGTCGGCCGCATCGCTTATGCCGTCCGCCGCGGCGGCCAACCGCTGGCTGTTCTACACGCCCAACGGCGTTGCGCGCAGCGTGGCGGCATTGTTCGACGAGTTGAGCCGCTTCATGTCGACGCGCGAGGTGGCGCAGGTCTGCAATGCGAACCTGAATTTCTTTGAGAGTTAGGGGCTCTGGCCGACCGGATCGGAATATGCGACAAAGAGTCGGCCGCCGCTTAAGTATGCCCGCTCTCTTTGCTGCAAATGCGGCGAGTGCTGGTATCGGCCCCAGGCGTTCGTTCGCAACTCCGGATTGGCAATGCGTTCAAAACCGATCATCAAGGTTCTCGGCCGAGGGGTGCTTCATGCCAAGGACTTCAACATACTCTCCCGTCAGTTACCAAAGCAGCGGCCCGCGGATTGGCCCGATTTCGTTTACGATCCCGAGGCTCGCATTTACGACTGGCTGGCGGTCTATGATAATTTGCCGCCCTTAGACGGCGAACGAAACTCGATGCGGGTCGAGCGGCTGGCCTGTCCGCCGGAAAACACAATCCTCGTTACGTCTGAACCAAGCTCGATCAAGCGCTATGATCGGGCCTTCATCAACCAATTCGGCCGAGTGATCACGAGCCATGAGCCCGCAGCGCTGGACCATCCGGGCCGTGTGTTCGGCGTGCCCGGATTGCGCTGGTTTTACGGCATGGGTGGGGGGCATGCGCGGACCTACGATGAAATTGTCGCAAATCCGCCGCGAAACAAGAGCGACGAAGTGGGCATGATGTCCTCGACGAAGCAGGACAAGCATACGGCGCATCTCGACAGGTATCGCTTTACGATGGCGTTGGCGCGGCTAATGCCCGAGGCCAATGTCTTCGGGCGCGGGCTGCGAGGTATTGCGGACAAGGCCGATGCCATCGATCCCTACAAGTACCAGATCGTCATTGAGAACCACATTGCCGACGCGCATGTCTCCGAGAAATTGACCGACGCCTTTCTGGGTCTCGCGTTACCTTTCTATTTCGGTGCGCCGGACATCGCGAAATATTTCCCGGCTGACAGCGTGATCCCGATCGATATACGCAACCCGGAGCACGCCGTTGCGATCATCAGATCAGCCATGGCGGCCGGAGAATACGAGAAGCGATTACCTGCCATCGAAGAAGCGCGGCGACGCGTGCTCGATGAATACAATGTGATGACAATGCTCGTGCGCGAAACGCAGCGCGGCATCATTACGCCACCTCCTCGCCCGTCCGGCGTGCTGATGAGCCAGAGGGCGGCGCGGCGCGCCCATCCGCTGCAGTCGGCAGGCGATTTTGGACAGTGGTTTCTGCGTCGTGTCGTAGATCTTCATCAGCGCAGCGCGGAGCGGCGGAGGGCGTCGTCTACAGTGGAATAGCGCGCAGCGTCATCTGCCGCGGCGAAACAATTCGTAGAGCGCGACGGCGGCGGCGTTGGAGACGTTGAGGCTTTTCATGGCGCCGGCGGCCGGCAGGCGGGCCAGCAGGTCGCAATGTTCGCGGGTGAGGCGGCGCAGGCCCGCACCCTCGGCGCCGAGGACCAGCGCCACGCGGGGCGAGAGCTTGAGATCGGGCAGGGAGGCCTCGCCCTCGCCGTCGAGACCGATCACCTCGAAGCCCAATTCCTTCAGTTCATCGATGGCGCGGACCAGATTGGTGACGCGGGCGATGCGGACCTGCTCGAGCCCGCCCGAGGCCGCCTTGGCCAGAGCGCCGCCGAAGGGCGGGCTGTTGCGGTCGGTTGTGATGAGCGCCGTTGCCCCGAAAACGGCGGCGGAGCGGAGAATCGCTCCGAAATTGTGCGGGTCGGTGACCTGATCCAGCACGACGACGCGGTCGGCACCCTCGCAGGCCTCGGCGACATCGCGCTCGGGCAGGGGCGAGGCGCGGAGCACGATACCCTGATGGACCGCGCCCGGGGGCAGCAAGGCCGCTAGGTCTTCGTTTTCCATAATTTCGGGACGGAGATCGAAGGCCGTTGCGGGGTTGACCCCCTGGCGGGTCAGCTCGGCCTCGGCATTGCGGGTCAGACAAAGGCGTTCGGCGGCGCGGGCCGGATTGCGCAAGGCAGCCAAAACTGCATGAAAACCATATAGATAGCTGTCATCGCCCGGCCGGCCACCCTTGCCGCCGCCCTGTCTTGACCCATGTTTAGGCGGGCGGGACCCCTGTTGGGGCGCGCCGGAAGGACGGGAGCGGGAGGGTTGCTTGCGTCTGCTCATGGGGGCGCTTATATTTCGCGTCTCGGGCTCATGCAAACGCCCCCGAACAGTACGCCTTGCCGGACGAAACGGCTGGAGGCGCGCTGCGGGGGTGTTCACGCTTTCGGGACCGGGATTTTAGTTGACACAGCGGCGGCAAACCTGAATAAAGCCGCGCGTGTCCCACGAGGCCGCAAGACCAGTCACATCCGCGAACTTATTGGGATTTCACAACATTTGACATCGGACACGGAGGGGTGCCCGAGTGGCTAAAGGGGACGGACTGTAAATCCGTTGGCTATGCCTACGTTGGTTCGAATCCAACCCCCTCCACCATCCAGCGCAGGCATAAAGACAGGCGAACAGTGCAGGGCCAGTACGGACCCGGTCGGCGGGTGTAGCTCAATGGTAGAGCAACAGCCTTCCAAGCTGATGACGAGGGTTCGATTCCCTTCACCCGCTCCAGTCTCCGTGCTGCCGGCGCGGCGCCCCGCCGAGGCGAAAAGCGGCCGAAGACAGAGGCAAGAGTAAGAAGAGTTCGAGCGCGGCGCGCGCCGATCAAGTCCTAACCGATCAATTGAAGGTAGCTAACGCCCATGGCCAAAGAGAAGTTTGAGCGGAACAAGCCGCACTGCAACATCGGTACGATCGGTCACGTCGATCACGGGAAGACGTCGCTGACGGCAGCGATCACGAAGGTCTTGGCGGAGACGGGCGGGGCGACGTATTCGGCCTATGACCAGATCGACAAGGCGCCGGAAGAGAAGGCGCGCGGGATCACGATCTCGACGGCGCATGTCGAGTATCAGACGGAAGCGCGTCACTACGCGCATGTCGACTGCCCGGGCCATGCGGACTATGTGAAGAACATGATCACGGGCGCGGCGCAGATGGACGGCGCGATCCTGGTGGTTTCGGCGGCCGATGGCCCGATGCCGCAGACGCGCGAGCACATTCTTCTGGCCCGCCAGGTCGGCGTGCCGGCGCTGGTGGTGTTCATGAACAAGGTCGACCAGGTCGACGATCCGGAGCTTCTGGAACTCGTCGAGATGGAGATCCGCGAGCTTCTGTCGAGCTACGACTTCCCGGGCGACGACATTCCGATCGTCAAGGGCTCGGCGCTGGCGGCGCTTGAAGACTCCAACAAGGAGATCGGCCACGACGCGATCCTGGAGCTGATGAAGGCGGTCGACGCCTATATCCCGCAGCCGGAGCGCCCGAAGAACCTGCCGTTCCTGATGCCGATCGAAGACGTGTTCTCGATCTCGGGCCGCGGCACGGTGGTGACGGGCCGCATCGAGCGCGGCGTCGTGAAGGTCGGCGAGGAAATCGAGATCGTGGGCATCAAGCCGACGGTGAAGACGACCTGCACGGGCGTCGAGATGTTCCGCAAGCTGCTGGACCAGGGCGAGGCGGGCGACAATGTGGGCGTCCTGCTGCGCGGCACGAAGCGCGAGGAAGTGGAGCGCGGTCAGGTTCTGTGCGCGCCGGGCTCGATCACGCCGCATACGGAGTTCGAGGCGGAAGCCTATATCCTGACCAAGGAAGAGGGTGGCCGTCACACGCCGTTCTTCACCAATTACCGTCCGCAGTTCTACTTCCGGACGACGGACGTGACGGGCATCGTGACGCTGCCGGAAGGCACCGAGATGGTGATGCCGGGCGACAATGTGAAGATGAACGTGACGCTGATCGCGCCGATCGCGATGGAAGAGAAGCTCCGCTTCGCCATCCGCGAAGGCGGCCGTACGGTTGGAGCTGGCGTCGTCTCGAAAGTGTTGAAGTAAGACTTGCCGCTCACGCGGCGGGGCTTAGGAGTGTAGCTCAACTGGTAGAGCACCGGTCTCCAAAACCGGGGGTTGGGGGTTCGAGCCCCTCCACTCCTGCCAGGCCCCGGCGACGGGGACGGCAGGTTGGAACCGGCGAGATGGCGGTGCCGGATTTCCGGTGAAGCCGAGAGGCAGTTGGTAGGAAAAATGGCAAAGACCAATCCACTCGAGTTTCTTCAGGAAGTGCGGGCGGAGACCAAGAAGGTCACCTGGCCGACGCGCCGCGAGACCATGATCACTACGGTGATGGTGTTCATCATGGTCGCGCTGGCGATGGTGTTTTTCTTTCTGGCCGACACGGCGCTGAGCTACATCGTTTCGCTCGTGCTCGGCATCGGCGGCAATTGAGGATACGAGGCTTCGCGCCTCTTCGGAATTAAATATGGCCAAACGCTGGTACATCGTTCACGCCTATTCGAACTTCGAGAAGAAAGTTGCCGAGTCGCTCAAGGAGCAGGCCGAGCAGCATGGACTCTCGGACCAGTTCGAGGAAATTCTCGTTCCGACCGAGGAAGTGGTCGAGGTGCGGCGCGGGCGGAAGATCAACGCCGAGCGCAAGTTCTTTCCCGGCTATGTGCTGGTGAAGATGGAAATGTCGGACGAGGCTTATCACCTCGTCAAGAATACGCCGAAGGTGACGGGCTTTCTCGGCGCGGACAACAAGCCGCAGCCGATCAGCCAGGGCGAAGTCGACCGCATCCTGCATCAGGTGCAGGAGGGCGTGGAGCGGCCGAAGCCGTCGATCACTTTCGAGATCGGCGAACAGGTTCGCGTCGCGGACGGGCCTTTTGCGTCGTTCAACGGTTTCGTCGAGGAAGTCGACGAAGAGAAGGCACGGCTCAAGGTGGCCGTGTCGATTTTCGGCCGGGCAACACCGGTCGAGCTCGAATATGCGCAGGTGGAGAAGCTCTAAGGGCTTCAACCCGCCTCGCACTCTCGTGGGAGGCATATCGGTCGAGAAAACCGATGTGCTGCTGACCACTAACCCAAAGCGCCGGTGATGTCCGGCAGGGGAAAGACATGGCGAAGAAAATCGAAGGCTATATCAAGCTGCAAGTGCCGGCAGGCGCGGCAAATCCGTCGCCGCCGATCGGCCCCGCGCTCGGTCAGCGCGGCCTCAACATCATGGAGTTCTGCAAGGCGTTCAACGCGGCGACGCAGAAAATGGAACAGGGCATGCCGATCCCGGTCGTCATTACGGCCTATTCGGATCGCTCGTTCACCTTCGCGATGAAGACGCCGCCGGCGTCCTATTTCCTGAAGAAGGCAGCGAAGATCACATCGGGCTCGAAGACGCCTGGACGCGCCAGCGCCGGCACCGTGACACTGAACCAGTGCCGCGAAATCGCCGAAGCGAAGTTCGTCGATCTCAATGCCAACGATCTCGATCAGGCGACAAAGATTATTGCCGGTTCCGCCCGTTCCATGGGCCTTCAGGTGGTGGAGTGAGCGCGATGAGCAGCAAAGCAGGCAAGCGTATTACGAAGGCCCGTGAGGGTGTCGAACACAAGAAGGCCTACGGGCTCGGCGAAGCGGTGAAGCTCGTGAAAGAGCGTGCGACCGCCAAGTTCGACGAGACGATCGAGGTTGCGATCTCGCTCGGCGTCGATCCGCGTCATGCGGACCAGATGGTCCGTGGCGTCGTGGCGCTGCCGAACGGTTCGGGCCGTTCGGTCCGGGTCGCGGTGTTTGCCAAGGGCGACAAGGCGGATGCCGCCAAGGCCGCGGGTGCCGACATTGTCGGTGCCGAAGACCTGGCCGAGATCGTGCAGGGCGGCAAGATCGACTTCGATCGCTGCATCGCCACGCCGGACATGATGCCGCTGGTCGGCCGTCTCGGCAAAGTGCTCGGGCCGCGCGGTCTGATGCCGAACCCCAAGGTCGGCACGGTGACGCCGGACGTCGCCGAAGCGGTGAAAGCCGCGAAGGGCGGTGCGGTCGAGTTTCGCGTCGAGAAGGCGGGCATCGTTCATGCCGGCGTCGGCAAGGCGAGCTTCACCGAGGAACAGATCCTCGGCAATGTGCGCGCGCTGATCGATGCGGTGCAGAAGGCGAAGCCGGCCGGTTCGAAAGGCACTTATATAAAGCGCATTGCGCTGAGCTCGACCATGGGCCCCGGCGTCAAGGTCGAACCGCAAAGCGTGACCGCCTGAGGCGGTAGAAGAGTTTCCGTTCGCGGTCTCATTGCGAGGCTGCGAACGGCAAGTACGGACGAGACGTGTGGTCACTTTGGCGGCGAGCCGGAGTGGCTACGCCTTCGTCCGTTCACCTGTCCGAGACTGCGGGCGCCGAGGTTCATTCGTGAGCCGACGCTTAATCGCCAAAAGAGGGCGGCCGGCAATAGACGGGAGTTTGAACGGTTTCATGGAGCCTCCGGGCTCTCTGGGATCGGTTGGAACCCGGGACGACAGGCAAGTGAGCGCCGTTCGATAGAGGCGCGAGGCTTGACCGCCCCGCGTCCGCTTCGAGCGGCAAACGCCAACGGCGGCGGAGTGACGGGCATCGTGTCCGTACCGAAGTCGCCCCTGAGTGCATGAGGGTTTCATGCGCACGGAGAGAGAAAGTGGACAGAGCTGAAAAGTCAGAGCTCGTGACGGAACTCAACGGCGTGTTTTCGACCGCCGCTGTGGTCGTCGTCGCCCACTACAGCGGTCTCACCGTGAACCAGATGTCCGATCTGCGTTCGCGGATGAACAAGGCCGGCGCTTCGTTCAAGGTAACGAAGAACCGGCTCGCGAAGCTCGCTCTGGACGGCACCCCGATGAAGCAGATCGACGATCTCTTCGCGGGGCCGACGGCGATCGCCTATTCGAACGACCCGGTTGCTGCCCCCAAGGTTGCGATCGAGTTCGCCAAGGACAACCAGAAGCTGGTGATCCTCGGCGGCGCGATGGGCGAGACGGTTCTCGACGCAAAAGCAGTGAAGCAACTTGCCGACCTGCCGTCGCTCGACGAACTGCGCGCGAAGATCGTGGGCATGATCCAGACGCCTGCCACCCGCATCGCGGGTGTGCTGCAGGCGCCTGCCGGCCAACTGGCGCGCGTGCTGAATGCCTATGCCACCAAGAGTGAAGCGGCGTGACCGCTGCGGTGAACCGAAACCAACCGAACCTCAAAGAAAGACACTGAAATGACCGATCTCGCAAAAATCGTTGAAGACCTTTCCAACCTGACCGTCCTCGAGGCGGCCGAGTTGTCGAAGATGCTCGAAGAGAAGTGGGGCGTCTCGGCCGCCGCTCCGGTCGCGGTTGCGGCCGCCGGTGCGGCTCCGGCCGCGGCTGCCGAAGAGCAGACCGAGTTCGAGGTGGTGCTTGCCGCCGCGGGCGAAAAGAAGATCGAGGTGATCAAGGAAGTCCGTGCGATCACGGGCCTCGGCCTCAAGGAAGCCAAGGACCTCGTCGAAGGCGCGCCCAAGACCGTCAAGGAAGGCGCGTCGAAGGACGAGGCCGCCAAGATCAAGGCGCAGCTCGAGAAGGCCGGCGCCAAAGTCGAACTCAAGTAAGTTCGTCGCAATGTTGCGGACGGGACGGAGGGCCGCGCGCCTTCCGTCCCGGCCGACGCTCCGGAGCCCATGTTCCGGATACCCCTCACGGAGAAGGCGGCCTTGAGACCGGGCAGCCCCTTCACCGACTGAAAGCCCGGCCGCCGTTCTAATGCAGAGCGTTGCGAGGAGCACAAATGACGCAGTCCTTCACTGGTCGAAAGCGGGTTCGTAAGATCTTCGGGCACATCCCGCAGGTTGCCGAGATGCCGAACCTGATCGAGGTTCAGAAATATTCCTACGACCAGTTCCTGCAGGTGGTGAACCCGGCTGGCGGCCGCGAGGAGCAAGGGCTCCAGGCGGTCTTCAAGTCGGTGTTTCCGATCAGCGATTTTTCCGAAAGCTCGACTCTGGAATTCGTGAACTACGAATTCGAGACGCCGAAATACGACGTCGAAGAGTGCCAGCAGCGCGGCATGACCTACGCGGCGCCGCTGAAGGTGACGTTGCGGCTGATCGTGTTCGAGGTGGATGAGGACACGCAGGCCAAGTCCGTCAAGGACATCAAGGAGCAGGACGTCTATATGGGCGACATGCCGCTGATGACCGAAAACGGCACGTTCGTCATCAATGGCACCGAGCGCGTCATCGTTTCGCAGATGCATCGCAGCCCCGGCGTGTTTTTCGATCACGACAAGGGCAAGACGCATTCGAGCGGAAAGCTGCTCTTCGCCGCGCGCGTCATTCCCTATCGCGGGTCGTGGCTCGATTTCGAATTCGACGCGAAGGACATCGTCTTTGTGCGTATCGACCGCCGGCGCAAGCTGCCGGTAACGACGCTGCTCTATGCGCTCGGGCTCGACTCTGAAGAAATTCTCGACACGTTCTACAAGAACGTCACCTTCACCAAGGTGAAGCAGGGCTGGCGCGTGCCTTTCCACGCCGAGCGCTATCGCGGCGCGAAGCCGGAGCGCGACCTGATCGACGCCAAGAGCGGCAAGGCGGTGGTGGAAGCGGGCCGCAAGGTGACGCCGCGGCTTGCCAAGAAGCTTGCCGAGGACGGCCTCAAGGAGCTTCTCGTGCAGGACGAGGATATTCAAGGCCGCTATCTCGCCCGTGAAATTGTCAACATGGAGACCGGCGAAATTTTCGCCGAGGCCGGCGACGAAATCACGCCGGAGATGCTGGAAATGCTGGTCGAGGCCGGCCACACCGAGATCGTCACGCTCGACATCGACCATGTGAACACCGGCGCCTTCATCCGCAACACGCTGGCGGTCGACAAGTGCACCAATCGCGAGCAGGCGCTGATCGACATTTATCGTGTGATGCGCCCCGGCGAGCCGCCGACGGCGGACACGGCCGAAGCGCTGTTCCAGAGCCTGTTCTTCGATGCCGAACGCTATGACCTTTCGGCGGTCGGCCGCGTCAAGATGAACATGCGTCTCGACCTCGACTGCCCGGACACGGTGCGTGTGTTGCGCCGCGAGGACATTCTGGCGGTCATCAAGACGCTGGTGGGCCTGCGCGACGGCAAGGGCGAAATCGACGACATCGACAATCTCGGCAATCGCCGCGTGCGTTCGGTCGGCGAATTGATGGAAAATCAGTATCGCGTCGGCCTCTTGCGCATGGAACGTGCGATCAAGGAACGCATGTCGTCGGTCGATATCGACACGGTGATGCCGCACGATCTGATCAATGCGAAGCCCGCGGCTGCGGCCGTGCGCGAGTTCTTCGGCTCGTCGCAGCTTTCGCAGTTCATGGACCAGACCAACCCGCTCAGCGAGATCACGCACAAGCGCCGTCTCTCGGCGCTTGGGCCCGGCGGTCTCACGCGCGAGCGCGCCGGCTTCGAAGTGCGCGACGTGCACCCGACGCATTACGGCCGCATCTGCCCGATCGAAACGCCGGAAGGTCCGAATATCGGTCTGATCAATTCGCTGGCGACCTTTGCGCGCGTCAACAAGTACGGCTTCATCGAAAGCCCGTACCGGCGCGTCAAGGGTGGCAAGATGACGGATGAAGTCGTCTACCTCTCGGCCATGGAAGAAGCGCGCTACCGCATCGCCCAGGCCAACATCTCGATCGGCAAGAAGGGCGAGATCGAGGGCGAGCTCGTCAACTGCCGCATCGACGGCGACTTCGAGATGGTGCCGCCGGACCAGGTGGATTTCGTCGACGTGTCGCCGAAGCAGATCGTTTCGGTCGCCGCGGCGCTGATCCCGTTCCTCGAGAACGACGACGCCAACCGCGCGTTGATGGGCTCGAACATGCAGCGTCAGGCCGTGCCGCTGATCCGTTCGGAAGCGCCGCTTGTCGGCACCGGCATGGAAGAAGTGGTGGCGCGGGATTCGGGCGCCGCCATCGGCGCACGCCGCACCGGCATCGTCGACCAGGTGGATGCAACGCGCATCGTCATCCGGGCGACGGAGGAAGTCGATCCGTCGCAGTCGGGCGTCGACATCTACAACCTGCGGAAGTTCCAGCGTTCCAACCAGAACACCTGCATCAACCAGCGTCCGCTGGTGCGTGTGGGCGACGAGGTGCGCAAGGGCGACATCATTGCTGACGGTCCCTCGACCGAGCTCGGCGATCTGGCGCTCGGCCGCAACGTGCTCGTCGCGTTCATGCCGTGGAACGGCTACAACTTCGAGGACTCGATCCTGATTTCGGAGCGCATCGTGCGCGACGACGTGTTCACCTCCATTCACATCGAAGAGTTCGAGGTGATGGCGCGCGACACGAAGCTCGGGCCGGAAGAAATCACGCGCGATATTCCGAATGTCGGCGAAGAGGCGCTGAAGAACCTCGACGAAGCCGGCATCGTCTATATCGGCGCGGAAGTGAACCCGGGCGACATTCTCTGCGGCAAGATCACGCCGAAGGGCGAGAGCCCGATGACGCCGGAAGAAAAGCTTCTGCGCGCCATCTTCGGCGAGAAGGCGTCCGACGTGCGCGACACGTCGCTGCGCCTGCCGCCGGGCGTGCAGGGCACGGTCGTCGAAGTGCGCGTGTTCAACCGGCACGGCATCGACAAGGATGAGCGCGCGATGGCGATCGAGCGCGAGGAAATCGAACGTCTGGCGAAAGACCGCGACGACGAATTCGGTATTCTCGACCGCAACGTCTATGGCCGTCTCTCCGAAATCCTGCTCGGCAAGCAGATCGCTTCGGGCCCGAAAGGCATGGAAGCGGATGCGAAAGTGTCCCAGGCCAATCTCGACGATCTGAGCCACGGACAGTGGTGGCAGATCGCGCTGAAGAACGAGAAGGCGCAGGCCGAAATCGAAGCGCTGAAGCGGCAGTACGACGAAAGCAAGGAGCGCCTCGAAGCGCGCTTTGCCGACAAGGTCGACAAGCTGCAGCGCGGCGACGAGCTGCCGCCCGGCGTGATGAAGATGGTCAAGGTCTTCGTGGCCGTGAAGCGCAAGCTGCAGACCGGCGACAAGATGGCCGGCCGCCACGGCAACAAGGGCGTCATCAGCCGCATCGTGCCGATGGAAGACATGCCCTATCTCGACGACGGCCAGCCGGTCGATATCGTGCTCAATCCGCTCGGCGTGCCGAGCCGCATGAATGTCGGTCAGATTCTCGAGACGCATCTTGGGTGGGCTTGCGCCGGTCTCGGCAAGAAGATCGAGCTCGCGCTCGAAAGCTATCGCCGCGAGAACAAGCCGAAGGACCTGAAGGACCTCGTCAAGAAAATCTATGGCGACGATCCGACGGTTGCCTCGCTCGACGAGGAGCAGCTTGTCGAAATGGCCGGCAACCTGACCAACGGCGTGCCGATCGCGACGCCGGTGTTCGACGGTGCGCATGAGCCGGACATCGTGGAAATGCTCGACCTTGCCGGGATGGATCATTCCGGCCAGGTGACGCTCCATGACGGGCGGACCGGCGAGCCTTTCGACCGCAAGGTGACGGTGGGCTACATCTATATGCTGAAGCTGCACCACCTTGTGGACGACAAGATCCACGCGCGTTCCATCGGCCCGTACTCGCTCGTGACCCAGCAGCCGCTGGGTGGCAAGGCGCAGTTCGGCGGCCAGCGTTTCGGCGAAATGGAAGTGTGGGCGCTCGAAGCTTACGGCGCCGCCTACACGCTGCAGGAAATGCTGACGGTGAAGTCGGACGACGTGGCCGGCCGCACCAAGGTTTACGAAGCCATCGTGCGCGGCGACGACACGTTCGAGGCCGGCATTCCCGAGAGCTTCAACGTGCTCGTCAAGGAAATGCGGTCACTCGGCCTCAATGTCGAGCTGCTGACGCCGCCGGCGAACTGATGCGAAACGGAGGCGGCGCGCCCTTTGCCGGCCGCGCCGCCGCCTTCCGCCCCTCGGGGCGACGAAGGCAAGACAGAGATTGATATACGGGGTATGCGGACGGATGGCCCCACCGGACGCGAACTTTCTCCCCGTTGATGTGGAGGCCCGAGCTCAGGAGAAGTCCATGAACCAAGAGGTCATGAACCTTTTCAATCCGACGACGCCGGCGCAGACATTCGACCAGATCAAGATTTCGATCGCCAGCCCGGAGCGGATCCATTCCTGGTCTTACGGCGAGATCAAGAAGCCCGAAACGATCAACTACCGCACGTTCAAGCCCGAGCGCGACGGTCTGTTCTGCGCGCGCATTTTCGGTCCGATCAAGGATTACGAATGCCTGTGCGGCAAGTACAAGCGGATGAAATACAAGGGCATCATCTGCGAAAAGTGCGGCGTTGAAGTGACGCTCTCGAAGGTCCGGCGCGAGCGCATGGGGCATATCGAGCTTGCGGCGCCGGTCGCGCATATCTGGTTCCTGAAGTCGCTTCCGAGCCGCATCGGCATGCTGCTCGACATGACGCTGAAGGATCTCGAACGCGTTCTTTATTTCGAGAACTACATTGTGCTCGAGCCCGGCCTCACCTCGCTGAAGGAGCGCCAGCTCCTGACGGAAGAGGAGCTGCTGGACGCGCAAGACCAGCATGGCGAGGACAGCTTCACCGCCAAGATCGGCGCCGAAGCGATCCGCGACATCCTGGAGGCGCTCGATCTCGAAAAGACGGCGGCGGAGCTGCGCGTCGAAATCGCCGAATCGACTTCCGAACTGAAGCCGAAGAAGCTCGCCAAGCGGCTGAAGCTGATCGAGGCCTTCATCGAGTCCGGCAACAAGCCGGAATGGATGATCATGACGGTCGTGCCGGTGATCCCGCCGGAACTGCGTCCGCTGGTGCCGCTCGACGGTGGCCGCTTCGCGACGTCGGACCTTAACGACCTCTACCGTCGCGTCATCAACCGCAACAACCGTCTGAAGCGGCTGATGGAGCTGCGCGCGCCCGACATCATCATCCGCAACGAAAAGCGGATGCTGCAGGAATCCGTCGATGCGTTGTTCGACAACGGCCGCCGCGGCCGCGTCATCACCGGCGCCAACAAGCGTCCGCTGAAGTCGCTCGCCGACATGCTGAAGGGCAAGCAGGGCCGCTTCCGCCAGAACCTGCTCGGCAAGCGCGTCGACTATTCGGGCCGCTCGGTCATCGTGGTCGGTCCGGAGCTGAAGCTGCATCAGTGCGGTTTGCCGAAGAAGATGGCGCTCGAACTGTTCAAGCCGTTCATCTATTCGCGGCTCGAGGCAAAGGGTCTCAGCGCCACCGTCAAGCAGGCGAAGAAGCTGGTCGAGAAAGAACGTCCCGAGGTTTGGGAAATCCTCGAACAGGTGATCCGCGAACATCCGGTGCTGCTCAACCGTGCGCCGACGCTGCATCGTCTCGGCATTCAGGCGTTCGAGCCGGTGCTGATCGAAGGCAAGGCGATCCAGCTTCATCCGCTCGTCTGCGCGGCCTTCAACGCCGACTTCGACGGCGACCAGATGGCCGTGCACGTTCCGCTGTCGCTCGAAGCGCAGCTCGAGGCGCGCGTGCTGATGATGTCGACCAACAACATCCTGCACCCGGCCAACGGCTCGCCGATCATCGTGCCGTCGCAGGACATCGTTCTCGGTCTTTATTATGTGACCATCGAGAAGCAGAACGAGCCGGGCGAGGGCATGGTGTTCTCCAGCATCTCGGAGATCGAACATGCGTTGGCGGCCAAGGCCGTTACGCTGCATGCGAAGGTCAAGGCGCGCTACACGACGAAGGATGCCGACGGCAAGGACCTGACGCAGGTCGTCGACACGACGCCGGGCCGGATGCTGGTGGGCGAGCTCCTGCCGAAGCATCCGAACGTGCCGTTCGATCTCGTGAATCGCCTGCTCACGAAGCGTGAAATCTCGAAGATGATCGACGTGGTCTACCGCCACTGCGGTCAGAAGGATACGGTCATTTTCTGCGACCAGATCATGGCGCTCGGCTTCCGCCAGGCGTTCCGTGCCGGCATTTCCTTCGGCAAGGACGACATGGTTATTCCGGAAGAAAAGTCGAAGCTCGTCGAGGAGACGCGTTCGCTGACGACCGAGTATGAGCAGCAGTATATCGACGGCCTCATCACGCAGGGCGAGAAGTACAACAAGGTCGTCGATGCATGGGCGAAGTGCACCGATCGCGTCGCCGACGTGATGATGCAGAAGATTTCGGCCGTGCAGATCGATGCCGAAACGAAGCGCGAGAAACAGATCAACTCGATCTACATGATGGCGCATTCGGGCGCGCGCGGTTCGCCTGCCCAGATGAAGCAGCTCGCCGGCATGCGCGGCCTGATGGCCAAGCCGTCGGGCGAGATCATCGAGACGCCGATCATCTCGAACTTCAAGGAAGGCCTCACCGTTCTCGAGTACTTCAACTCGACGCATGGTGCGCGTAAGGGTCTTGCCGATACGGCATTGAAGACGGCGAACTCCGGTTACCTGACGCGGCGTCTTGTCGACGTGGCGCAGGATTCGATCATCACCGAGGAAGATTGCGGCACCTCGGGCGGCATCACCGTTCAGGCGGTGATCGAGTCCGGCGACGTGCTCGTTTCGCTGGGAACGCGTGTTCTCGGCCGCACGACGGCCGAAGATGTAATGAATCCGGCGACCGGCATGGTGCTTCTGCCGAAGAACCACCTGATCGACGAAGCCGATGTGGACCTCATCGAAGAGGCAAACGTTCAGGCGATGAAGATCCGTTCGGTGCTGACTTGCGAAGCGCAGAACGGCGTTTGCGCCGCCTGCTACGGTCGCGACCTCGCACGCGGTACGCCCGTCAACATGGGCGAAGCTGTGGGCGTTATCGCCGCTCAGTCGATCGGCGAGCCGGGCACGCAGCTTACCATGCGTACCTTCCACATCGGCGGTACGGCGCAGGTGGCCGACAACTCCTATATCGAGTCCAACCACGCGGGCACGATCAAGATCGTCAACCGCAACGTGGTGAAGGACTCGAACGGCGTTCTCGTCGTCATGGGCCGGAACGTTCAGGTTCAGGTCATCGACGAGCATGGCGGCGAACGTGCTTCGCACAAGCTCACCTACGGCTCGCGCCTGAAGGTGGATGACGGCGCCACGATCGCGCGCGGTCAGCGTATTGCCGAGTGGGATCCTTACACGATGCCGATCCTCACCGAGGTCAACGGCACGGTCGAGTTCGAGGACCTGGTCGACGGTGTGTCGATCCGCGAAGTGGCGGACGAGGCGACCGGCATTTCGAGCCGCGTCGTGGTCGACTGGCGCGCTTCGCCGCGTGGCAGCGAGTTGCGTCCGGCCGTCATCGTCAAGGATGCCAAGGGCAAGATCATGAAACTCGCCAGCGGCAACGACGCGCGCTACCTGCTGTCGGTCGACGCCATCCTGTCGGTCGAAAACGGGGCGACGGTCCATGCCGGCGACGTGCTGGCGCGTATCCCGACCGAAGGCGCCAAGACGCGCGACATCACGGGCGGTCTGCCGCGCGTGGCGGAGCTCTTCGAAGCGCGGCGGCCGAAGGACCACGCGATCATCGCGGAGGTCACGGGGCGCGTCGAGTTCGGCAAGGACTACAAGAACAAGCGCCGCATCATCGTGCATCCGTCGGATGAGAGCCTCGAGCCCGTCGAATATCTGATCCCGAAGGGCAAGCACATCTCGGTGCAGGAAGGCGACATCATCGAGAAGGGCGAGTTCATTCTCGACGGTCACCCGGCGCCTCACGACATCCTGGCGATTTCGGGTGTCGAGGAGCTGGCCGCCTATCTCGTCAACGAGGTGCAGGACGTCTATCGCCTGCAGGGCGTGTCGATCAACGACAAGCACATCGAAGTGATCGTGCGCAACATGCTGCAAAAGGTCGAAATCACCCATCCGGGCGAGTCGATCACGCTGCCCGGCGAACAGATGGACCGCACGGAGTTCGACGAGATGAACGCCAAGCTCGAAGCGCAGGGCAAGGCGACGGCGTCGGCGAGCCCGGTGCTGCTCGGCATCACCAAGGCGAGCCTGCAGACCCGCTCGTTCATTTCGGCGGCGTCCTTCCAGGAAACGACCCGCGTTCTCACCGAGGCGGCGGTTTCCGGCAAGGTCGATCAGTTGATCGGCCTGAAGGAAAACGTCATCGTCGGACGGCTGATCCCGGCCGGCACGGGTGGCATGCTGCAGCGTCTGCGCGGCGAGGCGCAGGCCCGCGACGAGAAGATCCTCGAGGATCAGGTCGCTGCGAACCCGGTTGTGACGCCCGAAGCGGTCGAGACGGCCGGCGACGCCGCCTGACGGCTTCCGCCGCCGCAAGAATCGAAAGGCCGTCCGGGCAGTCCGGACGGCCTTTTTCGTTCAATATCCCTCAAGCGGCAGCGGGTGCTTTCGACGGCTCCGACAGATATACGGCGAAAGCGATGGCGAAGAGGAAATCGCCCGCAGCCGCCAGAACCAGGAGTTGGGGGACGTGTCCCCAGAGCAGGTGTCCGGCGACGAGCGCGCAGACGCCGAGCTTGCCGATCAGACCGAGAATGACGATCGCCCGGCCGCCGGACGTATTCATCGCCACCATTGCGTAGCCGATGCCGAAGAGGCAGACCACCAGGCCCGCGAGCTGCGCGATAATGATGTGTTGCGGGTCGAAGGGTGGTATGCCCGCGTTCGCGGCCGCGAGGCTGGGGGCCAGCAGCAGGGGTGCCCCCGCAATGAAGTTGTAGACGGCCGCCGTCCAGAAAAGCGCGTGCCAGAATTTTCCGTTCATTATGCCGTTCCCTGCGATGCGATTCGGTACGCATTCTGCGCCCGATTCGGCCCGCCGTTAAGGCCGGCGCCGCTGCGTGGGGCCCCAAAGACCCCCGCCGGACCGCGCGAAAGGTCGGTTCGGGGACGAAACGTCTCTCCGGGGCGGATTTCCTAGCATTTCTTAAGGATTGGGGTTGACGGGTCCGGGGGCCCAGAGTAGGTTCCGCCCACTTTCGCTCCAGGTAGTAGAGGTTTCCCGGGCGACAGACCGACAAGTCCTTGAGGGGATTAGGTCTTTCGCCGGGTCTAGACACTGGGGTCAGTGAACAGAATACGAGGAATGGCGCACGATTCCGGGCGCAAGGCCGGGATCCTCTGCATTTGGACACAAAGCCCGATTGAGGGGTTTCGTGTCCATGAGCGCGCGCAGCCAATTCCGGAGCAAATCCGGGGCGGCGCGGCGTTTTTTGTTTGGACAGACAGGATCGAGCAGGCGAATGCCCACCGTCAACCAACTCATCCGCAACCCGCGCAAGCCGCTGGTGAAGCGGAACAAAGTCCCGGCCATGCAGGCGTGCCCGCAGAAGCGCGGCGTATGCACGCGCGTCTACACGACGACGCCGAAAAAGCCGAACTCCGCTCTGCGTAAAGTCGCGCGCGTTCGTCTGACGAACGGTTTCGAAGTCACGAGCTACATTCCCGGCGAAGGCCACAACTTGCAGGAACACTCCGTGGTCCTGATCCGTGGCGGCCGCGTGAAGGACCTTCCCGGCGTTCGCTATCACATCATCCGCGGCGTGCTCGATACGCAAGGCGTGAAAGACCGCCGCCAGCGCCGTTCGAAATACGGCGCGAAGCGTCCGAAGTAAGGAACAGAGATATGTCCCGACGCCACCGCGCAGAAAAACGAGACGTTATTCCGGACGCCAAGTATGGCGACGTCGTTCTCGCGAAGTTCATGAACAGCCTGATGTATCACGGCAAGAAGTCAGCCGCCGAAAGCATCATTTACGGCGCGTTCGACCAGATGCAGCAGAAGGCCAGCGTCGATCCGCTGCGCACCTTCCACGAAGCCCTCGAAAACGTGATGCCGGCGCTCGAAGTGCGCTCGCGCCGCGTCGGTGGCGCCACCTACCAGGTGCCCGTCGAAGTTCGTCCCGAGCGCCGCAAGGCGCTGGCGATCCGCTGGATCATCGCCGCCGCGCGTGCGCGCAACGAGACCACGATGGTCGCGCGCCTCTCCGGCGAGCTGCTCGATGCGGCCAACAATCGCGGTTCGGCCGTCAAGAAGCGTGAAGACACGCATCGTATGGCCGAAGCCAACCGCGCCTTCTCGCACTACCGCTGGTAAAGCGTTCAAGACCCCTAAAGGCAGACCGTCATGGCACGCAAAACGAAGCTCGAAGATTATCGCAATATCGGCATCATGGCTCACATCGATGCCGGTAAGACGACGACGACCGAGCGTATCCTTTATTACACGGGCGTCAGCCACAAGATTGGCGAAGTGCATGACGGCGCCGCCACGATGGACTGGATGGAGCAGGAGCAAGAGCGCGGCATCACGATCACGTCGGCCGCGACGACCTGTTTCTGGAACGAAAAGCGCATCAATATCATCGACACGCCCGGTCACGTGGACTTCACGATCGAAGTCGAGCGTTCGCTGCGTGTGCTCGACGGTGCGGTGACGGTGTTCGACTCGGTTGCCGGCGTCGAGCCGCAATCGGAAACCGTGTGGCGCCAGGCCGACAAATACCGCGTGCCGCGCATGTGCTTCGTCAACAAGATGGACCGCATGGGCGCGAACTTCTATCGCTGCGTCGACATGATCGTGACGCGCCTCGGTGCGACGCCGCTGGTGCTGCAGTTGCCGATCGGTTCGGAAGCTGAGTTCGAAGGTCTGATCGACCTGATCCGGATGAAGGAAATCATCTGGAAGGACGAGTCGCTGGGTGCCGAATTCGAATACCGCGACATTCGCGCCGATCTGAAAGAGCAGGCCGACGAATATCGCGCGAAGCTCGTCGAGGGCGCCGTCGAGATGGACGACACCGCGATGGAAGCCTATCTCGAAGGCAATGAGCCCGACGAAGCGACGCTCAAGGCGCTCATCCGCAAGGGCACGATCGCGCGCAGCTTCGTGCCGGTTCTCTGCGGCAGCGCCTTCAAGAACAAGGGCGTGCAGCCCATGCTCGACGCGGTGGTGGATTATCTGCCGTCGCCGGTCGACGTCGAAAGCGTCGAAGGCATCGATCCGAACACCGAAGAGCCTGCGACCCGCAAGACCTCGGACGAGGCGCCGCTCTCGGTGCTGGCGTTCAAGATCATGAACGATCCGTTCGTCGGTTCGCTGACCTTCTGCCGTATTTATTCCGGTGTTCTGGCAACCGGCACAGGCGTCCTGAATTCGACGAAGGACAATCGCGAGCGCATCGGCCGCATGTTGCTGATGCATGCCAACCATCGCGAAGACATTAAAGAAGCCCATGCTGGCGACATCGTTGCCGTGGCGGGTCTGAAGAACACGACCACCGGCGACACGCTTTGCGACCCCAACAAGCCGATCATTCTCGAGCGGATGGAGTTTCCCGAGCCCGTTATCGAGGTTGCGGTGGAGCCGAAGACGAAGGCCGACCAGGAGAAGATGGGCATTGCGCTCAATCGTCTCGCTCAGGAAGACCCGTCGTTCCGCGTGTCGGTCGACGAGGAATCCGGCCAGACCGTCATCAAGGGCATGGGCGAACTGCATCTCGACATCATCGTCGACCGCATGCGCCGCGAGTTCAAGGTCGAGGCCAATGTCGGTGCGCCGCAGGTGGCGTATCGCGAGACGCTGACCAAGCGCGCCGAGATCGACTACACGCACAAGAAGCAGACCGGCGGTTCGGGCCAGTATGCCCGCGTCAAGATCACCTTCGAGCCGGGCGAGCCGGGTTCGGGCTTCCAGTTCGAAAGCAAGATCGTCGGCGGCTCGGTTCCGAAGGAATACATCCCGGGTGTGCAGAAGGGTGTCGAAAGCGTGAAGGATTCCGGTCCGCTTGCCGGCTTCCCGATGATCGACTTCAAGGCGACGCTCACGGATGGCGCCTATCATGACGTCGACTCGAGTGTGATGGCCTTCGAAATTGCCGCGCGCGCCGCGTTCCGCGAGGGCGCGCAGCAGGCCGGCGTGAAGCTTCTCGAGCCGATCATGAATGTCGAAGTCGTGACGCCGGAAGAATATATGGGCGACGTGATCGGCGACCTGAACAGCCGCCGCGGCCAGATCAGCGGCACCGAACAGCGCGGCATCGCGCAGGTCATTCATGCAATGGTCCCGCTCGCCAACATGTTCGGTTACGTCAATACGCTGCGTTCGATGAGCCAGGGCCGTGCCCAGTACACGATGCAGTTCGATCATTACGAGCAGGTGCCGCAAGCGGTGTCCGACGAAGTCCGGGCGAAGCTCGCCTAACCAACTGAACCAAGACTGTTCCTGAAGGATGGAGCGCCGAGATGGCCAAAGAGAAGTTTGAGCGGAACAAGCCGCACTGCAACATCGGTACGATCGGTCACGTCGATCACGGGAAGACGTCGCTGACGGCAGCGATCACGAAGGTCTTGGCGGAGACGGGCGGGGCGACGTATTCGGCCTATGACCAGATCGACAAGGCGCCGGAAGAGAAGGCGCGCGGGATCACGATCTCGACGGCGCATGTCGAGTATCAGACGGAAGCGCGTCACTACGCGCATGTCGACTGCCCGGGCCATGCGGACTATGTGAAGAACATGATCACGGGCGCGGCGCAGATGGACGGCGCGATCCTGGTGGTTTCGGCGGCCGATGGCCCGATGCCGCAGACGCGCGAGCACATTCTTCTGGCCCGCCAGGTCGGCGTGCCGGCGCTGGTGGTGTTCATGAACAAGGTCGACCAGGTCGACGATCCGGAGCTTCTGGAACTCGTCGAGATGGAGATCCGCGAGCTTCTGTCGAGCTACGACTTCCCGGGCGACGACATTCCGATCGTCAAGGGCTCGGCGCTGGCGGCGCTTGAAGACTCCAACAAGGAGATCGGCCACGACGCGATCCTGGAGCTGATGAAGGCGGTCGACGCCTATATCCCGCAGCCGGAGCGCCCGAAGAACCTGCCGTTCCTGATGCCGATCGAAGACGTGTTCTCGATCTCGGGCCGCGGCACGGTGGTGACGGGCCGCATCGAGCGCGGCGTCGTGAAGGTCGGCGAGGAAATCGAGATCGTGGGCATCAAGCCGACGGTGAAGACGACCTGCACGGGCGTCGAGATGTTCCGCAAGCTGCTGGACCAGGGCGAGGCGGGCGACAATGTGGGCGTCCTGCTGCGCGGCACGAAGCGCGAGGAAGTGGAGCGCGGTCAGGTTCTGTGCGCGCCGGGCTCGATCACGCCGCATACGGAGTTCGAGGCGGAAGCCTATATCCTGACCAAGGAAGAGGGTGGCCGTCACACGCCGTTCTTCACCAATTACCGTCCGCAGTTCTACTTCCGGACGACGGACGTGACGGGCATCGTGACGCTGCCGGAAGGCACCGAGATGGTGATGCCGGGCGACAATGTGAAGATGAACGTGACGCTGATCGCGCCGATCGCGATGGAAGAGAAGCTCCGCTTCGCCATCCGCGAAGGCGGCCGTACGGTTGGAGCTGGCGTCGTCTCGAAAGTGTTGAAGTAATCAAGGTTGAAGGGGCGCGGTCCTGCCGCGCCCCTCAAGTTTCAAGTCGCGCAAGCGCAGGGCCGAGAGGCACAGGGACCGAAAATGCAAAGGCAGAAAATTCGCATCCGGTTGAAAGGGTTCGATCATCGCGTGCTCGACGTGTCGACGCGCGAAATCGTCAACACGGCGAAACGCACCGGCGCTCAGGTGCTCGGTCCGATCCCGCTTCCGACCCGGCTCGAAAAGTTCACGGTGCTTCGCGGCCCGCATATCGACAAGAAGAGCCGCGAGCAATTTGAAATCCGGACACACAAGCGTGTGCTCGACATCGTAGACCCCACCCCCCAGACGGTCGATGCGCTTATGAAGCTCGATCTTGCTGCCGGTGTGGACGTCGAGATCAAGCTCTAAAACGTGCTTGCGCTCGGATCAGAACGAGGAATGGGACCCATGCGTTCCGGAGTGATTGTCAAAAAGGTCGGTATGACCCGTCTCTTCATGGAAGACGGCCGTCATGTCCCGGTCACGGTGCTGAAGCTCGACAACTGTCAGGTTGTCAGTCAGCGTACGGAAGATAAGAACGGCTACACGGCCGTTCAGCTTGGCGCCGGCCGCGCCAAGGCCAAGAACGTGCCGAATGCGCAGCGCGGTCAGTTCGCGCGCGCCGAGGTGGAGCCGAAGCTGGAGCTCGTCGAGTTCCGGGTGAGCCCCGACAACCTGCTCGACATCGGCGTCGAGATCACCGCCGACCATTTCGTGGCGGGTCAGTATGTCGACGTCAGCGGCACCTCGATCGGCAAGGGCTTTGCGGGCGTCATGAAGCGCCACAATTTCGGCGGCCTGCGCGCCACGCACGGCGTGTCGGTGAGCCACCGAAGCCATGGCTCGACCGGTCAAAACCAGGATCCGGGCAAGGTCTTCAAAGGCAAGAAGATGGCCGGCCACATGGGCGCGACGCGCGTCACCACGCAGAACCTCGAAGTCGTCCGCACGGATGC
Source organism: Parvibaculum sp. (assembly GCF_019635935.1). Classification (NCBI taxonomy): domain Bacteria; kingdom Pseudomonadati; phylum Pseudomonadota; class Alphaproteobacteria; order Hyphomicrobiales; family Parvibaculaceae; genus Parvibaculum; species Parvibaculum sp. Next base: position 460,785 of record NZ_JAHBYN010000001.1, on the reverse strand, counting down.
CGAGAAGGGCCTGATCATGGTGAAGGGTGCGGTGCCGGGTTCGAAGGGTGGCTGGGTGCTGCTGCGCGATGCGGTGAAGAGCAAGTTGCCGGACAGCGTACCGATGCCGGGCGCGTTCCGCCGCAACGGTGAAGTGGCCGCAGCGCCCGCGACTGAAGAAGCGCCCGCGACTGAGGAAGCGCCTGCCGCCGCCGATGTGGCGGATGCCGGTGCCGAGAAGGAAGGTGCGTGATGAAGGCCGACGTTAAAACTCTTGCGGCCAAGAGTGCCGGCACGGTCGAGCTGACGGACGAAGTGTTCGCGCTCGAGCCCCGTGCCGACATCCTGCATCGCATGGTGACGTATCAGCTCGCCAAGCGGCAGGCCGGCACGCACAAGACCAAGGGCCGTTCCGAGATCGCGCTGACGGGCAAGAAGTTCGTCAAGCAGAAGGGTTCGGGCGGCGCCCGTCACGGCGACCGCAAGGCGCCGCAGTTCCGCGGTGGCGGCAAGGCTTTCGGGCCGGTGGTTCGCAGCCATGCGATCGACATGCCGAAGAAAGTTCGTGCGCTGGCGCTGAAGCTGGCGCTGTCGGCCAAGGCAAAGAGCGACAATCTCGTCATTCTCGACGAAGCGAAGCTCAAGGACCCGAAGACGAAAGCCGTGAAGGACGCGTTCGCCAAGCTCGGTCTCAAGTCGGCGCTGATCGTCGACGGTGCGGAGCTCGACGACAACTTCGCGCTCGCGGCGCGCAACGTGCCGAATGTGGATGTGCTGCCGGTGCAGGGCATCAACGTCTACGACATTCTGCGCCGTGAGACGCTGGTGCTGACCAAGGCTGCGGTCGAAAGCCTGGAGGCTCGCTTCAAATGAATGCGCATCTTTACGACATCATCCTGTCGCCGGTGATTACCGAAAAGGCGACGATGGCATCGGAAGCCAACCAGGTCATCTTCAAGGTGGCCCGGAAAGCGACGAAGCCGCAGGTGAAGGAAGCGGTCGAGAAGCTGTTCGACGTCAAAGTGAAGGCGGTGAACACGCTGGTCCGCAAAGGCAAGACCAAGCGGTTCCGTGGCATTGCGGGACGGCAAAGCGATTTCAAGAAAGCGATCGTGACCCTCGAAGACGGTCATTCGATCGATGTGACGACCGGGCTCTGAAACCATGGCATTGAAAAAATATAAACCGACCAGCCCCGGCCAGCGCGGCCTTGTGCTTGTTGACCGTTCCGGCCTCTACAAGGGCAAGCCGGTCAAGGCGCTGACCGAAGGTCTGACGAAGTCGGGCGGCCGCAACAATCACGGCCGCATCACGGTGCGGTTCCGGGGTGGCGGGCACAAGCGCAGCTATCGCGTCGTCGACTTCAAGCGCGCCAAGGCCGATGTGCCGGCGACCGTGGAACGGCTCGAATACGATCCGAACCGCACGGCGTTCATCGCGCTGGTCAAGTATGCGGATGGCGATCTCGCCTACATCCTGGCGCCGCAGCGGCTTGCCGTGGGCGACACGGTCGTCTCGGGCAACCGGGTCGACGTGAAGCCGGGCAATGCGATGCCGCTGGCGAACATTCCGGTCGGCACCATCGTCCACAATGTCGAGATGAAGCCGGGCAAGGGCGGACAGATCGCGCGTTCGGCCGGCACCTATGTGCAGCTCGTCGGGCGCGACCAGGGCTATGCGCTGCTGCGCCTGTCGTCGGGCGAACAGCGGATGGTTCCGGGCACCTGCATGGCCTCGATCGGCGCGGTGTCGAACCCGGATCATTCGAACATCACCATCGCCAAGGCCGGCCGCAATCGCTGGCTCGGCAAGCGTCCGCATGTGCGCGGCGTCGTGATGAACCCGGTCGACCATCCGCATGGCGGCGGCGAAGGCCGCACTTCGGGCGGCCGTCATCCGGTCACGCCGTGGGGCAAGCCGACCAAGGGCAAGAAGACGCGTGCCAACAAGTCGACGGACAAGTACATCGTCCGCAGCCGCCACCAGAAGAAGAAGTAAGGTCAAGGGAGCTCGATATGGCGCGTTCAGTCAAAAAAGGTCCCTTCGTGGATGGCTACCTTCTGAAGAAGGCGGAAGCCACGCGCGGGTCGGGCCGCAAGGAAGTCATCAAGACGTGGAGCCGCCGCTCGACGGTCCTGCCGCAATTCGTCGGCCTGACCTTCGGCGTTCACAACGGCAAGAAGCACATTCCGGTGCTAGTGACCGAGGACATGGTGGGCCATAAGCTCGGCGAGTTCTCTCCGACGCGTACCTATTTCGGGCATACGTCCGACAAGAAAACGAAGAAGGCATAAGTCATGGGCAAAGCTGCTTCAAAGCGTCGCCTGCCCGATAACGAGGCGCAGGCCGTCGGCCGGATGCTCCGGGTGAGCCCGCAAAAGCTCAACCTCGTGGCGCAGCTGATCCGCGGCAAGAAGGTCGACACGGCGCTCGCCGATCTGACTTTCTCGCGCAAGCGGATTTCGGACGACGTGAAGAAGGTCCTGCAGAGCGCGATTGCGAATGCGGAAAACAATCACGACCTCGATGTCGATGATCTCGTCGTCGCCGAGGCCTATGTAGGCAAGAACCTGGTGATGAAGCGCTGGCATGCGCGGGCGCGCGGACGCGTCGGCCGCATCGAAAAGCCGTTCAGCCAGATCACCATTGTCGTTCGGCAAGTCGAGGAGCAAGCCTGATGGGTCACAAGGTCAATCCGATCGGACTGCGGCTCGGCATCAACCGCACCTGGGATTCGCGCTGGTTCGCCGGCCGTCACGAGTACGGCAAGCTGCTGCACGAAGACATCAAGATCCGCGAAATGCTGGAAGGCCAGTTGAAGCAGGCCGGCGTCTCGAAGATCGTCATCGAACGTCCGCACAAGAAGTGCCGCGTCGCGATTCACACGGCGCGTCCCGGTGTCGTCATCGGCAAGAAGGGCGCCGACATCGAGAAGCTGCGCAAGGACATCGGCAAGATCACGGCATCAGAAGTGCATCTCAACATCGTCGAGGTGCGCAAGCCCGAGATCGACGCGACGCTGGTCGCCGAAAACATCGCGCAGCAGCTCGAGCGCCGCGTGGCGTTCCGCCGGGCGATGAAGCGGGCCGTGCAGTCGGCCATGCGTCTGGGCGCCGGCGGCATCCGCATCAACTGCGCGGGCCGTCTCGGCGGCGCCGAAATCGCGCGGACGGAGTGGTACCGCGAAGGTCGCGTGCCGCTGCACACGCTGCGCGCCGATATCGACTATGGCGTTGCGACCGCGAAGACGGCCTATGGCACCTGTGGCGTCAAGGTCTGGATCTACAAGGGCGAGATACTGGAGCACGACCCGATGGCTTCCGAGCGCCGTGCGCTCGAAGGCAGTGGCGAAGGCGGCGGTGGCCGTCAGCGCCGCGAAGACCGGGCCTGAGCACCGAAGAACCGAGCGATAGAGAGTTTCGACCATGTTGCAACCGAAGCGCACGAAGTTCCGCAAGGCCCACAAGGGCCGCATCCATGGCAAGGCCAAGGGCGGAATGAATCTCGACTTTGGGGCTTTCGGCCTCAAGGCGCAGGAGCCGGCGCGTATCACCGCGCGCCAGATCGAAGCGGCACGTCGTGCGATTACGCGCCACATGAAGCGCGCCGGTCGCGTGTGGATCCGGATTTTCCCGGATGTGCCGGTTTCGTCGAAGCCGACCGAAGTCCGCATGGGTAAGGGCAAGGGCGCGCCGGAATACTGGGCGGCGCGCGTGAAGCCGGGCCGGATCATGTTCGAGATCGACGGTGTGCCGCTTGCGGTTGCCGAAGAAGCGATGCGCCTGGGCGCGGCCAAGCTGCCGATCAAGACGCGCTTCGTCGCGCGTCCCGGCGAGCACGCCTGAGACATAAACGACCCCGCCGGCGGGCGGATCGAATGAAAGGGTAAGGCCATGAAGGCCAGCGAAGTAAGAGACATGACGCCGGACCAGCTCGACGACGAGCTCGTCAAGCTGAAGAAGACGCAGTTCAACCTGCGTTTTCAGGGCGCGAGCGGCCAGCTCGAGAAGATTCACCAGATGCGTCAGGTGCGCCGCGACATCGCGCGCGTCAAGACCATCCAGCGCCAGCGCGAAGCCGCGCAGGCGAACAAGGGCTGAGGACAGCGAAATGCCGAAGAGAATCCTTCAGGGTGTCGTGGTCAGCGACAAGAACGAAAAGACGGTCGTGGTGAATGTCGAGCGCCGCTTCAAGGACCCGCTCCTCAAGAAGATCGTGCGCAGCTCGAAGAAGTATCACGCGCATGACGAGAACAAATCGGCGAAGGTCGGTGATCTGGTGAAGATCCGCGAATGCCGCCCGATTTCGAAACTGAAGAAATGGGAAGTTATTACGGACGAGGCCTGATCCTTTTCGGAATTCAGGAACCGGTTCGAGCAAGGCGGATGAAGTTATGATCCAGCAAGAGACAAACCTGGAAGTAGCCGATAACTCGGGTGCGCGTCGCGTGATGTGCATCAAGGTGCTCGGCGGTTCCAAGCGGAAGTACGCTTCCGTTGGCGACACCATTGTCGTCAGCATCAAGGAAGCGATCCCGCGCGGCAAGGTCAAGAAGGGCGACGTCATGAAGGCGGTCGTCGTGCGCACGGCGAAGGATATTCGCCGCGCCGATGGCAGCGTCATCCGCTTCGACCGCAATGCGGCGGTGCTGATCAACGCCCAGGGCGAGCCGATCGGAACCCGCATCTTCGGCCCGGTGACACGCGAACTGCGCGCCAAGAACCACATGAAGATCGTTTCGCTCGCGCCGGAGGTGCTTTGATGGCCGCGAAGATTAAAAAGGGCGACAAGGTCGTCGTGACGACCGGCAAGGACAAGGGCAAGAAGGGCGACGTGATCGCCGTCTTCCCGAAGGAAGAACGCGCGCTGGTCCAGGGTGTCAACATGGTGAAGCGCCACGAGAAGCCGTCGCAGACGACGACCGGCGGCATCGTGACGCGCGAGGCGAAGGTGCATTTGTCCAATCTGGCGATCCAGGATCCCAAGACGGGCAAACCGACGCGAGTAGGTTTCAAGACGCTGGACGACGGCCGCAAGGTCCGTTTCGCCAAGGCGTCGGGAGAGACGATCGATGGCTGAAGCTCAATACATCCCGCGGCTGAAGACGCAGTATCTGGACAGCATTCGTCCGGAGCTGACGGAGCATTTCAAATACAAGAACATGCTTCAGGTGCCGCGCCTCGACAAGATCGTGCTCAACATGGGCGTGGGCGAGGCCGTCGCGGATTCGAAGAAGATCAAGAGCGCCTTCGAGGACCTGCAGGCGATTTCCGGTCAGAAGCCGGTCATCACCAAGGCAAAGACGTCGATCGCGACCTTCAAGCTGCGTGAGCAGATGCCGATCGGCATCAAGGTCACGCTGCGCAAGGACCGCATGTACGAGTTTCTCGACCGGCTGGTTACGATCGCGCTGCCGCGCGTGCGCGACTTCCGGGGCCTGAACGCGAAGAGCTTCGACGGCCGCGGCAACTTCGCCATGGGCCTCAAGGAGCACATCGTGTTCCCGGAAATCGACTACGACAAGGTCGATCAGGTCTGGGGCATGGACATCATCGTGTGTACGACGGCGAAGACGGACGACGAAGCGCGCGAGCTGCTTCGGAAGTTCAACTTCCCCTTCACGAAATAAGTTTTTGAGCGGTTCGCGAACGGCGAACCCGACGGAGGTTTGAATGGCTAAGAAGAGCGCCATAAATCGGGATCAGAAGCGGCGCAAGCTGGTGGCTCAGTATGCCGCCAAGCGGGCGAAGCTGAAGGCCGCCACGCTGGACGAAAGTCTGTCGATGGAGGACCGGTTCCAGGCGCAGCTGAAGCTCGCCGAGTTGCCGCGCAATTCGTCCAAGACACGTATTCACAACCGCTGCGAAATCACGGGCCGCAGCAAGGCCTATTACCGCAAGCTGCGCATGTCGCGTATCGCCCTCCGGGACCTCGCGTCCAAAGGGCAGATTCCCGGCATGGTGAAGTCGAGCTGGTAGGAGAGACGCGAATGACGATGACCGATCCTCTTGGCGATATGATCACACGCATCCGCAATGCTCAGCTTCGCGGCAAGAGCAAAGTGGTGACGCCGGCCTCGAAGCTTCGCGGCTGGGTGCTGGATGTGCTCGCCGACGAAGGCTTTATCCGTGGCTATGCGCGCGTCGAATATCCGGGCGGCAAGAGCGACTTCGAGATTGAGCTGAAATACAACGAAGGCGCGCCGGTCATTCAGATGATCGAACGCGTTTCGACGCCGGGCCGGCGTGTGTACTCCTCGGTGAAGACGATGCCGACGGTGCATAACGGCCTCGGCATTTCGATCCTCTCGACGCCGAAGGGCATCATGTCCGACAACGCGGCGCGGGAGCAGAATGTGGGTGGCGAGGTGCTCTGCCGCGTCTTCTAGAGGCGTGGGCGGCAATCGGCGAATGCAGACGACAGGAAACAGAGACCATGTCGCGAATTGGTAAGTACCCCGTCGGAATCCCCAAAGGGGTGACGGTGACGCTGAACGGCCAGGAAGTGGCCGTGAAGGGTCCGAAGGGTGAGTTGAAGCTCACGCTGGTGGATGACGTAACGATCGAGCAGGGCGAGCCGGGATTGACGGTGCGCCCCCGTGATGACTCGCAGCGCGCCCGCGCGATGTGGGGCCTTTCGCGCACGCTGGTCGAAAACCTCATCATCGGCGTGACGGACGGATTTTCGAAGACGCTGGAGATCAACGGCGTCGGCTATCGTGCCGCGATCCAGGGCAAGAACCTGCAGCTCAATCTGGGCTTCAGCCACGACGTGCTCTATCCGATCCCGGCCGGCATCGACATCAAATGCGCCAAGCCGACCGAGATCACGGTCAGCGGCATCGACAAGCAGAAGGTCGGTCAGGTTGCGGCGGAAATCCGCGGCTATCGCGGGCCGGAACCCTACAAGGGCAAGGGCGTGAAGTACGCCGGCGAATATATCTTCCGCAAGGAAGGCAAGAAGAAGTGAGCGGATGCGCGCCATGAGCAAATTGAAAAATACGTCCCAACGCCGTGCGATGCGCAATCGCAGCAAGCTCGCAAGGGTCGCGACAGAGCGTCCGCGGCTGTCGGTGTTCCGTTCGTCGAAGCATATCTATGCGCAGGTCATCGACGACCGGCGCGGGGTCACGCTGGCCGCCGCTTCGACGCTCGACGAAAAGTTCGGCAAGAAGGCCGGTGCCGACACGGCGTCGGCCGGCGAAGTAGGCAAGCTCGTCGCCGCGCGTGCGAAAGAAGCGGGCATCACCGATGTTGTCTTCGATCGTGGCGGCTACATCTATCATGGGCGCGTCAAGGCGCTCGCAGAGGGCGCCCGCGAAGGCGGTCTCAACTTCTAAAGGATTCAGGCTGTGGCACGTAAGGATAACAGGGACCGCGAAGAGCGCGACAGCGAGTTTGTGGACAAGCTGGTCCACATCAATCGCGTCGCCAAGGTGGTGAAGGGCGGCCGGCGTTTCGGCTTTGCCGCGCTCGTCGTCGTGGGCGACCAGAAGGGCCGCGTCGGCTTCGGTCACGGCAAGGCACGTGAAGTGCCGGAAGCGATCCGCAAGGCGACGGAAGCCGCGAAGCGCGCGATGATCCGCGTGCCGCTGCGCGAAGGCCGGACGCTGCATCACGATGTCGACGGCCGCCATGGCGCGGGCCGCGTCGTTCTGCGCGCGGCGCCTCCCGGTACCGGCATAATCGCCGGCGGCCCGATGCGCGCCGTGTTCGAGACGCTCGGCGTCCAGGACGTGGTTGCGAAGTCGCTCGGTTCGACGAACCCCTACAACATGGTGCGCGCGACCTTCGATGCGCTGAAGAACGAGCAGAGCCCGCGCATGGTTGCGACGCGCCGCGGCAAGAAGGTCAGCGAGATCGTCGGCCGCCGTTCGGATGCCGCCGCCGAAGCGACCGCCGAGTAAGGCTTGAGAAGAGGAAGCGAGCGATGTCAGCGAAGAAGACAGACAGCAAGACAGTGACCGTGCAGCAGATCGGCAGCCCGCTCCGGCGCGAACCGTCGCAGCGCGAAACGCTGATCGGGCTCGGCCTCAACAAGATGCGCCGCACGCGGACGCTTCAGGATACGCCGGCCGTGCGCGGCATGATCAACAAGGTGGCCCATCTCGTCCGCGTCGTGGACGAAGTTTAAGGCTCGCGAGGCAATTCGATGAAACTGAATGAAATTTCCGACAACGAAGGCGCCCGCAAGTCGCGCATCCGCGTCGGCCGCGGTATCGGCTCGGGCAAGGGCAAGACCGGCGGACGCGGCGTGAAGGGCCAGAAGTCCCGCACCGGCGTTGCCATCAAGGGCTATGAGGGCGGCCAGATGCCGATCCACATGCGCCTGCCGAAGCGCGGCTTCAAAAACCTGTTCCGCCTCGACTACAACGCGGTCAATCTCGGCCGTGTGCAGGTTGCGGTGGATGCCGGCAAGCTCGACAAGGGTGCGACGGTCGATGCGGCGGCGCTGGTTGCAGCCGGCGTCATCCGGCGCGCGAAGGACGGCGTTCGCCTGCTCGCCAAAGGCGAAATCAAGGCGAAGCTGAATTTCGAAGTGGCCGGTGCTTCCGCGAGCGCGGTGGCGGCGGTGGAAAAGGCGGGCGGGTCGGTGAAGGTGACCGCGCCTGCAAAGGTTGCCGCCGAATAATTCGGTCTCGGGAGCGGGCACTCTCTGAAACATGCGCGCACGCGGATACGGTGTGCACAAGGTGAGATGTAATGGCATCAGCGGCTGAACAGCTCGCGGCAAATCTGAACTTCGCCGCCTTCGCGAAAGCGACCGAGCTGAAAAAGCGCATCTGGTTCACGCTGGGTGTGCTGATCGTCTATCGTCTCGGCACCTATGTGCCGCTTCCGGGCATCGACCCCCAGGCGCTGGCGCAGGTGTTCCAGCAGCAGCAGGGCGGTCTTCTCGGCGTATTCGACATGTTCGCGGGCGGCGCCGTCGGCCGCATGGCCATTTTCGCGCTGGCGATCATGCCCTACATCTCCTCGTCCATCATCATGCAGTTGATGACGACGGTGTCGCCGCATCTCGCCCAGCTCAAGAAGGAAGGCGAGCAGGGCCGCAAGCAGATCAACCAGTACACGCGCTACGGCACGGTCATTCTCGCGGCGCTTCAGGGCTACGGCATCGCGGTCGGCCTCGAAGGCGCGCAGAGCGTCGTTATCGATCCGGGCGCCTTCTTCCGCATGACAACAGTCATCACGCTGGTCGGCGGCACGATTTTCCTGATGTGGCTTGGCGAGCAGATCACCGCACGCGGTGTCGGCAACGGCATTTCGCTGATCATTTTCTCGGGCATCGTCGCCGAGCTGCCGCGCGCATTGGCCGGCACGCTGGAACTCGGCCGTCAGGGCGCGCTGTCGACAATCATCATCCTCTTCCTCGCGGTGATGGTCGTCGTCGTCATTATGATCATCGTCTTCGTCGAGCGGGCGCAGCGTCGGCTGCTGGTGCAATATCCGAAGCGTCAGGTCGGCAACAAGCTCTATGGCGGCGACAGTTCGCATCTGCCGCTGAAGCTCAATACGGCGGGCGTCATTCCGCCGATCTTCGCCTCGTCGCTGTTGCTGCTGCCGATGACCATTGTCAATTTCAGTTCGGGCGAGGGCCCGGACTGGCTTAACACGATGACGGCCATGCTCGGCCACGGGCAGCCGCTCTACATGGCGCTCTATGCCGGTGGCATCATTTTCTTCGCGTTTTTCTATACCGCCATCGTCTTCAATCCGGCCGACACGGCCGACAACCTGAAGAAGTATGGCGGGTTCATTCCCGGCATCCGGCCCGGCCAGCGCACGGCGGAATATATCGACTTCGTGTTGACGCGGCTCACGACCGTGGGCGCGCTTTATCTCGCCATCGTCTGCCTGCTGCCGGAACTGCTGATTTCGCAATACAGCGTGCCCTTCTACTTCGGTGGCACATCGTTGCTCATTGTCGTCAGTGTGACGATGGACACCGTCTCGCAGGTTCAGAGCCACTTGCTGGCGCATCAGTATGAAGGCCTCATCAAGAAGTCGAAGCTGCGCGGGGGCAAACGATGAGGCTGATCCTGCTCGGACCGCCCGGTGCCGGCAAAGGCACGCAGGCGAAGCGTCTGGAAGACAAATACGGCTTCATCCAGCTTTCGACCGGCGACATGCTGCGCGCGGCGGTTGCTGCCGGTTCCGACATCGGCAAGCAGGCTGAGACGATCATGGCGCGGGGCGATCTGGTGCCGAACGAGATTGTCGTCGGCATCATCGCGGAGCGGATCTCCCAGCCGGATGCGGCCAAGGGCTACATTCTGGACGGCTTCCCGCGCAATGTCCCCCAGGCCGAAGCGCTCGACGCGATGCTGGAGGGCCGGGGTGCGAAGCTCGACGCCGTGGTCGAGCTTGAGGTCGATGACGGCATCCTGCTGCAGCGGATCGAGACCCGCGCGGCCGAAACCGTGGGCGGCCCGCGCGCCGACGACAATGCGGAGGCGCTGGCAAAGCGCCTCAAGGTCTACCACGAGCAGACGGCGCCGCTCGTTGCCTATTACAAGGGCAAGGGCACGCTCAGGTCCGTGGATGGCATGAAGGATATGGATGAGGTAACCCGCCAGATCGAGGCGGTCCTCGGGCTTTCAAACAAGAAGGGGAACTGGCTTAAGCGGTTGACTGGGAAGAAGTAAATTCTATAATCCCGGCCTTCGCGGCGGTACTTTCAGGGCAAATTACGGTTTGGGCCGAAAAATGGCGGAATTCCGCGGTTTTCGGGCGATCCCAGCCGGGATTTCACGCAAGTGCCGTCTTAAGCGATTCCCGAAGTTCAGGAGAGACAAGTGGCTCGTATCGCTGGCGTCAACATCCCGACCAACAAGCGGGTGGTTATTGCGCTGACTTATATTCACGGCATTGGCGACACCAAGGCCGTCGAAATCTGCGGCAAGGTCGGCATTCCGGCGGAGCGCCGCGTCAACGAGCTGACGGACGCCGAGGTCATCCAGATCCGCGAAGCGATCGACAGCGACTACATCGTCGAGGGCGATCTCCGGCGCGAAGTCGCGATGAACATCAAGCGGCTGATGGATCTCGGCTGCTATCGCGGCCTGCGGCACCGCAAGGGCCTGCCGGTGCGCGGCCAGCGGACCCACACCAATGCCCGCACCCGCAAGGGTCCGGCCAAGGCAATCGCCGGCAAGAAGAAGTAACAGCGCTCGGAAATTGAAAGCCGGGGCGCTTTTCTTGCGGCTCCCGCGTGACACGAAGGTTCAGGACGAATGGCGAAGGAAAAGACGCGCATCAAGCGCAAGGAACGGAAGAATATCTCATCGGGCGTCGCCCATGTGAATTCGACGTTCAACAACACCATGATCACCATCGCGGATGCGCAGGGCAATGCGATTGCCTGGTCGTCCGCCGGGATGATGGGGTTCAAGGGCAGCCGCAAGTCGACGCCCTTCGCCGCGCAGATGGCCGCGGAAGATGCGGGCAAGAAGGCCATGGAACACGGCATGCGCACCCTCGAAGTCGAGGTTTGCGGTCCGGGTTCGGGCCGCGAGTCGGCGCTTCGCGCGCTGCAATCGGTCGGTTTCACCGTCACCACCATCCGCGACGTGACGCCGATCCCGCACAATGGCTGCCGCCCGCCCAAGCGGCGTCGCGTCTAGACCGGTATCCGGCCGGCTGCCCTCCGGGGTCTTTGCCGGCCACGTCCGCTCGCACGATTGAATGGTGGGGTGGACGTTAAAGAGATCAGGTGGCGGATGTCTCCCGCCCGGCGCCCGCAAGACGCGCCGCAAACGACACGAGGTTATCAACGTGATCCAGAAAAACTGGGAAGAGCTTATCAAACCGAACAAGCTCGAAATCAATCCGGGCCACGACGCGCAGCGTTTCGCGACCGTCGTTGCCGAGCCGCTGGAGCGCGGCTTTGGCCTGACGCTCGGCAATTCGCTGCGTCGTGTGCTGATGTCGTCGCTGCAGGGCGCGGCCGTCACCGCCGTCCAGATCGACGGCGTGCTGCATGAGTTCTCGTCGATCGCCGGCGTGCGCGAAGACGTGACCGACATCGTCCTCAATATCAAGCAGCTTGCGCTGCGCCTTCATGCCGAAGGCCCCAAGCGCATGTCGCTGTCGAAGAAGGGCCCGGGCGTCGTCACCGCCAGCGACATCGTGGCCGGTGCCGACATCGAAGTGCTCAATCCCGACCTCGTGCTCTGCACGCTCGACGAGGGCGCCGAAATCCGCATGGAATTCACGGTCGCGCTCGGCAAGGGCTATGTCGCGTCGGATCGCAACCGTCCGGAAGATGCGCCGATCGGCCTGATCCCGGTCGACAGTCTCTACAGCCCGGTGCGCCGCGTTTCCTACAAGGTGGAAAACACGCGCGAAGGCCAGATTCTCGATTACGACAAGCTGACCATGCAGATCGAGACCAACGGCGCGATCACGCCGGACGATGCGGTCGCCTATGCCGCGCGCATCCTGCAGGACCAGCTCCAGACCTTCGTCAATTTCGACGAGCCGGAGCAGAAGCATGTCGAGGAGAGCCGCCCCGAACTCGAATTCAACGCGGCGCTTCTGAAGAAGGTGGACGAGCTCGAGCTTTCGGTGCGCTCGGCCAACTGCCTGAAGAACGACAACATCGTCTATATCGGCGACCTGATCCAGAAGACGGAAGGCGAGATGCTCCGCACGCCGAACTTCGGCCGCAAGTCGCTGAACGAGATCAAGGAAGTGCTGGCGCAGATGGGGCTCCATCTCGGCATGGAAGTGCCGAACTGGCCGCCGGAGAATATCGAAGAGCTGGCCAAGCGCTACGAAGACCAGTACTGAGTTTTAAAGAAACGCCGCGTCCCGGAGACGCCGCAGGTAACGAGGAGAAGGGCACATGCGTCACGGTAATTCCGGCCGCAAGCTCAACAGGACGGCAAGCCACCGCAAGGCCATGCTGGCGAACATGGCGGTCGCGCTCATCAAGCATGAGCAGATCGTCACGACGCTGCCCAAGGCCAAGGAGCTTCGTCCCTATGTCGAAAAGCTGGTGACGCTGGGCAAGCGCGGCGACCTGCATGCGCGCCGTCAGGCCTATGCGGCGCTGCCGGACAAGGTCTGGGCGGCGAAGCTGTTCGACGTGCTCGGCCCCCGCTACCAGGAACGCGCCGGCGGCTATATCCGCGTCCTCAAGGCCGGCTTCCGGCATGGCGACAGCGCGCCGATGGCCGTCATCGAGTTCGTCGACCGCGACGAGAGCGCCAAGGGCCAGGATTCCGGCCCGGTGCTGGTCGAGGCGGACGAAGACGCCGCCTGAGCGGCTTTCCGCCGACGATTTGAAGGGCAGCCCCGGTCTCCGGCGCTGCCCTTTTCGTTTGCCGTCCCGTTTCCGGTCATTTCGGTCTTGTCAGCGCCGCCGTCAGGCCACAGAATTTTGCCGGCGGCGGGGTGGTGTCCGGGCGTGGGGTCGATTAGCCCGTCCTTGTATCAGGGCGCGGGTCATGGTGGTTGAGATGTTGTCCGAGTCTTCCTGGGCCGGGGCGTTGTCGATGGCGCTGGCCGCAATTGTACTCACGGCTTCGCTGGTCTTCCTGTCGTCGGGCGCCGCCGCGCAGGAGCGGCAGGTGCCCGGCAGTCTCGGCGAGGTGCAGCTTTCCTATGCGCCGGTCGTCAAGCGCGTCGCGCCCGCCGTCGTCAATGTCTATTCCAAGCGCGTCGTGCAGGAGCAGGCCCGCTCGCCCTTCGCCAACGATCCCTTCTTCCAGCAGTTCTTCGGCAACCGCTTCAGCTTCGGCATGCCGCGCGAGCGTGTGCAGCAGTCGCTCGGCTCGGGCGTCATCGTCGATCCCTCCGGCCTCATCGTCACCAATCATCATGTCATCAAGGGCGGGCAGCAGTTCACGGTGGCGCTGTCCGACCGGCGCGAATTCGACGCGCAACTGGTGCTGGCCGACGAGCGCACCGACCTTGCGGTGCTGAAGATCGAGGCCGGCGCCGGCAAGCTGCCGCATCTCACCTTCAAGAACTCCGACAGCATCGAAGTCGGCGACCTCGTGCTTGCGATCGGCAACCCGTTCGGCGTCGGTCAGACGGTGACGTCGGGCATCGTCTCGGCGCTGGCGCGCACCCATGTCGGCGTTTCGGACTACCAGTTCTTCATCCAGACGGACGCGGCGATCAATCCCGGCAATTCGGGCGGCGCGCTGGTCACCATGGATGGCGGTCTTGTCGGCATCAACAGCGCCATCTATTCGCAGTCCGGCGGCAGCATCGGCATCGGCTTTGCGATCCCCTCCAACATGGTCGAGAGCGTCGTCGCCTCGGCGCGCGACGGCGGCCATGTCAAACGGCCGTGGTTCGGCGCGCAATTGCAGGCCGTCGACAACGATCTCGCGCAATCGCTCGGGCTCGACCGGCCGGGCGGCGGCATCGTGCGCGACGTGCATCCGGGCGGGCCCGCCGACAAGGCGGGCTTGCGCGTCGGCGACGTCATCCGCTCGATCGACGGTTTCGATGTCGAGGATCCGCAAGCGGTGCGCTACCGCCTCGCGACCAAGGGTCTCGGCGGCGAGGCGCGCATTGGCTATCTGCGCGACGGGCGGACGGGCGAGGCGCGTGTCGCATTGATAGCGCCGCCCGAGGAACCGGCGGCCGAGGAAACCGAAATCGACGGGCGCAATCCCTTTGCCGGCGCGACGGTCGCCAATCTTTCGCCGGCCGTTGCCGACAGGCTGGGGCTCGACGCGATGGCGTCGCGCGGTGTCGTCGTCACCAATGTCGGCTTCGGGTCGCCGGCGGGGCGCATGCAGCTTCAGCGCGGCGACATCATTGTCGAAGTCGCGGGCACCAAGATCGCCACCGTGCGCGATCTCGTCCGCGTCACGGCGACGCCGCGCGCGCAATGGGATTTCTCGATCAAGCGCGGCGACCGCACATTTCAGGCGACGGTCGGCGGCTAGCTCGCGCCCCCGTCGCCCATCTGCGATTGCAGGTAATTCTCCAGCCCGACCTTCTTCACCAGTTCAAGCTGCGTTTCGAGGAAGTCGATATGTTCTTCCTCGTCCTCCAGAATGTCCTCGAAGATTTCGCGACTGACATAGTCGCGCGCCTGCTCGCAATGGGCGACGGCCTCCTTGTAAAAGGCGTGGCCGGCATATTCGAGCTTCAGGTCGCATTCCATGCACTCGACGACATTCTCGCCGATCAAGAGCTTGTCGAGGTCCTGCAGGTTCGGCAGGCCCTCAAGGAACAGGATGCGCTCGATCAGCTTGTCGGCATGCTTCATCTCGTCGATCGATTCGCGGTATTCGATCTCGCCGAGCCGCGTGAAGCCCCAGTTCCTGAACATGCGCGCATGCAGGAAATACTGATTGATGGCCGTCAGTTCGAGCCTCAGGGCCTTGTTGAGATATTCGATGACCTTGGCGTCGCCGCGCATGTGCCGCTCCTTGTGACTCGGAATGCGTCATGGTCGTCCCGCGTGCGCGCGACGTCAAACGCAATTCGAAAAAAATCGAATGCCGGCAAGAAGTTGCAATTGATCTTGAGAGTATCTCGCGAAAGCCGTGGCGTCAGTCCGCGGCGGCCATCAGGCCCGCAAGCGTTTCGTCGGCGCGCGCTTCGGCGATCAGTTCGGCCAGCGAGGGCAGGCAGCGGCCGCATTGCGGCTTGCAGCCCATTGCGCGGTGCAGGGCGGCGGGCGTGTCGACATGCGGTGCGTCGGCCAGCGTCGTGCGGACGGTCTGGCAGTTCTTGGCGTTGCACACACACACGATCATCTGGATGGGTTTCCTGCCCGGATTTTCTTGCCCTTGCCCCCGGGCGAGGCCCGAGGAGGCCAACCTGCCACCCTTGAGAATGGTTTGCAAGTGCGTTGTGAATGCGAATCCATTGCAAAATTGTCGCAGGGTTAAGAGGGGCTTGCGGGGCCGGTGAGGGCCGCCCCGAAACGTGCTAAAGAGCCCCCATGAACAATCTTTTCGAGGCGGCGGGGATGGATGAGGGGGCGCCGCGCCCGCTCGCCGACCGGCTGCGCCCGAAGGTTCTGGAGGAGGTTGTCGGCCAGGAACACCTGATCGGGCCCAAGGGGCCGCTCGGGCGGATGCTGACCGCCGGGCACCTCTCCTCGATCGTCTTCTGGGGGCCGCCCGGCACCGGCAAGACCACCATCGCCCGCCTGCTGGCCGACCGGGTCGGGCTTCATTTCGAGCCGATGTCGGCGATTTTTTCGGGCGTCGCCGACCTCAAGAAAGTGTTCGAGGCCGCCCGCGCCCGCCGCTCGACCGGCAAGGGCACGCTGCTCTTTGTGGATGAGATTCATCGCTTCAACCGCGCTCAGCAGGACGGCTTTCTGCCGGTCATGGAAGACGGCACCGTCACGCTGATCGGCGCGACCACCGAAAACCCCTCCTTCGAGCTCAACGCCGCGCTGCTGTCGCGCGCGCAGGTCATGGTGCTGAACCGGCTCGACGACGCGGCGCTGGAAGAACTGCTCACCCGCGCCGAAGCCTTCTACGAAAAGAAACTGCCGCTGACCGACGATGCCCGCGCCTCGCTTCGCGCGATGGCCGATGGCGACGGGCGTTATGCGCTCAATCTCGCCGAGGAGATTTTCGCGCTGGCGCCGGCCGAGCCCTTCGACACGGCCGGCCTCATCGCCGCCGTGCAGCGCCGCGCGCCCCTCTACGACAAGGGCAGGGAAGGGCACTACAACCTCATCAGCGCACTCCACAAGTCGATCCGCGGCTCGGATTGCGACGCGGCGCTCTACTGGCTGGCGCGCATGCTGGCCGGCGGCGAAGACCCGCTCTATATCGCGCGCCGTCTTGTGCGCGCCGCCATCGAGGATATCGGCCTCGCCGACCCGGAGGCCGTGCATCAGGCGCTGGCGGCGAAAGACGTGTTCGATTTCCTCGGCGCACCGGAGGGCGAGCTGGCGCTGGCGCAGGCGGTGATCTATCTCGCCACCGCGCCGAAATCGAATGCGTCCTACACGGCCTTCGGCGCGGCGAAGCGCTCGGCGCGCGACACGGGCTCCGTCGCGCCGCCCGCCCACATCCTCAACGCGCCGACGCGGCTGATGAAAGACCTTGGCTACGGCGCCGGATACGAATACGACCACGACGCGCCGAATGCCTTTTCGGGCCAGGACTACTTCCCCGAGGAAGTCGGCCGCCGGAATTTCTATCGCCCCGAGGAGCGCGGCTTCGAACGCGAGATCGGCAAGCGGCTCGCCTACTGGCAGAAACTGAGAGAGGAACGGCAGGGATGAACCATCTGTTCGCGGTCGCCATCGGCGGCGCCATCGGCGCGAGCGGGCGCTACCTGCTCAACGCGCAAATGCTCCGGCTGCTCGGGCCCAATTTTCCGTGGGGTATTTTGACGATCAACATTGCCGGTTCGCTGGCGATGGGTCTCCTCGCGGGCGCCTTCGCGCTGAAATACGATCTGTCGCCCGAGATGCGCAGCTTCCTCACCACCGGCATTCTCGGCGGCTTCACCACCTTCTCGGCCTTTTCACTCGACGCCGCCAACATGATCGAGCGCGGCGATATCGGCCTTGCCGGTCTCTATATGGCGGGCTCGGTCGCCGGCGCCGTCGGCGCACTCTTCGTTGGTTTGTGGATTGCGCGGATGTTGTTTTCAGCATGAAGGAAGTCGCGCAGATCGGTGTTTCCGCGGATGAAGACGGCATCCGTCTCGACCGCTGGTTCAAGCGGCGTTTCCCGGCGCTGACGCATGGCCGCCTCGAAAAGCTGTTGCGCACCGGTCAGGTGCGTGTCGATGGCGCGCGAGCCAAGGCCAATGCGCGGCTTGCCGCCGGGCAGACCGTGCGCGTGCCGCCGCTCGGCGAGGAAATCGACACCCCGGCGCCGAAGCCCGAACGCGCGCTCAACGACAAGGACGCGGCCTTTGTCCGCTCGCTTGTCATCCACAAGGACAAGTCGCTGATCGTGCTCAACAAGCCGGCGGGTCTTGCCGTGCAGGGCGGCACCAAGACCGAACGCCATCTCGACGGCATGCTCGATGCGCTCGCATTCGAAGCGGCGGAGCGTCCGCGTCTCGTGCATCGTCTCGACCGCGACACGTCCGGCGTCATCGTGCTGGCGCGCAGCGCGAAATCCGCCGCTGCGCTCGGCCGCGCCTTCCAGCAGAAGGATGCGCGCAAGATTTACTGGGCGCTGGTCATCGGCACGCCCGCACCGCTTCAGGGCACGATCGATCTGGCACTCGCCAAGCAAGGCGGCCCACGCGCCGAGCGCGTGTCGCCGGCGGATGCAGGCGACGAGGACGCACAGCACGCGGTCACGCATTATTCGGTCGTTACCAGCGTCTCGACCAAATTCGCCTGGGTCGCCTTCATGCCGGTTACTGGCCGCACGCACCAGATCCGCGCCCATGCGCGCGCCATCGGCACGCCCATAGTGGGCGACGGCAAATATGGCGGCGTCACCGCGCATCCCGGCGGCGAAATCCCGCGCCAGCTTCACCTTCATGCCCGCTCCATCGACCTCGCGCACCCGGACGGCGGGCGCTTCTTCATCGAGGCCGATTTGCCGCCGCACATGAAGAAAAGCTGGAAACTCCTCGGCCTCGAAGAACGCGACGCCGAAGGGGCGTTTGAGGGGCTGGAGGAGTGACCGCTCCCCTCCGCCTCGTCGTCTTCGATTGCGACGGTACGCTGATCGACAGCCAGCACATGATCGTGGCGGCGATGGCGCACGTCTTTGCGGCGCATGGGCTGGCGGCGTTGCCGCGCGCGGACGTGCTTTCGATTGTCGGCCTGTCGCTCGACGAGGCGCTGGCGGCATTGCTGCCCGATACCGAGCCGGGCATTCGCCGCCGCATTACGCAGAGCTACAAGGACGCGTTTTTCGAGATCCGGCATCGCGCCGATCTGGCCGAGCCGCTCTTTCCCGGCGTCCGCGAGGCATTGGCGGCGCTTCATGCCCGGCCCGGCACCGTGCTCGGCATCGCCACCGGCAAGTCGCAGCGCGGCCTTGCCCATGCGCTCGAAACGCATGGTCTTCGCGACTATTTCGTGACGCTGCAGACGGCCGACGACGCGCCCTCCAAACCCCACCCGGAAATGCTGCGCCGCGCCATGCGCGCGGTCGGGGCGGCGGCGGCCGACACGGCGCTGGTCGGCGACACCAGCTACGACATCGAGATGGCGCGGGCTGCCGGCGCCCATGCGTTCGGCGTCGATTGGGGCTATCATGCGCCCGAGACCCTCCGGTCGAGCGGCGCGCATTTCGTCTTGTCCGATTTCGCGGCGCTGGCGCCCGCGCTCGATGCGCTGTGGACCGGGGAGCCTCGCCAGGCCGTCCGGGAAGCAACGGTTCACGGGAGACGGGAACCATGAAAAAACTGCTGCGTTTCATCGTCGTCGTCGCGCTGCTTCTGGCGGGCGCGCTATACGCACTGACCGTCGTCGATCTCGGCCGCTTCGCGCCGCAGATCGAGGCGGCGGCAAAGGATGCCACAGGCCGCACGTTGAAAATCGAGGGCGGACTTCATATCGGCTTTTCGTTGGTGCCGACCGTCGTTGCCGAAAAGGTCAGCTTCGGCAATGCCGATTGGGGCACGCGCCCGCAAATGCTGACGGCGGACGAGCTCGGCCTGCAACTGGCGCTGCTGCCGCTTTTTTCGGGCAATGTCGATCTGCGCGAAGTGAAGCTGAGCGGCGCCGACATTTATCTCGAAACCGACCGCCGGGGTCGCGGCAATTGGGAATTCGGCGACGCACAGGCTGCGCCTGCGTCGGCGGGCGAGGGCGGCGGCATGTCGCTTGCCGGCATTCCGCGGGTCGCGCTTTCCGCCATCAAGATCGCCTATCGCGACGGCGCAACGGGGCAGGTCACGGAAGCGACGCTGGATGAGGTGACGGTGCAGCCGAAAGGCGCCGGCGTCCATGCCGTTGTCGGCGGCAAGGTCAACGGTTCGGCGGTCGCTTTCTCCGCCGACGTCTCGGGCGATGCCGCCCGCATGGCGCTCGACAATGCCTCGCTCGATGTCGCCGGCACCAGCGTCGGCGGCGACCTCGCGCTCGATCTCTCCGGCCGTCCGAAACTCACAGGCGCCCTGTCGAGCCCGAAATTCGACGTGACGCCCTTCCTTGGCGGCGGTGGTGGCGGTACCAGTAGCAAAAAGGAGGGCGGGCCGGTCTTCAGCCGCGACCCGCTGCCGCTCGACGCGCTGGAAGCGCTCGATGCCGATCTCACTTTCGCGCTGGGTGCGCTGCATTACGGCAAGCTCGTTCTCGCCGACATCAAGCTGCCGGTGAAAATCGCCAACGGCAAGCTGTCGGCGCCGCTCACGGCGGCCTATCGCGACACGCCGCTGAAACTTTCGCTGTCGGCGGACGGCAAGGCGAAGTCGGTTTCGGTCGATGCGGGCGCCACCAATTTCGATCTCGGGCGTCTTCTTGCCGATCTCGACCTCACAGACATGCTGACGGCGCGGGCCGATTTCGGAGCGAAGCTTTCGGGGCGCGGCAACTCGCTGCACGCGATTGCCGCGTCGCTTGGCGGCCAGACCAATCTGGCGGTCGGCGCGGGCACGATCAATTCGCGCGCGCTCGCGATCGTGTCCGACGATCTCGTCAACGTGCTCGCCCCCGGTGGCAAGACCGGCGACCGGGCAAAGCTTGTCTGCGCCATCAGCGCGTTCGATTTCGCCGGCGGCGTCGGCACGTCGAAGGCGCTGGCGCTCGAAACCGACACGCTGATAACCACCGGCTCCGGCACGGTCGATCTCGGCCGCGAGCGGCTCGACCTCCTGTTCAAACCGAAGCCGAAGCAGGCGAGCCTGCTCAGCCTTGCTTTCCCGGTGCGCCTGTCGGGTCCGCTCAATGCGCCGTCCGCCGGTCTCGACCGCGCCGGTGCGGCGACCGGCATTGCGACGGCGGTGGGCGGCGCGGCGTTGACCGGCGGTGTCGGCGCGCTGCTGCCGTTGATGAGCACCGGCGCGGGTTCGGTTGCCGGCGGCGGCGAATGCGGCGCGGCGGCGGCAGCCGCACAGGAAGAGTCGCGCGGCGTCACTGGCACGGTCAAGGATGTCGGCGGCGCCATCGGCGGTGCGGCGGAAGATGCCGCCAAGGGTATCGGCGGCGCCGTGCGCGGAATTTTCGGACGATGAGCGGCGAGGAAGAGACCGCCGCCATTTTCGATCTGGCGCGCAACCGCACGCTCGACGAGCAGCCGCCGCATCCGGGGCGCGACGGCCCACGTCTGCCGAAGCGTTTCTACAAGGAGGCTGCCGCCGGCGAAACGCCGGACGGATACACGATCCTGCTCGACGGCCGCGCTGTCAAGACGCCGTCGAAGCAGGTGCTTGCCGTGCCGCATGCGGCGCTTGCCCGCGCGATGGCAGCGGAGTGGGCCGGGCAGGGCGAATATATCGACCCGCGTTCGATGTGGCTGACGAAGCTCGCCAATACCGCGCTCGATCTCGTCAAGCCGCGCCGCGCCGCCGTCGTCGCCGAGATCGTCAATTTCGCCGGCACCGACCTCCTGTGCTACCGCGCCGAGGCGCCGGCCGCTCTCGTCGCGCGTCAGGCGGCCGAATGGGATCCGTTGCTCGAATGGGTGGCGGCGCATGGCATCCGCCTCAAGGTCACCACCGGCATCGTCCATGTCGCGCAGGACGAAGCGGCGCTCGCTGCCTATGGCCGGGCGCTTGAACGCCTCGACCATTTCCGTCTCGCCGCGCTCCACAATGCGGTCACGCTGACCGGCTCGGCCGTCATCGGGCTGGCGCTCCTCGAGCGCCGTCTCGATGTGGCGGCCGCCATTGCCGCCGCGCATCTCGACGAGACCTGGCAGATGGAGATTTCGGGCCGCGACGCGGAGGAGGAGGCGCGTCTCGCGCGCCGCCGCGCCGAGCTCGGCGAAACCGGCCGTTTCCTCGATTTGCTTACTGACGTAACGTAAACCCCGCCCTTTGGAATGGCGGCCAAGCCATTGGCAAAAAGGAGATTTCGGTGCTATTCAAAGCCCGCAACAGCCTGTTTGCGACACTTTTGGCGCCGGGGGTTTTTCTCCGTTCGACGGCGCGAATTCTCCGGTTTCAGGGGGTGGTATGAAGGACATTCTTCGTCGGCTTGAGGAGCGGCGCGCGGTGGCGCGGCTCGGCGGCGGCAGCAAGCGGATCGACGCGCAGCACGCCAAGGGCAAGCTGACGGCGCGCGAGCGCATCGAACTCCTGCTCGACGAGGGCTCCTTCGAGGAGTTCGACATGTTCGTCGAACATGACAGCCACGAATTCGGCATGGAGAAGCAGAAGATCCCCGGCGACGGCGTCGTCACCGGCTGGGGCACGGTCAACGGACGTCCGGTCTATCTCTTCGTCAAGGACTTCACGGTGTTCGGCGGCTCGCTGTCGCGTGCCCACGCCAAGAAGATGACCAAGGTCCAGGACATGGCGCTGAAGACCGGCGCCCCGATCATCGGTCTGTTCGACGCCGGCGGCGCGCGCATCCAGGAAGGCGTCGATGCGCTGGGCGGCTATGGCGATGTCTTTACGCGCAACGTCATGGCGTCGGGCGTCATTCCGCAAATCTCGGTCATTATGGGGCCCTGCGCCGGCGGCGACGTTTACTCGCCGGCCATGACCGACTTCATCTTCATGGTGCGCGACACATCCTACATGTTCGTCACCGGCCCCGATGTCGTCAAAACCGTCACCAACGAAACCGTGACGTCGGAACAGCTTGGCGGCGCTTCCATCCACACCACCAAATCCTCCGTCGCCGACGGCGCCTGGGACAATGACGTGATCGCGATGACGCAGATCCGCCGTCTCATCGATTTCCTGCCGTCTTCCAACCGCGACGATGTGCCGGAGCGCCCGTTCTTCGACGATGCGCTGCGCATCGAGAGTTCGCTCGACACGCTGATCCCCGCCAATCCCAACATGCCCTACGACATGAAGGAGCTGATCCTGAAGGTCGTGGACGAGGCCGACTTCTTCGAAATCCAGGAGAGCTTTGCCAAGAACATCGTCACCGGCTTTGCGCGCATCGAGGGCCGCACCGTCGGCATCGTCGCCAACCAGCCGATGGTGCTGGCCGGCGTGCTCGACTCGGATGCCAGCCGTAAGGCGGCGCGCTTCGTGCGCTTCTGCGATTGCTTCTCCATCCCCATCGTCACTTTCGTCGATGTGCCGGGCTTCCTGCCGGGCACCGCGCAGGAATATGGCGGCCTCATCAAACATGGCGCGAAGCTCCTCTTCGCCTATACCGAAGCGACCGTGCCGAAAGTCACCGTCATCACGCGCAAGGCCTATGGCGGCGCCTATGACGTGATGGCGTCGAAGCATATTCGCGGCGACATCAACTATGCCTGGCCCACCGCCGAAATCGCGGTGATGGGCGCCAAGGGCGCGGTCGAGATCATCCATCGCGCCGACATCGGCGACCCGGACAAGATCGCCGCCCACACCAAAACCTACGAAGACCGCTTCCTCAATCCCTTCGTCGCGGCCGAACGCGGCTATATCGACGAAGTCATCATGCCGCATTCCACGCGCATCCGCATCGCGCGGGCGCTCGCGCTCCTCCGCCACAAGGAGCTCGAGAATCCGTGGAAGAAGCACGACAACATTCCGCTGTGAGGAGCGAGGGGATGCAACGTGCCTTGACAACTTTCACCTCCCCCTCGCGGGGAGGTCGGCGCGCGCAGCGGGCCGAGTGGGGGGCTTGTGAGGCAGCGGTTGTTTTTCCGAAGAGACCCCCCACCCCAACCCCTCCCCGCAAGGGGGAGGGGCTTTTGTCCGCCCCCGCTTCGCAAGGTCACCGCTGATGTTCAAGAAAATCCTGATCGCCAACCGGGGCGAAATTGCCTGCCGCGTCATCAAGACGGCGAAGAAAATGGGCATTGCGACGGTTGCGGTCTATTCGGCCGCCGACAAGGACGCGCTGCATGTCGAGATGGCGGATGAAGCTGTCGCCATCGGCGCGGCGCCGGCGTCGGAATCCTATCTGGTGATCGATAAAATCATCGCCGCCTGCAAGGAGACGGGCGCGGAAGCCGTGCATCCGGGCTATGGCTTCCTGTCGGAGAATGCGAAATTCGCGCAGGCGCTCGCCGACAACGGCATCGCCTTCATCGGCCCCAACATCAAGGCCGTCGAGGTGATGGGCGACAAGATCGAGTCGAAGAAATTCGCCAACGCCGCCAAGGTCAACACGGTGCCGGGCTATCTCGGCGTGATCAAGGACGTGGCGGAAGCGACCAAGATCGCCAACGAGATCGGCTATCCGGTGATGATCAAGGCGTCGGCCGGCGGCGGCGGCAAGGGCATGCGCATCGCCTGGTCCGAAAAGGAAGTCGCCGACGGCTTCACCTCGTCCATGTCGGAAGCCAAGTCCTCCTTCGGCGACGACCGCGTCTTCATCGAGAAATTCGTCACGCAGCCGCGCCACATCGAAATCCAGGTGCTGGGCGACCGCCACGGCAATGCGATCTATGTGATGGAGCGCGAATGCTCGATCCAGCGCCGCAACCAGAAGGTCATCGAAGAAGCGCCGTCGCCGTTCCTCGACGAGAAGACGCGCAAGGCGATGGGCGAGCAGGCGGTGGCGCTGGCGAAAGCGGTGGACTATGAAAGCGCCGGCACCGTCGAATTCATCGTCGACAAGGACCGCAATTTCTATTTCCTCGAAATGAACACGCGTCTCCAGGTCGAGCATCCCGTCACCGAGCTCATCACCGGCATCGATCTTGTCGAACAGATGATCCGCGTCGCCGCCGGCGAAAAGCTCGCCATCAAGCAGTCGGACGTCAAGATCAAGGGCTGGGCGATCGAGAGCCGCGTCTATGCCGAAGACCCCTACCGCAATTTCCTGCCCTCCACCGGCCGTCTCGTGCGCTACCAGCCGCCGGCCGAAGGCACGGCGAACGGTCTCACGGTGCGCAACGACACCGGCGTCTATGAAGGCGGCGAGATTTCGATGTTCTACGATCCGATGATCGCCAAGCTCTGCACGCATGGGCCGGACCGCCTCGCCGCCATCGACCGCATGGCGCTGGCGCTCGACGAGTTCCACATCGAGGGCATCCAGCACAACATTCCCTTCGTCAACGCGATCATGGAGCATCCGCGTTTCCGCTCCGGCAACATCACCACCGGCTTCATCGCCGAGGAATATCCGGACGGCTTCCACGGCGTTCCGCTGGCGGATGAGCGCGCGGTGCGTTTCGCGGCCATCGCCGTTTTCATCAACGCGATCCATGCGGCGCGCGCGGTGCAGATTTCCGGCCAGCTTTCGGGCCGCCCGCGCAAGCTTCCCAGCGAATGGGTCGTCTCGGTCGGCGACTGGAACCAGCGCGTGACGGCGGAAGACGCGAACGGTGCGTTGCGCGTCGTCTTCCTCGACGACAAGGGCGCGAAGGGCGAAAGCCATCTGGTGCGCAGCCAGTGGGTGCCGGGGCAGGCCGTCTTCCGCGGCGAGGTCGATGGCGTGCCCATGACGGTCGAAATCGTTCGCGCCAAGCAGGGCTACATCCTGCGCTATCGCGGCGCGTCCGCCCATGCCGTTGTCCGCACGGTTGTCGGGCATCGCCTGAACGCGTTGATGCCGGAAAAGATCGCGGCCGACACTTCGAAACTTCTGCTCTGCCCGATGCCGGGTCTCGTGAAAGCCATTCACGTCAGCGAAGGCCAGGAAGTCAAAGCCGGCGAGGCGCTCGCCGTCGTCGAGGCGATGAAAATGGAAAACATCCTGCGCGCCGAATTCGACTGCACCGTCGAAAAAGTCAACGCCGCGCCGGGCGACAGCCTCGCGGTAGACGCGGTGATCATGGAGTTCGCGTAAGAGGGGTGGTCCGCCTCGGTGTTTGCCGCTGCGCTTGCCCAAAATAAAAATGTCACCCCGGCGAAAGCCGGGGTCCACGGGCTTCACCTTGTGCCGCGCCGCCCATGGTTCCCGGCTTTCGCCGGGATGACACCTCATGTTTGGGGCAGGTCCGGGGCAGACGACACCCCCGCACCCCATGCGCCTGCCACATTCCCGCGCTATAGTCCTCTCCGGGGCTGAGGGAAAATGCGAGGAGAGGCCATGCGAACCGCGATCCTGTCTTGCCTGTTTGCCGTGACGACGCTTGCCGCCGCCCATGCCGAGCCGGCCTCGGGCCGCGCGGTCGAGTGGGTCAGCGGCAAGGATGTCTTCGCGGCGGCGGAAGAACTCACCATCGACCGCCGGGTCGACGGCGCGCTGACGGCGGCCGGCCAGATCGTCATTCTGACGCGCGATGCGCATGTGAAGGGCGATGCCTGGATCGCGGCGCGGCGCGCGGCGATCGAGGGCGAACTCGAAGGCGATCTCTCGATCCGCGGGCAGGAAGCCCTCATCAACGGCCATGTGAAAGGCGACGTCACCTTCTACGGCGTCGAGCTGTCGCTCGGGCCGGATGCGCGCATCGACGGCGATCTCGACTATTTCTCGGCCTCGACGGCGAAGATCGACAAAGGCGCCGTCGTCAAGGGCGAGGTCAATGGCAATGCCTTCCGCATCGGCGGCGACACCGTCGCGCGCGACGACACGCGCGAACGCTGGCGCGACAGCCACATGCGCGAACGCGGCGGCGGTCTCTCGGCGCCCGGCTATCACATGTCGGCGGGCGGCGCGGTCGTGTTCGGCGGCCTCGCCCTGCTGCTCGGTCTCGTCGCGCCGGGTGCTGCGGCGCGGATGCGCGATGCCGCCGTCGCCGAGCCGTGGCAGGCGCTCGGCCTCGGCATGGTCTGGCTCATTGGTGTGCCGGTGCTGGCGGTCGCCACCGCGATCACGCTGGTCGGGCTGCCGGTCGCCTTCCTGCTGATGCTGCTTTATCCGCTCGGCATCGTCTTCGGCCTCGTTGCGGCGCTCACCGCGCTTGGCGGTCTCATCGCGGCGCGCATCGGCTCGGCGGGCGAGGGCGCGCTCGGCCTTGTCGTCGGCATCGTGCTGGCCGCGGCCCTGCTCTGGCTCGCCATCTCGATCCCGGTCATCGGCGCCATCGTCTGGCTCGCCGCCGTCGCCGCCGGCCTCGGCCTCGTCGTCATGGCGCTGTGGGGGCCGGAACGGGCGGCTTCATAGCGCGGCGCCAAAACCGGGGATAAGTATTTTTGCCTTTCCGTGCGGAAAAACTTGTCCCCGGTTTTTCGCCGTCGGCCGGCGCGGTGCGTCAAGGCGGGGATAAACCCGAGGACAAATTGAATATCAGTCCGTACACGGATATTTATTCTTGCGGTTTGTGACAGATTTTTGACAGTCGTGTAACAGTTCTTCGTCCGGAATCTGCGTTCGGGTGGCGAAGTCCTTCAGGTCACAACAAAACTCCGGATTATCCCCGATACCGTCTGTGTACGGATGTTTTTAGCGCGCGCCGAAGACGCTGTCGAAGGTTTCGCGCAGCGCGGCGTCCACGTCCGCCATCGTCGCCTTGCGGCCGAGATCGGCGAGGCTGGTGACGCCGTGTTGTGCGATCCCGCACGGCACGATCCCCGAAAAATGATCGAGGTCGGGGTCGACGTTGAGGCTAACCCCATGAAACGTCACCCATTTCCGCAAGCGCACGCCGATGGCGGCGATCTTGTCTTCGGCCGTCAGCCCGCGCTCGGGCCGCCGCACCCAGACGCCGACACGGTCTGCCCGCGTCTCGCCGGTCACGTCGAAGCGCGCCAGCGTGGCGATCAGCCAGGCTTCGAGGTCCTGCACATAGGCGCGCACGTCGGGCTTGCGCCGCTTCAGGTCGAGCATCACATAGGCCACCCGCTGGCCGGGCCCGTGATAGGTGTACTGACCGCCGCGCCCGGTCTTGAAGACGGGAAAGCGTTTGGGATCAATGAGATCGGCGTCGTCGGCGCTGGTCCCGGCGGTATAGAGCGCCGGGTGTTCGAGCAGCCAGACGAGCTCCGGGGCGGTCCCGTCGGCGATCGCCGCCACCCGCGCCTCCATCTCCGCCACCGCCGTTTCATAAGGTACCGGCGCATCCGCAACACGCCATTCGACGTTTTGCGTGCTCGTGTCGGGGAGCGGCAGGGGCTTAACCATCGGGTAACTCTAGCATGGCAATTTGGTAGTCCGGTAAAGCACTTGGGGCCCTTTCGGCTCCCCGGGTCAAGTGGGGTTGCGCGTGAATTCGGTCAACAATGTCTTCGTTGAAATCTCGGTTGTCCTCGGGCGGACGACGCTGCCGATCCATCAGCTTTTGCGGATGGGGCGCGGTGCGGTCATCGAGCTCGGCACTGTGCAGGACGAGGAAGTCTGGATCCTCGCCAACAACGTGCCGATCGCGCGCGGCGAGATCGTGGTCAAGGGCGAACGCGTCGCCGTCTCGATCACGTCGATCGTTTCCAGCATTGAGGCGGGCGAGCGACAGGACTGAAATCATTCAGCTATTTCGTTTCGGCAGGGGCTCCATCCGGAGCCCTTTTTTATTGTTCTACATTTATATTTGTGTGAATTATAGAATTATACGGACTTAAGTTGAATTATTCGGCACAATCGCTATCTCTAACGGGAATTGGAAGGCTTGCTGCCCCCGGAGGTGCGCACCGTGTTTCCAGTCATGCTCGATCTCGGCTCCCTCAAGGCGATGCTCGTCGGTGAGGGGGAGCTGGCCGAAAGGCGGCTCGCGGCGCTCGACGCCTCGGGCGCGGCCCATCTGGAGGTCTATTCCGGGTCGCCCACGCCGGCGCTCGTCAAGCAGGCCGGGAAGCGCCTCAAGGGCGCGCGGCCCACAGGCGAGGCATTCCGGGGCGCTCGCGTCGTGTTTATCGCGGGTCTGGGCGATGCCGAAAGCGTGGCGCTGGCCGGGCAGGCGCGGGCGGCAGGGGCCTTGGTCAATACAGAGGATGTGAAGCCGCTCTGCGACTTTCACGTGCCCTCGGTCATGCGGCGCGGCGACCTGACGATCACCGTTTCGACGGGCGGCAAGGCGCCGGGCCTGTCGCGGCGGTTGCGGCGGCATCTGGAAGGATTGTTCGGGTCCGAATGGGCCGGGCGTCTTGACGAACTGGGCCGGCAGCGCAAAACGTGGCGCATGCAGGGTCTCGAAGCGGCCGATGTCGGTCGCCGCGTCGATGCCTATATCGAAGAGAAAGGCTGGTTGCCATGACGGCACTGGATTTGAGCCGGCGTCCCCGCGCCGCCGCGGTCACCGAAAGCCGCGCCGCGATCATGGACGCGCCGACGCTCGTTTCGCCGCGGCTGACCGCATTGCGCGAGGCCCATCAAGGGCTTACGGGGCAGGCGCTGCTCGAGCAGATGATCCGCACGGAGTTTTCCGGCCGCATCGCCGTGGTCTCGTCCTTCGGTGCCGAGTCCGCCGTGCTCCTACACATGGTCGCCGAGATCGATCCGTCGACGCCGGTGATTTTTCTCAACACCGGCAAGCTCTTCGGCGAAACGCTGCGCTATCGTGACCGCCTTCAGGAGAAGCTCGGCCTCACCGATCTGCGCGCTGTCGGCCCGCATCCGGCCGACCTTGCCGCGAAGGATCCCAATGGCGGTCTGTGGAACAGCGATCCCGATGCCTGCTGCCATGTCCGCAAGGTGCTGCCGCTGGAGCGGGCGCTGAAAGGCTTCGACGCCTCGATCACCGGCCGGAAGCGCTTCCAGACCTCCACCCGCGCGACCATGGACCCGATCGAGGAAGAGCGCGTGCGCGGCACCGGCGAGCCGGGGTCCGCCGCCGGAAGCCGCTTTAAAATCAACCCGCTGGCCTTCTGGGGCGAGGCGGAGCTCGACGCCTATGTCGATGCGCACAAGCTGCCGCGCCATCCGCTGGTCAAGGACAACTACCTCTCCATCGGCTGCATGCCCTGCACCGAGCGCGTGCCCGAAGGCGGGTCCTATCGCGACGGCCGTTGGGTTGGCCGCGACAAGGACGAGTGCGGCATCCACCTGCCGGCCAATCTGGACGGCGACGGGATTTGATCGGTTTCCGCTAAACCCCTGTACCGCCTCAATTTGCAGCTTGAGCAAGCCATCCGGATTTGTTACATCGGCGCGGCTTGCGAACATGCGGTCGTGGCGGAATTGGTAGACGCGCAGCGTTGAGGTCGCTGTGGGGTAACTCCCGTGGAAGTTCGAGTCTTCTCGACCGCACCATATTCAGGCAAGCCTCCAAAGCCGGTCGCCGGCGCTTCCCGAAGCGCTGGTGCCGGTTTTTTGTTTCAAGGCCCGGCAGTGGCGGGAACCGGCCAAATAACGCACACTCGCGTTCCGTTTCAGGATCAGGATTCGCAGGCGCCGATTGACCGAAATTTCGACACCACATGCGAGCGAAGAAACGACCGACGAGGCGTTGTCGCCTGCCTTCGTGCGCTCGGTCGTCGATGCGGTCGACCGGGGCGACAAGGCGCAGGCGCGCGAGCTCGTATTGCCGTTGCGCTCGGCCGATACCGCGGAACTCCTTGAACTTTTGCGCAGCGACGAGCGCCGCGACCTTGTCGAGATGCTCGGTTCCGATCTCAATCCGGAGGTGCTGAGCGAGCTTGACGAGAGTGTCCGCGACCATGTGATGGAGTTGCTCGATCCGAAGGACATCGCCGCCGCGCTGACGGAAATGGATTCGGACGACGCCGTCTATCTGCTCGAGGACATGGACGAGGCCGAGCAGCGCGAAATCCTCGATCAGTTGCCGGCGAGCGAGCGCGCGGCACTCGAACAATCGCTCGACTATCCGGAGTACAGCGCCGGCCGGCTGATGCAGCGCGAGCTTGTTGCCGTGCCGCCGTTCTGGGATGTTGGCCAGACGCTCGACTATCTGCGCGAAGCCGAGGAACTGCCGCACGAATTCTACGAAATCTTCGTTGTCGATGCCGGTCACAAACCGATCGGCACCGTGCCGCTGTCGCGCGTCACGCGCTCGAAGCGGCCGGTCAAGATATCGGAAATCATGGAGACCGAGCAGACGCTGATCCCGGTCGCGATGGATCAGGAAGAGGTGGCGCTGCAATTCACCAAATACGATTTGATCTCGGCGGCTGTCGTCGACGACGACGGCCGTCTCGCCGGCGTCATCACGGTTGACGACATCGTGGAAGTCATCAGCGATGAAGCAGCCGAAGACATCCGCCTGCTTGCCGGTGTCGGTGAGGAAGCGATTTCCGACACGGTGCTGCAGACGAGCCGCAGCCGCGTTCCCTGGCTTGCCGTCAATCTGGTGACGGCGGTCATCGCCGCATCTGTGATCGCGCTGTTCGATGCGGCGATCGAAAAGATGGTTGCGCTCGCCGTTCTGATGCCGATCGTCGCCTCGATGGGTGGCAATGCTGGCACGCAAACGATGACCGTGACGGTGCGCGCACTGGCGACGCGCGATCTCGTCCATTTCAACGCGCGTCGAACCATCCTGCGCGAGATGCTGGTCGGATTGCTGAACGGCCTGATTTTCGCCGGTCTGCTTGGGGGTATTGGCGGGCTGATATTCCAGAATGCCTGGCTTGGCGGTGTTTTGGCGGCGGCGATGATGATTAACCTCGTGGTCGCCAGCCTGACGGGCATTCTCGTTCCGCTGGGTCTTGATAAACTCGGGGCGGACCCGGCCGTTTCGTCGCCTGTCTTTGTGACAACGACGACGGATGTGGTCGGTTTCTTTGCGTTCCTGGGACTCGCGGCGGTGATCCTGTTTTACTGAGCGTGCTGGCGG
This sequence comes from Parvibaculum sp., assembly GCF_019635935.1. NCBI lineage: Bacteria > Pseudomonadati > Pseudomonadota > Alphaproteobacteria > Hyphomicrobiales > Parvibaculaceae > Parvibaculum > Parvibaculum sp. Next base: position 429,215 of record NZ_JAHBYN010000001.1, on the reverse strand, counting down.
GGTAGGAGAGTTGAGCGATGCGTAGTGCGAGCGGTTCCGGTGTTTCAGCAATTATTCTGGGCGTGGGGCTTTGTCTCGCCGCGGCACCGGCCCTGGCCGAAGGCTGGCGCGACGGGACGCCGATGACGACGGCGCGCGCCTTCGCCGGCGCGGCATTGATTGGCGACGACCTCTATGTGGTCGGCGGCGACAGTACGTCGGGGCCGCGCTCGGTCGCGGAGATCTACGATGTGCGCGGCGACATCTGGCGTGCGGCCGTGGCGTTGCCGGTCGGGTTGCAGCAATTCGGCATGGCCGAACTCAATGGCCGGCTCTTCGTCGCCGGTGGACACGAGGCGCCGCCGCCCCGGCGCGCCGACGGATTGTTCGGGTCGGACGGTGCTTCTGCTGCCGATGCGACGACAGACGGCGGCGATACGGACAATGTCTGGATCTTCGATCCGAAAATCGGAACCTGGATTTCCGGTCCGTCGATGCCGGCGGCGCGCGCCGGTCACGGTCTTGTCGCCGTCGATGGCAAGCTCTACGCAATCGGCGGGCGCGGCGAGGGCGCGTCGCGGGTTTTCGTCTACGATCCGGGCCGCGACCGCTGGAGCGTATCGGGGTCGCCAATGCCGTCGCCGCGCCTTGCCTCCGCCTATGTGGCGGCGGGCGGCCTCATCTATGCAATCGGCGGGCTCGACAGCAGCGGGGCGGCGTCGTCGCGGGTCGACATTTTCGATCCGTCGAACGGCAACTGGCGGACGGGGCCATCGTTGCCCGAGCCTCGCGCCGGGCATGTCGCGGCCGTTCTCGGCGGCAAGCTGCATGTCACGGGCGGCGAACAGCGGCGTCCGTTGCGCACCCATGCCGATCATTTCGTGTTCGATCTGGCGGCCGGCACATGGCGCCGCGCACCCTCAATGCCGACGCCGCGCCACGGCGCCGTTGCGGCGGCCTCGGACGGCCGCTTCATTGTGGTCGGCGGCAGTCCGGGCGCCGGTGTCTACACGGTCTTCACCGAGTCCGACATGGTCGACATCTACTCGGAGTGAGGCATTCCTATTTCATCAGCCGCAATGCCCTGAAGCCCATCGGGGCAAGGCCGGTCATGTAGAAGCCGAGAATGGCCGCGCCGAGATAAAGCGTGGCAACCCGCGGCAGACCGGCGGCTGCGCCGCCTGTGTCGATGGCCCCGCGCAGCGCGAAAAGCACCACGATGCCGCCGACGGCCATGACGGCCATCTGCCAGATCGCCGGGCGCGGTCCGCGTCTGGGGACCAGCCGATAGTCGAGTGTCTGTCCGGCGACCCAACCGAAAAGCAGGAACAGGACCGAGGTGTGGCCGTAGAAGCTGCTTCCCGCCTCGCCTTCGGGCGGCCAGACCAGCCAGAGCAGCGGCACCAGCGCCACAAGGACCGCCATGTGGACGAGGACGGGCAGGCGCCGCCAGAAATCGAATGACGGGCCGAGAAGCCAGATGAAGAGGACGATGCTTGCCAGGCCGAGGGCGATGCCGGTCAGGACGTCGTCGACATCATGGACGCCGACATAGAGCCGGCTCAGCGCCACGCCGGCGGCGATCAGGATGGCCGCGACCCAGGCCCAGCGGCGGCGCATTTCATAGGCGAGCCACAGCCACATGGCGGCGGCGACCTGTGCATGGCCCGACGGGCGGCCCGGCGAACCTTCGACGCGATTGTCGATCCAGTAGCGCGGGTCGGGACGGGCGTCCTGCCAGAAATCCTTCAGCCAGCCGTTGATGACGGCGGTGATGGCGATGAGGACCGCAAGGCGCGTGAATATCGCGCGGTCCCAGAGCCAGTATCCCAGCGGCAGGAACATCAGGAAAAACGGCGTATAGCCGAGCCAGGTGAAGCCGTTGGCGATCGGCGTCGCCCAGTCGTGGCGCAGCGGCAGCACCCAATCCATGCTGTGCAGGAAATCTTCCACCGAGCGTCCCCCCATAGGCGCGGCCGGTTTGGCGGCCGCTTGTTTTAGGCTAGGGTTCTGCCCCGAATCCCGGCCTCGGTTGCCAGTCTAAGCGCGGAAACAGCCTCATGTCACAAAACCGTCACGAAACCGATCCCGTCGTTATCGTCAGCGCCGCGCGTACGCCTATGGGCGGCTTTCAAGGCGCGTTGTCGGGCCTCACCGGGCCGGAGCTTGGCGCGGCGGCCGTCCGGGGCGCGGTGGCACGGGCGTCGCTCGGACCGAAGGAAATCGACGAAGTGCTGATGGGCTGTGTGCTTTCGGCCGGCGCAAAGCAGGCGCCGGCGCGCCAAGCGGCGCTGAAGGCGGGTCTCGACGAGAAAACGCCCTGCACGACGGTCAACAAGATGTGCGGCTCGGGCATGAAAGCCGTGATGATGGCGCATGACGCGATCGTCGCCGGTCACGGCGATGTCGTTGTTGCGGGCGGTCTCGAAAGCATGACCAATGCACCTTACCTGCTGCCGAAAGCGCGCGGCGGGTTGCGGCTCGGGCATGGCGAGATCAAGGACCACATGTTCCTCGACGGTCTCGAAGATGCCTATGAAGGGCGGTTGATGGGCTCCTATGCCGAGGATACCGCGCAGCACTATCAGTTCACGCGCGACGCGCAGGATGCCTATGCGTTGGAGTCGCTGAAGCGGGCGAAGCAGGCGGTCGAGGGCGGCACGTTCGCACCGGAAATCGTGACCGTCAGCGCGCCGGGCCGGAAGGGTGCCGTCGATGTCGCGCAGGACGAGCAGCCGCTGACGGCGGATGCATCGAAAATCCCGACACTGAAGCCCGCCTTCGCGAAGGACGGCACGGTGACGGCGGCCAATTCAAGCTCGATTTCCGATGGCGCGGCGGCGCTGGTGTTGATGCGTTTGTCGGAGGCCGGGAAGCGCGGTCTTGCGCCACTTGCCGCCATTCGCGGTCATACGATGCATGCGCAGGCGCCGGCCTGGTTTTCGACCGCACCGGTCGGCGCGATCTCGAAGCTGCTGGAACGCACCGGCTGGACGACCAAGGATGTCGATCTGTGGGAGGTCAACGAGGCTTTTGCCGTGGTCGCGATGGCCGCGATCAAGGAACTCAACCTCAGCCACGACAACATGAACATTTATGGCGGCGCCTGCGCGCTCGGTCATCCGATCGGTGCTTCGGGGGCGCGCATCCTCGTGACGCTGCTCAACGCTTTGCAGCAGACCGGCGGCAAGCGCGGCGTCGCCTCGCTCTGCATCGGCGGCGGCGAGGCGACGGCGGTAGCGATCGAACGGCTGAACTAGGCGGCAGCCTGCCCGAGCGACGCTTTCACATGTTCGGCGAGCGCGATCAGGCCGTTCAGCGGACGGATCAGCACTTCGATATGGCTCATCCGGCCGTCTGCGTCGACGGTGATGCGGTCGATGCCCTTCAGCTTCGTGTCGCCGATGCGCGACTCGAATTCGAGGATGATCTCATTGCCGTCGATCCACTCCTTCGTGTAGGTGAAATCCTCGAAACCGGCGACAACGGTGGTCAGAATGGCGATCACATAATCCTTCGAGGTCTTCGGCTTGTAGAAGGCGGGGGAGGAGATCGTGGCGCCGTCGGCGACAATGGTCTGCAGCAGCGCCGGGTCGTGGTTCTCGACATAGGCGTACCAGCGGGTCAGAAAGGTCTGGGCGGGATCGCTCATCTGTCAGGCTCCTGTCCGGTGCATTTATAACGGTGTTATAGTTTAGGAAGAAGTGCCCCGTCAATGCCTCTTCACCTGATCAAGCTTTGCGTTGGCGCAGATGATATTGCGGATCTGGCGACATGGCAGGCGGCGCGGCTCGCCGACATGAAAAAACGCCGTCAGCCGCAGAAACTCGTTCACATCACGCGCATGGTGCCGAAGCGCGCCGACGAAATCCTGGCCGGCGGCTCGCTCTATTGGGTGATGAAGGGCGTCATTCGCTGTCGCCAGCGTCTGATCGGCATCGAACCGTTCAAGGACGGCGAGGGCATCGGTCGCTGCCGCCTCGTGCTCGACAAGGAAATCGTGGCGACACGCCGGCAGGAACGGCGGCCCTTTCAGGGCTGGCGTTATTTCGAGGCGAAGGACGTGCCGCCCGACGTGAAGAAGGGCGATGCGGGTGCGGACATGCCGGATGAGATGCGGCGCGAACTGGAAGAGCTCGGGCTGATCTGACGTCCCGCCCGTCCGGGCGGGTGACAGGGCTTGCCGTCTATGGTGGGCTTTGGAAAACGGAGCGGGGGAAGAGCGATGCGCCGGGATATCGAATTCAAGACCGAAGACGGCGTGACGTTGCGCGGCTGGTTCTATCCGGCGAAAGGCGTGGCGGGGCCTGCTCCAACCGTTGTCATGGCGCATGGCTTTTCCGCCGTGAAGGAAATGTATCTCGACGATTTCGCTGCTTTCTTTGCCGAGGCTGGCGTGGCGGCGCTGGTTTATGACCATCGCAATCTCGGGGCGAGCGATGGCGAGCCGCGCGGACATATCGACCCGCGGCAGCAGATCGACGGATATCGCGATGCGATCACTCATGCGCAATCGATGAAGGAAGTCGATCCGGACCGCATCGGCATTTGGGGTTCGAGCTATTCGGGCGGGCATGTGCTGGTGGTGGCCGCTATCGACAGGCGCGTCAAATGCGTGATTGCGCAGGTACCGCTGGTCGCCGGGCTCGAGACCGCGCGGCGGCTGATCCGGGGCGATCATTGGAAGGGCCTGCGCGCGGGTTTCGATGCCGACCGCGCGGCGCGGATGGGAGGCGCGGCGCCCGCCCGTATGCCCGTCACCGCGCCGGAGGGCGAACCCTCGGCGTTGCCGACAGCCGACACTTTTGAGTTTTTCACGACATTCAGCAAAGAGCGCGAGACGTCGTGGCGGAACGACGTGACGCTGCAATCGGTGGAGCTCTTCACCGAATACGAACCCGGCATCTACATTCCGCGCATTTCGCCGACACCGCTGCTGATGGTGGGGGCGCTCGAAGACCATCTGACGCCATTCGACATGACGGCGGCTGCCTATGAAACGGCGCTGGAGCCGAAGAAATTCCTGGCGCTGCCCTGCATGCATTTTGAGGCCTACACCGGGGATATGTTCGCGATGTCCGCGCCGGTGCAGCGCGACTGGCTGACGACGCATCTCAAGTGAGGCGTCAGACCGGCATGTTGTCGATCAGGCGCGTCTTGCCGATTTTCGCGGCGACCAGAATGCGCGCCGAGCTTGTCGGACGATCGTCCGGAAAAGCGGCCAGTGAGGCGGCGTCGCGGATTTCGAGATAGTCGAGCTTGTCGAAACCGAGGGCGAGGATTCTTGCAGCGCCGGCTTTCGCCGCTTCAGAAATAAGTGTGCCGGCAGAAACACTTGCAGCCGTTTCCCGAAGGACCACATTCAATTGTCCGGCGGCTTTTCGTTCGCCGGGCGTCAGATAGACATTGCGCGACGACATGGCGAGACCGTCGGTTTCACGCATGATCGGGCCGCCGAGGATTTCGACCGGGATGTCGAGATCGGCGACCATGCGGCGGATCACCGCGAGCTGCTGCCAGTCCTTCTCGCCGAAGATCGCAATGTCGGGCATGGCGCGCAGGAGCAGTTTGGCTACAACCGTCGCGACGCCGGCAAAATGCGTAGGCCGGAACTGTCCTTCGAGCGGCTCGGAGACGCCGCTGAGCGAAATCGTCGTCGAGAAGCCTTGCGGGTACATATCGGCAGCGTCCGGCGCGAAAATCAGGTCGGCCTTGCCGTCGAGCTTCGCCGCGTCGGCCGCCTCGGTGCGGGGATAAGCCGAGAAATCCTCATGTGGCGCGAACTGAGTCGGGTTGACGAAGATCGAAACGACGACACGCTCCGTCTTCGCCCGTGCGAGGTCGGCCAGCGACAGATGCCCCTCGTGAAGGGCGCCCATCGTCGGCACCAGCGCGACGGTCTCGCCCCTCGTGCGCCATTCGGCGACGGCGGCGCGCAGGTCGGCGGCGTTGCGGGCGACGGGGATTTTGTGGCTCGCGGTGTCGAGCGGCATCTCAGGCGAGCTTGCCTTCGATCGCCCGCGCGAACAGATCCTCATAGACCGGTACGCTCATCGGCAATGGATTGCCGCCGGTGCAGGGATCTTCCTGCGCCATGGCCGCGAGTTGCGGGATGATGCCGCTATCGACGCCGATCTCGTTCAGTGTGTTCGGAATGCCGATCTCCTCACGCAACGCCAGAACCCAATCGACGAAGCCATTGAAACTGCGGTCCTTCAGGGCGAGGTAGTTGGCGGCCGCGACGATCTTTTCCTCGATGGCCTTGCGATTGTGCAGCAGCACATAGGGCATCACGACAGCGTTGGTGAGCCCATGATGGGTTCCGCGCAACGACGAGCAGGGGTGGCTCATCGCATGCATCGAGCCGAGACCTTTCTGGAACGCCGTCGCACCCATCGAAGAGGCGGCGAGCATGAACGAGCGCGCCTCGACGTTGCTGCCGCGCTTGACGGCTTCCGGCAGCCATTCCTTGCATAGCCGCATGCCTTCAAGCGACACGCCCTGCGCCAGCGGGTGCCAGAAGGGCGCGCAATAGGCTTCGAGATTGTGGGAGAGTGCGTCCATGCCGGTTGCCGCCGTGATGTTCGGTGGCAGGCCGATGGTCAGTTCCGGATCGCAGATCACATCGACCGGCATCATTTTCGGATGGAAGATGATCTTCTTGGTGTGATCGCTCTCGTCCGTGATGACCGCGGCGCGGCCGACTTCCGAGCCGGTGCCTGCTGTTGTCGGCACGGCGATGACCGGCGCGATGCCCTTGGGGTCAGCGCGGGTCCACCAGTCCTCGCGATCTTCGTAGTCCCACATCGGCCGCGTCTGGCCCGACATGAAGGCAACGGCTTTGCCCGCATCCATGGCGCTGCCGCCGCCGAACACGATCACGCCGTCATGCTTGCCGCGTTGATATGCCTTCAGGCCCGCCTCGACATCGGCGCCGACAGGGTTGGGATGTACGTCGGCGAAAAGTGCGGCAGCGAGACCGTTCCTTTCGAGGAGGGCGAGCGCCTCGGCGATCATCGGCAGCGGCTTCAGGCCGGGGTCGGTGACCAGCAAGGGCCGTTCTATGCCGGCGGCGCCGCAGGCTTCGGCCAGTTCCTTGATGCGACCGGCGCCAAAGCGCATTTTGGTCGGGAAGTTCCAATTGCCGACAAGATTGGGATAGATGTCGATCATTTTGTTTGCGTTCTCAGGTGATAGCTCTTGGGGCGCGTCAGGCTTTCATAGCCGACAGGCGACAGCGTGGCGCCGCGGCCGGTGTTCTTGACGCCGGTCCAGGCGAGCGCAGGATCGAGGTAGTCGCAGCGGTTGAGGAAGAATGTACCGGTTTCGAGCCGGTTGCCGAGCTTTTCGCCGGTTTCCGTATCTTCCGTCCAGACAGAGGCGGTAAGTCCATAGGGGCTGTCGTTCATCAGTGCGACGGCCTCGTCGTCCGACGACACTTTCATGATGCCGATCACCGGGCCGAAAGTTTCCTCGCGCATCACTTCCATCTGGTGGTTGACGCCCACCAGCACTTCAGGGCCAAGATACGGCGTGCCCGGCAGCGAAGCCGGAAAATGCGCTTCGCCGATCAGTGCTTTCGCGCCGCTGCGCACGGCCTGAGCGATCTGGCCGCGCACGAACGTGGCGGCGGAAGTGCGCACCATCGGGCCGATTGTCGTTTCGGGATCGAGGGGATCGCCGAGTTTGTACTTTTTCGTCAGGTCGACGAAACCTTCGACGAAATCGTCATAGACATCGGCATGGACGTAGAGCCGTTCCTTGCCGCAGCAGGACTGGCCGGAATTGAAATAAGCGCCGTCGACCAGGTTTTCGACGGCGAAGGGAAGGTTGGCGTCGGCACGGACATAGGCCGGGTCCTTGCCGCCGAGTTCGAGCCCGATGCCGATGAAGCGGTTGACGGCGGCTTTCACCACCGAACGTCCGCCGGCGACCGAGCCGGTAAACTGCACAAAATCGACGCGCGAATCGCCGATCGTTCGCTCGGTCATGTCATGGCTCATATGGATCGCCTGAAAGAGGCCGTCCGGCGCGCCGGCCTTTTCGAAGGCCATGGCGAAGCGCTCGGCGCAAAGCGGCGTCTGGCCGGAGTGCTTCAGGATGATCGCATTGCCGGCCGTGATTGCCGGGACGACCGAATTTACGGCGATCAGATAGGGGTAGTTCCAGGCGGCGATCGCGAGCACCGTGCCGACCGGCTCGCGGCGCACCCAGCGGCGGAAGCCCTCCTTCGGTCCAGCGTCGATATCGGCGAGTGTTTTCGGCGCAATGCCGATCATGTAGCGCGCACGTTCCTCGAAACCGCGCAACTCGCCGGCGCCATAGGCGACGGGCCGGCCCATCTGCCAGGCAAGCTCCGGCACGACTTCGTCTTTCATCGCGACGAAAGCTTCGGTGAAACGGGTGCAAAGCGCGGCGCGCTCGGCGAGGGGCACAAGCTTCCATGCAGCCTGTGCGGCGCGCGCAGCATTCAGCGCGCCGTCGACTTCCTCCCACGAGGCAAGGGGCCGCTCGGCATAGACTGTGCCGTCGACCGGCGAAATAACCTTCAGTGTATCGCTCATCCGCGCTCGAAGCCTCTCTTCAATTCCCAATCCGTCACCCGCCGCTCGTATTCGAATTGCTCCCAGCGGCCGGTGTGGAGATAGTGCTCGACGACGTCGTCGCCGAGAGCGGCGCGGAGCGTATCCGACTTTTCCAGTTCGGTCAGGGCGTCGCGCAGGTTCTTCGCCAGCGACGGAATGCCGCTGCTGACATAGGCATCGCCGGAAAACTCGGGCTCCAGAGCCATTTTCTTTTCGACCCCGTCAAGGCCGGCCGCCAGCAACGAGGCAAAGGCGAGATAGGGGTTCAGGTCGGCGCCGCCGATGCGGCATTCGATGCGCAGGCTCTTGCCCTGACCGCACATCCGGAAGCCGGCCGTTCGATTGTCGTTGGACCAGACGATGTTGGTCGGCGCGAAGGAGCCGTTGACGAAGCGCTTGTAGGAATTGACCTGCGGCGCCAGGAAATAAGTCAGTTCGCGCGCGTGCCGAAGCTGGCCGGCCAGGAATTGCTGACACAGCTCCGACATGCCGTGCGGTTTGGCGTCCTTGTCGAAGAAATGCGCCTCCTTGGCCTTCTCATCCCAGAGCGACATATGGATATGGCAGGATGAACCGGCCAGTTCGTAGTTCCATTTGGCCATGAAGGTAATTGCCTTGCCGTGCAGCCAGGCGATCTCCTTGATGCCGTTTTTCAGGATTGTATGCCGGTCGGCCATTTCGAGCGCCTCGGCATAGCGGATATTGATTTCCTCCTGTCCGGGCCCCCACTCACCCTTCGAGTTTTCGACGGGAATGCCCGCGCCCTCGAGACCGTTGCGGATCGCGCGCATGATGCCTTCCTCTTTCGAGGTGGCGAGCACGTGGTAGTCCTCGATGTACCAATTGGCGGTCTTGAGCCCCTGATAGCGCTTTTCATGCGCCGCTTCGTAGGTGTCGTCGAAGAGATAGAATTCGAGCTCCGATGCGGTGAAGGCTTTCATCTTCATCGCGGCGACGCGCTTCAGCTGTTTTTTCAGAATGGCACGCGGCGCGTGGGGCACATCCTCGCCGTGATGATCGAGCGTGTCGCAAAGGACGAGGGCGGTTGCCGGCAGCCAAGGAATGCGGCGCAACGTTGCCATATCCGGCTTCAGCACGAAGTCGCCATAGCCCTGCGCCCAGCTTGCCGCCTTGTAGCCCGGCACCGGTTCCATGTCGGTGTCGACGGTCAGAAGATAATTGCATGCATGCGTTTCGTGGACGGCGGTGTCGAGGAAATATCCCGCCGCCATGCGTTTCCCGACCAGACGGCCCTGCATGTCCGGCATGGCCATGACCACCGTGTCGATTTCGCCGGCGGCGATGAGATCGGAGAGTTTGTCGAGCGTGAGCATGCCGTTCATTCGAAAAGACCCCTCGGGATTGCCGCTTCAGGGAGTGGGGCGGAAATGCGGTTTCAGTGCGTTTCCGCCGGCAGAGCAGGCCGAGTGTAGCCGGACCGACGGGGGGGACCGCAAGTGCGACGCGTTGCTGCGTTTCGGGGCTGGAACGGTTGACGCTCATGGCCGTACTACCCACACTCCGCTCGCGATTCGAGTGCTGGTTTTGTGGGGGCATATGACTGAATCCGGGGGCGGGCGCCGGCCTGCCCATGTGATCGTTCTGGGCAATGAAAAAGGCGGGTCGGGCAAAACGACCACCGCCATGCATGTGATTGCGTTGCTGTTGCATGAGGGGCTGCGCGTCGGATCGATCGACCTCGACGGGCGGCAACGTTCGCTGACGCGCTACGTCGAGAACCGCCGGGCCTGGGCCGAGGCTGCGGGGGTCAAGCTCGTGATGCCCGACCATGAGGTGATCGCGCGTTCGACGCATGGAACGGTCAGCGAGGCCAATGCGGCGGACGAGGCGGCGCTCGACGCCGTCATGGCGCGGCTTGCGGCGGCGAACGACTTCATCGTCATCGATTGTCCGGGTAGCGACAACCATCTATCGCGGCTCGGCCATGCCCGAGCGGACACGCTCGTTACGCCGATGAACGACAGTTTCGTCGATTTCGACCTCTTGGGACGTGTCGACCCGCAGACCTATCGCATCAAGGGGCCCAGCGTTTACAGCGAGATGGTGTGGGAGAGCCGCAAGCGGCGGGCGATGCGCGACGGCGGCGAAATCGACTGGATCGTGATCCGCAACCGTCTTTCGCATCTCGACGCCAAGAACAAGCGCCGCGTCGAGGCGGTGCTTGATGCGTTGGCGGACCGGATCGGCTTTCGCACCGGACCGGGTTTCGGCGAACGCGTCATCTTTCGCGAGATGTTTCCATCAGGCCTGACACTGCTCGATTTGCGGGAAGAGGGGGTCGAGGCGCCGATGTCGATGTCGCATGTCGCGGCGCGCGCCGAAGTGCGGGCGCTGATCGACGCTTTGGCGTTGCCTGTCGAAGAACGGCGAATGCCGGCCTAGCCGCGGCCTTCGGCTTTGGCGGTCTGGGGCATGGCCCAGTTTGCCGGCGGAATGGCGATGCAGGGGATGCTTTGACGCGCGAGACGCCCGCAAGCGGTCTTTGCCGCCGTTTCATTGTCGAAGCCACCGAAGCGCGAGCGATAGAGCGTGCGATTGTCGGCGGTCTTGACCGGGATCGTGACCGGAACGGCGGTGCCAAGTTCACCCGGCGCGGCGCGAAGCGCCTTGCGGATGCTGCCGACGGCGTCGGCCTGATCGGCATAGGCGCCGATCTGGATGATCCATGTGCCATCGGGAATAAGGGGGTCGCCCTCGCGCCAGGACTGTTTGGCGGCCGGCGCTGTGCGTGCAGGATCGAGTGCCGCTTCGCGGATCAACGGATTGGCGGGCGCGTCAGGACTGATACTGGCGTTTGCCGGTGCGACGAGGAAATTGCCAATCTCGCGGCCGGCATTGCGGCCTGCATCTTCGGCGGTGCGAAGTGCCGCCACCGCGTAGGCGGTGACATTGTCGACAGGCGCCGCGGGCTTTGCGGCGGCCGGCGCCGTTTCGGTGAGGGCTGCCGTCATGACGGGCGCAGGTGACGGAAGAGGCGTCGCGGCGCTGGCGTCGCCTTCGGCGATGATCCCATCGCCGGTGTCGGCGCTTTCGTCAACGGCCGCAGCAAGCTGGAGCAGCGCCGCACGGTCTTCCGCGGGAATGAGGCTGGCGGGTGCATCGGGTCTTACGACGGGAACGGGCGGCGGGGCTGCAGCGATTTGAGTCCGCCCGGTCTTCATTGCGACCGCCTGCGGGAAGGCGCGATCGAGAATCTCGACCATATGCTGGTCGCGCGACTTGGCTTTTTCACCGCCGATGACGACGCCGATCAAAAACTTGTCATCGCGTTCGACGATGGCCGTCAGGTTGAAGCCCGACGCATTGGTGTAGCCGGTCTTGAGACCGGTCGTGCCCCGGTACTCGCTCAGAAGGCGGTTGTGATTGCGGATATGAGACCGGCCCCAGGTGAACTGCTCGGTACCGAAATAGTGATAGTACTGCGGAAAGTCCTGATACATCCGCAGCGCCAGCGTTGCCTGATCCCGGGCGGTCGTCATCTGCGCACTGTTGGGCAGACCCGAAGCATTTTTGTAGGTCGTGCGCGTCATCCCCAGTTCGCGCGCCTTTTTTGTCATCAGATCGGCGAAGTTGGCCTCGGTGCCGGCGATGAAGGCACCTGTCGCCGAAGCGACGTCGTTGGCGGAGCGGGTGACGAGGGAGAGGATCGCATCCTCGACGCTGATCGTCTGCCCCGGACGCAGGCCAAGCTTCGACGGCGGCTGGTTGGCGCCGCGCTGTGTCATGGTGATCCGGGATTTGAGTGTCGCTTCGCGCTTCTCGAGTTTCTCGAAAAGGAGATAGAGCGTCATCACCTTGGTGAGGGAAGCCGGATAACGAAGTTCGTCGGCGCTGCGCGAATAGAGAATCTTGCCCGTATGGGCATCCATCACGAGAGCGGCGGTTTTGGGCTTTGCGGCATGGGCCGGGACAGCGGTCAGGACCGCGAGCAGGACTGCCGCCATAATGAAGGCGCCGCTCCTCAATCCATGAGAGACGCGCACGATACTCGCAAGCGCAGACCCCGACATCGTCCCGAAAACCCCTCTTGCCGGCAAATTCGGGTTAACCCGAACGTACCATTCCGACATCAACCCCACGAAACTGTAGCGCCGGGACCACAGTTTGCGAAGAGGCTTCGGTTCGAAAACCGCAAAAAATCTTATATTTTCCCGACGCTTGCGCTGATTGACCCAAGATAGACCCTAAGTGTTACCATTTGATTAATAGCGTTAAGGATTCGTTAACGAGATGGATGAGGGTGCCAGAATCGACGTATCCCACTATCCGGGGAGTTGTGCGAGGTGCGATGGATTTCCAGACTTTGAGGCTCACAGCGAAGCCTAACCAATATCTTGTGGCCCCCGCGGGCCTCTGCGCGCAGGCGAAGCCCCATCTTGCTGCACCCGAATTCGCCATCGCGCCCGCCGCGCTCAGGGCGATATTCCGCGACGTGGCGCTGGCGCAGCCGCGTGTCGTTCAGACCGGCGCCGACGATGCGACCCTTACGGATACCTATGTGCAGCGCAGCGCGTTTCTTGGTTTTCCGGACACCATCACGGTCCGGTTTCTCGCTGCGGGCAGCGGCCGGTCGAGCCTCGCGATCTATAGCCGCTCGCGCTACGGCTATTCGGATCTGGGTGTCAACAAGGCGCGTATCGATGCCTGGCTGCGCGATCTGGCCTCAAAATGCCCGGTTTGATTGGGTTAGGCTTTGAAATTCGCTATGGTCGACTATGTAATAGTGAACGTTGATGCTGACCGGGATGCCGATTGTCCGGCAGCAACGTGTCCCGGCACAGGTGGATACGGGATCGACACGACGATTTGGCAGGAACGGGGAATGTCGGACGACAGGCGGCGCGGCGATGAAGACGGTGGTACAGGCGCCGGGGTCATCACCCAGACGAAGCCGAAGACAAAGAAGCCCTCGCTCTACAAGGTTCTGCTGCTCAACGACGACTACACACCGATGGAGTTCGTCGTTCACGTTCTGGAGCGGTTTTTCAACAAGGGGAGGGACGAAGCGACTGTCATCATGCTTCATGTGCATCAACATGGGGTAGGCATTTGCGGCCTCTATACCTACGAGGTGGCGGAAACCAAGGTGACGCAGGTGATGGATTTCGCACAGCAGCATCAACATCCGTTGCAGTGCACGATGGAGCGAGAGTAGCGTTCAGGCTGTAGCCCAGCAGAAGGGAAGGTTCGGAGTGCCGACGTTTTCACGCAGTCTCGAGGAGGGACTTCACCGCGCGCTGGCGCTCGCCAATGAACGCAATCACGAATATGCGACGCTCGAACACCTCCTGCTGTCGCTGGTCGACGATCAGGATGCGGCGGCCGTGATGCGGGCCTGCAATGTCGACATGGACCTGCTTCGTCAGCAATTGACCAATTATGTCGACAATGAGCTTTCGAGCCTCGTCATCGACGATGGACAGGAATCGAAGCCGACGGCCGGTTTCCAGCGCGTAATCCAGCGCGCCGTCATTCACGTTCAGTCGTCCGGGCGCGAGGAAGTGACGGGCGCGAATGTGCTTGTCGCGATGTTTGCCGAGCGTGAGAGCCACGCCGCCTATTTCCTGCAAGAACAGGACATGACGCGTTACGACGCGGTCAACTACATCAGCCATGGCATCGCCAAACGGGCCGACATGACCGAGACCCGTCCGGTGCGCGGCGCGCAGGAAGAACCGGAAGCCGGCGAACGCGGCAATCGCAAGGAGCGCGCGACGGAAGCGCTCGACAATTACTGCGTCAATCTCAACGAGAAGGCCCGGCAGGGGAAGATCGATCCGCTGATCGGGCGTGAGCGCGAGGTCGAGCGGACGATCCAGATTCTGTGCCGCCGCTCGAAGAACAATCCGCTTTTCGTCGGCGATCCGGGTGTCGGCAAGACGGCAATCGCCGAGGGGCTCGCACGGCGCATCGTCAAGGGCGAGGTGCCAGACGTGTTGCGGAATGCGACCATCTTTTCGCTCGACATGGGGACGCTGCTGGCGGGCACACGCTATCGCGGCGATTTCGAGGAGCGCATCAAGGCGGTCATCAAGGAGATCGAGGCCTATCCCGGCGCAATCATGTTCATCGACGAAATCCATACGGTGATCGGCGCCGGCGCGACGAGCGGCGGGGCGATGGATGCGTCCAACCTGTTGAAGCCGGCGCTGGCCAGCGGCAATGTGCGTTGCATCGGGTCGACGACCTACAAGGAATACCGGCAGCACTTCGAGAAGGACCGGGCGCTGGTGCGCCGGTTCCAGAAGATCGACGTCGCGGAGCCTTCGGTGCCCGACACGATCAAGATTCTGAAGGGGCTAAAGCCTTATTTCGAAGACTTCCACAAGGTACGCTACACCAACGATGCGGTGAAGGCGGCGGTGGACCTCTCGGCAAAATACATGCATGACCGGAAATTGCCGGACAAGGCGATCGACGTGATCGACGAAGCGGGCGCATCGCAGATGTTGCTGCCGGAGTCGCGGCGCAAGAAGACGATCGGGGTCGGCGAGATTGAGGCCGTGGTGGCGACGATGGCGCGGATTCCGCCGAAGTCTGTGTCGAAGAGCGATACCGAGAAGCTGAAAGACCTCGACACGGAACTGAAGCGGGTGGTGTTCGGTCAGGATACGGCGATCGAGGCCCTGGCTGCGTCGATCAAACTGGCTCGCGCCGGGTTGCGTGAAGCGGAAAAGCCCATCGGCTGCTACCTGTTTTCCGGACCGACGGGAGTCGGCAAGACGGAAGTGGCGCGGCAGCTCGCTTCCGTCCTTGGCGTTGAAATGCTGCGGTTCGATATGTCGGAATATATGGAGCGGCATACGGTGTCGCGCCTGATCGGTGCTCCACCCGGATATGTCGGCTTCGATCAGGGCGGGCTGCTGACCGATGGTGTCGACCAGCATCCGCATTGCGTATTGCTGCTCGACGAAATCGAGAAGGCGCATCCGGACCTGTTCAATATTCTCTTGCAGGTAATGGATCACGGCAAGCTGACCGATCACAATGGCAAGAAGATCGATTTCCGGAATGTCGTTCTCATCATGACGACGAATGCGGGCGCTGCGGACATGGCCAAGACACCGATCGGCTTTGCGCGCACCAAGCGCACGGGCGACGACGAAGACGCCATCAAGCGGCTCTTCACGCCCGAGTTCCGCAATCGTCTCGATGCGACGATACCTTTCGGTCATCTGCCCGAAGAGGTGATTGCGCAAGTCGTCGAGAAATTCGTACTGCAACTCGAGGCACAGCTGGCGGATCGCAATGTAACCATCGAGCTGACGCCCGAAGCCAACAAATGGCTGGCGACGCGGGGCTATGACGAACAGATGGGTGCGCGGCCGCTTGCTCGCGTGATCCAGGAGCACATCAAGAAGCCTCTGGCTGATGAAGTGCTGTTTGGGCGGCTGGTGAAGGGCGGCCATGTTCGCGTCGCGGTGAAGGACGATGTGCTCGATTTCGACATCGAGGCGGCAACGCCGCGCAGTGCAGGTTCCTCCGGCGAGGAGGGGCCAAAGAAGCCGAGGGTTCGCAAGCCGAAGGATCGGCCGGGCGACGGTTCGGGCGGCAGTGTGCCCAAGGTGCCCCTGCTCGTGGAATAAATGCGACCGGCATGCGGCCGGCGCGTGCAGATTGAAGGCGGCCATGGAGCGGTATGCTTCGTGGCCGTTTTCGGTGAGAGAATACGGAAGACAAAAACAACCCCAGGGAGACTGAAAGAATGATCGGTTATGTGATGGTCGGAACCAATGATCTCGACCGTGCGGTGAAATTCTACGATGAACTTCTCGGCGAAATCGGCGCAAAGCGCGCGATGGCCGATCCCGGCCGCTTCCAGGGCTACAGCAATGGCGGCCCGATGCTCGCCGTGACGAAGCCTCACGATGGCGGCAAAGCCACTTTTGGCAATGGCACGATGATCGCACTGGCCGTTGGGTCGCGCGCCAATGTCGACAAGGTTCACGCGAAGGCGATGAGCCTTGGCGGCAAGGATGAAGGTGCGCCGGGTCTGCGCGGCGGCAATTTCTACGGCGGCTATTTCCGGGATCTGGACGGCAACAAGTTTGTCGCCTTCCACATGGGCGAATAAGAAACAGCTATTCGACACGAAGGCCGCCGTGCGCGCACGGCGGCCTTTTTTCTTTTCCTGCGATCAGTTTTTCTTCAGCCGGTAGATGGCGACGTCGATATCGGACGAGTAGTAGATGTCGCCATTGGCAGCGACGGCGACGCCGGTCGGAATGTAGAGGTCGGGTGCGCCGTCGGGCGCCTCGAAGCCGATCGGAAGACCGGATTTCAGGACCTTCGTCTTGCCGTCCGCCATGTCGATTGCGGATATGCGCTTTGCACCGACCTCGGCAACGATGATCCGACCGTCGGGGGCGATGTCGAAACCTTCCGGTTCGGCGAGGCCTTGGGCGATCACCGTGAGTTCGCCGCTTTCCGGGTTCAAACGCGAAATGCGACCGCCTGTTCTCTCGCCGACATAAAGCGAGCCATCGAGCCCGAGCTTCATCATGGCCGGGCCGGAGAGGCCCGTGGCGATGTCGGTGCGGTTGGACCAGTCGTCGCCGTCGACGCGAACAATCGCGCCGCGCGTATATTCCGTGACCAGAACGCTGCCGTCGGACATTGCCAGCGCCTCCGCCGGTGTCGTAAAGCCGTGGTGGATGCCGAGCGAAACGCCCGATTCTTCGTCGAACAGGTGGACGGCGCCCGCCGTCAGTGCGGCAAAGGCGATACGTCCATTGGCAACCGAAACGCTTAGCGGATAGTCGATGTCGGAGGCGAAGACGCGGCCAAGCTCCGTCACATCGCCCGTGGCCGGGTCGGCCATGCGCGCGGCAAATAGATCGGCGACATAGAGGGCGCCGGTGTCCGACATCTCGATATCGCCGGCGACAGCTAATGCGCCGGAAACAATCGTGCGCGCCTCGCCGGTTTCCGTGTCGATGGCGATGACGGCGTTGTCGGCCATATTGGTGATGTAGAGATTGTCGTCGGCGTCGAGCGCCAGATTGTCGATTGCCGGTGCGACCTCGGAGATCAATGTCTTCTCGCCGCTTGCCACGTCGATGCGGTAGACGTGGCCGGCCGCCGTATCGACCGCATAGAGATTGCCTTTTGAATCGAAGTTCACGGCCGCGGGCACCTCAAATCCGGTGGCTACGACTTCGATCGTCGCCGCCTCGACATCGACGCGGACGACCTGCTTCTTGAACCAGAGGGGGCCGTAGAGTTTGCCATCCTGTCCGAAGTCGAAGCCGTTGAGGCCGCCCATGCCTTCCATGATCTTGCGTGGCGGGTTGGTGCCGGAGGGATCGAGTTCGTAAAGCGCGTCGCCCAGAAATACCTGTGTCGCAAAGAGGCGACCGTCGTCGGTCCATGCCAGCGAATTCATGCCGGGCAAGCCTTCGGCCAGCGTCAGCAGACGACCGTCGAGTTTGCGCGCGAAGACCTTGCCGTCGAGGAAGGCCGTCCAGGCGATGGTGCCGTCCGGACCCTGTTCGACGTCGTCGGCCATGCCTTCAGGGGGGCCTTCGACGATGCTCGTCTCGCCTGTGTCGCGATTCACCTCATAGAGTGCCCGCCCGACGACGCTGCCGGCGAGCAATCGTCCATCGGCGGTAATCGTCAGCCCATGGATACCGTGGAACGGCGAAGGTGCGACGACGGTCTCTTGCGTGTAGCTCTCGCTTTCAGAGCAAGCTGCCGCGAATGAAAATGCGACGGCGAGTGCCGCCGCCGTGCGAACGATCTTCATTGGATATTCCCCCCTCCCATTGGCGCCCGGCGTGCCTTGCGTTCAGTTCATTGCCGCCTTTATGCGCTCGGCGTGTTTCTTCAGCTCGTCAAAGTCGGCCATCTGACGCGCGTGCAGCTTGAGGTCGATGCCCTGTGAACGCGGGATGATGTGGGTGTGGATATGAAAGACGGTCTGGCCGGCCGGCGCGCCGTTGAGCTGCGCAACCAGGATGCCCGGCGCGTCGAAGGCTTTCTTCACCGCTGCGGCGATCTTCTTGACTGTTTTGGCCATGGCGGCCGCATATTCCGGATCGAGGTCGAGCAAATCCTCCGCCGGGTATTTCGGGATCACCAGCGTGTGTCCTTCGGCCTGCGGCATCACATCCATGAAGGCGAAGGTCATCTCGTCTTCGTAGACCTGGAAGCAGGGGGCCTCGCCCCGGAGAATTTTGGCGAAAATGTTGTTCGGATCGTAAGCCACGGTCAGAATTCATCCTCTCGGTGTTCGTTATTTCCGTCATCGTGCCGGAAGGGCGCGAATTCGCCAAGTGCAGCGATGTCCCGATCGACATATTCGCGTTCCCGGCTCAGATATTCGGCCACGGCTTCTCGGAACGACGGGTTGGCAATCCAATGGGCGGAATGGGTTCGGGCCGGCAGGTAGCCACGGGCCAGCTTGTGCTCACCCTGTGCGCCGGCCTCGACCCGCGCCAGGCCCCGTGAAATGGCGAATTCGATTGCCTGGTAGTAGCAGCACTCGAAGTGCAGGAACGGGTGATGTTCGAGGGCGCCCCAGTTGCGGCCGTAGAGCGCGTCGCCGCCGATGAAGTTCAGCGCGCCGGCAATGAGGCGTCCGTCGCGGCGGGCCATCACCAGAAGTGTTTCCTGTGCCATGCGCTCGCCGATCAGGCTGAAAAATTCGCGGCTGAGATAGGGCGACCCCCATTTGCGCGAGCCGGTGTCCATGTAGAACGCAAAAAATGCATCCCAGTGATCCTCGGTGAGGTCGGCACCGGTGACCCATTCGACGGTGATGCCGTTTTCCTTCGCTCGCTCGCGCTCCCTGCGGACCATCTTGCGCTTGCGCGACGAGAGGTCGGCCAGGAAGTCATCGAACGAACCATAGCCGCGATTGCGCCAGTGGAATTGCTGATCGGTGCGCTGCAGAAAGCCGAGCCGGCCGAGCCGCTCCCATTGCCGCTGTGCGAGAAAGGTAATGTGGAGCGACGAGACGCCGAGACGTGTTGCAAGTTCGACTGCGCCGGTCGCGAGTGCGTCTTCGACTGCCTCGCGGCCGGGCCCTGTCGGAACCAGCAAGCGCGGACCCGTTGCGGGTGTGAAGGGAACCGAGGCTTGCAGCTTGGGGTAGTAACGGCCGCCGGCGTTTTCAAGCGCATTGGCCCAACCGTGATCGAAGACATATTCGCCGCGGCTGTGGCTTTTCAGATAGAGCGGCATGGCGCCGGCCAGCCGGCCTCGATCGTCTTCCAGCAACAGGTGTTGGGGCAGCCAGCCCGTGCGGCGTGTCGCCGATCCGCTTTCCTCGAGCGCCGACAGGAAGGCGTGCGACACGAACGGATTGGCCGGTTCGCCCGGCGGGTTGGCGCAGGCGTCCCATGCAACGGCATCGACGCCGGCAAGGCCTTCGACGACGCGGATGATGGCTTGCTCGCTGTCTCCCATGTGGCAATTCTAGAGAAGGGCGCCGTCTCACGCGATCTCGAAAATGGCCTCGATTTCGACCGTGATCTGGAAGGGGAGGCTCGGCGCGGCGACGGCAGAGCGGGCATGACGTCCGGCGTCGCCGAAAATCTCGACAAGGAGGTCGGACGCCCCGTTGATGACGGCCGGTTGCTGGTCGAAGTCGGGCGTTGCGTTGACGAAGCCGAGAATTTTTACGGCGCGCTTTACGCGGTCGAGATCGCCGCCACACGCGGCTTTCAGTTGCGCCAGCACATTGAGCATGGTCAGGCGGGCGGCGGCCTTGCCGGCGTCGATGTCATGGTCCTTGCCGAGCTTGCCCTGATAGGCGATGCCCGAGCCACCCATCGGGCCTTGACCGGATATGAAGACCAGATTTCCGGTGACGACATAGGGCACGTAGGTGCCGGCGGGCCCGGCGGGCGCCGGAAGTTCGATACCCAATTCTTTCAGGCGTCCGTCGATTTTTCCGGCCATCGGTATTCTCCCGTCGCTGCTCGTGCTTGCCGCGTGTGTTCCAGAAGCTATACCTAACCTTTCGGATGACCGGGCGAAAGCCCGGCGGACATGAGAGGGGTCGCATAATGAGCGAAACACGCAGGCCGATGGATGATGGCCTTTTCATGCCCGCCGAATGGGAGCCGCATGAACGGTGCTGGATGCAGTGGCCGAGCCGCGGCGAGTTGTGGGGCGAACGCCTGCCACAGGCCTATGCGGCCTATGCCCAGGTTGCGCGGACGATTGCGGGCTTCGAGCCGGTATCGATGATCTGCCGCCCGGAGGATGAAGCGCAGGCGCGGCTGGCTTGTGGCCGCGACGTCGAGATCGTGCCGCTGCCGATCGACGACAGCTGGGCGCGGGATTCCGGACCAATTTTCGTTGTCGACGGCAAGGGCGGTGTTGCCGGGACGCATTGGCGTTTCAATGCCTGGGGTAACGCCTATCAGAACTACGACCACGACGCGGCGGTGGGCGGCCTCGTTCTCGAACGGCTCGGCATGCGGGTCTACAAAGGGGGCATGGTGCTGGAGGGCGGCTCCATATGTGCGGATGGATACGGAACGCTTCTGACGACCGAGGAATGTCTGCTCAACGACAATCGGAATCCGGAACTGACGCGCCAGCAGATCGAGGAGAATCTCGCGCTCAATCTCGGCGTGTCGCGCATTGTCTGGCTCGACCGGGGGCTTGAGGATGACGAGACGAGCGGTCATGTTGATATGATTGCCTGTTTTGCCGGCGAGGGCCGTGTGTTGCTGCACATGCCGGAAGATCGCAACGACCCGAATTACGCCCGGATGCAGGACAATCGCGCGCGGATCGAAGCGGTGCGCGATGCCCGCGGCAAAAAACTCGAGGTCATTGAAATTCCGCAACCGCGGCGCAATCTGCTGCGGCCGGACGGCCGGCGGCTCTGCACGTCCTATGTCAATGCCTATATCGCGAATGGCGGCGTCGTGATGCCGACCTATGACGATCCAAACGACGGCAAGGCGGCCGAGATTATGGCGGAGGCTTTTCCGGGACGGCAGGTGATGCAGGTGCCGGCGCTTGAAATCGCGCAAGGTGGCGGGTCGATCCACTGCATCACGCAGCAGCAACCGAAGGGAATGGCGCTGAAGTGAGCGGATTAGCCGTGCGTTGTCAGGCGCGCCGCGCGACCGCCGTTTTTCTTGTCCGCATACATGGCGCGATCGGCACGGTCGAGCAGCTCCTTCGGCGAGGTTTCGCCCGTGTATGAGGCGAGGCCGAGACTGGCGCTGACCGAAATCTTGTGCGACTTGCAAGCGATTTCAAGCTGCGCGATGCCGCGTACCATCTCGCGGGCGCGTTCGCGGGCGCGCTTGTGGTCCGCGCGTACGAAAAGAATAGCGAATTCGTCGCCGCCGAGGCGCGCGGCATAGTCCGTGGCACGGATGCTCTTGCTGAGAAATGTACCCACCGCGCGCAAAACTTCATCGCCTGCCACGTGTCCGCAACGATCGTTGATTGCCTTGAAACCGTCGAGATCGATATAGGCGAGCAGCCCGGCCTCTTCGTGACGTGCGGCGCTCAGCAGGTTACGTCGCAGCACTTCGTCGAAGCCGCGACGGTTGAGCAGGCCGGTCAATTCGTCGGTCTGGGTCAGGGCTTCGAGCCGGCGTACGCGCTCATTGAGTTCGACAATGCGCAATTCGGCCTCGTCGGCATAGGCGAGTGCCCGGTTAACAAGTTCGCGGCTTGCCGGTCCGCGCGGGACCGCGCCGATGCTCCGGCGGAATCGCTCCGTCGGCGGATCGACTTGCAGCGCCCCTTCGCCCAGCGAAGACGGCCGCGTTCCGGTGCCTGCCATGCGCTTCACGTAGCCCATCGTTCCCCTCGCAATTCTCTTGCGATCCCTTTCAAGGCCGGTTCATCCCGCTATGGGAAATGCAAAGGCTTTGCCACGAAAAAAATCTATTGAATTCAGTGGGTTGAGCAAGGAAGCCGACGCGAATGCCCGGCAAAAAATTCCGTGTGACTCAGCTTTGCCGGGTCAAACGGGCCGCTATTCGAGATCGCGAACGAGGCGGAATCCGGCGATCGAAAGCCGCTCGCCGGGTACGCGGCTTTCGCGCGCCCCGATCCGAACGGGCCCCGGCGTGTCAGTCCATGAGCCGCCGCGGAGGACGCGGATGCCGCAATTTTCGGCGGCGTTCGGGCTGCCGTCGCGTGGCCCGAGCCTGTAGTCGCCGAGCCAGCAATCGGCGAGCCAGACCCAGGCGTTGCCGACGACGTCATAGAGACCGAAGGGATTGGGGCGGAAGCTGCCGACCGGGCTTGTGTACATGAAACCGTCGTCGCAGGGCTCGGCGACCTTTGCCACCTTGTTCTTGGCGGTAATGTCGTTGACGCTGGCGTAGTCGCAGGTGAGGCTGTCGTCGTCGCCCCAGAAGTTCATGCCTGTCGTGCCGCCGCGCGCCGCGTATTCCCATTCGGCCTCGCTCGGCAGGCGGTAGGGCTTGCCGGTTCGTTCGGTCATCCATGCCGCATAGGCGGTTGCGTCGTGCCATGAGACGCAGACGACGGGATGTGACGGGTCTTGTGGGAAGCCGGGGTTGCGCCAGCTCGCGGTTTCGTCAACGCGCCAGCCATCGTCCGTCAGCGTGTAGCAACCGCCGGGAGGCTCGTGTCCCGTGGCATCGGCGAAGACCGTAAATTCCGCGACGGTGACGGCGACGGTTGCCATCGCGAACGGTTTTGAAATTTGAACTTCGTGGCGCGGATGCTCGCTGATGTCGGCGGCCGGGTCGGTTTCGTCGGCACCCCGCATGAACGATCCCGGCGGCAAGACGATGAGCGTGGGACAGTCGTCGCAATCGCGCATTGTCTTGAAGGCGTCGGGTGCATCGCCGCAGGCGGCGAGCCCGATCAATGCTCCTGCCAGAAGGATACGAATCATGGCGTCACCCGATCGCGCGGCGGGCGGCCGGTAAAGAAATCGTCGAGATTGTCGAGCGCGCGAAAGCCCATGGCATTGCGCGTTTCGAGCGTTGCGCTTCCCAGATGCGGCAGCAGAAAAGCGTTTGGCAATCCGAGATAACCCGGATGCAAGTTCGGCTCGTTGTTGAACACATCGAGGCCGGCGGCAGCGACGCGGCCGGACGCAAGCGCGGCAATCAGTGCATCGTCGTCCACGATGTCGCCGCGCGCCGTGTTGACGACGACGGCGCCCGGCGGCAGCAGCGCCAGGGTTTCGGCATTGACGATGCGGCGCGTCTCGGGTGTCGAGGCACAATGGATCGACAGTATGTCCGACGAACGAAACAACGATGCAACGTCTTCGTGGAAGATCGCGCCTTCTTCGGCATCGGACGCCAGGCGTTTGCGATTGTGATAATGGATCGTCATACCGAAGGCGCGGGCGCGCCGGGCGGTAGCCTGGCCGATGCGTCCGAGGCCGAGAATGCCGAGGCGTTTGCCGGAAATTTCGCGGCCGAGCATGCCGGTCGGCGCCCAGTTTTTCCAGCGTCCTTCGCGAATGGTTGCAGCGCCGGCGGCCGCGCCGCGCGCCGCGCCGAGCATCAGCAGCATCGCGATTTCAGCCGTTGCGTCGGTGAGTACATCGGGCGTGTTGGTGACGATGATGTTGCGCGCCGCGGCGGCGGCGACATCGATGTGGTCGTAGCCGACCGAGAAGGTGGCGATGACACGGATGCTTTGCGGCAGGGCGGCGATCAGTTTTGCGTCGATCCGGTCGGTCACTGTGGCGAGAAGTGCTTCCTTGTTTGCCGCGCGCGCCAGCAATTCCTCGCGCGTGTAGAGGCAATCGCCGGAATTCAGTTCGGCTTCGTAGTCGCGGGTTGCGCGGGCTTCGACGTCGGGCGGCAGTTTGCGGGTCAGCAGGATAGGGGGACGAGACATCGGAGCCTTGAGGTGTTCGGTTGACGATCCGGTTTAGCCGATGATGTAGGATCGCAACAGACCGGGGATAAGTAAGTGAAGAAAGCCCGAAAAATGCCAATAACGCGAACGATTTCGATTGTCGTCTTTCTTTCCGCCATCGCATCGGTTTCAACTGCCGCAGCGATTGGCGCGGATTTGCAGATGCATCGTGCCGTCTACGATTTGTCGCTGGGGCGCTCGCAACCGGTCAGCGACGTTGCCGGCATCGAAGGGCGGATGGTTGTCGAATGGCGCGGTGGTGTGGCGTGCGGTGGCTATACGTCGACGCAGCGGGTGGTGACGCATGTGACGGGTGGCGACGATGCGTCGGTCAGCAACGATGTGCGCCTGAGTACCTGGGAGGCGGCGGACGGGGATGAATTCCGGTTCACGCGGACGGAATATTTGAATGGCCAACTCATTGAAACTGAAAGCGGATTCGCCCGGCGCGACGCCGCGAAGGGGAAGACAACCGTTGAGCGGGAGGGCGAGGCGCCGATCGAAATGTCCGGCGATGTGCTGTTTCCGGTTGCCCATGGACTGGCGCTGATGGCGGCGGCGGAGGCCGGCAAACAGATCTTCACGGCACCGCTTTTCGACGGTACGGAGGAGACCGAAAACCCGACAAATGCCTTTATTGGCAAGGCCTTAGCGGTGCCACGCGCGGTCGCGGAGGCGGCGATTGTGACAGGTGAGGGTGCGCGGCTTGCCGATATGAAGGCCTGGCCGGTGCGGCTCAGCTATTTCGACGGCGACAATCTGGAGGGGCTGCCCGATTTCGAAATGGGCTATCTCCTTTTCCCCAATGGGGTTTCGGCCGCGCTGGTGCTGGATTACTCGGATGTCGAGATGGTCGGGGAACTCACCGAGCTGCATTATTTCGAACCCGGCTCGTGCTGAAACGGTGCGACTGTCATCGATCTGTCAAAAAACTGTCACAAATCGATTTGGCCCCGGGGATAAGTCGAACTTATCCCCGCCTCAGCGCCGCAATCCACGACCCTTGCCGATCGACTTATCCCCGAATTTGGCACGGAGCCTGTCCATTGCCCGCTCGGCCGTGGCACGCCGGGTCGCCGCCGGGTCGAGCATGTCGGGCGGGTCGGCGAGATCGCCGTCGGTCAGTTGCGAAATGCCGACGCCAAGCAGGCGGAAGGCGGTGCCGGTCGCTTCTCTGGCCAGCAGGGGCGCGGCGATGCGGTAGATCACCTCGGCAAGCTGCGTCGGATCGTGGAGGGTCTGGTTGCGGGTGCGGGTCTTGAAGTCGGCGGTCTTCAGTTTCAGGACGACGGTCGCGCCGGACAGGCCGGCGGCCTTGGCGCGGCGCGAGACTTTTTCGCAGAGCGGCCAGAGGATGCGGTCGAGCGCGGCGGCATCCGAGATATCGTCCGTGAACGTCGTTTCGGCGGAGATGCTTTTCGCGCCTTGCGACGGTTCGACGGTGCGTACGTCAAGGCCGCGGGCGAGACGCCAGAGCCGGCTTCCCATCGAGCCGTAGCGCGCCATCAACTCATTTTCCTCCATGCGCTGTAGTTGCGAAATGCGCGTGATGCCGTCGCGGGCGAGCTTCGCCTCGAAAGCCTTGCCGACACCCCAGATCAGCGACACGGGCTTTGCGGCGAGGAAGGAAAGCGTCTCGGCGCGGCCGATGACCGAGAAGCCGCGCGGCTTGTCGAGGTCGGAGGCGATTTTCGCCAGAAACTTGTTGTGGCTGAGGCCGACCGAAACGGTGATGCCGATTTCCTTTTCGATGCGGTTGACCAGGCGGGCCATGCTGAGTGCGGGCGAGCCGTGATGCAGACGCTCGGTGCCGGCGAGATCGAGAAAGGCCTCGTCGATCGACAGCGGCTCGACCAGCGGCGTCAGCTCGCGCATCAACTGGCGGACCTCGCGGCCGACCTCGGCGTATTTCGCCATGTTCGGCGGCATGACGACAGCCTCGGGGCAGGCGGCCAGCGCCTTGAACATCGGCATGGCGGAGCGCACGCCGCGAATGCGCGCGATGTAGCAGCATGTCGAGACGACGCCGCGCTTGCCGCCGCCGATGATCAGCGGCTTGTCGCGCAAGGAAGGATCGTCGCGCTTTTCGACCGCGGCATAGAAAGCGTCGCAATCGAGATGGGCGATGGCGAGTTCGTGAATCTCGGGATGGAATTTCAGGCGCGGTCGCTTACAGGACGGACAACGCGTCGCGCCTTCGGGGGCGGCAGAGAGACAATCGCGGCAGAAGCCGTCGCTCATGCGCTGCTCCCTTCCGGCCAGAGCCATGCCGCGCCGCGGACGCCGCTGGCGTCGCCGTGCTTGTTGCGGCGCAAGCGGGTTTCGACTGTGTCGGAGAAGACATAGGCGCTCCAGCGCGCCGGGACTTCGTCGTAGAGGGCTTCGATGTTCGACATGCCGCCGCCGAGGACGATCACTTCGGGATCGAGAATGTTGATCGCGTGGGCGAGCGCCCGGGCGAGGCGGTCGGCATAGCGGCGGAGCGCGAGGCGGGCAGGGCGTTTGCCCGCTTGCGCGGCGGCGACGATTTCCTCGGGCGTTTGCGCCTCGCCTTCTTCCTCCTTGTAGAGGCGGGCGAAGGCGGGGCCCGAAAGCCATGTTTCGATGCAGCCTTTCCTGCCGCAATAGCAATCCGCGCCCGGATATTCGTCCGGGTGCATCCAGGGTAGCGGGTTGTGGCCCCATTCGCCGGCGATGGCGTTGGGGCCGGACAGAAGCGCGCCGTTGACGACGATGCCGCCGCCGACGCCGGTGCCGAGGATGACGCCGAAGACGGAAGCGGCGTTCGCGCCCGCGCCGTCGGCCGCTTCGGAGAGGGCGAAACAGTCGGCGTCGTTGGCGAGGCGGACGGGACGGGCAAGGGCCGCTTCGAGATCGCGCCCAAAGGGATGGCCGATCAGCCAGGTGCTGTTGGCATTCTTGACGAGGCCGGTTGCAGGCGAAATGGCGCCGGGCATGCCGATGCCGACGGTCCCTTGCTCGCCGGTTTCGGATTCGAGGGCGGCGAGGAGATCGCGGATCGCGGCGACGGTGGCGTCGTAGTTCCCTTGCGGAGCGGCGATGCGGCGGCGCGCCAGTTCGCGGCCTTCAGCGTCGAGGGCGAGGGCTTCGATTTTGGTGCCGCCGAGGTCGATGCCGATGCGCATGGGGGATTTCGCGATTCAGGTTCCGAGGGGTGTTTATATTACGATGAAGGAAGGCGTGGATGGCCCGAATAAATCGGGCCATGACGGTTTTGGGGGATGGGGTGCATGACGTTTGTTGTGTTCGATGTGGAGAGGGGAGTCCCCCGCCCCGAAAAATTCCGGCTGCGCCTGAATTTTTCGACCCGCCCCCCAGGGGCGGGTGGGATTGTGATGCTCGCTTTGTTTTTTATTCTGATGCTACCTGCCCAAGCGGATGAGCGGCTGATGGTAGTGCTGGCGGGCGACACGGGGCTCAATGCGAGCGGGGCGCCGCTGGATGCGCGGGGCGGGTGGAAGGGCGGGCAGCGGGTGGCGGGGGCCGAGGCGCTGGCCGGGATCGCGCCCTGGCTTCAGGGCGATGTCGTGTTCGCCAATCTCGAAACGGTTGTGACCGACCGCAGCGACATTGCGGCGCGCGACAAGATGTTTGTGTTCCGCATGCACCCGCAAGGGGTGCGGGAATTTGCGGAAGCGGGGATCAATGTTTTCTCGCTCGCCAACAATCATGCGCTCGACTACGGGACGCGCGGGGCGGGCGAGACGCTGGCCCATGTGGCGGCGGTGCCGGGCTTGCGCGCCTCGCCGGGGCTCGGGCGGACGCGCGACGAAGCGATGCGGCCGCATGTGTTCGAGTTGCGCGGGCTCACGGTCGCGGTGTCGGCGGTCGGCAATGCGGGCGGCGGGCTGCCGGCGCGCGAGGGCCATGCGGGGATGTTGCAGGAGCGGGTGGATTTTTCAGAGGTCGCGGCGCGGCTGAAGGCGGAGGCGGCCGATCTGCGGATCCTGTCGGTACATTACGGGCGCGAATTCGATCCGCTGACCGATGCGGCGGATGTCGAGCGGTTCCGGCGCGTGGCGGCAGGCGGCGGCGCGACGATCGTTGCCGGGCATCATGCGCATGTCGCCAAGGGGGTCGAGATTTCGGGGTCGCATCTCGTTGCTTATGGACTGGGGAATTTTCTGCATCTCGGTACGCAGAACATGGCGCGGTTCGACATCTGCCGCGATTTCGGGCTGCTGCTGCGCGTGGGGCTGGTGCGGGGCGAGACGGGGCTCGCCGTCGAGACGGTGGAGGCGGTGCCGCTCAAGGGCATGCATTTGCGGGTGGCGCCGATGGACGGCGAGGCGGCGCGGCTCAGACTTGAGGTGTTGAACTATCTGGGACGCAGGCTCGGCGGGGCGGATGCGCGGGGCTTGCGGTTTCGTCCGCAGGCGGACGGGTCGGGGCTCTGGTGCGCGGACGGGGCTGCGGATGCGCGGTGTGCGGGGTGGACGGAACCGGAGGCTTCGGCGCGAGAGGCGGAGATTGCGGCGGCTTGCGGACGGGTGGTGACGCGGGGGAATTTTTGAGGGTCAGGACCCGCAACCGAGCGAAAGTTTCGGACGATAGCTTCGAACCCTTCTCCAGCATTCGTTCAACTAGGTCAGGTTCGACAAACTGCCCGCGACAAGGCGGTGGAGAAGTTCGGAGAGATGTTCCAACTCGGAATCTTTCCAGCGGTCCTGGAACAAGTAACCCGCTTGTTTCTCAAAGGTTGCGCGCGCTTCACTCAATCTGGTTCGACCGGCCTTCGTTATGACAACGAAGGCGAACCTTGCGTCGTGAGCGTCGATCTCGCGCGCCACGATTCCGATCTTTTCCATAGGCGCGACCATCCGGGTCACTGTGGACGCACTGACGTGCATTCGCTTGGCCAGGTCGACGCGAGACAATCGCCGGTTGGTTGCGCGCTCCAGGTGCATGAGCAGAAAAAACTCATTCACCGAGAGGCCGTGTACGGCAGCAAATTCTCCGGAAAGCCTAGCCTGGAATTCATCCGCTGACTGAAGAAGCCGGAGGGCGTTTATGGTTTGTAATCTGGTCATGCATCAAATATGAACCATATTACTTGCATATGCAAGTAGTATGGTTCATATAGGCGCCGCGGCACTTTCAGGGTGGAGGACCAGATAATGGATTTCGAACTTCTTTTCTCGATTGCGGGCTTAATCGCCATGGCCGGGTGGCTTGCGCTCTTGCTTTCACCATGGATGCCGCGGTGGTCCGATTACATCGCGGGCTTTCTGGTGCCGATTGTGCTTTCGATTGGCTACACCATCCTTCTGATCTTCTTCCCGGCTCAGAACGGCGGGGGCTTTGGAAGCCTTGCCGAGGTGAAGCAGCTGTTCTCCAGTTCCAGCGCAATGATGGCGGGGTGGGTCCACTTCCTCGCATTCGATCTGGTTGTCGGCGCATGGATTTGCCGCAGTGCCCGGCAGCAAGAAATCCGCTTCTGGATGATTGTCCCTTGTTTGCCGGTAACGTTTCTGTTCGGACCTGCCGGATTCCTTATGTTCACAGCAATCTGTGGACTGCATATGAGGTTTATGCGCGCGACACAGTGAAGCCGATTTGCGTCGCCGTGACCGCTATTCCGCAAGGGACGACATTTTTATTTTTGATTGAGTCAGAGCACGGCAGCAAGTGTCGCGGTGACGCTGAATTTTGGGGCGGCGGCAGTGGATTGCGCCGTCGCCCTAAAACCCGTCCACCTTCAATCGCTCCGAAATGAAATCTTCCGCGGCGCTCCACTCGGTTGTGTGAAAGTGGCTGTCGGGGGCCTGGCCCAGCAGTTTGGCGAGGCGGGGGTCGGCGATGAAGTGGATGAGGTGCGTGGGGGCGTGGGCCTTGGCGACCGATGAAATGTTGTGGGGGATGTCGTCGAGGAAGACGACCGGGGCCTTGACGCGCTCGGCCATGCGGCGGACGGCGCCGCCTTTCAGGCCCTTGTTGGCGACAACCGGATAGTCGATGCCCTGCGCGGCGAGGCTGGCGGCGCGGGCTTCGCGCGCCTCGAAGGGGACGTTGGTCAGGACAACGATCTGCGCGCGCTCCGAGAGGCGGGCCAGCGCTTCCGCCGCGCCGGGGACGACTAGCAGCGAATGGGTCTGGACGGCGAAGAAACCGTCGAGGAGCGCCGGCATGGCGGCGGGGAGCACGGGCTCGCCGGTTTCGCGGCTTTTGATGTTGCCGGTCAGCGCGAAACTTTGCAGGTCGAGCCAGAGGCCTTGCGTTTCGAGATAGAGCTCGAGGCCGGCGACGAACTGGATCAGCACTTCGTCGGCGTCGGAGACGACGAGCGGGCGGCCGGGAATGAGGTCGAGGGCGTCGAGCTGGGGGATGACGGCCTCGTCGATCGCCAGCGGGTCCGGTTTTGGGGGCTTCGGGCTTTCGGCGTTCATGCCCAATGATGCTCCTCACCGCCCGGCAGGGCCCGGCGGGCGGCCGCCGGAAGCTCGGGCGCGAGGCCGGCCGCCTCGCAGAAGGCGAGCAGGCGGGGCTCGTCGTTCAGCAGGTACTCGAGCACGAAACCGAGGAAAACCGGGTCGGCGGCGCGGGCGCGCAGCTCGTCCGGGGCGAGGCCCGAGCGGTCGAGAAAATCTCCCAATAAATCCTCGTCCCCCGCGATGTGCCCCAACGCATGGATCGCCACGAATTCCGCCTCGTCTCCGGTCATTTGCCGCTTCATCCGATTTGCACACGCAAACTTAATCATAGGCACAGTTTAATTAGAAACCGAAGGAAAGCCGGGGGTCAGATACCCCCCGTTAAAGACTTAGTTAAGGATATTCGGGTCATATGACCCATAGCGGCGTCCCTGTCGGGCGCCCGGAAGCCGGGGATTCGGTTCGCAGACGGGCGTGCCCGGCAAGGTGGAGTTCTGGAGCTATGGACGCAATGTCTAAGAAGGTCCTGATCGTTGAAGACAATGAGCTCAACATGAAGCTCTTCCACGATCTTTTGGACGCGCACGGCTATCAGACGCTGCAGACGCGGGACGGCATCGAGGCGCTCGAAATCGCGCGCACGAATCGCCCCGACCTGATCCTGATGGACATCCAGCTTCCGGAAGTGTCGGGGCTCGAAGTCACCAAGTGGATCAAGGAAGACGACAGCCTGCGCTCGATCCCGGTGGTGGCGGTGACGGCCTTCGCCATGAAGGGCGACGAAGAGAAGATTCGCGAGGGCGGCTGCGAGGCCTATATCTCGAAGCCGATCTCCGTGACGCAATTCCTGGAGACGGTTCAGCGTTTCCTTCGCTAATTTCCGTTCGCTCGGCAAGGATACGACCCTGTGACTGCTCGCGTTTTGATCGTCGATGACGTTCCGGCCAATCTGAAGCTGCTCGACGCCAAGCTCACATCCGAATATTTCGATGTGCTCAAGGCTTCGTCCGGCCCGGAGGCGCTGGAGGTCGCGCAGGAACAGCAGCCGGACATCATCCTGCTCGACGTGATGATGCCGGGCATGGACGGTTTCGAGGTCTGCCGCCGCCTGAAGGCGATGCCGGAGACCGAACATATTCCCGTCGTCATGGTGACCGCGCTCGACCAGCCGAAGGACCGGGTGCAGGGGCTTGAGGCCGGCGCCGACGACTTCCTGACAAAGTCGCTCAACGATCTCGCGTTGTTTGCGCGGGTGAAGAGCCTTGTGCGCCTGAAGATGGTGACCGACGAACTGCGCATGCGCGAGGCGACCGGCCAGCGCATCGGCGCGTTGAGCTCGAATGGCGGCGACAATTTCCTGATGAAGGAGCCGGGGCGCATCCTCGTGATCGACGACCGGCCGACTTCGCTGAAGCGCATCACCGAGACGCTTTCGAGCGAACATATGCTGACGGTGGCGGAAAGCCAGGACGAGCTGCTGGAGCTTGCCAATCAGGGCAGTTTCGACCTGCTGATCGTCAGCCTGACGCTGCAGGAATATGACGGCTTGCGGCTGTGCTCGCAGTTGCGCGCGCTGGAAGCGACGCGGCAGACGCCGATCCTCGCGATCGTCGAGGAAGGCGATACGGCGCGGCTCGTGCGGGCGCTCGACATGGGCGTCAACGACTATCTGGTGCGGCCGATGGAGCGCAACGAGCTGGTGGCGCGCGCCCGCAGCCAGTTGCGCCGCAAGCGCTATCAGGATTACCTGCGCGACAAATTCCAGCAGGGGCTCGAGCTTGCGATCACCGACGGGCTGACCGGGCTCTATAATCGCCGCTACATGGAAGGCCATCTGTCGACGCTGGTGGCCGACGGCATCAAGACCGGCAAGCCGGTGGCGCTGCTGATTTTCGATATCGATTACTTCAAGCCGGTCAACGACACCTATGGCCATGCGGCGGGCGACGCGGTGTTGAAGCAGTTCGGCGAACGCCTGTCGCAGAATGTGCGCGGCATCGATCTCGCCTGCCGGCTGGGCGGCGAAGAGTTTGTCGTCGTGATGCCCGACACCGATCTTGCCTTTGCGATGGCGGTGGCCGAACGGCTGCGCCAGTGCATCGCCATGCGGCCTTTCACGATCGACGATGCGGGCAAGACGCTCGACATCACCGTCAGCATCGGCATTGCGGTGACGGGCGGGGCGCTCGACTCGGCCTCGAAGCTGCTCGAACGCGCCGACCAGGGGCTCTACCGGGCCAAGCGCGACGGGCGCAACCGCGTGGTCGCCGAAGCCGCCTGAC
Organism: Parvibaculum sp.; assembly: GCF_019635935.1. Taxonomy (NCBI): domain Bacteria; kingdom Pseudomonadati; phylum Pseudomonadota; class Alphaproteobacteria; order Hyphomicrobiales; family Parvibaculaceae; genus Parvibaculum; species Parvibaculum sp. The sequence continues at coordinate 396,122 of NZ_JAHBYN010000001.1, read as the reverse complement.
GGTTTTATTTTCCAGTTCAGTGTAGTTTCAGTCTTCGCGAGATTTTGCGCGGAGGTTTGTGCCGTTAACCTTGTATTTTCATGGTTAACGCGGTCGAGCCAAGAAAATCGGCGCGAATTCCTTTATTGGCACAACAGAGCGTGGTAGCGTTCTTCAAGGCACATCGGTTTCGCTGCCGGATGCGCGTCTGCTCTTGCTGGGGGGTGAGTCGGACGCGGTACACAGGCGGCGATGTGTGTCCTCGTGGGGCGCTCAGGTCCGCCGCATCTCCTGGGTCCGCGAGGCACGGCCGGTCGGGGCGTGGTTCATGGAGTGGCCTCCTCTGATAAGCCGCGATCACCCCGGCCGGCCACCTTTTCTTCTATACCGACAACGAAAAAGCCGGTCCTGAGGGACCGGCTTCTTTGCGTTCGGAGAGCCTGACGGCCGCTCTTACTTGATCTTGGTTTCCTTGAACTCGACATGCTTGCGCGCGATCGGGTCGTATTTCTTGATGACCATCTTTTCGGTCTTGGTGCGGCTGTTCTTCTTGGTGACGTAGAAGTAGCCGGTGTCGGCGGTGCTTTCGAGCTTGATCTTGATGGAGGCGGGCTTCGCCATGGCCGAAAATCCTTGCAGTTACAGGGGCTTGCAGGTCAGGCCCCGGAGACCGCGGCGGACTGACCGTGCGGCCGATTTGGGCGCAGACTACTCACAGGCGGGCCGAAGTCAAGCGGGGCCGGGGTGGGGGTGGTGGGTCAGCTTGAAATCTGACGGTATTGCTCCAACATGGTGTCCGACCGTCATCAACGATGGTTGAAAGGAGGTTCGCCATGAAGTTGCTAGCTGCACTTCTCACGAACCGCGCCGGATCAACCCTCGCGGTAGAGGGATAACCACGGCTTCCCGGTGTGCCCTAGTTAGGTGGGAGCAGAAGCAGTGACGTGGTAGGTCAGTGGAAAGCTGGTGCGTCGCAATAAGGCTCTACGGTGGGTTTGGTCTTGAAAACCTAAATCAATCACGACCAGACAAGTCGGCAAGAGCCGGAGGCCGGATTAAACCGGCCTCTTTCTATAGGGGCTGTGCTGAGCGACTCTTCAGCTTCCTTCGCGTCGATCAAGCGCGACAATGCCGGACGCTTCCCTGAGCTTGTCAGTTGAGCCAACCCCAACACTTTCCGGTGCGGTCTTACTTAGCATCAGGGACGAAATTTGGAGTTATTCATCAAGAAAGGACAATTGTGTCCCGGCTTGTGGAAAGCGTCGGGCGAATAGCTTTTTGAACTGCGTAACCGAGTCAGAAACTTTAATGAGTGTAAGAACTTCCCCTACCTGACGTTTTAGCTTTTCGATTCCGTAGCCGTTATTCAGGTGTTGGTGGAATCTAGCCTTGCGAGTTCCCTTTTTGTCGATCTTTGGATTCAAGCGATCGAGTTCCTCAAGAACAGCCCCATTCGCAAGAGGCTGGTAAACATAAGATCTTGTGAACTTTGCAAAGTGTTGCGGTCTATTTTGGATAATCGCTCCGGATCCAGTAGTAGTTAGCCGCTTGCTGCCGTAAAGACGGTTGAGCTCATCGTAGTATTCGTCTGGGAACTGCTTTTCCCATTCACGCCGTTCTTCCTCGACATACTGCTGCACAAGAACGCGAAGAGCATCAGGACTACGGACCTGCTGAAAGCCCGTGGCTTCGTCAATGAGTGCGGTGACGCCGACTTTGGCAAATGCAGTAAGAAGGATCTTTGCTTGCTCAGCTAATCCGTTCTGGGTCGTATGTAGCTTGCCGGATTCTTGTGCTCTTATAATTGCGCGGCAAATGTCGACGAGAACGCCAGCGTCATAGCCATGACCTAAATCCTGTGTCAGCGGCTTGAAAACAATGGGATTTTCTATTTTTTTGAGAAGCTTTTGGTCAATTTCGGATCCTAGCCCTTTGCGTTGGACGGCACGCAAAAACACATTCCCACCACCAGACTTCATTCCTAGAGCGCGGGCCATTCCGCGCTTGTGAAACAAGCGCCGCCCATCAGCAAGAACATAGCAATCGAGATCCAGGTCCCCGACGAGCATTTTGCCCTGATGGGTGGCTTTTATAAGGTCACCTGACTCCATCAAGCTCTTGACCTTCTCGCTGCGAGCGCGCCCCCCCGAAGAAGCGATATCTTGGATCCTGGCGGCGCTCAATTTGGTGGCTCTGGATTTTCCACCTTTACTTTGCGGGGTGTCGGTCATTTTTTTATGCTCTCGTCTGGGTGAACGAAAACACCATAAACGTTCTTGCTGATTTAGCAAGCACGTTTTTGCAATTATTGCGTTCTTTTCGGAGGCTTCTTTGCCTATCGCTTTTCGACGGCTTTTTTTGCAATCTCGGCCCTAGGCTCAAGTGTCATGCTGATGACGTGGGACTTGTCGCCCTTCCGCCTCGGGGCGACCGCTGCCGGATCTTTCTCCGAGGCTTAGCCCGCCGCAATATCCGCAATCATCTTGGCGAGCCGATTTGCGTCTGCGGGCACTTCTGTCCTTTGGGGCTGCGAGGTATCAGTCTTTCCCCAAACTCTTGTTGAGTTCATCCAGCACTTCTTCGCTCTGATCCAGAAGATCAAGCTTTTCTTTCGTAAAATATCCACGGGCTGCAAGGCCACCCACCAGTGCTGATCTGACCTCTTCATTGGCAATCCACTGAATGCGCTGATGGATAGCGGTTAGGCGTGCGTTCAGCCATCTATCACGCTCTTCATCGGTCCGAAATTCCATGCTTTCCTCTGTGCTTTCCGATGGGCATGCAGGAGTCCCACCGCGATGCGACCGCTGGTCAATCCCCGTCAGGTTTTGAACCGAGACACTACCGCGGCGCGGTGAAGTAGCGCCAGCCCGCGACGGCGAGGTAGAGGCCGCACAGGCCGGCCATGACGACGATCAGGCCGTGGGGGTCCCAGAGGTCCATGCCGATGCCGGCCATGGGCGGGCCGATGAGGGCGCCGGTCGAATACATCAGCACGAAGGCCGCGTTGGCGGAGGCGAGGTCGGCGCCGCGGAACCGCTGGCCGAGCAGCGTCAGGCCGACCGTGTAGAGGCCGACCACGACGCCGCCGAAGATGAAGAGCGTGGGCGCGAAGAGCCAGAGATTGTGGGCGACAAGCGGGATGGCGCTCGCGCCGAGCAGGCCGACAAGCGCGCAGACCAGCAGCACCATGCGGCGGTCTGCGCGATCGGCCCAGATGCCGATCGGGATCTGGCAGAAGATGTTGCCGGCAGCGAAGATCGACAGCACGAAGGCGGCGGTCTGTTCGGTCATGCCGGTGCGCACGCCATAGACCGGCAGCAGGTTGAAGATGTTGGTTTCGGTGGCGCCGTAGACGAGGCCCGCGAGCGTGGCAGCCGGAGCGACGACGAGGAAGCTCACGAAGCTCTTCGAGGGGCGCTCGGTAACGCGCGGCGCGAGGCCGCGCCCGAAAAGGATCAGCGGGACGCCGGCCAGCAGGATCAGGCTGCCGATGGTGGCGAAGGGCAGGAGGCCCTGCGTGCCGACCAGGAAGAGCAGCACCGGACCGGAGGCGAAGCCGCAGGACAGCACCGTGCCGTAAATGCCGATCAGGCGGCCGCGATTTTTCTCGTCGGCCAGCGTGTTGACCCAGAATTCGCTGACGACGAAGAGGCCGGTGAGCGCGAGGCCGTTGGCGAAGCGGATCGGAAACCAGAGCCAGACATTGGGGAAGAAGTAGTAGGCCGGCATGGCGATGGCCGAAACCAGGATGCAGACCAGCAGGAAGGTGATGGCCGGGACGCGGCGGAGCAGCGCCGGGATGAAGGGCGTCAGCAGGAAGGTGGCGAGCGCCGGCATGGCCGTGTTGAGGCCGATGATCGAGGCGGGCACGCCCTGACGCTCCATCAGCAAGGCGAGCAGCGGGATCGAAACGCCGAGGCCCATGCCGACAACACTGATGCAGGCGATGACCGCGATCAGGCTGCGGCGGCGCTCCGCAGGCGAGAGCGGCGCCTCGGCCAGCATTGTGAGGGTTGTCGGGTCTTGCATGGATTCTTCTGTGTGCCGATGTTCAGCGCCCCCGCCCCAAACGGTCTTCGACCATTTGACCCTCCCCCAAGGGAGGGTGGAAGAAATGGAGCAGCCTTAAGCCCGCACGATCGGTTTGTCGTTGCGGTAGGAGTATAGCGGGATGCGGGTGCGGGCGCCTTCGCGGTGGCGGCGGCCGATCTCGCGCAGGACGAATTCGGTGACGTCGATCACCGGTAGTTTCAGCGCATCGGAAAGCGGATACCAGTCGAGTTCGCTGAGTTCGCCGCTGCCTTGCAGCGTGCCTTCGGCGCTCGATGCCGGGGCGGCAAAGAAGCGGGCATGGAAGCGGATCGGGCTTGAGGCCGGGGTGATGGCGCGGGCAACGAAATCGAGCACGTCGAGGCGCGGCGCGATCCCGCGTTCGCGGAAAGGCTGCCAGCCTTCGCCTGCCGTGTCGCCGACATGGCCGGACCGCGCGACGATGAGGCCGGTTTCCTCGAAGGTTTCGCGGATGGCGGCCATGGCGAGCGCCTCGGCCTTCGCGCCGGCGGCGGCGCTCTGCATCATCCTTGCGGTCTCGCCGGAGAAGCCGGTGGCGGGACGCGCCAGAAGATCGCCGGCGTCGAGCTTGCCGCCGGGAAATACGAAGGCGTCGGGGATGAATTTCATCCGGGCATGGCGGCGGCCCATCAGGATGCGCGGTTCGCCGCCCGCGTCGTCGATCAGCACGAGGCTGGCCGCGTCGCGCGGACGGATCGCGCGGGGGCGCGGCGTTTCGACATTCACAGGCTTCAATCTCCGATGGTGTCGCGGATGGCGTTGCCGCCGCGAAAATAGATGAAAGGGGTGGCACGCGCGTTTTGCGCTGCCGTTGCGAGACGCAGGCGCTCGTCGATTTCGTCGAGAACGACGCGGGTGATGTTGGGCAGGTCGAGGTCGCGCGCATCGGCGAGGGTCAGCCAGTGCAGTCCCTGCAATTCGCCGGAGCCCGCGACCTTCAGCGGATCGCCCTGGATCGCTTCGGTATCGGCGATGAAGAAGCGCGTGTCGAAGCGGCGGGTGCGGTAGGGCGGGGTGATGGCACGGGCGACGAAATCGAGCGAGCCGAGCGCCGGCGCGACGCCTTGCGCGAAGTATTCGTTCCAGTCGGGATGTTTGCTGCGCGCGGGCGCGGCGACGGGCTGGCCGATGACGAGACCGGTTTCCTCGAAGGTTTCGCGGATTGCCGCCAGCGCCAGCGCACGGGCGCGGCGTTCGGTCGGGGTGCCGCGCATGCGCGCCATCAGGCGGCGCGCAACCGGCGCGCGCAGATCTTCAGCCGGTGCAATGCGGCTGTCGGCCGGATCGACGCGGCCGCCGGGAAAGACAAATTTGTTGGGCATGAATTTGTGATCGGCATGGCGCTGGCCCATCAGCACGCGCGGCGCCGAACCGTCGCGACGCACGATGATGAGTGTCGAGGCGTCGCGCGGACGTACCGCACGGCCTTGCGTCGTCTCGCGATATTCCTGCTCGCGCGACTTTTTGGGGTCGAAGACGCCCCGATGTTCGTCGGCCATGTTTTCGTTCCGATTCCCGAATTTCGTTGTGCGGGCAGGATGCCCGGGGGCGGGGAGACTGTCCAGAGAGGGCGGAAAAGGCCGTTTTATCGGCTATTTACGCGCAGTACACAAATATGCCGCTATCGTAGGGGAAGTGTGGTCTATTCCCGCACATCATTGTACCGCCCGCGCCGTTCGCCCTTACAGATGCGACCGCCCGGGTTCAGCACGGGTCTTGCGCATTTGAGTATTGGGCACAACACAGGCGCACCCGCCGCCGCAGCACGTACCTGGATACAAATTCTCAACCGCTACAGGGAACCGAGCCACGGGCGCGGCGCCATTGAGCTCGCGATCACGGCCTTGCCGCTCGTTGCGCTGTGGTTTGCCGCCTGGTTCACCTATTCGCTCGGCTATTGGTGGGCGCCGCTCGCCATCGCGATACCGGCTGCCGGCTTTCTGGTGCGGCTGTTCGCGATCCAGCACGATTGCGGGCACGGTTCGTTTTTTCCGCGACGCTGGATGAACGACTGGGTCGGCCGCGCGATCGGCGTGCTGACGGTGACGCCCTACGACGTGTGGCGGCGCAACCATGCGATCCATCACTCGGCGGCCGGCAATCTCGACAAGCGCGGCGTTGGCGATGTCGATACGCTGACGGTGCGCGAGTATCTGGCGCTTTCGCGCTGGGGGAAGTTCCGGTATCGCCTTTACCGCCATCCGCTGGTGCTGTTCGGCATCGGGCCGGCCTATCTGTTCCTGCTGGAGCAGCGGTTGCCCATCGGCATGATGCGCGGCGGCTGGCGGCCCTGGATCAGCACGCAGGTGACCAACGCGGCGATGCTGGCAATCGCGGCGGGTCTGATCTGGCTTGTCGGCATCAAGGCGTTCCTGCTGGTGCATGTGCCCATCGTCGTCATCGCGTCGTCGATCGGCGTCTGGATGTTCTATGTGCAGCATCAGTTCGAGGACACGTTCTGGAGCGAAGAAGGCGGCTGGGATTTTCACGAAGCGGCGCTGCGCGGCTCGTCCTATTACGATTTGCCGTGGCCGCTGCGCTGGCTGACCGCCAATATCGGCATTCACCACGTCCATCATCTTCACGCGCGTATTCCGTCGTACCGGCTGCCACGCGTGTTGCGCGACCATCCCGACCTGCGCGAAATCGGAAGGCTGACGCTACTCGACAGCTTGCGCTGCGTGCGGCTGGTGCTGTGGGACGAGGGGAAAAAGCGGCTCGTGACATTTCGCGAGGCGCGCACCGGGAGCTGATTGCGGTCAGTCTTCGGTTTCGCCGCCGAAGCCGTGCATGCGCAGCGCCCATTGCCAGCCGACAATGGCGCCCTTGAGACGCGGCAGGAACCAGAGCGAGAGCGCGAGCGTCATGGCCGGCCAGAGCGCGGCATGGACCCAGATGGGCGGCAGGTAGGCCAGCTCCGTCCAGAGCATCATCGGCACGACGATGTGGCCGACGATCATGATGGTGAAATAGGGCGGCGCATCGTCGGCGCGGTGATGGAGTAGCTCCTCGCCGCAGTGGCCGCATGTGTCGGCGATCTTCAGGAACTGGCGAAAGACATTGCCGTGGCCGCAGGCCGGGCAGCGCATGGCGAAGCCGCGGCGGATCGCCGGGAAGGCCGGGCGGGGCGCTTCATCCGCTGCCTCGAAGATGCGGGGTTCGGTCATGTCCATCGGGTACTCATTGCGGATCGTACAAGGCTAGCGGCCAAAAGAGCCGGACGGCGGGCCGCTGCCGCAACGTCTCCCAGCAAAATGGTCGGATTTGGCGCCAGATGAAATGTGGCAGGTTGCCGCGCGGCGCGGGGCCCCAAGTCAGCGGCGGGATTTGGCTTTGCGTTCGGCACCGGGCTTGCCGCGCGGCGGGCCGCGCCGGGGGGCCGGACGGCGATTGCCGCCACGTCCGGCGGGTTTGCCCTCGCTTCCGCCTTCGAGAAGCTCGAGGCGGAGGCCGCCGGTGATCGGCACGGCTTCGACGAGGCGCACCAGCACGCCGTCGCCGAGGCGATAGGTGAGGCCTGTGCGTTCGCCGATGAGGGCGTGCAGGATTTCGTCATGGTGGAAGAAATCGCCACCGAGCGTCGAGATCGGCACGAAACCGTCGGCGCCGGTTTCATCGAGTTTGACGAACAGGCCGAAGCGCGTGACGCCGGCGACGCGGCCGCGGAACTCGGCGCCGATGCGCGCTTCGAGGAAGGCGGCGATGAAGCGGTCCTTCGAGTCGCGCTCGGCCAGCATCGAGCGGCGCTCGGTCATCGAGATGTGTTCGGCGATTTCAACGAGGCCGGCGGCTTCGTCGTCGGTCTGGCCGTCTTTGCCGAAATCGAGGCTTGCGACCAGCGCACGATGGACCGTGAGATCGGCGTAGCGGCGGATCGGCGACGTGAAATGCGCGTAGCGGCGCAGGTTGAGGCCGAAGTGGCCGATATTGTCGGGCGAATAAACGGCTTGCGCCTGCGAGCGGAGAATAACGTCGGAGACCATGCGGTCGTGCTCGGTGCCGTCGACCGATTTCAGGATGCGATTGAAATTCGCCGGGCGGACCGTTTCGCCTTTCGCGAAACTGAGATTGAGCGTCGCCAGGAATTCGGCAAGCGCAACCAGCTTTTCGCGCGTCGGCGCGTCATGGATGCGGTAGATGACCGAGCGGCGCTTCGCCTCGGCGCTTTCGGCGGCGCAGACATTGGCCTGGATCATGAACTCCTCGATGAGTTTCATCGATTCATGTTTTTCGCCGATGCGGATCGCGCCGATGCGGCCTTCGGCGTCGATGTCGATCTTGTATTCGGGCATGTCGAGGTCGAGGGGCCCGCGCGCCTCGCGCGCTTTCGCCAGAATGCGGTAGGCGGCCCAGAGCGGTTTCAGCACAGGCTCGAGCAGCGGGCCCGCGACGTCGTCGGGGCGGCCGTCGATCGCCTGCTGGACCTGTTTGTAGCTGAGGCTCGCGGCCGAGCGCATCAGACCACGGATGAATTCGTGGCCGCGCTTCTGGCCGTTGCGATCGAAGACCATGCGCACCGCGAAGCAGGCGCGATCCTCGCCATCGACCAGCGAGCAGAGATCGTTGGAAATGCGTTCGGGCAGCATCGGCACGACGCGATCCGGGAAATAGGTCGAGTTGCCGCGTTTGCGCGCCTCGCGGTCCATCGGCGAGCCGGGCTTCACATAGGCCGCGACATCGGCAATGGCGACGATGGCGACGACGCCGCCTTCGTTTTTCGGATCGTCGTCGGGCGCCGCCCAGACCGCGTCGTCATGGTCGCGCGCGTCCGGCGGGTCGATGGTGATGAGGGGGATGTCGCGCAGATCGGTGCGGCCCTTGAGGCCGTGATGCTTCGCCGCCTCGGCCTCGGCTATCACATCGTCGGGAAAGGCATCGGGGATGCCGTGCGTGTGAATGGCGATCAGGCTGATCGAGCGCGGATCGGCGCTGTCGCCGAAGACCTCGCGGACGCGGGCGCGCGGCGTGCCGTAACGCTTGCCGGGGATGGTTTCGGCGAGCACCAGGTTTCCGTCCTCGGCGCCTTGTGCGTCGTCGAGGCCGATCTCGAATTCGACGCGGACTTTCTTGTCGACGGGGATCAGGCGCGCCACTTTCGCGCCCTTCGCGCGGCGAAAGAGACCCATGATGCGTTCGGCGCCCTTGCCGACGCGGCGGATGACGCGCGCCTCGAAGGGCCATGTTTCGTCGTCGGTCTTTTCGATGCGCGCCAGCACGCGGTCGCCGACGCCGGCCGGTGGCTCGTCGACGGTTTCGTGTTTGCCGCGGCGCTTCATGTCGGGTGTGACGACGATTTGCGGCGGTGGCGTTTCGCCGGGCCATGAGACCGGGCGGGCGATCAGGTCACCATCGATGTCGGTGTGGGTGATTTCGATGACGGTGACGGGCGGCAATTCGCCGACGCGGCGCAGGCTTTTCGTTTCGTCCTTTGCGATCAGGCCTTCGTCCTTCAGCTCCTTCAGCAATTGCTTGAAGGGCAGGCGGTCATCGCCCTTGATGCCGAAGGCCCGGCCGATCTCGCGCTTGCCGAGCTTGCCGCCGTTTTCGGCGATAAATTTCAGGATGTCGTCGCGCGAGGGGAGGTGGCCGCCGGATTTTCTTTTCTTTCCGGCCCCGGATTTTTTCGGCTTGCTGCGCTCGGCCAATGTCAATCCGCCGGTTCTGCGATTTTAGCGGCGCTCTTCGATTTCGAGGCGGGCTTCTTCGCGGGCGTTTTCTTCTTTGCCGCGGGTTTCTTTTTCGTGGCAGGTTTTTTCGCGGCGGCTTTTTTCGCGGGCTTGCTTTCGCCGCCGGATTTTTTGGCGGCGGCTTTCTTCGCCGGTTTCTTCTTGCCGCTTTTTGTTTCGCGTTCGGCGACGAGCGCGAGCGCTTCTTCGAGCGTCACCGCCATCGGGTCGCCCGATTTCGGCAGCGTCGCGTTGGTGGAGGCGTGTTTGACGTAAGGCCCGTACTTGCCTTCGCGGACCTGCACCGGTTTGCCGGTTTCAGGATGCTCGCCCAGTTCCTTCAGCACCTTGCCGGCGCGCTCTTCGGCGCGAATGATTTTCTCGGCGAGGACGGCGATCGCACGGTTGAGGCCGATGTCGAAGAGTTCCTCGGGGTCTTTCAGGTTGGCGTAGGTGCCGTCGTGCAGGACGAAAGGTCCGAAGCGGCCGAGGCCGGCGGTGATCTTCTTGCCGGTTTCGGGATGAATGCCGACCTCGCGCGGCAGCGTCAGCAGGCGCAACGCCTTTTCGAGATCGACATCGGCGGCCGACATTTTGGCGGGCAGGCCGCTGCGCTTTGGCTTTTCGTCGGGACTGAGCGGCGCGCGTTCGACGTAAGGACCGAAGCGGCCGGTCTTCAGCGAAATCTCGGCATTGGTTTCGGGGTCGGTGCCGAGCACGCGGTCGCCGGACTGTTCCTCGCCGTCGGCGCCGACCGTCAACTGGCGCGTGAAGCGGCATTCGGGATAGTTCGAGCAGCCGACAAAGGCGCCGAAGCGGCCGACCTTCAGCGAGATGCGGCCGTCGGCGCAGGCCGGGCATTTGCGCGGGTCGGAGCCGTCTTCCTTTTCGGGGAAGACATGCGGTGCCAGCACTTCGTTGAGGCGGTCGAGCACTTCGGTGATGCGCAGTTCGAGCGCCTGGGCGACGTCGACGGTGAATTCCTTCCAGAATTCGCGCAGCAGATCCTTCCAGTCGAGTTCGCCGGCCGAGACCTTGTCGAGTTTTTCCTCCAGCGCCGCGGTGAAATCGTATTCGACGTAGCGGGTGAAGAAGTTTTCGAGGAAGGCGGTGACGAGGCGGCCCTTGTCGTGCGGCACGAAACGGTTCTTGTCCATGTGGACATATTCGCGGTCGCGCAAGGTCTGCAGCGTCGAGGCGTAGGTGGAGGGGCGGCCGATGCCGAGTTCTTCCATGCGCTTCACGAGCGTCGCTTCGGTGAAGCGAGGCGGCGGTTCGGTGAAATGCTGTTCGGGCCGCACCTTGTCGAGGCCGAGCTTGTCGCCGCGCGCGACTTTTGGCAGGCGGCCGCCATCCTCGCCTTCCTCCGGCTCGTCGCGGCCTTCCTGATAGAGACGCAGGAAGCCGTCGAAGACGATGACGGAGCCGGTGGCACGCAGGCCGATGGGTGCGTCGTCGGCCTCGATCTCGATGGTGGTGCGTTCGAGCTGCACGCTTTCCATCTGGCTGGCGACGGTGCGGTTCCAGACCAGTTCGTAGAGGCGGCGCTGATCGTCTTCGAGGCGGGCGGCAACGTGTTTCGGCAAGCGGGCGAGGTCTGTCGGGCGGATCGCTTCGTGCGCTTCCTGTGCGTTCTTCGCCTTGGTCGTGTAGACGCGCGGCGCGTCCGGCAGATAGGCCTCGCCGAACTCGTTGTTGATGACGGTGCGCGCCTGGGCGATCGCTTCCGGCGCGATCTGCACACCGTCGGTTCGCATGTAGGTGATGAGGCCGGTCGTTTCGCCGTCGATCTCGACGCCTTCATAGAGGCGCTGCGCGACCTGCATGGTGCGGCTCGCCGAGAAGCCGAGCTTGCGCGAGGCTTCCTGCTGCAGGGTCGAGGTGGTGAAGGGCGGGTTCGGGTGACGGCGTGCCGGCTTGCTCTCGACCGACTTGACGGAGAAGCGCGAGGCCTTGATGCGCGCTTCGATTTCTCGCGCGGATTTTTCGTCCGGGATGTCGAACTTGTCGAGCTTCTTGCCGTCGAGATTGACGAGGCGGGCGACGAAGGCGGCGTTCGAGCCGGTCTTCATGTCGGTCTCGACGGTCCAGTATTCGCGGGCGCGGAAGGCCTCGATTTCGAGTTCGCGGTCGCAGATGAGACGCAGCGCAACGGATTGCACGCGGCCCGCCGAGCGCGAGCCCGGCAGCTTGCGCCAGAGGACGGGCGAGAGCGTGAAGCCGACCAGATAGTCGAGGGCGCGGCGCGCGAGATAGGCGTCGATCAACTCCTTGTCGAGGCCGCGCGGATGCGTCATCGCCTCGGTGACCGATTGCTTGGTGATCGCGTTGAAGACGACGCGCTGGATCTCGACGTCCTTCAACACCTTTTTTTTGTTGAGAACTTCCAGCACATGCCAGGAAATCGCCTCGCCCTCGCGATCCGGGTCGGTGGCGAGGATCAGGCGGTCGGCGCCTTTGACGGCGGCGGCAATTTCGTTGAGGCGCTTCTGGGATTTGGCGTCGACGTCCCAGGCCATGGTGAAGTCTTCGTCCGGCAGGACCGAGCCGTCCTTGGAGGGCAGGTCGCGGACATGGCCGTAGGAGGCCAGGACCTTGTAGCCCTTGCCGAGGTACTTGTTGATCGTTTTCGCCTTGGCCGGCGACTCGACAATGACGACGTCCATCGAACGCTCGAACTCTCTTTATATTGTGGCCTGCCGTCTCCGGGCGCCATCAGCGCGCGGGCGATCCGGTCGCCGATATGCCGTGAGAAACCGGAGGCCGCCGCTGCATCCGGCTGCCTTCAGCCGCCGGGTGAACATGGTGAAAAGGGCAGAGACTGTCAAATCCGGCGGAAATCCTTGGAAAAATCGATGCCGCAGCGCAGTCGGACCGGATTGGACCTTGTCGGGCAGGTTCGCCAACCCCCGATACGATGAATTGATATAGTCTAAGGGTCTAGATCGTTAGTCCTGAACGGTGCCTTGTCAGAGCATCGCGCGGGGTAAGGATGCGGAGGATGCGGATGAGTGTCATGCATGTGGAAACGGCTGGATTCTCGCGGGTAGCGCGAGATGAGGGCCTCCAGACGAAGGCGGCGGTGCGCCCGGAACCGCTGGAAAATGCGGAGGATGCCGAGATTGCGGCCTATCTTCTCGACCTGACGATTGCGGCGCGGCGCATGGCGATGGCGCGGGGGTTCGAATTCCTCGCCTATCTCGTCGGCGTGGCGGCGGAAGAGGCGCGGATGCTGAGTCTCGGAAAGTCGGCGGTTAAGAAGAAAGAGTAATCCGAACAGAGGGTTAGATCAGGCTGAGGCGGTCGCCGGGATCGCGGTGCAGGCGGCCGGCAAGCTCCAGTTCGAGCACGACGGCGCGCACCACCGGAACCGAAACGCCCGACTGGCGGACGATTTCGTCGAGCGGTGTGGGGGTCGGACCCAGCGCGGCGAGGACGGAATCGCGGGCACTGTCATCGAACTGCCGAGAAACTGTCATGCCGGATTGGGCGCCGTTGTAGGCCGGGGGGCCGGGTTCGCGCAGTGCGCGGCCGAGAGGGGTCGCCAAGGCCGCGATCACGTCCTCCGCCGTCTCGACAAGGGGCGCCCCGTCCTTGATGAGGCGATTCGAACCGCCGGCGCGGGGATCGAGCGGCGATCCGGGAACGGCGAAAACATCGCGGCCCTGTTCCAGCGCGAAACGGGCGGTGATGAGCGAGCCCGAGCGGTGCGCCGCCTCGACCACGACGACGGCGAGCGCGAGGCCGGAGATCAGGCGGTTGCGGCGCGGGAAGTGACGGGCCTGCGGGCTGGTGCCGGGCGGCATTTCCGAAACCAGCGCGCCGCTCTCCGCGATCGACGCCTGCAGATCACGATTTTCTTCCGGATAGACGATGTCGACGCCGCCGGCGAGCACGGCGATGGCGCCCGTGTCGAGCGAGGCGCGGTGCGCCGCCGTGTCGATGCCGCGGGCCAGACCCGAGACGACGGCAAAACCCTCCGTACCGAGAGCTTTGGCGATGTCGCCCGCGATCTTGCGGCCGGCGGCCGAGGCGTTGCGCGAACCGACGATCGCGATCGACGGGCGGGCGAGATGCTCTGTGCTGCCTATGACCGAGATCACGGGCGCGGGCGGATCGAGGGCGGCGAGGCGCGGGGGGAAGTCAGCATCGCCCCAGACAAGAAGGCGGGCGCCGAGCCTTTCAAGGCGCGACAGTTCGGCGTCGGCTTCGGCGGCGCTCGCGACTTTTATCGCGCGCTTCGCACCGCCGCGCGCCGCGAGATCGGGTAAGGCGTCGATGGCGGCAACGGCGTTGCCGCAATGTTGCAGGAGATCGCGGAAGGTAACGGGACCGACATTTTCGCTGCGGGCGAGGCGCAGCCGCGCGATCCGCTCGGTCTCGGAGAGCGGTGCGATCATGGCGGTCAGGACCCGGCCGGTTTTTGTCCGATGCGGGATTCGGTGCCGGCAAGCAGGCGGCGGATGTTTTCGCGATGGGCGATGTAGATCAGGACCGCCAGTACAACGCCGAGGCCAACCAGATGCCAGTGATCGAGCCAAGCCAGATAGACCGGCGTCAGCAAGGCGGCGACCAGCGCCGACAATGAGGAGTAGCGCGAGATCGCGGCGACAAGCGCCCATGTGGCGCAGAAGAGCAGGCCGACCGGCCAATGCAGCGCCAGCAACACGCCGATGAGGGTCGAGACGCCCTTGCCGCCCTTGAAGCCGAGCCAGACCGGATAGAGATGACCGAGAAAGGCGGTGAGCGCCGCGACCGACGACATCCAGCCGATGTCGGTTCCCGTCATGGCGCCGAGCCGCGCGGCAAGGAGGACGGCGACGGCGCCCTTGCCCGCGTCGCCGATCAGCGTGCCGGCGGCGACCCAGCGATTTCCGGTTCTGAGCGCATTGGTGGCGCCGATATTGCCCGAGCCGATGTCGCGAATGTCGCCGAGGCCCGCAAGACGCGTCAGCAGCAGGCCGAAGGGGATGGAGCCCAACAGGTAGCCGAGCGCGGCGACGGCGAGCAGCAGAGGCGCAGCGGCCATGAAATCGATTTCAGCGGGCATTCAGTGTTCCTCCCCCAAAGCCACCCGGCGGAAAGACTAGCGCCCCGCGTCCTCGCCGTGAACATAAACTGTGCGGCCGCCGACCATGGTGCGGATGGCGCGGCCCTGGAAGCGGCGGTCCTCGAAGGGCGTGTTCTTCGAAATCGACTTCAGCTTTGCCGGATCGAGCACCCAGGGGGTGTCTGTGTCGATGAGGACAAGATCGGCGGGGAGGCCGGCGGCGAGACGGCCGCGGCCGAGACCGAGCAGGTCGGACGGCGCGTGGGTGAGCGCGGCAAGAAGGCGGGCGAGCGAGAGATCGCCGGCGTGAACCAGCGCGAGGCCGGCGGGAAGCAGGGTTTCGAGACCGATGGCGCCGAAATTCGCCTCGGCGAAGGGGCGGCGCTTCACTTCGGCGTCCTGCGGGTCGTGGCTCGAGACGACAACGTCGATGGTGCCGTCGGCAAGGCCCTCGACCAGCGCGCGGCGGTCGGCCTCGCCGCGCAGGGGCGGCGAGAGCTTGAAGAAGGTGCGGTAGCTCTGCACGTCGTTTTCGTTGAGCTGCAGATGCGCGGCCGAGACGCCGCAGGTGACGGGCAGGCCGTGGCGCTTGGCGCGGCGGATGATCTCGACCGAGGCCTCGCAGGAAACCTGTGCGACGTGATAGCGCCCGCCGGCAAGTTCGAGCAGGCGCAAATCGCGCTCGATGACGATGGTTTCGGCGACGGCGGGGATGCCGGCAAGGCCGAGGCGGGTCGCGAGTTCGCTTTCGTTCATCACGCCGCCCGAGAGCGAGGGTTCCTCCGCATGCTGAACGATCAGCGCGCCGAAATGCGCCGCATAAGTCATGGCGCGGCGCATCACCTGGGCGCTTGCTAGGGCCTTGTCGCCATCGGTGAAGGCGACCGCACCTGCATCGCGCAGCAGACCGATTTCGGTCATCTGTTCGCCGTGGAGGCCCTTGGTAAGGGCAGCCATGGTGTGGACATTGACGATGGCGGTGTCGCGGGCGCGGCGCTCGATGTAGTCGACAAGGGCGACATCGTCGATCACGGGATTGGTGTTCGGCATCACGATCATCGTCGTGACGCCGCCGGCCGCCGCCGCCTGGCTCGCCAGCGCCAGCGTTTCGCGATATTCGGCGCCCGGTTCGCCGGTGAAGACGCGGCAGTCGATGAGGCCGGGCGTCAGAACATGGCCGCCGCAATCGACGATCTCCACGCCGTCGGGCAGGCCGTCATTGAAGAGTTGGGGGCCGAGATCGGCGATGCGACCGTCTTCGATCAGCAGGCCGCCTTTTTCGTCGTAGCCGCTTGCCGGGTCGAGCAGGCGCGCATTGGTGAAGGCGGTGCGGCTCATGCGGCGCCTCCATTGCCGTTGCTGCGCTCGTTCGGCAGGTTGCGGGCCAAAGCGTCGAGCACCGCCATGCGCACGGCGACGCCCATTTCGACCTGTTCGCGGATGACGCTGCGGGCGAGGTCGTCGGCGACGGCGCTGTCGATTTCGACGCCGCGGTTCATCGGGCCGGGATGCATGACCAGCGCATCGGGCTTTGCGACCGCGAGCTTGGCGTAGTCGAGGCCGTGGAAGTGGAAATATTCGCGCTGCGAGGGGACGTAGGAACCCGTCATGCGCTCGAGCTGGAGGCGCAGCATCATCACGATGTCGACGCCTTCGAGGCCCTTCATCATGTCGTGGAAGACCTCGACGCCGAGACGCTCGACGCCTTTCGGCAGCAAGGTCGGCGGGGCGACGACGCGGACGCGGGCGCCCATCGCATTGAGCAGCAGGATGTTGGAGCGGGCGACGCGGCTGTGCATGATGTCGCCGCAGATCGCGACGGTGAGCCCTTGCAGCTTGCCTTTGCGGCGGCGGATGGTCAGCGCGTCGAGAAGGGCTTGCGTCGGGTGCTCATGGGAACCGTCGCCGGCATTGATGACCGAGCAGGAGACTTTCTGCGAGAGAAGCTCGACCGCGCCGGACGAGCCGTGGCGGATGACGATGAGGTCCGGGTGCATCGCGTTCAGCGTGACCGCGGTGTCGATCAGCGTTTCGCCCTTCTTCACCGAGGAGGCGCCGACCGACATGTTCATCACATCGGCGCCGAGGCGCTTGCCGGCCAATTCGAAAGAGCTCTGGGTGCGGGTGGAGGCTTCGAAGAAGAGATTGATCTGGGTGCGGCCGCGCAAGACCGAGCCCTTTTTGTCGACCTGGCGGTTCTGCTCGACATAGGTGTCGGCGAGGTCGAGAAGGGCGGTGATGTCGGCGGGGGAAAGGCCCTCGATCCCCAGCAAATGCCGGTGCGGGAAGAGGGTTTGGGGCTGTTTTTCAGCGCTGGTCATTAAAGCCGCATTGTATAGGGCGGATTCCCGGGGGCGGCAAGGCTCGGATTCGAATGCTGGCGCGGGGATGTTTGCGGAATAAATCCCGTTCATACTTCGGGCGGCTTGCGGGCGAGAATTATTGGGGGTACATTAATTCGTGTTCACGTGGGATGAGAAGAAGCGCGCCGCGAACAAGATCAAGCACGGCGTCGACTTTGCCACCGTCGAAGATTTTGAGTTCGATGCGGCCCTCATTCACGTCGATGACCGTTTCGATTACGGCGAAGTCAGAGAGGTTGCCCTCGGGCCAATAGGCCGGCGGCTCTATGTTCTGGTTTTCACCCGCCGTGGCGATAGCGTGCAGGTTATCAGTTTACGCAAGGCGAATGCGAAAGAGGAGGCCGCCTATGGCCGAAGGTAGAAAGAGGACAACCAAACCGGCGCATATCAGCCAAGCCGATTGGGACGCCGTCGACTCGCCGCCGTTAAGCGATGAATTTCTTGCGAAGATGCGTCCGGTCAAGGAGGCCGCACCGGAACTCATAAGGAAGCGCGGCCGACCGAAATCAGACGCGCCCAAGGAAGCAATCAAGCTGCGGTTGTCGCAAGATGTGCTTGCTTACTTCCGGTCCACCGGGCCCGGATGGCAGACACGCATCGACGAGACGCTGCGAAAAGTTGTGAAAGGCGGAAAACGGCAATGACGAATCCCAACGCCTTCGCGACGCATGAGGTGTTCAACCAGCCGCCGCCGCTGGAGGACGTCAATCTGTTTACCGCCGATACGGCGCTTCAGGAGACCGTGGAGCGCGAGGGCGCGGGCGCGGCGAAGGCGTCGCTGACGGCGTTCGGGAAAATTGCCGGGAGCGCCGAGACGATCGATCTCGGGCGGCAGGCGAATGCTTACCTGCCGGTGCTGAAAAGCTTCGATCGCTTCGGCCATCGGGCGGACCGGGTGGAGTTTCACCCTTCGTATCACAAGCTGATGGCGATTTCGGTCGCGCAGGGGCTGCACGGTTCGCCCTGGGATCATCTGAAGGACGGGCTCGACGCGCGCCCGAAGCCCGGCGCGGTCGTGGCGCGGCTCGCCGGCACCTACATGATGACGCAGGTGGAAGCGGGGCATGGCTGTCCGATCACCATGACCAATGCGGCGGTGCCGGCGCTGATGTTCCAGCCTTCCCTCGCCAAGGAATGGGTGCCGCGGATTCTTTCCCGCGACTACGACGAGCGGTTTGTGCCGGCGGCGGAAAAGAAGGGTGTGACGCTCGGCATGGGGATGACCGAGAAGCAGGGCGGCACCGATGTGCGCGCCAACACGACGGCGGCGATGCCGGTGAACGGCGGTGGGCCTGGGGCGGAATATCGGATTACCGGGCACAAGTGGTTTTTCTCGGCGCCGATGTGCGATGCGTTCCTCGTGCTGGCGCAGGCACCGAACGGGATCTCATGCTTTCTGATGCCGCGCTTCACGCCGGACGGGGAACCGAACACCATCCGCATCCAGCGGCTGAAGGACAAGGTGGGGAACAAGTCGAATGCGTCGTCCGAAGTCGAGTTTCAGGCCGCGTCGGGCTGGCTGATCGGCGAGGAAGGGCGCGGGGTGCGCAACATCATCGAGATGGCGACCTATACGCGGCTCGACTGCGCGGTGGCGACGGCGGGGATGATGCGGCAGGCGGTTTCACAGGCCGTGCATCACTGCTCCTATCGGACTGTGTTCCAGAAGAAGCTGATCGACCAGCCGCTGATGGCGAATGTGCTGGCGGACCTCGCGCTCGAAACGGAGGCGGCGACGGCGTTGTCGTTCCGCGTCGCGCGCTCGTTCGACCGGGCGCATGAGGACGAGGCGGAGGCGGCGTTCCGGCGGATCATGACGCCGGTGGCGAAATACTGGGTCTGCAAGCGGGCGCCGAACCTTGCTTATGAGGCGATGGAATGTCTCGGCGGCAATGGCTATGTGGAGGAGGGGATTGCGGGGCGCATCTATCGCGAGATGCCGGTGAATGCGATCTGGGAAGGCTCGGGCAATGTGATGTGCCTCGACGTGCTGCGCGCGCTGGCGCGGGAACCGCAGGCGCTCGATGTCGTGTTTGCCGAGTTCGACGGCGCGCGGGGCGCGAATGCGGCTTATGACGGGGCGCTCGAGGCGCTGAAGGAGGCGTTTGCCGATTTCGGTTCGCTGGAGGTGCGCTCGCGGCAGGTGGTGGAGCAGATGGCGAAGGTGGCGGCCGGATCGGTGCTGCTGCGGCATGCGCCTTCGTTTGTTTCGGACGCCTATTGCGCGACGCGGCTCGGGCGCGACTGGGGCGATGTCTACGGGACGCTACCGGTGGGCGCCGATGTGCGCGCGATTGTCGAGCGGGCGCGGGTGGCTTAGTTACCCCAACAACCACAACATCAGCGGCATGGTGATGGCCGCGAGGATGGTGGAGCCGGTGATCAGGCTTGCCATCAGTGTTGCGTCGCCGCCGAGCTGGCGGGCGAGGATGTAGGAGGATGTCGCGCCCGGCACCGCGCCGCAGAGGATGACGACGGCGGCGGGGAGGCCCGTTACGCCGAAGACGAAACACCAGCCCGCCATCAGCACCGGCATGACGAGAAGCTTGAGGCCGCTCGTGAGCGCGACGATCCAGCCGGTTTCGAGGGCGTGTTTCGGTTGCAGGCCGGCGCCGATGGCGATGAGGCCGATGGTGAGGGCGGCGGCGCCGAGAATGTCGAAGGTTGAGGCGAGCGGGCCTGGCAGACCGATGCCGGAGACATTGAGCGCGATGCCGGCGGCGCAGGCGAGGATCAGCGGGTTCTTCGACAAGAGGCGCAACACCGCGACGATGCCGGCCGGTTCGTCGCCGGCATAGCGCGTCAGGATCAGCACCGAGAGCACGTTGACGGTGGGCACCAGCACCGCGAAGGCGACGGCGGCGAGCGTGACGCCTTCGGGGCCGAAAAGCGAACCGATGGCGGCGAGCGCGACGAAGCCGTTCCAGCGCGCGGCGCCCTGGAACACCGACGAGAATTGCGGGCCGGAAAGCGGCAGCGCCTGCTTCATCAGCATCAGGATCGCGACCATCGAGAAGAGGCCGGCGCCGAGCGCCGAGGCCATGGGTCCGATGTCGTGATCGGTGAGGTTGGCGGTCGCCAGCGTGTGCAGCAGCAGGGCAGGGAAGAAGACGTAATAGGTCAGGCGGTCGAGCGGCGCCCAGAGGCCTTCCCCCGGAAAATCCATCCGCTTGATGACGAAACCGAGCGCGATGACCAGGAAGACGGGGATCAGGGAGTTCAGGATGGGGAGCATGGGTGTTTCTTCTTGTTCTTTGCTCAGAGCTTCTTAAGCCGGTCGAGCGCGCCTTGCAGAATGTACGCCGCCGCCATCTTGTCGACCAGTTCGGCGCGGCGGGCGCGGCTGGCGTCGGCGTCGAGAAGCGTGCGGGTGACGGCCTGGGTGGACATGCGCTCGTCCCAGAAGGCGATGGGGAGGGCGGTCAGTTTTTCGAGGTTGCGGATGAAGGCGCGGGTCGACTGGCAGCGCGGGCCTTCGGTGCCGTCCATGTTGAGCGGCAGGCCGACCACGAGGCCGCCCGCATCGTGTTCTGTGGCCAGCGCCAGCAGGCGGGCGGCGTCGGCGGCGAACTTGGTGCGCTTGATGGTTTCGAGGGGGCTTGCGATCGACAGCGAGACATCGGAGAGGGCAAGGCCGATGGTTTTCGAGCCGAGATCGACGCCGAGCAGGCGCTGGTGGCGCTTCAGCGCCGATTTCAGCTCGTCCAGTGACTTCAGATTGCCGCTCAAGTGGCTGTCATCCTTGAAAAAATTGGTTCGAGCGGACAATAGTGAGGCGGGGGGAGCGGCGCAATCGGCTTGCCTCATATAAAGAGAGCGGCGGCGTTGCGGCGCGGGCCCGCCGCTTGTTATGTTCCCCCGCGATTCAGCGAGCAAGGGGCGGCTTCCGCCCCCCGGACCCCGCTCTCAAAACCAGGATAAGGCAGGCCCATGTCGGTCGATCAGAAAACGGTCCGGCACATCGCCCGGCTTGCGCGGATTGCCGTGCGGGACGATGAGCTGGAGGCGCTCGAAAAGGAACTCAACGGCATTCTCGACTGGGTCGAGCAACTGGGCGAGGTCGACGTGACCGGCGTCGAGCCGATGACCAGCGCCGTGGAGGTCGCCATGAAGATGCGCGACGACGTGGCGGTGACCGAGAACCTGCAGAAGGAAGTGACGCGCAACGCGCCGGGCGCCGAGGACGGCTTCTATGTGGTGCCGAAGGTGGTGGAGTGAGCATGAGCGAGTTGACGAAACTGACGCTGGCGGGTGCGCGCGACGCGTTGCGGAAAAAGGAAATCAGTTCGGTGGAGCTGACCGGCGCCTATCTCGCAGAGATGGAGGCAGGCGCGGCGCTCAATGCCTATGTGACGGCGACGGGGGAGAAGACGCTGGAGATGGCGCGCGCGTCCGACGCGAAGCTCGCCAAGGGCGAGGGCGGGCCGCTGGAAGGGCTGCCGCTCGGCATCAAGGATCTCTTCTGCACCAAGGACGTGCTGACGACGGCATCGAGCCACATCTTGGACGGGTTCCAGCCGCCTTACGAGTCGACCGTGACGGGGAATCTGTGGCGCGACGGGGCGGTGATGCTCGGCAAGCTGAACAATGACGAATTCGCCATGGGTTCGTCCAACGAGACGAGCTATTACGGGCCTGTCGTCAATCCGTGGCGGCGCAAGGGCGATGCGACGAAGCTGGTGCCGGGCGGTTCGTCGGGCGGCTCGTCGGCGGCGGTGGCGGCGAAGCTCTGCCTCGCGGCGACGGCGACCGATACGGGCGGTTCGATCCGCCAGCCGGCGGCCTTCACCGGCACGGTCGGCATCAAGCCGACCTATGGGCGCTGCTCGCGCTGGGGGATCGTCGCCTTCGCCTCGTCGCTCGACCAGGCCGGGCCGATCACGCGCGATGTGCGCGACGCGGCGGTCATGCTGCGCTCGATGGCCGGCCATGACGAGAAGGACACGACCAGCGTCGACCGGCCGGTGCCGGACTACGAGGCGGCGCTCGGGCAGGGCGTGAAGGGGCTGAAGGTCGGTATCCCGAAGGAGTACCGCGTCGACGGCATGCCGGCCGAGATCGACGCCTTGTGGTCGCGCGGCATCGAATGGCTGAAGGCGGCGGGGGCCGAGATCAAGGAGGTCAGCCTGCCACATACCAAATATGCGCTGCCGACCTATTACATCGTCGCGCCGGCGGAATGTTCGTCGAACCTCGCGCGCTACGACGGCGTGCGCTATGGCCTCAGGGTCGAGGGACGCGACATCACCGACATGTACGAGAAGACGCGGGCGGCGGGTTTTGGCGCCGAGGTGCGGCGGCGGGTGCTGATGGGCACCTATGTGCTGTCGGCCGGCTATTACGACGCCTACTATCTGAAAGCACAGAAAGTGCGGACGCTGATCGCGCGGGATTTCGCCCAGGCGTTCGCCGATGTCGATGTGCTGCTGACGCCGACGGCGCCATCGGCCGCATTCGCTATTGGCGAAAAAACCGACGATCCGCTGTCGATGTATCTCAACGACGTGTTCACCGTGACGGTCAACCTGGCGGGACTGCCGGGGATTTCGGTGCCGGCCGGGCTGTCCGCCGAAGGGCTGCCGCTCGGGTTGCAGCTTATCGGGCGGACGTTCGACGAGGAGACACTGCTCAGGGCGGCCTATGCGGTGGAGCAGGCGGCAGGTTTCAGCGCGGAACCCGAAGCGTGGTGGAAAGCATGACGACGATGGTGAGCGATTTCGAACGCGCGATGCGCAAGCGCGAACCGCGCGAGGAAGACTTGATCCGCGGCGCGACCGGCGACTGGGAGATCATTCTCGGGCTTGAAGTTCATGCCCAGGTGACGTCGCAGGCCAAGCTTTTCTCGGCTTCGTCGACCAAATTCGGCGCCGAGCAGAACAGCCAGGTCAGCTTCGTCGACGCGGCGATGCCGGGCATGCTGCCGGTGATCAACCGCTATTGCGTGGAGCAGGCGGTGCGCACGGGGCTTGGGCTCAAGGCGCAGATCAACCTGCGTTCGGTCTTCGACCGGAAGAACTATTTCTATCCGGACCTGCCGCAGGGCTACCAGATTTCGCAGTTCAAGCAGCCGATCGTCGGCGAGGGCGAAGTGGTGCTCGACATGCCGGATGGGCGCACGGTCGTTGTCGGTATTGAGCGGCTGCATCTCGAACAGGACGCCGG
The DNA here is from genome assembly GCF_019635935.1 of Parvibaculum sp. NCBI lineage: Bacteria > Pseudomonadati > Pseudomonadota > Alphaproteobacteria > Hyphomicrobiales > Parvibaculaceae > Parvibaculum > Parvibaculum sp. The sequence goes on along the minus strand of NZ_JAHBYN010000001.1, from coordinate 372,828 downwards.
CAAAAGCCTGCACGACCAGCATCCGTCGATGAGTTTCGTCGATCTCAACCGGTCGGGCGTGGCGCTGATGGAGATCGTTTCGAAGCCGGACATGCGCTCGGCGGAAGAGGCGCGGGCCTATGTGACGAAGCTGCGGACCATCCTGCGCTATCTCGGCACCTGCGACGGCAACATGGAAGAAGGCAGCCTGCGCGCCGACGTTAACGTTTCGGTGCGCAAGGTGGGGGCGCCGCTCGGCACGCGCTGCGAGATCAAGAACGTCAACTCGATCCGGTTCATCGGCCAGGCCATCGAGCATGAGGCGCGCCGGCAGATCGACATTCTCGAAGACGGCGGCGCCATCGTCCAGGAAACGCGGCTGTTCGATCCGAAGACCGGCGAAACGCGGTCGATGCGCTCCAAGGAAGAGGCGCATGACTATCGCTACTTCCCCGATCCCGACCTGCTGCCGCTCGTGCTGAAACAGGACGAGGTGGACGCCATCCGGACGTCGCTGCCGGAGCTTCCGGACGAAAAAAAGGCGCGGCTGATCTCCGAATACGGGCTTACGCCCTATGACGCGACCGTCCTGATCGGCGAATCCGCACGCGCGGACTTCTTCGAGGCGGTTGCGAAGGGGCGGGATGCGAAGCTGGCAGCCAACTGGGTGACGGGCGATTTCTTCGCCGCGCTGAACCGCGAAGGGCACTCGATCGAACAGTCTCCGGTCACCGCAAAACAGCTCGGAGAGCTCCTCGACCTGATCTCCGACGGCACCATCTCCGGACGAATCGCCAAGCAGATTTTTGATTCGATGTACAAAACGGGCCGCGACCCCTCCAAAATCGTCGAAGAAGAAGGCCTAAGGCAAGTCACGGATTTTGGGGCTATCGAGGCCGCAATCGACGCCGTCATCGCGGCGAACCCCGATAAAGTCGAGCAAACGAAAGTCAAGCCTCAACTTGCAGGCTGGTTTGTCGGACAAGTGATGAAATCCACGTCTGGCAAGGCAAATCCGCAAGTCGTGAACGAAATCCTCGCGCGAAAACTCGGTCTATCATCCGACGGCTGACGAAAATTTCCGGCCTCGAAGTGAACCGTTTGTAAACCTATCTCGGCAGAGAGTGGGGCGGGCGCGCTTGCACAAAACTGTTGCAATGTGTTGCCGAGCGCTTTTTCGGCGCTCATATTATTCGTGTGCGCCTGAGGGGTACGAGGGCGCTCGTAGTGTGTGCGTTGCGAATACACAGATTGTCGCCAACGATAACGGCACATCAGGAGCTAGAGAAACATGGCTACCAAGACCAAAGCTAAGCCGAAAGCGGCGGCCAAAAAGGCCCCCGCCAAGAAGGCCGCGGCCAAGAAGAAGCCCGCTGCCAAGAAGAAGGCTGTGAAGAAGCTCGCCGCCAAGACCAGCGCGGCGAAGAAGGCCCCGGCGAAGAAGAAGCCGGCCGCCAAGAAGAAGCCGGCCAAGAAGAAGGCCGTGAAGAAGGCCGTCGCCCGCAAGACCGCCGCCAAGAAGGCGCCGGCGAAGCGGAAGCCCGCGAAGAGGAAGCCCGCCGCCAAGAAGACGGCTGCGAAGAAGGCTCCTGCGAAGCGGAAGCCTGCGGCGAAGAAGAAGCCGGCCGCGAAGCGCAAGCCCGCTGCCAAGAAGACCGCTGCGAAGAAGGCCCCCGCGAAGCGGAAGCCTGCGGCAAAGAAGAAGCCGGCCGCGAAGCGCAAGCCCGCTCGCCGGAAGGCCGCCAAGAAGGCCTGAACGAACGATACTCGCCGGCCAAAACCCGCGAAGGCGGCGGCGAAGCGTTCTTCCATCAGGCGGAGTCCCGCATCCTCGCGGGACGAAGCCGAAGCGATTGGAGAGTGCAAGCCGCCTTACGCGGTCCGGCCGGTGAATATCGGTATTGGTGACCCGTTCAAGCGATCCATTTGAAGATCGCGCTGAACAAACGGATGCCGGCCATCGCGGACCCGACGGTCCCGGGGGGAAACCGATTTCGATCTTCGAGTCGGGGCTATCCTTCAATATCTCGACGCAGGGCGGGTGTGATCCATCCGCCGGCGGAGGTTCGAGAGTTGAGGTCGACCAATGGCTGATCCAGCGGATGGCTGGGCTTGGTCCGATGACGGACCAAGCCCATCATTCCGCTCAACGACGAGATTCCATTCCCGAGGGGAAGGTTCGAACGGGTTCACATCCCACCGGCCATCCAGAGGGAGTTTGCCCTGGGCGCGATTGGCGCCGGGGTTTCATCGGCGACAAGCCCAAGGAGCCGGACGGGCCAAGAAAAATCCCGTTCGGGCAACGCACACAATGAGTTAACGGGCCGCTCTTAACGTTCGGTCCCAATATGCTAAGCTGGCGGCGCTTTCGGGAAACCGGAGGCGCCGTTTGCATTCCCGGGGAGCCCATCATGCGTGTCTACATACAGGCCATGCTGCTCGCGGTCGCCACCGCGCTGGCGCCCCATGCGGCGGGCGCCGGGACGGCGACGGGAACCGGAAGCATGATCAAGAAGGATGCTTACGGCACCGAGCGCCAGTGGGGGCGGGCGCTGGTGGTCCCGCGCGACGGCGTCGTGACGCGCGTGATGTACGGCACCTACGGATTTTCGATCTTCGACGCCGAGGGCCGGACCGTCGGCGATTTCCTGGCGCCGGAAATGGCGGTGGGCACCCGCCTTGCCGCCGGCGAATATCGCATCGAGCCCTACGTCTGCGAAAAGCACCGGCATCATCACGTCGAAGTGACCGTCGCCTACTAGGCGCCGCTCGCGGCGGCGCGTCCGCTTCCTATATGTCCTCAATCCCTATCCATGCGGGCTTGGCCAGAGCCCGCAATTCCGCATATGCGAAAGGCGCCGCGCGATGATCGATCTCTATACCTGGACGACACCCAATGGCCGCAAGGTCTCCATCATGCTCGAGGAGGCAGGGCTTCCTTACGCGGTGCATCCGGTCAACATCGGCAAGAACGAACAGTTTGCGCCCGCCTTCCTGAAAATCAGCCCCAACAACCGCATTCCGGCGATTGTCGACAATGATGCGGATGACGGCCCGCTTGCGGTTTTCGAGTCCGGTGCGATCCTGATCTACCTCGCCGAGAAGACCGGAAAGTTTCTCGCCGCCAAGGGCGCGCAGCGCGCCAAGGCGCTCGAATGGCTGATGTGGCAGATGAGTGGCATCGGGCCGATGTTCGGGCAGCTCAACCATTTTGCCAACGCCGCGCCCGAAAAAATTCCTTATGCGATCGACCGCTACGCAAGCGAGGCGGCAAGGCTGATTGCCGTTCTCGACAAGCGGCTCGGGGAAGCGCAGTTCCTCGGCGGCGATTATTCGATTGCCGACATGATCACCTATCCGTGGATCGTGCCGGCGCTGGACCTGATTGTGGGACTGAAGCCCGAGATCGCCGGCGAAGCGGCCAATGCGCGGCGCTGGCTGGCGGAAGTCGGCGCGCGGCCGGCCGTGCAACGCGGCATGGCCGTGCCGAAGGTCTGACGGCGGTTCCGTTCAGACGGCCTTGATCGAGAATTCTCCGGCAAGCTTCATTGCGAGTTTCATCGACTGGAAGCCGTTTTCGGGATCGCGCACCCAGGCGAGGTAGTCCGCGTGGTCTGCGGGAAAGGCTGCCGCGTTGCCGCAGAGCACCGCAGCGCCGGCGCGCATATGCGGCGCCAGAAGTTTCAACACCGGCAGCGTGAAACGCGGGAAACCGTCGTTGAGCAGGAAGTCGACAGGGCCGTCGATGTTGCGCAAGGTTTCGAGCGCGTCGCCCTCGCGAATGTCGACAAAGGCGTCGAGGCCGGCATCGCGCAGGTTCGTTCGTGCACGCGCGACCTTTTCCGGCAGCATTTCCGTTCCGATGACGATGCCGCCGCCATTGTCGCGCACGGCGAGCGCGAGATAGATCGTCGAGACGCCGAACGACGTTCCGAATTCGACGATGCGGCGCGCCTGCATGGCGCGCGCGAGCAAGTAGCAAAAGACGCCGTTGGCCGGATCGAGGGCGAGATACATCTCGGAGAGTTTCGGTTCGAGCCGTGCCCAGGGGAGAGGGCGGCCGCGCAACAGCCGCGGAATTTGCGTTGCGAAGCGGGCGGCAAGGCCGACGTTCTGACGCGATGCCTCGCCGTGAAGATGGATCAGGACGTCGCGGGCGCGTATGTCGGTGATTGCCTTGAGGGCGGGGTGAGCGGCGGCCATCCTCTATCTCCTTGTTCGGTAAGGGTTTTTCTTCGGACTAGAATACAAGTAAAAGCTCGCATATGTTACTCGCATGCCGCGACGCCCCTCATCGAGCGACCTGACGCCCCGAAAACGCCCGCGACAGGCGCGGTCCATCCGCATGACCGAAGAGTTGCTGGAGGGGGCTGCTCGCGTTTTGGCGCGCGACGGCGCGGCGGCGTTTACGACCAATCGCGTGGCGGAAGCCGCGGGTGTGTCGATTGGATCGCTCTATCAATATTACCCGAACAAGGTGTCGCTGTTGCTGGCGCTGCACGAACGCGACGCCGAGCAAGTCTGGGGCAAGCTGGCCGGCGTACTCGACGACGAGACATTGCCGCCGCGCGCGCGACTTGATGCTGCGATACAAGGGTTTTTCGACGCAGAGATCGCAGGCGACGAACTTCACGCGGCGCTGGCCGAAGCGCAGGCATTGATCTCGGCAACGCCGGCATTTCAGGAATTTGAATCGCAGGTCATTGAGAAGCTGCGCGCTTTTCTCGAAAAGTCGCTTCCTCACCGCCGCGACGAGCATGAGTATCTGGCCAGGGTCTGTTTTGCGGTTGTGACGGCGACCGGCGAAAGGGCTGCCGTGCGGCGGCTGGACAGCGCGCAGACGCGGGAACTCGGCGCGGCGACGGCACGCATGATGTGCGATTTCCTTGGCGTTTGAGTGAGCCTGACAAAGCCTTGTTTGGTGACTCCGGCGTTAACCATTTTTTCAGGGGGGTCATGGAAAGTGGTCTCGTGGGCAAGGGGGGAATCCTTGCCTCTTCGATGAACGGCGGGCGCAGATGGGCAATGGGCCGGGGCGCACCGTTCCTTTGAGGAGGGACCGATATGGCGCGCATGCAGCTCGACGAGATCGGGAAAGGCGAACTGGCCGGCGATGTCGGCAAGTGCGACGCGCTCTACAATCTCGGTCTGATGTATTCGACGGGCCGGGGCGTCGATGTGGATCTCGTGACCGCGCATAAATGGTTCAATCTGGCGGCGATGCAGGGCAGCGACGCGGCGCGGATGTGCCGGGCGGAACTGACCGTCGAAATGACGCCGGCGCAGGTCGCCGAAGCCCAGCGCCAGGCGCGCGAGTGGCTGGCGAACCAATAGACCCCCGCTGATTTCTTTGCCCTTCCGGCCGTCCCAAAGACGGTGACAGCCCCGCGACGGGCGCTTATGTTCCGCCTTTCCGAATGCCTCGCGCGACAGGAGAGACCGGGCCCATGACCGACAAATCCCCGAACGATGGCGCAAGCGCCGACAAGGACGCGGTCGAAGACCTCATCCAGATTCTCGACCTCGAGCAGATCGAGGTGAACCTGTTTCGCGGCCACAGCCCCGATGTGAGCTGGCAGCGCGTCTTCGGCGGGCAGGTGATCGGGCAGGCGCTGGTGGCGGCCTACCGGACCGTCGAGGAGCGGATATGCCATTCGCTGCATGCCTATTTCATCCGGCCGGGCGATCCGAAAATCCCGATCCTTTATGAAGTCGACCGCTCGCGGGACGGCAAGAGCTTCACGACGCGGCGCGTCGTGGCGATCCAGCACGGCAAGCAGATTTTCAATCTGGCGGCGTCGTTCCAGGTGCCCGAGACGGGCTTTGAGCACCAGGCGGCGATGCCCGACGTGCCGGCGCCGGAAGACCTGCCGAACGAACGGGAGCTGCGAAAGGCCATCGAAGGACGGCTGCCGCCGGAAATCGCCAAACATTTCGCACGGCCGCGGCCCATCGAAATACGTCCGGTCAATCCGCAGGATTATATCGATCCCTCGCCGATGGAGCCGCTGCAGCATGTCTGGTTCCGCGCCCGCAAGGAGGTCGAGGATCTGCCGTCGCTGCATCAATGCATCACGGCCTATGCCTCCGACATGACGCTGCTCGATACCTGCATCCGGCCGCATGGCGTGAGCTGGCTGTCGGGGAAGCTGCAGACGGCCAGCCTCGACCACGCGATGTGGTTTCATGCGCCGTTCCGCAGCGACGAATGGCTGCTCTATACGCAGGACAGCCCGTCGGCCTCGGGCGCGCGGGGCTTCAACCGGGGCAGTATCTATACGCGGGCCGGGCGGCTGGTGGCGTCCGTGGCGCAGGAAGGGCTGATCCGCTATCACGACAAGGCCGGGCGCTGAGGCGTGGGGCGCGCCTGGATATGGCGCTTGAAGCGGGGCCCGATCTTGGGCATACACGGGGGAGCCGGAGAGGTGGCCGAGTGGCTGAAGGCGGCGGTTTGCTAAACCGTTGTGCAGTGTAAAGCTGTACCGTGGGTTCGAATCCCATCCTCTCCGCCATTTTCCCGCGTGATCCGGCTGAACAATCCCTACCCGCACCCGCAGGAACGGAGCGCGCGGCCATGACCCATTTTCATCTTCTGATGTCGCTGCAATTCGTCGGTATTGCGGCCTTCGCGGTGTCCGGGGCGCTGGCGGCCGGTGAGCGGCAGATGGACTGGTTCGGGGTGATGGTGCTCGGGATCATCGTGGCGGTCGGCGGCGGGACGCTGCGCGACTTGCTGCTCGACGCGCCGGTCTTCTGGATCGATCAGTCCTGGTATGTCGTGGCGGCGGCCGCCGCGGCGCTTGCGACGATCCCGGTGGCGCGCTGGGCGCAGAAGGCGCGCCGTCCGGTGGCCATTGCCGATGCCGTGGGGCTTGCGGTCTTCGTGGCGCTTGGCACGCGCAAGGCGCTGGAAATGGATATGCCGGGTTTTGTCGCCGTCATCATGGGCGTCGTGACCGGCATTGCCGGCGGCATCATCCGCGATGTGCTCGCCAACCGGACGCCGATCATTCTCAAGAAGGAAGTTTATGCGCTGGCGGCGCTGACAGGGGCGGTACTCTATGTCGCCGCCGACAGCTATGGCGTCGATCCGGTTCTCGGCCTGTGGGGCTCAATTGTGGCGGTGCTCGCCATCCGGTTGCCGGCGATTCTTTACGGCTGGTCGATCCCGACATTGAAAATCGATCCCGACGAGGGCGACTAGCGATGCGCCGGCGGCACGGGGGACGGGGCTTGTCGTTCGTGCGTCTTCTCGTTTGCGTGATCATGGCATTGACGCTGTGGCCGGCCGGTCGTGCGATGGCCGACACGCATCGCGTATTCATTTCGAGCAATGGCTGGCACACGGGCATCGTTGTTGCGATCGCCGATATTCCCGACGAGCGTATTCCCGAGGCGGCGGATTTTGCCGGAGCTGCCTATCTCGAGTTCGGTTGGGGGGACGCGGATTTCTATCCGACACCCGATCCCGGTATCGGCATGACATTGCGGGCGACGTTTCCAGGCCCCGCCGTCGTTCATGTGGCGCCGCTCGACGCGCCGCCGGGCGAGGCATTCATCGATGTCGAGGAGGTCGCGCTGTTGCTGGACGCAGATCAATTTCGACGGCTGGTCGACTACCTGCATGAAAGCTTTGAACGCGACAGGAAGCACCGCGTTTGGCCGAGCGCGCGCGGGCTTTACAGTTTCAGCATGTTCTATCCGGCGACCGGACGGTTTCATCTGTTCAACACCTGCAACACATGGACGGCGCGCGGGCTGGCGGCGGCGGGGCTGGATGTTCGTGTTGCGGGCGTGCAGCGGGCGGAAGATCTGATGCTGCAGTTGCGCGGCATCGGAACGGAGTGACGCGGCCGCCTTTCGCGCCTAAGCTTTGCAAAACAAAGAGGGAGGGCGGGTGTGGGCAAGTGGCAGGTTGGTGCGGTGACGATCACCAAGGTGGTCGAGGTGGAGGCGACGGGCGGGACGAAGTTTATCCTGCCGCAGGCGACGCCGGAGGCGGTTGCGCCCTATGACTGGATGAAACCGCATTTCGTCGATGAAAACGGCAGGCTTCGGATGAGCGTTCATGCGCTTGTTGTCGAGACGCCGTCGCGCCGGATCGTTGTCGATACCTGCCTCGGAAACGACAAGGAAGGCCGCGGCGTGCCCGGCTGGAACAAGCTGCAGGGACCCTTTCTCGAGAATATGGCCAAGGCCGGCTATGCCCGAGAGAGCATCGACACGGTGATGTGTACGCATCTTCATGTCGATCATGTGGGCTGGAACACGATGCTGGTCGAGGGAAAGTGGGTGCCGACATTTCCGAATGCACGCTATCTGATGGCGCGCAGCGAGTTCGACTATTGGCAGGCCGAAAGCGACAATGCCGAGCAGCGCAATGTTTTTGTCGATTCGGTGCAACCGGTTTTCGATGCCGGGCTTGTCGACCTTGTCGATACGGATCATCGAATTTGCGATGAGGTTTGTCTTGTTCCGACCGTCGGTCATACGCCCGGGCATGTCAGCGTTCGCATATCGTCGGAAGGCGGGGAGGCGCTGATTACAGGCGATTTCATTCACCATCCTTGTCAGATGGCGCGACCCGACTGGGCGGCGACCGTCGACTACGATCCCGTGCAATCGACGAAGACGCGACGCGAGATGTTTTCCAATCTCGCCGGTTCAGGCGTGCTCGTTGTCGGTACGCATTTCGCGACGCCGACAGCCGGACATATAGAGCGCGATGGCGATGCGTTTCGTCTCGATGTGTGACATCGCTTGATTGCATACGCGGTAACGCACGGATATCGGACGAATTTCGCATATTTCACGCTTGCAGGTTGATCCATGCGGCATGCTTTGTTAGCTTGCATTCGCTGAGCGGGCTTATTTGTGCTGTGCATTTGCATATGTGGCACACGCCGCCAGTCGCTTCCCTGCGGCACCTGTCGCTTTCGTCGCACGATCTATCGTCGACTTCTATGGGACGCGGCCCGTTTTCGTGCGTCTTGCGCGACTGAATTTTGCGGGCAAAAGAAACAGTTTTCATAGGCGCCGGCCACAAGTTGACCCGGAGCCGTTTGTGCGTCTGGCGGCAGCGGAAACGCGCGTGCGCGATGCATTCACTATTTCCGAAGGATAGCCCGATGAAACCGATCGCCAACAAGAAGCAGGAATTCGGCGAGGACCCGCTCACGGTCAGAGAGACCGACCACTATGTGGAGGAGTATGTCGAATCCTTTGTCGAGAAGTGGGACGACCTGATCGACTGGGACAGCCGTGCGGAGAGCGAAGGGCAATTTTTCATCGACATTCTGAGAGAGCGCGGCAAACACAAGATTCTCGATGTGGCGACCGGCACCGGCTTCAATTCAGTTCAGCTGATGAAGGCGGGGTTCGACGTAACGAGCGTCGACGGCAGCGCGGAGATGCTTTCAAAGGCCTTCACGAATGCCCGCGATCATGGCTTCGTCATGCAGACCGTGCATGCGGATTGGCGTTGGCTGAACAAAGACGTGCACGGGAAGTTCGACGCCATCATCTGTCTCGGAAATTCATTTACGCATCTTTTCGAAGAGCGCGACAGAAGGCGCGCGCTGGCGGAGTTTTACGCCGCGCTGAAGCATGACGGCTTGCTTATCCTGGACCAGCGCAATTATGACGCCATTCTCGACAAGGGATTCAGCAGCAAGCATAAATATTACTATTGCGGCGATCGGGTGACGGCCGAGCCCGAGCATGTCGACGACAGTCTGGCGCGCTTCCGCTACGAATTTCCCGACAAGAGCGTCTATCACCTCAACATGTTTCCGCTGCGCAAGAACTACACGCGGCGCCTGATGCACGAGATCGGCTTCCAGAAGGTCGAGACCTATGGCGATTTCCAGGAGACCTACAAGGACGCCGACGCCGACTTTTTCATTCACGTTGCGGAGAAGACCTACCATGACGAAAGCTAGATCGACCGCGGTGGAGCAGGCGGAGGCCTATTACGACAGCCCGGACGCGGACGCATTTTACTTTCATGTGTGGGGCGGCGAAGACATCCATATCGGCATGTACGAAAACGACGACGAGCCGATCGTCGAAGCGAGCCATCGCAACGACGAAACGCTGGCGTCGATGCTGGAGGGATTGGGGCCGGAACATCGCGTGCTCGACATCGGCGCGGGCTATGGCGGCGCGGCGCGGCATCTGGCGAAGACGCGGGGATGCCATGTGACATGCGTCAATATCAGCGAGACGCAGAACAGACTCAACCGCGAGCTGACGCAGAAGGCAGGGCTCAGTGGGCTGATCGACGTACAGTACGGCGATTTCGAGAACATTCCGGCGGAAGACAAGAGCTTCGAATTTGTGTGGTCGCAGGATGCGATCCTGCATAGCGGTAACCGGCGGCGCGTGCTCGACGAGGTGAAGCGCGTGCTGAAGCCTGGCGGGGAGTTCATCTTCACCGATCCGATGCAGGCTGACGGATGTCCAGACGGCGTGTTGCAGCCGATCCTCGATCGCATTCATCTCGAAACGCTCGGCAGCTTCGGCTTTTATGAGAAGGAGCTCGCGGCGCGCGGATTCGAGAAGATCGAAGTCAGGGAAATGACGCACCAGCTTCGCCGGCATTATGCGCGGGTTGCCCGCGAGCTGACCGACGGCTATGACCGGCTCTCGGACATTGCGTCCCGCGACTATCTCGACAACATGATCAAGGGGCTTGGCCATTGGGTTAACGGCGCCGACAAGGGCTATCTCGCCTGGGGCGTCATGCATTACCGCTTGGCAAAATGAGACGGCAGGCATAGATTTGCCGCCGCCGGACAATCCCGGCGCGAGGACAGAGCGATGATCGAAGCGATCCGCATCAACGGCGCGTGGTGGACCACCTAGAGGGTGGCCCCGTTTCGTCGTCTGTCGTCTGACCCGGACAAGGCCGCCCCGCTGGAGGCGGCCTTTTCGTTTGAGGATTTTCCATCGAAGGCGCCTCCCGGATGCGGTTCCGGATTTTCGAGGAGTTGGAAATGGTCAAGGAAGTGCAGCGTATTTCATCGCCGGAGTTCGATCTCGGGGGCGTCGTGCCGTGGGGGCGGCGTTTCGACGAGTACCAGGCGTTCTTCGCGCTCGACAACATGGCGGGCATCGGACCGGTGCTCGATGCCGGTGGGGGGCCTTCGTCATTTGCGGCGGAGACGGCGTCGGCGGGCGTACGTGTTATCGCGGCCGATCCGATATACCGCTTTCCGGGCGAAGCGATTGCCGCGCGCTTCGAGGAGACGGCGGTCGCGATGCGTGAGGGCATGACGCGGGCGGCCTATCGTTTCAACTGGCAGTATTACGGCTCGGAGGCGGCGATCCACCGTTTGCGGCGGGAGGCGCTGGCGCTGTTTCTCGCCGACTTCGAAGCAGGCAAGGCGGCAGGGCGCTATGTGCCGGCGGCGCTGCCCAATCTGCCGTTTGCCGATGGCACGTTCGGGCTGGCGCTTTCCTCGCACCTGCTCTTTCTCTATGGCGACACGCTCGATTTCGATTTTCATGTGGCGGCGATGAGGGAGCTTTTGCGGGTGGCCGACGAGGTCCGGGTTTTCCCGCTGTTCAATCTGGACGGGCGGCCGTCGAGCCATTTGCCGGGTGTGGTGGAGGCGTTGCGCGGAGACGGCGTGCGCTGCGCGTTGCGGGAGGTGCCGTTCGAGTTTCAGAAGGGCGCGCGGCGGATGCTGGTGGCGTGGCGGGAGTGATGCACGGGGGTCTTCCTTCGGTCCCGGAAGTTGCGATAATCGGCGCGGCGGAAGGAATGTCTGATCCATGAGCATCGAAAGCGCGACCGGCCTTCTGGGCGGACTTGGGCTCTTCCTCGTCGGCATGTGGCTGATGACCGAGGGGCTGAAAGTCGCGGCCGGACCGTCGCTGAAGCGGATACTCGAAAGCTGGACCGATACGCGGGTGAAGGGCCTTGCGGCGGGCTTCGCGTTGACGGCACTCGTACAATCGTCGAGTGCGGTCACCGTGACGGCCATCGGTTTTGTGAATGCCGGAATATTGACCCTTGGACATGCGGTTTGGGTCATTTTTGGCAGCGCGGTCGGCACGACGATGACCGGCTGGATTGTGTCCGCGGTCGGTTTCAATGTGGACATCAAGTTTCTGGCGCTGCCGGCTATCGGTATCGGGATGATCCTGCGCCTGTCCGCACCGGGCCAAAGCCGTGGCGCCATTGGCGAGGCTATTGCGGGGTTCGGTATCTTCTTCCTCGGGGTCTCGGTGCTGAAGGACGCGTTTGAGGGTGTTGCCGCAGGCGTACACATCGAAGCTTTCAGCGGAACAGGGTTCTTCCACTATCTGGCGTTTGTGATGGCCGGCTTCGCCATCACGGCTATGGCGCAGTCGTCCAGCGCCTCGATTGCGGTCGCTCTCTCCGCTGTCTCCGGCGGATTGATTGGGCTTGAAACCGGTGCGGCAATGGTGATCGGCGCAAACATCGGCACGACCGTCACCGGTATTCTGGCGGTGATCAACGCAACGTCGAATGCCAAGCGCGTGGCGGCAAGCCACTTCATTTTCAATTTTCTGTCGGCGACGATCGCCTTCCTGATCATGCCGCTGTTCTTTTTCGGCCGTGCGTGGATGGACACCGCCGGCTGGGCGTTGCCCGGCCCGGCAATGACGCTGGCGATCTTTCATACGTCGTTCAATGTACTTGGGTTGCTGGTGGTCTGGGTGTGGGCGGATCGCCTGATTGTCTGGCTGGGCGGCCGGTTTGTGTCGCAGGAGGAAAACGAGGCGCGGCCGCAGCATCTCGACAGGACGCTGGTGGACATGCCGCCGCTGGCGGTCGAAAGCCTGATGATGGAAATGCGCAGGCTGGGACGGATCGTATTCGAAGGAGGCTCCGCCTACCTGCGGGAGCCGTCGCAATATGAAACGCAGCTGCGCCGCCGGTTCGTGGTGTTTGAGACACTGGCTGATTCAATCCGCGAATATGCGGCCGCGCTTTCGGAATCACGACTTTCGTCGGGTTTGCCGGATGCGCTCGCCCATCTGCTGCGTGCGCTTCAGCACTGTAACGCCGTCGTTCACGAACTCAGAAATGTGACGTCGTTTGTCGCGACGGAGTCCCGGATGCCGTCGATCGTCCGGGAGCGCGTGGAAACATACAGAACGGCGCTGATCGATCTTATGAATGACGGACGTCTTTTCGACGAACAGGCAGATGTCGAATGGCTGAACGCGCAAGGCAAGGAGTTCGAGGCCAATTATCAGTCGACAAAACAGTTCATTCTATCGGCGGCGTCACGAGGCGATCTTGAGTATCTCGCCTATCTCGACGACGCGATGCGCGAAACGGATTTGTTGCGCCGGATTGCGCATCACACCGTTCGCTGGGCGACGCGATTCAAGGCCGCGCGCGATGTTCTTGCCGTTCCGGTCGATACAGCGCCTCAGGAAAGCGCACCAGCGCCTACCGAAGTCGTGCGCAATGAGTGAGTGCGTTCAGCCGACGTCGTTTTTCAGGAAATCGCCGATGGCGGCCAGCACTTCCGGCTCGTCGAGGAAGGGCGCGTGGCCGCGATCCCGCGCGACCACGGACTTCATGCCGGGATGTTCGACCGCCATGCGGTCGACGATTTCAGCGGTCAGCAGATCGGAGTTCTCGCCGCGTACGACCAGCACCGGCACCTGAGCCAGCGCCTTGAACTGGGGCCACATCGTCGGCACCTCACCCTTCGATGCCTCCATGCCCTTGCGCATCGCCGTGCCGATCTTTGCGTCGTAGTCGAGCTTCGGTGCGCCGCTTTCCTCGGCGAAGGTTCGCCGCGCGAAAGTGCGCCATTGCTCGGCCGTCAGATTGGGAAACTCGCGTTCATTCATCATCCGCAGTTTCACCGCCGCCTCGTCCCATGTGGCGGGTGTCTCCATGACGCCGACATAGCCGGCAATGCGCGCGATGCCCCTGGGGTCGACTTCCGGGCCGATGTCGTTCAGCACCGCAGCCTTGATGACATTGGGCCGGAAGGCGGCCAGTAGCATGGTGACGAGACCGCCGCGGGAAGTGCCGATGAACACGGCGCTGGAAATGCCGGCCGCACCCATCAGGTCGAGCGTGTCCATCATTTCGTGAACAGGCGTGTAGTCGTCCCACTTGTCGCAATACTGGGAGCGTCCGCGCCCGCGAAAATCCGGACAGAGTACACGGTGACGCTTTGCCAGGTGTGTTGCCAGCGGCTGGAAGTCCTTGGAGTTGCGTGTCAGGCCCGGCAGGCAAACGATCGGCGGACCCTTGGCCGTGCGCTCGCCATAATCGAGCGCGAAGAGCTTCAAGCCGTCCTGGCTGGTATAGAAAATTTCGCGAATGGGGGGCTTCGCCATGATCGTCTCCGGGCCAAAGGGAAGGGGATCATGGGCGAGACGCAACGAACCGGCAAGGCGAGATGATGTGTTGTCAGCGAACCGCTGAAGCCTCGTCGTCCTCGACGACCGGCGCCATGGCGGCCGTTCCCGCGGGCGGCGCGACTGGCGCCGGCACCGAAATCGGCGTCGAGGCCGGCGTCGGGGTGGCAGGCGGCGCGAGCGGTACACTCGACGGACGCGGCGTCGGCGCCGGCGTCGAGAAGGGGGCGCCGGTGTGGCGACGCAAATCGTCCTCGATGCGCGTCGGCAGGGCCTCGCCGGCCAGACGGCCACGATAGACTTCCAGATTTTCGATGACGCGCTGGACGTAGTTGCGCGTTTCCGAAAACGGGATGGTCTCGATCCAGTCGATGGGATCGACCGCGCTCGAGCGCGGATCGCCGAACTGGCCAATCCATTGGCGGACCCGCGAACCACCGGCGTTGTAGGCGGCGATGCTCATGATGTAGGAGCCGGCAAAGTCGTTCTCGATGAGATCGCCCAGATGCGCGGCGCCAAGCGTTGCGTTGTAGACCGGATCTGTCAGGCGGTTGGCCGAGTAGGGAAGGCCGACCTGCCTGGCGACGATGCGCGCGGTGCCGGGCATCAATTGCATCAGGCCGCGCGCGCCGGCGGGGCTCAGGGCCTTCGGGTCGAACTCGCTCTCCTGACGCGAGAGGCCGTATACCAGCGCCTTCTCGACCGGTGGGCCCTTGTGCGTCCATTGGGGCATCAATGTCGTCGGGTAGGCATGTTCGGGCAGGATGATGTTGCGCGAGGCGGCCGCTTTGGCGATGCGCAGCGACAACTTCTGATCGCCGAAGCTGCGGGCGAGGTCGGAAAGTGCCGCAAGTTCAGCCGGATCGGTCAGCGTGTCCGCCATGTGCAGCATGACCGTCCAGCGCGTGCGCTCGCGATCGAGGTCCTGAAGGATGCGTGCGGCATGCACCAGCTCGCGATTGTTGAAGCGCTGTTTCACTTCGGCGGAATGTGCGGGGTTGGCGGGAAAATTCAGTTTTCCGTCGCCGCCGGCGCCCGCAAGCGCGGCCGTCGCGAGCTGACCGTAGAAACTGACGGGATAGGTTGCAGCCTGGCGATAATATCCGTCTGCCGCT
Source organism: Parvibaculum sp. (assembly GCF_019635935.1). Lineage (NCBI taxonomy): Bacteria > Pseudomonadati > Pseudomonadota > Alphaproteobacteria > Hyphomicrobiales > Parvibaculaceae > Parvibaculum > Parvibaculum sp. Next base: position 357,373 of record NZ_JAHBYN010000001.1, on the reverse strand, counting down.
TCCTTGTTGCCGGTGGCGGAGGCGGCGCGGCCGCTCCAGTAGTAGGCGCGGGCCTTGCTGATCGGCGTCGAGACACCGCCGCCAAGGCGCTTGAAATGCGCGAGCGCCAGATCGCCCTTGTTGAGAAATTGCAGGGCGATCCAGCCGGCCATGAATTCGCCTTCGGCAAACTCGACGCCTTCGGTCAGTCCATGCGCGGCGCTGAGGTCGTAGGCCTGCTGGTAGAGGCCGCCCGCGAGCGCCTTGCGGGCCAGTATCTTGCGCTCGACCCACCAGATGTCCGGACGGATCATCTTGTGCGGCTCGGTCGGCGCGGTCAGCAGCAACGGAAGCGCGGTGTGATCGTTGCCGCGGCGGCGTTCATAGCGCACCTGGTCGTAGAGCAAGCCCGGATCGGCGCGCAACGCATCGGGGACGCGCGACAAGGCGGTATTTGCCTGGCTGGAGCCGGCGATAAACTGGATACGCGCGTCAGCCAGCATGCGCGCATCCTGACCAACGAGATTTGCCGCCGTCTTTGCGTCCGTCGTTCGTTGTTCCCAGAGCAGGCGCGCAAGGCGCGCTTTCTGGGTTTCGGCATCGAAATGGCTTCCGTAGGCGGTCAGAATTTCCTTCTGGCGCGTTGCCGAAAAGTCGTGATCGACCCAGCCGCGACGGATCCAGCTCACGCCTTCGTCGGCCTTGCCGGTGTCGATCAGCGCCTTGCCGTAGCGAATTTTGCCTTCGCCGGTGGCGGGCGGATTGGCCGAGAACCAGGCCACGACGTCGCTGCTCGACATCGGGTAGGCGAGAAGCGCGTTTTCGGCGCGAAGGGCGAGCGTCGCGAGCCGCGGCCAATCGGGGTTTTGTTCGCGGAAGGTGGTGATCTCGGCGAAGGTCGAGCCGCTGTTATCGGCCTGCAGGCGGGTCCAGAGGATCAGCTTGGCGGCCACGGGATCGGAAATGCGTCCCGCGTGCTGGCGGGCGGCGATCCAGTTGGCCCGGTCGGCCTCGGCAAAGGCGTCGCGTGTTGCGGCGAGATCCGCGGCATTGAGCCGCGAGACGGTGCCGGTCGTGGCGGCGGCGGCACGGGTCGCAGGGTTGGCGGTGGCGCTCGGCGGCTTCTGGCCGTCGGGACGCGCCAGCGGAACGATCGACGCCGCCGCAGCCGAAACGGACAGCATCAGGCAGACGGCCGCAACGGCCGCGCTCCGCGCACGCAATTTCAAGCTAATTCCCATGTCGATTATCACAACGCGTTCCCAAAACTCCAAAGGCGCGCGGACCGGTCGAAGCGGCCTCCACTGGAGGTTCCTCCGGTCCGGGATTTCCGCATCGGGACATCCGGCGCGGTCGGCCTCGGCGTCACGGATTATCCACCAATGAGACTACCTGTGTGCTAACGCTCCCGGCAATAGGCCGCAGGCCGCGAAGTTGGCTGTTTTCTTGCCGCTGGTGCCGCTTATGGGTATCTTGCGCGCCTTCGGAGCAGCCGAAGAATTTACCGCCCGCCGGACCGGCCGGGCGGCACCGGAGCCAAAGCCATGTTCAAGGGATCGTATGTCGCGCTCATAACGCCGTTTCGGGACGGCGCGGTGGATGAGGCTGCGTTCGTCAAACTCGTGGAATGGCAGATCGAACAGGGCACGCATGGGCTCGTTCCCTGCGGCACGACCGGCGAGTCGCCGACGCTGAGCCATGACGAGCACAAGCGGGTGGTCGAGCTTTGCGTCAAGACCGCCAGGGGCCGGGTGCCGGTGATCGCGGGGGCAGGGTCGAACAACACGCTTGAGGCGATTGAACTGACCAGGTTTGCAAAGAAGGTCGGCGCCGACGCCGTGCTGAGCGTGACCGGTTACTACAACAAGCCGTCGCAGGACGGCATCTACGCGCATTTCAAGGCCGTCAACGACGCGGTCGATATCCCGATCGTGCTCTACAACATTCCCGGCCGCACCATCGTCGATATCAACCTCGAAACGATGACGCGCCTGTTTGAATTGAAGAACGTGATTGGCGTCAAGGACGCAACGGCGAACCTCGCGCGGGTCAGCCAGCAGCGGCTGGCCATGGGATCGGATTTCTGCCAGCTGTCGGGTGAGGACGCGACCGCGCTCGGATTCAATGCGCATGGCGGCGTCGGCTGCATTTCGGTGACGGCCAATGTCGCGCCGGCGCTTTGCGCGCAGTTTCAGACGGCGACGCTCGACGGCGACTTCGGCAGGGCGCTCGACATTCAGGACCGGCTGATGCCGCTTCATCATGCATTGTTCCTCGACCCCAATCCGGCACCGGCCAAGTTTGCGTTGAGCCTGCTCGGGTTCTGCGCCAATGAATTGCGGTTGCCGCTGGTGACCGCCTCGACGGCGACCGAGCAAAAGGTTCGGGAGGCCATGCGGGCCGCCGGACTGGTCAACTGAGACGGCCGAGCAAAGGGCCGGTGAGCCATGTCCTCCAAAAGCGGCGGCGCCAAGAAGAAGGCCGGAGACGGCCGGAAGATCATTGCGGATAATCGCAAGGCGCGTTTCAACTACAGCATTTCCGAAACCTATGAGGCCGGCATCGAGCTGAAAGGCTCGGAGGTCAAATCGTTGCGTGCCGGCCAGGGCAGCCTCAACGAAGCCTATGCGCAGGCGACGAAGAGCGGCGAGATCGTGCTCGTCAATGCCTATATCCCGGTCTACCTGCAGGCCAACCAGTTCAACCACGAAACGCGCCGTCCGCGGAAGCTGCTGCTGCACAAGCGCGAAATCGAAAAGCTGATCAACGCCATGCAACGGCAGGGCATGACCGTCGTGCCGTTGAAGATGTATTTCAACGACCGCAACATGGTGAAGGTCGAGATCGGGCTGGCGCAGGGCAAGAAACTTGCCGACAAGCGCGAGACGCTGAAAGAGCGAAGCTGGGCGCGCGACAAGGCCCGGTTGCTGCGCGAGAAGGGCTAGTCGAGAAACGCCCTGACATCGGCGAATACCGAGCGGAACATCTCTTCGGTCAGACGCCGCGTATTGGTGTTGTAGCGCGAGCAGTGGTAGCTGTCGAAAAGGCGGAGGCCGCTGCCTATGTCGTGCGACGCGCCGTGGCCGAAAACCGCCGACGAACGTTTCAGCCCGCGTGCCGACAATGCGGCGTCATGGGCGATGCGGCCAAGCGCCAGCACCGCCTTGAGGCGCGGCAAGGCGGCCATTCGTGCGGTCAGGAAACCGAGACAGGTTCTGGCCTCCTCCGGCGTCGGCTTATTCTGCGGCGGCACGCAGCGCACGGCATTGGCGATCATCGCGTCGACGAGTTCGAGGCCGTCGTCGGGACGGGCCGCGTAGGTGCCCTTCGCAAATCCGAAATCGAGCAATGTCGAATAGAGAAGGTCGCCCGCGAAGTCGCCGGTGAAGGGGCGGCCGGTGCGGTTTGCACCCTGAACGCCGGGCGCCAGTCCGACGATCAAGAGGCGTGCGTTTTCGGTACCGAACGAAGGTACGGGCGCATTGAACCAGTCGGGATGCGCGACGGCGTTTTCGCGGCGATAGGCGACGAGCCGCGGACAGAGCGGGCAGTCGCGCGGTGCTTCGGGACCGGGTGTCGGCACGCGGCGCGACTCAGGCGCTGGCCGGCCGGTCGAGGGCTTCCTCGTCCTCGTCGTCATATTCGTAGTCGAGATCGTTGCGCATGGGCGCGGGCGCCACCGCCGGGCGGTCGCTATGGGCACGGCCAACAGCGTCGCGCAGCGATTCCAGCTCGATGAACTGATCGGCCTGACGGCGCAATTCGTCGGCGATCATCGGCGGTTGGCTGCGCATGGTCGAGACGACGGTCACGCGCTTGCCGCGACGCTGGACCGCTTCGACCAGACGGCGGAAGTCGCCGTCGCCGGAAAAAAGAATCAGATGGTCGATCTGATCGGCCATTTCGAGGGCGTCGATGGCCAGTTCGATGTCCATATTGCCCTTGACCCGCCGGCGGCCGTCGGCGCCGGTGAATTCCTTGGCGGGCTTGGTCACGACCGAATAGCCGTTGTAGTCGAGCCAGTCGATCAACGGCCGGAGCGGCGAATATTCCTGATCTTCGAGAAGGGCGGTGTAGTAATAGGCGCGGACCAGCGTGCCCTTGGCGCGGAAATGATCGAGAAGGCGTTTGTAGTCGATGTCGAAATTCAGTCCGCGGGCCGCCGAATAAAGATTGGCGCCGTCAATAAAAAGAACCATGCGTTCATGCGCATAAAAGATCATCCTGAAACTCCTGTGTATAAAATGCTTGCGATCAAATTTCGGCGACGGAATCGGTTCGTAATTCGAAGTGTTGGCAAAGCATTACGTGCAAATGCCCGGCTTCGGCAAGTCTCTCCGCCGTAATTTCATGAGGGCCGGCGCCATGAACAGCCTTGCCGTGAAAGATATAGAGCGGCCTGCCGGTGCGACCAGCGTCGTCCTCGTGGCGCTTGGCGGCAATCTGGCAAGCGCCTCGGGCGGGCCGCGACAAACGCTTGAGGCCGCATTGACGATGATGCCGGCGTTCGGGCTGCGGGTTCGCAAAGTAGCGCCCTTCTACCGGACGCCGTCGCTTTCGATTTATACACAAGATTATTATGTTAATTCGGTAGTCGAGATCGAAACGGCGTTGCCGCCCAATGCCCTGTTGGCGGCGCTGCACCGGATCGAAGCCTTGTTCGGGCGCGTCAGGCGGGACCGCTGGGGGCCACGGGTGCTCGATCTCGATTTGCTGGATTATCGCGGCCTGATCGTGCCGGCGGTAGGGCGTCGCGGTCCTGAGGCCGGCGCCGGGCCGCTGCCTCTGGCGCTGCCGCATCCGGCGATTACCGAACGGGCTTTTGTGCTGCTGCCGCTGCGGGACGTCGCGCCGGGCTGGCGGCATCCGGTAACCGGGGAGCATGTCGACGCGCTGATCCGCGGTCTTCCGGCGGATGCCTTGCGGGGAATTGAGCGGTCCGGCGGTTAAAATTGCCGCAGATTGACTTCTAAATGCCTGTTCTTGCTTGCGTTCTGCTATTCTGGCCCCTACATAAAGGGCCAAATCAGGTTCCCGCCCATACTGGAGTTTTGCAATGGCCCGCGTGACCGTTGAAGATTGCGTCGACAAGGTGCCCAACCGATTCGAGCTGGTTCTGCTTTCGGGGCACCGCGCGCGCGCCATGTCGGCCGGTGCCGAATTGACGGTTGAGCGCGACAACGACAAGAACCCGGTGGTGGCGCTGCGCGAGATCGCCGAGCGGACCATCCTGCCGGAAGATTTGCGCGAAGACCTGGTCGCCAGCATGCAGAACCGGGTGGAGACCGAGGAGCCGGAAGTCGAGAACATGCAGCTCCTGATCTCGGGCGAAGCGGCCGGCGAAGTCGCCGACACGTTCGGCGCGGCGGAAGGCTCGTCGGACCGCATGAGCGAGGAAGAGCTGCTGCGCGCGATCCAGAGCCAGATCGACTCGCCGCAGCAGAAATCGGCCGACGCGGACGACATGGACGGGGAAGACTGAGAACGGGCGAGGAGGGCTTGGTCCCACCGCAGACGTCAATCGGTTTGAGCGCCGCCCGGCCGGAAGGTGAGGGGCGGCGCTTTTCGTTTGTAAGGGCGGGTCGTTTGTAAGGACGGGTCGTTAGGAAGTTGGCAAGACGCGGCGCAGGAGAATCGTTGGATGTTGCGTCAGTATGAGCTCGTCGATCGCGTGCTCGGCTACGATCCGAAGGCGGACGAAGCCCTGATCAACCGCGCCTACGTCTATGCCATGAAGCAGCATGGCAGCCAGATGCGGGCCAGCGGCGACCCTTATTTTTCCCATCCGATCGAAGTTGCCGGCATCCTGACGGAATTGAAACTCGACACCGCGACCATCGTGACGGCGCTCCTGCACGACACGATGGAAGATACCGGTTCGACGATGGACGAGCTGACCAAGCTGTTCGGCTCGCAGGTCGCCGGTCTTGTCGACGGCGTGACCAAGCTGACGCGTCTCGAACTCACCTCGGAACGCTCGAAGCAGGCGGAGAATTTCCGCAAGTTCCTGCTCGCCATGTCCAACGACATTCGGGTGTTGCTGGTCAAGCTTGCCGACCGGCTGCACAACATGCGGACGCTGCACTTCATCGATTCCGCCGACAAGCGCCAGCGTATCGCGCAGGAAACGATGGAAATCTATGCGCCGCTTGCCGGGCGCATGGGCATTCAGGAAATTCGCGAAGAGCTCGAAGATCTCGCTTTCAAGGAGCTTAACCCCGAAGCGCGCGAGGCGTTGTTGCGGCGCCTCAACGAGTTTCGCGAAGAGAGCGGCGACACGGTGAGGCAGATTGCCGCCGAGATCGAAGCGAAGCTCAAGGAAGAAGGTCTTGCCGCCGAGGTGATCGGGCGCGAGAAGCGCCCCTACTCGATGTGGCGGAAGATGGAACGCCGCGGCATTTCGCTGGAGCAGCTTTCGGACATTTTCGGCTTCCGGGTCGTTGTCGATGAAGTGCCGGACTGCTATCGGGCGATCGGCATTCTGCATACGTCGTGGCCGATGGTGCCTGGCCGCTTCAAGGACTACATTTCAACACCGAAGAACAACGGATATCGCTCGGTCCATACGACGATGATCGGGCCGCAAAAAAAGCGTGCCGAGGTTCAGGTTCGGACGCGAAAGATGCACGAGATCGCCGAATACGGCATCGCCGCGCATTGGCTCTACAAGGAAGGGCCTGTGGACACCGAAGCGTCGGGGGAGTTCGCGGCCACATTCAGCTGGCTTCGGCAGTTGATTGAAATGCTCGAACATGGTGGTACGCCCGAAGAATTCATGGAGCACACCAAGCTCCAGATGTTCTCCGATCAGGTTTTCTGTTTCACACCCAACGGCATGCTGATCACGCTGCCGCGCGGTGCGACGCCGATCGATTTCGCTTACGCCGTACACACGGAGATCGGCGACACCTGCGTCGGTTGCAAGATCAATGGCCGTCACATGCCGCTGCGCACCCGGCTTGAAAATGGCGACGAAGTCGAGATCATCCGCTCGCAGGTGCAGCGGCCCTCGCCCGCGTGGGAAGCGTATGTTGCGACCGGCAAGGCGCGTTCGGCAATTCGCCGTTCGATCCGCGCCGCCAAGCAGGCCGAATTCAGCCGTCTCGGCCGGCAGATTCTCAAAAGTGCCTTCGAGGCAGCCGGCAAGGATGCGTCCGACACGATCCTCGAACGCGCGCTCGGCCCGCTGCGCAAGTCCGATGTTGCCGAGCTGCTTGCTTCGGTTGGCGACGGTACGGTGAGTGCCGAACAGGTGCTGCATACGGTCTATCCCGAGGAACCGCTCGCCAAGCGCGGCCGGAAGCGGGTCGGCGCCAACGGGAAAGACCAGCGCAACGGTGCTGTGCGTGTGACGGGGCGCGGCGCCGGGCTCGGCATTCAATTCGCGCCCGATACATTCCCGCTTCCCGGCGAACGCATCGTCGGCATCATGATGCCGGGCGAGGGCGTCACGGTTTATCCAATCGATGCGCCGACGCTTGAAACTTTCGATGGCGAGCCGTCGCGCTGGATCGACGTGACGTGGGATATCGACCCGGAAGTTCCGCAGACCTTTCCGGCGCGGCTGCGCGTGACGGCGCGCAACGAAGTCGGTTCGCTCGGTCACATCGCGACGCTGATCGCCGATTACGGAAGCAATATTTCCAACCTGACGCTGGCGCAGCGCGACGCGGACTTCTACGACCTGCAGATCGATCTCGATGTGCGGGATATCAAACACCTGACCCGCATCATGTCGGCGCTCAACGGACTGTCCTGCGTCAACACCGTTGCGCGCCCGCGCCATTGACCGACACTGCCTCAACATCCGAAAGCCGGTGAGCACAGAAAAATGAAAGAAGCCAAGGTCCTCAAGGAATTCGAGAAAGCCGGTGCGCTGCTGAAGGGGCACTTCATCCTGTCATCGGGTCTGCACAGCCCCGTTTTCCTTCAGAAGGCGCTCGTCTTCATGAGTCCGAAGCGGACGGCGCGGCTTTGCAAGGCATTGGCGGCGAAAATCGAGGCGGAAGTCGACGGTCCGATCGATGCCATTATTTCGCCCGCTGTCGGGGGGATCATTCCGGGCTACGAAACGGCGCGTCACCTGGGCGCGCCGGCAATGTATGTCGAGCGGGAGAAGGGTGAGTTCGTTTTGCGGCGCGGGTTTCCGCTGAAGAAGGGGATGCGGGTGGTGATGGTCGAGGACATCGTGACGACCGGATTGTCGTCGCGCGAGTGCATTCAAGCGATCCGCAAGACCGGTGCGAAGGTTGTTGCGGCGGCATGCCTCATCGACCGTTCGGGCGGCCGGGCAAAGGTCGGCACGAAGCTGATCTCGCTGGCGCGTATCGACATACCGGCTTATCCGGCCGACAAGTTGCCGAAGGAGCTTGCGGCGTTGCCAGCCGAAAAGCCCGGCAGCCGCGGCATCGCCTAGAGGAGACGGTTCCTTGTTTCGGCGTCGCGTCGATCTTCATCCGCTGCGGAAACTGCGCGAGACCTTCTGGCCGAGCGCGGGCTGGAAGCGCGCGATCCAGTATGGATGGCGGCGGGTGTGGCGTTTGTCGGGAACGCCGCACGCAATTGCGATAGGCGTCGCGGCCGGCGTGTTCGCGTCGTGCACACCGTTCATCGGCTTTCATATTCTGATCGCGATGCTTGTTGCCTGGGTATTGCGCGGGAATCTGATCGCGAGCGCGCTTGGCACTTTTGTCGGCAATCCGCTGACTTTTCCGGCGATCTGGCTGATCGTTTATGAAGTCGGGAAGTACATGGTGGGCGCGCCGGCGGGGCCCGATCCCGACATTGCGGAGACGCTGCAGAGCGATCGTGCCTTCGACATGATCCTGCCGCTGCTGGTGCCGCTGACGGTCGGCGCCGTCCCGGTCGGTATCGTCTTCGGATGCGTCGGCTATGTCATGACACGCAGCGGCGTCGAGGCGTATCAGTTGCGGCGGCGGCGGCGTTTGGCAGAGCGTTCGCAGGCGCCTGCGCCATTTCTCGACCCGAACCCTCCGGCCGGCGAGACGCGGGATTAGTCATGGAAAAACAACGGAACCGGCAGCCATGAGTCCGAAATCTCATCTGCGCCTCGGCGTCAATATCGATCATGTCGCGACGATCCGTAATGCGCGCGGGGGCGAACATCCGGACCCCGTGCGCGCGGCGAAACTGGCCGCGGCGGCGGGGGCCGATGGCATTACCGCGCATCTGAGAGAAGACCGGCGCCACATCCGCGACGGCGACATTGCGCGGTTGAAGGACGAAACCGGATTGCCGCTCAATCTCGAAATGGCGGCGACGCCCGAAATGCTCGAGATTGCGCTGCGCCACAGCCCGCATGCCTGCTGCATCGTGCCGGAGCGGCGCGAGGAAGTGACGACGGAGGGCGGGCTCGACGCCGCGGGTCTTCACAATCATCTGGCGCCGGTCGTCGCGCGACTTTCCGACAAGGGCATTCGCGTGTCGCTGTTCATCAATGCCGAGACGCGGCAGCTTGAAGCGGCGCGTTCGCTCGGCGCGCATATCGTGGAACTTCACACCGGCGCCTATTGCGATGCGGTGATCGCGCGGGAAAGCGCCAAGCGCGACGCAGAACTGGCGCGGCTGGCGGAGGCGGCGCGCAATGGCGCGGCGCTGGGGCTGGAAGTCCATGCAGGTCATGGACTTACGTTCGACACGGTGGCGCCGGTGGCGGCGATGCCGGAGCTTGCCGAACTCAACATCGGTCACTTCCTGATTGGCGAGGCGATTTTCACGGGGCTCGATGCGAGCATCAAACGGATGCGGGCCGTGATGGACGAAGCGCGGCACGGGGCCGACGCCGGCGAAGCAATGGGCCGCGCATGATCATCGGAATTGGCAACGATATCATCGACATACGGCGCATCGAACAGACGCTCGACCGCTTTGGCGAACGGTTTATCGGCCGCATATTCACCGACATCGAACGCGCGAAATCCGAAGGACGGCGGATGCGCGCGGCTTCCTATGCCAAGCGTTTTGCCGCCAAGGAAGCCTGCTCAAAAGCGCTCGGGACCGGGTTCCGCCGCGGCATCTATTGGCGCGACATGGGGGTGGTGAATCTGCGCTCCGGACAGCCGACGATGGCGCTGACGGGGGGTGCGGCGGCGCGGCTCCAGGAGATCACGCCTGAGGGCATGGAGGCCGTCATCCATCTGACGATCACCGACGATCACCCGCAAGCACAGGCTTTTGTTATCATTTCCGCGATATCCCGCGTTTGAACCACGGGGAAGACGCGACGGCGGATTGTGGTATGGTCCGCCGTTTTCGAGGGGCAGGAGCCGAGAGATGACGTTGATGGAAAATGCCAGGAAGTTGCGCAGCGGGTCGCTGGCCGAGAATTTACGGACCATCGGCTATGCGCTGCTGATTGCGCTTTTCATCCGGGCGTTCCTTTTCCAGCCCTTCTTCATTCCGTCGAGCTCGATGGAATCGACGCTGCTGATCGGCGACTATCTCTTTGTTTCCAAATACAGTTATGGCTATTCGCGGCACTCGCTGCCGTTCAGTCCGGGGCTCTTCAACGGACGGATCATGGGGGCGACGCCGCAGCGGGGCGACATTGCGGTGTTCAAGGTGCCGGTCGACAACCGGACCGATTTCATCAAGCGGGTCATAGGCTTACCCGGCGACACCGTGCAGATGAAGGACGGGGTGCTCCATATCAACGATGCGGCGGTGCCGCGCCAGCGCGTCGACGATCATATCGAGCGCAGTCCTTCTGGCAATGTGCGCCGTATTCCACAGTATCTGGAGACGCTCCCCAACGGCGTTTCATATATTACGCTGGATATGAGCCCGAATAGTGTGTGGGACAATACCGGTCTCTACATCGTTCCGCAGGGCCATTACTTCATGATGGGCGACAATCGCGACAATTCGAGCGATAGCCGGGTGCCGGATGCTGTCGGATACGTGCCGTTCGAGAATCTGGTGGGCCGCGCCGAGATCATTTTCTTCTCGGCCGACGGCAGCGCCTCGTTCTGGCAATTCTGGAAATGGCCATCGGCGATCCGATGGGAACGGATCGGCAAGTGGACCGATTGAGCGCCGCGCTCGAACAGAAATTGTCCTATAAATTCAAGGACATGGGCCTTTTTGCGCGGGCGCTTACGCATCCGAGCGCCGGCCCGGAAAACTACCAACGGCTCGAATTTCTCGGCGACCGCGTGCTGGCGCTCACCGTCGCGGACTGGCTGATGCGGCTTTTTCCGGATGCGGATGAAGGCGAATTGGCAATCAGATTCAATGCGTTAGTGCGCAAGGAGGCGTGCGCCGAGGTGGCCGCGCGCATCGATCTCGGCCGGTACATCACGATGGGGCCGGGCGAGGAAAAGGCCGGCGGAAGGCGGAAAACCGCCATTTTAGCCGATGGCTGCGAAGCGCTGATCGCGGCGCTTTATCTCGATGGCGGGATGGCGGCGGCGACACAATTCATCGAGCGCGAATGGGCGCAACTCGTTGATAAACATGCGGAAATTCCGCAGGACGCCAAGACGGCATTGCAGGAATGGGCGCATGCGCAGGGGCTTCCGGCGCCGACTTACCGGCAGACCGGGCGCAGCGGACCGGACCATGCGCCGGAATTCACGGTCGAGGTGTTGCTGGAGGGCTGCAAGCCGTTGACCGGAAAGGGAAACTCGAAACGGCAGGCGGAGCAGGCGGCAGCCCAGGCGGCGCTCGAATCCGCGAATGTGCGGAAAGGCTAAGTCATTGATATTTCACACTGTCACGCAACTGTCAGCCAACTGTCAAAATACTGTCAAATAACTGTCACAACCGGGATTCCATGCAAAACCAGACCGACCGGACGGAACCGACACGCTGCGGGTTTGTCGCCATAATCGGGGCGCCGAACGCCGGCAAGTCGACGCTGGTCAACCGGCTGGTCGGATCGAAGGTGGCGATCGTCACCCACAAAGTGCAGACGACGCGGGCGCGCATCCGCGGCATCGCGATGGAGGGCCGCACCCAGATCGTGTTTGTGGACACGCCCGGCATCTTCAAGCCGAAGCGGCGGCTCGACCGGGCGATGGTGGACGCGGCCTGGGGCGGGGCGGGCGACGCCGACCTGATCGTGCTGATGGTCGACATGGAGAGCGGGCGCGACAGCGATGTCGAGCGGATCGTCGAGGGGCTGAAGCGCCAAGGCAGGAAAGCCATCCTTGTACTGAACAAGGCGGATGCCTGCGACCGCGAGAAGCTCCTGAAGACGGCGGCGAAGCTCAACGAGACAGGACTCTTCACCGAGACCTTCATGGTGTCGGCGCTGACGGGGGACGGCGTTTCCGATCTCAAGCGCCATATCGCGGCGCTTCTGCCGGAAGGCCCGTGGCACTACCCGGAGGACCAGGCGGCCGATGTGCCGCTCCGGTCGCTCGCCGCCGAAATCACGCGCGAGAAACTTTTTCTTCGGCTGCATGACGAGCTTCCCTATTCGCTGACCGTCGAAACGGAAGAATGGGAACAGAAGAAGGACGGCTCGATCCGCATCGCGCAGGTGATTTATGTCGAGCGCGACAGCCAGAAGAAAATCGCGCTCGGCAAGGGCGGGCAGACGATCAAGACCATCGGCCAGATGGCGCGCGAGGAATTGCAGGAGATGCTGGAAACGAAGGTCCATCTTTTCCTGTTTGTGAAGGTGCGCGAGAACTGGTCGGACGACCGCGAACGCTACCGCGAGATGGGGCTCGACTTTCCGAAGGAGTGAATTGCGAAGAACGGCCAGGGGTTCGCGACGCCGGATGGAAGTTCCGGCATGGGGCTTGTAAAGCACCGGGGCGAATGATTAAGTCGTTGCCTGACGAGCGTTTGAAAGATATGGCAATCACGACAACAATTACGGCCGCGAAGGCGGGTGCGGGCGCTGCCCTGCGCGCGATGTTGTGTTTTGCCTTAATCCTGCTGGTTTCAATGTCCTGGGGACCGGCGCCCATGACATGGCCGGCGGGCGGAACCGCCGGATCGGCCTCGCCTTATCCGGAAAACCATGCCGCCGGCGCGCTTGCACCTTCCCGCGACACCGTCCGAAACGGCTGGGCCGATCGCAATGCGTTCGCTTCGCGTTTGTCCGCGGCTAACGGCGATGACCTGCCGGCCGGACTGCCATCGGTATTTGCACAAGCCCTCCCGCCGGCCGGATTTACTGCCGATTTCGTCTTCGAGGACCATGCGCTTCACCCGGTGCGATTTGTTCGTCCGGGTGCTACGGGCCCGCCAGCGGCTCTCTAGGCTGCGCCCGCCTCGGTAGCGGGCAGCGAAAACTCCCTTTCTGAAATTTTCGGGGTCATTGCGAGCGCGCGCATCGGCGCGCCCGGCGATCGTCCCCGCATGGAGGCACTTGATGCGCACATCACGATCCGTGCTGGCGAGTTATGTGGCGATTGTCCTGTTCGGTATCGCTGCGGCCCTACCCAATCTATTGACCCCAGCGCAGCTTGACGCCTTGCCCGGTTGGCTCCCTCATCAACAGGTGACGCTGGGTCTCGATCTGCGTGGCGGCTCGCATCTCGTGCTCGAGGTCGATGCAGATACGCTTGTCGGCAACAAACTCGAAACGATGGCCGACGACGCGCGGCAGGTTCTTCGCGAAGAAGGGATTGGCGTCACCGATGTAAAACGGCAGGGCCAATCGATCGTCGTGACGCTTGCGCGGCCGGATGTGACGGCGCTTGCCAGCGCGGAGCGGGCGCTCCGGCAAGTCGTTTCGCCGGCTCAACCGACAGCATTCGGCGAAGCCGGCAAGGACATCGACGTGCGGCCGGAAGAGGACAGGTTCATTCGCCTGACGCTGACAGAGGCAGGTGTGCGCGCACGCGTGAATGCCGCCATCGAGCAAAGCCTTGAAATCGTCCGGCAGCGCGTGGACCAGATCGGTGTCGCCGAGCCGACACTCCAGCGTGTCGGCGCCGACCGGATTCTCGTCCAGTTGCCCGGTTTGCAGGATCCGACGCGACTGCGGACCATTCTCGGCAGTACGGCGCAGATGAGCTTCCATATGCTTTCCCGCGAAGCGCCCGCCGATGGACGGGCACCGATCGGGACAAGAATGCTGCCGTCGGCGCAAGGACCGGAACGTTATCCGGTGGAGAGACGTACGGCACTGAGCGGCGAGCGGCTGACGGATGCGCGCGCCGGGTTCGATTCGCAGACCGGCGAGCCGGTGGTGACTTTTCGTTTCGACAGCCTGGGGGCGCGGCAGTTTGGCGACATCACCCGGAACAACATCGGACGGCCCTTTGCGATCGTGCTTGATGGCAAGGTGCTGAGCGCGCCTGTCATCCGGGAGCCGATTACCGGCGGGACCGGCCAGATCAGCGGCAACTTCACAGTGGAAGACACAGTGACGCTTTCGGCGCTGCTGCGCTCCGGCGCGCTGCCGGCGCCACTCACCGTTATCGAGGAACGAAGCGTGGGCCCCGGTCTCGGCAGCGACGCGATCAATATGGGCATATGGGCGGGACTGGCGGGCTTCGGGCTCGTGATTGCCTTCATGCTGACGCTATACGGGCGGTGGGGCCTTGTCGCCAATCTGGCGCTCGGGCTCAACGTGATCCTGACTTTCGGTGCGCTCAGCCTTCTCGGTGCGACGCTGACGCTGCCCGGCATCGCCGGCATCATTCTCAGCATCGGCATCGCGGTCGACGCGAACATCCTGATCAATGAGCGCATACGCGAGGAGACGAAAAAGGGGCTGAAGGCGCTGGCGGCGCTGGAGACCGGATTCTCCCGCGCCTATTCGACCATCATCGACGCCAATGTGACGACGCTGATCGCGACGGCACTGCTGTTCAGTTTCGGTTCAGGGCCGGTGCGCGGTTTTGCGATCACCATGATGATCGGCATCGGCATCTCGATGTTCACGGCAGTGGCGGTCGTACGGCTCGTCATGGCATGGATCGTGAGGCGGCAGCGAATAAAGGTGCTGCGGATCGAGCCACCCGTTCGCTTCATGCCGGAGGGGACGAAGATCGGCTTCATGAAGGCGCGTTACCTGGGGATCGCGGTTTCGATTTTTCTGTCGCTCGCTTCCGTCGGCCTCTTCATCAACCCGGGATTGAGCTACGGCATCGACTTCAAGGGCGGCATCCAAATGGAGGTGAAGACGGGCGCCCCCGCCGATCTTGCGCAGATGCGTGCCATGCTGGGCGGGCTGGGGCTCGGCGAGATAGCGATGCAGGAATTCGGCGACGACCGCAGCGTGCTGATCCGCGTCGAGCGTCAGCCGGGCGGCGATGCGGCGCAGAGCAAGGCTGTGACCGAAATGCGGAAAACGGTGGCTTCGGTCGACGGCGGTGCAAGCGTGGAGCGCGCGGAAGTCGTGGGGCCGAAGGTGAGCGGCGAGCTGGCGCAGGCGGCGCTGCTTTCCGTCGCTCTCGCGAGCCTCGCGATGCTGGTTTACATCTGGTGGCGTTTCGAGTGGCCGTTCGCGGCTGGCGCCATCGTCACACTCATTCTCGACGTGACAAAGACGGTCGGGTTTTTTGCGCTGACGGGGCTCGACTTCAATCTTACGGCAATTGCCGCCTTGCTCACCATCGTCGGCTATTCAGTCAACGACAAGGTCGTGGTGTACGATCGCATGCGCGAAAACATGCGGCTCTACAAGAAAATGCCCCTGAGAGACCTTATCGACATGAGCATCAACCAGACATTCGGGCGATGCCTGTTTACGTCGATGACGACATTTTTGGCATTGCTGCCAATGGCCATCTGGGGCGGGAGTGCGGTTGCGAGTTTTGCCTTGCCGATGATCTTCGGTGTCGTGATAGCCACAAGTTCGTCGATCTTCATTGCCGCGCCGATTCTGCTGTTTCTCGGCGACTGGCGCGAGAGGCGGCGGAAAACAGGTTTGGAGGCCGGGAAAGCGGCAATGCGCGCAACGGTGCGATAACGGCAGGAGACCGCTTACCCCGCCTTCCGCATCAGCGCCACGTCGGGAGCGGGGAACTCGCAGGACCAGTTGCGCGTGGTTGCGACGGCGCGGAGTGTCGCTTCGTTGTAGAAGACGACGTGCGTTGGATCCTTGCGGTAGTGCCAATCGGCAAATTTTTCGTCGGCGGGGCGGAAGGCGGTCATCAGAGCTAGCCAGCCGCCGGGGCGCAGCAATGTGTCGAGGCGGTCGAACTCGTCGGCCGGGCGGTGGAAATGTTCGGCGGTTTCGGTGCAGGCGATGAAATCGTAGTTGCGGGCGAGGGCGCTTTCATCGGCGTGGAAAAACGGGTCGTAGAGCGCGACGTCGTGGCCGGCTTCGCGGAGCATCGCGGCGAGCGCCGGGCCGGGGCCGCAGCCGTAATCGATGCCGGAGGAGGCGGGCGAGAGGCGGGCCAGCAGCGGCATTGCGAGCTTTGCGAGAAATTTGCGGTAGCGCGGATCGGCGGGATCGTTTTCGTGCGTCAGGTAGTGGGCGCGCTCGACATCGGGCGCCGGGTGCTGCGCCGGATCGAGGAAGCGGGCATCGCAGGTTTGGCATTTCCAGTAGCGTTGCGGGCCGACATCCATGAAAGGTAGCGGCGCGGCTGCGCGGCAGACGGGGCAGGTGGCGGTACTTTCCATTGCCGACATCAATGGCACAACAAGGCCGGGCGCGCTACGCTTGGCGGGCCGGGCGCGCTACGCCCGGGCGTGTGGAGGCCAAATGACGGAAAAAGCACTTGCCGCGCGTTTCCGGCCGCTGCTCGAAGCGGAGCTTGCGGAGCTGCGTGCGCAATCGGAGATGAGAGCGGATGACCGGGCACCGGTGACGCTCGACCAGCAGAGCGTCGGGCGGCTGTCGCGCATGGACGCGATACAGTCGCAGGCGATGGCGCAGGCGACCGAAAAGCGGCGGCACCAGCGCATGGCGCAGATCGAGGCGGCGTTCCGGCGGATGGAGGCCGGCGAATACGGCTATTGCGCGAGCTGCGGCGAGGCGATTGCCGAGAAGCGGCTGGCGGCCGATCCGGCGGCGCATTTGTGCGTCGGGTGCTCGAAGGGGCGGTGAAGGCGCATGGAATGGCGCGACGAGGGGTTTGTGCTGTCGGCGCGGGCGCATGGCGAGAACGGCGCCATCGTCGCCTTGTTCACGCGCGAACAGGGGCGGCATCTGGGGCTGGTGCGCGGCGGCGCCTCGCAGCGGATGAAGGGCGTGCTGCAGCCCGGCAACAAGCTCGCGGCGCATTGGCGGGGGCGGCTGGCCGAACATCTCGGCACCTATCAGGTGGAACTTGTGAAGCCGCTGGCGGGGCTCTTGATGGACGACGCGACCGCGCTGACGGCGCTGAGCGCGGCGAGCGCCATTGCCGAGGCGATCCCCGAAAGGGAGGCGCATCCCGCACTTTACGATGCCTATGACGTTCTGCTTTCGACGCTGGAAGACGGCCATGTTTGGCCGGCGGTTTTCGTGCGCTTCGAACTCGGGCTGTTGCAGGAACTCGGCTTCGGGCTCGACCTCACGCAATGTGCGGCGACGGGGGGGCGGGACGACCTGATTTATGTGTCGCCGAAAAGCGGGGCGGCGGTGAGCCGCGAAGCGGGCGAGCCCTACAAGGACCGGCTGTTCCGGCTGCCGGGCTTTCTGCTGGCATCGCAGGCCGGCGAGGCGAGCGCGGCGGAGGTCGCCGAGGGTTTGCGCATGACCGGGCATTTTCTCGAACGGCATCTCTATGCGCCGCAGGGGCGGCATTTGCCGGATGCGCGGATAAGGCTGATGGAGAAGCTGGCGCGGGGCTTGTGAGGGCGAATCGCTGGTATGATGGGGGTGCACGATGGTGCATACGCCGTGGAGACGCAGCGCCCCCGCCCCGAACGATCTGAGATCGTTCGACCCTCCCCCCAGGGGAGGGTGGGAAGAGCGAAAGCCACTTTGCAATGACGATCTTATTTTGAGTTTGAGAGCATGACCAAAGCCGTTACGCCGCCGCCGATCGAGCCCGAGCATGAAGTCAATTTGCGCGAGGCGCTGGAGACGCGGTATCTCGCTTATGCGCTGTCGACGATCATGCATCGGGCGTTGCCGGATGTGCGCGACGGGCTGAAGCCGGTGCATCGCCGGGTGCTGTTCGCGATGCGGCAGTTGAAGCTCGATCCGGGGTCGGGGTTCAAGAAGTCGGCGCGGGTGGTGGGCGACGTGATCGGCCGTTATCACCCGCATGGCGACCAGTCGGTCTATGACGCGCTGGTGCGGCTGGCGCAGGATTTTTCGGTGCGCTATCCGCTGGTCGACGGGCAGGGCAATTTCGGCAATGTCGACGGCGATAACGCGGCGGCGATGCGCTACACGGAAGCGCGGCTGACGGCGGTGGCGGGGCTGCTGCTCGACGGGCTGGAAGAAGACACAGTCGATTTCCGCGAGACTTACGACGGCGAGGACAGCGAGCCTGTCGTGCTGCCCGGCGCCTTTCCGCAATTGCTGGCGAACGGCGCGGCGGGGATCGCGGTCGGCATGGCGACCAGCATTCCGCCGCACAATGCGGCCGAACTCTGCGACGCGGCGCTGCATCTGATCAAATATCCCAATGCGCGGACGGCGAAGCTTGTCGAATTCGTGCAGGGCCCGGATTTTCCGACCGGCGGCATCATCGTCGAACCGCGCGAGGCGATCCTCGAGGCTTATGAGACCGGGCGCGGCGGCTTTCGCGTGCGGGCGCGGTGGGAGAAGGAGGAACTGGCGCGGGGCGGCTGGCAGATCGTCGTCAGCGAAATTCCCTATCAGGTGCAGAAGTCGAAGCTGGTGGAGAAGCTTGCCGAACTGCTGCAGGCGCGCAAGTTGCCGCTGCTGGAAGATGTGCGCGACGAGAGCGCCGAGGAAATCCGGCTGGTGCTGGTGCCGAAATCGCGCAGCGTCGAGCCCGCGCAACTGATGGAAACGCTGTTCCGCTCGACCGAACTCGAAAGCCGCTTCCCGCTCAACCTCAACGTGCTGTCGGCCGGACAGGTGCCGGGCGTGATGAATTTGCGCGAGGCGTTGCGCGCCTGGCTCGAACACCGCAAGGAAGTGCTGGTGCGGCGCTCGAATTTCCGCCTCGACAAGATCGCGCGGCGGCTCGAAGTGCTGGAAGGCTATCTCGTCGCCTATCTCAATCTCGACGAGGTGATCCGCATTATCCGCGAGGAGGACGAGCCGAAGCCGAAGCTGATGAAGAAATTCAAGCTCAGCGACAACCAGGCCGAGGCGATCCTCAACATGCGGCTGCGGAGCTTGCGCAAGCTTGAAGAAATGGAGATCAAGGGCGAGCACAAGAAGCTGTCGGCCGAGCAGAAGGAGCTGAAGGGACTGGTCCGGTCGGATGCCAAACAATGGGAACGGGTGGCCGGGGAAATCAAGGAGGTGCGGGCGACGTTCGGGCCGAAGTCCGATCTCGGCAAGCGGCGGACGACATTCTCCGACGCGCCGAAGGTCGAGTTCGTGCCGGTCGAGGCGATGATCGAGAAGGAGCCGATCACCGTCGTCTGTTCGAAGAAGGGCTGGATCCGCGCGATGAAGGGGCATCTCGGATCCGATGCCGACATCAAATACAAGGAAGGCGACGGCGAGAAGTTCGTGCTGAATGCCGAGACGACCGACAAGGTGCTGATTTTCGCCACCGACGGGCGCTTCTATACGCTCAATGCCGACAAGCTGCCGGGCGGACGCGGACACGGCGAACCGCTGAGGCTCGCCATCGACATGGATGAGAGCCATGACGTCGTCGAGATTTTCGTGCATCGGCCGGGGCGCAAGCTGATCGTCGCCTCGCATGAGGGCAACGGGTTCGTCGTGCCGGAAGACGAGGTGGTGGCGATGCGGCGCGCCGGCAAGCAGGTGCTGAATGTCGGCGGCACCGACGAGGCGGCGGCTTGCGCGGCGGTCTCGGGCGATCATGTGGCCGCGATCGGCGAGAACCGCAAGCTGCTGATTTTCCCGCTGAAGGAACTGCCGGAGATGACGCGCGGCAAGGGCGTGCGCCTGCAACGCTATGGCGATGGCGGACTTGCCGACATCAAGACGTTCACGCTGAAAGAGGGACTGACGACCTACGACAAGGGCGGGCGGTCGCGCAGCTTCACCGAGTTGAAGGACTGGATCGGCGCGCGCGCGCAGGCCGGGCGGTTGCCGCCGAAGGGCTTTCCGGCGGACCGGAAATTCGGCGGCGCGTTCGGGGCGGTTTGAGCGGCGCCTATTCGATCGTGAAGCTCCGGCGGACTTCATAGCCCCAGTAGCGGACGAGGAGGCGGTAGTCGCCGGGCGTCACACGCTTCGGATCGAGTTCCAGCGCGTAGGCGCCGGTCAGCGAGTGTTTCGGATCGAGGAAGCCGGATACCGGAAGGTCGATGCAGGCGTCGCCGCCGGCTTGCGACTGGACGAATTCGCTTTCGGCGTCGAGGACAATCCAGCGGAAGATATCGCATTGCGATGCGACTTCGAGGGCCAGACCCTCATTGCTGTTGTTGGCGATCTTCACTTCGACGTCGAGCTTCACAGGCGCGCCGGCAACCCATGTGCCGACCTGGACCGGCGTTGCCGTGATGACGAGGGGTTCCTCGAGTTCGACGCGGCCGGTGGCGATGAAGAAGGTGACGACGCCGACAACCGCCATCGCCACGAGGCCAATGCGCATCATGTTGCGGCCGGCGGTGTCGGCAACGTCGTTGGGGCCTCGGGACGGCGGTACTCTGGACATAAGTTTTTACATTCCGCTGAAGAGAAGTTTCGGGAGCCATGTCGCCAGCGCGGGGAACATGGCGATGACCGCGAGCGCGAATATCTGAATCAGGACGAAGGGAACCGCGCCGCGATAGATCTGCATGGTGGTGACGGTGTCGGGGGCGACGCCGCGCAGATAGAAGAGAGCGAAGCCGAAAGGCGGCGTCAGGAAGGAGGTTTGCAGGTTGATCGCCATCATGATGCCGAGCCAGACCGGATCGACGCCCATCATCAGCAGGATCGGCGCGACGATGGGCACGACGACGAAAATGATTTCGATGAAGTCGAGGAAGAAGCCGAGCAGGAACATGATCGCCATGACGATGATGACGGCGCCCATCGGGCCGCCCGGCACGGCGGTCAGGAATTCGCGCACCGTGTCGTCGCCGCCGAGGCCGCGGAAGACGAGGCTGAAGAGCGCGGCGCCGATCAGGATGACGAAGACCATCGAGGTAATGCGCGCCGTCGACTGCACGACGTCGGACAGGACCTTGCCGCCAAGAAGGCGGATGAGGCAGGCGAGGAGGCCGTAAGCGACGCCGGCGCAAAGCGCGTAGGCGAGCCAGATGCCGGCGCGGTCGGCGTCGGAGATTTCGCTGCGCGCGGTGCGCAGGTCCATCGCCCAGGTGAGGATGAGGAGCGCGATCAGCGAGAGCGCGGCGAGGCGGGCCGGGAACTTCATACCCTGGAGGCGGTCGCCGGCGAGCAGGATTGAGCCGATGGCACCGAGAGCGGCGGCTTCCGTGGGCGTTGCGATGCCGCCGAGGATCGAGCCCATGACGGCGACGATGAGCGCGACGGGCGGGATCAGCGCGCGCAGCGTGCGGCGGTAGAGCTCGGCGGTTGTGAGCGTGTCGTCGGCGGGCATGGCGGGCGATGATTTCGGGTCGAGCGCGGCGCGGACGATCTGGTAGAGGATGTAGAAGACGACCAGCATCAGGCCGGGGATCAGCGCGCCGGCAAAAAGATCGCCGACCGAGAGCGTGTCGGGCGCGAAGATGCCCTGGTCGAGCTGTGCGCGCTGATAGGAATTGGCGAGCTGGTCGCCGAGCAGCACGAGGACGATCGAGGGCGGGATGATCTGGCCGAGCGTGCCGGCGGCGGCAATGGAGCCCGAGGCCAGCGCCGGATCGTAGCCGCGCCGGAGCATGGTGGGGAGCGCCAGCAGGCCCATCGTGACGACGGTGGCGCCGACGATGCCGGTGGAAGCTGCGAGCAACGCGCCGACGACCGAAACCGAAATGCCGAGACCGCCGCGCAGGCGGCCGAAGAGGCGGCCCATGTTTTCAAGCAGTTCCTCGGCGACGCGCGAACGCTCCAGCATCGTGCCCATGAAGACGAAGAGCGGCACGGCGATCAGCACGTCATTGGTCATGTTGCCGTAGATGCGCTGCGGCAGCGCGGCCATGAAGCCGAAATCGAAGACGCCGAAGGCCATGCCGATCAGGCCGAAGATCAGCGCGATGCCGGCCAGCGTGAAGGCGACCGGAAAACCGGTCAGCAGCACGACGCAGAGCATCGCGAACATCAGCAAGTCGAGCGAGTCGCGCAGGTCCATCGACGGGGCCTAGAGAACGGGCGAGGCTTCCTCGACGGGCTTTTCGAGCCCGGCAAGAACGCGCAACGCATGAATGACGGTGGAGAGGCCCTGCAGCGCCAGCAGCACGACGAAAACGAGGATGACGCTTTTCAGCAGGTAGACGCCCTGGATGCCGCTGGTCTCGCGGCTTCCTTCGCGCACCGACCAAGAGCTTTCGACATAGGGGAAGGCGACATAGAAGATCAGGAAGCAGACCGGCCAGAGAAGCAGCAGCGTGCCGAGGAGATCGACGCGGGCCTTATAGGCCGGAGAGGCGGTGCGGTAGAAAACGTCGACGCGAACATGGCCGTTGTGCAGCAGCGTGTAACCTGCCGCCAGCATGAACAGCGTGCCGTGCATGTAGACGATCGATTCCTGCGCCCAGACCGAGCCGACGCCGAAAATGTAGCGCATCAGCACGACGGCGAATTGCGCGAGCACCATGAAGAGCGCGAGCCACGCGACGGCGCGGCCGACGCGCTCGTTCAGGGCGTCGATCAGGGTGGCGAGGCGGGCGAGAGCGTTCATGCGTCCGATTGCGCCCGCGTCAGTTGCGGCGCGCCTCCACGAAACCTTCGTCGCCGATGCGCGTCCATTCCTCGGAGATTTCGAGGGCCTCGCGGAAGCTCGCATAGATTTCGGCGGTGACGGGATCGCTTGCGGCGGCGTCTTCGAGCACTTCGCGCGAGGCCTTCTTGAAACCCGCCAGCACGTCGGCCGGGAACTTGCGCATCTGGACGCCGTGCTGTTCGACCAGCGTTTTCAGGGCGCGGCCATTGTGGTGGGTGTATTCGGCCAGCGTGTAGTCGTTTTCGGCGGCGCAGGCGGCGCGGACGACGGCTTGCTGCTGCGGGGTGAAGCTTTCCCATACTTTGAGATTGAAACCGGCGGCGAGGCTCGATCCCGGTTCGTGGAAGCCCGGCCAGTAGTAGAACTTCGCGATGCGATAGAAGCCGAAGGCCATGTCGTTCCAGGGCGCGACCCATTCGGCGGCGTCGATGGTGCGGTTTTGCAGGGCCGGGAAGATGTCGGGGCCGGGCAAGGTGACGGCGGCGGCGCCAAGGCGGCGCATCACTTCGCCGCCGAGACCCGGCATGCGGATTTTCAGACCTTTCAGGTCGTCGAGCGAATTGATTTCGTTGCGGTACCAGCCGGAAAGCTGCACGCCGGTGTTGGCGGCCATGAACGGCTTGATATTGAAGCCCTTGGCGAGATTGTCCCAGAGCTGCTGGCCGCCGCCGTGATAGATCCAGCCGTTGATTTCGTTGGCGGTCATGCCGTAGGGCACGGCGGTGAAGAAGTTGTAGGCCTTCGACTTGCCCTGCCAGTAATACTCCGCGCCGTGATAGATGTCGGCGGCACCGCTCGAAACGGCGTCGAAGGATTCAAGCGCGGGCACCAGTTCGCCGGCCGCGAAGACCTTGATGTCGATCTTGCCTTCGGTCATTTCGTGAATGCGCGTCGCCAGCCGTTCGGCGGAGGTGCCGAGGCCCGGATAGTTTTTCGGCCAGGTGGTGACCATTTTCAGTTGCCGCGACGCGCCCTGCGCGATGGCGGGCGCGGGCATGGACGCGGCGGCGAGGGCGGCTGTGCCGGCTCCCGCCAGAAACGAACGGCGCTTCATCGATTGCTCCCGAATTACTTCTCCCCTGACGCCGACGCGTCGAAGCGAGGCCAGTATAGGCGCGCCCGCGCGGGGCGCAACGGCATTTGAAAACAAGGAGTTAGGGGGCGGGGTTCAGATCGCCGGCGGACGGCGTCATCTCGGTCCAGCCGTGGAAACCGAGCGCCTCGAGCGGCCGGAAGCGGGTCTTGTAGGCCATCTTGCGGCTGCCATCGACCCAGTAGCCGAGATAGACGTAAGGAAGGCCGAGCAGGCGGGCGCGTTCGATGTGGTCGAGCACCATCCATGTGCCGAGGCTGCGGGCGGTCTCGGAGGGTTCGTAGAAGCTGTAGACCATCGACAGGCCGTCATCGAGCGTGTCGGTCAGCGCCGCGGCGACCAGCGGCCCCGGACCATCGGCGTCGCTGCTGTGCGGCAGCCGGTATTCGGCGATGCGGGTGGCGACCGTGGTGTCCTCGATCATCGCTACATAGTCGACCGGCGCCATGTCGGCCATGCCGCCATCGGCGTGGCGGCTGTCGAGATAGCGGCGCAGCAGCGCGTATTGCTCGTCGGTGGCGCGGGGCGCACGCAGGCCGACCGTGAGATCGGCGTTGCGGGCGGTCAGGCGGCGGAAGGTGCGGCCGGGACGGAAGCGGTCGACGATGACGCGGACCGAGACGCAGGCGGAGCAGTTGTCGCAAGCCGGACGGTAAGCGATGTTCTGGCTGCGGCGGAAGCCGGCCTGGGTCAGCATATTATTCAGCGAGATGGGCTCGTCGCCGAGGAGATGCGTGAAGACCTTCTTCTCGTAGTGGCCGGCCAGATAGGGGCACGGCTGCGGCGTCGTGATGTAGAACTGCGGGAAGCGGATGCGGGATTGATCGGTCACGGTTTGCTGGCGCCTGTCACATCGTTGCTCCGGCGCCCCGGCGGTTCAAAGTCCGTAGTACCAAGGCGCGAAGAAAGAATAGGCCAGCCAGAGCAAGATGACGAGGGGGGTGCCGGCGCGCACGAAATCCCGGAATTCATAGTGTCCGGGGCCCATAACCAGGAGATTCGTCTGGTAGCCCATCGGCGTCGCGAATGAGCAGTTGGCGGCGAAAATCACCGCATAGACGAAAACCATCGGATCGACGCCGAGCTGGTTTGCCGTGCTGATGGCGATGGGGGTGAAGAGCACGGCCGTCGCGTTGTTGGTGAGGACGTTGGTGGTGATGGCGGTGGCGAGGAAGAAGGCCGAGAGAATCACCGGGACGCCATAGCCCGAGAAGAGCGCGACGGAGGACTGGGCGATGGCCTGCGCGCCGCCGGTGACGTCGAGCGCGGTGGCGACGCCGAGCATCGCGCCGACCATCAGGAAGATGCGGCGGTCGATGGCGCGGGCCGCCTGGCGGACGTTCAAAACGCCGGTTGCGATGATGGCGCCGGCGCCGGCGACGGCGGCAATTTCGATCGGCAGCCAGCCGAGCAGCACCGTCGTGACCATGATGCCGAAGACCGCAAGCGCCCGATAGCCAAGCTTCGGGTCGGGCAATTCGGTCGCCGACCATTCGAGCAGCAGCACGTCGCGGTTGTGACGGAGATCCTGGATGCGGGCGCTCTTGCCGAGCACCAGCAGGACGTCGCCTGCTTCGAGGCGGATGTCGTTGAGGAGGCTGCGGATCATGCGGCTGCGGCGCTGGACGCCGAGCACGATGCAGCCCGTCTGGTGGCGGAAGGCGATTTGTTCGATCGTCTGGCCGATCATGCGCGAGCCCGGCGCGACGACGGCCTCGGCCAGGGTCAGTTCACCGCCGGGACGGGACGGCGCATCGCCATTGCCGGCGCCTTCGGCGAAGCGCTCCTCGAGCATGCCTTCGAAAATCTTCGAGCCCGATTTCAGCGACTCGGTGAGCGTCTGGCGCGTGGCGGCGATGATGATGACGTCGCCGGTTTCGAGCGAGATGTCCTCGAAGGGCGGCAGGATCGGATGCTCGCCGCGCTGGATCATGCGGACCGTCATGTCGCGTAGCGGCGGGAAAAGACCGGCGACGGCGCCGATGCCGACCAGCGGATGATCGGCGGTGACTTCGATCTGGGCAATGTATTGCTTGCCGCTGCCCTGGTCGGCGCCACCGATCTCCTGTGCAGGACCGGCGCGATCGGGCACGAGGCGCGGTACGGCGAACGTGGCGTAGAGGAAGCCGATGGTGGCGAGAAAGACGCCCGGCACGACGAAATCGAAAATGCCGATGGGCGGGAGTTTCGTGTTCATCACAACGCCGGCGGCAAGAAGGTTGGTCGAGGAGCCGATCAGCGTTGTCATGCCGCCGAGGATCGAGACGAAGCTCAGCGTCATCATCACCTTCGGCGCGCGCTGGCCGAAGCGGCCGGCGAGCGTCGCAAGCACCGGAATGAACATCACGACGATGGGCGTGTTGTTGAGGAAGGCGCTGGCGATGGCGACAAGCAGAAAGGTCAGGAAGATCGTGCGGGCCGGATGCCGCGAACCGAAATCGGCGACGGTGCGCGTCACGCCGTCGAGCGCGCCGGTCTGGAACATGCCTTGTCCGATGACCAGCAAGGCGAGTACCGCGATCAATGCCGGGTTGGCGAAGCCCGACATCAGCGCCGTGGTGCCGAGCAGGTTGCGGCCGTCGGGACCGGGGATCGGGAAGAGGTAGAAGAAGATCAACAGGGCCGTCAGGATCGCCAGTGCCGAGATTTCGAGCGTCAGGCGCTCCATGCTGAACAGCACGACGGCCGTCAGCACCAACGCGTAGACGGCCCACATCTGCCAGACGAAGGGGGTCAGCGTTTCCATGCGCGCATCAGCCTCGCGGGTTCACGGGACGACGGCTAAACGGAACGGCGAACGAAAACGGTGCCGCAGAAATAGTCGTGCAGACAACGGCGGCGTTCGTTGAAGAAAGGAACGAGCAGGACGAACGGCGTGATGGCCGCGGTCGTGACATAGAAGAGGATCGTTTGCAGTGCGCCCTGCAGGTAGCCGGGGCGGCGGCCGTCCCAGGTGCGCAGTTCGATGCCCTGCCAGCGCATGCCCGACGTCGCCGAATGACGGCCGCCAAGGGTCAGCGTGAAATAGGCCAGCGCGATCAGCGGCGTCAGCGCGGCACCCGGCCAGAGCAAGCCGAAGGTCAGCACACCGAGCACGGCAAAGAGTATGTTCGCCGCGAAAAGAAGGACGCAGATCACCAGCAGGTCGGCGAGAAAGGCGAAGCAACGGGCGGCGATAACGCCTTCGAAAGCGCCGGCCGACCAGCGCCACTCTTCAGACGAAAACGGAGAAGTGGGGGCTATCTGGTTCTGTTCGCTCATATTTTCTCCAGGCGCCGAACTGGGGGTCCCGACGATCCGAGAGGTGAGACTTAAGACCAGATCGGCGCCAAGGCAAGGGCCAGCATCGGGCTATCAGGGGCTGAAGCCCGGCGGGGTGACCGGCGCCTCGCGCAGCAGCACGATCGACAGGCGGCGGTTGGCGGCCATGTAGGGGTCTTCGGGGAAGAGCGGGTCGCTGTCCGCCTTGCCGATGACCTGATAGATGCGGTCGCTGGAGAGGCCGGCATTTTCGACGATGCGGCGGGCGGCATTGGCGCGGTCGGAGGTCAGTTCCCAATTGCCGTAGCCGGCCTTGCCTCTCACCGGGTTGGCGTCGGTGTGGCCGGAAATGCTGACGCGGTTGGGGAGCTTGATCAGTATTTTCGCGACTTCGTCGATCAACTGTCGGGTGCGCTCATAGGGCTCGGCCATGTCGGCGGGGAACATCGAGCGGCCGTCCTGATCGACGATCTGGATGCGCAGACCTTCGGGCGTTTCATCGACGATGACATTGCGCGAGAGCTGGGCGAGGTCGGGGTTTTCGCGCATGGACTGGCGGATGCTTTCGGCGGCGCTGCGGAAATTGCGTTCGTCGCGCGCCGACTTTTCCTTCAGCAGTTTTTCCATCTGCGCGGCGGCGGCTTTTTCCTCGGCCGTTTCGGGGCTCTTCGGTTGGGCGGGCGTTGAGACCGTCATCACGATCTGCGGCTTGGTGCCGGGCATGCGGGCGCCGGTTGCGTCGAAGGCGGTGCCGCCCATGATGCCGCCGGCGCCGCTGGTGGAGCGGCTGACATTGGAGGGCGCGAAATAGTCGGCGAGGCCCTGCTTCTGTTCGGGCGTCGTCATGCTGATCAGCCACATCAACAGGAAGAAGGCCATCATCGCGGTCACGAAGTCGGCATAGGCGATCTTCCAGGCGCCACCGTGATGGCCGTGGACGACCTTCTTGACCTTCTTGATGATGATCGGCTGTTCGTTCTTCGCGGCCATGCCGGAACTCCTCGCGCCGCGCTAGCCGGCGGCGCCGGGCTGAAGGGCAGCCGTCGACTGTTCGACTTCGATGAAAGTCGGGCGTACTTCGGTCATCAGCGCCTTGCGGGCGAACTCGATGGAGACAGCGGGGGCATAGCCGGCCATGTGGGCGAGGAGGCCGGCTTTCATCGACAGGTAGTATTTCGATTCGGCTTCGTAGGTGTTGCGCAACGACTGCGCCATCGGGCCGAAGAAGCCATAGGCGACGAAGACGCCGAGGAAGGTGCCGACGAGCGCGCCGCCGATGAGACCGCCGAGCACTTCGGGCGGCTGGTCGATGGAGGCCATTGTCTTGATGACGCCAAGCACGGCGGCGACGATGCCGAGGGCGGGCGTCGCGTCGGCAAGCGCCTGGACGGCGGAAACGATGCGCTCGCGTTCCTGATGATGGGTTTCGAGTTCCTCGTCCATCAAGGCTTCGAGCTCATGGGCGTTTTCCGTGCCCAGCGTGATCATGCGCAGGTAGTCGCACATGAATTCGACGGCGTGCTTGTCGGCCGCAAAAAGCGGGAACTGCGCGAAGATCGAGGATTCGCCGGGGTTCTCGACATGCGCTTCGAGGGCGAGGTTGCCCTTGCTCTTGGCGAGTTTGAAAAGTGTGTATTGCAGGCCGAGCAATTCGAGAAAGGCCGCCTTGGCGTAACGCGGACCCTTGAACAGCGTGCCGAGGACGCCGCCGACGGCTTTCAGCACCGAAGGCGGATTGGCGATCAGAAAAGCGCCAAGCGCGGCACCGAGAATGATGACCGCCTCGAAAGGCTGCCAGAGCACTTCGAGGTGTCCGCCCATCGCGGCATAGCCACCGAAGACGCTAAATATGACGATTACGATGCCGACAATCAGCCGCATTTGCCCCAGCACTCTCTTCGCTTTTTTACGCCCCGCAGACCTGCCGGGATGCAGGCCAGCCCCGCCTTCGCGCCCATTCTTGCGGTGCGGCCCTTAACAGCCGGTTTAACCAAAGGGATTTGCGCGGAAATTCGGGCGTTTTGCGCTGGATCGCGGTTGCGTGACCTCGGCCGGATGGCTTAAACCGGGCCAAGGCCCTGCGAGGCGTTAACGTAAGATTGACAAGGCCCCGCGGGGCGGCCCCGTGGCGTGAGGAAAGTGACCGCGCGATGAGCGACACCAAGGACGCAAAAATGACGGAGGTGGACGTCCATGACGCACGCCGGTTCCGCAATGCGCTCGGCTGGTTCACGACGGGCGTCGCGGTGGTGACGACCCGCGTCCGCGGCGGAGAGCCGATCGGCATTACCGTCAATTCGTTTTCATCCGTGTCGCTCGATCCGCCACTGGTGCTGTGGTGCCTCGACAAGAAATCGGACACGCTGGCCGCGTTCGAGACGGCGACGCATTTCACGGTCAATGTGCTGCGCGAAGAGCACCAGGAAATTTCATCGCGGTTGTCGCGCAAGGGCGATCACAGCCTTGCCGGGCTTGCGGTCGTCGAGCGCGAGAGCGGATGCCCGGCGCTGCGCGACGCGCTGGCGCATTTCGAATGCGAAATCGAGGCGCGGCACGACGCCGGCGATCATGTGATCATGATCGGGCGGGTGCTGAATTTCGATCATGCGGAAGACGGGCGGCCGCTGCTGTATCACCGGGGCGGCTACCAGATGCTTCCGCCGCTCTGAGACCGTTCAAGCGCCGGTTTTTTCGCGATCGATTGCGTCGAGTTTCGAGACGTTGTCGCGCATCCGCTTCAGGCAATCGAGCATCGTCAGATAGTCCTTGCGCGCGATACCTTCGATCGCCGTGCCGTGGATGGCGGCGTAATGTTCCTGGCCGACATGCTTGTTGGCGTGAAGGAGCGGAGTCAGGAAAATACATTTCGCGCGGCCGTCTGTCGGGTGGGTGCGGCGCTCGACCAGCCCAAGCGCTTCGAGCTCGGCGACATAGATGCCGACAGAGACCTTGTGGATGCTGAGCGCGTGGGCAAGCTCGGTCTGGGTCTGGCCGTCGCGTTGCAACAGTTCGATGACGATGCGGGTCTGGTTGCGCGTCAGGCCGGAGCGACGGTCGTAGACCGCGGCCAGCAAGGTTCCGAGATTGTTGATGACTTCAAGAAAGTGCTGGGGTGAGAGCAGATCGTCCGTATGGGGCGCCTGCTCCGGCACGATGTCGATTTTCGCTCGCGACATGCCTGTTTGCCCCCTCGATCTTCGCTTGTCAGCCGCTCGATACCTGCATATTGAAGCTATCGCCGCAGCGAGGCCACGGAATTTACACTGAACCAAAAAAATGATGCCATGCCGCGCTTGATCGCTTGACGGCTTGGCCCGGCGGTGATTTCGTAAATGAAGTTTACTAAAATGAGGCGCCGCCGTCACGCTCTTTTGCGGAGGGACGGGAAGGTCGTCACAGATCGCGTACCTGTTCGGTCGGGAGGAAGTCGAGAATGCCTGAGGAAATGCCCGTAAACGACGAGGCTGCCGGGGAAGCGCTGAGCGGGGCCGCGGAGATCATCGCCGAATCGGGGGGCGCCGAGGCCTGGTACGCGCTGGGACCGCTGCTCGACAAGGGCGGGCCGATCGTCGCGATCCTGCTGGTGCTGTCGGTCATCTCGGCGGCGGTGATCCTGCTCAAGATATTCCAGTTCTGGTCGGCCGGGCTTTCGCGCCGCAGCTTCGTCGATCCGGCGGTCGACCGCATCGAGGCGGGCGACGCGGCGGGCGCGCTCGACATTCTCAGGAAGCACAAGACGCCGCTGGCACGCGCCATGGCGGCCGGTGTGCGCGCAAAGGTGCGCGGCGATTTGCGCGACGAGGACGTGGCGGCCGAGATTGCGCGTGTGGGCGCGATGGAACTGGGCGCGTTGCAGCGCTATCTGCGCTGGCTCGAAGTGATCGGCAACATCTCGCCGCTGCTCGGCCTGCTCGGCACCGTGATCGGCATGATCCAGGCGTTCCAGCGGCTTGAAGAAGCGGGAACGCAGGTCGATCCGGCGCTGCTGTCGGGCGGCATCTGGGTGGCGCTGCTGACGACGGCGGTGGGCCTGATCGTTGCGCTGCCGGCCATCACGGCGCTCAACCTGCTCGAAGGCAAGATCGACCAGGTGCGTCTGTCGATGCGCGATGCTTCGGCACGTGTGATCGCGGCGCTGCATGCGCGGCCCGGCGCGGCGAAAGCCGCGCAGTAAGACGAACGGAGAGCCAACGCTCATGTTCGACGAGCCCGTACGGCGGAGAAACATGGCCAGCCTGACGCCGCTGATCGACGTGGTGTTTCTGCTGCTGATTTTCTTCATGCTGACGACTTCGTTCCTGAAGACGCAATCGCTGTCGGTGGTGACACCGGCGCCGAGTGCCGACGAGCTGCCGACGGATGCGCGTGTCGTCGAAATCTGGCTGATGGGCGACGGGACGTTGCGCGTCGACGGGACGCCGGTGGAACGCGAGGGCCTTGTCGAGGCCGTCAAGGCGGGCATCGGTACGCGCAAGGACATGACCGTGACTATTCTCGCCGAGCGCGGGTCGAAGACGCAGGCCTTCGTCTCCGCCATCGAGGCGGCGCGGCAGGCCGGCGCGCATGATGTCGGCACGGCACGGGTGGAGAAGATCACGCCATGATGATTGACTTCGATCAGGATCCGCCGAAGCGCCAGTTCGAGACGTTGATTCCGCTCATCAATGTCGTCTTCCTGCTGCTGATCTTCTTCCTGCTCGCGGGCACCATGACGCCCGCCGACAATGTGGCGGTGAAGCTGCCGGTCGGCGCGCTGAGCGATGCGGAACGCGACGCGCCGGCGACGGTGCTCGTCGAGGCCGACGGTTTCGTTTGGCTGGGCGAACGGGTGGTCGATCCGAAGATCGCGCAAGGTCCGCTTCGCGAATATCTCGCCGACAAGGGCATGGAGCGGGTCGCCGTGAAGGCGGATGCGGAAGCATCGGCGGAATCGTTGTTGCTGCTGATGGAGGCACTGCGCGAAATCGGCGTGAAGCAGGTGACGATCGTGACCGAGCGAGGCCGGTAGCGATGGCGGCGGCGGCACATAACGGGGTGCTGGCGGCGATGGAGGGCCGGAATTTCGACATCCGGAAATTCATCCTCGTTTCGATCCTGCTGCATATGCTGCTCTTTCTCGCGATGCTGCTGACGGTGGGCGGAATATTCGGTGGGCCGGGACCGGGCGGTGGCGATTCCGTGACGTTCGAGCTTTCGGCGGGCGTGGCTAATGATCGTTTTGCGGCGCCGCCCGAGCCGGTGGCCGAACCGGAAATTCCGCAACCCGAACCGGTGATCGTGCCGCCGAAGAAACCGGAAGCGCCGCCTCGCCGCTCCGAGGAGACGCCGCCGCCGGAAGAAGAGGCCGAGGAGATCAAGGAAGTCGTCGACGCCGCGCGGGCGGGCGGCGGCGTCGATGCGGGCCAGGCGCTGGGCGCCGGCGGCGACGCGGCCGAGACGATCCTCAACCGCAAGGGCGATTCCCTGTCGGCGGGACAAATCCGCGCGCAGGTGGTCGGCAAGACCTTTCATCTCGAGATGGGGCGGCTCGACCAGCAGGGCGGCAGCCGGTTGATCAACACGATCATCCAGCTCAACGCGGACGGAACGACCAACATCACGCTGATCCAGTATTTCCACCGCATGTATCATACCCAGGGTTCGGGTACGCGCAGCCGCAGCGGCCGCGGGACGTGGTGGATCGAAGGCAACCAGTGGTGTCACAGTTCGCCCGAAATCCAGTACGGCACACGCGACTGCTACGACATGACGCGCGAGGGCAACATCGTGCGTCTCTACTACGCGCCTTGCACCGGCACGTCGTCGACGCTTTGCCGGTCGGGCCGCATCGCCGCCGAAGGCGAAATCCGCTGACGCCGCCCTCCCTCCGCCGTTCTTTGCGCCGCCCGGCTTCGATCTGCTAGACAGGTCGTGCCGCAAATCCGTGGGAGGCCGACGTCATGGGCAAGGTTGTATTTCTTGGGCTCGGAGTGATGGGATATCCGATGGCCGGGCATCTCAAGAAAGCCGGCCATGACGTGACCGTCTACAACCGGACGGCGGCCAAAGCGGCGCGCTGGACGACCGAACATGGCGGCGCGCGCGCGGCGACGCCGAAGGAGGCAGCGCGGGGCGCCGAAATCGTTTTTGCCTGTGTCGGCAATGACGACGATTTGCGGCAAGTGACGTGCGGGCCGGACGGCGCCTTTGACGGCATGACGCGCGGCGCGGTTTTCGTCGATCACACGACGACATCGGCGACCGTCGCGCGCGAGCTTCACGCGCTGGCGGCGGCGAAAGGGATCGGGTTTGTCGATGCGCCGGTGTCGGGCGGGCAGGCGGGCGCCGAGAACGGCGTGCTGACCGTGATGGCGGGCGGCGACCCGGCCGACTTCGCCAGGGCCGAACCCGCGATCGCGGCCTATGCGCGGATGGCGCGGCTGATGGGGCCGAGCGGCGCCGGGCAGCTCACCAAGATGGTCAATCAGATTTGCATCGCCGGGCTCGTGGAAGGACTTTCCGAGGGCATTCATTTTGCCAAGCGCGCGGGCCTCGACGCCGCCGCCGTCATCGAGGTGATCTCGAAGGGCGCGGCGCAAAGCTGGCAGATGGAAAACCGATACAAGACGATGATCGAGGGAAAATTCGATTTCGGTTTCGCTGTCGACTGGATGCGCAAGGATCTCGCCATATGTCTTGAAGAGGCGCGCAGGAACGGCGCGCATCTGCCGGTGACGGAAACGGTCGACCGGTTTTATTCGGAGGTGCAGGCGATGGGCGGCAATCGCTGGGATACGTCGAGCCTGATTGCACGGCTGGAGCGGAAATGAGCAGCGCCGCACGGGAACTGCGCTTTGCCTCCGTTGCCGACGTGATCGCAAGGCTCGATCCGTCCTATCCGGTGTTCTGCGTCTTTCCGGATGTGTTGCGGAAGCGGGCGCGCGATTTCGTGGAGGGGTTTCCGGGCACCGTTCTCTATGCGGTCAAATGCAACCCGCATCCCTTCGTGCTGAAAGCCTTGTGGGAAGGCGGCATCCGCCACTTCGACACGGCGTCGATTTCCGAAATTGCCAAGGTCAACGAGCAGTTGCCCGACGCGCATTGCTATTTCAACCATCCGGTGAAGGGACGCGGCGCGCTGGAGGCGGCGGCCGATGTTTACGGTCTCAAGGATTACGTTGTCGACACGTTGAGCGAGCTCGACAAGGTGATCGGGATTGCCGGAACCGACATCACCATCGAAGTCCGGATCGCGACGCCGAAGGGCAAGGCCGTTTACGACCTCTCGTCGAAATTCGGCGCGACACCGGATGAGGCGGTGGCGCTGTTGCGCGAGGCGTCGCGGCGCGGCTGCCGGACGGCCATTGCGTTTCACGTCGGCAGTCAGTGCCTCGATCCGGATGCCTACCGCGTGGCGATGGAAATGTCGGCGGATGTGGCGGCGCGGGCTGGCGTCAAACTCGAATATCTCGATATCGGCGGCGGCTTTCCGGCGATCCACGGCGTCGACGTGGCTTCGCTGCAGGGCTATTTCGATGTCATCGCCACGACAAACGAGAGGCTGGGTCTTGGCATACCGCTTTTTGCCGAGCCTGGTCGCGCGCTGGTGGCCGAAGGCTGTTCGGTGCTGACGCAGGTGCATCTCGGGAAGGGCGACAGTCTCTATATCAATGACGGCATCTATGGATGTCTTTCGGAAATTCGCGACGGCGACTTCGATCCGCCGGTGCGCGCGATTTCGAAGGCGGGGCCGGTTGCGGGCCCGCTCCGTCCGTTCCGGATTTTCGGGCCGACCTGTGACAGCCTCGATGTTCTGAAGCAGAAATTCAATTTGCCGGAATCCATCGGCGAGGGCGACTGGATCGAGTTCGGGCTGATGGGCGCTTATTCGATCGGGATGCAGACCGGCTTCAACGGTTTCGTTACCGATACGATCGTGCGTATCGACGGGCCGCAGGACGGCTTTAATTCTTAACCATTGGTATCCGGGTCAATTATCCGTTCACGGATCGTTCGCAAATTAACGTTGACATTTATGTTAACGTTGCTAACATGGCGAATATTGAGACAAAGCGGGAACGCAAGGGCGGGGAGCAGATGCGCGCACGGCTTCGCGGACAGAAAACTTCCTATCATCACGGCGACTTGAGGCGCGGGCTGATGGATGCCGCGATCACGCTGATCGACATTCGCGGGCGGCATGCGCTGACGATGCGCGAAGCGGCGCGGCGCGCCGGCGTTTCGGAGGCGGCGCCCTATCGGCATTTCGCCAATCTCGACGAGCTGTTGGGGGCCGTGGCACTGGAGGGCTACGAGATATTGATTGGCGATCTGGAGACCGCGTCGAGCGCACGCTCGCTGCACGACGCTTACCTGGCGTTCGCCGAAGATTTTCCCGGACGTTATGAATTGATGTTCGGACGGCTCGGCGACCGCAAGGCGGCGGCCAAGCGCCGCAAGCTCGTGGACGAGGTTGCCGATCTCACCGAGGAAGCGGGCGGCCTTGCGACGCTGCACGGCATCGCGTCGCTGAGGCTGGCGGGGCTCGGTTAACGGGCGAGCAGTTTCGCCGCGTCGAGCGCGAAGTAGGTGAGGACGCCATCGGCGCCAGCGCGCTTGAAGGCGGTCAGGCTTTCCAGGATGACGCGATCGCGGTCGAACCAGCCACGCTCAATGGCGCCGGCGATCATCGAATATTCGCCGGAAACCTGATAGGCGAAAGTCGGCATGCCGAACTCGGCCTTCACGCGCGTCACGATGTCGAGATAGGGCAGGCCCGGCTTCACCATCACCATGTCGGCGCCTTCGGCAATGTCGAGCGCCACTTCGCGCAGGGCCTCGTCGCCGTTTGCCGGGTCCATCTGGTAGGTGCGCTTGTCGCCTTTCAGCGCGCCCGTCGATCCGATTGCATCGCGGAAAGGGCCGTAGAAGGCGGAGGCATATTTGGCCGCATAGGACATGATTTGCGTGTCCTTGTGTCCGGCCGCTTCGAGCGCCGCTCGGATCGCGCCGACGCGACCGTCCATCATGTCGGAGGGGGCGATGATGTCGCAGCCCGCCTCGACCTGCACGAGCGCCTGGGCGACCAGCGCTTCGAGCGTTTCGTCGTTCAATATGACGTCGCCCTTCATCAGACCGTCATGGCCGTGGCTGGTGTAGGGATCGAGCGCGACGTCGCAAAGGACGCCGATGTTCGGTACCTCGGCCTTGATGGCGCGGGTGGCGCGACAGACCAGATTTTCGGGATCGGTGGCGAGCGAGCCGGTGACGTCGCGCTTCTCCGCCGCGGTGTAGGGGAAGAGGGCGATCACCGGTATGCCGAGCGATGCCGCTTCGGCGGCCGCGCGCACCGCCTCGTCGACCGAGAGGCGGGAGACGCCCGGCATCGTCGCGACCGGTTCGCGCACGCCCTTGCCTTCAGTCAGGAAAAGCGGCCAGAGCAGGTCGTTCACCGAAAGCGCATTTTCGGCGACGAGGCGCCGCGACCAATCGGCCTTGCGGTTGCGCCGCATGCGGATGGCGGGAAAGGCGGGGGCGGGGCTCTGCTTGTCGCTCATGCGCCACTCATAACGCCTGGGCGCGGCGGGTGCAATGTGGCCTTACGCTGCGGCAGGACGGGCGTTCGTTGACAGGGTTAAGGGGGGCGATTATCACCGCTTCGACGCCTTTCGGGCGCCGTTCGGGGAGGATGATGGATGCGGTTCGAGCTGACCGAGGAACAGCAGGCATTTCAGGACGTGGCGCGGCAATTCGCGGCCGACGAACTGGCGCCCTTCGCGGCCGACTGGGACCGGGACGCGTTCTTTCCTGTCGAGACGATGCGCAAGGCGGCGGCGCTCGGCTTTGCCGGTATCTATGTGCGCGAGGATGTGGGCGGTTCTGCGCTGACGCGGCTCGACGCGGCGCTGATCTTCGAGGCGTTGTCGGAAGGCTGCACCTCGACGGCGGCGTTCATGTCGATCCACAACATGGCGTCGTGGATGATCGACCGTTTCGGCAACGAAGCGCAGCGGCAGAAATGGCTGCCGCGGCTGACGCCGATGGAACTGATTGCGAGCTACTGCCTGACCGAACCGTCGAGCGGATCGGACGCCGCGTCGTTGAAGACGAAGGCGGCGCGCGATGGCGACCATTATGTGCTGAACGGCTCCAAGGCCTTCATCTCGGGTGCGGGCACCTCCGACATCTATGTTTGCATGGTGCGCACAGGCGAGGCGGGGCCGAAGGGCGTGTCGTGCCTTGTTGTCGAGAAGGGGACGCCGGGTCTGTCGTTCGGCGCGCCGGAGCGCAAGATGGGCTGGAACAGCCAGCCGACGGCCCAGGTGATTTTCGAGGATGCCCGTGTGCCGGTGGCGAACCGGATTGGCGAAGAGGGCGAGGGCTTCAAGATCGCGATGATGGGGCTCGACGGCGGACGCCTCAATATCGGCGCCTGTTCGCTGGGTACGGCGCGGGCGGCGCTGAAACGCGCACAGGCCTATCTCGGCGAGCGCGAACAGTTCGGCAAGAAACTGGCGCAATTTCAGGCGCTGCAATTCAAGCTTGCCGACATGGCGACCGAACTCGAAGCGGCGCGGCTGATGATCATGCAGGCGGCAACGAAGGTGGACGCGAGGGCACCGGACGCGACGATGCAGGCGGCAATGGCGAAGCGCTTCGCGACGGATGTGGGCTTCAATGTCATCAACGAGGCGCTGCAGATCCATGGCGGTTACGGTTATCTGAAGGATTTTCCGCTGGAGCGGCATCTGCGCGACGCACGCGTGCATCAGATCCTCGAAGGCACCAACGAGATCATGCGCGTCATCATCGCGCGCGAATTGCTGAAAGAGTGAGGATGAGCGACGAAGCCGAAGTCCTGTTCGAGCGGCGCGGCGCGGCCGGCTTCATCACGCTCAACCGGCCGAAGGCGCTCAATGCGCTGACGCTCGACATGGTGCGCGCGATCCATCCGAAGCTGATCGAATGGGCGGACGATGCCCATGTGCAATGTGTCGTTGTCGAAGCGGCGGGCGACAAGGCGTTCTGCGCGGGCGGCGACATTCGCGCGCTTTACGACTGGGGACGCGCGGGCGATCCGACAGCGCTCGATTTCTGGCGCGAGGAATACAAGCTCAACACCTATATCAAACGCTACCGGAAGCCTTATGTAGCGCTGATGGACGGCATCAACATGGGCGGCGGCGTCGGCATTTCGGTGCATGGGTCGCATCGCGTGGCGACGGAGAAGCTGACCTTTGCAATGCCGGAAACGGGCATCGGACTCTTTCCGGATGTCGGCGGCACTTACTTTCTGCCGCGTTGTCCCGGCGAGACCGGCATGTATCTCGGGTTGACGGGAACGCGGCTGAAGGCGGCGGATGCGATCTATGCAGGCATTGCGGATGCCTATGTGCCGTCGGTGCGGCTCGACACGCTGAAGGACAGGCTGGCGGGTGGGACCGAGCCGCGCGTCGCGCTGCGCGAGGTTGTGGAAGAAGAGGGGCCGGCGCCGCTGGCGTCGATGCAGAAAGAGATTGGCGCGCATTTCTCGAAGGGGTCCGTTGCGGAAATACTTTCGTCGTTGCGCGCCGATGGCGGCGAATGGGCGACGAAAACCGCCGACACGATCGAAACGAAATCGCCGACGAGCACGCTGGTCGCGTTCCGGCAGATCCGCGAAGGCGCGGCGCTGGATTTCGAGGATTGCATGAGGCTCGAATACCGGCTGATCGAACGTTTCGTCAAAGGGCATGATTTCTACGAGGGCGTGCGGGCGGTCGTGATCGACAAGGACCAGGCGCCAAAATGGAAACCGGCGACGCTTGCCGAAATGCGCGCGAGCGATGTGGATGAATATTTTGCGCCGCTGGGCGCGAACGAACTGACGCTTCCCTGAGAAGCGCCGAAGGAGGACGCGATGGCGAAGGTCGGATTTATCGGGCTCGGCAATATGGGCGGGCCGATGGCGCGCAATCTCCTGAAGGCCGGACACGAGCTCAAGGTGTTCGATCTCAGCGAGAAGGCGGTGGCGGGGCTTGTGGAAGCAGGCGCCGCGAAGGCGTCCCGCGCAAGCGACGCGGCGCGCAATGTCGAATTCGTCGTGACGATGCTGCCGGCGGGCGAGCATGTGCGGTCTGTCTATCTCGGAGACGAGGGGCTGGTCGCGGCGGCGGCCAAGGGCACGGTGTTCATCGATTCCTCGACCATCGACGTCCCCTCGGCGCGCGAGACGATCGCGGCGGCCGAAAAGGCAGGCATGCAGATGGTCGATGCGCCGGTGTCCGGCGGCGTCGGCGGGGCGGAGGCGGGCACGCTGACATTCATGGTCGGCGGAAGCGACGAGGCGTTCGGCAAGGCGAAGCCGCTGCTGGAAAAGATGGGCAAGAACATTTTTCATGCCGGCGCTGCGGGCAACGGGCAGGTCGCCAAGGTCTGCAACAACATGATTCTCGGCATTTCGATGATCGGCGTGTCGGAAGCCTTCGTGCTGGGCGAGAAGCTCGGGCTCGACGCGCAGACGCTGTTCGACATTTCCTCCACCGCTTCGGGTCAGTGCTGGTCGATGACCTCTTATTGTCCCGTGCCGGGACCGGTGCCGGCGTCGCCCGCCAACCGCAACTATGCGCCGGGCTTCAGCGCGGCGATGATGCTGAAGGATTTGCGGCTGGCGCAGGACGCGTCCAAAACGGCGCGGACGCCGACGCCTCTCGGTGCGCAGGCCGCGCAGCTCTACGCGCTGATGGAGGCGGCCGGCGAGGACGGTCTCGATTTCTCCGGCGTCATAAAGCTCATTCGCGGTGAAATATAGTTTTAAGCATGTTTCCTTCGGAACGGTGCGCAAGGCGGCGGGTTTAAGGCCTCGTTAGGATGACGGCGAATATGGTGGCGCGAGCGGGCCAGAAGGCTCCGCAGCGACGCTGTATCGTGCGAGTTCGAGGGCCGACCCATGGGTATGACCAACATCAAGACCACCGATGCCATTGCGGATCAGGAAGATTCGGGCAAGAAAACCGCATATCTGGAGGCGCTGACCTATGTCGAGCGTCTGCATCGGCGGCTTCTCGATGTGATCAAGGACGAGCTCGACCGTATCGATGTGACCGAGATCAACAGCGTGCAGGCGCTGCTGCTGTTCAATATTGGCGATGCCGAGATGACGGCGGGCGAGCTCAGGACGCGCGGCCACTATCTCGGCTCGAACGTTTCCTACAACCTCAAGAAGCTTGTCGAGGCCGGCTATATCCATCACCAGCGCTCGCGTTCGGACCGGCGCTCGGTTCGCGTCAAGCTGACCGACAAGGGCCGGGCGATCTGCGCGGCGATCGACGATGTCTACAAGAAGCATTGCGCGATGATTGCCGATGTTGCCGACATCACGGCGGACGAACTGCGGCAGGTCAATGCAACCCTGTTCAAGCTCGAACGCTTCTGGACCGACCAGATCCGTTATCGTCTCTGATTTTTCCGCGCCGTCTCCGGGCTCAGCGCTTTCGCTTCGGCGGCAGCGGAATGAAGCCGCTCGTCCGCGCGACATATTCGTCGTAGCCGGGGCGCGACTTCCGGAGGCCGCGTTCCAGCAGCGCCTTGCCCGAGACCTTGACCAGAAACCAGGTCATGACGGCCGGGCCGATCGCCGTCCACCAGAGGGCGGGGACGGAAAAGGCGATGACGAACAATCCCCACCAGACCAGCGCGTCGCCGAAATAGTTCGGATGGCGCGTCCATGCCCAGAGACCGCGGTCCATCACCTTTCCCTTGTTGGCGGGGTCGGCCTTGAAGGCCATCAATTGCGCGTCGCCGATGCTTTCAAAGGCGAGGCCGGCGAGTACCATCAGCGCGCCCGCAAGGTCGAGGAACGTCAGATGGGCGGGCGCCGGCGCCATGATGCCGAATTGCACCGGCAGCGAGACGAGCAGCATGATGACAGCCTGGAGGCCGAAGACGATGTAGAGGCTTTGCCACCAGAAAGCCGGGCCACGCTTCGCGCGCATGGCGGCATAGCGGCGGTCCTCATGGGGTTCGCCGCGCCAGCGGATGAACAAATAGAGCCCGAGGCGCAGGCCCCAGAGCATTGTCAGGCCGGCGATGAGCGCCGCGCGGGCGCCGTAGCCCGGATTGGCCGCCCAGGTCACGAGCGCGATGACGGCGAAGCCGAGACCCCAGAAAACGTCGACAATGCCCGCGTCGCGCAGCGCGAGGCTGAGGGCCCAAACAGCCAGCATCAGGGCCAGAATGACCCCCGCATTGAGCACGAAAGTTGCAATTTCATCACTCATCGCAAGGAGACTGGCCGATTCTGAGCCGCGCGGCCACAAATGTTGATGTTTGCTGTTACATAATATGGGGCGTTTCCGCGAAATGCGGGCGCCAGTTTCGATACGCTGTCCCAAAATGGTAAAGCCGGGGCAGGCAACATCCGGCCCTGAAGGAGGGCGTGGCGTTTTGAAGTGGGTTTTCGGGGCAATTGCGAGGCGCGTTTCGCTTCGCCGGGCAGTACTGGCGGCGCTGTTTTGCGCGGCGGGCGGCGCAGGCGCGGCATCGGCCGAGACGGCGGCGCATTACGGGCAGTCCGAGACGCATTGGGTCGATCCGTGGCAGGCCAACAGCCAGTCCGCGCCGATGGCCGACGCCGTGCAGCGGTCGGCCGCGCCGGTGCTTGCCGAAGACGGCTTGTTGCCGCTGGCGCAGGCGATTGCGATGTATCGCGAGATCGCCAATTGGGGCGGCTGGGAGCGCGTGCCGGCCGGCGAGCGGCTGGAGCTCGGTGTGCGCGATGCGCGCGTCGCGGTGGTGCGCAAGCGGCTGCTGGCCGAAGGCGACATGGCCGTTTCCGACGGCGACCCCTATCTCTACGACGAGACGGTGTATGAGGGTGTGAAGCGCTATCAGGCGCGCAATGGACTTGAGCCTGACGGCATCGTCGGACGCCGGACCGTGGCGGCGATGAATGTGCCGGTTCAGACGCGCATCCGGCAGCTCGAACTCAATCAGCGACGGCTCGGTGAGATCATCCCGAAGCTCGAACGGCGCTATGTCTTCGTCAACATCGCCGGTCAGGAAGTTGAAGCCGTCAACAACGGCGTCGTCGAATTCCGCGAACGCGTGATCGTGGGTACGCAGGGCCGTCAGACGCCCGAGATCGTCAGCCAGGTCAATTCGATTACCTTCAATCCCTATTGGTATGTGCCGAAGTCCATTGCGATGGCGGACATGCTGCCGAAGATCAGGGCCAATCCCGATTTTCTGAAGCGGCAAGGCATTCGCGTGCTGCAGGGGTGGGACTCCAATATTCGCGAACTCGACCCGCACCAGATCGACTGGTCCAACCCGCGCATCAACGAGGCCTATTATCTCCGGCAAGATCCGGGGCCCTACAATTCGCTCGGCACGGTCAAGATCAACTTCCCGAACAACCAGGCGATCTTCCTGCACGATACGCCGACCAAGACGCTGTTCGGTCGGCAGGAACGAAACTTCAGCTCGGGCTGCGTACGGGTCAGGAATGTGCACGGTCTCGTGACATGGCTGATGCAGGGCGACGACCCCGAATGGGATGCGGGCCGTGTCGACCGCATGATCGAATCCCGCCAGTATC
This sequence comes from Parvibaculum sp., assembly GCF_019635935.1. Classification (NCBI taxonomy): domain Bacteria; kingdom Pseudomonadati; phylum Pseudomonadota; class Alphaproteobacteria; order Hyphomicrobiales; family Parvibaculaceae; genus Parvibaculum; species Parvibaculum sp. The sequence continues at coordinate 314,667 of NZ_JAHBYN010000001.1, read as the reverse complement.
GCAACGCCTATCTGACGCAGCAGGTGCCGATTTATCTCGTCTATCTGACGGCATGGGTTGCCGATGACGGTGTTGTCAATTTTCGCGACGATGTTTATTCGCGCGACGGCAGCGTCAGTACGAGTGCGCTTGAAAACTAGAACAACAAGAAGCGGCGGGCGGAACGATGCGGCCGGCGAAGTATCCCTATCTCGAACATGACGGGCTTCTGGCCTTCGCGCATCGCGGCGGCGCAGGGTCCTGGCCGGAAAACACGATGCCGGCCTTTCAAGGGGCGGTCGATCTCGGCTACCGCTACATCGAGACCGACGTTCATGCGACACGCGACGGGGTTTTGCTGGCGTTCCATGACGACAAGCTCGACCGGGTGACCGACCGGACCGGCGTCATCGCCGAGATGGATTATGCCGATGTGAAGCAGGCACGGGTCGACGGGCGGGAGCCGATCCCGCTGATGGCCGAGCTGCTTTCGGCGTGGCCGGAGTTGCGGATCAATATCGACCCGAAGCGCGACAATGCGGCCGGGCCGCTGATCCGGCTGTTGAAGGATATGAAGGCCATCGATCGGGTTTGCGTGACCGCGTTTTCAGGAAAACGGACGGCCGGCATTCGCGCCGCGCTCGGCCCCCGCCTGTGCACCGGCATGGGGCCGATGTCGACCGCGCGGCTGCGGTTTTCGAGCTGGAGCGGGCCGCTCGGTTTTGTCTGGGGCGGCTTTGCCGAGGGCTGCGCGCAGATCCCCGTGAAGCAACACGGTATCCGGCTGGTCGACCGGGCGCTGGTCAACCGCGCCCATGAACTCGGCCTTCAAGTGCATGTCTGGACGATCGACGACCCGGCCGAAATGCGGCGGCTGATCGATGCCGGGGTCGATGGGCTGATGACGGACGAGCCGGCCTTGCTGAAAACGGTTCTCATCGAGCGCGGGCTCTGGCCCTCGTAGCGTCCCGCGAGGCGGTGCCATTCGGCTCCATGTATTTTATGCGACAATTCGCGTCTGGCCGGGCTGCGAGGGCGGCCTAAGGTGTGGTAGACATGAAATGCCGGTTCTCCAGCGGGAACGGCCCGGGACGGGATGCGGCCTATGAGCTTCGACGCCATGGACTATGAACAAAAGCTGGCCGAGGCCCTGCGCGCGGTGAAGGACGAGGGGCGCTATCGCGTCTTCGCCGACATCGTGCGTCATCGCGGCTCCTTTCCGCGCGCGACGTTCCACACGCCGGATGGCCGGAAGGACATCGTTGTCTGGTGCTCCAACGACTATCTGGGCATGGGCCAGCATCCCGCTGTGCTTGAGGCGATGCACCGGGCGATCGACGAGGTTGGCGCCGGCTCCGGCGGCACCCGCAACATTTCCGGCACCACGCATTATCACGTCGAGCTTGAGCGCGAGCTGGCCGACCTTCACGGGAAGGAAGCGGCGCTGCTATTCACGTCGGGCTATGCGGCCAACGACGCGACATTGTCGACGCTGGCGCGCATTCTCGGCGATTGCGTCATCATTTCCGACGAGATGAACCACGCCTCGATGATCGAGGGTATTCGTCGCGGCGGCGGCCCGAAGCGGGTGTGGCGTCACAACGACCTTGCGCATCTGGAAACGCTGCTGAAGGAAATCGATCCGGCGCAGCCGAAGATCGTCGCTTTCGAATCCGTCTATTCGATGGATGGCGACATTGCGCCGATCGGGGCGATTTGCGATCTGGCGCGGAAATACGGTGCGCTGACCTATCTCGACGAGGTTCATGCGGTCGGCCTCTACGGTCCGCGCGGCGGCGGTATTGCCGAGCGCGACGGCGTGCTCGACAAGGTCGACATCATCGAGGGGACGCTGGCCAAAGGCTTCGGTGTGATGGGCGGCTACATCGCCGCGTCGGCGGCGGTTGTCGATGTGGTTCGGTCCTATGCGCCGGGCTTCATCTTCTCGACATCGCTGGCACCGGTTTTGGTGGCGGGCGTGTTGGCGGCGGTGCAGCATCTCAAGGCAAGCGATGCCGAGCGGGAACGGCACCAGGAGCGCGCGGCGACGCTGCGCCGGTTGCTGGCGGATGCCGGTTTGCCGGTGATGATGTGCGAGAGCCATATCGTGCCGGTGATGGTCGGCGATCCGGTCGTCTGCAAGCAGGTCAGCGACGATCTGCTGCAGGATCACAATATCTATGTGCAACCTATCAATTATCCGACGGTGCCGCGCGGCACGGAGCGGCTTCGCTTCACGCCTTGCCCCGTGCATACCGACGACATGATGCGCGATCTGGTGAAGGCGCTCGACCAGGTATGGACGCGCCGCAAGATACGGCGTGCCGCCTGATCGTCCCCAGGACGGCGATGCCGGCTCCAAGGGCGGAGCAGGCGGGGTGCGCCGTGAGGTCATCTTCGAATTCACGCCGATCGGCACCAGCGTCAAGGTGACGGCGCTCGATGTCACCACCGATCTCGAGGTGTCGGTCGTGGCGCCGTCTTCGGCGTCGCGAAACGAACTCGAGCGCATTGCGCTGCAGAAGCTGCGCTACATGCTCAACCGGCAGGGTGAAACGGACTCGGACGCGAAGAAGCCCGGCGACCGGGAGGAGCCGGGCGGCGGCGGGGGGATCGTCGTCTAGCGGATCAGCGCACCGTGCGCTTCTTCTTGCGGCCTCGTGCCGGGCTGCCAATGCCGGCGCCGACACGGCCAAGACCGATCTGCTTCGCCAGCTTCGAACGCTGGGCGGCATAGTTGGGCGCGACCATCGGATAGTCGTGCGGCAGGCCCCAGCGGGCACGGTATTCCTCGGGCGAGAGACCGTATTGCGAGCGCAGGTAGCGCTTCAGCATTTTCAGCTTCTTGCCGTCCTCGAGACAGATGATGTGATCGGCGGTGACCGACTTCTTGATCGGTACGGCCGGGGTCAATTCGGATTCCCTGTGGCCGCCGCCTTGTTCGATATCTGTGAGTGTCGTGTAGACCGTTCGGATTAGCCCCGACAGATCGGCTGTCGCCACGGTATTGTTGCTGACATAAGCGGCAACGATTTCGGTCGCCAGGCTCAACATTTCCGTCGCATCGGATTGCGGGGACGATTTGGTCTCGTTCATTTCAAGCGTGATGCCTCTTTGGGGAACGCCGTCTGCCGTCTGTACATGCGGCAACAGTAACAGGCATCTTCTAGCGCGATTTGGACACGACAATCAAGGATATCGCGCATCTCTTCTATGATGAATTCCGTCTAAATTTGTTTCAATCAAGGTGAGTTTCAAGCAGGCGCGGGTGCTCGATAGGAGAATAACTTGGGTTTTCAAGTAAATTTTCGATTTCTAGTCTTTGATACATGGGTTGCGGCGGCGGTCAAGGCGCGGGCACTTGCGTAGTGCGGATTTCAGCCCGGAATGACGCGCCTGGGCGGCGGCTGAAAATTTGTGGTGAATTGGCCCCTGCCGACAATATGTGGTATCACGCCCGATATCGATCCCGGGCGGCCCGTGGAGCGCGCGGTGGCGCGTTTGCCTGCGGCCGCGAGTTCTTCCGGAATAGAAGGTAGGTCTATGTCATTGAGCAATGCAGCCGCCGCGCCCGGCGGCTTTTCGGGCTTTTTCACCGACGGTCTGGCCAGCAGCGACCCTGATGTCCTGAAGGCGATCGAGCTGGAGCTGAACCGTCAGCAAACCCAGATCGAGCTGATCGCGTCGGAGAACATCGTCTCGCGCGCCGTGCTGGAGGCGCAGGGCTCGATCATGACCAACAAGTATGCGGAAGGTTATCCGGGCAAGCGGTATTACGGCGGCTGCGAGTTTGTCGACATTGCCGAGGAACTGGCAATCGACCGCGCCAAAAAGCTGTTCGGCTGCGCCTATGCCAATGTGCAGCCCAATTCCGGTTCGCAAGCCAACCAGGGCGTGATGATGGCGCTCTTGAAGCCGGGCGACACCATCATGGGCATGAGCCTCGCGGCCGGCGGTCACCTGACACATGGCGCGGCGCCCAACCAGTCGGGCAAATGGTTCAACGCGGTGCAATACGGCGTTCGCCAGCAGGATCATCTGGTCGACATGGACGAGGTTGCGTCGCTGGCGAAGACGCATAAACCGAAGATGATTATTGCCGGCGGATCGGCCTATCCGCGCGTCATCGACTTCAAGGCCTTTCGCGAGATCGCGGATTCCGTGGGCGCGCTGTTCATGGTCGACATGGCGCATTTCGCCGGACTGGTCGCCGGCGGCGCGCATCCGAGCCCGCTTCCTTTCGCCGATGTGGTGACGACGACGACCCACAAGACGCTCCGGGGTCCGCGCGGCGGCATGATCCTGTCGAACAACGAAGATATCGGGAAGAAGGTCAATTCGGCGATCTTCCCCGGCATCCAGGGTGGACCGCTGATGCATGTGATCGCCGGCAAGGCGGTCGCGTTCGGCGAAGCGCTGCGTCCGGAATTCAAATCCTATGCCCGCGCCGTCGTCGACAATGCGCGCACGCTTGCCTCGACGCTGGTCGATGGCGGCGCGGCGATCGTTTCGGGCGGCACCGACACGCATCTGATGCTGGTCGATCTCAGGCCGAAAAAGCTGACGGGCAAAGTCGCGGAGGCGGCGCTCGAGCGCGCGCATATCACCTGCAACAAGAACGGCATTCCCTTCGATCCGGAAAAGCCGATGGTAACGTCGGGCGTCCGGCTCGGTACGCCGGCCGGCACGACGCGCGGTTTCGGGGCTGCGGAGTTTGCGACGGTCGGCCGTCTCATCGTCGAAGTACTGGACGGGCTGGCGAAGAACGGCGAAGAAGGCAACACTGAAGTCGAGGCGGATGTTCGCGGGCGCGTCGTCGAGCTTTGCCGGCGCTTCCCGATCTATGGCGGGCCGAAGTAAAAGTTCCGCAGCGGCGGCGGATATTTCAAGTCAGGGGGCTGGCGGCGCATGCGTTGTCCATATTGCGGAAACGAAGATACCCAGGTCAAGGACTCGCGTCCGACGGAAGACAATACGGCGATCCGGCGCCGGCGGTTCTGCACCGCCTGCGGCGGCCGGTTTACGACCTTCGAGCGGGTCCAGCTCCGTGAGCTGACAATCATAAAATCCAACAACCGCAGGGTGCCTTTCGATCGCGATAAACTCATGCGTTCCGTGCAAATCGCGATGCGGAAACGCCCGGTTGAGCAGGAACGCATTGAGCGTATGGTGAGCGGCATCGTCCGGCGCCTCGAAAGCATGGGCGAGAACGAGATACCGTCGGCGATGATCGGACGGCTGGTGATGGAAGGGCTGATGTCCCTCGACGAAGTCGCCTATGTCCGTTTCGCCTCGGTCTACAAGAATTTCCGCGAGGCCCGGGACTTCGGGACATTTCTGGACGAACTCGGCGGTCCCGTGCGCGACGAGGTCGACGACGACCGATAAAGCCGATGTCGCCGGGCATGCGCTTGCAGGGAAGAAAATGAGCCGGCCCCACGACACACATTTCATGAAAACGGCACTGACGCTCGCCGAACGCGGGTTGGGGCAGGTTGCGCCCAATCCGGCGGTCGGCTGCGTGATTGTGCGTGAGGATGAGGGTCATCGCATCGTCGGGCGCGGCTGGACGCAGGCCGGCGGCCGGCCGCATGCCGAGACGGAAGCGCTGGCGCGCGCCGGTGCCGAGGCGTCCGGTGCGACAGCCTATGTCAGCCTCGAGCCATGCGCACATCAGGGCAAGACCGGACCTTGCGCACAGGCGCTGATCGATGCGGGCATCGCGCGTGTCGTCGGCGCAGTGAGCGACCCCAATCCGCAGGTTGCCGGGCGTGGCTTTGCGATGCTCGAAGCGGCGGGTGTCGAGGTGACGGAGAATGTCTGCGGCGACGAGGCGCGTCATCTCAATGCCGGATTTTTTCTGACGATGTCGGAAGCACGGCCGCTCGTTACGCTGAAGATTGCGAGCTCGCTCGACGGACGCAGTGCGACGCATGATGGCCAGAGCCAATGGATCACCGGCGAGCGCGCCCGCAATCGCGGGCATCTGCTGCGCGCCACGCATGACGCGATCATGGTCGGCAGCGCAACCGCGGTGGTCGACGATCCACAGCTTACCTGCCGTCTGCCGGGGCTCGGCACACGGTCGCCGGTGCGCATCGTTGCCGATGGCCGGCTGCGGTTGCCGCTGACCTCGAAGCTGGTGCGCGATGCGCACAAGATTCCGGTCTGGATTTTGACGCTGCCGCAGGGCGACGCGGCGCGGCGCAAGGCGTTCGAGGATTGCGGCGTGACATTGATCGACGTCGCGCCGGGCGAGGGCGGAGTGATGGACATGCGCGACGCGCTCGAGAAAATCGCGGCGCGCGGCGTGACGCGGCTGCTCGTCGAGGGAGGGGCGCGGCTTGCAGCCTCGCTGATGCAGGCACGGCTGATCGACCGGATCGAATGGTTCCAGTCGCCCAAGGTCATCGGCGGCGACGGCTATCCGGCCATCGCGGGGCTCGGCGTCAAGCATGTCGAGAAAGCGCCGGTCTTCGCGCTGCGCGAGTTGATTTCACTCGGCGAGGACTCGCTCGCCAGCTATGTGCTTCGGAGCTAGTTGTTCATGTTCACTGGTATCGTCACCGATGTCGGTCGCGTTCGCGCGCTGGAGAAGCGAAGCGACGCGCGCTTTGTCATCGGGACGGCCTACGATTCCAGCGGCATCGACATTGGCGCCTCCATTGCCTGTTCCGGCTGCTGCCTGACGGTGGTCGAGAAGGGCCGCGATGCGGAGGGCGACTGGTTTGCGGTCGATGTCTCGGCGGAGTCGCTCGATTGCACGACGCTCGGCACATGGACCGAGGGGACGCGGATCAATCTCGAGCGGGCGCTCAAGGCGGGCGACGAGCTGGGCGGTCACATCGTCAGCGGGCATGTGGACGGCGTGGCGCGCATCGTCGACATAAAGCCGGACGGCGCATCCCAGCGGTTCGTTTTCGAGGCGCCGGAAGAGCTTGGCCGGTTCATCGCGCCCAAGGGGTCGGTCACCCTCGACGGCACGTCGCTGACGGTCAATGAGGTTGAGGATGTGGCTCCTGCAGGGGCAAAAGAGCGCCGGACCCGGTTCGACATCAATATCATTCCGCACACCCAGGCGGTGACGACCTGGGGGATGGCGAAAGCCGGCGATCCCGTTAATCTTGAAATCGACATGCTGGCCCGCTATGTGGCTCGCCTGGTTCAGAAGGACTGAGACCCCGTGTACAAAGAATACCTCTCTCCGATCGAGGAAGTCATCGAGGACGCGCGCAACGGCAAGATGTTCATTCTTGTCGATGCGGAGGACCGCGAGAACGAGGGCGACCTCGTCATCCCGGCGCAGATGTGCACGCCGGAGGCCGTCAATTTCATGGCGAAATACGGCCGCGGTCTGGTGTGTCTGACGCTGACCAGCGACCGGGCCAAGCAGCTCAATCTGCAACTGATGTCGGCGACCAACCAGTCGCGTCACCAAACGGCCTTCACCGTTTCGATCGAAGCCCGCGAAGGCATATCGACGGGCATCTCGGCGCATGACCGTGCGCACACCGTTTCCGTCGCCATCGATCCGACCAAGGGCGCGACCGATATCGTTTCGCCGGGCCATGTGTTTCCGCTGGTGGCGAAAGATGGCGGCGTGCTGGTACGTGCCGGCCATACGGAGTCCGCCGTCGATATTGCGCGGCTGGCGGGGCTTTATCCGGCCGGCGTCATTTGCGAGATCATGAACGACGACGGGACGATGGCGCGGCTGCCGGACCTTGTGCAGTTCGCGCAGCTTCACGGGCTGAAGATCGCGACCATCGCCGACCTCATCGCCTATCGCCGCCGCTACGACAATTTCATCCATCGCGCGATCGAGACCGAAGTCGACACAAAGGCCGGCGGCGAGTTCAAGCTGATGGTCTATCTCAACACCGTCGAATATGCCGAGCACATCGCGCTGGTGAAGGGCGATATATCGACGCCGGAACCTGTGCTGGTTCGAATGCACGCCATCAATGTTTTCGACGACATTCTGGGCGCAACCGGACCGCGGTCCGAACTGCTCGAGCAGTCGATGCGGATCATCAATGAGGAAGGACGCGGCATCATCGTGCTGATCCGGGATACGACGGCGACCGTCGTTTCGGATATGTTGCTGCGCAAGGGCGAGGGGGGCGAGCAGGGCATGCCGCGCCGCTTGCGCGAATATGGTGTCGGCGCGCAGATTTTGCTCGATCTCGGCGTCCATGACATGGTGCTCTTGTCCGATACCGACCGCAGCATCGTTGGCATCGACGGATATGGATTGCGGATCGTCGATCAACGGCCTATCACCGATGCCGGGGCGAGCGGCACGAAGGCGCGGCGCGCCAGGGAGACGACATCTTGACGACGGTCAATGCTCACATCCTGATCGTGGAAGCGCGTTTCTACGAAGATCTTGCCGACGAGCTGGCGCGCGGCGCCATCGCGGCCATCGAAGCGCGCGGCGCGACGTGGCAGCGCATCGCCGTGCCCGGCGTGCTGGAGATCCCGGCGGCGATCATGTATGCGATCGACGCGATGAAACATGGCGCCTTCACCAAGGCCATCGACGGGTTCGTGACGCTTGGATGCGTCATTCGCGGCGAGACGACGCATTACGACATTGTGTCGAACGAGTCGGCCCGCGCGCTGATGGATATTGCAGTCGAGCGGTCGCTTGCGGTCGGCAACGGCATCCAGACCGTCGAGAACGAGGCGCAAGCCTGGGCGCGCGCCAAGGTGGATCAGAAGAACAAGGGCGGCGGCGCGGCCAATGCCTGCCTCGACATGATCGCACTCAAGCGCAGCATGGGAGCGTGAGCGGTCGCTCGGTATAAAATGACCTCTGTGCCCGCACAACCAGCCTCAGGCCAAAGCGTCGATCCGCGAGCGCGCAGCGCCGCGCGCCTCGGCGCAGTGCAGGCGCTCTACCAGATGGACGTTGCGGGTACGCCGCTGGACGACGCCGTCGAAGAATTCACACAGCATCTGCTCGAACGGCCGACCGAGGACGAGGAAATCGTCGAAGCCGACACAGCGCATTTCGATGACATCGTGCGCGGCGTCGTGCGCGAGCAGCGCGAGCTCGACCGCGAGGTCAACGGCGCGCTGGCGAAGGGCTGGGCGCTGGGGCGGCTCGATGCGACGTTGCGCGCCATTCTGCGCGCCGGCGCCTACGAGATTCGGCGCTGCAAGGACATTCCGGTGAAAGTCGTCATCAACGAATATGTCGACGTGGCGCACGCCTTCTTCGAGGGCGACGAGCCCGGCGTCGTCAATGCCGTGCTCGACCGGCTCGGCCGTGAGATCAGGGGCGGCACGGGAGCGGATCATGACGCCGCCGGACAAGGCTGACGCGCCCGACGAATTCGAACTGATCGCGGAACTGTTCGCGCCGCTGGCGGCATCCGCGCCGGAGGCGCTGGCGCTCAAGGACGATGCCGCGCTCTATGCGCCCACACCCGGTTGCGAGACCGTGCTGACCGTCGATGCGATGGTCGAAGGTGTGCATTTTCTTTCCGACGACCCGGCCGAAAGCGTGGCGCGCAAGCTGCTACGCGTGAACCTGTCGGACCTTGCCGCCAAGGGCGCGACGCCGCGGGGCTACCTCCTGGTGACGGCGTGGCGCGACGGCACGCCGCTCGCGTGGATGCGCGATTTTGCGCGCGGGCTGGCGGCCGACCAGAAAATCTTCGGAATCGCCCTTTGGGGCGGCGACACGGTGCGGATGCCGGGGCCGGCGAGCTTCACGTTGACGGCCATCGGCGAGGTTCCGGCTGGGCAGATGCTCCGGCGGGGCGGCGCCAGCGCCGGCGACGGGCTCTATGTCACAGGCGCGCTGGGTGACGCGGCGCTCGGCCTGATGGTCCTGCAGGGCGGTCTTGAAGAGCTCGGCGCCACGCACCGGGACGATCTGGCGGGCCGCTACCGGCTGCCGGAGCCGCGGGTGGCGGCGGGTATGCGGCTGCGCGGGATCGCCAGCGCGGCGCTGGACGTCTCCGATGGGCTGATGGCCGATCTGGGGCATTTATGTGCGGTTTCGGGCGTCGGGGCGCGAATCGAAATCGATCGGCTGCCCTTGTCCGAGGCCGGGCGCGCCGCGCTGGCGCTCGACAAGGGGCTCATCGAGGCGGTCGCCGGCGGCGGCGACGACTATGAAATCCTGTTCGCGGCCCCGCCGGGCAGCGACGCCGGTATTGCCCGTGTCGCTGCGGAAACCGGGACCCCAATTGTCCGGATCGGGACCGTTCTGCCGGTGGCCGATGGCATAAATCCGGTCGACGGCGCCGGCCGGCCGGTCGCTCTCAAGCATTTGGGATACCGTCATTTTTAGGATCGGCCCCCGGCCGGACGGGCGGTTGCTTTCCCATGCCGTATTTGGCATCTTTCCGCGCGATTTCTGCATTCGGCAGGGGGAGGACTTCCGGCGCGCCCCGCGCTGGAGGCCGAGTGGAAAATTCCCGCCGGTACAATCCGTCAAGGAACCTAAGGACAAAACAATGAGCACTGCTTTGTGGGCTATTATCGGCTGCGGGCTGCTCGCGCTCGTCTACGGCATCTGGGCTGTACGCTCGGTGCTGGCGATGGATGCGGGCAATGCGCGCATGCAGGAGATCGCAGCGGCGATCCAGGAAGGCGCCAGCGCTTATCTCGCGCGCCAGTACACGACCATCGCCGCCGTCGGCGCCGTCATCTTCCTCATCGTCTGGTATCTGCTGACGCTGAAGGTCGCGGTCGGCTTCCTGGTCGGTGCGACGCTTTCGGGCGCTGCGGGCTATATCGGCATGCTGGTTTCGGTGCGCGCCAATGTGCGCACCACGCAGGCCTCCAGCGTCAGCCTTGCGGCCGGCCTTGACGTTGCCTTCAAGTCTGGCGCCGTGACGGGCATGCTCGTTGCCGGCCTCGCGCTGCTGTCGGTCGCGGTCTACTATGCCGTGCTGACGGTTCATCTGGGTCTCGACGCTGGTTCGCGCGAAGTGATCGACGCGCTGGTGGCGCTCGGTTTCGGCGCCTCGCTGATCTCTATCTTCGCCCGTCTCGGCGGCGGCATCTTCACCAAGGGTGCGGATGTCGGCGGCGATCTCGTCGGCAAGGTCGAAGCCGGTATTCCGGAAGACGATCCGCGCAACCCGGCGACCATCGCCGACAACGTGGGCGACAATGTCGGCGACTGCGCCGGCATGGCGGCCGACCTCTTCGAGACCTATGCGGTGACCGTCGTTGCCACGATGGTTCTGGCCTCGATCTTCTTCGTCGGGGCAGGCCTCGGCAACATGATGCTTTACCCGCTGGCGATCGGCGCGGCCTGCATCGTGACGTCGATCATCGGCACGTTCTTCGTGCGGCTCGGCAAGAGCAACAACATCATGGGTGCGCTCTACAAGGGCTTCATCGCTTCGGCGGTGCTGTCGCTGATCGCGCTCTATTTCGTGACCGACGCCGTGATCGGCCTCGACTCCGAATTTGTCGTCAACGGAAAACCCTTCACCGGCTTCAGCCTCTATATCTGCGGCATCGCCGGCCTGATCGTGACGGGCCTCATCATCTGGATCACCGAATACTACACCGGCGTCAACTTCCGCCCGGTGAAGTCGGTGGCGGCGGCCTCGACCACCGGTCATGGCACCAACGTCATTCAGGGTCTGGCGATTTCGATGGAAGCGACGGCGCTGCCGGCGCTCACCATCGTGGTCGGCATTCTCGTGACCTACGGTCTGGCGGGCCTCTTCGGCATCGCTATCGCGGTGACGACGATGCTGGCGCTGGCCGGCATGGTGGTCGCGCTCGACGCCTTCGGTCCGGTGACGGACAATGCGGGCGGCATTGCCGAGATGGCCGATCTTCCGGCCGATGTGCGCAAGACGACCGATGCGCTCGATGCTGTCGGCAACACGACGAAAGCCGTTACCAAGGGCTATGCGATCGGTTCGGCGGGCCTCGGCGCGCTGGTGCTGTTTGCGGCCTATACGGAAGACCTGAAGTTCTTTGCCGCCAACTCGGAGACCTATGGGTACTTCGCCGGCGTCAGCCCGGACTTCTCGCTCTCCAACCCCTATGTCGTGATCGGTCTCTTCATCGGCGGGTTGCTGCCCTATCTCTTCGGTTCGATGGGCATGACGGCCGTTGGCCGTGCGGCCGGTTCGGTCGTTGAGGAAGTGCGGCGTCAGTTCAAGGCCGATCCGGGCATCATGGCGGGCACATCGAAGCCCGATTATGCGCGCGCGGTCGACATGCTGACCAAGGCGGCGATCAAGGAAATGATCGTCCCGTCGATGCTGCCGGTGCTCTCGCCGGTCGTGCTGTACTTCATCGTTCTGGGCATTGCCGACAAGTCGGCCGCCTTCTCGGCGGTCGGTGCGATGCTGCTCGGCGTCATTGTGACGGGTCTCTTCGTCGCGATCTCGATGACGTCCGGCGGCGGCGCCTGGGACAATGCGAAGAAGTACATCGAAGACGGCAACTACGGCGGCAAGGGCTCGGAAGCCCACAAGGCCGCCGTTACGGGCGATACGGTCGGCGATCCCTACAAGGACACCGCCGGTCCGGCCGTCAACCCGATGATCAAGATCACCAACATCGTGGCGCTTCTGCTGCTCGCGGTGCTGGCGCACTAATCCGGCCCAAAGCCGAGAAGGAAAGGCCCCGAGGGAGAAATCCCGCGGGGCCTTTTCATATTGCGGGACGTTTGACCGGCGGTTGGAATAGAATAAGACTGCAGGTGATACGACAGGGAGGGGCGGGTGCCGGAAGCGACGGTTTTTTATGAAATAGCGGCCCTTTTGATGCTGGCTTCGCTGATCGGGCTGATGGGCATCTGGTTGCGCCAGCCGATGATCGTCAGTTTCATCATTGTCGGCATGCTGGCGGGCCCCGCCGGTTTCGATATCGTCCAGTCGACCGACTATCTGAAGCTACTTTCAGAACTCGGTGTGACGCTGCTCCTGTTTCTCGTCGGTTTGAAGCTCGACCTCAATCTCGTGCGGACGCTCGGCGTGGTCGCGCTGAATACCGGCCTCGGCCAGATACTCTTCACCTCCGTTGTCGGCTTTCTGATCTGCCTCGGTCTCGGCATGTCGCCGATTGCCAGCCTGTACGTGGCTGTGGCGCTGACCTTTTCCAGCACCATCATCATCGTCAAGCTGCTGTCGGACAAGCGCGAGCTGGATGCGTTGCACGGCCGTATCGCGCTCGGTTTCCTGATCGTTCAGGATCTGGCGGTGGTTTTTGCAATGGCCGTGATGTCGGCGCTGACGGCAAGTGCGGCCGATGAAACCGGTCTTCTCGACGCGGCACTGGCGCTTGCCGCCGGTGCGGTGCCCCTGATCCTGCTCTGGCTGGTCGTCAGCCGCGTGGCGCATCCGATCCTGAGCCGCATGGCGAAGGCGCCCGAATTGCTGATCGTCTTTGCGCTGGGCCTTGCGGCGGCCTTCGCCGCGCTCGGCGAATATCTCGGCTTCAGCAAGGAGCTTGGTGGACTGATCGCCGGCGTCGCACTGGCTTCGACGCCGTTCCGCGAAGCGATCGGCTCGCGGTTGACCAGCCTGCGCGACTTCCTGCTGGTGTTTTTCTTTATTTCGCTCGGTTCGCATCTCGATCTGCGTGTGGTCGGCGATGCGGTCGGCCCGGCGCTGCTGCTGTCGCTGTTCGTGCTGGTCGGAAATCCGCTGATCGTGATGATCATCATGGGGCTGATGGGCTACCGCAAGCGGACAGGGTTTCTGGCCGGCCTGACCGTGGCGCAGATCAGCGAGTTCTCGCTGATCTTCATTGCACTCGGGCTCGGCCTCGGCCATGTGAGCGAGGATGCTGTCGGTCTCGTAACGCTGGTCGGCGTCATCACGATCGGCCTTTCGACCTATATGATCCTTTATTCGCAGCCGCTCTATACGTTTCTCGAACCTTATCTCGGCATTTTCGAGCGCAAGGTCGCGCATCGCGAAGAGAAGATTGCCGATGGCGCACATGCCGCGCGATACGACGTCATTCTTTTTGGGCTCGGCCGCTATGGGCGCGCTTTGCATGGGGGGTTCAGAGAGCGCGGTCTCAGTGTGCTTGGCGTCGACTTCGATCCCGACGTGATCCGCGACTGGGCCCATGATCACGCCAATGTCATGTATGGCGATCTGTTCGATCCGGACATGCACGAATCGCTGCCGCTCGGCGCGGCGCGATATGTCATCATCGCGGTGCCGCCGCACGAGATCGGCGTTACGCATCAGGACCCGCGCGTGGCACTAGTCGAGGAAATTCGAGGGCGCGGATTCACCGGACATATTGCGGCGATTGCGCGCAACGATGCCGACAGTGCGATGCTGAAATCGAAGGGCGTCGATACGACGCTCCGGCCTTTTTCGGATGCGGCCGAGCGAGCCGTTGAAAGGCTCTTCGAGAAACCGGCCGCTGCCGCAGGATAGCTCGCGGTTATCGACGGTTGGGGTTGCCGGCACCGGTGGTGGGTATGCCGGCGCCCGGTGCGTTGTAGCGGCCGAGATTGCCGAAGAGCTGGCCGAGGATCGTCAGTTCCTTGCCGCGGGTCGGTGTCGTGCGGTTGACGAAATTGACGATCTGTCCGTCTTCGAGGCCGTAATAGGCGACTTCCTGCACCACGTCGGTCTTTTCGAAATAGAACGCCGCGATGGCCCGATCGATTTCCTGCGGACGATTGAAGGTGTAGGTTTCGAACTTGCTCGAGATGTAGTACCACGCCTCGCCGTCGATCGTGGAGGTCGTCGAGGGCGATCCCATGATCGTCCGGACCTGCTCCTTGCTCGTAACGCCGGCCTGTATTTTTGCCAGGTCCTTGGGATCGAATATGTAGCCCCGATCTTCCTTGACCGGCGAACAGGCGGCCAGCACCGCTCCTGCCGTTACAAGGCAGACGGCGGCCAGGATCGACCGGGCGGTACGGCGCAGACGCGGCGGTATCATGGTGGGGCTCCTCGGACCGAAAGTTCTTACGTTGACCTACCCTTGTCGCCGGGTAAATTCAATCGGCATATGCGGCCCCGGGCAAGCCGTGTGCGGCCCGGCGGGAGCGAAACCATGATATGGAAACGAATTTTCGGGCGCCAGCGCGGCGAGGAAGAGGCTTTTTCGCTTTACCGGGCGGTCGTGACGCAGGCGCGCCTGCCTGCGTTTTACCTTCACGGTGGCGTTCCCGACACGGTGGAGGGCCGATTCGAGATGGTTTCTCTGCATGTCTTCATGGTTCTGCGGCGGCTGCGCGACGGGGGTGCGGATGGCCGCGCGCTCGGCCAGCGGATTTTCAACGTGCTTTTCGACGATATGGACCAGACCCTGCGCGAAATGGGCGTTGGCGACCTGTCGGTCGGCAAGAAGATCAAGGGACTGGCTTCGTCCTTTTACGGTCGCATCGGCGCCTACGAAGAAGGATTGCGAGCCGAGGGCGACGCAGTTCTGGCCGATGCGATTGCCCGCAACGTGTTCGGGGAGCCGGACATGACGGATCGGGCGGCAAAACTGGCGGACTATGTCCGGCGTTGCGATGTCGCGCTTGCCGCGCAATCCTTCGCCGATATTGCCGCGGGCCGTGTCACGTTCGTTGCGCCTCCCGCGCCAACGGACGCTGCGGCGGCGCATATCGCCGGGCACTGAGACGTGGCGCCCGTGTCTTCGTCTTCCCCCGCACCTGAATTCAGCCTGAAGCTGGCGGCGAAGGATGTGCCGCCCGCCGGCAAGAGCATTGAGTTCAACGCCAATGCCGAAATATGCGCGGCGCTGGCGCGGCGTTTCGGCATTCTCGAACTGCAAGGTCTCAAGGGAACGGCGAGGGTCAGGCCGTTTCGCAAGCAGGGCTTGATTGCCGATTGCCGTTTCGAGGCGACGGTCATTCAGGCTTGCGTGGTGACGCTCGATCCGGTGACGCAGCGGATCGAGGAGAGCTTCACGCGGCGCTGGCTGCCCGAACAACCGACCGAACCGGAGACCGGCGCCGTGGCGCGCGAAGTGCTGATCGAGGCGGAAGGCGAGGACGCGCCCGAGCCGATGACCGGCGGCGCGGTCGACATCGGCGAGGCTGTCGCCGAAGAGCTGGCACTGGCGATCGAACCTTATCCCCGCAAGCCGGGTGTCGCGTACGATCTGCCTTCCGAGGCTCCCGAAGACGTTGCGGAAGAGCGGCCGAATCCCTTTACTGTATTGGAAAAGCTCAAGAAAAATGACTGAGCGCGCGAAATATTCCTCCACATCTGCCTATTGTCTCGCAACGTCAACCTTGTATCTTCTGGGCGCGCGCCGGCTGGCGGCGGGCGCAGGTATTTGAAAAGGGCGCCCGGGTGACACGAGGGCTAACCATTGCGCTGGACGGCATGGGCGGCGACCACGGCCCGGCGACCGTTATTGGCGGCGCCGAAGTTGCGTCGATCCGGCATCCCGATATCCGTTTTCTGATTTACGGCAATGAAGCCGAGATCGCGCCGCTGCTCGAGAAGCATCCGCGTGTCGCGTCGGTAAGCGAGATCGTCCACACCGATGTTGCCGTTTCGATGAACGACAAGCCGAGCCAGGCGCTGCGGCGCGGCCGCAAGACGAGCAGCATGTGGCTTGCCATCGACGCGGTGAAAGAGGGCCGGGCGCAGGTCGCGGTGTCGGCAGGCAACACCGGCGCGCTGATGGCGATGTCGAAGGTGATCCTCAAGACGATGCCGAATGTCGAGCGGCCGGCGCTTGCGGCGCTGTGGCCGACGGCGCGCGGCGAAAGCGTGGTGCTCGATCTCGGTGCGACGATCGGACCGGACGCGGCGCAGCTCGTTCAATTCGCGGTGATGGGCGAAGCCTTTGCGCGCGTCATTTTCAACCTCGAACGCCCCTCGGTCGGATTGCTCAATATCGGCGAAGAGGAAGTGAAGGGTACGGAGCAGGTCAAGGACGCGGCGCATATGTTGCGCGCCGCGCGGCTGCCAATGTTGTTCCACGGCTTCGTCGAAGGCGACGACATTGCCAAAGGTACCGTCGATGTGGTCGTGACGGATGGATATACGGGCAATATCGCGCTGAAGACGGCCGAAGGAACGGCGCGTCTGATCATGGACTATTTGCGCGCCTCCATCGCCGGCTCGCTGATGGCGCGTATCGGCTATGTCTTTGCGCAAGGCGCGTTTCGGGCTCTCGCCAAGAAACTCGATCCCCGCGCTTCCAACGGTGCGGTCTTTCTCGGTCTCAACGGGCTTGTCGTCAAAAGCCACGGCGGAACGGACGCGACGGGCTTTGCGGCAGCGATCGACGTTGCGGTCGATGTCGCCTCCGCCGATCTGGTCAGCAAGATCGTCGCCGACCTCAATTTGATCGACAGGTTCGGAACCGGCGCAACCGGCCAGAACGAAAATACAAAAACACCGGAATCCGAGGCAGTTCTTTCGTGAGTACAATCAGAACAATTATTGCGGGCACGGGGAGCTATCTGCCGGCCCGGGTGATGACCAACGACGACTTGTCGAAGATCGTCGAGACGACCGATGAGTGGATCGTCGAGCGGACCGGCATTCACAGCCGGCACATCGCGGCGGACGGCGAATTGACATCGGATCTGGCGCTGGCTGCGGCGCGCGCGGCGATCGCCGATGCCGGCATCGACGCGCAAGAGATCGATACAATCATTCTGGCGACGACGACGCCCGATTATACATTTCCGGCAACCGCGGTGACGGTGCAGGCCGAGCTCGGCCTGCATCACGGTGCAGCCTTCGACATCCAGGCGGTCTGTTCGGGCTTCGTATATGCGCTGACCATCGCCGATACCTTCATCCGCACCGGGCAGTCGAAGACGGCGCTGGTGATCGGCGCCGAGACGTTTTCACGGCTGCTCGACTGGACCGACCGGACGACCTGCGTGCTGTTCGGCGATGGCGCGGGTGCCGTGGTGGTCAAGGGCGCGGCGGGCGAGGGGACGAATGCCGATCGCGGCGTCCTGACTGCGCATCTCCATTCCGACGGGCGTTACAAGGACAAGCTCTATGTCGATGGCGGGCCGTCCTCGACGCAATCGACAGGGCATGTCCGGATGGAGGGGCGCGAGGTTTTCCGTCACGCCGTGGTCAATATCGCCGAGGCGATCACCGAATCGCTGGCGGCGACGGGGCTCAATGCCGATGACATTGACTGGTTCGTGCCGCATCAGGCCAACAAGCGGATTCTCGACGGCACGGCCAAGCGGATCGGCCTGCCGCCCGAGAAGGTTGTGCTGACGGTGGCCGAACAAGGCAATACCTCCGCGGCGTCCGTGCCACTGGCGTTCGACACGGCGGTCAAGGATGGCCGAATCAAGAAAGGCGACCTTGTGCTGCTTGAGGCGATGGGCGGCGGATTTACCTGGGGATCGCTGTTGCTGCGATTCTAGGGCAGGCGTCGAATTAGAACTTGAATAAAATCGGCCATCCCATTGATATTGACGGGTTTCCGGGGGCGCAATAGGCTTCGGTTGAAACTACAGAGGTGGAGGCCATGGGGGAAACTGTGACGCGCGCGCATTTGAGCGAGGCGGTCTATCAGGAAGTCGGTTTGTCGCGGAACGAATCCACCGAGCTCGTGGAACTGGTGCTGTCGCAGATCGCGGACAGCCTGGCGCAGGGCGACACCGTGAAACTTTCATCGTTCGGATCGTTCTCGGTACGGAAGAAGGGTGGCCGCATGGGCCGTAATCCGAAAACCGGCGAGGAAGTGCCGATCAAGCCGCGGCGTGTGCTGGTGTTTCGTCCGAGCCATGTGCTCAAGGAGCGCATCAACGGGGCGCTGAACGGCAAGTCGGCGGCGGCCGACTAAGCGGCGGCGGACGGTGCAATTGAGCAGATCCGCGTTCATCCATCGGGTTGGGGAAGACCGGCAGGGACCTGATTTGACGATACAAAAGTCAGCGGACGCCTTTCGTACAATCAGCGAGGTCGCGGCCGAGCTGGATGTGCCCCAGCATGTGCTGCGTTTCTGGGAGAGCAAGTTCAACCAGATCAGGCCGCTGAAGCGCGGTGGCGGAAGGCGCTACTACCGGCCCGAGGATGTGGACCTGCTGCGCGGCGTGCGGACGCTGCTCTACAATGACGGCTACACGATCAAAGGCGTCCAGAAAGTCTTTCGGGAACAAGGCGTTAAGTTCGTCACCGAAACCGGCAAGGGCATGGTCGACGCATCGGTCGCCGAACTGGCGCGCGAGGCGGTGGAGCGCGGCGACCAGGACGAGCGCGACGGACCGGCGCGCCCGATCGGCGCGCGCGGCCGCAAGCAGCTGGCGGCGGTGCTGGAAGACCTGATTTCGCTCAAGGACGAGATCGACGAGACGCTGTGGGCCGACGAGGAAGAGGAAGGCTAAGGGCCTTCAAAAATAACGGAAAAAGGCCGGTTTGAGCCGTTGCCGCGATGTGGTCTCGCGTCTATAGTCCGCGCCGCCCGAGGGGTTCGCTCCTCGTCCGGTCGGAGCGTAGCGCAGCCCGGTAGCGCACTTGTCTGGGGGACAAGGGGTCGTCGGTTCGAATCCGGCCGCTCCGACCAATTATCGCCAAACTACAAGGAGTTAGCCGATGATCGACGCCATTCTTCCGATCGTTCTTTTCATCGTCGTCATCTTCGTGCTCAACAAGGTCGTGACCGGCCGCTTCGGCTGAAACGGCGCTTCTGGCGTTCGACTGTCATCGAACTGTCAAAAATCTGTCACAAATGCTTCGGCGCGAGCGGCGGATGGCTCTCGGGGGCGGGGATAAAATAAACTTGTCCCCGGTTTCAGGCCGGGTCGGGACGGACCATCCAGACGATCAGATATTTCGCCGGGAAGGCCCAGGCGACACCCGCCGTCAGGTAGTAGAAAAACTGCACCGCGCCGTTGTCCGGCAGGTGGCCGCTGACCGCAACCGTCATCACCAGAAACGAATAAAGCGTCAGGCCGATCAACAGCACGACGGTGCCGATCAGTTTGCGGGTGCGGATGCCGAGACGCATGGGAACTCCGAATTGGCCGGGCGGAACAGCGAGGCCTTTCGATTAGCCCATCCGGGCGCGCCTGCATAGACCGGCGCGGCGAGGCGTCGCGGCCCGAACGGGCTAGGCGCGGGCGGCCCCAGCGGCTATTCCTAACTTCCATGAGCCTTCTGTCCCGGATCAATGCCGCCGAACGCAGCGACGCTGACCATCGCGCCATCGCGATCTGGCTGGCGGCGGTCGCCGCACTCGTCTTCATCATGGTGGTGGTGGGCGGGCTGACGCGGCTGACCGAAAGCGGGTTGTCGATCACCGAATGGAAGCCCGTGACCGGCGCGTTGCCGCCGATGAGCGAGGAACACTGGCAGGCCGAATTCGATCTCTACCGCCAGATCCCGCAATACCAACTCATCAACAAGGGCATGTCGCTTGCCGAATTCAAGACGATCTACTGGTGGGAGTGGAGCCATCGCTTTCTCGGGCGGCTGATCGGGCTCGCCTTCTTCGTGCCCTTCGTCTGGTTCCTCGTGACGCGGCGCGTCGAGCGGGCGCTGCTGCCGCGGCTTGTCGGGCTGTTCGTGCTGGGCGGCATGCAAGGCGTGCTCGGCTGGTGGATGGTGATGAGCGGGCTGACGGAGCGCACGGAGGTCAGCCAGTACCGGCTGGCGGCGCATCTGGGGCTGGCGACGCTGATCTATATGGCGCTGGTCTGGACGGTGTTCGACCTCCAGCGCGGCAAGGCGACGCGGGCGCTTGGCGGCATCGCCAAGGCGGCGCTGGCGCTGGTCATCTTCGTCTTTCTACAGACGATCCTCGGCGCCTTCGTGGCGGGCTTGCGGGCGGGCGCCGTCTACAACACCTGGCCGCTGATGGACGGCGCATGGCTGCCGGACGGGCTGATGCGCATGTCGCCGCTCTGGCATAATTTTTTCGAGAACCATCTGACCGTGCAGTTCCAGCACCGGATCGCGGCCTATCTCTTGTTGCTGGCGGCGCTGTGGCACTGGTTTGCGGCGCGCCGGACGGCGGCGGCGGACAGCGCGGGGCTGTTGCTGCTCGCGATTGTCCTGCAGGCGCTGCTTGGCATCTGGACAGTGTTGTGGGTCGTGCCGATCCCGCTTGGCGCGGCACATCAGGCGGGCGCGCTGATCGTGCTGACGTTGGCGTTTGCGCATGCGCACCGGGTGATGCGGTAGGGGCTTGCAGAAAGGGCCCGGCGCGGGGCCGGCGACATCTTGAGGCGCACTTGCATTATTTACCGTGTGCACGATCTGGGTTATCGTCCGGCGAGCTTGGATTTTGTGCCGACAGTAACGAACGGGCCAAGCTGCCTGAACATCAAGGACAGCAATGAACGTCGTACTGATCTTCGGCGCCCGGCGTACCGGGACGACTCTTCTCAATCAAATCCTTTGCAACGACCCCGATGCGAATGCGCATGTCGGGGAGTGTCAGTTGCTGACCCGGATGCTTGGCAGCTTTCGCTGGGCGACGACAAATTACGACCGTGTGGTGCAGTGGTACTTCGACGACTACGAGGGTTGCAGGGATTTGTTCAGAAGGCAGATCGACGATTTCCTGCGCGTTTCGGCCGCGCATTTCGGCGGCGTGGAAAACCTGGTTCTGAAGAACCCCGAGATGAGCAGATTCAAGGCCGAAATCGACGTGCTGATGCCCACCGCCAAGCAGGTGATCTGCGTTCGGGATCCGCGCGACCAGATTGTATCGGAGCTCGATGTGGGCAAGCGGCAGGCGGAGCGGGGGATGGACGGCGACGCGGCCAAGGCTTTCAAGAACAGGGACGTTGCCGGGTTGGCGAAGAAGTACACGTCCTACTATGCGCCGATGCTGTCCGGTGAGCCGGAAAATTCAATGTTCGTGCGTTATGAAGACGTGATACAGGCGCTCGAGCCGACGCTAAGAAAAATCGAGAAATTCACGGGGCTCGATCTGTCGCAGTACGATCCGGATTCGGAATGGAAGCGTTTCGAGCACAAGGAGCACATACGCAAGATGCCGGCCTATGTCGAGCAGTACGGTTCCGCGCTCGACGCCTCCCGCGTCGGCCGATTTCGGGAAACGCTGACGGAGAAGGAAGTGGAAACGATCGACGCAATCTGCGCTGAACCGCTGGCGAAGTTTTATGGCGGCCGGATGCATTCGGACGATCGTGTTCATGGGCGGTGATCTTTCCTTCGTTACCCTGTTTGACGACCGAGGGCCGCTCTATCCGTTGAAGGCATTCAATTTGCTCTGCCTTGCGGCGACGTGGGCGCATCATGTGCGTGACGGTTCGGGGATTCCGCTTCGGGTTCATGTCGTGCGACCGCAGAGCACCCGGCTCCTCGATTTTCTGGAAGGGACCGGCGCGTCGCTTGTCGTGCACGAGAACCCGCACTACCTCTGCAACTATTCCGGCACCTACAACAAGCTGCTGGCTCTTCTCGACCAGAAAAAGACCGAGGCGCGCATTCTGCTGGACAACGATGCTGCATTCGTCCGCGATGTGCCCGACCTGATCGAGCCGGCAAGGCGCTGCATCATGGCGGACCTGGCGGACAAGGAGCGCGCGCCGAAGGAGATCGTCGACACCGTGCGCGAACAACTCGGGCTCGATACGATCCACGCGGCGTGGGAGCCGTGGCAGTACAAATATGAAAGGCTGGCGAACGGCGATCCGTTGCGCGAGATCGAGTGCCTGTATTTCAACTCGGGCGTCGTGACGTCGCCGCTCAACTCGCGGCTTCACTGGATATGGCAGCGCCATGCGACGAAGATCTCGCACCACTTCAAGAACCGGTTCCCGAAACAGAAGCAGCGTGGCGCTTTCGGGTCCGATCAATTGCCGCTATCGACGGCGGTTCTGGAGCATGGGCGGTTCGAGCCGTTGCGGCCGGCATTCAATTACCGGGTCTATCAGTTCCTGCTCGGGGAATGCACCGCGGAAGAGATCGGGATTGTGCACCAGGTCGGGCTGCGGCGATATGAAGGCGACGTGTTCGCCGACGGACTGAGCGATCCGGCCGGTCTTATCCATCACTACTACAGTGAATTCATGGAAGCGCCGATCCGGCGCGACGCACTGGACCGCAAGGCGGAAAGGGTTGCCGCCGTTGCGCATGTCCGCACCGGCCTTGCGTCGTGTATCGAAGCACTCGGGATCGCCGATATGAGCGAGCTTGGAGCCGTCGGCGGGAGTTAGCGGGCGCGGCGCATCAGGCCGGCGCGCTGATCGTGCTGACGGTGGCGCTGTGGCATGCGCATCGGGTGATGCGGTAGGGGTTTTTCTTCAACCAAATTTGGATGTCACCCCGGCACTTGTTGCCGGGGTCCATTGGCCCTCCGTTTCCCGGTGAGGTGGATTGGGTCCCGGGGACAAGCCCCGGGATGACACCTGTTTTTTATACGAGTCAGAACGATACGGCTCACGCCCCCAGCGCCTGTTCGAGGTCGGCGATGATGTCGGCGGGGTCTTCGAGGCCGATGGAGAGGCGGACGACGTCGGGGCCGGCGCCGGCGGCCTTCTGTTGATCCTCCGTCAACTGACGATGTGTGGTGGAGGAGGGGTGGATGATCAGACTGCGGGTGTCGCCGACATTGGCGAGGTGGCTCAAGAGTTCGACCTTGCCGACAAGCTCGACGCCCGCCTCGTAGCCGCCCTTGACGCCGAAGGTGAAGACGGCGCCGGCGCCTTTCGGCGAATATTTCTTCATCAGCTTGTTGAAGGGGTCGCTGTCGAGGCCGGCATAGGAGACCCAGGTGACCTTGGGGTGATCCTTCAGGAACTTCGCCACCTTCAGCGCCGAGTCTGAATGGCGCTGCATGCGGAGCGGCAGCGTTTCGATGCCGGTCAGGATCATGAAGGCGTTGAAGGGCGAGATGGCGGGGCCGAGATCGCGCAGGCCGAGGACGCGGCAGGCAATGGCGAAGGCGATGGGGCCGAAGGTCTCGGCGATCTTCAAGCCGTGATATGAGGCGCAAGGCTCGGTCATGGTCTTGTACTTGCCGGACTTCACCCAGTCGAACTTGCCGCTGTCGACGATGATGCCGCCCATCGAATTGCCGTGGCCGCCGAGGAACTTGGTCGCGGAGTGAACGACGATGTCGGCGCCGTGTTCGATCGGCCGGCAGAGGTAAGGCGAGGCCAGCGTGTTGTCGACGATCAGCGGCACGCCGGCGTCATGCGCGACCTTGGCGATCGCCGCGATGTCCATGACGATGCCGCCGGGATTGGCGAGGCTTTCGATGAAGACGGCCTTGGTCTTCGGACCGATGGCGGACTTGATCGAGGCCGGATCGGTGCCGTCGGCCCAATCGACTTCCCAGCCGAATTTCTTGAAGGAGTGACCGAACTGGTTGATCGAGCCACCGTAAAGCTGCTTGACGGCGACGAAGCGGTCGCCCGGTTCGAGCAACGTGTGGAAGGCGAGCATCTGCGCCGCGTGACCGGACGCAACGGCGAGCGCCGCCGTGCCGCCTTCCAGCGCCGCGACGCGCTCTTCGAGCACGGCGGTCGTCGGGTTGGTGATGCGGGTGTAGATGTTGCCGAAGGCCTGGAGGCCGAACAGCGAGGCCGCGTGATCGACATCGTCGAAGACGAAGGAGGTCGTCTGGTAGATCGGCGTGGCGCGGGCGCCTGTGGTGGGGTCGGGCTTGGCGCCGGCATGGATGGCGAGGGTGTCGAATTTGCGGTCGGTCATTTGTAGCCTCGTTGGTTTTCTTCGTTGTCACCCCGGCGAAAGCCGGGGTCCATTGGTTCCCTCAGCAGGGGAGTTGGCGGGCGGCGTCAGCGCCATGTGCAGAATTGATACCTGCGGCAAGCGGCACTGCGAGTGGGCCCCGGCTTTCGCCGGGGTGACACTGAATGTTGAGCGAGGTTGGCGGCAAGAAATTACACCCCCAATTTCGGTATCTCGATTTTCGGACACCGGTTCATCACGACTTTCAGGCCGGCGGCGCGGGCGCGGGCGGCAGCTTCTTCGTTGACGACGCCGAGCTGCATCCAGATGTATTTGGCGCCGATGGCGACGGCTTCGTCGGCGACGGGGCCGGCGGCTTCGGAATTGCGGAAGACATCGACCATGTCGATCTTTTCGGGAATGTCGGAGAGTGCCGCATAGACCTTCTCGCCGTTGAGGCTCTGGCCGGCGAGGCCCGGATTGACCGGGATCACGCGGTAGCCTTTTGCCTGAAGGAACTGCATCACGCCATGGGAGTCGCGGCGCGGATTGGAACTGGCGCCGACAAGGGCGATCAGTTTCGTCTCGTGCAGGATGTGTTCGATGTCGCCGGGCTCGACCTCATTTGCGGTTGGCATCAGCGGTCTTCCCATTTCGGGTCGCGCTTTTCGATGAAGGCGCCGATGCCTTCCTCGGCGTCGCGGGCGAGCATGTTTTTGACCATCACTTCGCTGGCATAGTCGTAAGCCTCGGCGAGCGGCTTTTCGAGTTGCTCGTAGAAGGCGCGCTTGCCGATCGAGACCGTGTGCGCCGATTTCGAGGCGATGAGGCGCGCAAGATCCGTCACCGTGGCGTCGAGTTCTTCGGCCGGTACCGCGCGGTTGACGAGGCCGATCTCGACGGCGCGGGCGGCGGAAATCATTTCGCCGGTCAGCAGCATTTCCATCGCCTGCTTGCGGGCGACGTTGCGCGACAAGGCGACCATCGGCGTCGAACAGAAGAGACCGATATTGACGCCGGGCGTCGCGAATTTCGCTTCGGTCGCGGCGATGGCGAGATCGCAGCTGGCGACAAGCTGGCAGCCGGCGGCCGTCGCGATGCCGTGGACGCGGGCGATGACCGGCTTCGGACAATGAACGATCGCCTGCATCAGCGCGCTGCATTGACGCATCGTCGCCTCGTAGAAGGCGCGGCCGCGATCGGCTTCGGCGCGGGCGGCGGTCAGTTCCTTCAGGTCGTGGCCGGCGCAGAAGCCGGGACCGGCGCCGGTCAGCACGACGACGCGCACCGCGCGGTCCTCGGCGATGCGCGCGAATTCGGCCTGCATCGCGTCCATCAGGTCGTGCGACAGGGCGTTGCGCTGCGCCGGGCGGTTCATGGTCAGGCGGGCGATGCCGGATTTGTCCTCGCGGATCAGCAGGGGCTCGGCGGCGGTTTTCGCGGCGGGCTGGCTCATCGTGGCGTCTCCCGGTTTTGCTTTTGGGGGAGCATAGCGGGGTGGGGCGCCGGAGTCAGGGGCGCTTCATCCGGTAAAGCACATGCCGCCGGAGCTTGTGGCCGGGGGCGAGGTTCGGGTGGTCGAAATCGTCCTTCGGGTCGTGGGTCATGCCGAGGCGCTGCATGACGGCTTGCGAGCGCAAATTGCCGGTGACGGTGAAGGAGACGATTTCGGGGAGGCCGGCGCCGAAGCCGTGGGCCAGCGCGGCGCGAGCGGCCTCCCACGCATAGCCCTTGCCCCAATGGGCCGGCGCGAGGCGCCAGCCGATCTCGACCGCAGGGGTGAAATGCGCCTCGAAGGTGACGGGGCGGATGCCGGTGAAGCCGATGAAGGGGGCGACGCCCGGCACTTCGACGGCCCAGAAGCCGTAGCCCATGATTTCGATGTCGGATTTCAGGATCTGCGCGACATTGTCGCTTTCGGCGCGGGAGAGCGTGCCCGGGAAATGCTCCATTACTTTGGGGTCGGCCGACATGGCGGCGAAGGGCGCGAAGTCGGCGTCCCGCCAGGGGCGCAGGATCAGGCGTTCGGTCGTGAGCGTGACGGGGGGCATGGCTTTCTCCTCAAGGGCGGCGGAGTTTAACCGCGCCGGCGCTTGGGGTAAAAGCGGCGGGCAACAAGGGGAGGGGCGGGTGGCCGATCTGAAGCCGGTGATGAGCGTCGAGGCGCTGGAAGACTTCATGGCGCGGGAGTTTCCGCAGATGCGGGAAGGGGGCGCGCTGACGCGGATCGAGGCGGTGGGGCCGGGTTTTGCGCGGCTCAGGCTTGCCTTCGCCGAACGCAATCTCCGGCCCGGCGGCACCGTATCCGGGCCCGCCATGATGGCACTCGCCGACTATGCGATGTATGCGGCGGTGCTGGCGCATATCGGTCCGGTGGCGCTGGCGGTCACCACCAACCTTTCGATCAATTTTCTGCGGAAACCGAAGCCTGCCGAGATTATCGGCGAGGCGCGGCTGTTGAAGCTCGGGCGGGCGCTGGCGGTGGGCGAGATCGCGATGTGGCAGGAGGGGGCGGCGGACGACCCTGTGGCCCATGCGGTTTCGACCTATTCGATCCCGCCGAAGTGAGGGGAATGGGGTATTATAATACCCCATCGGCAAAAGACTGTTATTTCAGCGTTTTTCGGGCCTCGGACACGCCGGATGTTGTTGACAGGCCTCCGGGGATCGCCTAGAAGCAGCGCCGAACAGGGGCCGCGATTGCGGCCCTTCCAGATTTTTCAGGATGTTTCGCAATGAAGACCTATTCCGCGAAAGCCTCGGAGATCGAGAAGAAGTGGATCGTGATCGATGCCGAAGGCATCGTGCTCGGCCGGCTTGCGTCCTATGTCGCCAATGTGCTGCGCGGCAAGACCAAGGTGACCTACACACCTCATCTCGACTGCGGCGACAACGTGATCATCGTCAATGCGGCGAAGGTGGCTCTCACCGGCGCCAAATACGACGACAAGCGCTACTACCGCCACACCGGCCATCCCGGCGGCATCAAGGAAACGAGCCCGAAGCGCATCCTCGAAGGGCGCTTCCCGGAGCGCGTGATCGAACTCGCCGTCAAGCGGATGATCCCGCGCGGGCCGCTCGGCCGCAAGCAGATGGGCAATCTGCACATCTATGGCGGCGCCGAACATCCGCATGAGGCGCAGCAGCCGCAGAAGATCGACTTCGCGGCGCGCAACCGCAAGAACGTCAGGATCGCATGACCATGTCCGAAACAACCACGCTTGAAGGCCTGAAAGAAGCGATCGCACCGGCGGCGGAAGCCGCGCCGGCGGAGCCGAAGCTCGACAAGTTCGGCCGCGCCTATGCAACCGGCAAGCGCAAGAACGCCGTTGCCCGCGTCTGGATCAAGCCGGGCTCGGGGCGCATCAGCATCAATGGCCGCGCGCTCGAAGTCTACTTCGCGCGTCCGGTGCTGCGCATGATCCTCAACCAGCCGCTGGTGACAGCCGCGCGCGAGAAGCAGTACGACATCACCTGCACGGTGGTGGGCGGCGGCTTGT
This sequence comes from Parvibaculum sp., assembly GCF_019635935.1. NCBI lineage: Bacteria > Pseudomonadati > Pseudomonadota > Alphaproteobacteria > Hyphomicrobiales > Parvibaculaceae > Parvibaculum > Parvibaculum sp. The sequence goes on along the minus strand of NZ_JAHBYN010000001.1, from coordinate 286,616 downwards.
CGGGCCAGGCGGGCGCCATCCGTCACGGCATTTCGCGGGCGCTGACCTTCTTCGAACCGGGCCTGCGTCCGGCGCTGAAGAAGGAAGGCTTCCTCACGCGCGACAGCCGCGTGGTCGAGCGCAAGAAATATGGCAAGGCGAAGGCCCGCCGCAGCTTCCAGTTCTCGAAGCGCTGATCCCCTCAGGGGTTCACGGAAAGGCGCTTCGTGGAAACGAGGCGCCTTTTTTGTTTTTGTGGAGAGAGAGATGACGACGAAGGTTTTCATCGACGGCGAAGTGGGGACGACGGGGTTGCAGATCCGGGCGCGGCTCGACGGGCGCGACGATCTGGAACTGATTTCGCTCGGCGAGGCGAAGCGCAAGGATGCGGGCGCGCGGAAAGATGCGCTCAACGCCGCCGACATCGTGGTGCTGTGCCTGCCGGACGATGCGGCGCGCGAGGCGGTGTCGCTGATCGACAACAAGACCACGCGCGTCATCGACGCCTCGACGGCGCATCGGGTGGCGGACGGCTGGGTTTACGGGTTTCCCGAAATGACGGCGGCGCAGCGGCAGCTTGTGTCGGGCGCGGCACGCGTCACCAATCCCGGCTGCTATCCGACCGGCGCCATCGCGCTGACGCGGCCGCTTGTCGAAGCGGGGCTGCTGCCGGCCTCATGGCCGCTCACCGTCAACGCGGTGTCGGGCTATTCGGGCGGCGGCAAGCAGATGATCGCCGAGTTCGAGGACGAGGCGTCGTCGAACTACACGCTCGAAGCCTTCCGCGCCTATGCGCTCGGCCTCGCGCACAAGCATGTGCCGGAGATGCAGGCGAATATGGGGCTTTCGCATCCGCCGCTCTTCACGCCGAATGTCGGGCGCTATGCGCAGGGCATGATCGTCGAAGTGCCGCTGCAGCTCTGGGCGCTGCCGGGCGCGCCGGCGCTTGGTGGCGTGCATGAGGTGCTGGCGGCGGCCTATGAAGGCGCGCGGTTCGTGTCGGTGGCGGCGCTTGCCGACAGTGCGGCGATGACCAAGCTCGACCCCGAGCAATTGAACGGCACCAACGCGATGAAGCTGTTCGTTTTCGGCAACGAGAAGACGAAGCAGGCGCGGCTTGTGGCGCTCCTCGACAATCTCGGCAAGGGCGCGTCGGGCCAGGCGGTGCAGTGCCTCAATCTGATGATCGGCGCGGATGAGGGGCTTGGCGTCAATCTTTGAAGGAAGGTTTTGCACGCGAAGACGCGAAGGCGCGAAGACGCGAAGAAGAAGTAAGGGAAGGTATCACGCAGAGACGCAGAGAGGAATGTATGTGTGGCAGGCTCCCGTTTCCTGTCGCCCGATTCCTTTGCCGGGCAAAGCCCGGCAAGAAAAAAGGGCGCTTGTGGGAGCCCATGCCCGTATCCCGCATAACAGCACCTCTGCGTCTCTGCGCCTCTGCGTGAACAATTCTTTCTTCTTCGCGGCTTCGCGTGCCAATTCCTTCCTACATTCTGAGCAATATAACGCCCGCCGCGACGACGCAGGCGGCGGCGATGGCGCGCCAGCCGAGGCCTTCTTTCAGCAGGAGGCCGGAGATGAGGGCGGCGAAGACGACGCTGGTTTCGCGCAGCGCGGCGACGGGGCCGAGCGGCGCCAGCGTCATCGCCCAGATCACCAGCCAGTAGGCGATGACGGACATCACGCCGCCGGCAAAGCCGATGGCCATGGCGCGCTGCGGCACCAGGAATTTCCGGCCGCGCCGCCAGAGCACCAGCAGGAAGAAGATCAACCCGTCGCCGGCGAAGAGCCAGATCACATAGATGTGCGGGCTTTCGGCGATGCGGCCGCCGAGGCCGTCGTTCAGCGTGTAGGCGGCGATGAAGAGCGAGGTGCCGAGCGCATAGGCGAGCGCGCGCGGATCGTTCGGCAGGCCCGCGCCATTGGTGCGGCGGAAGGCGAGGCTGACAATGCCGAGCGCGACCAGCGCGATGCCGATGAAAGCGGGCGTGGGCAGGATTTCGCCGAGCCAGATTGCGCCGATGACGGTGACGATCGCCGGGGCGAGGCCGCGCGACAGCGGATAGACCTGGCCGAAATCTCCGTGTTCGTAGCATTTGACCAGGAAGAGTTTGTAGCCCGCATGCAGCGCGAAGGAGAGCGCGAGGATCCTGGCGACGTCCCAGCCCGGAAAGGGAATGAAGGGCAGGAAGGGCAGCGCGACAAGGCCCGTCGCCGCCGCGATCCAGCCCATGGTCATCAGCCGGTCGGCGCCGGTCTTGACCATCGCGTTCCAGGTGGCGTGCAGGACGGCGGAAAGAAGGACGGCAAGCGTGACGGTGAGGGTCAAGGAGAAGCGCTCCGGCGGGACCGCGGAATGGCGGCGGAGGGGAGGCTAGCGGTTTCGGCTGAGTCTGCCGAGGGGGGATTTAGGCGAAGGGGTTTGCGTGGGGGAAGGGGCGCAGCGGAATTCTTCACCTCCCCCTCGCGGGGAGGTCGAAGGGCGAAGCCCTTCGGGTGGGGGCGCTGAGGCTAAGGGATGGGATAGAGTTTGCCGCGACGCCGCAACCCCCACCCGAGAAATCCGCGTCCCGCGAATTTCTCGACCTCCCCGCAAGGGGGAGGTGGAAGGTTGTTTCAGAGGTTCAGTCCATATCCGCCGTTATGAGGAGGCAAAGCCGACGAAGCAATCCAGATTGCTGCCTTCTGGGTTACTTCGCTTCGCTCGCAATGACGATCTTTTTGCGTTTGAGCAACCCGACAATGTCATCCCGGCACTTGTTGCCGGGATCCAATCCACGCTGCGGCGAGCGGTGAGGCGAGTGGGCCCCGGGAACAAGTCCCGGGGTGACACATGAGGTTGGGGCGTATACGGAGTATCCGAGGTCTCAATCCTCGCTCTTCACCATCACGTAAAACCCCGGCGCATCTTCCAGCACCTTGAGTTTGCCGTTTTCGATTTCTTCGCTGCGCTTGTACTGAAGGTCCTGTGATAGACTCTGACGCAGAGGTTAGTTGGAAATCTGAAGATCGTAGAGTTTATCCTCTCGATCTCGACATACACCCAGTCCTGAAATGCGAAGACCGACCATGGAGTATTTGAACTCACATCGCATGGTTGCGCCGTCGCCCGCGCTGAGATTTGCCACACCTGTCCCGGATGCAGAATCGGATGTCAGGCGCCCGCTGCTACCGAATGCTGTTCCGCCGACGTGTCCCTGTTCGCTGTGATAGTAAGTCTCGCCGCCAGTCGTTCGCATGACTGTCCAAGGTCCTTCAAAAGTCTTGTCAGCGAGTGCGATCTTCATCGTCCCCGAATTTGCGCCTGCATCCGCAGTGCCTTTTCCAACTAATCCTGTTTGTTGTTCAATCAACGTGACATTGACTGTCGTGCACGCAGCCATCAAAGCTGCCAGACAAATCACTCCAATTTTTTTCATGGCTAATTCCCTTCGAGTTGATCGAGTGAATACGTCATGCAACCAATGGAGCGTCGCTGGCGGACACTGCACCAAAAACAGATTTGCGGGACAGAATTATATCCCTCAGTCCTCGCTCTTCACCAGCACGTAAGACCCCGGCGCATCCTCCAGCACCTTGAGTTTGCCGCTGCCGGGTTTGCGCGCAGGGACCATTTCGCCTGACTTTTCGCTGAGCCATGCTTCCCAGTCCGGCCACCAGGAGCCCTTGTGGTCGGTGGCGCCCTCAATCCATTCGGCGGCGGTGGCGGGGAGGTTGTCGTTGGTCCAGTGGTTGTATTTGCCGGCCGCCGGGGGGTTGATGACGCCGGCGATGTGACCGGAGCCGGCGCAGATGAAGCGCACCGGGCCGCCGAAGAGTTTCGTTGCCTTGTAGACGGAGTTGTAGGGCGAGATGTGGTCCTCGCGGCTCGATTGCAGATAGACCGGCACCTTGACCTTGTGCAGGTCGAGCGTTTCGCCGCCCAGCACCATGCGGCCCTCGGCGAGTTTGTTTTCGAGATAGCACTCGCGCAAATAGCCGACATGCATGGCGGACGGCAGGCGCGTCGCATCCGAATTCCAGAACAGGATGTCGAAGGGCATCGGCTCGCGGCCGAGCAGGTAGTTGTTGACGACATAGTTCCAGATCAGGTCGTTCGACCGCAGCATGTTGAAGGTCGAGGCCATGGTCGAGCCCTTCAGGTAGCCGCCTTCCTGATGCATCTGGCGTTCGATGTCGGCGATCTGTTCCTCGTCGATGAAGACCTTCAGTTCGCCGGCCTCGGTGAAATCCATCTGAGCGACAAGGAAGGTCGCCGACTTGATGCGGGTGTCGCCGCGCGCCGCCATGTGGGCGAGCGAGCAGGCGAGCAGCGTGCCGCCGATGCAATAGCCGACCGCGTTGACTTCCTTCTCGCCGGTCGCCAGCTCCACCGCGTCGAGCGCCGCATAGACGCCTTCGGTCATGTAGTCCGCGAAGGTCTTCAGCGCGAGGCGCGCATCGGGGTTGACCCAGCTTGCGATGAAGACCGTGTAGCCGTTGTCGAGCGCATGCTTGATGAAGGATTTTTCCGGCGTCAGGTCGAGGATGTAATATTTGTTGATCCAGGGCGGGAAGATGACGAGCGGGCGCTTGTGGACCTTTTCGGTCGTCGGCTCATATTGAATGAGCTGCATCAACTCGTTCTGGTAGACGACCTTGCCCGGCGTCGTCGCGACGTTGACGCCCAGCGTGAAGGCCGACATGTCGGTCTGCTGGATGTCGATATGGCCGTGGCCGCGCTCGATGTCTTCGAGCAGATGTTCCATGCCGGCAACGAGGTTCTCGCCGTTCGAGTTCAGCGTCGTGCGCAGGATTTCCGGGTTGGTGAAAATGAAGTTCGAGGGCGAGACCGCGTTGGCGATCTGGCGGATATAGAAGTCGGCCTGTTCGCGCGTATGCGGATCGACGCCTTCCGCGGCGCGCACGCGGTCGGTCATCCATTTGCCGGTCAGCAGATAGGCCTGCTTCATCAGGTCGAAGACGATGTTTTCCTGCCAATCGGGATCGCGGAAGCGCTTGTCGCTGCGGCTCGGGGCGGCCACCGGCGGCACCTCCTCGCCGAGCAGGAAGCGGCGCGTCATCGAGCCGGCCAGCGTCAGGTAGCCCTGCCAGAGCGCCGCCTGCGCCTCGAAGATTTTCGCCGGGTTTGCCATGTAGCTGCCGGCCACCGTCATCAGCGTGCGGCCGACGCGCTGCAGATCGTGCAGGCTGCGGTCGGCGCCGCCGGACGAATCGTCGGCGTTCATCAACCGCCGCGCCGCCTTCTGGCCGAGCACGGCGGCCTGCATCAGGTTGAGGGCGAGCGCCCCCATGTCGGGCACGGCGTAGCTCAGGGGCGCTTCGGCGGTTTTTTCGGGCGCGGGCTTTTTGGGTGAAGAGGGGCTTTTCTTGCGGGTTTTCGGGGGGCTCATCTGCAGTCCTTGGAGGGCGGCGGCGGGCGCTTTTCCTGTCGATATGGGGCGGTGGGCGCTTCTGTCACCCCCCTGTCACCGACAAATTGTTTCTTCGCCGGAGCCTATACTATACGCTTGCACATGTCCGCCGGATGACGCCGCTTCGCGCGCGCAGGGGCGGGCGGGACGAAAGAAAATTCAAGGGAGTTCGAGAGATGTCCGCTCTGGCGAAGGTGGGGCCGGCGACGGCCGCGGTGCTTCTGGCGGGGCTCGCGCTCGGCGGCTGTTCGATGATTTCGGACGATGCCAAGCCCGAGGCGCTATACGGCGGCACGCCCGCGCCGGCATCGGCGGATGCGACCTTCCCGGACCTTCGCAGCGTGCCCCAATCGGCGCCGCAGGTGACGTCGCCGGCCGAGCAGCAGCAGATCGCCGACGGGCTTGCCGACGACCGCGACCAGGCGCGCTATGCCGACCAGCTTTTGCGCAGCGGCACCGCCGCGCCGGCTTCGTCGCGGCCCGCCGGCCCCGTGCCGCCGCCGCTCCCGCCGCTCGAGAACATCCCCGCCGGCATGGAAGACAAGCGCGCGCTCTATGAGAATGCGCCGATCATTCCGATGCCGGCCCGTGGCGGCCACCGGGACATGACGGCCGTCTTCAAGATCGAGACGGCCTCGCGCGCGCCGACCGCCGAGGAGGCCGCCACCGTGACCGAGGACGGCGCACCCGCCGCCGCGCCGGCCCCGGCCGCGTCCTCCGGCGTCGATACCGGCCCGGAAGTGACGCCGGCCCCGACCAAGCGGGTCACCGTCAAGCCGGTGATCGGCCAGCCGTAAAGGCGCCGGACGGCGCCCCGGCCGCGGCGGCCACGTTTCCGCCGGATTTTCCACCTATCCGACTGCCGCAGGGCTTTGGCGGGGCGGGCTTTGGCGTTATAAGGGCGCCCTGTGCCCCGGCGCGCACCCCGCGCCCGTTCGCGTCTCCAGGAAGCTGCCATGAGCGAAGAGTTTCATCGCATAAAGCGTCTGCCGCCCTACGTCTTCGAGAGCGTCAACAAGCTCAAGGCCAAGGCGCGCGCCGAAGGCCGCGACATCATCGATTTCGGCATGGGCAATCCCGACATGCCGACGCCGCCGCATATCGTCGAGAAGATGATCGAGGCGGTGCGCGATCCGAAGACGCATCGCTATTCGTCGTCGCGCGGCATCCCCGGCCTCCGGCGGGCGCAGGCCGCCTATTACCAGCGCCGCTTCGGCGTGACGCTCAATCCGGAAACCGAAGTCATCGCGACGCTCGGCTCGAAGGAAGGGCTCGCCAATCTGGCGCAGGCGATCACGGCGCCGGGCGACGTCATTCTCTGTCCGAACCCGAGCTATCCGATCCACGCCTTCGGCTTCATCATTTCCGGGGCCGTCATCCGCTCGGTGCCGTTCGAGAGCGAGACGGGCTTTTTCGACATGCTGGAGCGCGGCATCCGGCACAGCGTGCCGAAGCCGGTGGCGCTGGTCGTTTCCTATCCGTCCAATCCGACGGCGCAGGTGGCCGATCTCGATTTCTACCGCGAGGTGATCGCCTTTGCGGCCAAGCACGATCTTTTCGTGATTTCCGATCTCGCCTATTCGGAGATTTATTTCGACGGCAATCCGCCGCCCTCGATATTGCAGGTGCCGGGCGCGCGCGAGCGCACCGTCGAGTTCACCTCGCTGTCGAAGACCTTTGCGATGCCCGGCTGGCGCATGGGCTTTGCGGTCGGCAACGAGCGCCTCATCAACGCGCTCGGCCGCGTCAAATCCTATCTCGACTACGGCGCCTTCACGCCGATCCAGGTGGCGGCAACGGCGGCCTTGAACGGCCCGCAGGACTGCGTCGCCGAAATCCGCGGCATCTACAAGCATCGCCGCGACGTGCTGGTGGACAGCATGGCCCGTTCCGGCTGGGACATTCCCTCGCCGCCGGCCAGCATGTTCGCGTGGTCGCCGATCCCGGAAAAGTTTCGGCATCTCGGCTCGATGGGCTTTGCGACGCTGCTGCTCGAACAGGCCGACGTCGCCGTCGCGCCGGGCATCGGCTTCGGCGAATATGGCGACGGGCATGTGCGCATCGGTCTTGTCGAGAACGAGCAGCGCATCCGGCAGGCGGCGCGCAACGTCAAGCGCATGATGACGCATGCCGACCAGATCATCGCCGAATATGAAGAGCGCGTCGGGATCAAGGGAAGCGTCGTGCCTCACCCCAGTTCAACGAGGGCGGGCCGGACGTGACAAAACCACTGCGGATCGGGATTGCCGGCCTCGGCACGGTGGGGGCGGGCGTGGTCAAGATTTTGGCCGCGCGTGGCGAATATCTGGCTGCGGCGACCGGACGCCGGATCGAGATTGCCGCCGTGTCGGCGCGCGACAGCAACAAGGATCGGGGCATCGACCTTGCGGGCATCCGCTTCGAGCGCGATCCGCTGGCGCTGGCGGCCGCGGACGACATCGATGTCGTGGCCGAGATGATCGGCGGTTCGGAAGGCGTGGCGCGCGACCTCGTGGAAGCGGCGCTGAAGGCGGGCAAGCATGTCGTCACCGCCAACAAGGCGCTGCTTGCGCATCACGGCGCGGGCCTTGCGCGGCTCGCGGAAGCCAAGGGCGTTGCGCTGAATTATGAGGCGGCGGTGGCGGGCGGCATCCCCATCGTCAAGACGATGCGCGAGGCGCTGGCCGCCAACGAGATCCGCAGCATTCACGGCATTCTCAACGGCACCTGCAACTACATCCTGACCGAGATGGAGACGACGGGGCGCGACTTCGCCGATGTGCTGAAGGATGCGCAGGAACTCGGCTATGCCGAAGCCGATCCGTCGTTCGACGTGGGCGGCATCGACGCCGCGCACAAGCTGGCGATCCTGACCAGCCTCGCCTTCGGCACGGAGGTCGATTTCGGCGCCGTGCAGATCGAGGGCATCGAGAAGATCAGCGCCACCGACATCTCCTTCGCGCGCGAGTTCGGCTACAAGATCCGGCTGCTGGCCATCGCCGAGAAGCTCGATAGTGGCATCGTGCAGCGGGTGCATCCGGCGCTGGTGCCGGAGGGGACGCCGCTTGCGGCGGTGTCGGGCGTCTACAACGCCGTGGCGGTCGATGGCGACCGTGTGGGGCATATGGTGCTCGAAGGCCGCGGCGCGGGCGAGGGGCCGACGGCATCGGCCGTCATCTCCGACATCGCGGACATCGCCCGCGGGCTGGTGCTGGCGCCCTTCATCGTGCCGGCTGACCGGTTGAAGAAACTGGTGCAACCGCCTGTGGATACACATAAAAAGGCGTTTTACCTGCGGGTGCGGGCGATGGACCGGGCCGGCAGCATGGCCGCCATCACGCAGGCGCTGGCGCAGGCTTCGGTCTCGATCGAGCGCATCGTGCAGCGCGGCGACCGGCAGGACGGCAGCGGCCGTCTGCCCGTCGTATTCGTGACCCACGAGACCGACGAGGGCACAATGGCCCGCGCGCGGGCACATTTGGCAGAACATGAAGATGTGGCGGGCACACCGCTGGTTTTGAGAATAGAAGACGGGGAGCTGCGCTGAGAGGCGGGGCCGACAAAACACGCCCATATGCAAGGGCGAAGACCTGATGGGGATTTTGATGGCGACGAAGATTACGAACCTGAACCGCATGCTGGCGCTCGAGATGGGGCGCGTCACGGAGCGCGCGGCGGTTCGGTCGTCCTTGTGGGTCGGGCGCGGCGACGAGAAATCGGCCGACCAGGCCGCCGTCGACGCGATGCGCAAGGAACTTAACGTGCTCGATATCGACGGCGTCGTCGTGATCGGCGAGGGCGAGCGCGACGAGGCGCCGATGCTTTACATCGGCGAGAAGGTCGGCACCGGCAAGGGCCCCAAGGTCGACATCGCGCTCGATCCGCTGGAAGGCACGACACTGACCGCCAAGGCGATGCCGAACGCGATGACCGTGCTGGCGGCGGCGGAAGGCGGCACGCTGCTTCACGCGCCCGATTGCTACATGGACAAGATCGCCATTGGCGGCGGCTATCCGGATGGTCTTGTCGATCTCGATGCGACGCCGGCGGAAAACCTCAAGGCGCTGGCGAAAGCCAAGAAGGTCGATGTGCCGGAACTCACGGTCTGCATTCTCGACCGGCCGCGCCATGCCGATCTGATCCGCGCCGTGCGCGAATGCGGCGCGCGGGTGACGCTGATTACCGATGGCGACATTGCAGGCGTCATTGCGACGACCGATGCCGAGACCGGCGTCGACCTCTATATGGGTGTCGGCGGGGCACCGGAAGGCGTGCTGGCGGCGGCGGCGCTCCGGTGCATCGGCGGCCAGATGCAGGGCCGCCTCGTCACCGCGGTCGAGGAACAGAAGGTTCGGGCCGCCAAGATGGGCGTCAAGGATTTCAACAAGAAATACACGATGGGCGAGATGGCGTCGGGCGACGTGATTTTCGCCGCCACCGGCGTCACCGATGGCTGGCTGCTCGACGGTGTGCATCATGTGAATGGCGGCGTCACCACGCATACCATCGTCATGCGCTCGGCGACCGGCACCGTCCGTCGGCTGAAGTCCTTCCATTCCAATATCGAGAAGTTCGGCTAGGCCGGGAGCTTGCAAGGAGGCGCGGTGTCCGGGGCGTTGACGAGACATTTCCTCGGCGTCGACCGGTCCGTCACGGGCCGCGCCTGGGTGAGCCGTCTGGCGGACGACCGGCTGGCTCTCGCCATCGCGCAGCGCGAGGGACTGCCGGAAATCGTAGCGCGCGTGCTGGCCGGGCGCGGCGTCGCGCCCGAAGACTGCGCGGCCTATCTGGCGCCGTCGCTGAAAAGCCTGATGCCCGATCCCCGCGTTCTCATCGATATGGAAAAGGCGGCGTCGCGGGTCGCCAAGGCCATTATCGACCGCGAGAAGGTCGCGGTGTTCGGCGACTACGATGTCGACGGCGCAACGTCGTCGGCCTTGCTTTACCGATTCTTCCGCGCCGTGGGCCGCGAGCTTCGCGTCTACATCCCCGATCGCATCCGCGAGGGCTACGGGCCCAATGCGCCGGCGCTGCTGCGGTTGAAGCAGGAAGGCATCTCTCTTCTCCTTACGGTCGATTGCGGGACGATGGCGCACAAGGCGCTGGGGCTCGCGGCGGATGCGGGGCTGCCCTCCGTCGTCATCGATCATCATCAGGCCGAGCCGGCGCTGCCGCCGGCCTATGCGCTGGTCAATCCGAACCGGCTCGACGACGAGAGCGGCCTCGGCCAGCTTGCCGCCGTCGGCGTCGCCTTTCTCTTTGTCGTCGCCGTCAACCGGGCGCTGCGTGAGGCCGGCTACTACGCCGGCCACGACGAGCCCGACCTGATGCAATGGCTCGACCTTGTGGCGCTCGGCACGGTTTGCGACGTGGTACCGCTGACGGGTCTCAACCGCGCCTTCGTCGCGCAGGGGCTTCGCATCATGGGGCGGCGGCGCAACGTCGGCATGGCGGCGCTTGCCGATGTGGCGCGGATGAACGGCGCGCCCTCGACCTATCATCTGGGTTTCCTGCTCGGGCCGCGCGTCAATGCGGGCGGCCGCGTCGGCCGCGCCGATCTCGGGGCGCGGTTGCTCGTGACCGAAGACGAGGAAGAAGCGCGTCACCTTGCCGAAGAACTGAATGTGATGAATGCCGAGCGGCAGGCGATCGAGGCGCAGGTGCTGGAAGAGGCGCTGGCGCAAGTCGATGCAAGGCTCAGTGCTTCCCGCGCGAACGCGCTGCCGCCGCTCATTCTGGCGCAGGCGGCGGGCTGGCATCCCGGCGTCATCGGCATCGTGGCGAGCCGTCTCAAGGACAAATACGACCGGCCCTCGATGGTGCTGGCCTTCGACGCCAAGGGCGAGGGCAAGGGCTCGGGCCGTTCCATTCCGGGCGTCGATCTCGGCCGCGCCGTCACCGCGGCGCTTGAGGCGGGGCTTCTCGTCAATGGCGGCGGCCATGCGATGGCGGCCGGTGTCACGCTCACCGAGGACAAGCTCGAGGCCTTTGAGGCATTCCTGACGAAGCGCCTCGAAGATGCCGTCAGCGCCGCCTCGGAGGCGAAGGCGCTCCGGCTCGACGGCGCGTTGTCGGCGCGGGGCGCGACGCGCGACCTCTACGATCTGATCCAGCAGGCGGGACCTTATGGCGCCGGCAATGCCGAGCCGCGATTCGCCGTGCCGTCGGTGCGCGTGGTGAAGGCCGACATTGTCGGCAAGGCCCATGTGCGCTGCATACTGACCGGCGAGGATGGCGGGCGGCTGAAGGCCATTGCCTTCCGCGCCGCCGAGACGCCGCTCGGGCAGGCGCTGATGGACCGGGGCAGCGGCTTGCTGCATGTCGCGGGGCGGCTCACCGCCGACGACTGGCAGGGAAAACGCGACGTGCAGCTGACGCTCGAGGACGCCGTTCCGACGCGGGATGCGACGCCCTGAAATTGCAGGTGAAAATTCCGGCTTTTCGGCGGGTTTCCGGGGGGTTGCCAGCCGCGCCCCGGCCCCTTATAAGGCCCGCTCATGGCCGGTTTACCCGGCCTCAGCGTGCGCCCTTCGTCTATCGGTTAGGACGCCAGATTTTCATTCTGGAAAGAGGGGTTCGACTCCCCTAGGGCGTACCATTATTTTCCGCCGCCGCGAGCTCGCCGAGCCAGGCGAGGATCAGCGGCGCAGCCGCCAGCATCGCACTTTCGTGGTCCAGCGGGCCGAGATCGACGGCCTGTACATTCGCACCCTTTGCCCGCATCGCCCTTTCGGCGTTCAACGCTTCCTCGGGCACGACATCGACATCTTCCGTGCCGTAATAGAGCCTGACCGGCGCGCGGGGGCCCCAGTCGCTGACATCGTTTGCCGCGATAGCGTCGAGCAGCCAGTTCGGTTTGCCGTTGTCGAAAGCATCGAGAAATTCCGCATTGAACATTGTGCGTGGCGCGGCGGGCAGGGCGGCGATGATTTCCGACGGTGAGTGCGGATTGCCGAACAGTTCCTCCACCAGAGCCGCATGTTCGGGCGTCAGCACGCTCTCAACCGGATGGCCGTAGCGGGCGGCGTATCCCCGCGCCAGGTAGGCCAGATAAAGCGCATGCGATTGCGCGCCGCCGGCCAGCGCCGCGCCGAGCGAGATGTTGCGCAGGTCGTAGGCGCTCGACACGGGCGCTGCGCCGAGCACCGCCGCACCGTTCTCCTCAAGCAGGCGCAAGGCCGCGAGGCTCGCCTGTCCGCCTTGCGAAAAGCCGGAAAGGAAAACCGGACCGCCGGGCACGCCGTCGATCCGCCGCGCCGCCGCGATCATGTCGATCACCGCGCGGCCCGCATCTTCGGCGACCAGATAGGGGTGGATCTCGTCGGAAACGCCGAGGCCGATATAGTCGGGCGCGATCAGCGCATAGCCATTGCCGGCAAAGAGGATGGCGGCGGCAACGCCCGTTCCGTCCAGCGCCGAGGGCACGCGGTCGCGCGATGTCGAGGTGCCGTGCTGGAAGCTCGCCAGATGCCGCGCCGTCGTGCCGCGCGGCAGGGCCAGCAATCCGCTCACCGCGATCTCGCGGCCGTCGGCGCTTTGCGTGCGATAGATCATCCGGTAGCAATCGACGCGGTGTTCGACGCCGATGCCCGACAGGCCGGCCGCCCACATCATCGCGCGGGCCTCAAGCGTGCCGTAGCTGCGCAGCGGCGTCAGCTCGATGCCGTCCGCTGCTTCGCGCGGCGCGGGCTCGGCGCAAGCGGCCAGAAAGATCAGTAGGGCGCACACAGGCGCCCAACGGCCCGATGTCATGCGCATGGATCGTCCCGCCGCTTGTGCATCCGCTCAGTAATATCCGAGATTGGTCTGGCTGCCGGGCAGGATGTAGCTCTGGCCCTGCGCGTCGCGGCATTCGACGGCGTGCCAGTTGGCCATGCGGCCGACCGCGTCGGGCGCGTTCATCATCACGGTGCGGCAGGCGCCCTGCGGATCGCGGGCGGGGTCGCGGCTGCTGCCGAAGCCGCTTCGTTCGGGAAAGACGCGCGAATAAGGCACCGCGTCCGAGGGCGCACCGCCCGGCCGGCCCCATTCGTTGGGTGTCTGGTTCTGGAAGCCGGGCGCGCCATAGACGTTCGGCCGCATGCTGTCGCCGAGGCCGTAGTGGAACTGCGCGGCGGGCTCGGCCAGTGCGCTGCCCGGTCCCGCCAGAAACACCGCCATCAGGGCCGCTATGAGGCTTCCGCGTGTCATGGACGCAAGCCTAGCATAAAGCGGCCTTACCAGTGACCCGTATTCGGCATCGAGGCCCAGGGCTCGGCGGGGGCCAGCGCGCCGCCCTTTTGCAGCAATTCGATGGAAATGTTGTCTGGCGAACGCACAAAGGCCATACGGCCGTCGCGGGGCGGGCGATTGATGGTGACGCCGGCCTTCACCAGCCGGTCGCAGGTCGCGTAGATGTCTTCCACCTCATAGGCCAGGTGGCCGAAATTGCGGCCTTCGCCGAGTTCTTCTTCGTCCCAGTTCCAGGTCAGCTCGACCTGCGCTTCCTTCTGACCGGGGGCGGCGAGGAAGACCAGACTGAAGCGGCCACCCTCATTGTCGTAGCGGCCCAGATTTTCGAGTCCGAGCTTGTCGCAATAAAATTCGAGCGCCTTGTCGAGATTGCCGACGCGCACCATCGTGTGCAGATATTTCATGTCGAGCCTTTGCCGGATGATGTGGTTTCGGCCATCATCCCCCATCGGGCGGTGCCAAGTCAAAACGGGGAGACATGACAAACGAGCTGAAACGGGCGATCGACGAGGCCTACCGTGTGGTGGTGTTCACCGGCGCGGGCATCAGCACGGAATCGGGCATCCCCGATTTCCGCAGTCCCGGCGGCTTGTGGACCAAAATGTCGCCCATCGATTTTTCGGATTTCATCCGTTCCGAGGAATTGCGGCGCGAGGCCTGGCGGCGGAAATTCGAGATCGACAAGACCATCGTCGCGGCCGAGCCCAACAAGGGGCATATGGCGATTGCAAAGCTGGTGGACAGCGGCAAGGCTTCCCACGTCATCACGCAGAACATCGACAATCTGCACCAGCATTCAGGCGTGCCGGCCGAGCGCATCATCGAATTGCACGGCAACGGCACTTACGCGAAATGTCTCGATTGCGGCGAGCGGCACGAGTTGCATGAAGTGAAGGCGATCTACGATGCCTCACCCGCCGCACCCGTTTGCAAGTCGTGCAAGGGCATCGTCAAGTCGGCGACGATTTCCTTCGGGCAGGCGATGCCGGAAGAGGAGATGCGCCGCGCCGAGGAGGCGACGCTCGGCTGCGATCTTTTTCTGGCCATCGGCTCGTCCTTGCAGGTCTATCCGGCGGCGGGCTTTCCGATCCTCGCCAAGCGCAACGGCGCGACGCTTGTCATCCTCAACCGCGAACCGACCCCGCTCGACGAAATCGCCGACCTCGTGGTCCATGACGAAATCGGACCGACGCTGGCGCCGATCGCGATGCTGAATTGAGGGGGACGACTCTGTCAAAAATTCCGTGTCACCCCAGCGAAAGCCGGGGCCCACTCGCGGTGCCTCTTGCCGCAGCGCTCAATACGGTGCGATGGCGCTTTCGCCGTTCACAAACGCACTTGCTGAGGGAACCAATGGATCCCGGCTTTCGCCGGGATGACATGCGTGTGTGTGGTCGGCTTCATACGCCTTCGTCGCCGAATGTCGCTTCTTCTCCAACAAGGAATCCCGATCCGTGACGCAAAAAAATCCCGACTGGTGGAAGGGCGCCGTTGTCTACCAGATTTATCCGCGCAGCTTTCGCGACGCCAATGGCGACGGCATCGGCGATCTTCGGGGCATCGAGGAAAAGCTCGATCATGTCGCCGGGCTCGGCGCCGATGCGATCTGGCTGTCGCCGATCTATCCCTCGCCCAATCGCGATTTCGGTTACGACGTTTCGGATTATTGCGGCATCGCGCTCGAGATGGGGACGATGGCGGATTTCGACCGGCTGCTGGCCGCCGTTCACAGTCGCAGCATGAAGCTCATTCTCGATCAGGTGCTGGCGCATTCGTCGGACCAGCACGCGTGGTTCGCCGAAAGCCAGCTCTCGGCCGACAATCCGAAATCGGACTGGTATGTCTGGGCGGACGCGAAGGAAGACGGCACGGTGCCCAACAACTGGCTCTCGGCCTTTGGCGGGCCGGCATGGTCGTGGAACCCGGTCCGGCGGCAGTACTACCACCACAAATTCCTGAAGAGCCAACCGAAGCTCAACTTCCACAACCCGGAAGTCGTTTCGGCCTGCATGGATGTGTTGCGCTTCTGGCTCGACAAGGGCGTCGACGGTTTCCGCCTCGATGTCGCCAATTCCTACCTGCATGACGCGGCGCTGACCGACAATCCGCCTTTGCCGCGCGACGAGCGCAGCTTCCTCGACTGGGCGCATGCGCCGCGCCTGCAACGCCACATTCACGACGCCAACATGCCCGAGAACGAATGGGCGATGAAGCGTGTGCGGGCGACGATGGACGAGTACGAAGACCGTCTTGCCTTCGGCGAATTTTCGGAACGGCCGGAAATGTTCGGTCTCTATGCGGGTGGGCCGGAGCGGCTCCACACCGGCTACACGTTCGACTTTCTCGAGGACTGGAGTTTCGCGCCGGCGGTCTTCCGCCGCTATTACGAGGAATTGCTGGCGCCGCTGCCCGATCTCTTTCCCTGCGTCACCTTTTCCAACCACGACATCGTGCGTCCGGTCACCCGCTGGGGCGGGGGCAGGGGCGACGAGGAACTGGCGCGGCTCGGCCTGACGCTGCTTGTCGCGCTCAAGGGCACGGTGCTGATGTTCGAGGGCGAGGAGCTCGGGCTGCCGGAAGTCGATCTCGAGCGGCACCACATCAAGGACCCGGTCGGCGACCTCTATTTCCCGTGGTCGAAGGGCCGCGACGGCTGCCGCACGCCGATGCCCTGGGAACGGCACGCGCATGAAGCGGGCTTCACCGCCGCTGCGCCATGGCTGCCGATCCCCGACTATCACCGCGAGCGCGCCGTCGATGTTCAGCAGGCGGACGGAAACTCGGTGCTTGCCCATGCCCGCGCCGCCGTCGCGCTCCGCAAGGCGCATCCGGTGCTCAAGCGCGGTGCGATCAGCTTTCTCGACGCAGGCGACCCGGTGCTGGCTTTCGAGCGGGAGGGCGAGGGGGAAAAGCTCATCTGCGTCTTCAATCTCGGCAAGAAGCCGGAAGCGGCGGCGTTCGAGCTGCCGGCCGGCGCGGGCGATGCGGTGTTCATGCTGGGCGATGTGGCGCGCGACGGATCGGCGCTGAAGCTCGGCGCTCGGGCGGCGGCGATTTTCAGGGGGTAGGTGAGACCCCACACAAGAGTGTGTCACCCCGGCGAAAGCCGGGGTCCATGTGCCTCTCCACTTGATGCTACCGCCCATGGATCCCGGCTTTCGCCGGGATGACAGTTGATGTTGGCTCGCGCGCCGCGACCCATCGGCGTCCCCCGTTTCCTCCGTATTAAGATTAAAAGCAAAAGCCGTAATCCGGCCTTTATCCCGCCGGAATTGGGGTCCAGATTCTGGAGACTACGCGGGGGGATTTGGGCAACCTTGAAGAGGAGCCCGCGTCCAATCCGCGGGCTGGAGGATATGAAGCACTCCCCGGTTTCCCGGATGTCGCTTCGACAGCGGCTCTGGGCTTCTTCCCTTCTCTTCCTGCTGGTCGCGGCATGTGCGGCGCTTTCCGCCTCGCCGGCATCGGCGTCCGATGAACCGCTGCCGGAGGGTTCGCTTTCCTTCGCCTCACCCTTGTCGCCGCTTGCGCCGCAGACCTTCTGGTTCAGCACGCCGTCAAGCCTGCCGGACGAGAACGCCATCGACCTGCGCCTGCATCGCGCGCTCGGCATCACGCTCGCGCCGCGCTCCGAGGCTGCCGCGCCGCGCGGCGGCGTTCATTCCAAGGGCACGCTCTCGACATCGTTGCGCTCGGCCGTCGAACGCGCCAATGACAGCACCGGCCGCCGCCTCGAATTCAGCAAGGGCGACGTGATCCTCAATATTTCCGACACGCTCTTCCTGCGCCTCGACGAACAGGAGATCACGTATCGCATCAGGTTTTGAGGGGAGGGGCAGTCACGCCCCGCGCCGCCGCTCCATCTCTTCCATCGTGTCGATATCCTTCAGCGCCGCGTCGTCCGGCATCGGCACTTCGCAGACGGCATCGGCATGTTCGCCGATCAGGTGCTTGGCGCCTGTGTCGCCTTTGGTCTCCGTCATCGCCGCAAACCATTCGCGGCCCCACAGCACCGGGTTGCCGCGCTTGCCGTTCACGGTCGGCACGCAGATGGTGCGGCCCTCATCCGGGTCGAAGGCGGCGATCAGGCGGTCGAGGTGGTGGCTACGGATGTCCGGCATGTCGCCCAGGCAGATCAGCGCCGCGTCCACCTCGCCGGGCAGGCCATTTATCCCCACCCGCAACGAGGTGCTCAGACCCTCCTTGTGACAGTTATTTGACAGTTTGATGACAGCGAGGCCTTCGAGCGCCTGTTCGACCTCTGCCGCGCGGTCGCCGGTGACAACAATCACCGGGTCCGCCGACGACGCCAGCGCCGCCTCGGCGACGTGGCGGACCATCGGCTTGCCGCCGACCGGCATGGTCAGTTTGTTCGGTCCGCCCATGCGGCGCGACTGGCCGGCGGCCAGAATTATCGCGGCGACACGGGGACTTGCGGCTTTCGTGCGGCCGCCCTCGCGCGGCTGCGGGCGCGACGGGATCTCCTTCAGCAAGCCGCCGACGCCCATGGCGGCGACATCGGCGGGCGTCACGTTGAGCCCGGCCAGCAGCCGCGCCAGCACCCAGTCGAAGCCGTTGAGCTTCGGCGAGCGGGCGCAGCCGGGCAGGCCGATCACCGGCGTTTTATCGTGTCGAGCCAATAACATAAGGTTGCCTGGGTCGACCGGCATTCCGAAATGCAACACCGCGCCGCCGGCTTTTTCGATGCCGGCGGGCACGACGTCGCGGCGGTCGACCGTTGCCGAGGCGCCGAAAATCAGGATGGGCGACAGCCCCGCTGCGATCATTTCGCCGACCGCGCCGGCCACCGCCAACTCATTGTGATCGCAGCGGATTTCGCGTGCGATCGTGCTTCCCATCGCGGCGAGACGTGCGTCGAGCACGGCGCGGCTTTTGTCCATCACGCTCTGCTTCGTCTCCGGCAGCTGCGTCGCGACGAGGCCGATGCGGTGCGGCTTGAATACATGCAGCGTCATTGCGCTTGCGCCGTCGGCTGCGATGGCGAGCGCGCGGTCGAGTTCGGCCCGCGGCACGGCGAAGGGAATTATCTTAATGGTGGCAAGCATTTGCCGCGTCGTGACGGTTTCATGCGGTGCGAGCGTTGCCACTGTGATCGCCTCGCCGATGGCGTTGATCGCGACGATGCGCGCGGCGTCGATTTCAACGATGCCGCCGGCTTCCGCATGGAGATTGGCGCGGCCGGTGAAGGGGGCGGCGGCGCGAATGTGTTTGCCGGCCAATGCCTTGGCGAGCGCTTCGGCCGCTTCGTCTTCCGCCACATCATCCGCTTCGAGGCGCGCGGCAATGACGGTGGCGACGCCCGCCGCTTTCAGCGCCGCGACATCGGCGGCGCTCAAGTGCCTGCCTTTCTTGAAGGTTTCGCTGCCGACCTTGCGCGAATGGGCGAGGATCGCGCCTTCGGCTTCTTCCGGTTTCATCTCGCCGAAGATCATTGGCGCAAGGTCTCCGTGATTTGCGCCATGATCGAGATGGCGATCTCGGCGGGGCTCTTCGCACCGATCGACAGGCCGACCGGCCCGTGAATGCGAGCAATATCAATGTCTTCGAAGCCCGCCGCCTTCAGCCGCGCAACGCGGGCCGCATGCGTCTTCTTCGAGCCGAGCGCGCCGATATAGAAGGCGGCGCTTTTGAGCGCGGCCTGCAGCGCCGGGTCGTCGAGCTTCGGGTCGTGGGTCAGCGTGACCACCGCCGTCCGTGTGTCGGGGGCGAGGGCGGCCATTGCCTCGTCGGGCCAGTCGTGGCGCAAGTCGATGTCCGGAAAGCGGTTTTCGGAGGCGAAGGAGGTGCGCGGGTCAATCACCGTCACATCGTAGCCAGCGAGCTGGCCCATGCGCGCCAGCGGCTGCGCGATGTGAACCGCGCCGACTATGATGAGGCGCAAGGGCGGATTGAAGGGATTGAGGAACCAGTCGCCATCGGGCCCGGCGACGATGGCCGCGCGGTCGCTCGCCAGCACTTCATGCGATGCTTTAATTAACCAGTTTTCTTCTTGTTTTTCAGTTGGATAGACGAGTTTTCCGAATCCATCTGTTAACCGTGTTGCCAACACCACAGGCCGCTTGGCGGCGCGGTCTTCGACCAGTTGTGCAAGGATTCCGGTGTCCATTTCAGCCTGTCACCGGTTCGACCATGACGCGGATGCGGCCGCCACAGGCGAGCCCGACCTCCCAGGCCATCGCATCGGAAACGCCATATTCGAGGATTTCCGGTTTGCCGCTGGTCAGCGTCTCAAGCGCGCGTGTCACCACGTCGCCTTCGATGCAGCCGCCCGAAACCGAGCCGACGAAGCTGCCGTCGTCGCGGATCGCGAGCTGGCTGCCGGTCGGGCGCGGCGCCGAGCCCCAGGTTTCGATGACGGTTGCGAGGGCGACCTTGCGGCCCTGCGCCCGCCAGTTGGCTGCATCCTCCAACACGTTGTCGTCGCTGATGTTTTGGCCGTTCATGCGGCTTTCCTTTCGGGCTTCGGCGTGGCGGAAAGCGCCTTGATCAGCGCCGTCAGCGAGGCGATGTTGTGGACCGGACGGAACTCGTCGACATGCGGCAACAGCGCCCTTATCCCCAATGATTTCGGTTCGAAGCGCTCGTAGCGCAAGAGGGGGTTCAGCCAGATCAGGCGGCGCGAGCGGCGGTGCAGCCGCGCGATTTCGGGGCCGACACCTTCGCCCGCATCGCGGTCGAGGCCGTCGGTCACCAGCAGCACCGTCGCACCCTGTCCGAGCACGCGCCGGGCCCAGTCGATGTTGAAACGGCGCAACGTCTCGCCGATGCGGGTGCCGCCGTCCCAGTCTTCGACCTTCGCGGCGACCCGCGCCAGCGCCTCGTCGACATCGCGGTGGCGGAGCTCGCGGGTGACATTGGTCAGGCGGGTGCCGAAGAGGAATATGTGGACACGGTCGCGGTCGTTGGTCAGCGCGTGCAGGAAATGCAGGAAGACGCGGCTATAGGCCGACATCGATCCGGAAATGTCGCAGAGCACGACCAGCGGCGGGCGGCGGTGACGAAAGGTCCGACGCTTCAAGGGGATGACGCCGCCGGCACGCAGGCTCGCCCGCAAGGTGGCGCGCATGTCGATCATGGGCCCGCGGGCTGCGGGTTGCGTGCGGCGGATGCGGGTGTCGTCCTGCGTCAGGCGCAGACGGGCGATGGCCGCCCTGGCTTCGGCGAGCTCGGCCACCGACATCTGCTCGAAGTCCTTGTGGCGCAGCAACTCCTCGGCCGAGAAGGTTTCGCTGCGGTCGATTTCGATGTCGGGTTCGGCCGTTTCGCGCGGCCTGCCGTCGCCGAAAAGCGCTTCGGCGAGGCGGCGGCTTTGCTCCTCGCGCGCGGCATCGGGCGGCGTCGCGATCTCGGGCAGCATCAGCGCCATCATCCGGTCGAGCAGCTTCGGGTCGCGCCAGAAGACATGGAACGCCTGATCGAAGAGGTGGTGCTGGTCGCGGCGCTTCACCAGCGTCGCATGAAGGGTCCAGTAGAAATCGGATCGCGCGCCGATGCCGGCCGCCTCGACCGCCTCGACCGCGTCGAGTACCTGGCGCGGGCCGACCGGAAGCCCGGCGCGCCGCAGCACGCGGGCGAAGTGGACGATATTTTCGGCGAGCCGGCCCATGTCAGTCGGCGGCCCGCGCCGCCATCCTGATTTCTTCGAGGAGGCGGGCGGCCTCGCTGCCGGCGACGCGGGCGATGTCGTCCTGATATTTCAGCAGCGCACCCAGCGTGTCGTTGACCAGTTCCTTGTCGAGCGCGACGGCGTCGAGTGCGGTCAATGCTTCCGCCCAGTCGATCGTCTCGGCGATGCCGGGGCTCTTGTAGAGGTCGAGGCCGCGCAGCTTCTGAACGAAGGCCACGATGTCGCGGGAGAGGTTGTCCGGCGTTTTCGGCGCCTTCAGTTTCAGGATCGCAAGTTCGCGCGTCGCATCGGGATAGTCGACCCAGTGGAAGAGGCAGCGCCGCTTCAGCGCGTCGTGGATTTCGCGGGTGCGGTTCGAGGTGACGACGACGATGGGCGGATGCGCGGCCTTGATGGTGCCGATCTCGGGCACCGTCACCTGAAAGTCCGACAGCACTTCCAGAAGGTAAGCCTCGAAAGGTTCGTCGGTGCGGTCGAGTTCGTCGATCAACAGCACCGGCGGCCCTTCGACGGCGGGTTCCAGCGCCTGCAGGATCGGACGGCGGATCAGGAAGCGCTCGGAGAAAACGTCCTTGCCGAGTTCCGAACGGTCCTCGACGCCTTCGGCCTCTGCCAGACGAATTTCGATCATCTGCGCCTGATAATTCCACTCATAGACGGCCGCCGCGGTGTCGAGACCTTCGTAGCATTGCAGGCGGATCAGGCGGCGGCCGAGCGCCTCGGCCAGCACCTTGGCGATTTCGGTTTTTCCGACGCCGGCCTCGCCCTCGAGCAGCAGCGGGCGCCCCATCTTGAGGGCGAGAAAAATGACGGTTGCCAGCGAGCGGTCGGCGACATAGGCGCCGCGCGCCAGCAACTCGACGGTTTCGTCGATGGTGGAAGGCAGGTTCATCGCTTCAATCTATGCCCGAACGGCCGGGTCCGCAAAATCAGCCGGCCGCCGCCACGGCGCGCTTCGCCATGACGGTAATCAGATGAGCGCGGTACTCGGCGGTGCCGTGGAGGTCGGCGTTGAGGCCCTTGGCGGGCACCTTGATGCCGGCGACCGCGTCGGGCGACCAGCTTTTGGTCAGCGCGTCTTCCATTTCCTTGACCCGGAAGACGCCGTCCTGACCCGCACCGGTGACGGCGACACGGATGCCCCACGGACCCTTCGAAACGAAGACGCCAACCATCGCATAGCGCGAGGCAGGGTTGGGGAACTTCATGTAGGCGGCTTTTTCCGGGTGCGGGAAGGTGATCTCCTTGACGATCTCGCCGTCTTCAAGCGCCGTTTCGAACATGCCTTTGAAGAATTCGTCGGCTTCGATCAGGCGCTTCGTGGTGTGGATTTTCGCGTCGAGCGCAAGGCAGGCCGCCGGGTAGTCGGATGCCGGATCGTTGTTGGCGATCGACCCGCCGATGGTGCCCATGTGACGGACGGCGGGGTCGCCGATGCCTTCGGCGAGGGCGGCCAGCGCCGGACTGTGCTTCTTCACATCGGGCGATTGGGCCACCGTCGCATGTTTCGTCGCCGCGCCGATCATCACGGCGTTGCCTTCGGCGCGGATGAAGTCGAGTTCCTTCAGGCCACCAATGTCGATCAGGTCGCTCGGCATCGCGAGGCGCTGTTTCAGCGTCGGGATCAGCGTTTGACCGCCGGCCAGAAGTTTCGGATCGTCGGCCTTTGCGAGCAGCGCCTCGGCTTCGGCGAGCGACTTCGGACGGACGTAGTTGAACTGGTACATCGGGCTCTCCTTATTCGGCGGCGGCGCGCGGGCGGGACTGGATGGCCGCCCAGACGCGGGCAGGCGTCGCCGGCATTTCGATGTCGCGGATGCCGAGGGCATCCGTAACGGCGTTGATGATGGCGGGCGGCGAGGCAATGGCGCCGGCTTCGCCGCAGCCCTTCATGCCAAGCGGATTGGATGGGCAGACGGTTTTCGTGAAGCCGAGATTGAAGCTCGGCAAATCGTCGGCGCGGGGCATGCAGTAATCCATGTAGGAGCCGGTGACGAGCTGTCCGGACGCCGGATCGTAGATGCCGTGTTCGAGCAGCGCCTGACCGATCCCTTGTGCGATGCCGCCATGCACCTGACCCTCGACGATCATCGGATTGATGATGGTGCCGAAATCGTCGACCGCGACGAAATTGACGATGCGGGTGACGCCGGTATCCGGGTCGATCTCGACTTCGCAGATGTGGCAACCGGCCGGGAAGGTGAAGTTGGTCGGGTCGTAGAAGGCGCCTTCCTTGAGGCCGGGTTCGATTTCGGCCGAGGGAAAGCCGTGCGCCGTGTAGGCGGAGAGGGCAAGTTCGGCCCATGCGAGTGACTTGTCCGTCCCCTGCACGGTGAAGGTGCCGTTCTCGAAGACGATGTCCTCGACGGCGGCTTCCATCAGATGGGCGGCGATCTTTTTCGCCTTGGTCTCGATCTTGTCGAGCGCCTTGACGATGGCGCTCATGCCGACGGCGCCGGAGCGCGAGCCATAGGTGCCCATGCCGAACTGCACCTTGTCGGTGTCGCCATGCACGATCTCGACCTGCTCCATCGGAATGCCGAGGCGGGAGGCGACAAGCTGGGCAAAGGTCGTTTCATGGCCTTGGCCGTGGCTGTGGGAGCCGGTCAACACTTCAACATTGCCGGTCGGATTGACGCGCACTTCGGCGCTTTCCCACAGGCCGACGCCGGCACCGAGCGAACCGACAGCGGCGGACGGGGCGATGCCGCAGGCTTCAATATAAGAAGAGAAGCCGAGGCCGCGCAGCTTGCCGCGCTTTTCGGCTTCGGCCTTGCGCGCCGGGAAACCCTTGTGGTCGACCGCTTTCATGGCGGCATCGAGCGAAGCTTCATAGTCGCCGGCGTCATAGGCCATGATGACCGGCGTCTGGTGCGGGAAGGTGCGGATGAAATTTCGGCGGCGGATCTCGGCGGGGTCGATGCCGGTTTCGCGCGCCGCCGTTTCGACGATGCGTTCGATGAGATAGGTGGCTTCCGGGCGGCCGGCGCCGCGATATGCGTCGACGGGGGCGGTGTGGGTGTAGACGCCGTCGACCTCGACATAGATTGCCGGGATGTCGTATTGGCCCGAAAGCAGCGTGCCATAGAGATAGGTCGGCACGGAGGCCGAGAAAGTCGAGAGATAGGCGCCAAGATTGGCGACGGTCTTGACGCGCAGGGCGAGGAACTTTCCGTTCTTGTCGAGCGCCAGTTCGGCATGGCTCAGGTGGTCGCGGCCATGCGCGTCCGAAAGGAAGGCCTCCGAGCGATCGGCCGTCCATTTGATCGGGCGGCCGACTTTCGCGGCGGCCCAGACGCAGGCGGTTTCTTCCGCATAAATGAAAATCTTTGAGCCGAAACCGCCGCCGACATCCGGTGCGATGACACGCAGCTTGTGTTCGGGCGCGACGCCGACAAAGGCCGAGAGCACGAGGCGCGCGACATGCGGGTTCTGGCTCGTCGTGTGCAGCGTGTAGACGCCGCTCCCCTTGTCGTATTCGCCGATGGCGGCGCGGGGCTCCATCGCGTTCGGGATCAGGCGGTTGTTGGTCAGGTCGAGCTTGACGATTTTATCGGCCTTCGCGAAGGCGGCTTCGGTTTCGGGCTTGTTACCAAGTTCCCATTCAAAGCAGGTGTTCCGCGGCGCTTCGGGGTGGACCTGTGGCGCGTCTTTCGACTGGCAGGTGGCGAGGGCGACGGCGGCAGGGAGCGTTTCGTAGTCGACATCGATCATCTCGGCGGCGGAGCGCGCTTCGGCCAGCGTTTCGGCGACGACCATTGCGACGTGGTCGCCGACATAACGCACTGTGTCGAGGGCGAGGATCGGGTGCGGGCCGACCTTCATCGGCGTACCGTCCTTCGAGGTGACGGTCCAACCGCAGATCAGACCGCCCAGACCGTCGTCGGCGACGTGTTTGCCGGTGAAGATGGCGACGACGCCCGGCGCGGCCTCGGCCGCCTTCGTGTCGATCTTGCGGATTTTCGCATGCGCATGTGGCGAGCGCAGGAAACAAGCCCAGGTCTGGCGAGGCCTCGCGATGTCATCGGTGTAGTGGCCGTTTCCGGTGATGAAGCGGAAATCTTCCTTGCGGCGAACCGGCTGGCCGATGCCTTCGCCCGTGGCTGCGTTCGACATGGAACTCCTCCCTGAGATTCCGTGGTCGCGTCGTTCAGCGCATCTCCTGCGATGCGGCGAGGATAGCTTTCACGATGTTGTGATAGCCGGTGCAGCGGCAAATGTTGCCCTCCAGCTCCTCGCGCACCGTCTTTTCATCGAGGTTCGGCTTGCGGCGGATCAGATCGACGGCGGTCATGATCATGCCGGGCGTGCAGAAGCCGCATTGAAGGCCGTGATGTTCGCGGAAGGCCTGTTGTACCGGATGCAATTCGCCGTTCTTCGCCAGACCCTCGACTGTCAGTATTTCGGCGCCTTCGGCCTGAACGGCGAGAATTGCGCAGGATTTGACCGCGCGGCCGTCGACATGCACCACGCAGGCGCCGCATTGGCTGGTGTCGCAGCCGACATGGGTGCCGGTGAGGCCCAGTTGTTCGCGGATAAACTGGACAAGCAGCGTCCGCGCCTCGACATCGGCGCTTGCAGGCTTGCCGTTGACGGTCATGGCGACAACAGGCATGCGCAATCTCCCTGAATTATGTATGGCCTCGAATTCGTATTGCCGGGGGTTTTCCGCCGCGTGAGGCCGTTTAACGGAGTCTCGGCTCTCGGTCGCGCGAGGTCAAGCGCGGGCGGGCCGGATCAGAGGCCGAAGATCCAGACCAGGACGACCAGAACCAGGATGACCGCCGGGCCCCAGACCCAGGGCGAGAGGCTTAAGCCTGCCTCTTCGTCAGGGACGAGGGGTACGCCGGTCGGCGAGATCGCGTCGCGGTCCGGCGATTTGGTCGGGATGCCATGCGCCATTTCGTCGACCAATTCGGGAAGTTCGCCGGAGGGGGCGACGATTTTCGAGCCGCCGGCGAGCGCCGAGAAATTGCCGAAGAATTCCTCGGCCATTTTCGAGGCCGTCGAGTCGATGAAGCGCTGGCCGATCTGGGCCAGCTTGCCGCCGACCTGGGCGCTGACCGAATAAGCGAGAATGGTGCCGCCGCCCTCGGCTTCGGTCAGGGTGACTTTCGCCGAACCCTTGGCGAAACCGGCCGCGCCGCCATTGCCTTCGCCGGAAATCGTGTAGCCGTTTGGCGGGTCGATGTCGGTCAGTTTGACCTTGCCCTTGAAGCGGGCGCTGACCGGGCCGACCTTGGCCTTGGCGACCGCTTCGAACTCGTCGTCGGCGATCTTGGCAACCGACTCCGCGCCGGGGATCGACTTCAGCAGCACGTCGGCATCGTTGAGCGCCGTCCAGACGTCCTCGCGGGATGCGGGAATCCTGTATTCGCCGGACATTTCCATCGGGACGTCTCCTTCGTTGCGCGGCCTCTATACGTAGGTCAGGACCAGCGTTGTGCCAAGCAGGATGGCGATCCAGAGCACCATCGAGCCTGTGGGCCACGTGCGGGCCAGAATGCCCTGGGGCCCATGAGCGCGATAGACACCGCTCAGGAAATGGTCGAGGCGGTGCTGGCCGACGACGACCGCCCAGCGCCACATTCCGCCGCCATACACCGAAACGAGGCCGAGGCCGGATGTCAGCAGGCGACGATAGAGCCAATCGGTGTCGAGAAGGATGGTGCGGGACCGCGCGGACCAGAAGCCGGCCTTCATCAGCAAGGCAAAGGCGAGCGCCGCAAACAGGACGAGTTGGAGCTGTGTGACCAGATGCGAAAGCGTGTAAGGCTCATAGGCGACATCGTTGGGGAGCAACGCATAAAGCGGATCTGGGTAGACGCCGATGCCAATGGTGATCGCCGCGGCGAGCGTCATAGCGATCAGCATATGCGACGGCGCTTCCTTGGCGCGCAATCCGCGGTCCGGCCCGAAGAAGGCGCTCAAGGGAACGCGGATCGAGGTGTGCAGGACCGCGGCTGCGTTGGCGGCAATCAACGCCAGCCAGACAAGGTAGAGGCCGCCATAGCCGGCGGCGCTCAAGACCAGGGATTTCGACACGAAGCCCGTGGTCGCCGGCAGAGCTGCGATCGACAGGCCACCGACAATGCAAAATAGCGCGGTCCATGGCATCTGTCGCGCGAGGCCGCCGAGATCGGATGCGCGCGACGAACCAATGCGGAAGAGGACGGCGCCGATGCTCATGAAGAGAAGCGCCTGATAGAAGATGCTGCTGAGTGCGTGGGCGATGGCGCCGTTGATGGCAAGCGGCGTGCCTATGCCGATACCGACGACCATGAAGCCGAGCTGGCTGTTGAGCGCGTATGTCAATACGCGCCGCAGCTCGTTCTCGACGAGTGCGTATGCGATGGGGAATAGAGCCATCGCGACGCCGACATAAATCAGGATTTCGGTGCCGGGAAAGCCGCGCGCGAGGGCATAGATCGCCAGCTTGGTGGTGAAAGCCGAGAGGATCACTGTGCCGGTGACGGTCGCGGCCGGGTAAGCGTCGTGCAGCCAGTTGTGCAGCAACGGGAAGGCGCATTTGATACCGAAGGCGAGCAGGATCGCCCAGGTGGCGGCGTCGCCAAGCTCCATCGCACGGAAAGCGACGGAGCCGGTTTCGCGATAGAGAAGGATGATGCCGGCGAGCAGGATGACGCCGGACCCGACCTGGACGATCAGGTAGCGCATGCCCGCGGCATAGGCGCCCTCGGTGCGACGGGCCCAGATCAGGAAGACCGAGGCAATGGCCGTGCCTTCCCAGAAGATGAAAAGCGTGACGAGGTCGGCGGCGAAGACCGCGCCGATGGCGGAGCCCGCATAGAGCAATGTGGCAACCTGCTGGACCGTGTCGCGGATATGCCACGCATAAATGACGACCATCAGGGCTGCGAGCGAGAACCCGAGACCAAAAATGTAGGAGAGCGCATCGACCCGCATCAGGCCGATATGCATGCCCATCAGGTTGAAATTGCCATAAGTCCCGTGCGGCAGGTCCCAGAACATCGCCGCGCCGGCAAACGGCGTCAGGATCATCAGAAATTGCCGCCACCGCCCGTTCGGAATGAAGGGCAGCGCGAATGCGGCGCCGACATAGACCAGCGCTGGCGTCATGAATTCAAACATCGGCCGTCTCCCGCTCAAGATCGGTTGCGGGATGCTCTTCGGCATCGGTTGACGCGGGCGCATAGTAGTTTGCGTCGCGCGTCAGCAATGCGCGAACGGCGAGCGCGACCAGCCCGAGCGCCACGCTGGCGGCAAGTGCGTAGAACCCGTGGAACCCCGGCAAATGCTCGAAGGCAAAGTAGCCGTGTTTGTCATAGGCAAGGTCGGCCAGCGCCGATGCGATGCAGAGCGCGGCCAGCAGCAGTATCCAGTTGCGGCCGGTCATGGCGTCGTCTCCGGCAGGATCGGAATGTGGAGCAGGAATTCGTAAAGACCACCGATCGCAAAGAAGAGCACGATGCAGCCGATCGCCGTGATGCAGATCGGCACGAGGCAAAGGAGCGGCGCCTCCTCGATCCGGGTGTCGGGAGCCGCGGCGGCGCCCAGCGAATGTGCGGGCATCGCAGACGGCGCGGCGAAGAATGCACGGGCGGGGATCGGCAAGAGATAGGCGACGTTCAACAGCGAGCTCAGCATCAATACGCCAATCATCGCGATCTGGCCCGCATCGGCGCTTGCGAGCATCAAATACCATTTGCTCCATGCACCACCCATCGGAGGCAGGCCGATGATACTCAGAGCGGCGATGGTGAAGGCGATGAAGGTGATGGGCATCTTGCGCCCGAGCCCGTCGAGTTCACTGATCTTCGTTTTATGAGCGGCGACGTAGATTGCGCCCGCGCACATGAAGAGCGTGATCTTGCCGACGGCATGCGTGGCGATGTGCATCGAGCCGCCGATGACACCCATCTGGTTTGCGAGCGCCACGCCGAGTGTGATGTAGGAGAGTTGACTGACGGTTGAATATGCAAGCCGCGCTTTCAGATCGTCCTTGGTCAGAGCGACGACGGAAGCGATCAGGATCGAGGCCGCGGCAAGCCACATCAGCCATTCGGCCGCGCCCGTTTTCGACAGGAAGCCGACGCCGAAGATATAAGTGCCGACTTTCAGCATGGTGAATACGCCGGCCTTGACGACGGCGACCGCATGGAGAAGTGCGCTAACCGGCGTCGGCGCGACCATGGCGGCCGGTAGCCATCGATGGAAGGGCATCAGCGCGGCCTTGCCGATGCCGAAGGCAAAAAGCGCCAGCAGGAACGGTGCGAAGGACGGATCGAGTTTGCCGTCGAGAATGCCGCCGGCGCGGAAATCGAGTGTGCCGGCAATGTTCCAGACCCAGACAATGCCGACCAGCAGGAAGGCAATCGAGGTCGTCATCAGGATTGCGAGATAGGTGCGCGCTCCGGCGCGCGCTTCCGGCGTTTCCTTGTGGGCGACCAGGGGATAGGTCGAGATCGTCAGAATTTCATAGAAGACGAACAGCGTGAAAAGATTTGCCGAAAAGGCGATGCCGATGGCGCCGGAAATCGCAATGGCAAAGCAGATGTAGAAGCGCGTCTGCTTCTTCTCGCCGGCGCCGCGCATGTAGCCGATCGAGTAAATTGCGGTGACGATCCAGAGGCCCGACGCTACAACCGCGAACAACATGCCGAGCGGCTCTATCGAAAAGGCGAGCAGCAGACCGGGCATCACTTCGAAAAGCGCGACTTCGGGCCGCGCACCCTCCATGACCGGCCCGAGAAGCATCAGAACCGCAATAAATGTCGCAATGGCGGCGAGCACGCTCGCACCGTCACGCAGGTTGGGACGGCTGCCGAGCGCGGCGATCAGGAAGGTGACGCCGGCCGGAATGAATATCGCGAGCAGGAGGACTGTGCCGTGGGTCATATCATGCACTCACTGCCACAACATGTTGGAAGCGCTGATCAGCGCCGTCGCCGCGCGGCTTGCGGCGGCGGTGGTGAGCGCGGCGTAGGTGCCGAAGAAGACCGAGAGGGCTGCAAGACCCCATGTCGGCAGCAACATCCAGAGCGGCGCCTCCTTGCGTAGGACGCCTTCCGGCGGCGGCTGCAGATAGGCCGTCTCGACGACACGCCATATGTAGACAATGGCAAGCAGCGACGAGGCCATGATCAGCAGCGCCACCGGCCACCAGTTCAGCTCCAGCGCCGCCAGCACGAGATACCACTTGCTGACGAAGCCGACTGTTAATGGCAGCCCGATAAGGCTCAGGCCGGCGGTGACAAAAGCCGCGGTCGTCCACGGCATGTCGCGGCCGATGCCGCGAAGGCTCGAAATCGAACTCGTGCCGGTCGCGAAGACATAACAGCCGGCGACCATGAAAAGGGCACCCTTGGTGACGGCGTGGTTGAACAAATGGATCACCGAAGCCATGAGGCCGGTATGCGAGAGGAGGGCGAGGCCGAGCAGCATGTAACCGACCTGGGCGATGCTCGAATAGGCGAGCATCCGTTTCAGGTCGTCCTGGAACACCGCGACGATTGAGGCCGCGAACATTGCGACGATCGCCAGCGGCAACACGACATGACGAAGCGTTGCGGCCTGAAAATCGTAGTCGAAGCCGAAAACCGTGAACATGAAGCGCAACAGCACATAGATTGCGACCTTGGTGGCGGTCGCGGCGATGAAGGCGGTCACGGCGGATGGTGCAAAGCTGTAGGCGTTGGGCAGCCAGAGATGCAGCGGGAACATTGCGAGCTTCAGCCCGACACCGATCAGGATAAATACGAAGCCCATGCGCAGGGTGCTGCTGTCGCCATGGTCGACGATGCGTTGCGCAAGGTCGGCCAGGTTCAACGTGCCCGTGACCATGTAGAGCATGCCGATGCCGATAACGAAAAAGGTCGCACCGACCGTACCCATGATCAGGTAGTTGTAGGCTGCGGTCAGGGCACGCTTGTTGCGCTCGGCACCGGTCGCGATCAGCGCGTAGGTCGAAAGCGATGAAATTTCGAGGAAGACGAATATGTTGAATGCGTCGCCCGTGATGGTGACGCCGAGAAGGCCGGTCAGGCAGAGCAGGAACGCCGAGTAAAACAGCGGCTGCCGCTCTTCGGAAATTTCGAAGGCGATGCTCGCTCGCGCGTATGGCAGGATAAACAGGGCAATGCCCGAAACCACCATCAATACAAAGGCATTGAGAATGTCGACACGGTACTCGATGCCGATTGGCGGCGCCCAGTTGCCCATTCGATAGGAAATGGTTGCACCGTCCAGCGTGGCGATGAAGAGAGATACCGAGACGGCAAAGGTCAGCACGACCACTGCCATTGTCAGCGTCCATGCGCGCGTACCCCGGCCAAGCACGGCACATACCGGCGCAGCCAGCATCGGCAGAACGACCTGCAATGCGGGCAGGTTTGCCTCAATCATGGCCAGCATCAACGTTCGCCCCCGATAGCGGCGTCCATTTCATGCTCCAGTGCGATGATCTCGTCCTCCTCGACCGTGCCGTAGGTTTCGCGGATGCGCACAACAAGCGCCAGCGCAAGGGCTGTTGTCGCGATGCCGACGACGATCGCGGTCAGGATCAGGACATGCGGCAGCGGATTTGAGTACACGGCGTCGGGATCGTCGGTGAGAATGGGCGCTGTGCCGCCGACGATCTTTCCGGTCGAGACGTAAAAGAGAAAGACGGCGGTCTGGAAAATATTGAGCCCGACAATCTTTTTGACGAGGTTGCCGTAGCTCACAGTGATGTAGAGGCCCGTCATCATCAGGACCACGAACATCCAGTAGTTGTAATGCGTCAGGACGAACCCGAGATCGAAGAGAAGCTCCTCCATTACCAGTCCTCGTCCTTGATCGGCGGATTGTGCGAGGCGAAAGCGACGAAGATTGCCATCATCACCGCGGCAACCGTCATGCCGACACCGATTTCGACGATGACGATTCCCCATTCCTGTGCGTGCGGAGGATCGGCGGCGAGCGCGTTGTAGCCGAGATATGCGTCGCCCAGCAGCATGGTGACGACGCCGGTGCCCGCGAATATCAGAACGCCGGTGGCGGAAAGGATGAGCAACAGGCGGGGGGGCAGAATTTCGGTCATGGCCTCGATGCCAAAAACCAGCGCATAGAGAATAAAGGCGACGGCAAAAATAACGCCGGCCTGGAAGCCGCCGCCCGGACCGTATTCGCCGTGAAATTGCACGTAGAGCGCGTAGAGCAGAATTGGCGGTATCAGCAGCTTCGAAACGACGCGAAGGATCGAATGATGTTCCATGAAATCAATCCTTCTTTCGCTCGCCGGCCACGTTGTCGTGCCGGCCCGACCGCCCGCCTCCGCCCAGCAGGAGCAACACCGCGATGGCGGCGGTGAAGACCACGACAACTTCGCCCAGCGTGTCGAAGCCGCGATAGCTTGCAAGCACGGCGGCCACGGCATTTGGGATGCCGATTTCAACCGGTGTTTGCTCAAGGTAGTAGGGTGCGACATGGGTCTGCACCGGATTGTCGGCCGCACCGAAAGGCGGCATGTCGAGTGTGCCGTAGATCAATGCGGCGCCGGTGATTGCGCATACCAGCAGCGGCAGAAAAGGCGAATGCGTAACGGGCTTTTCCTCGCGCACGGTGAGCGCCAGCGTGCCGAGCATCAGCACCGTCGAGATGCCGGCGCCGACCGCCGCTTCGGTGAAGGCAACGTCCATTGCATCGAGCGTTACGAAGAGGCCGGCCGACAGCAAGCTGAAGACGCCCGCCAACATGGCGACGGCAAACAGGTTGCGCAGCCGCGCGATGGTAATGGCGATCAGCACCAGAAAGAGAAACAGGAGGATGTCGATGATGGCGATGCCAATAAGCCCGGCGCTCATGATTTCGTCTCCCTGCCAAGAACGTCGGCGGATTGGTTCTTTCGGAGGTTGAGGGGGCGCAATCCGGCTGTGAAGGCCGCGTTGGCGACGGCATGGGTTGCCGTCGGGCTGGTGACAAAGAGAAAGAGGCCGATCAGGAGAAGCTTGAGAGATGCCTGTGTGAGCCCGGCCTGCAGGATCATGCCGAAGACGATCAGTTCGGCACCGATGGTGTCGATTATGCCGGCGGCATGAACGCGCGCCCATACGTCGGGAAGTCGGATCATGCCGAGCGCGCCGATCAGCAGGAAGGCGAGGCCGACCGCGAAGGAAATGCCGCTCGCAATGTCGCGAATGAGGTCGAGCGTGATGTCCATGATCACTCCTCGGCCAGCGGTGAGCGACGGCCGAGTGCGCGATAGCGGAAGAATTTCAGAATTGCGATCGTCGCAACGAAATTTATCAGCGCATAGAGAATGGCGATGTCGAGAAAGTCGGGGCGTTCGGTAATGAAGCCCAGAAGCCCGAGGAGCAGCACCGTCAACGTGCCGAAGGTGTTGACCGCCAGCACCCGATCATAAAGGGTCGGCCCCGCAAAGAGACGGATCAGCACCATCATCATGGCGACGAAGAGTGCGGCTGCCGTTGCAAGGAGCATCGTCATTTCATCGGGCCTCGATTTCGGCGACGCGGCGGCCCATTTCGGCAAAACCATCGGCATCCGCCGCGCTTTCCGTCAGCGCGTGAACGAGAAAGAGACCGGGCCGCGTTTCGACGGTGACGGTGCCGGGGGTCAGCGTGATCGAGTTGGCGAAGATGACGTGGCCCATATCGGTTTTCTGAGTGACCGGCACGGCAATCAGCTGCTGTTGAAGCGCCATTTCGCGGGCCAAGATAATCTTGGAAACCGCCATTGCCGACTTGAAGATTTCGCCGCCCAGCCAGCCCCAATAGAGCAGCAGGGCGGGTCGCAGCTGGATCGGCACTGCCTCGTCGTCCAGCAGTTTCATCCGGAAGGCCAGGTAGAGCGTCAGCAGACATGACAGAACGCCCAGCATCAGCAGGAACGGCTTGAAAAACCCGGACAATGTCAGCCATAGGGCGAACAACGCCACCGACAGGCCGATCGCTTTTGCCATACTTCCCCCTGCTTGCTGACGGTCGGGCCGCAGAAGCCCTTTGGCTGCCCGGCTTCGGATCGGAAGCCGCATACCTTCGAGGGCAGATGAGGACATCCATCCGCCAGCAGGGCCAGAATCCCTCGTGAGGCGGCCAATATGCAATGCGGCGGCGGCCAAGGGCAAGGAAGACCGGCGCAATACGGTCAAAAATCCGGCCTTTTGGCCCGCTTTCAATGCTTAACCGACACTGTTATAGTCAATAATTCAAAACGGGGGGTCCTGGGGAGGAACCACGGACCAGTGAGAAATTCCAGAGCGGCCAATACTTGAGGCCATTTCAGTTTTGACCGTCTGGATGTCGATCGTGGTGGGGATGGAAGAGCGGTTCGAAATCTCGGCGGATTCGGTCGGTGTGTCGTTTGAAGTCACCGGCGTGGTCAAGTGGTTCGATGCGGTCAAAGGATACGGCTTCATCATCCCCGACGACGGGCGCGACGACGTGCTCGTGCATTTGTCCTGCCTCAAGCAATTGGGAATCGACACACTCGAGGAAGGCGCGACGGTGACGTGCGAAGTTGTGCGCCGTCCAAAAGGCAATCAGGCCGTCCGCGTGATCGATGTCGACGAGACGACCGCGGTGAAGCCTGCGGGCGCCGCGGCGCGGCCGGCCAACCGCTCGGCGATGTCGGGTGTGGTGCCGATCGGTGATTTCGAGACGGCGATCGTCAAATGGTTCAACCGGGCGCGTGGCTACGGATTTGTGACGCGTGGCGAGGGTACGCCGGACATCTTCATTCACATGGAGACGCTGCGGCGGCACGGCATCCGCGATTTGCTGCCCGGCCAGCAGGTCCAGGTCCGTTTCGGGGAAGGCCCAAAGGGCCTGATGGTGGCCGAGGTCGCACCGGATACGCCTTCCGGCGACTGATGCCGGCACTTAGATAACCGGCAATTGCGCCGTCGTGCCGTACCCCTTAGGGGTGGCCGTTCAGTTGGGTAAATCAACGGCAATATGACCGAAAGCGAAGACGACAATCCGCCGGCGGGCTTTGTGGCGTCGACCGGCAGGGGCCCTTACACGAGCCACAACGGGCCATTTTTTCACAAAGTAACCGACGAGGGATTTGTACATGGCGTCCGGGTCCGGAAGCGCCACTGCAATTCGCGCGGGATCACGCATGGCGGCATGCTGATGGCTTTTGCCGACGGCCTTCTGGGTACGGCGGTCTGGCGCGAGACACAGACGGTTGCGTTGACGGTGCGCATGAACAGCGACTTTCTTTCGTCGGCGCGGCCGGGCGAATGGCTCGAAGGGACGGCGCGCGTTACGCGGGCCACACGATCGGTCGCGTTCTGCGAAGCGGAGCTCTATGTGGGGACGAGGCCGGTGCTGAAGGCAACCGGAGTCTTCAAGCTGATGCAGCGGCACAAGGAAAAAGCCTAGGATAGGTGTCCTGGCGGTTGCCGGAGGGTGCGCGGCCGGTGTATGGCAAGCCGGATCGGGCGGCTTCGTGTTCGCCGGATATGTCGGGGCGTAGCGCAGCCTGGTAGCGCATCTGCTTTGGGAGCAGAGGGTCGCAAGTTCGAATCTTGCCGCCCCGACCAATATCAGGATTGGCGGTCAGGCCGCCTGGGGCATCGAAGTCTTGATTTCCGAACCATCGAGCCACCATGCGCGGCTGGCAAGCCTCTCAACGCTGCGCGCCGGCCAGAGCGGCGTCCCGCTTTGCGAGATCGACTGCGTAAGGTCGAGCACGCATTCGATGTCGGTCCGGTTGAAGCCATGTGCGGCGAGCAGCGCGGTCGCGGCCTCGCGATCGAGGTAGGTATTCATTTCCGGTGCTCCTTCGAACTCGGGGAGGCATTCGGGACTTGGGCGTCCAGCGCCGCCGACCCCTGCGATGATGTTGTTATCGCTTGCAAATCTGGCTGTTTTAGGGCGATAAGAATAAAGTTTCGCGACGTTCTCCGTTGGTACGGGGATTATGGTTCAGGGGCATCGATTGGCAGCCGCGCGCATCTACAAACCCGCCAAGACGGCTATGCAGTCCGGCCGGGCCAAGACCAAAAAATGGATGCTCGATTTCGAGCCCGCCAGCGCGCGCAGGATCGAGCCGCTGATGGGCTGGACAAGTTCGGGCGACATGAATTCGCAAGTCACGCTTCGCTTCGACAGCAAGGAAGAAGCGATCGCCTATGCGGAAAGACTCGGGCTCGACTACCGGGTTTTCGAGCCCCGGTCGCCGCGCCGTTCGATCAAGGCCTATGCCGACAATTTCAAATATGGCCGTCAGGAACTCTGGACTCACTAGGCCCGCCCGGCATCTCGATCCCGTAGCTCAACCGGATAGAGCAACAGATTTCTAATCTGTCGGTTGCAGGTTCGAGTCCTGCCGGGATCGCCATGGGGGTTTGCCGCATAGAGGCTTGTCTATGAAGGTTGTCTTCGACCCGGCGCAGAAGCGTCACTATCCCCGTCATTTTCTCGTCAACGGCGTTGTCGAGTCCAATCCGGAAGTTCCAGAGCGGGCGGACCGGCTGCTGGCCGCGGCGCGGCAGGCGGGTCTTGAGCATGTCACGCCGAAGGATCATGGTCTTGGACCGATCTCGGCGGTTCACACGCCTGAATACGTCGCCTTTCTTTCGACCATCCATGAGCGCTGGCTGCGGATCGAAGGCGGCTCCGATGAAGTGGTGCCGGGTATCCATCCGGACCGGCGCGATGGGGCCTACCCGCTCTCGGCAGTGGCGCAAGCCGGCTACCACATGGCGGACGGCGCCTGCCCGATTGCGGCGGGAAGCTGGGAAGGCATCAAACGCAGCGCCGATGCCGCGGCGGATGCCGCCGGCATGGTTCGCGACGGCGCGTCCTGGGTCTATGCGCTGAGCCGGCCGCCGGGTCATCACGCGTTTGCCGATATGGCCGGCGGCTTTTGCTACGTCAATAATTCGGGGGTGGCGGCACAGGTGCTTCGCGGCCACCACGACCGCGTGGCGATTCTCGATGTCGACGTTCATCACGGCAACGGTACGCAAGGAATGTTCTATGGCCGGTCCGACATCCTCACGGTGTCGATCCATGCCGATCCCGTCCGCTTCTATCCGTTCTTCTGGGGACATGCCGATGAGCGCGGCGCCGGCGTTGGCCTTGGATACAATTACAATCTGCCGCTGCCGCGTGGCACCGGCGATGACGCCTATATGCCGGCACTGACGGCTGCGCTGCGCCGTATTGAGGCCTTCGCGCCGGGGGCGCTTGTGGTTGCACTGGGGCTCGATGCCTACAAGGACGACCCGCAAGGGGGATTGTCGATCACGACCGGCGGATTCGGGCGGATCGGCGAAACGATCGGCCGGATTGGTCTGCCCACTGTGCTGGTCCAGGAAGGTGGCTATCTCTGCGACGGTCTCGGCCCCAATCTGACCAGCTTTCTCGAGGGTTTCGGCACTTCCCATAAGCTTTGAGCGGGTCCGGCTTGCTGGGGCGGGGTTTGTGACCAACCTTTAACTTGCGTGTTTGGAACCGCTCCGGATCATGGTTTCCGGGAAATATGGGCCAAGAGGGAAAAAATCCCTGCAGGTGCCCGAGAGGGAGAGAAAAATGCGCCGACAGACCCCCAGTGTGTCCGCCGCGACGAGCGAGGGACGGCTGTTTTATGCCGCCACCGCCTTTTTGATTCTGCTCGCCGCCCTGATGTTTGCCGCCGGATCGGCGGTGGCCGCCACGTTGGCCGACCCGACAAAGCCTGATCCGTCGATCGAGGGCCAACCGAACGAGGCGTCCGGGCAGGATCTCTATGTGCGCGGCTTTTATCCGGAAGCGCTGGCCGAGTGGAAGAGGGCGGTCGAGGTCAACAAGGATCCCGGCGCGGCCTTCCGTCTCGGCGAGGAGCACTTCGATGCGAAGGTTGTCGAGCGCGACGTGGAGACGGCGCTCAAATACTATTTCATCGGTGCGAACGGCGGCGACAGGCGCGCGCAAATGGACCTTGGCTCGATGTACGACAAGGGATGGGGTGTGCCGCAGGACATGAAAGAATCCGCACGATGGTTCGAAGCGGCGGCACGGCAGGGCCTTGAAAGCTCCCAGTACAACATCGCCACCATGTATGAGGACGGCGTTGGCGTCGAAGCGGACAAGGTCAAGGCGTATATGTACTACCAGTTGGCGATCGAGGGCGGCTTCCCGCGCTTTGCGGCGGAGGCGATCGAGCGGTTGTCGGAATCGATGACGCCGGCCGAAATCAAGCAGGCATCGATCATGGCGCGTGACTTCAAGCCGTTGACGCGCGAGGAAAGCGCGGCGGAAATGGCGGCCGCGGACGCGAATTGACAACGCAACGTATGCCGAAAATCGAAGCCCCGGAGCTGTACTCCGGGGCTTATTTCTTTTGACCGGGCGGGCGAAACGCTATCATCCGTGCAGCTGAAAATGGAGATGCGGAATGACGGATGTCTGGTCGAACTGGTCGGGGTGGGTAAAGGCGTGGCCGCAAGGCATTGCGGCGCCGACGACCGAGGAGGAAGTGGCTTCGATCGTTCGCGATGCGCCGGCACCCATT
Source organism: Parvibaculum sp. (assembly GCF_019635935.1). NCBI lineage: Bacteria > Pseudomonadati > Pseudomonadota > Alphaproteobacteria > Hyphomicrobiales > Parvibaculaceae > Parvibaculum > Parvibaculum sp. Next base: position 247,877 of record NZ_JAHBYN010000001.1, on the reverse strand, counting down.
CGTACCGCCGGGCGGGGACACTCTTTCACGCCATTGGTCGAAAGCGATGGGACGATTCTGACGTTGTTCGGTTTGTCCGGTGTCGTCGACCATGACCCGACAGAGATGACGGCGCGCATCAAGGCCGGCACGACGATACGCGATCTCGGGCCGCTGCTCTTCGAACGCGGGCTCGCGTTGCTCAATCAGGGAGACATCGACAGACAGACGCTGGCCGGCGCCGTCGGGACGGGTACGCACGGCACGGGTGGCGGGCTCGGCTCGCTTTCCGCGGGCGTCAAGGCGTTCCGGCTCGCGACAGCCAGTGGCGAGGTTCTCTCCTGCAGCCGCACCGAAAATTCAGACGTTTTCGATGCAGGCCGTGTCAGCTTCGGTAGCCTCGGCGCGATGACCGAGATCACAATGCAATGCACGAAAATCTATGCATTGGAGGAAACCGGCGGGCGAATGCCGATTGCGGAAGCGCTCGACAAGGCAGAGGCAATGCGGGACGAAGCACGGCATTTTGAGTTTTTCTGGTTTCCGTTTGCAGATCAGGCGCTCGTCAAGTTCCTGAGAGAAACGGACAAGGAAGCGCGTCCGCGGCGAAGGCGGCCGGACGGCGAAATGTCGCGCGACGACAAGATCATGAAACTGACCTGCGAATTTTCAAGGACGTTGCCGTTCTTGCGGGGGCCGCTGCAGAAGTTCCTGACTTCAGCGAGCGGGTCGCGCTATTCGAGCGGGTCGATCAACGGCGTCGAAGGGCAGGCGACCAAGGTGCGCTGGTCGCACGATGCATTTCCGAGCGACCGAAATGTGCGCTTCAACGAAATGGAGTATGCGGTGCCGGCAGAAAAAGGCCCCGATTGCATTCGCGAGGTTGCCGAGCATATGCGCAAATGCGGAACCAACTTTCTGTTTCCGCTGGAGTTTCGCTATGTCGCGGCCGACGATGCGTGGCTGTCGCCATTTTATCGCCGCGACAGCGTGACGATTTCGGTCCATCAGTATCATCGTCAGCCCTACAAGGAATTATTTGCGGGCGTCGAGGATATTTTTCGCCGTTATGACGGACGGCCACACTGGGGCAAGCTGCACACGCGCGGCGCAAAGGATTTCGAGGCGCTCTATCCGAAGTGGGATGCTTTCCGGGAGGTGCGACGACAGCTCGACCCGGCGGGAAAGTTTCTCAACGCGCATCTGAAGCAGATATTCGGAGATGCGTGAGCGTTAGCCCTGTTCGACGATGGCGACTGGCTGGCCTTCTTCGACCATATCTTCTTCGGCGACAAGAATTTCGACCAGCGTGCAGTCGGCGGGCGCCGCCACGGGAATTTCCATCTTCATCGATTCGAGGATCAGGATTGCGTCGTCCTCCGCCAGCCGGTCGCCTGCTTTCGTCTCGATCTTCCAGACCTTGCCCGCGATTTCGCTTTTGACTTCAATTCTGGTCACGTTGCGTCTTCCGTTATTCGTTGCAGGCGCGGAGCCGCTCGAAGCCCGCATCGAGATCGGCAATCAGGTCGTCCGGGTCTTCAAGGCCGGCATGAAGGCGCAGCATCGGACCTTGTGCCTCCCATTTTGTGGCCGTTCGGATTTTGGCCGGGTCTTGCGGGATGATCAGGCTTTCGAAGCCGCCCCATGAATAACCCATGCCGAAAAGTTCCAGACCGTCGAGCATGGCGGCGAGCGCGGCTTCGGATGCCGGCTTGAGTTCGATGCTGAAAAGCCCGCTCGCGCCGGTAAAGTCGCGCTTCCAGAGCGCATGGCCGGGATGGCTCGGCAATGCCGGATGAATGACGCGGGCGACTTCGGGCCGCGCGGCGAGCCAGCGCGCCAACTTCAACCCGGTCTCCATATGCCGCGCGAGGCGGACGGACAATGTGCGGATACCGCGCAACACCAGATAGACGTCGTCCGGCCCGGCGCAGAGTCCGTTTGCGCCGTGGCTTGCGACCGTGTCGCGCCATGCGGCTTCCGTCGTCGTGATCGCGCCCATCATTACGTCGGAATGGCCGCATAGATATTTGGTCACGGCCTGGATCGAAACGTCGACGCCGTGTTCGAACGGCTTGAAATAGAGCGGTGAGGCCCAGGTGTTGTCGATCATCACGATTGCGCCGGCCTTGTGTGCGGCTTTGGAGATGGCCGGGATGTCCTGCACCTCGAAAGTCACCGAGCCGGGGCTTTCGGTGAAGACGACGGCGGTGTTCGGTTTGATCAGCGCCGCAATATCGCTTCCCAGACATGGGTTGTAATATTCGACGTCGACTCCATAGCGTTTGAGAACGCGCTCGCAGAAATGACGCGACGGCTCGTAGGCGCTGTCGGTCATCAGCAGGTGGTCGCCGGTCTTGAGATGCGCGAGGAGGGCCGCGGTGACGGCGGAGAGGCCCGAGGGGGTCAGCAGCGTGCGATAGCCGCCCTCAAGCTCGGCAATCGCCTCCTGCAGGGCGGCGGTTGTCGGCGTGCCGCGCCGGCCATAGGTGAAGGGCTGCTTGCGCGTCCGGACTGCATCGAGGGTTGGGTAGAGAATGGTCGATGCGTGATAAACGGGTGGATTGAGGATGCCGAAATTAGCCTCCGGGTCGCGTCCGGCGGTGACGATCAGCGTGTCCTGCTTCTTCTTCATCCGGCATCGTCCGTCAATTGGCGTCGGCCGATCATGCCCGCGGCCCTTTGCGCCCTTCAAGGCCAAAACGCCAATTGGCGAAATGGAGGCGGGTTGGAATGGACTACAGGGTTTGCGTGTGGGCCGCCTGCGGTTAGTCTCAACGAATCCAGCATAGCATTTTCATCGAACAGGCTGACAAAGGACGCTGAATGAGGAATCCCGTGGCCGCCCTTCTTCTGGGCATCCTGATCGGCGTGGGCGGGCTCTATTTCGTGCTGCCCTACGATGCGGCGGCCGTGCTGGCCGGACGAGGGACAGCACCTGCGACAACGGTGGAGACGGAACCGGGCGCCGAGCGGACGGGCGCGGGCGAGACGTTGAGGCGCGTAATGCGGCGCGGCTTCCTGCAATGCGGTGTCAGCCAGGGGCTTGCCGGCTTTTCCAGTCCCGACGAGCGCGGCCGGTGGTCCGGCATCGATGTCGATTATTGCCGGGCGATCGCCGCGGCGATTTTCGGCGACGGCGAGAAGGTTCGGTTCCGGCCGCTTTCGGCAAAGGACCGCTTCACGGCGCTGCAATCGGGCGAGGTCGACATTCTGTCGCGCAACACCACATGGACAATGTCGCGCGACACGCAGCTCGGCTTCGATTTCGCCGGCGTCATCTATTATGACGGGCAGGCGTTCATGGTGCGGAAGAGCTCCGGCATCACCAAGGCCGAACAGCTGGCCGGCGCGACGATCTGCACACAGACCGGGACCACGACCGAACTCAATCTCGCCGATTATTTCCGCGGCCGTGGGCTCGACTACCGGGTGCTCTCCTTCGAGAAGAACGACGAGGCGATCAGCGCCTACGATCAGGGACGGTGCGACGGTTATACGACGGACGCTTCGGGCCTCTATGCCGAACGGCTGAAGATGCAGCGTCCGGAGGACAATATCGTTCTGCCCGAGATCATATCCAAGGAGCCGCTCGGGCCCGTGATACGGCAGGGCGATCCGCAATGGGCCGATATCGCGCGCTGGACGCTTTCGGCGTTGCTGAATGCCGAGGAGCTTGGCATCACATCCGAAAATATCGAAGAGATGCGTGAGAGCGAGAATCCGTTGGTTCGCCGTCTGCTGGGCGCGGAAGGCTCGTATGGTGCATCGGTCGGACTTGGGCCCGACTGGGTGATCGATATTGTGCGCGCCGTCGGCAATTACGGCGAGATTTTCGAACGCAATGTCGGTGTCGACACACCACTTGGCATTGAGCGCGGCCTGAATGCGTTGTGGACCGACGGGGGCGTGATGTACGCGCCGCCGATCCGCTGACGGATCGCAGGCGAGGGGGCCGGGGAAGGTATGCAGAAACCCGTTAAACGCGGATCGGGCATGGGGATCAGTTGGTATAACCCCCGCGTCCGTTCAATCGTCTACCAGGCAGGCGTATTGGCTGCCGTCATCGCCGTCGTCTGGTTTTTCACGGCGACGGCGCAGGAAAATCTCGAGCGTCTCAACATTTCGACCGGTTTCGGCTTTCTCGACACGACGGCCGGTTTCGGCATCATCCAGACCCTGATCCCCTATACCGAGCAATCGAGCTACGGCCGGGCGTTTCTCGTCGGGCTGCTCAACACGCTCTCGGTCGCGGTGATCGGTATCGTGCTTTCGACAATGCTCGGCTTTGTCGTTGGCGTGGCGCGGCTGTCGCCGAACTGGCTGTTGTCAAAGATCGCGGCGGCCTATGTGGAGGTAATGCGGAACATTCCGCTGCTGCTGCAACTCTTCTTCTGGTACTTCGCGGTGCTGCGGCCGCTGCCCGGCCCGGCCGAAAGCATCGAGGCGCTGCCGGGGGTCTTTCTCAGCAATCGCGGATTGATCCTTCCCGATCCGGTGCTGGATGCGGGCGCCGGGTTGTTTTTCGGCGCGCTTGCGGCGGCGGTCGTGGCCGGCTTTGTGCTGGTCCGGTGGGCGCGAGCGCGGCAGCGCGCGACGGGTCAATTGTTTCCGGCGCTGCGCGTCGCCGCGACGCTGATCGTCGTTCTGCCGCTTCTCGCATGGGCCATCGGCGGCACACCCTTCCATCTGGAATATGCGACGCGCGGCGACTTCGATTTCAGCGGCGGTGTACGCCTGTTGCCGGAGTTTGTGGCGCTGGTTCTGGGGCTCACGCTCTACACGGCGGCTTTCATCGGCGAAATCGTCCGCGCCGGTATTCAGTCGGTCGACCGGGGCCAGGGCGAGGCGGCGGCGGCGCTCGGCCTCAAGGACAGCACGACGCTGCGGCTTGTGGTGGTGCCGCAAGCACTGCGCCTCATCGTGCCGCCGCTGACCAGCCAGATACTCAATCTCACGAAGAACTCCTCGCTGGCGGTTGCCATCGCCTATCCCGATCTCGTGGCGGTGTTTGCCGGCACGGTGCTCAACCAGACGGGGCAGGCCATCGAGGTTATCGCCATCACCATGGCGGTCTATCTGACGCTCAGTCTCGCGACGTCACTGGCGATGAACTGGTACAATGCGCGCATCGCGCTCAGGGAGCGGTAGGCCATGAGCGTGATCGACACGATGGGACCGCCGCAAAAATCCGGAAGCGTTCTCGGCTGGCTGCGGCGCAATCTCTTTTCGAGCATCGGCAACACGGTGCTGACACTTGTTGCCGCCTATCTGCTGTGGCTCACCGTGCCGCCGCTGCTCAACTTCGCGATCTTCGACGCCGTGTGGACGGGCGAAACACGCGAGGCTTGTCTCGGTGAAGGCAAGGGCGCGTGCTGGCCGCTGGTCTGGGCGAATTTCGGCCAGTTCATCTATGGCCGCTATCCGGAATCGGAAATCTGGCGGGTCAATATCGTGTTTGCGCTGGGCTTCATCGCACTGGTGCCGATGCTCATTCCGTCGGCGCCTGCCAAACGCTTCAACGTGATTTTCCTGCTGGTCGTCTATCCGCTGATCGCGCTGGTGTTGCTTGCCGGCGACCGGCCCGGTCTGCCGCCGGTGCCGACCAGCGAGTGGGGCGGGTTGCTGGTCACGCTGGTCGTCGCCGTTACCGGCATCGTCGTTTCGCTGCCGCTCGGCATTGTGCTGGCGCTCGGGCGGCGTTCGTCGATGCCGGCGATCCGCATGTTGTCGATCATTTTCATCGAGTTCTGGCGCGGTGTGCCGCTGGTGACGGTGCTGTTCATGGCGAGCGTCATGTTGCCGCTGTTTCTGCCGGAAGGTCTCAGCCCCGATAATCTGTTGCGCTGTCTCGTCGGTGTCGCGCTTTTCTCATCGGCCTATATGGCGGAAGTGGTGCGCGGCGGGCTGCAGGCGATACCGGCGGGGCAATACGAGGCGGCGCGGGCCGCCGGCCTCAGTTATTGGCAGACGATGGGGCTCGTCGTGCTGCCGCAGGCGCTGCGCCATGTCATTCCGGGCATTGTCAACACCTTCATCGGTCTCTTCAAGGATACGACGCTGGTGCTGATTGTCGGCATTTTCGACGTGTTGGGACAGGTCAGAGCGCAGCTTTCCGATCCGAACTGGACCGTGCCGCAGGGCGCGCTGACCGGCTATCTCTTTGCCGGGATCGTCTTCTGGATCTTCTGTTTCGGCATGTCGCAATATTCAAGTTTCATGGAGCGCCGGCTCAATGCCGGGCGCGGCCGCTAGGAGGTCAGGATGGCGGCGGATACCGCAAAAGCGATGCGCGTTTCGGACAAGGTGATGATCGAGATGTCGGGCGTGCATAAATGGTTCGGCGATTTTCATGTGTTGAAGAATATCGACCTGACGATCAAGGAGGGCGAGCGGATCGTCATTGCTGGGCCGTCAGGCTCGGGCAAATCGACGCTGATCCGCTGCATCAACCATCTCGAAACGCATGATGCGGGGAAAATTGTCATCGACGGCATCGAGCTGACCGAAGACCTGAAACGCATCGACGAGGTCCGGCGCGAGGTTGGCATGGTGTTCCAGCAGTTCAACCTCTTCCCGCATATGACGGTCCTCGAAAACTGCACGCTGGCGCCGCTCTGGGTGCGCAAGATGCCCGAGGCCGAGGCGCGCGACCTTGCGATGAAGTTTCTGGAGCGCGTGCGCATTCCCGAACAGGCTGACAAATATCCCGGTCAGCTGTCGGGCGGACAGCAGCAGCGCGTGGCAATCGCGCGGGCGCTCTGCATGAACCCGAAGATCATGCTGTTCGACGAACCGACCTCGGCGCTCGACCCGGAAATGATCAAGGAAGTTCTCGATGTGATGGTGGAGCTGGCGCGCGAGGGCATGACGATGCTTTGCGTGACGCATGAAATGGGCTTTGCGCGCGAGGTCGCCAACCGGGTCGTCTTCATGGACGAAGGCGAGATCATCGAGCAGGCCTCACCGGAAGAGTTTTTCAGCGCCCCGAAGAACGAGCGCACCAAGTCGTTTCTGGCGCAGATACTGGCGCACTAGGAGCTGGCGTCAGTCGATCTCCTCCAGCTCGGTCTCCTCCTGCGCGTAGGGCGTGAAGCCGTGCCGCTGGTAGAGGGGGAGGGCGCGGGGATGGTCCAGCGTGCAGGTTTGCACGATCAGGCGCTTCGGGCCGCGCGCCCAGGCGAGCGCGATGGCTTCGCAGAGCAGGAAACGCCCGAAGCCCTTTCCGACATGCTCGGGCATCACGCCGAGGAATGAAAGTTCCGCGCGTTCGGGATTGCGGAAATCGAGTTCGAAATAACCCGCCGGAACGCCGCCGCTATAGAGAATGTAAATCTCGACCTCGTCGTTCTGGACGATGCTGGCGAGGGCTTCATCCGAGAGCCGTTTGCGGTTGACCCAGACATAGTGGCTGCCGATCTCGTGATAGAGGTAGCGATAGAAATGGACAGGCGGCTTTTCGGCGCGCATCAGCGCATATTTTCCGAGCGGGCGCGGCGCCGGCGGTAGCCGCGGTTCGGCCAGCATTTCGAGATGCGTGACGATCGTCTTGTGTTTCTTCCCCATGCGCTCCGTCCCGGCTGCCCGGATCAGGCCTCGACGGGCATCTCCATGACGGCGCCCCATTCGGCCCATGAGCCATCATAGACGGGGACTTGCGGCTTGCCGAGTACGGCAAGGCCGAGCGCGAGGATGGAGGCGGTGACGCCAGAGCCGCATGTCGTCACCACGGGCGTCGAAAGGTCGAGGCCGGCACGCTCGAACAGGGCGCGGAGCTCGTCGGGTTTCCGGAGTGTGCCGTCGGCGGCGATCAGTTCCGAGGCCGGAAGGTTGAGGCTGCCCGGAATGTGTCCGCCGCGCAGGCCGGAGCGCGGCTCGGGCTCGGTGCCGTTGAAGCGGCCGGCGCTGCGGGCGTCGAGCACCTGTTCGGCGCGCGTGTCGAGATTGGCCATCATTTGCGTCCGGTCGCGGATCAACCCGGAATTGCGTCGCGCCGTGAAGTGGCGGGCGCTGTGGCGGGGTTTCATGTCGTCAAGCGGCCGGCCTTCGTCTTTCCACTTCCGTAGGCCGCCATCCAGCACCGCGACATCGTTGTGGCCCATGACGCGAAACATCCACCAGATGCGGGCGGCGCTGAAAAGCCCGGCACCGTCATAGACGACGATGCGGGCGCCGTCGCCGAGGCCGAGGGCGCGGACGCGCGAGGAGAATTTCTCCGGCGACGGCAGCATGTGGGGATAGGGGCTGTCGAGGTCGCAGATCTCGTCGATGTCGAAGAAGACCGCGCCGGGGATATGCGCGCGTTCATATTCGGCGCGCGGATCGCGCTGCGCTTGCGGCAGGTACCATGAAGCATCGACAACCCGCACATCCGGCGCGTCGAGATGCGCGGCCAGCCATTCGGTCGTCACCAGCGTTGAGACGGGGGCGGGCATCCTTGGGCTCCTTGCGGTTGACGCTCAGAGCCAGTCCGGTGCGGGCAATCCCTTTTCTTTCAGGAAGGCCGGGTTGAACATCTTGCTCTGGTAGCGCGTTCCGTAATCGCAAAGGACCGTGACGATTGTGTGACCGGGTCCCATCTCCCGGGCGAGGCGGATGGCGCCGGCGACGTTGATGCCGCTCGAGCCACCGAGGCAGAGCCCTTCCTCTTTCAGCAGATTGAAGACGATGGGCAAGGCTTCTTCGTCGGGAACCTGAAAGGCGTCGTCGATGGGTGCATCCACAAGGTTGGCCGTGATGCGGCCCTGGCCGATGCCTTCGGTGATCGAGGTGCCCTCGGCCTTCAGCTCGCCATGCTTGTAGAAATGATAGAGCGCCGCGCCCATCGGGTCGGCAATGCCGATCCGGACATTCCGGTTGCGTTCCTTAAGCGCCATGCCGACGCCGGCCAGCGTGCCGCCGGTGCCGACGGCGCAAATGAAGCCATCGACCTTGCCGTCGGTCTGCTTCCAGATTTCGGGGCCGGTGGTTTCAATGTGGGCGAGGCGGTTCGCCACATTGTCGAACTGGTTCGCCCAGATTGCGCCGTTCGGCTCCTTTGCCGCCAGTTCCTCGGCGAGGCGGCCGGAATATTTCACGTAGTTGTTGGGGTCCTTGTAGGGAACCGCCGGCACTTCGATCAGCTCGGCGCCGCAAAGCCGCAGCATGTCCTTCTTTTCCTGCGACTGCGTGTCGGGAATGACGATGACGCTCCGAAAGCCGAGTGCATTGCCGACAAGGGCGAGGCCGATACCGGTATTGCCGGCCGTGCCTTCGACGATGACGCCGCCGGGCTTCAGCGTGCCGCGTTTCACGGCGTCCTGAATGATGTAGAGCGCCGCGCGGTCCTTGACCGACTGGCCGGGATTGAGGAACTCCGCCTTGCCGAGTATCTCGCAGCCGGTTTCTTCCGACGCGCGCCGCAGGCGCAGCAGGGGCGTGTTGCCGATCGAATCGACCAGTCCGTTCTTAATATCCATGAGATCCGGGCGCTTTGCTTTGTCGGTGGCGGGGGAACTGGAACATACGGACGAGGCCCCTTGCATTCAAGACGAAACGGGTGGATTTCAGGTTCATGCCATTTGCGACTTGTTCAATATAAGCCATTGAATCATAAGGGTTGTTTTTGCGTCGACGATGCGTCCGTCCTGGGTGGCGGCATAGGCGTCGGCGAGCGGCACGACGACGGCGCGAATATCCTCATGCTCATGTGCGAGCCCGTGAATGCCGCCGACGCCGGCAAGGTCGGTCGGCGCGGCATAGAGATAGGTGCGTTCGCCGTATCCGCCGGGCGACGACCAGACGGTCGAAATCGGATGCGGCGTTCCGATCTCGCAGCCGGCCTCTTCCCGTGCCTCGCGCGCAGCAACCCCGGCCGGCGTCTCGCCGTCATCGACAATGCCGGCAACCGCCTCGAAAAGCCAAGTCGCCTCGCCCCAGACAAGCCCGCAGGCGCGGAACTGTTCGATCAGCAACACCGCATCGAGCCGGGGATCGTAGGGCAGCACCATCGCGACCTCGCCGATGGTGTACATGTCGCGCGTCACCTCGTCGGACCAGCCGCCATCGAAGCGGCGGTGGCGGAAGACGAGGCGTTCGAGCTTGCCCCAGCCGCGGCCGATGATGTCGCGCGAGCGGAGATCGACGTCGGCAAGGCTGCGCGGCGTCGGAATCAGGCGATTTTCCATGAACGGACTCCAGACTGGCGGGAAAGCGCAGTCTAGCAGTCCGGTTCAAGGACGCGCGAGTGTCACCTGCGTGACGTCGATATTGCCGGCGCGGAAGCCTGCTTCGCAGTAGGCGAGATAGTATTCCCACATGCGGCGGAAACGTTCGTCGAAGCCCTGGCGCTGAATGTCGGGCCAAGCGGCGCGGAAGCGTTCGCGCCACTGGCGCAGCGTTTCGGCATAGTCGAGGCCGAATTCCAGATTTCCGGCCCAAGTCAGGCCGGCGCGCTGCACCTGCTGTTTCAGGATCGACGGCGAGGGCAGCATGCCGCCGGGAAAGATGTAGCGCTGGATGAAGTCGGCGCGCTTGCGATACGCGGCGAAGGAGCGGTCGGCGATGGTGATGATCTGCAAACCGGCCTTGCCGCCGGGTTTCAGACAATCGCGAACCTTGTCGAAATAGGCCGGCCAGTATTCCTCGCCCACCGCTTCGAACATCTCGATGGAGGCGACACGGTCGAACTTCTCCTCAACATCCCGGTAATCCTGGTAGCGGATATCGACCTTGTGAGAGAGCTGCCTCTTCTCCATCCGCTCGCGGGCGAAGGCGAGCTGTTCCTTGCTGATCGTGATGCCCGTCACGCGGCAGCCGATCTCGCTTGCCGCATACTCGGCGAAGCCGCCCCAGCCGCTGCCGATTTCGAGCAAATGGTGCTCGGGCCGGAGGTCGATACGTTCGGCAAGCGAGCGATACTTGTTGATCTGGGCGGACGACAGATCCTGTTCCTTGTGCGCAAAGCGCGCCGAGGAATAGGTCATGGTCGGATCGAGCCAGCGGCGATAGAAGCCGTTGCCGAGATCGTAGTGATATTCGATGTTGCGCTTCGATCCGGTTTTCGAGTTGCGGCGCAGCATGTGCCCCAGCCGCGCGACGAAGCGGAAGACCGGGTTGCCCGTCAGCTTTTCCTGCAAGGCGTCGGCGTTGCCGAGAAAGAACTCCAGAAATGCCGTCACATTGGGGCTGTCCCACATGCCGTCGAGAAAGGCTTCGGCCGCGCCGAGGTCGCCGCTGGCAAAGAAGCGCCGGGCGAGGCCGAAGTCGCGAATGATCATTGTGGCGTCGCTGCCGGGTTCGGTGCCCTTGAAACGCAAGCTGCGTCCGTCTGGCAGGATGACCGTCAGCGAGCCGTGCCTGACGCGCAGCAACAGCCGGAAGGCGAGGCGGACGAGGCGTGGAATGCCGTCCAGCGTGGCGAGATTTTCGGCCGTGACATCGACCGGCGCCGGATGCACAGCCGGTTCCTCGGGCTTGTCGTGAGCGCCGCGCTCGGCGGCAAGTGGCGTGTCCTGCATCGCTGCGAGACCTCCTCCTCCAATCAGCCGTTGCAAAGAGTATAGGCCATTAGCCGCGCAGGCCCAACGCTTCCCGGTCCTGATGGCTACGGGGCGGAGGGCGGGGCGGTTCAATCGGAAAGGAGGTTTTCCGCGGTGCGGACGAAAAATCGGCCGTGCGAAGCGCGCGCGGCCTTAAATCGTGTGACGCCAAAAATGAGGGTGAAGACGAAAATGGCTCCCCGGGCCGGATTCGAACCAGCGACCAACCGGTTAACAGCCGGTTGCTCTACCACTGAGCTACCGGGGAGCAGACCGGCGATGCGCCATATGGCGACCGCCGACGAAGGCTGCGTATAGCAAAGACATTTGCCCCATGCCAGCCAAATGTCTTGTTCCCGCCACCTTTTCCCCTTATCTGCCTTGGCGGCGGGCCGCTCGTGAGGGCGCCTACTCAAACCTCACGCGGAGAGCGATCTGTCATGGCGGCCGTGCGGCTGGGCAAGCGGAGAATCAACGTTCCCGGAACGCCGATCGTCCGGATTGTGATCGGTGTACTTCTGATCATCTTCGGAATGTTGGGCTTCCTGCCGTTCTTCGGCTTCTGGATGTTGCCGCTCGGCGTCGTCGTGCTGTCGGTCGATTTGCACCCGGTTCGCCGGTTCCGGCGCCGCTTCGAGGTCTGGTGGGGCCGTCGCCGGCTGCGCAAACGGGCCGAACGGCGCGCGGCGCGGCAGCGTCAATTGCCGTCGTCAGTCGATCCCCAATGAACGGATCGGCCGGGCGAGGGCGAAGGGCAATCCGCTCAGCAAGGCTTCCAGCATGCGCCGGTCCTGATATTCCCCGTTGAGCGAGAGGCGCGGCAGGCGGCATGGCCGGCATGCGTGTTCGGGTCTGACAAGCCCCTTGCGCGTCGTTGTGGCCGAGCGGAAGCCGAGCGCTTCGGCGCGCGCGAAGTCGGCGTCGCCGGCCGATGACGGGTCGCCATAGGGATAGGAGAAATGACGCGGGCGATAGCCGAGTTCGGTCTCGATGCGCGTCATGCCCTGTTCGATATCGGCGCGGGCGCGCATATCCGGAAGCCCGGCTTGCGCGAAATGTTCGGCCGTATGCGCCTCGATGCTCGCCAGCGGGTGTCCGGCGAGCACCCGCACCTCGTCCCAGCTCATCGCCAGTTCGCGTGTCAGCGCTTGCATGTCGAGCCCCTGTTCGGCGGCGAGGCGCCGCACTTCGGCGCGCAGAACGTCTTCGGGCAAGGCGCGCAAAGCCCAGTAGATCTTGTTCCAGGCTGCATGCTTCTCAATGCCGTCGCGCGTGAACATCGCGATCTCGCCGTCCGGCAGCATCACGCGGATCGCAACGGACGATGCGATGATGCGCTCAAGCGCGACCCACCATATTTCCGCCGTTCCGTCCGGCAGGCCGGTCGTCAGATACACCGTGAACGGAACATTGTGACGTTCGAAAACGGGCAGGGCATCGGTCAGGTTGTCGCGATAGCCGTCGTCGAGCGTGAAAACGGCGAAGCGTTCCGAGAGGTCGCCCTCGATCAGTCGCGTTACCGCTTCGTCGAGACTGAGACAGGCATAGCCGAGCTCGCGAACGAGGCCGATCGTTTCCTCCAGAAAACCGGGCGTGATTTCGAGAAGGCGGTTGGGGGCGAAGTCGGTGTCATCCGGCTCGCGAACGCGATGCAACATGAAGATGACGCCGACGCCGGCAAGCGATGCTGGCGCCAGCCGGACCGCCCCGCTGGCATGGAGCGCAAGCAGCACCCGGCCCATGGCGGTCGGTTTTCGATAGGGGTTCGTTAGCGGGGTCGTCATTCCTGAAACCTGTGAGGGGGCCGGTGGGCTGCATTCTGGCGTGGAAAGGTTAATGCGATTCCACCTTGCACGGGCCTTGCAGCGGCAGTGGCAAGCGGGAAAGAGCGTCCGAAATCGAGAAAAATGACGCCGCCCGTTGAGCGACAAACGACAAACCAGCGTGGCGAGGCCCCCCGATGACGCCGCTGACGAAGACGAATGCCGATATGCGTGCCGTTCCTGTCCTTCCGGACGGCGAACCGCATGATTCCGCGAAAATTTTGACCGGCCCCTGGGACGATAACCCCCTCGCAGGCCCGGATGTGCTGCTTTCGGTCCATGAGGACTTCGAGCCGCTGAAGGCCGTTTGGCAGGAACTGGAGCGTGCGGGTGACTGCACGGCGTTTCAGACCTATGCCTGGCTCACGGCCTGGCAGCGTCACATTGGGACAAAGCAGGGCGTTCGGCCCGCGATTGTCGTAGGATGGGACAGTGCCGGCGGCGCGCTGTTCATCCTTCCGCTGGCGATCGAGCGGAACTGGCTGTGCCCCCGTCTCGTCTGGCTGGGTGGCGATCTTTGCGACTATCAGGCGCCGCTTCTGTCGAAGGATTTTTCGCGCCGGATCGGCGTTGCCGGCTTCCCGGCACTTTGGGCCCAGATTCGCAATCTGCTGCCGTCCCACCAGATCGTCTCGCTCGACCGGATGCCGGAGCGCGTGGGCGCGCAGGCCAATCCGTTCATGGCGCTGGACGGCAACCGCCATCACCCCTGTTTTGCACACAAGACGGTGCTGAAGTCCGATTGGGAGAGTTACTACGGCGAGAAGCGTTCGTCGGCGAGCAAGAAGCGCGACAAGCAGAAGCGCCGCAAGACCGAGGAACTCGGACAAGTGTCGCTTGTCACCCCGGTGACGGCTGAGGAACGTCTGCGCGCGCTTGATACGCTGATGGCTCAGAAGTCGGCGGCCTTTGCCCGCATGGGTGTCGCCAATCTCTTCGACAAGCCGGGGTATCGCGATTTCTACCGCGATCTGGCGACGAATGACGATGCGGGCGACATGATTCATATCTGCTATCTCGATGTCGGCGGCGCGGCTGCGGCAGCGAACTGGGGCGTCAGCTTCGGTGGTCGCTACTCTTATGTGTTGGCGAGCTACGACGAGACGGCCGAAACGGCCAAATACGGGCCGGGCGTCATCCAGCTCATGGAGCTGATGGCCCATGCCACCGCGACCGGCCATAGCGAGTTCGATTTCACGATCGGCGACGAGGCCTACAAGGAGCAGTGGTGCGAGGTCGAGGTTCCGCTTCACGACCATATGGAGCCCAACAGTCTGATGGGCTGGATCGGTCTCGGACCCGAAATCGCCTATTTCCAGGTTAAACGTTTCATCAAGCATAGCCCGGTACTTTGGCACTGGTTTACCCGGTTACGCGCCGCCGCCGGTTCGCTGCGGGCGACCGGCGCCTGAGGGCTTTCGACATGGACGTTAATGCACTCCCGCAACCGCTGCGGCGGATCGGCGAGGCTGTTGCCGCGAGGCTCGACGACGGGCATCTGGCCGGCGTCGTGCGCGGGGCCGCGTTCGTGATGGGAATTCGGATTGCCGGCGCCGCCATTGCGCTGCTCAGCCAGGTCCTGTTGGCGCGCTGGATGGGCGCCTACGAATACGGAATTTTCGCCTATGTCTGGGTCTGGGTGATCGTGCTCGGGATTGTCGTGCCGATGGGTTTCGGCACGTCCATCCTCCGCTTCGTTCCCGAATACCGCGCCAAGGCGAAGTGGCGCCGCATGGCCGGCATGCTGACGGCCTCTTTCTATATTGTCCTGGCGCTCGGCATTGCGACGGCGTTTGTCGGCGTCGCTATTCTCTGGGCGGCGCGCGGGCACATCGAAAGCTATTACATCCTGCCACTGGCCGTGGCGCTGCTCTGCGTGCCGGCCTTCGCGTTGACGGACTGGCAGGAGGGCGCGGCGCGGGCTTTCGGCTGGGTCAACCTCGCCTATATCCCGTCCTATATCGTGCGGCCGCTCGCCATCGTCGCGTTCGCCGGCGCCATTCTTCTGTTCTCGGGCACGCCGACCGGGTTGCAGGTAATGTTTGCGGCGCTTGCCGCCACGGTGCTGACGCTGGTCGGCCAGCGCGTCTTGCTGATGCGCCGCGTTGCGCGAACGGTGCCGCCGGCAAAGCCAGTCTTTCACGTCCGGCACTGGGTTGTCGTATCGGCGCCGCTGGTTCTGGTCGAAGGCCTGTTTCTTGTCCTGATTAACACCGACATCGTGCTGCTCGGCTATTTTGTCGACCCGGACGAAATCGGCGTCTACTTCGCCGTAACGCGCATTGCCAATCTGATGGCGTTCATCTGCTTTGCATTGTCGGCGCTCGCGGTGCCGAAATTCGCCGAGCTCCATGCTGCCGGCAAACGCGACGAGTTGCAGAACTTCATGCATGGCGTCATCCAGTGGATTTTCTGGCCGACGCTCGCGGCGGGATTGTTCCTGCTGGCAATCGGCGAGTTCGCACTCGGTCTTTTCGGCGAAGGCTTTGCCGTCGGCTATCCGGTGTTGTGGTTGCTGATGCTGGGTTTCCTCGCACGCGCCGCCACTGGCCCGATCGAATATCTGCTCAACATGACCGGCAATCAGAATGCGACCGCCATCGCCTACAGCTGCGCCGCGGTGCTGAACGTCGCGCTCAATCTTGTGCTGGTGCCGCGCTTCGGTCTCGAAGGCGCCGCCGCGTCGACCGCCATTTCGATCATTTTCGCCACGGCCTGGCTTGCCGTCATTGTCCGCCGGCGCCTCGGCATCACCGCCTTTGTCTTTGCCGGCTTCCGGCATCGCCTGTTCGCAACCGCCTGAAAACGGCGCAAGGAATTCGTATGACCGATATTCGCCGATATCCGCTTTTGCCCGGCTTTGGTGCGCGCGACGAGCGCGCAGCGCTTCTCTCCGTCGAAACGCTGAGCCATGCGGCGCGCTATGCCTATGACAGGCCGCCATCCGCCGACATCGTCGTGCTGGAAAGTGCCGATGCGATGACACCCTATCTCGATTGCATCGACGAACTTACGCGCGCTTCCACTGACACCAATCCGCAATTTGAAAGCGTGACGCTGGCGGCCTCGATGGAGCATTTGCAGGGCGGGGCGGCCGCACGCGTCGCGCTGGTCTGGAGTGCGCCGGACAGTGGTGGGAAACGCCAATTGCTCGGCGTTTTTCCCTACAAGAGCGTTCGGGGACATTTCGGGATACCGGCGCCGGTCTGGTCGCTCTGGGAGCACATTCACAGCTACACCATCACGCCGCTGGTCCGCGCCGGGCATGAGCGCCATGCGATCCGGCGGTTCCTCGATTTCGCCGATCAATCGGGTGCGGCGCTCGTTCGCTTTCCGGTGTTCGAGGCGCTCGGTGCATTCGATGCGGCGCTCGACGAAGTTTTGCATGGACGTGCATGGCGCGAGACCGACAGGCACGAACGCGCCTTTCTGCAATCCGATCTCGACGAGGACGCCTATCTGGCGACCCATATCCGCAAAAAGAAGCGGAAAGAGTTTTCGCGGCTGTGGAACCGGCTGGCCGAACAGGGCGATCTGAAATTCGTCGTGCATGAAGGCGGCGAGGGCACGGCCGCCTGGGTGCAGCGGTTCCTGACGCTCGAAGCGGCCGGCTGGAAGGGCAAGCGGGGCACGGCGCTGAAAGTCCGTCCGCATGAGCGCGCCTGGTTCGAAGCGATTTGCGCGGGTGCCGCGGCGCAGGACAAGCTTGTCCGCACCGAACTGACGCTCGACGGCAAACCGGTGGCGATGCTGGCAAGCTTCCGCGCCGGCGCCGGCCTCTACACGTTCAAGATCGCCTTCGACGAGGCCTATGCGAAGTATTCGCCGGGCACGCTGCTGATGCTGAAGGGCATCGGCGCATTCCTGCGCGATGGCCGGACCGAATGGGTCGATTCCTGCGCCATCCCCGGCCATCCGATGATCGACCACATCTGGGCGCAGCGCCGCACGATGCGCAGCGTCACGGTCGCGACGCGGCATCGCGCCGGCCCACTTTTCCTTTCGTGGAGTGTCGCCGCGACGCGTCTCGCCGAGAACGCGCGGGCAAGGTTGCGTGTTCTCTATTACAGATTTCGCAAGGAGATCGAGAATGACCAGGCTGATTGAAATCGAACCGGGTTCCGTTTCCTCGTCGTTGCCGGAGGCGTCGTTTCGCGTCAGCCATCGTCTGGCCGACCATCCGCTGTTCCAGCTCGACCGTCTGGCGCGTCTCGCCGCGTCGCTGCCCGCCGACCGGATCGAATTCAACGGTCCCGTCGAGCCGAACCAGGACCCGAACCTGACGCCGTCGAACGGCATGACGCCGGAAGAGACCGTGCGCCGCATCGAACAGGCGAAATCGTGGATGGTCCTCAAGAACGTCGAAGCCGATCCCGAATACAAGGCGCTGCTTGACGCCTGTCTCGATCAGGCGGCCGAACAGACCGGCGGCTTGATGGGTGCCGCGCTCGATCGGCAGGCGTTCATCTTCGTGACGTCGCCGGGCAATGTGACGCCGTTCCATTCGGACCCGGAGCAGAATTTCCTGTTGCAGATCCGGGGCGCCAAATGCATGTCGCTTTTCGATCACCGCGATCGCGAGATCGTCAGCGCCGAGGATTCCGAACTCTTTCCCGGCAAGCACCGCAATCTGCCATACAGCGACGCATTCGAGGCCAAGGCGACGCATCAGCATATCGAACCCGGCGAAGGCATCTTCGTGCCGATCTTCGACCCGCATTGGGTGAAGAATGGCGACGCGGTCTCGATTTCGTTTTCGATCACCTGGCAGACGGAGGAAACGCGGCGGCTGGTGCAGCTTTCCTACGTCAATGCGGTGTTACGCCGGTTCGGCTGGCCGCAAAAGGCGGCCGGTGCCAACGAGACATGGGACTGGGTGAAGATTGCCGCCTACAGGGCGCTGCGTCCGGTCTACGATGCGGTCAAGAAGCTGGTCGGCGACCGGCGCAAGGCGCTTGCGATCTTTCTCGGGCGCAAGGCAACCGAAGCCGCCGTCTGAAGCTCATCGCATCGCGAAACGGCGGCGCGGCGCGCGTACCGGATATTCCTCGATCACCGTGTCGGTGTAGCGGCGATAGCGCCGGACATCGACACGCGTGAGCAGGATGCCGACGCGGCGGCTGCTGGCCGCTGACAGCATTTTCAGAACGCGCGCCACCACATGACGGCCGGTCGAGGACCAGCGCACGACGAGGACGGTGACGTCGGCGAGCCGGGTCAGGACCTGCGCGTCGGCGGCGGCCATGGCGGCGGGCGAGTCGATGATGACGTAGTCATAGGTCTGTTGAAGCGCCGACAGCACCCAGAGCATTTGCGGCGAGGCGAGCGCTGCCGTCGGATTGGCGAGCGGGGCGCCGGCCTGCAGCACATGCGCCGGGCTTCCGGGCTCCTTGCGGAGAACATGCTGGAAGGCGGCACGGCCGGTCAGCAGTTCCGACAATCCGGGCTGCGGCGCGGCGCCGAGCGCGGTGTGAAGCGCGGGCGCGCGCATATCGGCATCGACGACGATCGTGCTGTGTCCGCCGAGTGCGAAGACGCGGGCAAGGCTGGCGGCCGTCGAGGTCTTGCCCTCGCCGGCGACCGATGACGTCACGAGCACGGTGCGGGCGCGGCGCTCGCCGATGCGCGCCATCAGCACATTTCCCTGCAAGGCGCGGATTGCCTCGGCGTAGAGGCCGTGTGGATCGCGCAGGACGTCCGCGGCCGGCAGGTGGGTGCCGGCGCGCCGTTCAAGTTCCGGTGTCAGTCCGAGGAAGGGCATGCCTGTAGCGCGCTCGATCTGTTCGCCGATCCGGAATCCGCGCGCGAAAACTTCGATCAGAAACACGACGAGGAAGGCGAGGGTCAGTCCGGCGGCGGCGCCAAGCGTCAGGGCGGCGCCGGCGCGCGGCGATGTTGGCGTAGTAGGCTGTTGCGCACGGGAGACGATGCGCGCGTTCGCGGCCTGTGCGTCGGCCTCGGCGCGGGCCTTGGCTTCCTCGTAGCGGCGCAGGAACGACTCAAGCAGCCCGCGATTTGTTTCGGCGTCGCGCTGCAGCGCCCGGAGCTTCACCTCGTCCTGGTTGAGCTGCGCAGTGCGGCGCTGGGCGCGGTCGAGATTGCCGCGCAGCGCGGTAACGCGCGCATTGGCAACCCGCGCTTCATTCTCGAGCGCGTCGATGACCTTGTAGACTTCCTTCTCGATCTGCGTTTCGAGATCTTCGAGGTTTGCGAGCGATTCCATCATGCGCGGATGCGTCGGCAACAGCGTCTCGGCCATTTGTGCAATCTGCGCGCGCAGCGCCACTTCCTGCTGGCGAAGGTTCTGGATCAATGGCGATTGCAGCACTTCGGCGGCCGAGTTGACCGCGTTTCCGTTGGCGATCAGGTTTCTGGCGTTGGAGAGTTTTGCCTGCGCAGCGGCGCGGTCGGCTTCGGCGACCGAAAGCTGGCTGTTCAGTTCGGTCAGCTGCTGTTGCGGCACCGTGGAGCCATTGGTCAGGAAGAGGCCCGACTCGGTTCGATAGGTTTCGACGGCTGCTTCCGATTCCTGAACCTTGACCCGCAACTCGTCGATCTGCTGGGCGAGCCAGCGTGTCGCCTCGTTGTTGACGCCGGTCCGTTGCTCGATCTGCTGGGCGATGTATAGCTCGGCCAGCCGGTTGGGGATCGCGGCGGCCATGCGCGGATCGACCGAGGTGAATACCAGTGCGATGACGCGCGAGCCCGATTTCTGGAAGACTTTGAGGCGGCCGAGCACCTGATCGACGATTTCGTCGATGTCGGTGACGGGGTCGCGGTCGCGCAGGCCGAAGGCAATGGCGAGACGCCCGAAGAAATCGGGGCTGCGCAGCGCCGGGTTGAATTCCGGATTTGCGGCAAGCCCCATATCCTCGATCAGCCGCGCGGCCAGCAGGCGCGAGGTCATCACCTGAATTTCGCTCTGCACCGTTTCGCTGTCGGGCAGCGGGCCCTGCAGGTCGGTGTCGAATGTCGAGATTTCGCCGGCGCGTGGCGAGAGCATGATACGTGTTTCGACGGTGTAGATCGGTGTCGCGGTCGCGAGCCAGAGGAGCACCAGCGTCATGAAGCCGGCAAACACCAGAACGACGATTTCCTTGCGCGCCCATATGCCGCGCAGGATGTCCCACGGCGAAATATCGCCGATCGCGCCGTCGCCGGGCGCGGCGCGGCGCCTGTCGCCGAAGGTCACAGCCTGATTCATCTGGGTATCGGTCATCAATTCCGCCCGCCGGTATGTGCAAGACCGCGCCTGCCGGTGGCGCGCGGAGCCTCGCAAATACCCCGTCCAATGCAGCCTGCAGTAGACGGCTTTTGGGTAACGGAAGGCTTAACGGGAAACCATGGAAACGCCGGGATGCCTGAGTTAGCCGCAGCTTTTCAACACTCTGCCCGCCTCGATGATTCCAAAAAATTAACCGATCCGGCGCTACCGTCCGGATGGACAAGTCGGCATGGAAAGTGGCGCGGATGAAGGCTGGGTTTACAGGCATTTTGGTGGCCGTTTGCATGAGCCTCGCGGCTTGTGCGCAATACGGCGTCCTCGAGCAGCGCGAAATTGCCGGCGAGAACGACGTCTATTTGCTCGACACCGGCGACAAGCTCAGGATCACCGTCTTCGGGCAGGCCGATCTCAGCGGCGATTTCGCGGTCGACGGTGCGGGTTCGGTTTCGATGCCGCTCTTGCCGCCGATCGTGGCGCGCGGCCTGACGACCGACGAATTCGAGGCGTCCGTTGCGGCCGAGCTTGGCCGCCGCCTGCTTCGCAACCCCAATGTCAGTGTTCAGGTGATGGAGTTCCGGCCGTTCTTCATCCTCGGCGAGGTCCAGCGCGCCGGCCAATACCCTTATGTCAGCGGCATGACGGTTCAGAGCGCGGTCGCGATTGCCGGTGGTTACACCTATCGCGCCAATGAAGATCGGGTCCGCATCACGCGCAATATGGGCGACCGGATTGTAGAGCTCGGCGTCAACAGCAAATCCGTCGTCATGCCGGGCGATACGATCCTGGTGCGGGAACGGTATTTCTGATGCCCCCGTCCGCGCATGGCCGCGCAGCTTCTCCGGCAAGGGTTCTGCATGTCATGAGGTCGCCGGTGGGCGGTCTTTTTCGTCATGTGCAGGATCTTGTGGCCGGCCAGCAGGCGGCGGGCATCGCGGCAGGGGTCGTCTGCGGCGAGGCGCCGGGCACCAGCGCTTGCGCCGCGCAGCTTGCGGCGCTCGAAGCGCAATGCGGACTTGGCCTTCATATCGTGCCGATGCGGCGGCTGCCCGGTTTCGGCGACATTTCCAACATGCGCGAAATCGGTGCGCTGATCGACCGCCTCCGGCCGGATGTGGTTCACGGTCACGGCGCCAAGGGTGGATTGCTGGCGCGTCTGGCCTCGGCGCATCACGAGGCGATCCGTGTCTACACGCCGCATGGCGGCACGCTTCACTACAGCGGCATGACGCCGCACGGCCTGGCGTTTCTTGCCGCCGAAAGGCTGATGCGCGGCTGGACCGACGGATTCATTTTCGAGTCGGAGTTCAGCCGGTCGGCGTTCATCGCCAAGATCGGCCAACCGCGTGCGCCCACGGCAGTCATTCACAACGGTCTCGCCCGGAATGAGTTTTTGCCCGTCGGTCATGCCGATGCAGCGGCCGATTTTCTGTTCATTGGCGAGCTGCGCATGCTGAAGGGTGTCTCGACGCTCATCGAAGCGCTGCGGCAGTTGAACCGGCCGGTGCGTTTGCGGATTGTCGGCGACGGCGCGGACCGTGCGCATTTCGAGGCGCTCGCGCGTTCGCTGCCGTCGAACGCCCATGTCGAGTTTCTCGGTGCGATGCCCGCGCGCGCGGCGTTCCGTCTGGCGCGCATTGTCGTCATGCCGTCATGGCACGAGTCGTTGCCCTATGTGGCGCTCGAAGCCGCCGCGGCCGGCATTCCGCTCATTGCGACGCGGGTTGGCGGGCTGCCGGAGATTTTTGGCGGCGAGGCGCATCGTCTGGTCGCGCCGGGCGATGCCGCCGTCTTGTCGCAGGCGCTTGGCGCTGCGCTTGCAGAACCGGGCGAGATCGCGGCTTCGGCCATACGGCTGCAGGCGCGCGTGGCGCAGATGTTTTCGGTGACGGAAATGGTGGCGTCGGTCAACAGCTTCTATGCCCGCATTCTCGATGGCCGGAAGTCGCGCCGCGCTTCGGTGCCGGCCGTACCGGTTCTCGAAGGCGCCGGACGATGAGCGTCGAGGGCTGGCAGATCGACACCGCCCCGCGACGCACCGGCGCGTCCGGCCTTCGCTCAATGCCCGGTCTCGGCGAGTGTCTCGTCGTGCTGGTTTTGCTGACAAGTTTCTATGTTCGCTCCGAGCAGGGCGCCGACGATCCGACGCCCTACGACCTGTTGATGGTGCTGACCGTCGGCACGCTGTTTCTGTTCGGTCTCAAGTTTCCGCGCGGTCTCGGATGGCCGGCGGCGCTTTGGGGTCTCGTCGTCATCGGCTACGGCATCGGCGCGATGGACGCGCTTTATCTCGAGAAAGTTCGTCCCGCGCTGATCGTGACGATCTATCTGGTTGGCTCCTTTCTCTTCTTTGCGTCTTTCGTCTATGCCGATGCGGCGCGGCGTCTCGGCTTGATGTTCTGGGCCTACACCGTGGCGGCCTGCTTCGTCGCAGCGCTTGGCGTCGGCGGCTACTTCCATCTTTTTCCGGGTTCGGAATCGTTTCTGGTTTTCGGCCGCGCGACCGGAACGTTCAACGATCCCAACGTGTTCGCGCCCTTTCTCGTCGCGCCGATCCTTTTTCTGGCGATGAAGCTCAGTACGGCGCAGCGCCTTCGTTCGCTCTGGATGCTGGCCCCGCTCGGCCTTCTGGTCATGGCGATGCTGCTCAGCTTTTCGCGCGGCGGCTGGGGCAACCTGTTCCTGTCGGCCGTCGTGTTCCTCGTCCTGACGCTGGCGACCTCGCGCTCGTCGCAACAGACTTTCCGGTTGATCGGCTTTGCGGCGCTGATGGGCTTTGCGCTGACGATCCTGATCGGCGTGGCGCTTTCAAACCCGCGCGTGTCGGAACTGTTCACCGAGCGTGCTTCCCTGACCCAGGATTATGACGTCGATCCCGAGCGCGGGCGTTTCGAGAGCCAGGCGCGGGCGTTTTCGATGGTGCTGCAAAATCCGTGGGGCATCGGGCAGGCGCAATGGGCGATCATCAACGATCTCGACACCCACAACGTCTATCTGCATGTGCTGGTGGCGGGCGGCTTCCTGTCCGGTCTGGCCTTTCTCGGCTTCATCGGGGTGACGCTGGTCAGGGGCGCGCGGGCCGCGTCGGTGCCCGGACCGCAACAAGGCATGCTGATCGTCGCCTATGCGGCGCTCGTCGGCCATTTCGCCGAGGGCGTCATTATCGACATCGACAGCTGGCGCCATCTCTATCTGCTGCTGGGCATGCTTTGGGGCGCGATGCTGGCGGTCGAGGCCCGAAAGCCCGGCAGCATGGCGGCCGAGCCCGCGCCGACGGTCTGGCGCTAGGCCGGGCCGGAACGTCATATTCCACAAATGCGAGGGTCCCTGGAGGCCACGCCCGGAATCGAACCGGGGTATACGGATTTGCAGTCCGCTGCGTCACCACTCCGCCACGTGGCCATTTCCGAGGGCGGGCGGGGTATAGCAATTCCCCGGCCCGGGTACAACGACCATTAGACCAATGGGATTGCCGGCGTCTTAATGGCGGCTTTGTCTTTCTTTCAGGTCGATTTCGATGGCGGGGTGAATTGAGTTTGCCGGGCAGGACCAGTATAAACGCGGCGGGCGCCCGCCGCTTTGCCCGTTCTCAATTCATGGCCAGGACTTCCCGATGACCGACTTCGCCGCCGCCCGCCACAACATGGTCGAGAGCCAGGTACGGGTCAACGCGGTCACGGACAGCCGCGTGATCGACGCCATGTCGTCGGTGCCGCGCGAGCGCTTCGTGCCGATGTCCCGTCAGAGCCTTGCCTATATGGACGAGGACGTTCCGGTCGGCGAGGGCGGTGCGCCGCGGTTTCTGATGGAGCCTCGGGTCTTTGCCAAGCTTGCGCAGCTTGCCGCGGTCGGGCCCGACGATCTGGTGCTCGATGTCGGTTGCGGCACGGGCTATTCGACGGCCGTGTTGTCGCGTCTCGCCGGAACGGTCGTTGCGCTTGAGAGCGACGGCGATCTCGCGGCGCGCGCTGGCGCCACGCTTTCCGATCTCGGTGTCGACAACGCGGTGGTTGTCGCCGGTCCGCTGAACGAAGGCTATGCCAAGCAGGCGCCCTATGATGCGATCTTTCTCAACGGTTCGGTCGGCGTCATCCCCGAGGCTTTCAAGTCGCAGTTGAAGGATGGCGGACGGCTCGTCGCGGTGGTCGGAGACGGAATTTCGGGCCGGGCGCGTCTCTTCGTCCGTTCCGGCGACTCGTTGAGCAGCCGCGATGCCTTCGATGCCAACATCAAGCCCTTGCCCGGTTTTCAGGCCGAAGAGAGCTTTGTTTTCTGAAATTGATGGCAGATTGCATCTATTCCTGATTTTCCGGGCATTGTCGTGTCCTACTGGGAATAGTAATTGAGGCTCACTACATCTAGCCTGCTTGAGACGAGGTTCATTCGCGGATGCGTTGAGGGACGGAGCCGCCTCTTTCGCGGAGAAGTAAGAAGATGAAACGATCCCTGGAAACGTCCCTGAAACGAATAATGGCGCTGGCGCTCGGCACCACGGCGCTGACGGGTGTGCTCGCGATGTCATCGTCGGCATCCGCCGACACGCTGATCGACGCGCTCACCGCCGCCTATCAGACCAACCCGGTCCTGCAGGCGCAGCGCGCCCAGTTGCGCGCCATCGACGAACAGGTGCCGCAGGCACTATCCGGCTGGCGGCCGACGGTGCAGGCGCAAGGCACCTATGGTGCGGTCAACACCGACACGACGCCGGTCGGCGGCGTTACGCTTGGCGACAACCGCCGCCCCTACACAGGTTCGGTCACGCTCAACCAGAACGTCTTCGCCGGCGGCCGCACGGTCAGCGCGACCGACCAGGCCGAATATTCGGTGCAGGCCGGCCGCCAGGGTCTTGCCAGCGTCGAACAGCAGACACTGCTCGGTGCGGTGCAGGCCTATATGAACGTGATCCGCGACGAGAGCGTCGTGCGGCTCAACGAGAACAACGTCGCGGTGCTTCGCCGTCAGCTTGAGGCGACGCAGGACCGGTTCCGCGTCGGCGAGTTGACGCGCACCGACGTCGCGCAGTCGGAAGCGCGGCTGAGCCTCGCCCGCTCGAACCTCACAAGCGCCGAGGCGCAGTTGACCGCGAGCCGATCCTTCTATGCGCGTGTGGTCGGCCAGGCGCCGGGCACGCTCGAAAAGCCCGTGCCGCTGGCGGGGCTGCCGGCCGGCGAAGACGAGGCGCGGGAACTGGCGGCGCGGAACAACCCGGCGCTGCTGGCCGCGCGTCACACCGAATCGGCGAGCCGGGAGGCAATTTCGGTCGCCAAGGGCGCGCTGCTGCCGAGATTCGACGTGCAGGCGGGCTACCAATATGCGCGCGACCCGTCCTCGACCATTCGCGACGCCGAGGAAAGCTCGATCCTCGGCATATTGACGATCCCGCTCTACCAGAGCGGCGTCGAATATTCCCGCGTCCGCGAGGCCAAGGAGATCAACAATCGCAGCCGCCTCGAAGTGGCGGCGGCCATGCGCGATGTGGATGAGGCGGTTCGCATCGCCTGGGAGCAGTTGCGGACCTCGCAGGCCCGCATCGTCTCGACCGGCGAACAGGTCAATGCCAGCGAGATCGCGCTTGAGGGCGTCCGGCAGGAATCCGAGGTCGGCGCGCGGACCACGCTCGACGTGCTCGATGCCGAGCAGGAACTTCTCAACGCCCGTGTGGCGCTTGTCGGCGCCGAGCGGGACCTGGCGGTCTCGGAGTACAATCTCCTTGCCGCCACCGGCCAGCTTACGGCGCGCCAGTTGCAGCTTCCGGTCGAGTATTACGACCCGGAAGTGAATTATGGCGAAGTCCGCAACAAGTGGATCGGCTTCGGCACCGCGGGCGACGAGTAGTTTCATCCGGTTAGCGAAGTCTTTAGGGGAAGTTGGCAATATCGTTCAACTTCTCCTAAGGTTCTTTTGATATCCGTAGGAGGCCGGAAGGGCGGAATCCGGAAGGGCAGGATCAAGGCATGAGCAATCAGGGCACGGCGCAGGAACCGACGATGGAGGAGATTCTGGCCTCCATCCGCCGGATCATTTCGGAGGATAGCGGGCCCGAGGAATCGGCCGCGCCCGCCGCCGCGCCCGAGCCCGAGGAAGTCCCGGAGCCTGAGCCCGAGCCCGTGCAGGAGGAGCCCGCGACCCTCTCCGCCGAGGACGAGGCCGACATTCTCGAACTGACCGAACCTCTGCCCGAAGAGCCTCTGATGGCCGAACCGGCCCCGGAACCGGAGCCTGCCTATGTGCCGGAGCCGGCCGAGGAGATGATCGAGGACGATATCGAATTTGCGCCCGAACCGGACCCCGTGCCGGAACCGGCGCCCGCACCCGAGCCGGTCGTGGCCGCCGCGCCGCAGCCGGAGCCTCCCGCGCCTGCGCCCGCCGCTCCGGTGCAAGCGGAACCCGTTATTGAGGAGCCTGCCATGAGTGCCCAGAGCCAACCGATCGTATCGGGCGATGCCGAAAAGGCCGCCTCGGCCGCTTTCGGTGCGCTGGCCAGTTCGCTGGCGAGCGGCGGCGAAGGCCGGACGCTGGAAGAGATCGTGTCCGACATGCTGCGGCCGATGCTGAAGGAATGGCTGGACGGCAACCTGCCGCCGCTGGTCGAGCGTCTGGTCGCCGAGGAAATCGAGCGAATCGCCCGCCGCCGCGGCTAAGCCCGGCTTTTCCGGTCGAAATCTGCCCCGATGCTTGATCGGTCCGGGGTGCCTGTGCTGTAACACGGGCCCCGGCGCGGCTTGATTTGCGCCGGCGTTTCACGGATACCGATCCCCATGCTCGACAAGACATTCAGCCCGCAAGAGGCCGAGGAACGGCTTTACCGCCTCTGGGAAGAGAGCGGCGCCTTCAAGGCCGGGGGACCGGAGGGCGCGAAGCCCTATTGCATCGTCATTCCGCCGCCCAACGTCACGGGCAGCCTGCATATGGGCCATGCGCTCAACAACACGTTGCAGGATGCGCTGATCCGCTTCGAGCGGATGCGCGGCAAGGACGTGCTCTGGCAGCCCGGCCTCGACCATGCCGGCATCGCGACGCAGATGATCGTCGAGCGCCAGCTTGCGGCGGAAGGCAATATCGGCCGCCGCGAGATGGGCCGCGAGGCCTTCATCGAGCGCATCTGGAAATGGAAGGGCGAGTCGGGCGGCACCATTGTCGGCCAGCTTCGCCGCCTCGGCGCTTCCTGCGACTGGAGCCGTGAACGCTTCACGCTGGACGACGGGCTGTCGAAAGCCGTTTTGAAAGTCTTTGTCGAGCTTTACCGGCAGGGGCTCATCTATCGCGACAAGCGGCTCGTCAACTGGGATCCGAAGCTCCAGACCGCCGTTTCCGATCTCGAAGTCGAAAACATCGAGATCAAGGGCCACTTCTGGCATTTCCGCTATCCGCTCGCCGACGGCGTCACCTATGAGTGGCCGTTGACCGACGAGGAGGGCAATCCGGCGGGCAGCGAGACGCGCAACTACATCGTCGTCGCCACCACGCGCCCCGAAACGATGCTGGGCGACACCGGCGTCGCCGTGAACCCCGAGGACGAGCGCTACAAGCCGCTGATCGGCAAGTTCGTCGACCTGCCGCTGGTCGGCCGCCGCATTCTGATCGTCGCCGATGAGCACGCCGACCCGGCGCAAGGCTCCGGCGCGGTCAAGATCACACCCGCGCATGACTTCAACGATTTCGAGGTCGGCAAGCGGCAGGGGCTCGAACAGATCAACATTCTCAATCCCGACGGTTCGCTGAACGACGAAGTGCCGGAACCTTATCGCGGCCTCGACCGTTTCGAGGCGCGCAAGCATGTCGTCATGGACATCGAGGCGCTCGGGCTGCTCGACCGCATCGAGGACAAGATCGTCATGGTGCCGCATGACGAGAAATCCAAGATGGTCGTCATCGAGCCTTATCTGACCGACCAGTGGTATGTCGATGCCGCGACGCTCGCGAAGCCCGCCATCGAGGCGGTCGAGCGCGGCGCCACCACTTTCGTGCCGAAGAACTGGGAGAAGACCTATTTCGAATGGATGCGCAACATCCAGCCCTGGTGCATCTCGCGCCAGCTCTGGTGGGGCCATCGTATTCCGGCATGGTTCGGGCCGGACGGGCATATTTTTGTTGCCCATAGCGATGAAGAAGCCGCCGCCGAAGCGCAAAAGCATTACGGCAAGCCGGTCGAACTGACGCGCGACGAAGACGTCCTCGACACATGGTTCTCTTCCGCGCTCTGGCCGTTCTCGACGCTGGGCTGGCCCGACGAGACGCCGGAGCTGAAGCGCTACTACAAGACCGATGTGCTCTCCACCGCGCACGACATCATCTTCTTCTGGGTCGCCCGGATGATGATGATGGGCCTGCACTTCATGCAGGAAGCGCCGTTCCACACTGTCTACATCCATGCGCTGGTCCGTGACGAGAAGGGCCAGAAGATGTCGAAGACGAAGGGCAACGTCGTCGATCCCCTCGAACTCATCGACGCTTACGGTGCCGACGCGTTACGCTTCACCATGGCGGCGCTCGCCGCGCAGGGCCGCGACATCAAGATCGCCACGTCGCGCGTCGAGGGTTACCGCAATTTCGGCACCAAGCTCTGGAACGCGGCGCGTTTCTGCGAAATGAACGAATGCGTGCGCGTCGAGGGCTTCGATCCCGCCGCGCTCACCCAGACCGTCAACAAATGGATCGCCGGCGAGGCCGCGCGCGCCGCCGCCGAAATCACCGAGGCGCTCGAAACCTATCGCTTCAACGACGCGGCGGGTGCGGCCTACAGGTTCGTATGGAATGTCTTCTGCGACTGGTATCTCGAATTCGCCAAGCCGCTGCTCATGGGTTCGGACGAAGCCGCGAAATCCGAAACGCGCGCCACCGCCGCCTGGGTGCTCGACCAGATTCTGCTGATGCTGCATCCCTTCATGCCCTTCATCACCGAAGAGCTCTGGCAGCGCACTGCCGAGACGGGGCCGAAGCGCGCGACGATGCTGGTCAAGGCCGCATGGCCGAACCTTTCCGGTCTCGGCGACGCGGCGGCCGATGCCGAAATGGATTGGGTTATCCGCTTCATTTCCGAAGTGCGTTCGGTGCGCGCCGAAATGAACGTGCCGGCGGGCGCGAAACTGGCGCTGCTCATCAAGGACGCCAGCGCTGAAAGCCTGGCGCGTCTCGATCGCCACCGCGATCTGATCCAGCGTCTGGCGCGCCTCGAAAGCACGGCGATCGCAAGCGCGATCCCGGACGGCGCGCTGCAACTTGTGCTCGACGAAGCAACGTTGATCCTGCCGCTCAAGGGCGTCATCGACCTCGCCGCCGAAACGGCGCGGCTGAAAAAGGAAGTCGGCAAGCTTCAGGACGAAGTGAAAAAGATCGACGCCAAACTCGGCAACGCCAAGTTCCTCGCCGGCGCGCCGGACCACGTGGTCGAGGAACAGCGCGAGCGCAAGGCCGAGGCCGAGGCCGCGATGGCGAAATTCGCCGATGCGTTGAAGAGGCTTGAGGGCGCGGCTTAGTTTTTGAGCACAGGTCAAGCGGTAAATATCCGTCCCCGGATAAAAAAGCACTTCTGCCCGGACCATTGCGCCGCCAAAATGCCGATAGCGGGCGGGGTGCCCGTTTCTTATCGGGGGGATTTCATGTCACGTATTATATTGCTGGCAGGCGCTGCACTGGCGCTTGCCGGTTGCTCGACGGTGGTCGATGGCACGTCGCAGACGCTGGGTGTCAACACCAGTCCAGCCGACGCGAGTTGCGTCTTCAATCGCAACGGCCAGCAGATCGCCAAGATCGATCCGACGCCCGGCACTGTGAAAATCGACAAGACCAAGCACGACATCATCGTGGAGTGCACGAAAGAGGGCTATCAGAAGGCGACGTTCATCAACAAGTCGGACGTCAACTCGGCCACTTTCGGTAACATTCTGATTGGCGGCGGTATCGGTTGGGCAATCGATTCCGCAACCGGGTCCGACAACAAGTATCAGGCGACGGTCAGCCTGACGCTCGTCCCCGACGACGCGCCGCCGGCGCCGGTTGTCGAACCTGATCCGAACATCAGACAGGATGTCGGGGCCGCGCTGACGAATTAATCCAGCGTTCCAGCGGCGCAACAAAAAAGGCGGCTCGCGAGAGCCGCCTTTCGTCTTTCGCATGCGCGCCGGTTCAGTTGGCGGTCGCGCTGCCGCGTCGCTCCGACATGAACTGGTCGAATTCGGTCTGGTCCTTGGCGCGGCGCAGGCGTTCCATGAATTCGCCGAAGGCCTTCTGTTCTTCCTCAAGGCGCTTCAGCGCCTCGTCGCGATAGCTGTCGAAGGCGGTGTTGCCGCTCGACCGGTGGCGGCGAAACTGCGCGCCGCAGCCGCGCATACCACTTCGATTCCATCCCTGCATTTTTCCGCTCCAGAGCATGTAGAAGAGGATACCGAGCCCGATCGGCCAGAAGAGGATGAAACCGATCACCATCATCGCGATCCAGGCGCCTTTCGGCAGGTCGTCCAGCATTTCAGCCGTAGGCATTGAGGGGGTCCTCCCGGTGGGGTTCGCATTGAACACAAAGGGTAGGTGGATATTGAGGGGGCCTGCGTCAAGGCGCCGCAGGCCGATTTCCGGCAAAAAGAAAAGGCGGCCCTTTCGAGCCAGCCCCTATGATAAATGTTGAAAGGCTGTGAGGCCGGTTCCCCAGCCCCTTTGGTCCCCGAATTGTCGTAGCCTTCTAACGCCAGCGTCCCCTTTCTGCCCTCTGCAGGGTGCTTATCTGCACACCGCTACGTTTCACAACTGGTTGCGGGATTTCAGAAATCCGATTTGAACCTCCGCTTGCAAGGCGGTTGATTTTGTTGAAGTGGGACAGTGCATGCAAAACAAAACCCCGATAACCGATTGGTTTTGCGGGGTTTTTGTTGTGTGATCTGGTTACGGTGGAGGCAACCGTCTCAACTTGTGGCTCCTCTTAACCTGCCGGCCAGTACTCGACCAGCTTGCCCAAGAGAGCTGTAGCGGATTGTTTCGTGCCGCAGCGTAGTATTTGCAACCCCCGCCACAAAACGACAATTATATAATATATTACATGTTTTTCTTGATAATCAGGATCGTCTTGCTCCCACGTATATACCTGTCCCGGTTAAGGCGGTGATACCCTTGCCGGGGAGACCGGCGGCGTTCGCCCGCATGCTCGCCGACGTGATGTCGGGCCAGCTCGTCATCTCGTCTCACAATGCCCGGATTAGGGATTGAAATTTCGGACTCTCTGATATACATTCCGATGCGTCGGAATATTTAATCAGGAGGTTCCCATGCCCGCAGTCGCGGAAATGCTGAAGGTCAGCGAGGTCGCCGTTGTCTCGCGCGTGAGCCTGCGCGACGTCAATCGTGCTCTCGACGAACACATCCTGCCGGACGCCTTCGTCTCGTTCGACAATGGCCGTTACGTCCTGGCCGGCGCCTGTTCGCTCATCACCTTCTATTTCGCGAGCGCCCGGCGCCTGACCTCGGAAGAGCGCCTGTCGGCCATCAGGACCGCAGAGCCTCGGCTTGCGCGGTCCCGCGCCCTGCCTTGGGCTGCGCTGTTGCGTGAGGATTGGACCGTCCGCGACGATTTCCTGACCATCGACCTGCTGCCCTTCATGAAGGGCGCGAGCGAGCGGCTGGACGATCTCGCCACCGCGCGGGAGATGGTCACGACCTCACCCGACATTCTCGGCGGCACACCCGTCATTCGGGGCACCCGTGTTCCGGTCTATGATGTCGCGGCATCCGTAGCCGCCGGCCATTCGACGGAGCGCATCCTCGCGACCTGGCCCAGCCTAGATACCGAAAAAGTCAGGCTTGCCACAATCTACGCGGAGGCAAACCCGCTGCGCGGTCGCCCACGCGCTCCCGCCGATCTTTGCGAAGGCTCGGTCATTATCACGGATCGCCGCATTCCTCGAGCCAGGAAGGCGGGATGAAGTTTCTGATCGACGAGTGCCTAAGTCCCGAACTGGCGAAGCTGGCATTGAAAAAAGGATATAACGAGACCAGCCACGTTGTCTGGATGAAGCTCGCCGGCCTGAAAGACTGGGAGCTGAAGCCGATCATTCTCGGCGGAGACTGGACGTTCGTCACCAGGAATTCGGTGGATTTCCGGGGTCCGAAAGATAAGCCAGGCACCAAGGGCCAGTATGCCGACGTCGCCATCCATGCCGGGTTGATCTGTCTCAACGGCCCACCCAGCATGAATCTCGACATGCACATCGAGCTGTTCGAGCAGGCGCTGGTCGAACTCAGTGCCGACGATGATCTCATCAACCAGGTTCTTGAAATCTTTCTGGAGGACGGGATTGAGCTTCGGGTGCTGCGCTACGCCTTGCCCAAGGATTGAGCAGCACCGGATCGGATAGAGAATCCGTCATCGTCGCTTAGACCATCAAGGTTTCCCCAGAAAGACGGGACGCCCACTCGTTCATGCTCACGCTGGGGGAGACTTCTCTCCTTGGCCCGCACTTCGTTGCAGTGCGGGCCGGGTTTCCGTGACGGGTTGGTTGCCGGAGAGATGCTCCCGAGCCTCGCGCTCGACAAGAAATTCCCTGCCTCGCCATCTGGGGAAGCGGCGCGATCCTTAGAGTTTCCATCGAAGAAGCTTCTTGACTCGGGATATCGCACATGTTTTTGTTCTTGTTATGTTCTAATGGTGCCCTTAGCCTGCCTCCGATCAACAAGGAGGACGGACATGGTCATCTATGTAGGACGGGAAGGTGTTCTGCGAACGAACCACCTGAATGAGGAACTGGCGCGGCTGAAAGAGCTCTGCGTCGATCTCGAATGGCTGAGAGCCGGCGTCCTGCCGTCATTCGAAGACCTCGAGGACGCTCCCTTCATCGACGATTATTCATTCGTCCAGCGTGGCGTGGTCGCGCTGCAGGGAAAGGTCACGGGTCATCCCCTTCTCGGAGCGACGACAGCCATGACGTCGGACCTCTGTGTGTT
Source organism: Parvibaculum sp. (assembly GCF_019635935.1). Lineage (NCBI taxonomy): Bacteria > Pseudomonadati > Pseudomonadota > Alphaproteobacteria > Hyphomicrobiales > Parvibaculaceae > Parvibaculum > Parvibaculum sp. The sequence goes on along the minus strand of NZ_JAHBYN010000001.1, from coordinate 214,407 downwards.
CGCCCCCGACCTCGGATGGGCCCGAACTCTCTCCCGCTTCTACAGGCTCGGATCGCCATCTCCGGCAATGGCGAAATGGATACAGGCCTGATGCCGGGCGGGATTTAATCTGCGGTTCCGGACAAAATATGTCCGGAACCGCAGATTAAAGCGCAGAGCAGGCGGAGAACGCCGGTAAAACAGCAATCGGCACGGCAAGCGCGCAGAAGCCGCCGCTATCCCGTCACCCGAATGGCAGGCCATGAAGAACCCGGCAATGTCATTCCCCAGCGCCGCAGGAGCGCTTCCATGTCAAAGGCATCCAGCACCGAACAAAAGGCCGCTGCCAGACTGGCTGAGCAGCTGGACAGGCTTCCCGCGGATATCCGGAGGGTTCTGATGGAGTCTTTTGCCGATGCCGCAGAGGCGATAGCGGAGCGATACGATCCGGGGCGCGAGCAAAACAAGCCTCTGACCGATGCCGAACGGAAAGCTCTCGAATCCGTCGGTGTATCGGTCGATCGCTCCGGGACGTTCTATCGTCCGATCGTGCGGACGGCCATTCTCGAGGGCACTCTCCTCGCAACAGCGCTGTCGCCGGCGCAGGCGGCGAGGGTTCTAGGTATTTCCGGCCGCCGGCTGCGCCAGCACCTCTCTGAGCGGACGCTGATCGGTGTCAAAAGAGCGAACGCGTGGCTCATTCCGTCATTCCAGTTTGCCGGGGAAAGCGAGTTGCCCGGGCTTGCCATCGTTCTGAAGGCAATCCGGGAAACGGCCCTGCCGATCGAGATCGCCGGTTTCTTCGAGAGCGAACAACCCGATCTCGTCGACGAATCCGAAGAACCCATGACGCCGAGGCAGTGGCTGATCGAGGGACGGGATCCTCAGGCCGTCGCCAGTCTCGCCAGGGGGATTTGATGGCGCGGGTATCGATGCCGAAGTTTACGCAGAGACTCGGAGTGCTCGTGCAATTGCTATGGGAAAGCCACACCCCAAGACCCACAAGACATAGAAACAGGTCACCTCAACCCGGTCGAATAACCTGAGTTTGGGTCATAGGTACATTCAGATAGTCTCGAACGAATGCGACGATTTCCGCCGCGTCTTCTTCTATTCCCATCACGAGCGCAGAGGCACGGTTGCGTTGCCAGGGCAAGCCAAGATGAAAAAGACCGGGGACGGAGGTTCGTCCGCCTTCGTGCTGGAAGCGGCCGTGTGGATCCTTCGTGCCGGGGATATCAAGCCATGCGTTGTCGCCATGATAGCCGGCACACCAGATGACACAGTTCAACTCCCGCGTCGATCCATCGGCAAAGAATGCGGTCCGGCCATCGGCACCGACGAGGCGGGGGACAACCGCGACACCCAGGACCCGTAAATCGTCGAGACTACGCCCCCGGTCGGGGAAGGGGTCGGTGCGGCGCATCAGGCGGCCCGCAAGCGAGCCCGGTTTCGCTTTCATCAATCCGAGAATCCTCAACCACCACCATGTGCTTTTGCCGAGGATGCGTTCGGGAAACAGCCGGCGTCTCCGGCCCGTTGCAAGCGCGACATTGTGGGTCACCGATAGCTCGGCGGCAATATCGCGCCCCGACGCTCCGTCTCCAGCCACCAGGACAGCGCCTCGCGGAACATCACCGGGATTGCGATAGGTGTCCGGTGTCAGTTGCTTGACGGTGTTGTCGAAATCGGCGGCAACCGGCGGAATCCGGGACTTCTGGAAGGCACCCGTAGCGACAATCACGGCTCTGGCTGCGATTTTCCGTCCATCGTCGAGCGTTGCCTCGAAGCGCCCGGCCCGTAACCGGAGTTGTTTCACCCCGTTGCCGGAAAGGACGGGCAGATCAAAATAATCTGCATAGGTCTCAAGATAGTCGGCGAACTCATCGCGTGTTGGATAGCCATCCGGCGCACCATCGAGAGAGAGCCCCGGGAGCATACTGAAAGCCCGTGGCGTAAACAGGGTGAGTGAATCGTAGCGTCCGCGCCAGCTGTCTCCGATACGGGCTTGGCGATCTACAATCAGAAAGGAGCATCCCGTTCCGGCAAGACGATACCCCGCGGCGAGGCCCGCCTGCCCGGCACCGATGACCAGCACATCGAACGTCTTCGCCCAAAGCTCCGCCGTTCGGCCATCATCGGGATGCACAACCTCCGGTATCATCCTCATGTCTTCCTGTTGTTGCACGTCGTCTCTTGCAGGACGCCTGGGCTTCCACAGCTCCTAACTCACCTATTTCGATGGCTCGCGAACAAGAAGACGCAGCGCGTTGGCTGTAACAAGCACAGTAGCACCCGTATCCGCGAGGATCGCCATCCACAACGTTGTGACGCCGAGAAGAGTCGTTGCGAGGAAGACGGCCTTCAATCCCAGCGCGATTGCGATGTTCTGCCGGATGTTGCCAAGGGTCGCCTGCGACAGGTCGATGAGATCGGCGACGCCCGTTACCCGATTTTTCAGGAGTGCGGCGTCCGCCGTCTCCAGCGCGACATCGGTGCCGACACCCATGGCAACGCCGACCGAGGCCGCAGCGAGCGCGGGCGCGTCATTGATGCCGTCTCCCACCATGACGACAGGGCCATCCTCTTTAAGCCGGCTGATTTCGGCGAGCTTGGCGTCCGGCAGAAGCTCGGCACTCGCCTCCATGCCGAGGTGACCCGCAATGGCGTTGGCCGTGCGCAGGTTGTCGCCGGTCAGCATCAAGGCACGGATGCCACGCTCCGTCAGCCTCTTCACGCCCTCCATCGCGTCTTCACGCGGTTCGTCGCGAAGTGCAATCAATCCCTCGACGGCTTTTTCCGACAGGAGCACGACAACCGTCTTGCCCTCGCTTTCCAGCGTCGCGATCTTCTCTGCGACCTCGGCGGCGATGGCAGTCTGCTCCGCAGCATAACGGGGTGAACCGACAGAAGCAAAGCCGGTTTCTAGCCGCACCGTCACTGCCTTGCCAGGTGTTGCGGTGCCGCCGCCGAAGGTAGCCGGCATGTCCAGCCCGCGCATCACCGCCACCTCGACGATCGCGCGACCGAGCGGGTGACTGGTGTTGCGCTCGACCGCTGCCGCTACCGCCAACACCGAATCTTCACTACCCATGACCGGCACGACATCCGTTACCTGCGGGCAGCCGCGTGTCAGCGTTCCGGTCTTGTCGAAAGCAACGGTCCTGACCTTGCCAAGCGTTTCGAGCGCCGCACCCCCCTTGATCAACAATCCCCGCCGCGCTCCGGCGGCAAGGCCCGAGGCGATTGCCGCGGGCGTCGAGATGACGAGTGCGCAGGGGCAGGCGATCAGCAGCGTGGCAAGTCCCCGATAGGTCCACGTCATCCAGTCGCCGTCAAAGGCGAGTGGTGGAACCATGACGATCAGAGCCGCCACAACCATTGCACCCGGCGTATACCACCGGCTGAAGCGGTCGATCAGGCGCGCGGTCGGCGCCTTTGATTCCTGGGCTTTCTCAACCATGTGGATGATGCGTGTAATCGTGTTGTCGGACGTGACACGGTCGATCGAGACACGCAGCTCGCCATTGGCGTTGATGCTGCCGGCATAGACCGTCGAACCTGCTTTCTTGAGTGCCTGCACGGACTCGCCGGTCACTGGCGCTTCGTCGACCTCCGATATGCCGTCGATCACCGTGCCGTCGGAAGGAACACGGTCGCCGGGCCGCACTACGACGACATCGCCAACAACCAGATCTTCCGCCGCGACTTTTTCGACCGTGCCGTTACGCTCGCAAAACGCCACGCGCGGCACGAGGTCGATCAGCGCCTTGATGCCCGCTCGCGCCCGGCCGGCCGCGACGGTTTCGAGCAGCTCTCCGACCGCGAACAGGAAAATGACGACGGCAGCTTCCTCGGCCTCTCCGATGACGACCGCACCGAGCACCGCAATCGTCATCAGCGTCTCGATAGTAAAAGGCGAGCCGGACATTGCTCCGGCAACAGCGCGCCTCGCAAAGGGAATGACGCTTAAAAGCGCGGCGCCCGAATAAAGCCATTGTTCCCGTTCGGGAAAGATCTGCGCCATCGCGAAGGCAAGTGCGAAGAGGGCGCCGGTCAAAAGGACGAGTCGGCTCTTGCGCCCCTTCCACAAAGGCTCCCTGGCGCGCTTTCGGGGTATTCTCGCTTCCGGCTCCACATGACCGGCCAATGGGATGTAGCCAAGCGATCGAACTCTCTCCTCTATGAGGAACGATGCGGTACGATCCTCATCCAGTTGCAGCGCAAGCGTTCCGTTTGCATGGCTGACATCGACATCGCTCACGCCGGGCAGGTGGTACATCGCCTTTTCGATTTTCAATGCGCAGGCGGCGCAATCCATGCCGTCGATATACAGCTTGTAGGGGCGTGTCGCCGCCATGATGTCACCTCGACAAACTCGATGTGACGCACTAGATAGACCCTGTAGTAACTACAGGGTCAAGCGATGAACCGGGAAATCCTGACAATCGGCCATCTGGCGCGGCAGACGGGCACCAAAGTCGAGACGATCCGCTTCTATGAGAAGAACGGTCTCTTGCCGGAACCTTCGCGCACCGACGGCAATTATCGTGCCTATGAACAGGAACATCTCGACCGGTTGAGCTTCATCAGGCGTGCCCGCGACCTCGGCTTCTCGCTCGACCAGGTCAGGACGCTATTGATGCTCGCCGACGACCGCAGCCAGTCCTGTGCGGCCGTCGATGCAGTTGCCAGGGAACGTCGAAACGAGGTCGAGAGAAAGATAAGCGACCTTATCGCGCTCAAGGGTGAACTCGACAGGATTATAGATCGGTGCGAATGCGGGATAGTTGCCGACTGCAGAATCATCGAGTCGCTATCAACAGCAGGCTCGTAGTCTCCCACACCGGTATGTCCTTCACGCATTCAGGTTGATAACGCGCTCCCGGGTTCCATATGTGGCTTTTCGCAACGTTCGGCTGAACGGGTTGAAATTTCGCGAGAATTGGTCAGTATCGCATGATGTCCCGTTTCCTCGCCCAGCTCATTGTCGTCAGCCTTTTGTGGGGGTGCCTGTCCGCTGGCGCATCCGCCGACTCGTTCTATGGTGAGGCGAACGAGGCCATCGTTCATGCGACAGGAACGGAGCGCGCTGCGGATTCCACTTCCGGCTCGATCTGCGATGTCTGCCACATTCTCCAGCATGTCGTGCTTGTGCCCCGAAGCGAGTTCCTGGTGACGCTCGCGACGAGCCATGTTCCCGTTTCCGGTGACGAAAGTGCTGCAAGCCGGCTGCTTTATCCCGAAGGTCCCCCTCCAGAAATAGCGATCGCCTGAGCCTGAACGCGTTCCCGTCCGGGGACGCCCGATGTCTTTTATCTACAGGTGATCCATGAAAGGTTCATTCCGCCCTTGGCGGAGAGCCCTGTCCGGCATTTTTCTGTCGGCGGGACTCGCGATGCCGGTGTTCGCGTCGGACACGGCATCGGTAACGCTCGACGAAGCCATCGCCATCGCGCTGTCGCAGAACACGCAGGCGCGCATCGCTTTCGAGGCAATCGGTGAACGAACCGCAGAAGCGCGGCAAGCGGGGCTTCCGCCCAATCCCGAACTCGGCCTCGAAGTCGAGAATGTGCTCGGCTCCGGCCTCTATCGCGGCACGGAGGAGGCGGATGTCACGCTCGGCCTCACGCAGCGTATCGAAACGGGCGGCAAGCGCGAAAACAGGAAGCGTCTCTCCCGCCTTTCGGAAGCGGTCGCCGCCGCAGAAAGAGATGTTGTGGAGCGCCGCCTGCGCGAGGCGGTAACGCATGCCTTCAACGGATTGCTTGCCGCACAGCAAGAAGCGGAAACGACTTCGGCCGCGGCGGAGCGGGTCCGCGGCCTCGTGCCGGCGCTGCGTCAGCGCTTCGAACGGGGAGCTTCTTCAGAAGCCGATCTCAATCGCGGATTGCTCGCACTCGATCTCGCCGAGATCAGGGCGGGGACGAAACAGGCCGAGTTGCGCACGGCACAGCAAACACTGCTCGCCCTCTGGTCGGAGAGCGCCTATCGTCCGTTACGCGCCGAGGGCGCTTTCGCCGTTCCGGCAACGCCGCTTCCCGGCCTCGACGAACTCGAAGCCATGCTCGACAGCCATCCGGCGGTGCTGGGCGGACAACAGACCGTGAGTGTGCGCCGCGCGGCCTTCGACCTGGAAAAGTCGAATGCCTATCCGGATGTGACGCTGGGCGCAGGCGCCCGCCATTTCGCAGGAACGGACGAAAGCGCGTTCCTCTTCTCCGTCTCCATTCCTATCTCCGTCTTCGACCGCAATCAGGGCAATATCGACGCCGCATCGAGCCGCGTCGTGCAAGCCGATCTCGATGCGCGGCGAACGAGGGTGGAACTCGCCCGCGAATTGCAACAGTCGCATCAGACCTACAGCAGCCGTTGCCGTGAAGCGGAGCGGCTTGGCAGATCGGTCGTCCCCACATCGGCAAAAACATCCGCCGCAATCCGCGAAGGCTATCTCGCGGGCCGTTTTGGCGTACTCGATCTTCTCGATGCGCTGCAGACCAGCGCCGACAGCCGGATGCAGGAAACGGAGGCCCTTCTCGCCTGCCGTAATGCGCTGGCCTCCATCGAAATTCTGACCGGCCTTTCCGGCAAGGAAGAAGCGGCCGAAGGAGATGCACAATGAAAACGATCAAGACGGAAATCCTGGCGCGCCGGTTGCTCGCTTCGGGCCTGGCTGTCGCCCTCGCCATATCGCCCGCCCTGGCACAGGGCGACCGCGATCATGACCATGGCGGCGACAAGGCCGTGGAGGAACATCACGACCATCGTGATGGGAGTGAAAGCGAAGAGGAGCACGACGCTCATGGCGAGGACGCCCATGACGGTCACGGCCACGACGAAGAGGATGGACATGACGAGAGCGGCCACGGGCACAGCCATGACGACGAGCATGACGAGCATGAAGATGGTCATGTAACGCTGACGCCTGCGCAGATCGGCAACGCACGGCTGGAAATCGCCGAGGCGGGGCCGGGCATGCTCCGCCCCTCGCTCAATCTTTTCGGTATCGTCAGGCCCGATCTCGACAGGCTTGTCCATGTCGTGCCGCGCTTTCCGGGGATCGTGATCGGTGTGAACAAGCGCCTTGGCGACCGCGTGGAGCGGGGAGACATTCTGGCGACCATTGAAAGCAACGAGAGCCTGCGCGCCTATCCGCTCATCGCTTCCGTTTCCGGGCGCGTCATCCTCGGAAATGTCGTGCCCGGCCAGTTCGCGGGAACGGACGATCCGCTGATGGTCGTCGCCGATCTTTCGACCGTCTGGCTCGATCTTCAGGTTCATCGCCACGATGCCGGCCTCATCCGCGAGGGACAGCGTGTCGTTTTTCCATCGGAGAATGGCGGCGGCGAGGTCGAGGCGGTGATTTCCTATGTGTCGCCTATCGCCGCGCAGGACACGCAGAGCGTACTCGCCCGCGCGACGGTCGCGAACCCGGAGGGCCATCTTCAGCCCGGACTTTTTGTTACGGCCTCGGTGATGCAGGAACCCTTAGCGGCGCCGGTGACGGTGAAGCGCGAGGCGATCCTCCATGACGGTGCGGCGGCATTCGTCTATGTGCCGGGCGAGGAAGGCTCCTTCGAGCGGGCGCCGGTGAAGACCGGCCGGAGCGACGGCGTCCGCATCGAAATCCTCGAAGGGCTCGATGCAGGCGCATCCTATGTCGCGGGCAATGCCTTCCTCCTCAAGGCCGAGGCGGGCAAGAACGCCGCCGCGCATTCGCATTGAGGAGATGAAACATGATACCTGCAATCGTCTCCTTCTGCGTCAGGCACCGCTGGCTGGTGCTGCTGACGGTCGCCTTCGTCGCGGGCTTCGGCGCCTATAATTTCACGCGCCTGCCGATCGACGCCGTGCCGGACATCACCAATGTCCAGGTGCAGATCAACACCTCCGCGCCCGGCTATTCTCCCGTCGAGGTGGAGCAGCGCATCACCTTTCCGCTGGAAACGGCGATGGGCGGCCTGCCCGGCCTCGACTACACGCGCTCGCTTTCGCGCTACGGCCTGTCGCAGGTCACGGTCGTCTTCGTGGACGGCACGGACATCTACCGCGCGCGGCAGTTGATTGGCGAACGTATTCAGGCCGTTTCCGGCGAGTTGCCGCCCGACGTCGAAACGGCCATGGGCCCGGTTTCGACCGGCCTCGGCGAAATCTACATGTACCGCATGGAGGCCGCTCCGGATGCGCGCAATGCTGAAGGCGTGCCCTATACGCTCTCGGACCTGCGCGCGATCCATGACTGGATGGTGCGTCCGCAACTGCGCACCGTTCCGGGCGTGGTCGAGGTAAATGCCATCGGCGGTTATGAGCGGCAGATCCATGTCGTGCCCGACCCTTACCGGCTCACCTCCTTCAATCTCTCCTTCGCCGATGTCGCGAAGGCGCTCGAGGACAACAACGTCAATCAGGGCGCGGGCTATATCGAGCGGAACGGAGAGCAATATCTGATCCGCCTGCCGGGCCAGCTTGGCGATGCGGCGGAGTTCGGCGAGGTGCTGCTCGGCACGCATAATGGCAGGCCAATCTATATCCACGATGTCGCGGAAGTGACCTTCGGCAAGGAGCTCCGCACCGGCGCGGCGACGCATGACGGCGAGGAAACCGTTCTCGGCACCGCTGTGATGCTGATGGGCGAGAACAGCCGCGAAGTGGCAAGCGCCGTTCGCGGCAAGCTGAAGCAGATCGAGCGAAACCTGCCCGACGGCGTGACAATCGAAACGCTCTACGACCGCACCGATCTCGTCCAGAAGACCATCGCCACCGTCCGTAACAATCTCGTGGAAGGCGCGGTGCTCGTCATCGTTGTCCTTTTCATGCTGTTGCGAAGTATCCGGGCGGCGCTCATCACCGCCGCTGTCATTCCGCTTTCCATGCTGATCGCGGTGACGGGCATGGTGGAGTACCGCATCAGCGCCAACCTGATGAGCCTCGGCGCCATCGACTTCGGCCTGATCGTGGATGGCGCCGTCATCATCACAGAGAATTGCTTGAGACGTCTTTCCGAAGAACGGAAGCATCTGGGGCGCACACTCGGCCTCGACGAACGCTTCGCTGTGGTGGTGGACGCGACGCGCGAGGTGATAACGCCGGCCATGTTCGGCTCCTTCATCATCACGGTCGTCTATCTGCCGATCCTCACATTGACCGGCGTGGAAGGAAAAATGTTCACGCCTATGGCGGTCACGGTCGTCCTCGCGCTTCTCGGGGCAATGGCGCTGGCGGTCACTTTCGTTCCGGCGGCCATCGCCATTTTCGTGCGCGGCGATGTGGAGGAGAAGGAGAGCCTCATCATGCGCTGGGCGCAGAAGGGTTACCAGCCAGCACTTCGCTTCGCGCTTGGCCGTCAGAAGACAATCGCCATCGCGGCGGCGGCGCTCGTGCTCGTGGCCGCGCTCGGCGCGACGCGCTTCGGCACCGAGTTCATCCCGAGGCTCGACGAGGGCGACGTTGCGGTGCAGGTGCTCCGCATGCCGGGCACGAGCCTTACGCAATCGGTGGAGATGCAGAAACAGGTCGAAAGGGCACTGATCGAGCTTCCCGAAGTGCGGGAGGTCTTCGCAAGGACGGGCACGGCGGAAGTTGCAACCGACCCTATGCCGCCCAGCATCTCGGACGCCTATGTGATGATCGAACCGCGCTCCTCCTGGCCGAACCCGCGCAAGCGGAAAGCCGAGCTTCTGCAGGAGATAGACGAGAAGCTCGCCGCCATACCGGGAGCGAATTACGAGGTCTCGCAGCCCATCGAGCTCCGCTTCAACGAGCTCATCTCGGGCGTCCGTTCGGATGTCGGCATCAAGATATTCGGCGACGATATGGACAAGCTCCTCGCCTCTGCGAACGAGGTGGCCGCTATCGTTCAACGGATCGAAGGCGCGACCGACGTGCAGGTGGAGCAGGTGGAGGGGCTTCCCGTCCTCTCCATCGAGGTGAAGCGCGATGTGGCGGCCCGCTTCGGGCTCTCCGTCGCGGAGATACAGACGGTCGTGCAGGCGGCGATAGGCGGCGCGCGGGCAGGTACCTTTTATGAAGGAGATTGGCGTACGCCCGTTTTCGTGCGCCTGCCTGAGACACTCCGGCAGGATATGGACCGCCTGCGGGAACTGCCGATTCCGCTACCGCCGGCACATGAAGCGGAGGACCGTTTCGCGCCTGCCTCCTATTCACCCTTCGGCGAAGGCATGCCGCGCGTCGTACCGCTCCGCGAGGTGGCGGAGATCGCCCTCGCGCCCGGACCGAACCAGATCAGCCGCGAGAACGGCAAGCGGCGGATCACGGTGACGGCCAATATCCGCGAGCGCGACCTCGGCTCCTTCGTGGACGAGGCGCGGGCTGCCGTGGCGGCGCAGGTGCAATTGCCGCCCGGCTACTGGTTCGAATGGGGCGGGCAGTTCGAGCAGCTCGTCTCGGCGGCGAAGCGGCTTTCCATCGTCGTGCCCGCAGCGCTGGTGCTGATCTTCGCTTTGCTCTTCGCGAGCCTCGGCACGGCGAGGGACGCGCTGCTCGTTTTCTCGGGCGTACCGCTCGCGCTCACGGGCGGGCTCGCGGCGCTGGCGCTTCGGGGCATGCCGCTCTCGATCTCGGCGGGCGTCGGCTTCATCGCGCTCTCGGGCGTCGCGGTGCTGAACGGCCTCGTCATCATCAGCTTCATCAAGAACCTGCGGGCGCGGGGTCTTCCCCTCGATGAAGCGATCCGGCAGGGGGCCATGACGCGGCTCCGCCCGGTGCTGATGACGGCGCTCGTTGCCTCGCTCGGCTTCGTGCCTATGGCGCTGGCGACAAGCGCGGGCGCGGAGGTGCAGCGCCCGCTCGCCACGGTGGTGATCGGCGGCATCCTGTCCTCCACCATCCTCACGCTGCTCGTGCTGCCCGCGATCTACCGCCTCGCCCATGCGCGGGACGAAGAAGAACGAGCAGCCTGACGGGTCCGTGCGGACCCGATGGCGGCACCCCCGGCCGGGCTTCCGTGTCCCGGCCGGGGGGCATCTTTCGACGCTTCTCCGAGGATCCGGAATGAAAAGAAAATCAATCGCCTGGCTCGTCTGGATCAACAATGGTCGATTGAATCACATTGGACCTGCTTCTAAGAACCCGAACCCGCGCTGGCAAGAGGATAGGCAAGCATGACCGAGAAACTTCGCCTGGACATTCCGATCCTGTTGCCGGAGGTCAACACCGCCGCCGACGCCTGCGTCCAGATCCTGATTGAGCAGATTGCGGGGAAGGAAGGAGTGGAAGACGCGCATGTCGTGGCGGGCGTGGACGGCGAACCGGCGCGGCTTTGCATACATTACGATCCTGACATCCTGCCGCTGCCGCGTATCCGCGACCTGATCGCCGCCGCGGGCGCCAGGATCTCGGAACGGTATGGGCACGCGGTCTGGCAGCTTGATATTCCGCACCAGCGGCGAGCGCGGTCCATTGCCGAACGGCTGAGAACGCTCGACGGCGTGATAGAGGCTGAAGCGAGCGCCACCGGCACCGTGCGCGTGGAGTTCGATAGATCAGCCACATCCGAGGCGACACTCAAGGGCAAACTCGACAAGTTGCAAACCGGCGGCGCAAGGCCGGAAAGGGATTCCCGGGCGGATGAGCATGCCGGTCATGATCACGAAGGCGGCGCATTCGGAGCGAACACCGAGCTGATCTTTTCCTTGCTTTGTGGTGCTCTGCTCGCCGGGGGCTATCTCATCGGGAAGCTTCTGACGGTCCCGGCCTGGCTACCCTTCGCCTGTTATCTCGGTGCCTATTTCTTTGGCGGTCTCTTCACCTTGCGTGAGGCGATAGAGAACCTGCGCCTGAAGAAGTTTGAGATCGACACCCTGATGCTGGTGGCGGCGGCCGGCGCCGCTGTCCTTGGTGCCTGGGCGGAGGGGGCTCTGCTGTTGTTCCTGTTCAGCCTTGGTCATGCCCTTGAGCACTACGCCATGGGACGCGCGAAGCAGGCAATCGAGGCTCTGGCGAAGCTCGCGCCAAGGACCGCACTGGTACGGCGCGACGGCGAATTGCGAGAGGTACCGGTAGAGGATCTCGCCGTCGGCGACATCGTGATCGTCAAGCCGGATTTGCGGCTACCCGCTGACGGTTTCCTGATCAAGGGCGTCAGCAGCGTCAATCAGGCGCCGGTCACCGGCGAAAGCATCCCCGTGGACAAGCGGCCGGTGAGCGATGCGGACGCGGCGCGGGCCAATCCCGACAAGGTCAATGCGGCCCACCGCGTCTTCGCGGGCACCATCAACGGCAATGGCGCTATCGAGATCGAAGTTACGCGCAAGTCTTCCGACACGACCCTCGCAAAGGTCGTGAAGATGGTCAGCGAGGCCGAGACCCAAAAATCGCCGACGCAGCGCTTCACCGACAAATTCGAGCATATCTTCGTGCCGGTGGTACTGGCGTTGGCGGTCATTTTACTGTTCGCCGGACTGGTGATCGACGAACCGTTCCGCGACACCTTTTATCGCGCCATGGCGGTTCTGGTCGCCGCCAGCCCCTGCGCGCTTGCGATCGCAACCCCGAGCGCGGTTCTCTCCGGCGTCGCGCGGGCCGCGCGCGGCGGTGTGCTGGTCAAGGGCGGCGCTCCGCTGGAAAATCTGGGATCCCTGACCGCGATTGCCTTCGACAAGACCGGCACGCTGACGTCCGGAACCCCGCGGATCACCGATATCGTGCCGGCTCATGGCGTGACCGAAAATGAATTGCTGGCGGTCGCGGTTGCCGTGGAAAGCCTCAGCGACCATCCGCTCGCCCGCGCCATTGCGCGGGATGGACGCGAGCGGCTGGGCGGCAAGCCGGTGCCGGAGGCGGACGGCCTCGACAGCCTGACCGGACGTGGTGTGTCGGCGCGCGTCGGTGGCGAAACTGTGTTGATCGGCAAGGCGGAAATGTTCGGGGCCGAGGGCATCGCGCCACTGTCGGATGCCATGCAGAAGACTATCGCGAGGCTGCGTGAGGGGGGCCGAACGACAATGGTGGTCCGGCGCGGCGACCGCGACATCGGCGCCATCGGGCTGATGGATACGCCGCGCGAGGCCGCGAAGATCGCGCTCGCCCGCCTTCACGAACTCGGCATCAAGCGGCTGATCATGATATCTGGCGACCATCAAAAGGTTGCCGAGGCCATTGCCGGTCAGGTTGGCATAGACGAGGCATGGGGCGATCTGATGCCGCAGGACAAGGTCGAGGCGATCAAGAAGCTCCGATCCGAAGGCAAAGTCGCCATGGTTGGCGATGGCGTCAATGACGCGCCCGCCATGGCGACAGCGACGGTCGGCATCGCCATGGGCGCGGCCGGCTCCGACGTTGCCCTGGAGACAGCGGACGTGGCGCTCATGGCCGATGATCTCTCTCATCTTCCTTTTGCGGTGGGGCTGAGCCGGACCGCACGGGCCGTGGTCCTGCAGAATGTGATCGTGAGCCTCGGCGTGGTTGCGCTGCTAGTTCCGTTGACGATCATGGGCCTTGGCATCGGTGCCGCTGTCGCTGTCCATGAGGGATCGACGCTGCTCGTTGTGTTCAATGCGCTGAGGCTGCTCGCATACCGGAAAGAAGTATGAGGCTGAGCGACCACTGATCAGAGACAGGCCACACGCATGCCAAGCCTGAAGCGAGAATGCGGGACCGTTACACAGATTTCCATACTGATGCGTGTCGGAACATGGGAATCTTCGGGCAAGAAAAACTTTGGCACAGGAGTCAATTCCATGAGTTTTCGTGACATTGTCGTTGATGCTTGCCCCAGAAACGACATTCCGCGGACGCTTGAACTGGCGCGTGAAATGGCCATCGCATTTGACGCAAGGCTGTTCGTCGTCGCTTATGCTTGGCCGGTCACAACTGCCGCAGATGTGCTTGCCGGGAACAGGCTCATCGCCGAGAGGCAGATGCAGGAGGCGCTATACGTCACGCGCGCCGCCTTCGATCGCGTTTTCGAGGATACGTCGATTAACGTTGAATGGTGTTCGGGAGTCGGTGATCCGACCACAGTGTTGGGTGAGCATCTCTTGACCGCCGATCTCCTGATCACGAGCGCAGCCGAAGGCCATGGTAACGTTGCGCCCGAGCCGGCAAATCTCGCGCTAGGATCTGGCGCGCCCGTTTTACGACTAGGCTCCGCCTCAGTGACAGGTCGCTTTTCCAGCGTTCTTGTGGCGTGGAAAGGGTGCCCGCAGGCACGTCGCGCTTTACATGACGCATTGCCTATCCTGAAGCGCGCTGACAAGGTGACCGTCGTCGGGGTTGGAAACGAGACAACCGTTGCACAACTCGAAGCGGTTGCCGAACATCTATGCCGGCATGATGTGACGGCAAGCCACCTGCACCTTTCGCATTCGGAGCAAGACGTCTGCGCCGAGCTCATCGGCCATGCACAGCGGGAGAACGCGGACATGATTGTCGCCGGAATTTACAGTCGCGGTCCCCTTGCCCAGCGCGTTTTGGGCGGCGTGACCAGAGAATTGCTCAAGACGTCCGATCTGTCCTGGTTTATGGCCCGTTAATCCCCTCGGTGCCGAAAAACGCCTACAAGGCGGGCAAACAAGGAATTGGCCCGACGGAATCGCCAAACTTCGCGCGGGCCTCCGATTATTCTGGCTCATTGAAAGATTGGCAGCAGGCTGAGGGTCCTGTCTCTCAAGCAGCCACTACCCCGGCATTGTGGGCTCTTCGCTTTCATCAATGGAATTCGGATGAACGGTCTGGAAGACCCCGGCGATATCGACAGGCAAGGCCGTTTTCCGATTGTCGTTTCGCACCACTACCTTCTTCCAGTTCCGCGCTAAATCTCCGGTTCCGGACATATTTCGTCTGGAGCCTTAGATTTAAGTGCGAAGCCGGAAAAAGTTGAAACGAACTGGTAGCGGGCGACCTGCGCTTCGACCCGGTTGCCCCTGCGGCAGGAGGATCGCCGTCGGAGCGATTGCCGGCCTCGTTCCCTGTTCGCTCACTCTCTTCGTCATGACGTATTCGGTATCCTGCGAGACGCCCGGAGCGGGGCTCGCCTTCGCCGCCATCATGATGATCGACGTGGTCGTGACCCTGTGCTTCGTCGCATGGGCAAGTATTTTTGCGCAGCAAGACCTTCTGACATTTATTGCGGAACAGCCTGTGCTTATTGACCGGGCGACGCGATCGCTCGAAGGAGGCGCTGGTGTCGTATTTCTCGCCGTCGCAGTCTTTGAGTTCCTCTAATCCTCTCCTATAAAAACCAGGTTGCGAGGCACCCCATAGCCAACACTCGACAGCGCCGACACGATATATTCCCTCCCACAGTGAATCGAGCACCTGTCACCGCGAGGAGAATGGAAGATTCAAACCTGCGATAGACCGGCGGCAGCATAGTGCCCGAGCCCTGATCAACCGGGTAGTGCTTATCGCACCTGTTATCCAAAACCGAACAGATCGCGTTCATAGACAATGCCTCTCGCCAACCCGAGCTTCATCGCCGGCGTCGCTTTCTCTTTGCCTCGCGGCAGCATGTAGTTGTGATAGAAGCGCAGGATCGTCGCAAGCTTGGGCACCATCTCGGGATTGTAGAAGCTGTAGGCGTGCCAGATGCGCTGCCTGTTCGAGGCCGTGGGAAGGCCGCGCTCGAAGCCCGCGATGCGGCGGCGGGCAAGGTTGAAATAGGCGTCGACCGGATGGATGCTTGCGCGCGTCATGAACTTCGCGAGTCCGTCCCAGTCCATCAGGCCGATATCCGTTTTCAGCCGGATGGTCTTTTCCGGCTCCGCCTTGGAATGATATGGCCAGTCCAGGCCAATTGTCGCCAGCATCTTGCCGCGCGCCGGTTGCGGACCCGGGCCGCAGGTGAGGCGAAGGATGTGGACCGCAAGCGCTTCCTCGTCTTCGATATCGGGATACTCGACCTGGATTTGCGCAATCTCGGCCGCGAAGCGCTTCAGCTCCTCGCGGTAGCGCTTGCGGCCTTCAACCGCCAGTGCCGCCCGCTCATCGTTGGTCAGGCCTTTCGAGAATGAAATCTCCGCGATATTGACCTTGCCGGCTTTCACCTCATCGACCAAAAGCGCCGCGATTGCATTTGCAAGTCCCGATTCCGCATCGACGCAGAAATTCGCAACGCGATACGAGCGTCCGACCAGCTTCCTGACGAGCATCATATGGGCGTAGTGGAAGATGTCGCCCCGCACACGCGAGCCCCGGCCGGGCAGTTCGTATTTGCCGCCAGCAGCCAGGTCTTCCCTCGTGAAGATGTGCGGCAAGCGTTTCACGACCGATGCCCGGTATTCGCTCGCTGGCCAGAGGCGCGCGAACCGGCGCATCGACCGGGGCCTGGCGAAGTCGCCCGCGGCGTCCATGGCCTTCTCCAGCTCGTCCGGGTCGACATCCGGGTCGTAATCGATGGTTGCCGCCACCACGAACTGCGATGATTTGTGAACGGTCGCCATGTGAAGGAGCGGGACTGTTCCTCGCCGGTTCTTGATCGGCCAGTTCACAAGGATTGTCTGGGCGTCGGTCGAGAAGAAGGGCTCCTTGCCGTCGAAGCACTGGTGAAGCCGCGCTTCCCGCTCTCCGGCGAAGGCCAGGCATTGGTTGAAGAGGAAATCTATCTTGGAATGGATGTGCGGAAAGGTGACCTGCGCTGTTTCGCATAGCCGGCTCATGGCCATCTTGTTCACCAGCCCGCGCATGATGGCGCCCGTCTTGTCCGTCTTCTTGTGCCGCCTGGTGGGAAGCCCGATGGAAAAGGTCTTGCGACAGGCCTTGCATTGATAGCGGGCATCGCCCTTCGCGGTCTTCCCGAACAGTCTGTAGGCGGACGGCATCAGGCCTATCGGGAGCCGATGATTGCCGCAGACGGCATTCGGACAGGTTTCCCGTTTTGTTCTCCTATACAGGTCCGAGAGGCGGGAATACTCTTCCGCTATCGCGTGATTTGATTTGATCGCGTGGGCAAGACCGCAAGCCGGGCAGAAGAACGAGCGGTCATCGCCCGCGCCTGTAATCTTCCCGTGAGGCTGATTTCCGGGAGACGGGCTTTGGCCGGTGCGCCGATACGGGTCCGGCGGAATGCCGAACAGCCGGCATTGCGCGTTGCGGCAGAAATTGACCGAAAACACCCCTACATTGCGAGGGAGGCGGCGCGTTTGCGCTCTCGAAGATTTCTTCGGGGCATTTGCCGCCGGTATCGACTCGCCCTCGGACACTAAGCCCCCGATTCAAAACAGGAAACGCCGACAGGTTACTGTCGGCGCTCCGTCGAATCAACATTTAGCTTAGGGGCTGGCCCTTTCGAGCCGCCTTTTCGTTTTCGTGCCGCCGGGCTCAGGTGTCGAACACGATCACCGAGCGGGCGAGTTCGCCGCGCTTCAATTCGTCGAAGGCCTCATTGACCTGTTCGAGTTTGATTCGGCGCGAGATCATTTCGTCGAGCTTCAGTTTGCCCTGCATATAGAAATCGACGAAGCGCGGCATGTCGACCGGGAAGCGGTTCGAGCCCATCACCGAGCCCTGGATGCGCTTCTCGCCGAGGAATTCGGCGCCGTGCAATTCGATGTTCACGCCGACCGGGATCATGCCGATGATGTTGGCCGTGCCGCCACGCGCCAGCATCTTGAACGATTGCTCGGCGGTCGCTTTCAGGCCGATGGCCTCGAAGGAGTGGTGCACGCCGCCATTGGTGAGGTCCATCACCTGCTTCACCGGGTCGCCGTCCTTGGCGTTGACGACATCCGTCGCGCCGAACTGCTTGGCGAGGTTCAGCTTCGAGCCTTGCGTGTCGATGGCGATGATGCGTCCTGCGCCGGCAATCGCCGCGCCGTTGATGCAGGCGAGGCCGACGCCGCCACAGCCGATCACGGCGACGGTTTCGCCGGGCCGCACCTGCGAGGTGTGGATCACCGCGCCGACGCCCGTCGTCACCGAACAGCCGATCAGCGCCGCGAGGTCGAGCGGCATGTCCTTGCGGATTTTGACGCAGGCATGTTCGTGAATCAGCATCTGCTCGGCGAAGGACGAGAGATTGAGGAACTGGTTCATCGCCCCCGGCGCCGCGCCGAGGCGCGGTTCCTCGTCGCCGCCGCGTTTCGTCTCGGGGCTGACGCAGCGCGACATATGGCCGGTCAGGCAGTGCTCGCAATGGCCGCAAAAGGCCGAGAGGCAGGTAATCACATGGTCGCCCGGCGCGACGGTGCGCACTTCGGAGCCGACCTGCTCCACGATGCCGGCGCTCTCATGGCCGAGCACCGCCGGGAGCGGGTAGGGGTAGGAGCCTTCCACGAAATGAAGGTCCGAATGGCAGACGCCGGCGGCGGCGGTGCGGATCAGCACCTCATGCGGGCCCGGCTTGTTGATTTTCACGTCCTCGATGGCGAGCGGCTTGCCGACCTCGCGCAGAACTGCGGCCTTCATGCGTTTTCTCCCTGTGCCCGGATATTGGGGTTTTGTGGTTTTGGGGTTCCGGTTAAGACGATGTTCCCCCGCCGTCAGCCGTTGGTCAACCGGCGGATTTCAGGGCTTTATCCTTCGCTGCCTTCCCCCTAGTATCCGCCCGACTTTCATCCCCGAGAAGCCGGAGGCGCCCCTTCAACCGGGCGCGATCACATGACCGCCAGTAAATTCGACAAATCGAAGCTGCCGAGCCGCCACGTCACAGTCGGGCCGGAGCGCGCGCCGCACCGTTCCTACTACTACGCGATGGGGCTGACGGAAGACGAGATCAACCAGCCCTTCGTCGGCGTGGCGACCTGCTGGAACGAGTCCGCGCCCTGCAACATCTCGCTGATGCGCCAGGCGCAGTCGGTCAAGCGCGGCGTCACGATGTCGGCCGGCACGCCGCGCGAGTTCTGCACCATCACGGTGACCGACGGCATCGCGATGGGCCATCAGGGCATGAAGTCGTCGCTCGCGAGCCGCGACGTCATCGCGGATTCGGTCGAGCTCACGATGCGCGGCCATTGCTACGATGCGCTGGTCGGTCTTGCCGGCTGCGACAAGTCGCTGCCCGGCATGATGATGTCGATGGTCCGTCTCAACGTGCCCTCCGTCTTCATGTATGGCGGCTCGATCCTGCCGGGCAGGTTCCATGGGCGCGACGTCACCGTCGTCGACGTTTTCGAGGCGGTCGGCCAGCATTCGGCCGGCAATCTCGCGAACGAAGACCTGCACGAGCTCGAATGCGTCGCCTGTCCCTCCGCCGGTTCCTGCGGCGGTCAGTTCACGGCTAACACGATGGCCTGCGTCGCCGAGGCGATGGGCCTTGCGCTGCCGGGTTCCGGCGGTGCGCCGGCGCCCTACGAGAGCCGCGACGAATATGCGGAAGCCTCCGGCCGTGCGGTCATGCATCTCCTCGCCAACAACATCCGCCCGCGCGATATCGTCACCCGCAAGTCGCTCGAAAACGCCGCCGTCATCGTCGCCGCGACCGGCGGCTCGACCAATGGCGGGTTGCATCTACCGGCCATCGCGCATGAAGCCGGCATCGATTTCGACCTGATGGAAGTCGCCGAAATCTTCAAGAAGACGCCCTACATCACCGACCTCAAGCCCGGCGGCAACTACGTCGCCAAGGATCTTCACGAGGCGGGCGGCGTTTCGATGGTCCTCAAGGTGCTGCTCGACGGCGGTTACCTGCATGGCGATTGCCTGACCGTCACCGGCCAGTCGCTTGCCGACAATCTGAAGGACGTGAAGTTCAACCCGGACCAGAAGGTCGTCTATCCGCTGTCCAATCCCTTGTCGCCGACCGGCGGCGTCGTCGGGCTGCAAGGCTCGCTTGCGCCGGACGGCGCCATCGTCAAGGTCGCCGGCATGGAGAAGGACCATCTGAAGTTCTCCGGCCCGGCGCGCTGCTTCGACAGCGAGGAAGAATGCTTCGAGGCGGTCGGAAATCGTCAGTACAAGGAAGGCGAGGTTCTGGTCATCCGTTACGAGGGCCCGAAGGGCGGTCCCGGCATGCGCGAAATGCTGTCCACCACTGCGGCGCTTTACGGCCAGGGCATGGGCGACAAGGTGGCGCTGATCACCGACGGCCGCTTCTCCGGCGGCACGCGCGGTTTCTGCATCGGCCATGTCGGGCCGGAAGCGGCTGTCGGCGGCCCGATCGCGCTGATCGAGGATGGCGACATCATTTCGATCGACGCCGAAAAGGGCACCATCGACCTCGACGTCGACCCGGCGGTTCTCGAAAAGCGCCGCAAGGCCTGGAAGCCGCGCGAGACGATCTATGCCTCGGGCGCGTTGTGGAAATACGCCCAGCTTGTCGGCACCGCCCGCAAGGGCGCCGTCACGCATCCGGGCGGCGCAGCCGAAAAGCACGTCTACGCCGATATCTGAGGTCACAGCTTCACCATATTCCGGCTTTAGGCTTGGGTTTCGGGACTGTTCTGCCAGAATGGTCCCGAAGTCCCTTGTCCGCCCGGGAGTATCCATGACCGTCCGCAAAAGCCTCGCCTCGCTTGCTGCCATGCTCGGCCTGACCTTCACGCTGACCGGCGGCGTGCTGGCCGATCCGCTGCCGGAGGCGCAGGCCGCCTTCGATCGCGGCGTTGCGGCGCATCGCGCGGGCGATGTCGATGCCGCTCTCGCCGAATGGGCGTCGGCGGCCGAGGGCGGACATACAGGCGCCGCATGGGTGCTCGGCAATCTCTACGACAAGGGCGTCGGCGGCGTCGTGCGCCATCCCGGCAAGGCCTATGAGTATTACCTCCAGGCCGCGCGCGGCGGACAGCCGGAAGCGGCGGTGCGGCTTGGCCTGATCTATCTCGAAGGCAACGAGGCAATCGGCCTCAAGCGCAACTATCTCGAAGCGATGAAATCATTCGAGATGGCCGCGCTCGCGCCGCGCGCCGATGCGCAATATCACATCGGCATGATGCACCGCGCCGGTCTCGGCGTGCCGCTCGACCGCACGGAAGGCCTGCGCTGGCTGATCCTGTCGTCGAAGAAGCGCTATGCGCCGGCGCTGGCCGAGCTCGGCCGCATCCATTTCGAAGGCGAGGGCGTCGCCGCCGACCGCGTCGAGGGCTGGTCCTATCTGATGCTGGCCAACCGCTTCGGCACGCCGGAAGAACGCCGCGCCGTCGATGAACTCTTCGAGAAATACGAAAACCGCATGAAAACCGGCGAGCGCGAGCGGGCTCTCGAAATGGCCGATGCATGGACGGCGGCGAATAGCGGTAGCTAGAACACCACCTTCTCCTCGCCGAACCAGAGTGGCGATTTTACAAAATCGATGAACTTGGCTTCGTCTTCCAGAAGCTGACGTCCGGCTTCCATGCCCTCGGGTGTTGCCGTGGCGGCCGCGATATCCTCTATGCTTTCCCACCAGAGCTGCGCCACGCCGTCATAGATCGCCGGCGCCCTGTCGAGCCCGCCGGCGCGCGTTTCGCGGAGTGCATCGGCGAAAGCTGGATCGGCGGAATGCATCTGCACATAGCGCTTGATACGCAGGGCCTCCCGGTGGCTCTTCACCAGCGGCGCATGCTTGTTCCACCAGTAGTCCTGGAATTCGGCCAGCGTCAGGTTCGGCAGCCGGGTCAGGCAGAAGGTGAGCTTGATCATCGACGTGTTCCTCGGCGGTTTGATTTGATGCAAGTATAGGCGAGGCGTTGGATACCGGGCGGAAAATCAACTAAAACCGGGCGAAGCAGAGGAACCATACAAATCATGCGCATCGCGGTCGGCGGCTTCCAGCACGAGACCAACACCTTCGCGCCGTCGAAGGCCGACTATGCCGCTTTCGCGCAGGCCGATTCCTGGCCGGCGCTGCAAAGCGGGGCGGGCCTCCTCACCGCCTTCACCGGTATGAATGTGCCCGTTGCGGGCTTCATCGATGCGGCAACGAAAGCCGGCCACACGCTCATGCCGCTCGTCTGGTGTTCGGCGACGCCGTCGGCGCATGTGACCGAGGACGCCTTCGAGCGCATCGCCGCGATGATGCTCGACGCGCTTGAAGGATCGGCGCCGTTCGATGCCGTCTATCTCGATCTTCACGGCGCGATGGTGACCGAGCATCTCGACGACGGCGAGGGCGAGCTCCTTGCGCGCGTCCGCGCCGCCATCGGACCTGATGTGCCGCTCGTCGCCAGTCTCGACCTGCACGCCAATGTGACGCCGCGAATGGTGGCGCAAGCCGATGCGCTGATCGGCTACCGCACCTATCCGCATGTCGACATGGCCGAGACCGGCGCCCGCGCCGCCGCGCATCTCGACAGCATCTTCGCAGGTCTGCCGCGCCAGGCGAAGGCGATGCGCAAGCTCGACTATCTGATCCCGCTGACCGCGCAATGCACGCTGATCGAGCCCGCGCAACATCTCTACGCGCATCTGGCGAAACTCGAAGGACAGATGCTCGGCAATGGCCGCGTCGGCTCCGTCTCTTTCACCACCGGCTTCCCGCCCGTCGATATCGCCGATTGCGGGCCCACCGTCATCGCCTATGCCGACACGGAAGCCGCCGCCGAGGCTGCCGCCGACGCGCTCGCCGCCGAAATTGCCGCCGCCGAACCGCGCTTCCGCGAAAAGCTCTGGAGCGCGCGCGAGGCGGTTGCCTATGCGATCGCCAATGCCGATGGCGGCCACGGCCCCATCGTGCTGGCCGACACGCAGGACAATCCGGGCGCTGGCGGCAATGGCGACACGATCGGCATTCTCACCGAGCTGATCGCGCAAGGCGCGCCGCGCGCCGCGCTCGGCGTCCTCTACGATCCCGAAAGTGCCGGCACGGCGGCGCAGGCGGGCGAGGGCGCGCAGGTGCGCCTCGCGCTCGGCGCGAAGACCGGCGGCGCGCCGGACGAGAAACCCATCGAGGCTGAGTTCGAAGTGGTGCGCGTCACCGATGGCGAGTTTCTGGCGACCGGCCCCTTTTATGGCGGCTCGCGCATGTCGCTCGGGGTCACGGTGCGCTTGCGCATCCGCGGCGTCGAAGTTGTCGTCGCCTCGCGCAAAGCTCAGTGTGCGGATCGCGAGATGCTGCGCCACACCGGCATCGAACCGGCCAATCTCGCCATTCTCGCGGTCAAGAGCTCGGTCCATTTCCGCGCCGATTTCGGGCCGATGGCGCGCGAAGTGCTGGTCGTCGAAAGCCCCGGCCCCAATATCGCCGACCTCTCGAAGCTGCCCTACAAGCGCCTGCGCAAGGGCATCCGCGTGATGCCGATGGGTGAGGGGTTCGGGGGGTAACTTCTCTTCGGTGTAGAGCCCGTCTTTACAACGCGCCCAACTCTCCCAGAAACCGCTTCGCAAGCGCGATGCGCAAGCCCGCCTGCTCGATCTCCGTCATATCCATGTTGAGCGCGAAGGCGAAAATCCTGCCGTCGCGTTCCACCCAGCCGACGAACCAGCCGAGATCGGTCTTGTCCTCGTAAAAGGCCCAGCCGGTCTTGCCGTAGAGTTTCGCGCCGTCGATCTCTTCCATCAGCAGGATTTCCCGCACCTGTGTCTGACTGCGGTCCGTCAGCGGCAAGGCGTTTGTCGCCAGCGCGGCAACGAAGCGGGCTTGCTCCACCGCGCTGATTTCGAGCGGCCCGTCGAGCCAGAAGCGATCGACAACATCGCCGGGGTCGGCATTACCATAGCCGAGCCGTTCCAGCATGCCGCGCATGCGTTCGAGGCCGATGCGCCGCGCGACCTCCTGATAGACCGGCACGTTCGAGGCGCGGATCGCCTCGCGCATGCTCATGTCGCGTTCCCATTGCGGAAAGGGTTGCGGCTTGCCGCCATAGGGCAGCACCTCGTCGACATCCGCCACCGCGCCGGTTTCGAGCGCGATCAGGCTGTTGGCGATCTTGAAGGTCGAGGCCGGCACGTCGCGGCGCAGCGCGCGCGCCGGATGAACGAGCGTGAGCGTATTGCCCTGCACGTCATGCATCGCGAAAGTGCCGGTGATGCCGGCTGCATCGAAGAACCGTCCAAGGTCAGGACGTTCCTCGAAGTTGGACGATTGCGCGCCCGCCAGCGTCGGCAGCATGAGGAGAGCGGCAAGGATCGCGAGTATCCATCGGACGGGCATATGGGCTCCGGAAAAGGACAGGCAGGAGGGAAAGTCGCCGCGCTTTATGGTGACAGTGGGGCTGTCATCGGGCCGAACTCGGGCGATGGTGCCGTATGTCGGAAATTTGCGCTGCCGGTATGGTTCCCCGATATGATCCCTAAATGGGGATTGAGCGTTGCGCTGACAATTGGGGATATCTTTTTCGAATGCTTTTTCCGCGTTCGCGCAGTGCCGGAGGTCGGCGTCGATGTCTGACGCTGTTGGATCGGTTCGTCATGGGCGCCTCCGCTTCGGCGCCCGCGCCGGCGCATCGTGTTCCGCCGAAAGATCGTCGAGGATCGGACAATCGGGCCGGTTGTCGCCGTGGCAGGTCGCGGCGAGCTTGCGCAGCGTGGCGGCGACGGCTTGCATTTCGGCGATCTGTCTTTCCAGTTCGACGACATGGCCGAGCGCCAGCTTCTTCACCTCGGCGCTGTTGCGGTCATCGTCGCGCCAGAGGCCGAGCAGCGTTTCGATGCGCTCCATCGAGAAACCCATCGTCCGCGCGCGCTTGACGAAGCGCAGCACATGCAGGTCGTTTTCGCTGTAGACGCGATAGCCGCTCTCGCTGCGCGCCGCCGGGTCGATCAGGCCGACGCTCTCATAATAGCGGATCATCTTGGCCGAGACGCCCGAGGCCTTCGCCGCTTCGCCGATGTTCATGGGTTCGTTCCGTTCGTTGGCTCACCCGAGCTTCGCCTGCCGCAGCCGCAGCGCGTTGCCGATCACGCTGACCGAGCTCAGCGACATCGCAGCCGCCGCGATTACCGGCGACAGCAGGATGCCGAAGAAAGGATAGAGCAATCCGGCCGCCACCGGAACGCCCGCCGCATTGTAGACGAAGGCGAAAAAGAGGTTCTGCCGGATGTTGCGCATCGTCGCCCGGCTCAATGCCCGCGCCTTGACGATGCCGCCGAGATCGCCACCGAGCAGCGTGATGCCGGCGCTTTCCATCGCCACGTCGGTGCCGGTTCCCATGGCGATGCCGACATCGGCGGCGGCGAGTGCCGGGGCATCGTTGACGCCGTCGCCGGCCATAGCCACCACGCGGCCCTGCGCCTTCAATTCGCTCACGATCTCGGCCTTGCGTTCCGGCAGCACTTCGGCCTCCACATCGAGAATGCCGAGCCGCCGCGCCACGGCCTCGGCAGTCGTGATGTTGTCGCCGGTCAGCATGACGATGCGGATGCCGTCGGCCTTCAGCGCGTCGAGCGCCGCCGGCGTCGTTTCCTTCACGGGGTCGGCAATCGCGATGACGCCCGCCGCCTTGCCGTCGATCGCGGCGAAGATCGCCGTTGCGCCGTCGCGGCGCAGCCGTTCGGCGGTCTCCCTCAAGGCGTCCGTATCGACGTCGCATTCGGTCAGATATTTTGCGTTGCCGGCGATGACGGCATGGCCATCGACCTTGCCGCGCGCGCCGCGCCCGGCGGGCGAACTGAAATCGACGACTTCCACCAGTCGAAGCCCGCGTTCTTCGGCCGTCTTGACGATTGCCGCGCCCAGCGGGTGTTCGCTCGCCCGTTCAAGGCTGGCCGTCAGGCGCAGCATTTCATTCTCGTCGGCGCCGGCCGCCGCGACGATCTCGACCACGCGGGGGCGGCCCTCGGTCAGCGTGCCGGTCTTGTCGACCACCAGCGTGTCGATGCGCTCCATGCGTTCGAGCGTCGCGGCGTCGCGCACCAGCACGCCGAGGCCCGCGCCGCGGCCGACGCCGACCATGATCGACATCGGTGTCGCAAGGCCGAGCGCGCAAGGGCAGGCGATAATCAGCACCGCGACGGCCGCGACCAATGCGAAGGCAAGGCGCGGTTCGGGTCCGAAGACCGACCAGACCGCGAAGGCCAGCACCGCGACCGCGATCACCGCCGGCACGAACCAGCCGGACACCCGGTCCGCCAGCCTTTGTATCGGCGCGCGGGAGCGTTGCGCGGCGGCGACCAGGCCGACGATCTGCGCCAGCATCGTGTCGCGGCCGATCTTTTCGGCCTTCATCGTGAAGCTGCCGGTCTGGTTGACCGTGCCGGCGATCAGCCTGTCGCCGGCCCGCTTCGTCACCGGCATCGCCTCGCCGGTAATCATCGCCTCGTCGATCGCGCCGCCGCCGTCGAGAAGCGCGCCGTCCACCGGCACCTTCTCGCCGGGGCGTACGCGCAGCACGTCGCCGACGGCTATGTCTTCGATGGCGACGTCCTCGTCTCTGCCATCCGCGTCGACTCGCCGCGCCGTTTTGGCTTCGAGGCCAAGCAGCGCCTTGATCGCGTCGCCGGTCGTTTCGCGGGCCCTGAGTTCGAGCACCTGTCCGAGCAGCACCAGCACGGTGATGACCGCCGCCGCCTCGAAATAGACCGCGACCGTCCCATGCCCGTCACGGAAGGCGTCCGGGAAAATATCGGGCGCCAGCGTCGCGACCATGCTGTAGGCCCAGGCGGTGCCGGTGCCCATGGCGATCAGCGTGAACATGTTGAGATTGCGCGTGACGAGCGATTGCCAGCCGCGCTCGAAGAAGGGCCAGCCCGCCCACAGCACCACCGGCGTCGCAAGCGCCATCTGCATCAGATTGTTGGTCTGCTGCGCGACGACATGCGACAGGCCGGTCAGATGCGCGCCCATTTCGAGCACGAAGACGGGCAGGGCGAGGGCCGCACCGATCCAGAAGCGCCGCTTCATATCGGCATATTCCGGGTTCGGAGCATCTCCGGCCGCCGGCATTATCGGCTCCAGTGCCATGCCGCAGATCGGGCAGGAGCCGGCTACATCGCGGATGACCTCCGCATGCATCGGACAGGTCCATTGTGCGCCTGCCGGCACGTCCACGGGTGCGGGTTTCGTTCCGGTCCCGTGACAATGATGGGCATGGTCGTGGTGTTCGCATCCGCTCATGGAAAGCTCCTCTGCTCGGATACAGATAGGGCTTCCCATGATGGGAAGGTCAAGGCCGGGGATAAGTCGTCTCGGCCGCTCAATCCTGCACAGTGCGCGGTCCGCGGGCGAACGGGCCGAACGGCTCGTGACAGTTTTTTGACAGAACGGTGACAGCCGGCCCTTTCGGGCCCCTCAGAGGTCGAGTTCCACCCACACCGGCACATGGTCGGAAGGCTTTTCGCGGCCCCTCACATTGCGGTCGATGTCGCAGGCTTTCAGGCGGTCGGCGGCCTGCGGCGACAGCAACAGGTGGTCGATGCGGATGCCGTTGTCCTTCGCCCAGGCGCCGGCCTGATAGTCCCAGAAGGTGTAACGATGGGCTTCGGTGTGGCAGGCGCGGAAGGCGTCGGTGAAACCGAGATTGATCAGCTCACGGAACTTCGTCCGCGTTTCCGGGCGGAACAGCGCATCTTCCGCCCATGCTTGCGGGTCGTGAACGTCGTCGGCGGTCGGTATCACATTGTAGTCGCCGGCGAGCACCAGCGGCTCTTCGAAGGCCAGCAGGCGGTGCGCGTGGTCGATCAGCCGGTCCATCCAGTGCAGCTTGTATTCGAATTTTTCGCTGTCGACCGGATTGCCGTTCGGCAGATAGATCGAGGCGACACGCAACGCGCCGTCCGCGGTCGATACCACCGCCTCGATGTAGCGCGACTGCTCGTCGCCATTTCCGCCGGGCAGGCCGCGGGTTACGTCCTCAAGCGGCAGCTTGGAGATAATCGCGACGCCGTTATAGGTTTTTTGTCCGTGTACCGCGACGTTGTAGCCCAGTTCCTCGATCTCGCCGCGCGGGAAGGCGTCGTCGAGGCATTTCAACTCCTGCAGGCACACGATGTCGGGCTCGGCTTCTTTCAGCCATACTGTCAGGTTCGCAATGCGCGCCTTGATCGAATTGACGTTGAAGGTCGCGATCTTCATCTGTCGCCCCGCCTTCCTTCGGTCATCGCGGTTCCCTCTGCCCACTGAACGATTGCCTCGCCGTCCGGCAATCCCTGTCCGACCTCGATGAATTCGAAGTGGGTCGCCGGCGCCATGAAGATCGGCCGCCCGCCGGTCCTGGTATAGGGTACCGTGCCGAGCGGTGTCACCACCATCACGATCAACCGGCCTTCGCCGTCGTCGGTGCGCAGGGGAAAACCGGTCACCTCCACCTCCGCCGCGAAACCGCGCTGGTATTCCTCGCGATGTACGGAAACGAAGCCGCAGGGTGTCGCGTGGAAGGCCTTAACCCGTGCGGCGGCGCGCGCCACCTGCATCGGTTCGGCGAAGTCGCCATAGCGCTTGCCCGTTATGTTCATCCCTTGCCGTTCGACGAGGCCCGTGCCGGCGTAGCGGAAAACGAGATCGCCGTCCGCGAGTTCGGCGATCACCATATGCGGCATCAGCGGTGCGATTTCGGAGGTGAGCTTGAAGGCGGCGCGGGTCGGGACTTCGTTGCCGGTTCGGATCGCTTTCCAGTAGTTCCCCAGCTTTTGACCGGCTTCGGTCAGTACGCGACTGTTCATCGGGTTACGCTTGCACCTCCTCCACACAGAATCACTCAAGTGGCTAGAGACTACCGGCGTTTTCTCTATGGTAAAACCGTCATTGTGCCATTTCGGCACAATAATTTGAGTATATCCGCCCGCTAGACTGAGAAGGAAGTGCCGCAACCGCAGGATGACGTTGCGTTAGGATTGTTGATCTTGAAAGCCGAACCGATCAGATCGTCCGTGTAGTCGATCTCGGAGCCCGCCAGATAATTGACCGACACCGCGTCGATCAGCACGGTAACGCCGTCCCTTTCAAGCACCAGATCGTCGTCCTGCTTGCTGTCGTCGAGCGTGAAGCCGTATTGAAAGCCCGAGCAGCCACCGCCTTGCACGGCCACGCGCAGCATGGCGCCTTCGCCTTCGCCATCGATGATTTTGGCGATCTGGCGGGCGGCGCGCGCCGTCAGTGTGATCGGTGGGGCAAGTTCGGCGGTCTCGGTCATGCGGTCTTTCGTGCGTTCGGGCCGGAAACAGTGCTTTCGGCTTTGAACAATACCAGAATTGGCTTAGCAGATATGTAGGCGTCCGCCACCCGGTTTTCAAATCGCAAACCCGGGGCCTGGGGCCGAAAAGTTGAGGTTTTACTTGCCGATAGCCAATCCCGCCGCCACCGCGCCCTATGCCACTCGTGCCGAGGAAACGCGCGGGCGGCTCTTTGCGGAAGCCGAGAGCGCCACGCGGACGCCGTTCCAGCGCGACCGCGACCGGATCATTCATTCCGGCGCCTTCCGCCGTCTCAAGTACAAGACGCAGGTCTTCGTCTATCACGAGGGCGACAACTATCGGACGCGGCTTTCGCATTCGCTGGAAGTGGCGCAGGTCGCGCGGTCCATCGCCCGTGTGCTCGGTCTCGACGAAGACCTCGCCGAAACGCTGGCGCTGGCGCACGATCTCGGTCACACGCCGTTCGGTCATGCCGGCGAAACAGCGCTCGATCGCTGCATGGACGGCTTTGGCGGCTTCGATCACAACGCCCAGACGCTGCGCATCGTCACCAAGCTCGAACGCCG
Organism: Parvibaculum sp.; assembly: GCF_019635935.1. NCBI lineage: Bacteria > Pseudomonadati > Pseudomonadota > Alphaproteobacteria > Hyphomicrobiales > Parvibaculaceae > Parvibaculum > Parvibaculum sp. The sequence continues at coordinate 184,984 of NZ_JAHBYN010000001.1, read as the reverse complement.
CTATGCGCGTTTCGACGGCCTCAACCTCACATGGGAAACGCTCGAAGGTCTGGTCAAGCACAACGGGCCCGTGCTGACGCCGAAACGCGGCGTCGATGCCTTGCCGCGCGCCTTGGCCGAATATGCCGAGACGCAGGATCTCGAACTGACGACCTATGCGGGACCGGAGGCGCAGGTGGCGGCGCTGGCCGACGACATTGCCTACAACAATCACGACATCGACGACGGCCTGCGCGCCGGCCTTTTCGAGATCGAGGATCTGATGGCGCTGCCGTTGGTCGGCGACGCCTTCCGCGCGGTCCTCGACGAGTTTCCGGGGCTCGAAACCACACGCGTGATACACGAAGCGGTGCGGCGGCTGATCGGCGCGATGGTCGACGATTTGCTGGCCGAGACGCTGCGCAGGCTCGCCGACGCACGACCGGCTTCCGCCGCCGATGTCCGCGCGATGGACCGGCCGCTGGTCGGTTTCAGCGCGACGATGCGCGAGCACAATGCGGCACTGAAATCCTTTCTGATGCAGCGCATGTACCGCCACTACCGGGTCAACCGTTCGATGAGCAAGGCGCAACGGATCGTCACCGACCTTTTCGAGTTGCTGCATCGGGAGCCCGACCTCCTGCCGCCGGAATGGCAGGAGGGCTGCGATGGGGCGGGTGGGCTCAGGACTTCGCGGCGGGTTTGCGATTTTATCGCCGGCATGACCGACCGCTTTGCGATCGAGGAGCACAGGCGGCTCTTCGATCTCCACGATTCAAGGGCCTGATCGGGGCTGGAAACGGGTCTTCGGCGCGGCTAGAGTGCGCGCCCGGCAGCCCCATAAGTGACGGCAGAGATGAACATTTTTCGCTATTTCGAGGATCGCGTCGAGGCTGCCCTGAAGGCCCTCGAAAAAGAAGGCGCACTGCCGGCCGGGCTCGACACCTCGCGCGTTGCCGTCGAACCGCCGCGCGATCCTTCGCATGGCGACCTCTCGACCAATGCGGCGATGGTGCTGGCAAAGCCTGCGAACATGAAGCCGCGCGATCTCGCCGACCGTCTGGCGGCGAAGCTCGCGGCGGAAGAAGCGGTGACGGAAGTTTCCGTTGCCGGACCTGGCTTCATCAATCTGCGCCTCAACGCCAGTTTCTGGCTGGCGCGCATTCCCGAAATGCTGCGTTCAGGGCCGGCCTACGGTACGAGCGAGCTGGGCGCGGGCGAGGCGGTCAACGTGGAATATGTTTCGGCCAATCCGACCGGCCCGATGCATGTCGGCCATGTGCGCGGCGCGGTTTTCGGCGATGCGCTGGCAAACCTGCTTGAAAAAGTCGGCTACCGCGTCTGCCGCGAATACTACATCAACGATGCGGGCGGGCAGATCGAAGTGCTGGCGCGCAGTGTCCTGCTTCGCTACCGCGAGGCGCGGGGCGAGGCGATTGGCGCGATCCCCGAAGGCCTTTATCCGGGCGACTATCTGAAGCCGGTGGGGCAGGCGCTTGCGGCAACGCATGGCGGCGGTCTGATCGAAGGGAACGACGAGACGGAAGCGCTGCGGATTGCACGCGAGGCCGCCGTCGAGGCGATGATGGAGCTGATCCGCGGCGATCTCGCCGTGCTCGGGATCACGCATGAAGTCTTCTTCTCCGAGCTTTCCCTGCACCGGTCGGGCGCGATCGAGGAAACGGTGAAGCTGCTGGAAGACAAGGGCCTCATTTATGTCGGCGTGCTGGAGCCGCCGAAGGGCGAGACGCCGGAAGACTGGGAACCGCGCCCGCAAACGCTTTTCCGTTCGACGCAGTTCGGCGACGACGCCGACCGGGCGCTCAAGAAGTCCGATGGAAGCTGGACCTATTTCGCGCCGGACATTGCCTATCACCACGACAAATTCCGGCGCGGTTACCGGACGCTGATCGATGTCTGGGGCGCCGATCATTCGGGCTACATCAAGCGCGTCAAGGCGGCGGTGGCGGCGATCACCGACAATGGCGCCGAGATCGACGTCAAGGTCTGCCAGATGGTGCGGCTCTTTCGCAACGGCGAGCCGGTGCGCATGTCGAAACGCGCCGGCGATTTCGTGACCCTGCGCGAAGTCGTGGACGAAGTCGGCAAGGATGCCGTCCGCTTCATGATGCTGACGCGGAAAAACGATGCGCCGCTCGATTTCGACTTCGTCAAGGTGAAGGAGCAGTCGCGCGATAATCCGGTGTTTTATGTGCAGTACGCCCATGCGCGCATCCATTCGGTTTTGCGCAATGCGGCCGAGGCCGGTTACGATCTCTCCGACGGCGCTTTGGCAAACGCCGATCTGTCGCGTCTCGGCGACGAGGCGGAACTTGCGCTGCTTCGGCTGATGGCCGGCTTTCCGCGCCAGGTCGAGCAGGCGGCCATTGCGCATGAACCGCACCGGATCGCCTTCTATCTCGACGACCTGGCGGCGGCCTTCCATGCGTTGTGGAACAAGGGCAAGGACGATGCGTCGCTGCGCTTCATCCGCGAGGATGACAGGGATGCTACGCTTGCCAGACTCGCTTTGATTCGCGCTGCCGCATATGTCGTTGCCGCCGGTTTGGGGATTCTGGGGGTGGAGCCGACCGAGGAGATGCGCTGATGCCGAACCGGGATGGCCACTGGGACGAGGATCCGGAATACGACTTCGATCCCGACGTCGAGGACTACGAAGTTTATGACGAAGAGGAAGGGCGCCGCCGCGGGCCGCTGATGCTTCTCAGCGTCGTGGCGTTGCTGGTGGTTTTTGCCGGTGTCGTTTTTCTGGCCTATCGGCAGGGTGACACCGGCGGCGCCATACCGCCGCTGCTGCGCGCCGATGGCGAACCGACCAAGGAAGTCCCGGCCAATCCCGGCGGCAAGAAATTCCCGCATCAGGATGCCGGCATTTACGATCGCATTGGCGGCGATACGGCCGGGCGCGGCGAGGGCGAACAGTTGCTCCCGCCCGCCGAAGAACCGCTTGCCATCGACCGGCCGTCCGAAATTTCGCCGCGCGACCAGCAAGCGATGGACCGGCTGGCGCAGGCGATCGAAAGCGCGCCGCTGGAACCGATTGTGCCGGCAGCGCCCCAGGCAGAGCCCGAGGCTGTCGTTCCGTCGGCGCCCGAGGCGCCTGCGGAAGCAGTGCCGCCGCCGGTTGCGAACAACACCGGCACGCATGTCGTGCAACTCGCGGCCTTCCGCGACGAAGCGGCGGCGCGCGATGCTTTCGAGAAGCTCCGGGGAAAGTTTCCCGATCTTCTCGGACCGCTCGTCATCGACATCCAGCGTGCCGATCTCGGTGAGCAGGGCATCTATTACCGGCTGCGCGGCGGTTATCTCGAAAAGGATGCGGCCGACAGGCTTTGCGGCCAGCTCGATGCGCAAGGGCAGGGCTGCTTCGTCCGGCCGCGATGAGCGTTTCCGCAGCGATCTATGGATGTGCGGGGCTCGAACTTGATGAGGTCGAGCGCGCATTCTTTCGTGCAGCGCAGCCCTGGGGCTTCATTCTCTTTGCGCGCAACATCGACACGCCGGATCAGGTGCGGCGACTGATCGCGAGCCTTCGCAAGGCCGCCGGTCACGATGCGCAAATCCTGATCGATCAGGAAGGCGGCCGCGTTCAGCGCCTGCGTCCGCCGCACTGGCATCGCTATCCGCCCGGGCGCGCCTATGGTGCGGTCCATTCCGCCGATCCCGAAACCGGCATTAAAGCAGTGCGGCTCGGCGCGCGGCTGATCGCCGAGGATCTTCGCGATCTCGGCATCACGGTCGATTGCCTGCCTGTTCTCGATGTGCCGGCGGCAGGCGCGCATGATGTGATCGGCGACCGCGCCTATGCTCAGTCGCCGGACGATGTCGCGGCGCTCGGCCGTGCGGCGGCGGACGGCTTGCTGGCTGGCGGCGTGTTGCCGGTGATGAAGCATATTCCGGGGCATGGCCGCGCCGGTGTCGACAGTCACAAGAGCCTGCCCGTTGTTTCGGCCTCCCGGCGCGAACTCGAGGAAACGGACTTTCCTCCCTTCCGAGCGTTGCTCGATCTGCCGCTGGCGATGACGGCGCATGTCGTCTATGCGGCCATCGATCCGGACGCACCGGCGACCACTTCGAAGAAAGTGATTGGCGAGATCGTGCGCGGCCACATCGGGTTCGACGGTTTGCTGATGTCGGACGATCTTTCGATGGAGGCGCTGGCGGGCGATCTGGGTGCGCGGGCGCGGGCGAGCCTCGCCGCCGGCTGCGATGTCGTCCTGCACTGCAACGGCCGGATGGCCGAGATGGAGGCGGTGGCTGGCGAGGCCCCACTGCTGGTGGGCACAGCAAGGACCCGCGCCGAATCGGCCGAGGCAATGCGGCTGCAGCGTACCAAGGCGTTAGACCCGGCGGAAAATCATGCGCGACTTGCCGAAATTCTGGCGGATTACGGGTAAGATCGCTGGGGATAAACCGATAAACAGGGTACCCGCGCCAGAGGGTGCGCGGTATAAGGGTCAATCGTCCCCGGCCGATGGGCAGAATCGGATCGCGGATGCTTGGGGACTACAAGAATCCGGGTCATATGCACAAGGCAGCCATGAGCGAGGCGCCCACACAAGGCGAAGCTGACGACGGCGCACCGGCAGGCGACGCCGCGGCGGGCGATGCCGTTTCCGGATTCGAGGAAGGGCCGCCGCGGAGTGCCGCCGATCCCGGCGATATGCTGATCGTCGATCTCGACGGTTTCGAGGGGCCGCTCGACGTCCTGCTGACGCTGGCGCGCAACCAGAAGGTCGACCTCACCCGCATTTCGATCCTGAAACTTGCCGAGCAATATCTCGACTTCATCGCCCATGCGCGGCGCATGGAGCTCGACCTTGCCGCCGATTATCTGGTGATGGCGTCGTGGCTCGCTTACCTGAAATCGAAGTTGCTGTTGCCGCCGCCCGAAGAGGAAGAGGGCCCGTCCGGCGCCGAGATGGCGGCGCGGCTTGCGTTCCAGTTGCAGCGGCTGGAGGCGATGCGCAACGCGGCGCAACAGATTTTCGGGCGTCAGTGCCGGTTGGGGCTGCAGGTTTTCCAGCGCGGTGCGCCGGAAGGTATTCGCGTCATCAAGACAAGCAATTATCAGGGAACGCTATACGAGCTTCTGAAGAGCTATTCCGAGCAGCGCCTGAAGGGACATGAAACCAAGTGGGAGCCCAAGCGGCTTCCGATCATGGCGATCGAGGCGGCGCGCAAGCGCTTCGAGGCGATGATGGGCATGATGTTCGACTGGGGCCGGATCGACAATTTCCTGCCTGCCGACGAGATGAGCGCGCCGATGCGGCGTTCGGCGATGGCGAGCATGCTGAGTGCGGCGCTGGAGCTTGCCAAGGACGGGCATATGGAGCTGCGCCAGGCCGGTGCCTTTGCGCCGCTGTTCCTGCGCCGCCGCGAGGCCAAACCAGACCAGACCACCCCAGAGAAGACCGAAGAATGACGGACGAGACAGTGCAGAATACGGAAGCCGAGGGCGGTATCGAGATGGAAATCGACGAGGACGAAGGAGGCGGCACGGGCGATGCGCCCGAGAACGTCGTCCGGTTTCCGGTCAACGCGACCGAACATGCGGCGCTGATCCGCATGGTCGAGGCGTTGCTTTTCGCGGCCGCCGAACCCCTCGACATCGACAGCATCGCCAGCCGGCTGCCTGAGGGCGCCGATGTCGGTGCGGCAATCGAGGACCTGCAGCAGACCTATGAGGGGCGGGGCGTCAATCTGGTCCGCGTCGCCAACAAGTGGATGTTCCGCACCGCCGACGATCTGGGTTTCCTGATGGAGCGCGAGGCGGTCGAGCAGCGCCGGTTATCGCGCGCCGCGATGGAGACGCTGGCCATCGTCGCCTATCACCAGCCCGTCACCCGCGCCGAAATCGAGGAAATCCGGGGCGTCAGCGTTTCCAAGGGGACGCTCGATGTGCTGATGGAGACTGGATGGGTGCGGTTGCGCGGGCGCAAGCGGACGCCGGGCCGGCCGGTGACCTACGGGACGACCGAAGATTTCCTGGTGCATTTCGGGCTCGAAAATGTCGGCGATCTGCCGGGCATCGACGAGTTGAAGGCGGCGGGCCTTCTCGACGGGCGGCTGCCGCCCGGCTTCGATGTTCCCAATCCAAGCGAGAGCGGCGGCGAAGGCGACGGCGAATTTGCCGACGAGGAGGAATATGGCGCGGCGCTCGACGAGCATCTCGCGCAGGACGCGGTGGAAGACAAGTAGCCGGTCCAACTTCGTCCAATATCTGAATTCCGCGACGATTTTCGTTTAATATCATCCCGGTGTTGTGGTTTGTTAACCATGAACATTCGCGCGGCGCAGGCGGCGCGGAAAATCCGGAATGATGTCGCAATCCGGCGGCGAAACGCCCATATTGGGCAAAGGTAATGCCGGTTACAGGGGCGCGGGCATCTTCGCGCCGGTGGAGAAAGAAATGCCGAGTTGGACACAAATACTGCTGGTCGTCGTGCTGATCCTTCTGCTGTTCGGCCGGGGCAAGATCTCCGAGATGATGGGCGACTTCGCCAAGGGTATCAAAAGCTTCAAGCGGGGGCTTTCGGATGAGGAAGAGGCCGATGCGGCCGGTTCCGAACCCAAGACCATCGATGCAACGGTCAACCGGGAAGAGAGTGCCGAGGCCAAGAACAAGGCCACAAACGGCTAACGGGCTCGTTTGAACGCACTCCGGCTCGAGGCATTTCAGAAGTCATATGTTCGATATCGGATGGTCAGAGCTGCTCATCATTGCGGCGGTCGCCATCATCTTCGTCGGTCCGAAGGACCTTCCGCGGATGATGCGTACGATCGGCCGCTATGTGACCAAGGTCAGGTCGATGGCGCGCGAGTTCCAGAGTTCCTTCGAGGATCTGGCGCGCGAAACCGAGCTTGACGAGCTGCGCAAGGAAGTCACCGGCCTTCGCGATGCCGCGACGGCGCCGCTGAAAAAGCTCCAGCAGGAAATCGACAAGCCGGTCAAGATCGGCGGGGGCGGCGCGGGCGCCGCGGCGGCGGCTGCCGCATCGGAAGCGCGGGCGGCTGAAATCGCCGCCGGCGAGCCGCCGGAGACCGACGAGATTTCGCCCGAGATGCAGGAGGCGTTGCGCGAGGCCAAGGCCGTCGAGGCGTTCGGCGTCAGCGATCCGGGGCGCGACGACAAATGAGCGCCAATGCGGCCATGCCGGAGCCGGAAGACGATGTCGAGGCCTCCCGGGCACCGCTGATCGACCACCTGATCGAGCTGCGTTCGCGGCTGATCCGTTCGGTGATCGCCATTGTGATCGCTTTCGGCATCTGTTTCGCCTTTGCCGACGATATTTTCAATATTCTGATCCTGCCGTATGAGACGGCTGTCGGCACGGGGCCGGAAGCGCGTTTCATCTTCACGGCGCCGCAGGAATTCCTGATCACGCAGTTGAAGCTCGCCTTTTTCGGCGCGATGTTTCTGGCCTTCCCCATCATCGCCTCGCAGATTTACATGTTCGTGGCGCCCGGCCTCTACAAGGACGAGCGCCACGCCTTCCTGCCATACCTGATCGCGACGCCGATCCTGTTCCTGATCGGTGCGGCGCTGGTTTATTTCGGGGTGATGCCGCTCGCCTTGCAGTTCTTCATGGGCATGCAGCAAGAGGGCGGCGAGGGCCGGGCGGCCATCGAATTGATGCCGCGGGTCAGCGAATATCTCAGCCTCATCATGACGCTGCTCTTCGCCTTCGGCATGTGCTTCCAGCTTCCCGTGATCCTGATGCTGCTGGCGCGGATCGGCGTGGTCAATGCGGCCCAGCTTCGCAAAGGTCGGCGCTACGCCATCGTCGCCGTCTTCGCCGTTGCGGCCTTCCTGACACCGCCGGATTTCTTTAGCCAGATCGCGCTCGGGGTGCCGACGCTGTTGCTCTACGAACTGTCGATCTTCGGCGTCGCCTGGACCGAAAAGCGGCAGGCGGCCGCGGCTGAGGATGAGGCCGCCGAAGCCTGACCCCTGTCTGGACGGTCAGGGCCTTTCCGCCTATACAAGGCGCCGAAACGGGCAGGCGGACCGGAAGTGATTCGGGTTCCGGCCGGCGCCTTCGTATCCGTATTTCCCATCATTTTGGGGTGTCATGTTCGACATCAAAGCCATTCGCGACGACGCCCAAGCCTTCGATGCCGGGCTCGCGAAGCGCGGGCTCGAGCCGCAGGCCGTGCGCCTTGTCGAGATCGACGAGCGGCGGCGGAAGGTCGTTACACGTTTGCAGGAGATGCAGCAGCGCCGCAACGACGCTTCGAAGCAGATTGGCCAGGCCAAGGCGAAGAAGGACGAAGCGACCGCGAAGAAGCTGATGGACGAGGTCGCGGCGCTGAAGGGCGACCTTCAGAAAGGCGAGGAAGAGGAACGGCAGGTCAATGCCGAGCTTGAAGCCGCGCTGGCGTCGATCCCCAACATTCCGCTCGACGAGGTGCCGGTCGGCCCGGACGAGAGCGCCAATGTCGAACATCACCGCGACGGTGCCCCGCGCGCGATGAATTTCGCGCCGCGCGAGCATTTCGATCTCGGCGAGGCGCTGGGCCTGATGGATTTCGAGACGGCGGCCAAGCTTTCCGGCGCGCGCTTCTCCGTGCTGAAAGGCGCGCTCGCGCGGCTCGAACGCGCCATCGGCAATTTCATGGTCGATCTGCATACCAGCGAATTCGGCTACGAGGAGGTCGCGCCGCCGTTGATGGTGCGCGACGAGGCGATGTTCGGCACGGCGCAACTGCCGAAGTTTGCCGACGATCAATTTGCGACATTCAAGGGCCAGAGCCGGGACGATCAGGAGAAATACTGGCTGATCCCGACCGCCGAAGTGCCGCTGACCAATCTGGTGCGCGAAAGCATTCTCACCGAAGAAGAACTGCCGAAGCGTTTCACCGCCTACACGCCGTGTTTCCGCGCCGAGGCAGGGGCGGCAGGGCGCGATACGCGGGGCTTGATCCGCCAGCATCAGTTTTCGAAGGTCGAGCTGGTTTCGATCACGACGCCCGAAAAATCACTCGAGGAGCATGACCGGATGCTGGCCTGCGCCGAGGAAGTTTTGAAGCGGCTCGGGCTGCACTACCGGGTGATGGTGCTTTCGACCGGCGACATGGGCTTTGCGGCACGCAAAACCTACGACATCGAAGTCTGGCTACCGGGGCAGAATGCCTATCGCGAGATTTCGTCCTGCTCGGTCTGCGGCGATTTCCAGGCGCGGCGGATGAATGCGCGCTACCGGCCGAAAGGCGAAAAGAACACGCGCTTCGTGCACACGCTGAACGGCTCCGGCCTCGCGGTCGGGCGAACGCTGGTGGCGGTGATGGAAAACTACCAGCAGGCCGACGGCTCGATCGAGGTGCCGCAGGCGCTGCGTCCCTATATGGGCGGGTTGGAGGTTATTGCACCTCATGGGTAAGTCTGCGTCCAAGGCCCTTCGCATTCTGGTCACCAATGATGACGGCATTCACGCGCCGGGGCTCAAGGTGCTGGAGAAGATTGCGCACAAGCTGACGCGCGATGTCTGGACCGTCGCACCGGAAGAGGAGCAGAGCGGTTCGGCGCATTCGCTGTCGCTGGCAAATCCGTTGCGCGTCCGCAAACTCACCGCGCGGAAATATGCGATCAAGGGCACGCCGTCCGACTGCGTGCTGATGGCCGTGCGTCACATCATGAAGGACGAGGCGCCCGACCTCATTCTCTCGGGCGTCAATCGCGGCCAGAACATCGCCGACGACGTGACCTATTCGGGCACCATCGCGGCGGCGATGGAAGGAACGCAGCTCGGCATTCCGTCGATTGCGCTCAGCCAGGCATTCGGCTTTGGCGGCAATATGAAGCTCAAATGGTCGACGGCCGAGCAATTCGCGCCTGACATCGTCAAGAAACTCGTTGCCGCCGGTTGGCCCGCCGATGTGCTCATCAACATCAACTTCCCGGATGTCGTGCCGCAATCTGTGACGGGCATCGAAGTGACGCGGCAAGGCAAGCGCGACCAGTCGCTCGTGCGTGTCGAAGAGCGGATCGACGCGCGCAACAATCCTTACTACTGGCTCGGTTTCGAGCGCATTCTCAGCAATCCGCCGCAGGGCACCGACCTGCGCGCTATCTATGAGGGGCGCATTTCGATCACGCCGCTGCATATGGACCTCACCCATGCGCGCACGACCAATGCACTCAATGCCGCGCTCGGGACGATGCCGGTGAAGCGCCCGCGACGGAAGGCGTGAGGTTCCGGTGAGCGACGAGACGCCCATGGACGAGATCGAGCAGGGCAAGATCGAGTTGATCATGGGCCTGCGCCGCCAGGGCATCCGCGACAAGCGCGTGCTGTCGGCGCTGGAGCGGGTGCCGCGCGAAAAATTCATCAGCGGCACGTTTCGCAAGCAGGCTTACGAAAATCACGCGCTGCCCATCGAATGCGGGCAGACGATCAGCCAACCCTACATCGTTGCCTACATGACCGAGCAGCTTCAGGTCGGCGAGCGGATGAAGGTGCTCGAGGTCGGCACGGGGTCGGGCTATCAGGCGGCCGTACTGGCGCGGCTCTGCCGCCGCGTCTACACGATCGAGCGCTATCGCACGCTGCTGAAAGACGCGCTGAAGCGTTTCGAGGAACTCAACATAAACAACATCACGGCCAAGGTCGGCGACGGCGCGCAGGGCTGGCCCGAGCAGGCGCCGTTCGACCGAATCATCGTGACCGCCGCCGCGCCGGCCGTGCCGCAAAAGCTGGTCGAACAGCTCAAGGAAGGCGGGCTGATGATCGTGCCGGTCGCGGCTTCCGGCGGCCGGGGCGAGCAGAAACTTGTACGGATCGAGCGGACGGGCGAAGGTGTGAAGCGCGAGGAGCTTCTGCCGGTCCGCTTTGTGCCGCTGGTCGAGGGTGTCGCGAAAGAGTCCTGAACGCCTGAGAGGGAGCGGCCTGACAAGATGCGGCGCGGACACGGGATGAGGGTGGCGAAGTTCGCCGGCGCGCTCGCGTCGATGCTGCTCGCCGCCGCCTGCGGCAGCAGCGAGCGCCCGTGGTGGGACGGCGGGCCGTCCGCAGCCGGCAGCCCGCGTGCGCCGCTGGCCCGGCCCGCGCCGATGGTGGCGCCCGGCGGCACCTATGTCGTCCGGCGCGGCGACACGGTGCACTCCATCGCGCGGGCGCATGACGTGCCGCTGCGTTCGATCATCGACGCCAACAGGCTGAACGCGCCTTATACGATCGAGGTCGGGCAGCGGCTGACAATCCCGGCCGGGCGCTTTCACATCGTCCAGTCCGGCGACACCGTCTACAGCATTTCCCGGCAGCACAACGTCGACATGGCGTCGCTGACCAGCCTCAATCGCATTCAGGCGCCTTACACGATCAAGGTCGGCGAACGTTTGCAGCTTCCCGGACGCGGGACAGCACCGCAACCCGCCGCCATGACGCGCGATGTGGCGGGCGGCCCGGTGCCGATGGCACGGCCCGTTGCAGGGACCGCGACCGCCGCGGTGCAGCCGGCGAGCACGACGCCGAGCGTGCCGAAAACGCCGCTGCCTGCAACGCCAGCCGCAACCGGCGGCTTCGTCTGGCCGGTCGAGGGGAAGATCCTGTCGTCATACGGTCCCAAAGCCAACGGGCTGCACAATGACGGCATCAACATAGCCGCCGAGATGGGCGCGCCCGTCAAGGCTGCGCAAAACGGTGTCGTTGCCTATGCGGGCAATGAATTGAAGGGTTATGGCAACCTGCTGCTGATCCGCCACGAGGGCGATCTGATCACCGCCTATGCACATAACAGCAAGTTGCTGGTGCAGCGCGGCGATACGATCCTGCGCGGCCAGACCATCGCGCAGGCCGGCAATTCCGGCAGTGTCGTGACGCCGCAAGTCCACTTCGAGGTTCGCCGGGGTGCCAAGGCGCTCGATCCGATGACGGTGATCGGACGTTAGCCGAGCTGCTGGCCGAGGCGGCCGGCGAGATCCTGAATGAACTGCCATGCCACGCGGCCCGAACGCGCGCCACGCGTCGCCGCCCATTCGATCGCTTCGGCATGCAGGCGCTCCTGCTCGACCTCCAAGCCATAATGCGCGGCATAGGCTTCGACCATGCCGAGGAATTCGGCCTGGCTGCAATTATGGAAGCCGAGCCAGAGGCCGAAACGATCCGAGAGCGAGACCTTTTCCTCGACCGCTTCGGATGGATTGATCGCCGTCGAACGCTCGTTCTCCACCATGTCGCGGGGCATCAGGTGGCGGCGGTTCGATGTCGCGTAGAAGATCACGTTGCGCGGCCGGCCCTCGATGCCGCCTTCGAGCACCGCCTTCAGCGACTTGTAGCTGGTGTCGTCGTGATCGAAAGACAGGTCGTCGCAAAAGACGATGGCGGGACGGGTTTGTCCGCGCAGAAGCGACATCAGGCGCGGCAGGCTTTCGATGTCCTCGCGATGAATCTCGATCAGGATCAGGCTGCGCGGCGTTTCTTCGTTGATGGCCGCATGCGCCGCCTTGACGAGCGAGCTCTTGCCCATGCCGCGCGCGCCCCAGAGCAGCGCATTGTTGGCGGGCAGGCCGCGCGCGAAACGGCGCGTATTGTCGAGCAGTATGTCGCGCACCCTGTCGATGCCTTTCAGCAGCGGCAGGTCGACCCGTGCGACCTCGGCGACCGGCTCGGGCATCTCGGCGTCGGCATTCCAGACATAGGCGTCGGCAACGCTGAAATCCGCCTCGTCGGCCCGCGGCGGCGCGATCCGTTCGAGCGCATCGGCGATGCGGCCGAGCAGGGTTTCTGTGCTGGATTTGTCGGTCATATGGGCTTGCCGGAGAACGGTCCAATGGGAGCAGGGGATGCGGACCCTAGCACCTCGGACCTTGCGCGAAAATCCCTGTCCTTGCCGGAGCTTAGGCGAGGCGCGGGACGCCCCGGGCGACGGTTTGCAAATGCCCTGACGGCGGCTATAGTCCGCCGCAATCCAGCGCAGGCCGGCCCGGCCCGCCGCAGGCATGACAGTCGAAACAGGAGAAATCGATGGGTGGCGGCGGTACTTCGGAATTCTTGATCTCGCTCTTCCCGTTTATCGCGCTGTTCGCGATCATGTATTTCCTCATCCTGCGCCCCCAGCAGAAGCGCATGAGGCTGCATCGCGAGATGGTCGCCAATGTCCGCCGCGGCGATGTTGTGGTGACGGCGGGGGGGCTCATCGGCAAGGTCGTCAAGGTTGAGGACACCGAGGCTCAGGTCGAAATCGCCGATGGCGTCCGGGTACGCGTGGTCAAGACCACGCTGACGGATGTGCGCTCGAAGTCGGAACCTGTGCCCGCCAACGCCAATACCCCTTCCTGACACCCTTAGCGGGAGCCGCCCGACAAGGGGGGACATGCCGACATGCTGCATTTCGAACGCTGGAAAATAACGCTGATCGTCTTGCTGTGCGTGGCGGGGCTGGCCTATTCGGCGCCTAATTTCGTACCCCGGGATTCGCTTGAAGGCATTCCGGGCTGGCTGCCGAACCAGCAGATCAATCTCGGTCTCGATCTTCGGGGCGGCTCCTACATGCTGCTCGAGGTCGATACGAGTTCGCTGATCCAGGACCGCCTGCAATCGCTGGTCAACGACGTGCGCGCGGCGCTTCGCAGCGAGCGGGTCCTCTATACCGGCCTCGGCATTCGCAATTCAGAGGTGACGGTTCGCATCACCCAGCCGGACGACGTTCAAAAGGCACGCGGGGCGATTGAGGGCGTCGGCACGACGGTTGCTGGCAATGTGTTCTCGGCCGTGCCCGAGCGCGATATCGCGGTCAGCGTCAACGGCCAGAACATCACGGTGGTGCTGACGGAGCCCGCGATTGTCGCGCGCACGCAGTCGGCCGTTCAGCAATCCATCGAAATTGTCCGCCGCCGCATCGATGAACTCGGCACCACGGAGCCGGTTATTCAGCAACAAGGCGCGAGTCGCATTCTGGTGCAGGTGCCCGGCCTCGACGATCCACAACGATTGAAGCAACTTCTCGGCCAGACGGCGAAAATGAACTTCCGGCTGGTCAGCAACGCCATGTCCGGCGAACAGGCGCTGGCGACGCGAACCGTGCCGACGGGCACCGAAATCCTGTTCATGGCCGAGGCACCGAACGTACCGGTGCTGGTCGAGCGACGGATCATGGTCGGCGGCGACCGGCTGGTCGATGCGCAGCCGGCCTTCGATCAGCAATCGGGTGCGCCGGTCGTCAATTTCCGCTTCGACTCGACGGGCGGGCGGCAATTCGGTGAAGTGACGCGCAACAGCGTGGGGCGCCCTTTCGCCATCGTTCTCGACGACAAGGTGATCAGCGCACCGGTGATCCGCGAACCGATCATGGGCGGCTCGGGGCAGATCAGCGGCAACTTCACGGTGCAGGCGGCCAACGATCTGGCGATCCTGTTGCGCGCTGGCGCTTTGCCGGCGCCGCTCAATGTGCTTGAGGAGCGGACGGTGGGTCCGGGGCTCGGCGCTGACTCGATTGCGGCCGGTGAGATCGCGGCGGTGATCGGCGGTGTCGCGGTTGTCGCCTTCATGATCGCGAGCTACGGATTCTTCGGCGTTTTGGCCGTGGTGGCCTTGACCCTCAACATGGCGATGATCTTCGCCGTTCTGTCGGTCCTGCAGGCGACGCTCACATTGCCGGGGATTGCCGGTATCGTCCTGACCATCGGCATGGCGGTCGATGCCAATGTGCTGATTTACGAGCGCATACGCGAGGAACTCGCTTCAGGCAAAAGCCCGGTTCCGGCGATCGAGGCGGGTTACAACAAGGCGCTGTCGTCCATTCTCGATGCCAACATCACGACGCTGATTTCCGCGGCGATCCTGTTTCAGATGGGGTCGGGGCCGGTGCGCGGCTTTGCGGTGACGCTTGGCGTCGGCATCATCACTTCGGTCTTTACCGCCTACACCGTCAACCGCTTGATGCTTTCGGTCTGGATACGCCGCCGGCGGCCGAAGACGATTTATCTGTGACCGCCGGGACGGAGCCAGAAACATGCGACATCTCAAGCTGATTTCGGACGACACGCATATACCGTTCGTAAAATTCCGTCAGATCGCGGTGGCGTTTTCACTGTTGGTCATTGCGGCGTCGGTGGCGCTTTTCTTCGCGCGGGGTCTCAATTTCGGCATCGACTTCAAGGGCGGCATCATGATCGAGATCGCCACCGACGGGCCGGCGGATCTCACGCAGTTGCGCGCGACGATGGGCGGCCTTGGACTTGGTGAGGTCCAGATTCAGGAGTTCGGTCAGGCCGACGACGTCTTGATCCGCATACCGTCGCCAGCCGAAGGCGGGGAGGCGGCGTCGCAGGAAGTCGTCAATGCCGTGCGCGCGGCACTCGACGATGTGGTGGTCGAATACCGGCGCGTCGAAGTGGTGGGTCCGCAGGTCAGCGGCGAGCTCGTCCGCAGCGGCATCATCGCCGTCGTGCTCGCGATGGCGCTGATGCTTATCTACATCTGGTTCCGCTTCGAGTGGCAGTTCAGTCTCGGCGCGATCGTCTCGCTGGTTCACGACGTATTTGCGACCATTGGAATTCTTTGCATCCTGCAGATCGAATTCAATCTGCAGATGATTGCCGCCATCCTGACCATTGTCGGCTATTCGATGAACGACACTGTCATCGTTTATGATCGTGTCCGGGAGAACTTGCGCAAATACAAGAAGATGGATCTTGCCGAGCTGGTCGACCTGTCGATCAATCAGACCTTGTCGCGCACGGTCATCACCTCGGGCACGACATTGCTTGCGCTGCTGGCTCTTTTTGTCTTCGGCGGCGAGGTGTTGCGCGGCTTCACCTTCGCGATGATTTTCGGCATCCTGGTTGGCACCTACTCGTCGATCTTCATCGCCGCTCCGGTCATTCTGGCGGTCGGCGTGTCGCGCGACTGGTCGGGCAACACGACCGGCAAGACGGCGGAGGGAAAGTCCGGGGCAAAGGCGTGAGCGGTGGCCCATCGGGCATGAAGCCACGCTTTTCGGGACAACCGCCGGTCGATGCCTATGGAGACGGCGGCTTTCGCCTCGAAGGACAACGTTTCGAAGGTTCGATTATCGTCACGCCGCAAGGCCTGCATCCCTGGTCCGTTGCCGCGATCGGCGATGTCACGGTGGCATCTCTTGCCGTTCTGACAGATGCCGCCGGCACATTCGACTTTCTGCTTGTCGGTTCCGGCGAAGCCTTTGCGCGATTGCCGGCTCAGGTGCAAAAGCATCTCGAATCGCAGGGGCTTTTCCCGGATCTGATGGCGACCGCGGCGGCCTGCCGGACCTACAACATGATGCTTGCCGAAAATCGCCGCGTTGCCGCTGCGCTGATCGCCGTAGCCTGATTGTGGTTTCTCGCGGGCTTGGCTTTTGACACGGAAACTCCTAGTTTTCATGCCAGTATCGCGACATTGAGTCGAGCCGGTTTCGGCATCCGATCCGGACGCCTTCCACGAGGCAGAGGCCGGAGGCGGCGCCGGGCAATCAGACGGGGAGGACCATCATGGCTGCCATTCTCACATCGCTCCGCAACACGGTGATCGCCGGCTTCGTGCTGGCGGCGATCCTGGTGCTGCTCTATCTCAACGGTGGCGGGTCGCTCGGCGATTACGCCTTCTGGGCGTTTTTCTTCCGCTGGCTGCATGTGATCAGCGGCGTGATGTGGATCGGCCTGCTCTGGTATTTCAATTTCGTGCAAATCCCGTCCATGCCGAAGATCCCCGACGATCAGAAGCCGGCCGTCAGCAAAGTGATCGCGCCAGAAGCGCTGTTCTGGTTCCGCTGGGGCGCGATGGCGACCATCGTCACCGGCATCATCGTCGCCCATATGAACGGCTATCTGCTCGACGCCTACACGCTTGGCGCGATGTCCGGGTTCATGGTGCCGAAGAATATTGCCATCGGCATCGGCATGTGGCTCGGCACGATCATGTGGTTCAACGTCTGGTTCGTGATCTGGCCGAACCAGAAGATCGCGCTCGGGATCGTCGACGGTCCGGCCGAGGCGAAGCCGGCGGCGGCGCGCACCGCGATGCTCTTCTCGCGCACCAATACGGTGCTCTCGATCCCGATGCTTTTCGCGATGGTTTCGGCGCAGAACATATACTGATCGGGCAGGTACAGACGAACAAGGACGGGGCTGCCACAATGGCGGCCCCGTTTTCTTTGAGGATGAGGCATGACGCAGACGGAAACGGCATTCGCAGCCTGTTTCGAAGACGTCCGGCGGCACGACCATGACCGTTTTCTGACGGTGTTGCTGGCGCCTGCGCCGGCGCGCGACGCGCTGCTCGCGCTTTATGCGTTCAACATCGAGATCGCGCGCATTCCCGAAGCGGTCAGCGAACCGATGATGGGGCAGATTAGGCTGCAATGGTGGCGCGAAACCGTCGAGGGCCTCGACCGGGGCGAGACGCGCGGTCATGCGGTTGCCGAAGCGCTGGCTGCGACGGATATTTCACGTGATGGACTTCTGGCGTTGATCGACGCGCGGGAGCGCGATCTGTCGGAAGAACCCTTTGCCGATCTTCCGGCGCTCGAATCCTATGCCGACGCAACTTCGGCGGCGATCATGCGTCTGGCCGCCGGGGCGCTCGGCGTGTCAGTGCCCGAAAGCGCCGTTCGCAACGCCGGCATCGCCTATGCGCTCACCGGGCTGCTCCGTGCCTTGCCGCTTCACGCCTCGCAAGGACGGCTCTTCATGCCGGCCAACCTGTTGCGTTTTCACGACGTCGATCCGCATACGGTTCTGACGGGGCGGATGACGGAGGGCCTGCGCGGCGTCATGTGCGATGTCGCGGACCGGGCGCGGACATTGCTCGCCAATGCCCGGCGCGAGCCGCTGCCGCGCGCCGCATTGCCGGCGCTTCTGTCTGTGGTTCTGTGCGAGCGTTATCTCGATTTGATGACGGCGCCGGGCTTCGATCCGTTTCATCGGTCGAGTGACGTACCCGCGTTCCGGCGTCAGTTGCGGCTGCTGCGCGCGAAAATTACCGGACGCGTCTGACTATTCGGCCGCTTGTGCCTTCGGTTTGAGCCAGCCCTCAAGATCGTGCAGCGCACGCGAGGTATAGGCGCGTTTGCGCGCCGGCGCCTTGGCCTTGCCGCGCGGGCGCTTGCCGTTTTCGTCGAGCGGCACTTCAGGCGGCGGAAAGAGACCGAAATTGATGTTCATCGGCTGGAAGGTCGCCGCATCGGCATCACCGGTGATATGCGCCAGCAAGGCGCCCAGCGCCGTCGTGCGCGGCGGCGGGCTGACCATGCCGCCGAGACGTTCGGTGGCGGCGAAACGGCCGGCGAGAATGCCCATCGCGCCGCTTTCGACATAACCTTCGACGCCGGTGATCTGTCCGGCAAAACGCAGACGCGGCTCCTTCGCCAGCCGCATCGTGGCGTCGAGCAGCTTCGGGCTGTTGAGGAATGTGTTGCGGTGCAGGCCGCCCAGCCGGGCGAATTCGGCGCCTTCAAGTCCGGGTATCGTGCGGAAGATGCGTGTCTGCTCGCCATGCTTCAGCTTGGTCTGGAAGCCGACCATGTTGTAGAGCGTGCCGAGCTTGTTGTCCTGGCGGAGCTGGATGACGGCGTAGGGCTTTTCGTCCGGCTTGTGCGGATTGGTCAGCCCGACCGGTTTCATCGGTCCGAAGCGCAACGTTTCGGGCCCGCGCTCCGCCATCACCTCGATCGGCAGGCACCCATCGAAATAGGGCGTCGTCTTTTCCCATTCCTTGAATTCGGTTTTGCCGCCCGTCAGCAGCGCATCGACGAAAGCGGTGTATTGTTCGCGCGTCAGCGGGCAGTTGATGTAGTCCTTGCCCGCGCCGCCTTCGCCGGTCACGCCGGCGCTTTCCTTGTCGTAGCGCGACTGGTACCAGCAAACCGACATGTCGATCGAGTCGCGGTGGACGATCGGTGCGATGGCGTCGAAGAAGGCAAGCTCGTCCGCGCCGGTCAGTTCGGCGATGGCCTTGCCGAGCGCGTCCGAAGTCAGCGGCCCCGTGGCGACGATCACGCTGTCCCAATCGACTGGCGGCAACCCGTCGATCTCGCCGCGCTCGACGGTCACCAGCGGATGCGCCGTCAGCTTGTCCGTCACATAGTCCGAGAATATGTCGCGATCGACGGCGAGCGCGCCGCCCGCAGGCACGCGCGCCACGATGGCGGCTTCCATCAGCAGCGATCCAGCGCGCCGCATCTCCTCATGCAGCAATCCGACGGCGTTCAATTCGTGGTCGTCGGAGCGGAAGGAGTTGGAGCAGACAAGCTCGGCGAAGCCGTCCGTGTGGTGGGCATCTGTCTTCACGTGGGGCCGCATCTCGTGCAGCACCACGGGAACGCCCGCCGAGACGAGCTGCCATGCGGCCTCGGAACCGGCCATGCCGGCGCCGATCACGTGGACGGGTTTGACGCTATCGCTCATGGGGCAGGAGATAGCACCCCGGCCGCGTCAGTTCCATACCTTCGGTTTGCGGTTCGTCCAAGGGAGTTCTTTCTCCAGTTGCGCGGCGAGGCGGAAGAGGGTCGCCTCGTCGGCGTAGCGGCCGGTGAACATCATGCCGATGGGCAGGCCGTTTTCGGATTCCCAGAGCGGCAGCGACAGCGAAGGCTGGCCGGTGAAGTTGAAAGGCGGGGTGAAGGGGAAAACCTGGCCCTGCCGCTTGTTGAGTTCGCGTGCCTCCTGATCGGGTCCGAGATGGCCGATCTCGGGCTGCAACTGGCCAAGCACCGGACAGAGATAAACGTCGACTTCCTCGAAGACGCCGAGGATCTGCCGGTTCATCAGCCGAAGCTGCTGCCAGCCCCACATGGCCTGCGCACCTGAGAGTTTCTGCCCGTTGCGGAAGCCGGCCCAGGTCAGCGGTTCGAGCTCATGCTCTTCCGGTTCACGGCCCATTTTTTCGATCCGTCGCATCATGCCGGCGGCGAAGTTCGATCCGGATACGGCGCCTTGCGCGCGGTAAAGCTGGCGGTAGTCGATGCCCAGCCCGCGCGGGCGGACGTCATGGCCGAGCTTCGCCAGCGCGTCGGCCGTGCGCTCCAGCGCCGCCTGAATTTCCGGGTGGATCGGCTTGCCGTTCGGCGTCTCGCCCGACCAGGCGATTTTCAGCTTGCCGGGGCTTTTGGTGATCTCCTCCATATAGGGGCGCGCCTTCGGCGGCGGCGCGTAGGGCGAGGCGGGCTCGGGATAGCCCGTCGCGTCGAGCATCGCGGCGCTGTCGCGCACGGTCCGGCTCACCACATGATCGACGCTGAAGCCGATGGCGCGGTCATAGTCTTCCGGGCCTTGCGGGTTGCGGTCGCGCGTGATCTTCATCCCGACAAGGCCGCAACAGGCGGCCGGAATGCGGATCGAGCCGAGCCCGTCCGAGGCATGTGCAAGCGGAAGGATGCCGGCGCCGACGGCCGACGCCGCGCCGCCCGATGAGCCGCCCGAAATGCGGTTCGGGTCCCAGGGGTTGCGGCAGGGCCCGAGCAGGCGCGATTCCGTGGTGCCGGTGATGCCGTATTCGGGGGTGTTGGTCTTGCCGAACAGCACGGTGCCGGCGGCGCGGAAACGCGTCACCAGCGTGCTGTCATGGTCATCGACGACATTGGCGACGAAGCGGCTGCCGCTCGAACGCCGCCAGCCTTTCACCGGCGATCCGAGATCCTTGATCAGGAAGGGCACGCCCTTGAACGGTCCGTCGGGCAGTTTTCCCTTTGCGACATCGCGGGCCTCGTCATAGGCCTCGAACACGATGGCGTTGAGTGTCGGGTTGTGGCGCTCGGCACGCTCGATGGCGGCATCGATCAATTCGAGTGGCGTCACCTTGCCCTTGGTCACAAGCTCCGCAAGGCCCAGCCCGTCATAATCCGCATATTCGGCAAATCCCATTGTCTCTCTCCCTTGCCGCAAATCAGTTCCAGATTTTCGGATGCTTGTCCTTCCAGGGTCGTGCTTCTTCCAGTTGCGCGGCGAGACGGATCAGGCCGGCCTCGTCGCCGAAGCGTCCGGCGAACATGATGCCGACCGGCAGACCGTCCGCTGTCCAGTGCAGCGGCAGCGAGATCGCCGGCTGGCCTGTCGCATTTTCGATGGCGGTAAAGGGCACATAGTCGATGATCGGCGCGAAAGCCTTCACCGGGTCGCGTTCGTGAATGTCGATGGTGCCGATCTTCAGCGGCGGCGCACCGAGCGTCGGCGTCATCCACGCATCGTAGCGTTCCATGAAATGCGCGATGGCGCGCGACATGCCCTGCAACTGCGCAATCGCCATCTGATACTGGACGGCCGTTACCTGCTTGCCGGCCTGATAGAGCCCCCAGGTCAATCCCTCGATCTCGTTGTCGTTGGGCTGCTTGCCGATCAACATCGAAAAGCCGTCGATCTGCAGCGCAAGTCCCGCGGCCCACAGCGCCATGAAGGATTGCGAGAGAAGTTCATTGGTCAGCGGCGGCGCCGCTTCCTCGACCTCATGGCCGAGATCGCGCAGCAGCTTTGCCGTTTCCTCAATGCCCTTGACGCATTCGGGATGCACTTTCTTTCCGGCCGTATCGGTCACCGAATAGGCGATGCGCAGCTTGCCCGTCTTGCGGCCGACTTCCTCGGCGAAGGGGCGTTCGTTGGGCGGTGCGAAATAAGGATCGCCGAGTTCGGGGCCTGAGGTGCAGTCGAGCATCGTCGCGGTGTCGCGCACACTGCGCGATACGATGTGCTCGTGGATCAGCCCGCCCATGATGTCGCCCATGTCGGGACCGAGCGGATTGCGCGCCCGCGTCGGTTTCAGCCCGACAAGGCCGCAACAGGCCGCCGGAATGCGGATCGAGCCGCCGCCGTCATTGGCATGGGCAATCGGCACGATGCCGGCCGCGACCGATGCGGCCGAGCCGCCGGAAGAGCCGCCCGTAGAATAGTCGGTGTTCCAGGGATTGCGCGCCGGGCCGTAAAGCGCCGATTCCGTCGTCGGCAACAGTCCGCATTCGGGCACATTGGTCTTGCCGAGGATGACGACGCCGGATTGTTTGAAACGCGCGGTCAGTGTCCCGTCATGCGGCGCCGGAATGCCGCTCAGGAAACGCGAGCCGTTTTGCGTCGGCACGCCTTCGAGGTCGCCCAGAATATCCTTCAGCAGGAAGGGTACGCCCTCGAAAGGACCGCTGGCCGGCTTCTTGGCCGCTTCGCGTCCGCGGTCGTAGATTTTAGTGACGACCGCATTCAGCGCCGGATTGTGCTTTTCGATGCGGGAGATGGCCTCCTCGGCCAGATCGGTCGCACTGACCTCTTTCCGGCGCACCAGATCGGCGAGCCCCAAACCGTCATAAGACGCATACTCGGAAAAACCCATGCCCTGTCCCTCCCGGTCTTTTCTTGGGACGGAAGCTTAGCGGTTGGGGCCCTCGCGTCAAACCGGTGGGGCCGTCAGGCGAGGGTCCAGGGAAAGGGCGGCGGCCCGTCGAATTCCGGCCCTTCCAGGACCGGTTCCTCGCCCGGCCCCCACGACTTCACGGCGAAGCGCGCGCGCCGAAGCACGTCCGCACCTTCGGGGCCCGCGTCGCGCGACACCTCGCCGACATTGACCTGTTCTACCTTCACCGCCGCGTCGGTCACGGTCACGAGCGAATAGCCGTGCCCGTCCGAGTCCATGTAGTCGAGGCCGGGGCTGGCGCGTTCGTTGGCAACCATGTCGCGCAGATAGGCCGAGTCCGAATAATTGACGAGGATGCCCGCCCGCAGCCCGTTGACCAGCGTGTTGTTCCAGTTCGCGAACTTCTCGCCGTCGCGGTCGAGAACGACCGCCCGGTGAAAAAATCCGCTATTGCGCGTTCCGCGTTCGGCCATCGTGAACATCGCGTTCGAGCTGACGGCAGTGGTCAGGAACTCGACGGCGGCAAACCTCATATCATCCGCATCGGGATCGACGGGAAGGCGTCCTGCGGCGAAGGCGTGATAATCGCCGGCGACCGAAACGAGATTTCCGATGCCCTCGTCGCGCACGAAACCCATCAATTCCTTTAGCTCGCCGGGAAATCCGTTCCAGGCATCGGTGCCGACATAGCCGTCCTGCAGCCCGGCGAACGGAATGCGCGAGAAGTCGAGGCGCATTTGCAGGGCCGGTCCGCCATTGGCCCAGACGCGCCACTGCGCTTTCGAGGCCGACAAGGTTGCCTTGAACCACTCCCGTTGTTCGGCGCCCATATGTGTGCCGGGCGGTGCGTCGCGACGCGGATTGGGCAACGCCTTGTCGCCATAGCGAATGGTTTCGGGCGGCGCACCGTCGTTGGCGGTCCTGCCGGCGTCGAGCGTCTTGACAAGGTTGACCGGCGGCACCGGCGCGCCCTCGGTCAGCTTCTTGATTTCGGCCGTCATCACCGGCGGGCTGCGATAGCTGCGCAGGTCGGTCACAACGAGGTCCAGCATCGCACCCCATTTCAGCGTGCGATAGATCGTCAGGCTCGACAAAGCCTTCAGATTGTCGTCGCCCTGAAAGAGAAAATTTTCGTCGGGCGCGCCCATTGGCGCATCCTCCACGCGCACCGGCCGGAAATCATGCGCCCGGTTGGTGACGCCATTGGGCGATGCGCTGCGCGTCAGCACGGCGGGAATGAACTCGAACCATGCCCGGTTGGCGGCGAGCTTGCGCCGCTGCGCGGGTTCGCCGTCGCCGAAATAGGTGTCGTGACTTTGCCAACCGTCATTGGTGAATTCGTGATCGTCCCATGTCTGTATGAACGGAAACCGCGCCCGCGCCGCTTGCAGGTCGGGGTCGGTCAGGTAGGCCTTGTAGAGATGACGGTAGTCGGCGAGCGTCACGGCGGCTTGGCCGCCTTTGCGCCACCACGGTCTTGTGCCGTCCGGTTCCCACGGTTCCGACCCATCCGGCAGCGCGCCGATCAGCCGCGCCGGTGTCATGTCTTCGGGAACGTCGCCTGTGCGTTCGTAGATGAAGTCGCCGAGATGCAGCACGAAGTCGATCTGTTCGCCGGGTGCGGCGGTGATGTCGTCGTTGACCAGACGGCGCAATGCGCCGAAATAGCCTTGCTCGTAGCTCTGGCACGAAATCGCCGCGAAACGCACATCGCGCTTCGTGCCGGGCCTTGGCGCCGTCCGGGTACGTCCCGGTTCGGACGAACGATCGCTGCCGGCGAAGAAGCGGTAGTAGTAGATGCTGTCGGGCTTCAATCCATGAAGAAACAGGCGCACCGTATGGTCGGCGGCCGGCTCGGCGCGCACCGCACGTTCGGCGACCAGCCGTTCGAAGTTCTCATCTTCCGCAACCTGTACGAAGAGATCGATCCAGCTCCGCATTTCGGCGGCTGCCGGGTCGACGGTCTCGACCCGCGTCCACAACATCACGGCGTCGGGCTGCGGGTCGCCGGACGCGAGCCCTTGCGGGAAATGATAATGACCCGCGCCCGATTGGGCCCAGGCGCGCCGCGACGCAAAGGGCAGGGTGCTGGCGGCAAACGCAAAACACCCGGCTCCCGCCGTGAACAGCTTGAGAAACTCGCGGCGATCTAACTGAGACATGATCCCCCGGTGCCCGACTTACAGCCCTTAATATACAGATTGATGCGCGCAGGGAACGGCCGATCCGGCACCCAACGACAAAAATCCAGACTACGGACGTCCGGCCGTTAACGTTTCGAGGAAGGCCTGCGTTTCCCGGTCGGCCGGGAAGAAGCATTCGATGCGGATCGACTGCATCGTCGCATCGTAGGGCACGCCGAACGTGCTGTAGTTGGACACAAAAGTTAGCAAGTTTTCGCCGTTCCGGAATTCGAACCGGAAGATCGGCAGTTCGGCGCCGGTGGGCACGACTTCGGGTCCGGCCAGACGCCTGATGCGCGCAACGAGGCGGCCGGCCTCGGCGCGATCCGGAGCGATCAGGGCTTCCTGTTCCAGATGGTGAAGCAACGCCGGCGCCACCTCGCGCCAATTGACGATCGACGCGCGCGCGGTCGCATCCGAAAAGAAAAGCTCGAACAGGTTGTCGCCGGCCGCAATCGGCCGGTCGCGCGAGATGCTGAAGAACCGCGAGGCGGCATCGTTCAGTTCGAGAATGTTGCCGAGCGAGTCAGATGCGACGGCCGGTATGGCGCCTTGCGCGTCGAGCAGTTTCGACACGGCATCGCGCGCCAGCGTTCGTTCGGGCTGCGCGAGGTCGGCCGGGGCGAAGGCGGGGGCAAAGCCTGCAAGCCGCAACATCGCATTGCGCTCGTTCGCCGACAGTTCCAGCGCATCGCCAAGACGCAACACGACATCGCGGCTCGGGCGCGACCGGCCCGTTTCGATGAAACTCATGTGACGCGGCGAGATGCCCGCGACTTCAGCGAGACCTTCCTGACTCAGCTTTTGCGCGAGCCGAGCGCGGCGCAGATGAACGCCGAATATGCCTTCGTCCTGCATGACGGTGTTCATGGCGATTTTCTTACCTTCCGGGTAGTGGCGCGTCTGCGTCGCTCAGCCGACCTTGCGGATTGGCACAAACGGAAAGAATGCGAAATGACGAAAACCCTGACCTTCCCTTACGAAGACATCGAACTCGCCTACACCGTTTCCGGAAGCGGCCCGGCGCTCATTTTGCTGCATGGCTGGCCCTTTCACAAGGCGAGCTTCCGCAAGCTGCTGCCGCTGCTCGAACCGCACTACACCTGCTATGCGCTCGACGCCGCGGGCATGGGAGAAAGTGGCTGGAGCCGCCATACCAACTTCACCTTTCACGGCCATGTCGAGCGTGTGCGGGCATTCGCGGACAGGATGAAGCTGTCGGACTACTCGGTCGTCGGTCACGACACGGGCGGCACTTTCGCGCGGATGCTTGCAGTGTCGGATGCGGCGCGCGTCGACAAGATTGTCGCCATCGACACCGAGGTGCCTGGACACCTGCCCGGTGTCGTGCCGAAACTGCAATGGATGTTCAAGCGGCGCTTTGGACGCGCGCTCTTCAAGGCAGCGCTCGGTTCGAAACCGCTGATGCGGCGCTGGCTCGGAAGGGTCGGTTTCTTCGTCGACAATCGACTGATCGACGATGAATACATGAAGCTGTTCGTGACGAGCTGGCTGCGTTCGGACCACGCCTTTCGGGGGTTGCTCGAATATCTTCTCGGCGTCGATCACAGTCTCGTTGCGCGTCTCGATGAACTGCATGCGAAAATCGACGTGCCGATGCTCTTCATCTGGGGCGAGAAGGACGGCGTGTTTCCGGTGCGGCGCGCCCGGGAAATGGTGGCGCGGATGCCGGACAAGGCGAGCCTTGCGGTGATCGGCGGCGCGGCCTTCTTGCCGCATGAAGAGCGGCCGGAGGAAGTCGCGAAACACATTCTGGCATTCCTCGATACGAGCGTTCCGGTTCGGCTCGCAAGCGACAAGCGCTAGCGCCGTTTTCCTTTCGCGGCGGTGGGCTTTGCTTTCGGGGCGGCCTTACGGGCGCTTGTCTTGCTCTTTGCGGCGGCACTGGCCTTGCGGGGCTTTGCCGCCGCGGCCCCTTTGCCCGGCCGGCGTTTGAAGAGTTCCTTCAGGTACTGTCCGGTGTAGGAGCGCGGTTCGGCTGCGACGTCTTCCGGCGTACCCGCCGCCACGATCTCGCCGCCGCCGTCGCCGCCCTCGGGCCCAAGGTCGAGCAGCCAGTCGGCGGTCTTGATGACTTCGAGATTGTGCTCGATCACCACCACCGTGTTGCCGCTGTCGACCAGTTCGTGCAGCACTTCGAGCAGCTTGGCGACGTCGTGGAAATGCAGGCCCGTCGTCGGCTCATCGAGAATGTAGATCGTGCGGCCGGTGGCGCGTTTCGACAGTTCCTTGGCGAGCTTGACGCGCTGCGCCTCGCCGCCCGACAGCGTCGTCGCCTGCTGTCCGACCTTGATGTAGCCGAGGCCGACGCGCTGCAACACTTCCATCTTGTCGCGCACCGCCGGCACCGCCTTGAAGAAGGTCGCGGCCTCGTCGACGGTCATTTCCAGCACGTCGGCGATCGACTTGTCCTTGAACTTCACTTCCAGCGTTTCGCGGTTGTAGCGATGGCCGTGGCAATTGTCGCATTCGACATAGACGTCGGGCAGGAAGTGCATCTCGATCTTGATGACGCCGTCGCCCTGACAGACCTCGCAGCGCCCGCCCTTGACGTTGAACGAAAAGCGGCCAGGCTTGTAGCCGCGGGCGCGGCTCTCGGGCAGCTCGGCAAACCAGTCGCGGATGAAGGTGAAGGCGCCGGTATAGGTCGCCGGATTGGAGCGCGGCGTGCGGCCGATCGGCGACTGGTCGATGTCGATGATCTTGTCAAGATGATCGAGGCCGAAAATCTCGTCGAAGGCGCCGGGATGCTCGCGCGTGTTGTTGAGGCGACGCGCGACGGCCTTGTAGATCGTCTCGATCAGCAAGGTGGATTTGCCGCCGCCCGAGACGCCGGTGACGCAGGTGAAGACGCCGAGTGGAATTTCGGCGGTGACGTTCTTGAGGTTGTTTTCCTTCGCGCCCGTCACCTTCAACCATTTGCCATTGCCCGGCCGGCGCATGGCCGGCACCTCGATCTGGCGGAAGCCGGTGAGGTATTGCCCGGTCAGGCTTTCGGGTGTGGCCATGATGTCGTCGACCGTGCCTTCGGCCACCACCTCGCCGCCGTGAATGCCGGCGCCCGGTCCCATGTCGACCACATGATCGGCGGTGCGGATCGCGTCCTCGTCGTGTTCGACCACGATCACGGTGTTGCCGAGGTCGCGCAGCCGCTTCAGCGTTTCGAGCAGGCGGTCATTGTCGCGCTGGTGCAGGCCGATGGACGGTTCGTCCAGCACATAGAGAACGCCCGTCAGGCCCGAGCCGATCTGCGAGGCAAGCCGAATGCGCTGGCTCTCGCCGCCCGAGAGCGTGCCGGAATTGCGTGACAGCGTCAGATATTCAAGCCCGACATTGTTGAGGAAGTGCAGGCGCTCGCGGATTTCCTTCAGCACGCGGCCGGCAATTTCATTTTGTTTTGCGCTCAGATGCTTGTCGAGATCGGCGAACCAGCGGTCGGCCTCGCGGATCGACATTCGCGACACTTCGCCGACATGCAGCTTTGCGATCTTGACCGACAGTGCCTCCGGCTTCAGGCGGAAGCCGCCGCAGGCGTCGCAATCGGTGATGCCCTGGAAGCGTTCGATTTCCTCGCGTGCCCAGGCGCTGTCCGTTTCGCGCCAGCGACGTTCGAGATTGGGGATCACGCCCTCGAAAGGCTTCTTCGTCTTGTAGGAGCGCATGCCGTCGTCATAGGCAAACGTCACCACCTCGTCGCCCGAGCCGTAAAGGATCACGTTCTGCGCTTCTTCCGGCAGTTGCGACCAGGGCGCCGTCATCGAGAACTTGTATTGCTTCGCCAGCGCCATCAGCGTTTGCGTGTAGTAGGGCGAGGTCGAACGCGACCACGGCGCAATCGCGCCTTTCTTCAGCGAAAGCCCGTGGTCCGGCACTACAAGGTCCGGGTCCATGTAGAATTGCGTGCCGAGCCCGTCGCAAGCCGGGCAGGCGCCGAACGGGTTGTTGAACGAAAAGAGACGCGGCTCGATCTCGTCGATGGTGAAGCCCGACACGGGGCAGGCGAAGCGCGACGAGAAAATGATGCGCTCGGCCGCCTCGCCCTTTTTCGCATCGGCCATCTCGATGACCGCGATGCCGTCGGCGAGTCCCAGCGCGATTTCGAAACTGTCGGCGAGCCGGTTGCCGAGGTCGGGGCGCACGACGATGCGGTCCACGACCACGTCGATGTCGTGCTTGATCTTCTTGTTGAGCTCCGGCACGTCGGCGATCTCGTGGAAGGCCCCGTCGAGCTTGACGCGCTGAAAGCCCTTCTTCTGCAATTCGACGAATTCCTTGCGGTACTCGCCCTTGCGCCCGCGCACGATCGGCGCCAGCAGGAAAAGCCGCGTGCCTTCCGGCAGCGCCGTCACGCGGTCGACCATCTGGCTCACGGTCTGGCTTTCAATAGGCAACCCGGTTGCGGGCGAATAGGGCACGCCGATGCGTGCCCACAGGAGGCGCATATAGTCGTAGATCTCGGTCACGGTGCCGACCGTCGAGCGCGGATTGCGCGAGGTCGTCTTCTGCTCGATCGAAATGGCGGGCGAGAGGCCGTCGATCTGGTCGACATCCGGCTTCTGCATCATTTCCAGGAACTGCCGCGCATAGGCCGACAGGCTCTCGACATAGCGGCGCTGGCCTTCCGCATAGATCGTGTCGAAGGCGAGCGACGACTTGCCGGAGCCCGAAAGGCCGGTAATCACGATCAGCTGGTCGCGCGGCAGCTCGACGCTGACATTGCGCAGATTGTGTTCGCGCGCCCCGATCACGCGGATCAGGCGGTGTTGCGTGTCGGGCGCGGCGGCGGATCGGGAGGCACGGGTCATGCGGAGGAACTCTGGGGAGGCGTCATCCGGCGGGCCGGCCTGACGGGTACGGTGTCGGGATCATCTATGTAGGGCGGCCGCCGCCGCTTCAAGGGCCATGTTGGAGTGTTAGAAAAGAATCACGACGGGCCGGATTTCAGCTTGCCACGAATGCGGGCTCATGAGAACATAATAAGAACAACGAGCCGGTCAGGGCGGGAGGCGACATGATTATTACCGATCTGGTGACGAAGGAAGATTTGCGAGTGACCCGGGACGATTTGCGTGCCGCACTGGATTTGGCAATCACGCGTCAGACGATTGTGTTTGGCGGTATGCTTGCCATTACGGCGGGTCTGCTCTTCGCCGCCATTTCTTTCATCGTTTGATCCACAGGTTTTTTATCGGGTGCGCTGGTTTGCAACCGCCGTCGCGGTTAGGTTCCGGCGCAAGGGCAGTTTCAGCGCGAGGACGGGAAAATGGCAGGCAGCGTCAACAAGGTGATCCTGGTCGGCAATCTGGGAGCGGACCCTGAAATCCGCCGCACACAGGACGGCCGTCCGATCGCCAATCTCAGGCTCGCGACCTCCGAAAGCTGGCGCGACAAGAACACCGGCGAACGCCGCGAAAAGACCGAGTGGCACCGCATCGTCGTGTTTAACGAGGGGCTCTGCAAGGTCATCGAGCAATATGTCAAAAAGGGCGCCAAGCTCTACATCGAAGGTGCGCTGCAGACGCGCAAATGGACCGACCAGTCGGGCGTCGAGAAATATTCGACGGAAGTGGTGTTGCAGGGCTTCAACTCTGTCCTGACCATGCTCGACGGCAAGGGCGGCGGCTCGTCCTCCGGCGGCGATTACGGCGGCGGTAGCAGCTCCGACGATTTCGGCGGCGGCTCGGGCGGTGGACGCGGCAACTTCACCCAGGACCTCGACGACGAAATTCCGTTCTGACGCGCCGGCTGCTGTGTCGGACGTCTCGATTTCCGGCTTGAACGGCGCGGATTTTTCGATGGCTGCGGAACGTTCCTGAACACGACCCGAGGGTAGATTGAGGCACCGCTTGCCGGGCGCTTTTTTCCTTTCTAAAACAATAGCTTACAGCCCCCTCCTGACCGTCTTTGAAGTTGCCGTGACAGGGCGAAACTGATAGTCTCTGCGGCAGTCAGTCAGAGGGATTCGGCGCATGTCGCCGGCCCTCGTTTTTGTTCCTTTCGAGCGCTCCCGCGACGCGCGTTTTCGGCCCGCGCGGCGGCACTCTGCAACGTCAGAAAAACACTTGTCCGATACCCAAGACAGCGACATTCCGGGTAACGAACCGGCCCCGGGCGGCGATACCGATATGGAAAACGGCCTGAACGGCGGCGGCGCATCGCAGCCCCCGACGGGCGGCGCAGGCGACGGTCCGCCGCCCGAGCGCGACGTTTCCCCGATCTCCATCGAAGAAGAAATGCGCTCGTCCTATCTCGATTACGCGATGAGCGTGATCGTCAGCCGCGCGTTGCCCGATGCGCGGGACGGCCTCAAGCCCGTTCACCGCCGCATCCTCTTTTCGATGAACGAAAACGGCTACGACTGGAACAAGCCCTATCGCAAGTCGGCCCGCGTCGTCGGCGACGTCATCGGCAAATATCACCCGCATGGCGACCAGTCGATCTACGACGCGCTGGTGCGCATGGCGCAGGATTTCTCGATGCGCCTGCCGTTGCTCGACGGGCAGGGCAATTTCGGTTCGGTCGACGGCGATCCGCCGGCCGCCATGCGTTACACCGAAGTGCGCATGGCGAAGTCCGCCCATGCGCTGATGCGCGACATCGACAAGGACACGATCGACTTCAAGGACAATTACGACGGCTCGGAGAGGGAGCCTGTCGTCTTGCCGTCCGAAGTGCCGAACCTTCTGGTCAACGGCGCGGGCGGCATTGCCGTCGGCATGGCGACCAACATTCCGCCGCACAATCTCGGCGAGGTGATCGACGCCTGCATCGCGCAGATCGACAATCCCGAAATCACCATCGACGAGCTGATCGAACATATCCCCGCGCCAGATTTCCCGACCGGCGGCATCATGCTCGGCCGCCAGGGTGCGCGCTCGGCCTATCATCTGGGTCGCGGGTCGGTCGTCGTGCGCGGCCGCACCGAGATCGAGGAGGTCCGCAAGGACCGCCATGCCATCGTCATCACCGAGATCCCTTATCAGGTCAACAAGGCCTCGATGGTCGAGAAGATCGCCGAGCTTGTGCGCGAAAAGCGCATCGAGGGCATTTCGGACCTGCGCGACGAATCCGACCGCAACGGCATGCGCGTGGTGGTCGAGCTCAGGCGCGACGCCATGCCCGATGTCGTGCTGAACCAGCTTTACCGTTTCTCGCCGCTGCAATCGAGCTTCGGCTGCAACATGCTGGCGCTCGATCACGGCCGCCCGGAGCTGATGAACCTCAAGCAGTTCCTCGGCATCTTCATCGCCTTCCGCGAGGAAGTGATTTCGCGGCGCACCAAGTTCGAGCTCAACAAGGCGCGCGACCGCGCCCATGTGCTGGTCGGCCTCGCCATCGCGGTCGCCAATATCGACGAAGTGATCCAGTTGATCCGCACCGCGCCCGATCCGGCAACCGCGCGCGAACGCCTGATGGCGCGCGACTGGCCGGCCGCCGACATCGCGCCGCTGATCGCGCTGATCGACGATCCGCGTCACCGGCTGACGGAAGAAGGCACCACGCGCATGTCGGAGGAACAGGCGAAAGCCATTCTCGACCTGCGCCTGCAACGCCTGACCGCGCTCGGCCGCGACGAAATCGGCGACGAGCTCAAGGGTCTCGGCGAAAAGATTTCGGACTATCTCGACATCCTGCGTTCGCGCGAGCGCGTGCTCGGCATCATGCGCGAGGAGCTGCTGGCGGTGAAATCGGAGTTCGCGACGCCGCGCCGCACCGAGATCGTCGAATCCGAGTCCGATTTCGAGGACGAAGACCTGATCCAGCGCGAGGACATGGTCATCACGGTCAGCCATCACGGCTACATCAAGCGTGTGCCGCTCTCGACCTATCGCGCGCAGCGCCGCGGCGGCAAGGGCCGCTCCGGTATGTCGACGCGCGACGAGGATTTCGTCACCCGCCTCTTCGTCGCCAACACGCATACGCCGGTGCTCTTCTTCTCCTCAACCGGCATGGTCTACAAGCTCAAGGTCTGGCGTCTGCCGCAATCGACGCCGCAGGCGCGCGGCAAGGCGATGATCAACATTCTGCCGCTGGAGCAGGGCGAAACCATCACCACCATCATGCCGCTGCCCGAAGATGAGGGTAAGTGGGACGAGCTGTTCGTGATGTTCGCCACCAAGAGCGGCGGCATCCGGCGCAACAAGCTGTCCGACTTCATCCAGATCAATCGTAGCGGCAAGATCGCGATGAAACTGGATGATGAAGGCGACAGCATTGTCGGCGTGCAGAGCTGCACCGAGAATGACGACGTGCTGCTGACGGCGGCGGGCGGACGCTCGGCGCGCTTTGCGGTGCCGGATGTGCGCGTCTTCGCCGGCCGCACCTCCACAGGCGTGCGCGGCATCAAGCTCGACAAGGACGATGAAGTGATCGGCATGACGATCCTGCGTCATGTCGACGTCACTTCGGCCGAACGTGAGGCCTATCTGAAACAGGCCGCCGCCATGCGCCGCGCTACGCTCGGGGAAGCGGAGGCCGAGGAAGGCCCGTCGAAAACCGACGACGAGGATGCCGACGATGCGCCGGCCGAGGAAATGACGCTGACGCCGGAACGCTATGCCGAGCTCGGCGCCAAGGAGCAGTTCGTGATCGCCGTCACCGAAAAAGGTTTCGGCCGCCGGTCGTCCTCCTATCGCTATCCGGCCAAGGGCCGCGGCGGCAAGGGCGTCATTGCCATGGATATCGGCCCGCGCAACGGCCGTCTGGTCGCCTCGTTCCCGGTCGAGGACGACGATCAGATCATGCTGGTCACCGACGCCGGCCAGCTGATCCGCTGCCCGGTCCACGACATCTCCATCCAGGCGCGCGGCACGCAGGGCGTGACCGTTTTCCGTACCGCGCCCGACGAGCGCGTGGTGTCGGTCGAGCGGGTCGAGGAGAGCGCCGAAAACGGTTCCGGCGACGAGCAGGAGTAGGACCACATGGCGCGCATCGGGCTTTACCCCGGCACATTCGATCCGATGACCAACGGGCATCTCGACGTGATCCGCCGGGCGCTGACGCTGGTCGATCATCTGGTGGTTGCGATCGGCGTCAACGCCACCAAGACGCCGCTGCTGACACTGGAAGAGCGTTTTGCGCTGATCGAGGCCGAAGCCGCGCCGCTGGCCAAAGCCGCGGGCGCCAAGGTCAGCACAACCTCGTTTTCAGGCCTTGTCGTCAACGCCGCAGACGATGCAGGCGCCAATGTCATCATTCGCGGATTGCGCGGCGCCGTCGATTTCGAGTACGAGACGCAGATGGTCGGAATGAACCGCGTGATGAACCCCAAGGTCGAGACGGTCTTTCTCGCCGCCTCGCCGGAGACGCAGTTCATCTCCTCGACGCTGGTGCGCCAGATCGCCTCGATGGGCGGCGACATTCTGCCCTTCGTACCGAAAAGCGTTGCCGGCAAGGTTCTCGCCCGCATCGCCGAAAAGAAGTGACCGCAAAAACGGAGTTCCGACATGCGTAAGCTGACGACCGCGCTGATCGCGCTTTTCGCCCTTGCCGGGCTTTCGGGAAAGGCCCTCGCGCTCGACCCGGAAAACACGATCTACCTCGATCTCAAAGATGGCCGCGTCGTCATCGAGCTTCTGCCGGAGATCGCGCCGCGCCATGCCGAGCGCATCAAGACTCTGGCGCGCGAGGGCTTTTACGACGGCATCGTCTTCCACCGCGTCATCGAAGGCTTCATGGCCCAGACCGGCGATCCGACCGGCACCGGCATGGGCGGCTCCTTTCTCGACGATCTCAGGGCCGAATTCACGCGCAACGAAAGCTTCACGCGCGGCGCGCTCGGCATGGCGCGCTCGCAGAGCCCCAACAGCGCCAACAGCCAGTTCTTCATCTGCTTCGACGACGCCTCCTTTCTCGACGGGCAGTACACGCTGTTCGGCCGTGTCGTCGAGGGCATGGAATTTGTCGACAACATCAAGCGCGGCGAGCCGCCTTCCGATCCCGACACGATCGTGAAGATGCAGGTCGCCGCCGACGTTCAGGAAAATTGAGGCCATAATGACCGATATCAAAGACCCCGAAAACACGCTGATCATGGAAATCCCGCACGGGAAGGTCGTGATCGAATTGCGTCCCGACCTTGCGCCGAAGCATGTGGCGCGCATCAAGGAACTGGCGCGCGAGAATTTCTACGACGGCGTCGCCTTTCACCGCGTCATCGACGGTTTCATGGCGCAGGGCGGCGACCCGACCGGCACCGGCTCGGGCGGCTCGGGCAAGAAAATCCCGGCCGAGTTTTCGAAGGAGCCGCATGTGCGCGGCACCTGTTCGATGGCCCGCACGCAGGACCCCAACAGCGCCGATTGCCAGTTCTTCATCTGCTTCGGCGACACCGCATTCCTCGATGGGCAATACACCGTCTGGGGCCAGGTCGTGTCCGGCATGGACGCCGTCGACAAGATCAAGCGCGGCGAGCCGGTCCGCGATCCCGACCGCATCGTCTCGATGCGCGTCGCGGCGGATGCGGCGTAGGAGCGCGCGCTCCCGCCACCTCCCATGCGCGTTGCCGATTTCGATTTCGAGCTGCCGGAGGCGCTGATCGCGCTCCGGCCGGCCCGTCCGCGCGACGCGGCGCGGATGCTGGTGATCGGGCCTGAGGCCAACGCGCTTGCCGATGAGACCGTGCGCGCCCTGCCGGCGCATCTGGGCGAAGGCGACATCCTCGTCTTCAACGACACGAAGGTCATCCCGGCCCGCCTCTTCGGCACACGGGCGCGCGGGCCGGCGGAAGCCCGCATCGAGGTCATGCTGCACCGGCGCGTCGGCGCCTCGACATGGCGCGCCTTTCTGCGCCCCGCCAAGAAGCTCGCCGTCGGCGAGACGATCGCATTCGCGGGCGGGCTTTCCGCCACGGTCGAGGACAAGGGCGAGGGCGGCGAGGCGGGGTTGCGCTTTTCGGCCTCCGGCCCGGCGCTCGATGCGGCGATTGCCATTGCCGGCGAAATGCCGCTGCCGCCCTACATCGCCCGCAAGCGCAAGCCCGACGAAGCCGACCTCGCCGACTATCAGACGCTCCATGCCGCCGAGCCCGGCGCCGTCGCCGCGCCGACGGCCGGCCTGCATTTCACGCCCGCATTGATGGCCGCGCTCAATGCGCGCGGCGTCCGCACCGTTCGCCTGACGCTGCATGTCGGCGCCGGCACGTTCCTGCCCGTCACGGCGGAAGACACCGCGTCCCACAAGATGCACGCCGAATGGGGCGAGATCGCGCCCGAAGAGGCGGACGCCATCAATGCCGCCCGCGCGGCGGGCCGCCGCATCGTCGCCGTCGGCACGACCTCGCTGCGCCTCCTCGAAAGCGCGGCGGACGAAACAGGCCGCATCCATCCCTTTCGCGGCGAGACCGACATCTTTATAACGCCGGGCTACCGCTTCCGCGCCGTGGACCTGCTGATGACCAATTTCCATTTGCCCAAATCGACGCTTTTCATGCTGGTCTCGGCGCTGCGCTCGACGGATGAGATGAAGCGCGCCTATGCGCATGCGGTCGCCGCGAAGTATCGCTTCTATTCCTATGGCGATGCCTGCTTGATCCACAAGGCAGCGCCATGAGCGCCTTCCGCTTCAATCTCGCCGCCACCGACGGCCTCGCCCGCACCGGCATCATCAACACGCCGCGCGGGGACATCCGCACCCCGGCCTTCATGCCGGTCGGCACGGCGGCGACCGTGAAAGCGATGTATCCCGAACAGGTGCGCGGCACCGGCGCCGACATCGTGCTCGGCAACACCTATCACCTGATGCTGCGCCCCGGCGCCGAGGAAGTGGCGGCGCTGGGCGGCCTGCATAAATTCATGAACTGGCCGCATCCGATCCTGACGGACTCGGGCGGCTTCCAGGTGATGTCGCTGTCGAAGCTCCGCAAGATGTCGGAAGAGGGCGTCGCCTTCCAGTCGCATCTCGACGGTTCGCGCCACATGCTCTCGCCCGAGCGCAGCATCGAAATCCAGTGCCTGCTCGGTTCCGACATCCAGATGCAGCTCGACGAATGCACGCCCTTTCCGGCGACGGAGACGGAAGCCGAAAAATCGATGGAACTTTCTCTGCGCTGGGCCGCGCGCTCGAAAGCCGCTTTCGATGCTCAGCCGCATCGCACGCCCGGCATGGCCCTCTTCGGCATCGTGCAGGGCAGCATCTATGAGCCCCTGCGCATGCGCTCGGCCGCGGGGCTTCGCGCGATCGGCTTCGACGGCTATGCGGTCGGCGGCCTCGCGGTCGGCGAGGGCCAGGCCGAAATGCTGCGCGTGCTGGATTTCACCGCGCCCGCGCTCCCCGCGGACAAGCCGCGTTACCTGATGGGCGTCGGCACGCCGGATGACCTCGTGGAAGCGGTCGCCCGCGGCATCGACATGTTCGACTGCGTGATGCCGACCCGCAACGGCCGCCACGGGCTTGCCTTCACGGCCCGCGGCAAGGTCAACCTCAAGAATGCCCGCCACGCGGCCGACCCGCGCCCGCTCGACGCCGATAGCCCGTGTCCCGCCGCGCGCGACTACAGCCGCGCCTATCTCCACCACCTGGTCAAATCCGGCGAGATGCTCGGCTCCATGCTGGTGAGCTGGATCAACCTTCACTACTACCAGAGCCTGATGGCCGGCATGCGCGCCGCCATCGCCGAAGCGCGCTTCGAGGCGTTCGTGAAGGACTTCAAGGCCGCGCAGGCGGCGGGGGATATCGAGCCGGTGTGAGGGGGTTGCCCCAAGCGTCTCCACAAACACAAGTGTCACCCCGGCGAAAGCCGGGGCCCACTCGCAGTGCTTCTTGCTACAGCTTTGGATATCGGGTGTTGGCGCTGACGCCATGCGCAATCGCCCTTGCTGAGGGAACCAATGGGCCCCGGCTTTCGCCGGGGTGACACTGAAATTGGAACATCCGCACTGAAACTCGTGCCCTTTCAATCCCCCAAAACCCCAATCCTCGAAATGCCTTACCCGCAATCCATCCCCACGGTTGACCCCGCCCGGCGCGCCCCTTAAGTTCCGCCCACCTTTGAGAGGCGGCGCGAGATTCCGCCCTCCGGCGGGCCCTTAGCTCAGCGGTAGAGCGGCTGACTTTTAATCAGTAGGTCGATGGTTCGATCCCATCAGGGCTCACCACTTTTTTTGTTTTCGGTTCTCCCGGCCCGAACGGACGATCCCCAAGCAAACAAAAAACAAAGCTGTCACCCCGGCGAAAGCCGGGGTCCATGGACGGTCGTGTCTATTGCGGCATACAATTTTTCACGAGCGAGTTTAGAATTTTTAGACGGGAGGTTTCATGCGTCTGTTTTCAATAGTCGCTATATGCGCTCTTCTTCCCGTTGTAGCGAATGCTTCGGATTGTTGGGTGGCAGGCGAATTTGAAGGTCGCAGCACGATGTCAACCGGCGGCTATAACTTCATCGAAGATAGTTTCGCGGACGGTATGCTGATCTGTTTTTCCGGCGACGTAGGTCGCGTCACCGGAAACGATTTGCCGCTTACTCAATTTGGTGCATCCACGCTCATCGGTTGGTCAGAAAACGGTCAAGGCTTGGAGACGGTGAATACCTGCCAACTCGACCGCGAGCGAGGACGATTGCTGATTACGCAAAGTCGAATTGGCACCGCAACAGAAGTTCCAATTCTTCCTGACTACGCGGCTGTTTATGTGGGGCGTACTGTTCCTGCATCGCAGTAAGACAGCATCCTCGATATATAGGGTCATCCCATGCCCCCGCACCCCTCCAACCTCCCGCCACCTTACGAAGGCGGCTGCGCTTGCGGCGCGGTGCGCTTCCGCGTCGAGGCCGCGCCGCTCGGCGTTCGCGTCTGTCATTGCCGCATCTGCCAGCAGGCGATGGGGGCGCCGTTCCTTGCCGTCGCCTCCTTTCCGAAAGCCGCCGTCACGGTCACGGGCGAGACGGCGCGCTGGCGTTCGTCGGAAAGGCTCTGGCGTCATTTCTGTCCGCAATGCGGCTCGCGCCTGACACTCGAACCGCTCGATGGCGACCGTCTCGGATTTCCTCTGGCGGCACTCGACAATCCGGCCGCCCTCCATCCGGAAATGCACATCTGGATTTCGTCGCGGGTGCCGTGGCTCGCGCTCGCCGACGACCTTCCGCAACACGCCGAAGCTTCGCCCGAGCCTTACCGCAGCGGGTGAGAGGCGAGGGCGTAGCATGGTGATTTCCCACCCTCCCACAGAGGGGAGGGTGGATTGCTTCCTCAATCACCCGCGCTCGACCACCTTCACCACCTTGAGCCAGCGCAGATCGCCGTAGCGCGTGCTCCAGGAAATGGTCTGGCCCTCGCGCATCCCTAGCAGCGCCACGCCGACGGGCGAGGCGATCGAGACCACGCCGTCGTCGGACGAGCGCGCCGTCGGATAGACGAGCTTCAGCCGTTCGATGCGGCCTTTCATGCCGAAGATGAAGTCGACCGTCGAATTGACGGTGACGACATCGTCCGGCAATTGCGCCAGCGGCATCACCTCGGCGCGCGCCAGTTCCTGATCGAGGAAATGCGCGACCTCCGGCAACACCTCTTCAAGCCCGCCGGCCACGGCCGACAGACGGTCATATTGCTCCGCCGCCACGACGATCGGCGGCAGCGACGTGTTGATGGCATCTGCATGCAGCGTCATGTCAGGCGGCCTCCGGTCCGTTGTTGTCCGGCCCATCACTGTCCCGCACTGTGCGCGCCATGCGGCGGCGTATATCGGCTTCCGGCTGGAAGTCGATGGCGATGAGTTCGAGCGTCAGCCGCGCGCCGTCGAAGAGCACGGCCTCGACAATGTCGCCGGCGGACTGGCCGAGCAACGCCAGGCCGATAGGCGTCAGCACGCTCAGATACTGGCCGTTCGGCGCGGGGCCGCGCTGCAATTGCAGCATCCGCCGTTCGGGCATCCGGCCTTCGATGCGATAGCGGATAATGCTCCCGAACGTCGCCACGGTTTCGGCGACGGCCGCGCCCGGCATCACCTTTGCCTCCACGAGTTTCGCGCGGACGCGGGTTCGCATCGGGCTTGTGAGATCGAGGTCCTCGAACGTCGCGGCTTCGAGCCGCGCATAGTCCGATGAGGTGAGCACGGGCCGCGATGCCGTTTGCGGGTTCGGAACGATATTCAATTGCGCGCGGCTGCCGCCGCCATTGACGATGGACATGACAAAACCTCATCGCACGACCGGGCTCATGGCCCGTCATGCCGATTGAATGGAAAGCTGGTGATGAAGTCGGTCCCCGGGTCTGGCCTTGCGCGAAGGCGCGAAGGCGCCGGCCCGGGGCTAATGTCCCGCGAGCAGCGTACCCGGTGTCAGAAACAGAGGTGCGTCGGCTTTGCGCATAATGATCTCAAGCTAGCCATTACGCCGGAAATGTCAAAGCCGCGCGGGGTGGCCGAACGCCGCAGCGCAGATCTCGTCTCTATCGCGACGGTACGCAGTCGCTTGTTTCGAACTCGCAATCGCAGGCCAGGCCGGCGCCCGTGTCGAAAGGTTCACCCGAACAGGTGACCGGACAATCCTGCATTACGCCATCGAGCCTGACTCGTTCCATCGAACGTATTGGGCAATCTGCCTCTGGCGTGCAGACCAACACACGCGCATCGGCGACTCGACGGCAATCTTGTGTCAAGCGGGCAGCACCATATGTGCTCACCTTGACCTTCTGCTGGTCGCCTGCCGAAGCACCCGGAATGCGCGAAATGTCCCGCCGGTCCGACGGCGTCGCCAGCGGCCGCGATGTAGGCGGCGTTACTGTTTCGGCCGCAGCCGGCGGCGGCGCCAACATGCTCCCCTGAAAAGTCAGCACACAGACGGCGAGCAGCAATGCGATCGACTTTTTCATGGGTAGCTCCGGTTCCGGCCTGAGCCGACGCTACTATGCCGGGCCGTTGTCCCGCAAACGGCTTGCAGTGATTGCGTCTTGAATGGAACATCGGAACCGTCGAATCCGTTTCCGTCTCCGGTGCGGCGGGCCTGTCCGCGCCATCGTTTCGGAGCCGGTCATAAAAATGGGGGGAACCATGAAAATCGACCGTTTGTTTCTCGTCATAGCGGCAATCTACATCCTGATCGGCATGGGGCTCGGATCCTATATGGGCATGAACCAGGACTTCGCGCACCGCACCACGCACACCCACATCAACTTGCTCGGCTTCGTCAGCATGACGCTCTTCGCGCTGGTCTACCGCGCCTGGCCGGCCATGCAGGAGAGCCTCCTCGCCAGGATCCATTTCTTCGCCTACCAGGCCGGCGCCCTGATCATGGTGACGGCGATCTTCCTCAAATATGGCGGCCATGCGGAAGAAGAAATCTACGGGCCGATGTTCGGCGGCTCCGAAATGCTGCTTCTCGCCGGTATGGTCGCATTCCTGATCGGGGTGCTGCGCGCGGCGCGCGATTGAGCGGCGGGCCCCGCCAAAACGGTACAAAATCGTACAATTTTGGTAACTTTGGCTCGCTAGCCTCGACCCGGAACATCGGAAACGAGAAGCCGGATGAAGAGCCACAGAGACGAAATCGGGCAGGCGCTGCGTGAAGCGCGGCAGGCGGCCGGCCTGTCGCTGGGCGATATTGCGTCCCGGATCAAGGTCAAGCCGGTCTATCTCCAGGCGATCGAGGCCGGCGAATTCGACCGTCTGCCGGCGCTGCCGCAGACGCTCGGTTTCACGCGCAGCTATGCGCGCCTGCTCGATGTCGATGTCGCCGCGCCGCTGGCGCAGCTTGGCGAGGAAGTTCACCGGGACATTGAGAGCGCCGATTATTCGTCGCCGGACCCGTCATGGCGTGAAGTTCCGCTCCGGCAGATCGTGTGGGGCGCGGCCGGTGCTGCTCTCGGCATGCTGCTGATCGCGGCGTTGTTGTTCGATTTCAGCGCGCCGCCGCCTCAATGGGCGTCCGTCGCGGAAGCGCCTGTTGCGGCAACGCCCGTCGTGCGCCCGGTTCCGGACGTCACGACCCCGGCCGCGGAAACGCCCGCCGCCGCGCCTCAAAGTTCCGTACACGGATCGGCGCCGGTCTCGGCGGAGATGGCCGGGCTGCTGGCCAGTCTGTCGGCGGACACTAGGGTGCCCGGCGAGGCGGTCCCCTCGGCCGCGCCGCAACTCTTCGCCACCCGCGATGTCCATCTGCGCGCCGCACCCGCCAATGAGGCGGCCGTGCGCGGCGTCCTTGCGGCCTGCGAGGCGCTCGCCGTGATGGACGCGGATGCGGACGGCCCCTGGCGGGCGGTCCGGCGGAGCGACGGCACGACCGGGTGGGTCTATCAGCGCTATGTCAGCGCGGCGGTCCCGCCGGTCTGCTGAGCAGGTGCCGGGGCGGTCGAAAACCGGGGACAAGTTTTTTATCCCCGGATCAGCGGCCGGGCCGCGCCGGTTGCCGGCACGCGTCATGACAGATTTTTGACAGTTCGATGACAGCGAAAGTGCCGTGCCGAAAAATGGCGCAAAGCGGCTGTTTTCTATTTGTGACAGTCGCGCAAAAAGAGGGGCTCAGGCCTTGTCGGCGACGTCTGTGAAGCTGTCGGATTTGGCGTCATAGATCGACAATTTGCCGCTGCCGATGCCGTAGAACCAGCCGTGGAGGCGCAGCGTTCCGGCCTTTTCGCGCTCGGCGACGAAGGGAAAAGTCCGAAGCATTTCAAGGGATTGCACGACGGCGCGTTGTTCCATCAGGCGCAGGAGGGCCGGCTTGTCGAGGTCGGGATGCTGGTCGCGCACCGAGGTTTCGACGCTGGTTGCCAGCGACATCCAGTTCGAAATGAAGTCGCCTTCCGGCGGGTGGCCGCAGCCGGCGTCATACAGCGCCTCGATGCCGCCGCAGCTCACATGGCCCATCACGATTATGTCAGCGATTTCAAGGCCTTTGACGCCAAATTCCAGCGCCGCGCTGGTGCCGTGATAGTGGCTGTCGGGCTGGTAGGGCGGCACCAGGTTGGCGACGTTGCGGACCACGAAAAGCTCTCCGGGGTCGGATGAAAAGATCATCGCGGGGTCGGCGCGGCTGTCGCAACAGGCAATGATCATCGCCTTGGGGCGCTGGCGGCGCGCCGCAAGTGCTTGATATTTCGCCTCATTCTGCTTGTAAGCGCCGCTGCGGAAAGCTCGGTATCCTTCAATCAGGCTGTCGATCGTGTCCATGCGTCCGGCGTCCTTCCGCTTGCGTCCGCGGTCTTCATACACAAGCATCGCCGCCGATAAAAGATGCCGCGACGTCAAGCCGTTACGCTTCTCCGTGATGCCGGATGAGGCAGGCTGCCCGCCAAATATGCAGCCTCCGGCACACCGGCGCGCACATTCCCTCCAATTGCCGCGGCATAGGCAGAGGCCCGGATTCTGCATAGACTTTGCGCCAAAACGGGGCGTGCTGCAGCCGCCGGTTCAGTCGATGGGGAATGCGATGTCGTATGTCGAGATGTTGGAAAATTTGTCAGTGGAGAGCCAGATTTCGATAGGCGGCCTGCTGCTTTTGCTGGTGATCCTGACAACGCTTCATGTGCGCAGCCTGCTGGCGCTCAAGGCTGAACGGAGCGAGCGCAGCGCCCGCGAAATGAACGCCCGCATCGACGCCCTGATGCGAAAACTCGAGGGAAAAGGCGCAAAAAACGGCCGCATGAGTCCTTCGGTCGATCGCCCGCGGCCGCTACAGCGTACGGCCGCCAAGTCGGTCCCGGCCGCGCGTTGTCCTTCCAACGCCCTTGTGCCGCAGCGCCGCGTCCGCTCGCGTACGGCATAAATAGCGCTGTCTGCGGCGTTTTTGGCGCTTGCAATGCGCAGCCGACCGCACTAAATCACAAGCACAAGCGGGGTTTGAAATATAAACCCTGTTTTCTTGTGTATTATCGTGTGCCGCGGGCGGAGCCTGCGCAGGAAGGCCGTCATGGATCGCCTCGATCAGCTCGAAAGCCAGAGCATTTTCATCTTTCGTGAAGCGTTCAACAGGATCGAGAACATCGCGATGCTGTGGTCGTTGGGCAAGGACTCCAACGTGATGATCTGGCTGGCGCGCAAGGCTTTTTTCGGTCACGTGCCGTTTCCGGTGATGCATGTCGACACCGGCAAGAAGTTCCCCGAAATGTACGATTTCCGCGATCGTTACGCGGCGGAGTGGGGCCTCAATTTCATTCGCGAAGAGTGCCCGCCGCTCGAGATGACCGATGAAACGCTGCCGCCGGCGGCGCGTTCGGCGGCGCGCAAGACCGAGGGCCTGAAGCTCGCGATCAAGAAGCACGGCTTCAACGCGCTCTTCGCCGGCATCCGCCGCGACGAGGAGGCGACGCGCGCAAAGGAACGCGTTTTCAGTCCGCGCGGCCAGACCGGCCAGTGGGATTTCAAGGATCAGCCGCCGGAATTCTGGGACCAGTTCAAGACCGACTTCCCGCCGGGCACGCATATCCGCATACATCCGCTGCTGCACTGGACGGAGATCGACATCTGGCTCTACACGCTGCGTGAACAGATCCCGACGATCGCGCTTTATTTCGCCAAGGACGGCAAGCGCTATCGTTCGCTCGGCGACAAGGACATCACTTCGCCGGTCGCAAGCACCGCGTCGACCATCGAGGAAATCATCGAGGAGTTGCGGACCACAAAGATTTCGGAACGGTCGGGCCGCGCCATGGATCACGAGTCGGAAGACGCATTCGAGCGTCTTCGCGCCGACGGCTATCTGTAAGGAAGTTCGAGCATGTCCGAAGCATCAGAAGCCAAGGTGAGACTGGCCGCCGTGAACCCCAATCCCGCTTCCACGCGCGATCTTCTGCGCATCGTCATCGTCGGCCATGTCGATCACGGCAAGTCGACGCTGGTCGGGCGGATGTTCCACGACACCGGTTCGTTGCCCGACGGCAAGTACGAATCCATAAAAGCCATGTGCGAACGCCGCGGCGTTCCCTTCGAATGGGCGTTTCTGATGGACGCGCTGCAGGCTGAGCGCGACCAGGGCATCACAATCGACACCAGCCAGATCTGGTTCAAGACCGATGCCCGCGACTACACCATTATCGACGCGCCGGGGCACAAGGAATTCCTGAAGAACATGATCACAGGAGCAGCGCAGTCCGATGC
The DNA here is from genome assembly GCF_019635935.1 of Parvibaculum sp. NCBI lineage: Bacteria > Pseudomonadati > Pseudomonadota > Alphaproteobacteria > Hyphomicrobiales > Parvibaculaceae > Parvibaculum > Parvibaculum sp. The sequence goes on along the minus strand of NZ_JAHBYN010000001.1, from coordinate 140,469 downwards.
AGCGCTGCTGATCATCGACGCGGCCGAAGGCGTGCGCGAACAGTCGCGCCGCCACGGTTATTTGCTGCATCTGCTCGGCATTCGTCAGGTCGCCGTGGCTGTCAACAAGATGGACCTTATCAACTACGAGAAGGACCAGTTCGACCTGATCGAGCAGGAATATCGCGACTACCTGACCTCGATCGGCGTCACGCCGACATTCGTCATTCCCGTGTCGGCGCGGCAAGGCGACAACATCGTCAACCAGACGAACGCAATGCCATGGTACAAAGGGCCGACCATCGTCAAGGCGCTTGACAGCTTCATGCCGACGGCGGCGCCCGTCGACCGGCCGCTGCGCTTTCCGGTTCAGGATGTCTACAAGTTCGATCACCGACGCATCATCGCCGGCCGCATCGAAGAAGGCAGCCTGAAGGTCGGCGACACGCTTCTCTTTTCGCCGTCGAACAAATCGGCGCGTGTGCAGAGCATTGAGTACTGGTCGACCGTTCCCGGCAAGAAGCCGCCGATGGAGGCCTCGGCCGGCGAGTCCATCGGTATTACGCTCGATGAACAGATTTTCGTCGAACGCGGCGAATTGGTGAGTCACGCCGAGCATGCGCCCATCGAAACCGATGTGTTCCGCGCGCGGATTTTCTGGCTCGGTCACGAGCCGATGGTGAAGGGCAAGAGCTACCGCATCAAGCTCGGTACGCTGGAAGCGCCGGTCACGGTACAGTCGATCGAGAGCATCATCGACACCAGCGATCTGTCGAACACGTCGTCGCATCAGGTCGAACGCAACCAGGTCGCCGAAATCGTGCTGCGTGCGCGGCGGATGTTGGCGCTGGACGAATTCATCTCGGCGCCCAAAAGCGGCCGCTTTGTGCTGATCGACAAATACGACATCGCCGGCGGCGGCATCATTTCGATGGAAGGCTATGCCGACCAGCGCGACCTCATCACGGCCCGGTCGACCAATATCACCCGCGTCGTGCACGGTATCGATGAGACGGCCCGCACCTTCCGCAACGGTCACAAAGGCGGCGTGCTCTGGTTCACCGGCCTTTCCGGTGCCGGCAAGTCGACGCTTGCCGTGGCGCTGGAAAAGAAGCTCTTCGAGAAGGGTTATAACGTCTACGTGCTGGACGGGGATAACGTTCGCCACGGCCTCAACGCCAATCTGAGTTTTTCGCCTGAGGATCGCGCCGAAAACATCCGGCGCGTTGGAGAAGTGGCGGCTCTTTTCGGCCGCGCCGGCATGATTGCGATTACGTCGTTCATCTCGCCCTACCGGTCGGACCGCGACCGCGCGCGCGAGGCCGGGGGTGGAAATTTTCATGAAATCCACGTCAAGGCCGACGTGGCGACCTGCGAGGCGCGCGACCCGAAAGGCCTCTACAAAAAGGCCCGCGCCGGTGAAATTAAGGATTTCACAGGCATTTCGGCGCCCTACGAGGAGCCGGACAATCCCGAACTCGTCATCGACACGGCCGAAGTTAAGCTCGACGAATGCGTCGAGCGGCTCGTCAACTATGTGGAGACGAAGTTCAAGGTATAAGGGGCTCTGCGGGTTTCCAGATTCGAGCAGGCCCCGAATGAGCATTCTTGTGACCGGTGGCGCCGGATATATCGGCAGTCACGCCGTCATCGATTTGATGAAAGCCGGTGAAGACGTTGTCGTGATCGACAACCTGTCGACCGGGTTCGACTGGGCCGTGCAGGCGCCGGAGGCGCTTTATGTCGGCGACATTGCCGACGAAGCGCTGGTCGACCGGATCATCGCGGAGCGGAACGTCGAAGCCGTCATACATTTCGCGGGCTCGATCATCGTTCCGGAATCGGTGACCGATCCGCTGAAGTACTATCTCAACAACACGGCCAGATCCCGTACGCTGATCGAGCGATGCGTCAAAGGCGGCGTCAGGCATTTCATTTTTTCGTCGACGGCCGCGGTCTATGGCATGCCGGAGCGTTCGCCGGTCGGTGAGGACGATCCGCTGGCGCCGATGTCGCCCTATGGCCGCTCCAAGCTGATGACGGAATGGATGCTGCGCGACGTGGCGGACGCCCATGAGATGACCTATGCGGCGCTCCGTTACTTCAACGTGGCGGGCGCCGACCCTGAGGGCCGAGTGGGCCAATCGACCGCCAACGCAACACATCTCATCAAGGTCGCCTGTCAGACGGCGCTCGGCCAGCGTCCCTATATCGAGGTTTTCGGCGAGGATTATCCGACGGCGGACGGAACCTGCGTCCGCGACTACATTCACGTCAGCGATCTCGCCGCCGCGCACACGGCTGCACTTATCCATTTGCGCAGCGGCGGTGAAAATCTGGTTGCCAATTGCGGCTATGGGCATGGCTTCTCGGTGCATGAAGTTCTGCGCGCGGTGGAGCGGTCGGCCGGACATGATTTCGAGGTTCGCCGCGCACCGCGCCGCGCGGGCGATCCGGCGTCGATCGTCGCCGACCCGGCCAAAATCAAGCAGACGCTCGGCTGGAATCCGGTCCATGACAATCTCGACACGATCGTCGGCCATGCGCTGGCGTGGGAGCGACGGCTAGCCGAACGGAACAGGCGCTGACAACGGACTTGTCCCCGGGGCGGAGCGGATGGGGCAACATAGTGAAATATAAATTTATTTCCCGGAAATTCAGGCGATGTGCCAGTTTCGGCCGAGCCCAAAACGGAGATAGCCGGCAATCATGACGAGAGGCAGCGTCAGCACCATCATTCTTGCCGCAGGCAAAGGCACGCGCATGAAGTCGCGCTTGCCGAAAGTGCTGCATCCGATCGCCGGGCGGCCGATGCTCGGCCACGTGCTGGCGGCTGTCGAGCGTGCCGGCGACGCGCGCCCGGTGCTGGTGCTTGCCCCAGCCATGGAAGAAGTCGCTTCTTATGCACGGTCGCTGCTGCCCGGCGTTTCGACCGTCGTGCAGCCGAGCCCGCGCGGCACGGGTGATGCCGTACGCGCCGCGGAAGCGGCTGCAAGCGATGCAGAAGGTGTCGCGCTTGTTGTCTTCGGAGATACGCCGCTGGTACGAAGCGAGACGCTCTCCGGCATGATCGACGCATGCACGACCGATACGCCCGTCGTCGTTCTCGGTTTCGAAGCTGGAAATCCGGCGCCCTATGGCCGCCTGGTTCTCGACGCCAAGGGAATGCTGACGCGGATCGTCGAAGCGAAAGATGCGACCCCCGAAGAATTTGCGATCACGCTTTGCAACGGCGGTGCGATGGCGGTGCGGCGGGAACATCTGTTCCGGCTTCTCGCGAAAGTCACCAACGACAATGCGAGCGGCGAATACTATCTGCCCGATGTCGTCGGACTTGCGCGCGCCGAGGGCCTCCAATGCGCGGTGACCCGCGCGGCCGAAGAAGATCTTCAAGGCGTCAACAGCCGCGCCGAACTGGCCATTGTCGAAGCCGCCCTGCAACGCCGGCTGCGCAAGGCGGCGATGGATGACGGCACGACGATGCTCGATCCGGAAACGGTCTATCTGAGTTTCGACACGGTTCTCGGTCGCGACGTAACGGTCGGGCAGAACGTCGTATTCGGGCCGGGCGTGTCAGTCGCCGACGGGGCAACGATCAAGGCGTTTTCCCACATCGAAGGTGCGACGATTGCCGAGGGCGCCGAGATCGGCCCGTTCGCCCGCATTCGTCCGGGCAGTGAAATCGGCCGCAAGGCAAAAGTCGGCAACTTCGTCGAGACGAAGAAGGCAAAGGTCGAGGAAGGCGCCAAGATCAGCCACCTCTCCTATATCGGCGATGCACGCGTCGGCGCCTATGCCAATATCGGCGCGGGCACCATCACCTGCAATTATGACGGCTATAACAAGTTCTTCACCGACATCGGTGCGGGCGCCTTTGTCGGTTCCAACACGGCGCTTGTTGCGCCGGTCAAAATCGGCGACGGCGCCTATCTCGGCTCAGGCAGCGTCATCACGAAAGACGTGACGGCAGACGCTCTGGCCGTCGCGCGCGGACGGCAATTCGAAAAAGGTGGCTGGGCGGCGGCATTTCGCGCGGCGCATGAAGGCACCAAAAAAATCTCATCGGGCGAATAGTCATGTGCGGAATTGTCGGCATCGTCGGAACGGAACCCGTTGCACCTATCATTCTCGAGGCGCTGAAGCGGCTTGAATACCGCGGTTACGACAGCGCCGGCATCGCGACGCTGCATGGCGGCACCATCGACCGCCGCCGCGCCGAGGGAAAGCTCGTCAATCTGGACCGGCTGCTTTCCGAGAATCCGCTCGACGGCGTCATCGGCATCGGCCACACGCGCTGGGCAACGCACGGCGCACCGACGGAACGCAACGCACATCCGCATGCCACCGACCGCGTCGCTATCGTCCATAACGGCATCATCGAAAACTTCCGCGAGCTTCGGGAGCGACTGACGGCCGGCGGCGCCAATTTCGTAACCGAGACCGACTCGGAAGTCGTTGCGCATCTCGTGACACATTATCTCGACAAAGGACTAGCACCGCGCGAGGCTGCGGCGACGGCACTGCACGAGCTTGAGGGCGCCTTTGCACTCGGAATCGTGTTCAAGGGCGAGGAAGACCTAATTATCGGCGCGCGCCGGGGACCGCCGCTTGCGGTCGGCTATGGCGAGGGCGCCATGTATCTCGGATCGGATGCCTTTGCGCTCGCGCCGATGACAAGCCGGGTCTGCTTCCTTGAAGACGGCGACAGGGTCGAGTTGACGCGCGCCGGGGCAAGCATATTCGATGCAGCCGGCAACAAGGTTCAGCGCCCGATCAAGATCACGGACGTTTCGGCCGCCCTTGTCGACAAGGGCAATCACCGGCACTTCATGGCGAAAGAGATTTTCGAGCAGCCGGAGGTCGTCGGCCATACGCTGTCCGAATATGTGAATCCGCTCGACGACACGATCCGTTTGCCAGCGCTGCCGGTCGACCTTGCCTCAGTCCCGCGCATTACCATCGTCGCTTGCGGGACGGCTTATTACGCGGCGATGGTCGCCAAATACTGGTTCGAGCGCTATGCGCGAATTTCGGTCGAGGTCGATATCGCGTCCGAGTTCCGCTATCGCGAAGCGGCGATGCCGGACGGGGGGCTTGCCATTTTCATTTCGCAATCGGGCGAAACCGCCGACACGCTGGCGGCGCTTCACTATTGTCGCGCACAGGGGCAAAAGATCCTTTCGGTGGTCAATGTCGTCGAGTCGTCGATTGCGCGGGCCTCGGACGCCATACTGCCGACCTATGCAGGGCCTGAGATCGGCATTGCCTCGACCAAGGCTTTCACCTGCCAGTTGACGACGCTCGCGGCGCTGGCGATCCGCGCGGGAATTGCGCGCGGCACGCTCGACCGGACCGACGAAGAGCGGCTCGTGCGGACGCTGATGGAAGTGCCGCGGCACATCGCCGAGGCTCTGGCTCAGGACGAGGCCATTCAGGCGTTGAGTATCGAGTTTGCCAAGGCGCGGGACGTTTTGTATCTCGGCCGGGGCCACAATTATCCGATCGCGCTTGAGGGCGCGCTGAAGCTCAAGGAAATCTCCTACATCCATGCGGAGGGATATGCGGCCGGCGAACTGAAGCATGGCCCCATCGCCCTGATCGACGAAGAAGTCCCGGTTGTCGTCATCGCGCCGGTCGACGCCCTGTTCGAGAAGACCATCTCCAACATGCAGGAGGTCAGCGCGCGCGGGGCACGGGTGGTGCTGATTGCCGACCGTGCCGGCATCGAGCGCGCGGGGAGCGACATGTGGGCGACAATCGAAGTCCCGACCGTCGATCCGCTGATTGCGCCCATCGTCAACGCCATTCCGGTGCAGCTGCTGGCCTATCACGCGGCTGTATCCAAGGGCACGGATGTCGACCAGCCGCGCAATCTCGCAAAGTCGGTGACGGTCGAGTAGCGGGCGATTCGCGCCACGACGTCAAAGGCGGTCTTCAAGCATTCGCCGCAAGATTTTGATTTCGTTGATTGTTTTTCTTCCCAGCGGGCGCCTGAAACAGGCGTGCTAGATTTGCGCGCAAGTTGTAGCGGCAATGCGTCGGGGAGGGCCGGTGGATGCGGCATCCGGTATGCCCAGCCTGAGAAACATCGAGTGGCGTCGAGCCTGCGCCATCGCACTGGCGGCGGGCATGCTTCTGGCCGCCGGCGGCGCGACGGCCCAGGACAGTGCCGCGGAGGCGACAGCGCTAATGGGCGCCGGAGCCGAGGCAATCGAGAACGGCCGGTTCGAAAAGGCGGCCACCGATTTTTCGAATGCTTTGGACAGCGGCGGCCTCGATGCCGCGGGCAGGGCGCTTGCTCACTACCACCGCGCCATCGCTTTCCAGAAGACCGGCCAGCAGGACGCGGCGATTGCCGACTATACGCGCGCCATCGGAGCCGGCACCCTGCCTGCCGCGGTTCAGGCGCGCGCGCACTACAATCGCGGTATTGCGCTGGCGGCGGCGGGCAATACGGAAAAGGCAGAGGCCGACTACCGCGCGACTATCGCGCTCGCGTCCGATTATGCGGCGGTCTATCACAATCTCGCCAATCTCGAGCGGCGGCGGCACGACTATGACGCGGCCATCGGCAATTATTCGACGGCGATCCGGCTCATGTCGGGCACCGAACGAAAGCTGCCGCTGTTCGGCCGGGCGCTCGCCTATGAGCAAACCGGAAATGCGGGCGGCGCCGAGGCCGATTTACGGGAGGCTCTGGCGATCGACCCCGAATTCGAGCTTGCCGGCGCAAAGCTTGCCGAGCTGACGGCCCGTCCGGCCGCGCATGCCGCGAAGCCGGCCACCCAGGTCCAGGCGGCAAGGGCGACGGAACCGCGCGTGCTGCCGGCGACACTGACGCCGTTCCAGAGCGCCTCGTCCGGACATGAGGGCGGCGCCGCAATCCGCATTGCAAGTTCGGGCGGATGGGAGACGACGGCGGTTCGCACCACGCCGGTGGAAAAGCCGGCGGATATCGCCGCGGTGGTGCCGGGGCCCGCACAGGACGCGGAGAAAGCGAATGACAGGCTGACCACAGCGTCGCTGCGCCCGACATCGCTGGTCCCGCATCCGACCGGACAGGCGGCAATTCAGGCGTCGGCGGCAAAGGCCCAATACCGGATTCAGCTCGGCGCCTTCCGGGACGAGGAAACGGCAGCGGCCGAATGGGGCAGGATTTCAACGTCGGCGGCGGCCATTGTCGGCAGCTTTGAGCATGTCGTGCAACGGGCCGACCTTGGCGAGCGTGGGATCTTCTACCGGCTCCGGGCCGGCGCCTTCGAGGGGATCGGCGAAGCACGCGCCGCCTGCAAGGCACTGGAAACACGGAAAATCGCCTGTGTGGTCGTTGACGGCTGACCTTTCGGGCCCTGCCACCCGGCGCTTGACGTAGCGGCGCGGCGATGGCCGGGCACCATCCATCGGGATGGTTGTCGCGGGACCGATTTGGCCGATAAACTCCCGACAACAATAAACAACCGTGTTTTCGGAAAGGGAGACGAATGGCCCAGCAAGCGGTCGGAATTACAGGCTTTGGCGGCTATGTCCCCCGCCTTCGGCTGCAGCGCAAGGCCGTTGCCCAGGCCAATGCATGGATTGCTCCCAACTTTCTCGGAAAGGGGAAGGGCGAGCGCTCCATGGCCAACTGGGATGAAGATGCGATCACGATGGCGGTGGAAGCGGGGCGCGACCTGCTCGGTGCCGGCGACGACCGGAGCCATGTCGATGCGCTCTATTTCGGATCCACTTCGATGCCGTTCAAGGATCGTCTCAACAGCGGCATCATCGCCGCGGCACTGACGCTCGATGAAAATGTGCGCGCGGTGGACGTTGCCTCGACGCAGCGTGCCGACACGTCGGCATTGATGCAGGCGCTGGCCGCCGTGAAAGGTGGCGAGGCGCGAAACGCCGTCGTGCTGGCAGCGGACCGCCGCAAGACCAAGGCGGTCACCTCGCAGGAACTCGATTTCGGCGATGGCGCCGCCGCCGTGATGGTCGGCGCGGAAAACGTGATCGCCACTTATCTCGGCGGCGCAAGCCTCACCATCGATTTCGTCGACCACTTCAAGGGCGATACCGAGGAGTTCGACTACAACTGGGAAGAACGCTGGATCCGCGATGAGGGCTTCGCGAAAATCGTTCCGCGGGCCGTCAAGGCGGCACTTGAGAAGTCAGGCGTAAGCGCCGGAGATATAAAGCATTTTGTTCTTCCGTGCATCTTCGGAGACAAGTTCGCACAACAGCTTGCCAAGCGCTCGGGTATCGCACCCGAGGTTGCGCGCGACACGCTGGCGCTGAATTGCGGCGAGACCGGCGCCGCGCATGCGCTGGTCATGCTGGTGCATACGCTCCAGAAGGAAGCGAAGCCCGGTGACAAGGTTCTGGTGCTGCATTTTGGCGGTGGCTGCGACGCGCTGGTTTTCGAGGTGACCGACAAGATCGCCAGCCAGGCGGGAAAGCGCGGCATCGTCGGCTCACTGGCCGCGCGCGTCGAGGAAACCAACTACATGAAGTTCCTCACCTTCAACGGGCTCGTTGAATGGGAAAAAGGCATGCGCGCCGAGCAGGACAAGAAGACGGCGCTGACGACGCTTTATCGCAACGAGGACATGCTGATGGGCCTTGTCGGCGGTCGCTGCAAGGAAACCGGCGTCGTCCAGTTCCCGCGCTCGCGTATTTCGGTCAATCCGAACAACCATACGGTCGATACGCAGGAGCCATACAAGTTTGCCGATCGGAAGGCGAAGATCCTGTCCTGGTCGGCCGACTTCCTGTCCTTCAGCATGAACCCGCCCAATCACTACGGCATGGTGGTGTTCGACGAGGGCGGCCGGATCATGATGGATTTCACCGATGTCGAGACCGGGACGGTCGATTCCGGCATGGAAGTGAAGCTCGTGTTCCGGATTAAGGAATTCGACGACAAGCGCGGTTTCCGGCGCTATTTCTGGAAAGCGGTGCCGATTGCGGCGAGCGCGGCGAAATCACAAACAGGCCAGGCGGCCGAGTAGGGAGACAGGGACATGGCGGCAGGTATCAAGGACAAGGTCGCGATCCTCGGCATGGGGTGCTCGAAGTTCGGCGAGCGATGGGACGCCGGCCCTGAAGAGTTGATGGTCGAAGCCTATCTCGAAGCGATGCAGGATGCGGGCATTGAGCCGACGCAGCTCGATGCGGCGTGGTTCTCGACCCATATCGATGAAATCGGCACCGGCAAGGGCGGTACGCCGCTTTCGGTGGCGTTGCGGCTTCCCAATATCGCGGTCACACGCGTCGAGAACTTCTGCGCCTCGGGTTCCGAGGCATTGCGCGGCGCGGTCTATGCTGTTGCTTCGGGAGCGGCCGACATCGCGCTTGCAGTCGGCGTCGAGAAGCTGAAAGACACCGGTTATGGCGGCCTGCCTGTCGGCAACATGGGTACGTTGAACCCGCAATGGTCGCCGTCCGGTTCAGCGCCGGGCAACTTCGCGCAGCTGGCCTCGGCTTACCGGGCCAAGCATGGCGTCAACAAGGACGATCTGAAGCGCGCCATCGCTCATGTTTCGGTCAAGAGCCACGCCAACGGCGCCAAGAACCCCAAGGCTCACCTGCGCAATCCCGTGACCGAGGAGCAGGTCATGGGCGCGCCGATGATTGCCGAACCGCTTGGACTTTTCGACTGCTGCGGCGTGTCGGACGGCGCGGCGGCGGCCATCGTCACGACGCCCGAAATCGCCAAAGCGATGGGCAAGAGCAATATCGTGACTGTGAAGGCGATGCAGCTATCCGTGTCGAACGGGCTCGAGTCGCAGCATAACAGCTGGGATGGAAGCTATTTCCACACCGCGCGGATCGCGGCCAAGAAAGCCTACAAGGAGGCCGGGATCGACAATCCGCGCGAGGAAGTCAGCATGATGGAAGTGCATGACTGCTTCTCCATCACTGAACTTGTGACCATGGAAGACCTCTTCATCTCGCCGGAAGGCGGCGCCGTGAAGGACGTTATGGACGGTTTCTACGACGCGGACGGAAAGGTTCCCTGCCAGATCGACGGGGGGCTCAAATGCTTTGGACACCCGATCGGCGCTTCGGGCCTGCGCATGGCCTACGAGATGTATCTCCAGCTCCAGGGTCGTGCCGGCGAGCGGCAACTTGCCAATCCGAAGATTGGTTTGACGCACAATCTCGGCGGCGCTCCGTCGCAGAATGTCTGCTCGGTGACGATCATCGGTGCGCACGGCGCCTGATTTTCAGACGTCTCACAAACTCAAAAGGCCGGGATCGTTCCCGGCCTTTTTTCGTTTCGGCGGATGTGGGCCTGCCTAGGCAACTGACGCCATTTCGAATGCTGGCCGAACGAGGCAGGTTTCGGATACTGGCGCGATGACGACAAAAATCTGATCGACTTCCGCGCCTGTGGTCGACACAGGAAAGACCCCGCGGTGAACGACGATGAACTCTTTCGCTTTGACCGGCAGGTTGGTGACCGAATAGATCGGTTGAACGCTTTCCATCACCCGGCGAAATTCACGCCGGCGTATTTCCGCACCTTCGGGTGTCAGATTGTCGCCGAGAATCTTTCCTGTGTAGTCGATGCCAAAAAGCTCGGTGCAACCCGTGCCCGCAAGGCGATAGCGGAACTGAAGCTCGTGGCCGATCTGCACCGTTTCCAGAACCAGAAGCCAGCGGAGCAGGCCGGCAATCTCTCCAGGCACAATATGCTGGCGCATCGGGGCGGCGGCGCCATTCCTGCGGCTCGCCCAATAGCCGTTGAACATTCGGACCGGATGCCGGACGGGAAGATCGTCGAGGTCGATTTCGGTGTAGGGCACGGCTAAACCTGCGGTGAGAATTTCGTGATTGCCCCAGAATGCCCTGTAACCTTTAGCAAATTGTCACCGAATCGCATGGTGATTTTCCGGTTTTCCAATGGGCCGGCAACCGCCTCATGCAGGCCGGTTTATGTCCTCACCACCGGTCACGAATTCCTTCATCTGGCGCACGGCTTCCGGGTCGCCGGCAACGAGCGCCGCGAAGCGGCCCCGGCCGTTCGCAAGTCCGTCCGCAAGCGACAGGCAGGACGCCGACTTCACCTGCGCCTTGGCAGCGGCAAGGCCGCGCGGGCTCCTGGCGGCGAGTTCTTCCGCGAGCTCAAGCGCCCTTTCGATGGCAGGCCCCTGGACACATTCGTGTACGAGCCCGAGCCGGGCCGCTTCCTCGGGGCCGACCGTGCGGCCGCGCAGGATCAGCTCAAGCGCGCGGGCTTCACCGATCAGGCGGGGCAGGCGTTCCGTTCCGCCGGCGCCCGGGAAAATGCCGATATTCGTTTCCGGGAGGCCTATCCGATAATCACCGGCCTGCGCGATACGCAAGTCGCAGCACAGCGCAAACTCGAAACCGCCGCCCTGGCAGAAGCCATTGATGGCGGCGATGGTCGGTTTGGGCATCCGGTCGACCTTGTCGAAAGTCCGGGAAAGCGCCGTCTCCGCCCGCGCCCGTTCGAAGAGCGCATCGGCGATCAATTCGTTTTTTTGCAGGGCGTCGGCGAAACCAAGAATCTCCGCAACGTCATAGTGACGAATAAAGACGTTTTCGACCCCGCCCGTGAACACGACAACGCGAACCGCGTCGTCGGCCGTAAGGTCATCCGCAATCCGGTCGATTTCCTGCATTTGCGCGGCGTTCATGTAGCCACGCGGCGGGTTTGCGAAAGTGACGGTCGCAATGCCCCGATCAATGTTGAGATTCGTCAAGGTCACGATCTGCCTCCCGCGGCGAGGAACGCGGCGACTCGTTCGTCGAGATTTGCGCGAATGTTCATGTAAAAGAGATTGAAGTCGTAGATGTGAAAGTCGCCGCTCCGGACGCCGAGCGTGAAGCCGGGCTCGTCGCCCGTTAGCGAAACCAGCAACACGCCGCCATCGCAGGCGGCACCGGTCAGCGCTGGCTGTGGGCTCGGAAAGACTTCGTCCGAGCCGACGAAGGGCAGGCTGCCGCGATTTTCGGAGGCTTCCGCAGCACCACCGAACACCCAGTTCAGCGGATTGACGCAGGTGAGCGGTGCGCCGGCAAGCATTCGATAGGCGCCCGTGAACCACGTCGTGCCCTGTTCGACCCAACCACGACGCGGCGCCGAGGCATTCATCGAGTTCCAGTTGATGGTGCAACCGGTTGCCGTCGGTCCATCGCAAGGCTCGATGCCCGCGATGCCAAGGTCCGCCGGCAGGGCAGAGCCGATCAGATAGGCAGCGATCATGCGATTGGCCAGGGGCGTTCCTGCTATCTCTTCCTGCAGGAGTCGAGAGCCGTGCAAGCCACCCTGGCTGTGTCCGGCCAGTATGAACGGACGACCGTCGTTTCGTTCGGCAACGAAGTTTCGAAAGGCAGCCAGAACGTCCCGGTAAGCGAAATCGAGCGCCGCATGTTCATCGTCGCCCTTGCCGATAAAGGCATAGACGGTCGCCTGCCGGTAGCGCGGCGCGAAGACGCGGCAGCAGCCGTTGAATACGCTTGCCTGATAGCGCAACACACCGCTCTCCAGCCGGTCGAGCGAGAATCCCGGTTCGTCGTAGCGCGCGTTCCAGCCGGCCTTGCCGTAATAGGTTGTCGGATGGATGAAGAACACATCGACTTCGGCACGCGACTGATTGTCCGTAAGACCGCTCCCGGCTGGCACGACATCCGCTAGGTCGCTCCGCCCGGGAAGCGCGGCCCAGGTGTCGTCCAACGCATAGACCGGCGCCGGCGGCGCCTTGGCTTCATCGAAACCGGTCCAGGGTTTCAGCAGGACGTAGTATTGCGCGGGCTTGTTCACATAGAGAAAAGCCCCGGCCAGGACGGCAAGAACCGCCAGACCGCCTACTACCCAAAGCACCTTTTTCAGCATTGACCAATCCCCGTCTTCATCGGCTTTCTTCGACCGCACGCTTGTAGCCCGAATAGTTTGGCTGGTCGATTGCGAGCTTGGTCAGCGTTGTCGTCCAGAGATGATCGGTCAGACCCGGCGTTTCGAGACCGATGGTGCCACTTTCGATGCGCTTGCACAGCTCACGATTGAGATCCTCCAGCGCTCCTTCGCGGCCAAGCAACGCCTTGAGCCGCGCTTCTTCGCCGGCATTGGCTGCGGGCGCTATTTCGAGCTCGCGTTTGACGATGTCCAGCGCATTTGCCGCGACACGGGCATGAAAGGCGGTGTGACCCTGAAGCTGCGGCATCGCGTGATTGCGAATGAACTCTGCGACGGCTTCGACAAGTTCGGCGGCTGTCGGTTGATCCTGCATGTGTTTCTCCTCAGCCGCGCGGCGCCAGAAGGCGCAGCAGATCCACTTCGGTTTCCGACGAACGGCGGCCGATGGTCGCCCGCTCGACAGACCGGTCCGTGCCGCTCTTGAAGGCCGTGACCATGATGGTGCACATCACGCCCCATTTCAGCGTCCCCAGCACTTCCCAGAACTTGACGCGCGCCGGATCGACCTTGATGCCGCCCGCGGCCTCATATCCAGCGAACATATCCTCGCGCGCGCCGAAACCGCCCACCGGCTGGTCGATGTTACCGAACCGCCATGAGTTGACGCATATCCAGCCAAGGTCTTCCATCGGATCGCCGACATGCGCCAGTTCCCAATCGAGGACGGCGCGCACCCCGTCCGGCCCGATCATCAGATTGCCGTGGCGAAAGTCGCCATGCACCAGCGTGTGCGCCGTGGCTTCGGGGGGCGCGTTGTCCTGGAGCCAGCGAAAGGCGAGCTCGAAAACCGGATGGGGGTGCCCATGCGCCTTGTAGGTTTCCAGATATTGCTTGATCTCGCTGCGCGCGGGTGATGTGCGCAGTGGCGGCAATGCCGCCATGTCGACACGGTGCAGCCGCGCGAGGATTTCGCCGCATTGGCGCGCAAGTTTTGGCCGGGCGGCCGCAAACTCGTCGTCGCGCAGGATTTTCCGCGCGATCGTTTCCCCGGCGATGCGGTCCATGATGAAGCCGTGACCGAGACCGTCTTCGGGTGCCAGCACATGGCGGACCGTCGGCACCGGCACATCGACTTTTCCGGCCAACTGGATCAGCTGTGCTTCGGTTTCGAGCGGCACGGCCGTGGCGCGCGCATCGCGGGCGCCACCCGGCGCGCGGCGCAAAATAAGCGGTACGACGCCATCGGCGGTTGCGGCATCGAACGACCAGGTTTCCTGGCTTGCGCCGCCGGAAAGTCGTTTCAGATTCGATATTCCCGTTGCGCCCGGAATCCGGTTGCACACCACCGCCGAAAGGGGTTCGGATAACGGGTTCGCTTCGGCGCCCATGTCAGTGCCCCGCGCCCACAGGCTTGCCGTCGACAATCTGGTCGAGATATTCCGACAGACCGTAGCCGGTCATGCCGTTGCAGCGATATTCCGTCATGCCTTCGGTGATGCGGGTGTTGAGATCGCTGCCATCGGGCGCCTTGCGACGATTGCGCAACGGGATCAACGACAAGACCTTACCCTCGACGTCGTATGCGGCGCCCGATTGGGTGGTCAAATGGGCGCGGAGCGCGGTCTGGTACCAGTTGTCGTCCCAGTCGCTCTCGATCGTGCAGGTTTCGATCAGATCGTACACCCCGTCCTTCAGCACCATGCCACCCTGGCGCTGTTTGCCTTCGTCGTTGGTGACAATCGAGATCATCATCCCGAAGTCACGGCCAAAATTCATCGGCAGCCAGCGGTACCAGTGGATTGCCTGCCAGTAACGCGGCCCCCAGCTCTTGTCGCGGAGGCCAAAGCCCGAGACCTCGAAGCGCTCCTCGCCAACGGTGAAGTGGCCGCTGGCCGCCATGTGCTGTTCGTAGTGAGCCTTGGCGAACGACTTTTCCGGGTCGAGGTCGAGCGGCGTGCCGTCCGCATTGACGGTCTCGCCGCCGAACATCGGTGATACGCCTTCATAGTCGAGGGCGACCTCGCAGGGGACGACGGGGTTGTTCTTGAAGGCTTGCGCCGGGTCGGCCATTTCAAGCGGATTCTTCAGAACCACAACATTTCCGCTGTAGGACAGACGGAGGCGTTTGAACGGCTCGACGACCTCGAACTTCATGCCGCCGGCATTCATCGCCTCGTTGCCGGTGATTTTCGGCCGGGCATACATAAAGGCAACGCGACCATCCGGCAGATAGAGGCAGTTGGACATTTCGGCGTAGCCCTCGTTGGGGCGATTGCCGAGCCGGAACCAGCCGCCGGTCTTGCGGACCGGGTCGAACATGTTGAAATACATGCTCTCGTTATAGTTCAGTGCCGCATCGGGCTTGTGGGTATATTCGTCCTCGGGGGCGAGGCGAATCTTCGTTCCCGGCTGGAGCCTGGCCATGCCGTCTTCTCCCTTGATGTCGTTCCAGGAGCCTCAAAAAGGGCTCCATTGATATCTATTTCAGCATGATGGAACGAGTGAGCCTGACAGGGAAGAGGCACGATGATATGAAACGGTCGGGTGCGCCGGAGGCCAGTGCGCCCCGGCGTCAACCGAAGGCGCGGGCAGGCGCCAGGACAATGCAGATATGGCGGATCGCATGAACGACCGGCACGACGAAGAAACACGGCAGACAGGCGCGGAATCATCCCTGATTCTGCCAGCCAAGCGCTCGAGCTTCATGGCGCGTATCCGGAACTATTTCCTCACCGGCATGGTGGTGGCCGCGCCGATCGGTTTGACCATCTGGATCACGCGGTGGTTTATCGATCTTATCGATTTCTGGTTCACGCCACTGCTGCCGCGCCAGTATCACCCGGACGCCTATCTGCCTTTCGACATTCCCGGTCTCGGCCTTATCATCGCCTTCGTGCTGCTGACGCTGCTGGGCGCGCTGACGGCCAATATCTTCGGGCGCACCGTACTCAATTTCGGGGAGCGTGTCGTCGCCCGAATGCCGGTGGTGCGCAGCATCTATGGCGCATTGAAGCAGATATTCGAAACAGTCGTCTCGCAATCCAGTGCGTCGTTCCGGGAGGTCGGACTTATCGAATATCCGCGCAAGGGCATTTATTGCATCGTCTTCATCACCACGCAGACGAATGGCGAGATCGTCGCCCGCGCCGGGCAGGAACTTGTCAGCGTATTCCTGCCGACAACCCCCAACCCGACTTCGGGCTTTCTGCTTTTCGTTCCGAAGACCGATATTCAGGTGCTCGACATGTCGATCGAGGAAGGCGCCAAGCTGATCATCTCTGCCGGTCTTGTCGAGCCGAAATACCTTGATGGCGAGAGCGAGCCCGTCAGCGTCAGCAACCCGGCGGGCCTTTAGGCCCGGTCAACCTGACCGCAAATACCGGATCGCTTCGTCGCGCTCGAACAGATAGAGCAAAGTGCGGAGAGCCCGGCCGCGCGGCGCTTCCAGTTCAGGGTCGGCATTCAGCACGAGCCGGGCGTCATCGTAGGCCGCGGACAGAAGTTCTGCCTGTTCTTCGATGCGGGCTATGCGGAACGACGGCAACCCGCTTTGCCTTGTGCCGAGAAGTTCGCCGGAGCCGCGCAGGCGTAGATCCTCCTCGGCGATACGAAATCCGTCTTCCGTCTCGCGCATGATCCGGATGCGCGCGGCGGCCGTCTCGCCAAGCGGTGCCTGGTAAAGCAGCAGGCAACTCGACTTGTCGTCGCCGCGGCCAACGCGACCTCGCAGCTGGTGGAGCTGGGCGAGACCGAAGCGCTCGGCATGCTCGATCACCATGACCGTTGCCGAAGGGACATTGACGCCGACCTCGATCACCGTGGTCGCGACAAGGATACGGATGTCGCCCGCTTCGAACCGCGCCATGACGCTGTCTTTTTCCGACGCCTTCATGCGGCCATGCACGAGACCGACGATATCGCCGAAGATCGACTGCAGATGCTTGTGCCGCTCTTCGGCCGCCGCGGCATCCACCTCGTCGGACTCCTCGACCAGCGGACACACCCAGTAGATCTGTGCGGATTTCGTCAAGGCGCGCCGCAGGCTTTCGACCACCTCATCGAGACGATCGAGCGGCAGCGCGCGCGTGTCGACCGGCTTGCGGCCCGGGGGCTTTTCATCCAGCCGCGACACGTCCATGTCGCCATAGGCGGTCAACGTCAGCGTGCGGGGAATAGGTGTCGCGGTCATGACCAGGACGTCGGTGCCGACGCCGCCCTTCGCGGTCAGCATCAGGCGCTGATGAACGCCGAAGCGGTGCTGCTCGTCGACGACAGCGAAAGCCAGTGCGCGGAACTCAACTTCCTCCTGAAAGAGCGCGTGTGTCCCGACCAGAATATCGACTTCGCCGCTTGCAACGGCTGCCAGTATTTCAGCGCGGCGGCTTCCCTTTTCCCGGCCGGTCAGCAGTTCGAGACGAACACCGGCGGCGGCGCACAAGGGCGCCAGCGTCGCATGATGCTGGCGCGCAAGAATCTCGGTCGGCGCCATCATCGCGGCCTGAAATCCTGCTTCGACGGCATTCAGCATGGCCAACAACGCCACCACGGTTTTGCCGCTGCCGACGTCGCCCTGCAGCAGGCGCAGCATGCGGTGAGGACTTTTCATGTCAGACAGGATTTCTTCCAGAGCGCGCGTCTGCGCGTTGGTAAGCGCGAAGGGCAGGGCGTCGATGACTTTTCGACGCATACGGCCATCGCCGGTGACGGTTCTGCCCGGCAGCCGGCGCATGCGCAGCCGGACAAGGCCGAGCGCCAACTGGTTTGCCAGTAGTTCGTCATAGGCAAGACGCGCGCGTGCCGGCGCGCCGGTTTCGAGATCGGCGAGGGATTGCGGGGCGTGAGCGGCTCGCAGCGACGTATGCCAGGCCTGCCAGCCGCGGGCCTTGAGCCAATGCGGGTCCTGCCATTCGGGCAGCTCCGGCAACAATTTCAACGCAGCGCGGGCGGCCTTCTGAACCGCCTTCAACGGCAGGCCCGCGGTCAGCGGATAGACGGGCTCGAGCAATGGCAACGCGGCCATGTCTTCGGGCCTGACGATGTGATCCGGATGGGTCAATTGCGGTTGACCCTGATAGAATTCGATGCGACCGGAGAGGATGCGTCGCGCGCCTTCCGGCAGCGTCTTCAGCAGGTGATCGGGCCGCGCGTTGAAAAAGACGATCTGCATTTCGCCGGTATCGTCGGAAACGTGAACACGGTAGGGCAACCGGCTGTTGCGCGGCGCGACATGCAGGCCGACCGTCGCCTCAATGGTTGCGATTTCGCCATCCCGGACTTCGGCGATCTTCGGTCTGCTGCGGCGATCGATGAGGCCGGACGGCAAGTGCCAGAGGAGGTCGACGACCTTGTTGCCGGCCAGCTTTTCCACAAGTTTTTCAAGCCGGGGGCCGATTCCGGGAAGGGTGCGCGCGGGCGCGAAGAGCGGAAAAAGGATATCAGGCCGCATCGCCGACCCCATGGGCGCGAGAGGGAATCATGCTTCCATTCTAATGACATAGAGGCTGGGGCGGTCTATATCCCGAGCTTGAAAGGGACAGGGACTATGGCAGAAACAAGCGCCGAAGAGCATCGCGCGCGGCTGCGGCGGATCGGATTCCGATCCTGGCACCGCGGCATCCGCGAGATGGATCTTATCCTCGGGCATTTTTCCGACAATATGCTGGAATCGCTGAGTTTTCCCGAACTCGATCAATATGAGGCGTTGCTCGAAGCCGAGGATACGTCGCTCTACAACTGGATCACGGGGCGCGAACGCGTGCCGGCGGAGCACGATACCCCGCTGCTCGCCCGCATCCGCACGTTCAATCACATGAAGGGAACGCTTTGGGCGAACCGGAGCGAAGGCTAATTCCTTGACCAGGCTACAAGAAATGACCGCGGCACCGGGCCGGTTGACGCTCGGCGAAGTCCCGGAGGGCTTCGATGCACTCGTACTCGCGGATATCGCGCGCGCATGCCATGGCAACCAGAAGGGGATGGTTGGGCATGTGGCGCGCGACGATGCGCGCATGGCGGCACTCGCAGAAGCGCTGGCATTCTTCGCACCCGATATCGAGGTCGAGCTTTTTCCTGCCTGGGACTGTCTCCCCTATGACCGCGTATCCCCGAACGGGGACATCAGCGCCCGCCGCATGGCGACGCTATCGCGGCTGGCCGCGCGGCTGGAGACGGGCGGGGACAAGCCGCTCGTCGTGCTTCTCACGGTCAATGGCGCGCTGCAGCGTGTGCCGGCGCGCGAAACGGTCGGCACTGCGGCCTGGTCGGCGCATGTCGGCAACCGCGTCGATCTCGATGCTTTGACGGCCTATCTCGCGGCCAACGGCTACAACCGGACGGGCACGGTGCGCGAGCGCGGCGAGTTCGCGGTGCGCGGCGGTATCGTCGATATTTTCCCGCCGGGCTTTGAATTGCCGCTGCGCCTCGACATGTTCGGCGACACGCTGGATGCGGTGCGGAGCTTCGATCCGGAAAGTCAGCGCACGGTCGGGCAGCTTTCCGGCGTCGATCTGGTGCCCGCCGGCGAAATTCATCTCGACGAAAATACGATCCGTCGCTTCCGTGCCGGGTATGTCGCGGCGCTCGGTGCGGTCAATGACGGCGATCCGCTCTACGCCGCCGTCAGCGAGGGCCGCAAGCATGCGGGCATGGAACACTGGCTTCCGCTTTTCCACGAAAAGCTCGAAACGATCTTCGACTATATGCCAGGCGCCACGGTCACGCTCGATGCTCAGGCCGACGAGGCGAAGACCGCACGGCTCGACCTCATCCGCGACTATTACGAAGCGCGTGTCGCGGCGCGCGAGGGCCGCTCGACAGTCGAGGCGCCGAGCTACAAACCGCTGAAGCCAGAGTTGCTCTATCTCGATGCGGCGGAGTGGGACGCGATCCTCGACACGCGGCCCGTGCGTGTTTTCACGCCGTTCCGCGTTCCCGAGGAAGCCGGCATCAACCTCGGCGGAAAACTGGGACGCGACTTTGCGCCGGAACGGGCACAGGACGGCATCAACATCTTTGAGGCACTGGGTGGGCATATTGCCGGGCTTCGTCGTGCCGGCAAACGCATCGCCATTGCAAGCTGGAGCGAAGGGGCGCGGGACCGGCTTGTCCATGTGCTCGCCGATCACGGTATCGGAAATGTTCTCATTGCCGAAAAGTGGACGGATGTTAACAGTGTTATCAAAAGTACAGTTTCGCTAATTGTTCTCGGTCTTGAAGCCGGGTTCGAGACGAACGATCTCGCTGTCATCAGCGAGCAGGACGTTCTGGGCGACAGGCTGGTGCGCCAGCGCCGCAAGAAGCGGGCGGAGAACTTTCTGACCGAGGCGTCCAGCCTTTCGCCCGGCGACTTCGTCGTGCATGTCGATCACGGCATCGGGCGCTTCGAGCGTTTGCAGACTATCGAGGTCATGGGTGCCCCGCATGACTGCCTGTTGCTGCTCTACCAGGGCAACGACAAGCTCTACCTGCCGGTCGAAAACATCGAACTTTTGTCGCGCTACGGCTCCGATGAAACGGAGGCACAGCTCGACCGGCTGGGCGGCACCGGCTGGCAAGCGCGCAAGGCGCGTCTCAAGGAACGCATCCGCGAGATGGCCGGCGAACTCATCAAGATCGCCGCCGCGCGCGAATTGAAAAAGGCGCCGGTCATGGAACCGCAACCGGGTGCCTATGATGAGTTCTGTGCGCGCTTTCCGTTCACCGAAACCGACGATCAGGAACAGGCGATCGAGGCGGTGCTGGAAGATCTTGCACGTGGGCGACCAATGGATCGGCTGATCTGCGGCGACGTCGGTTTCGGAAAAACCGAAGTCGCGTTGCGCGCGGCCTTTGTCGCCGCGTTGAACGGCTATCAAGTCGCGGTTGTCGTCCCGACAACATTGCTGGCGCGGCAGCATTTCAAGACGTTCAGCGATCGCGTTCATGGACTGCCGGTCAAACTCCGGCAGATGTCGCGGCTTGTCGGCGCCAAGGACGTGGCGGAAGCGAGGGCGGGTCTCGCGGATGGAACGGTCGACATCGTGATCGGCACCCATGCGGTTCTTGGAAAGCAGGTGAAGTTTCGCAATCTCGGACTCGTGATCGTCGATGAGGAGCAGCATTTCGGCGTCGCGCACAAGGAGCAGTTGAAAGCGCTGCGCGCCGAGGTTCATGTGCTGACGCTGACCGCAACGCCGATCCCCCGAACGTTGCAGATGGCGCTTTCGGGCGTGCGTGAACTGTCGATCATCGCGACGCCGCCGGTCGACCGGCTTGTCGTGCGTACCTATGTCTCGCCGTTCGATCCCGTCGTGATGCGCGAGGCGCTGTTGCGCGAACACTTCCGGGGTGGGCAAAGTTTCTACGTCGTGCCGCGCATCGCCGACCTGTCCGACGCCGGTGAGTTTCTGCGGCAATATGTGCCTGAAGTGAAGTTCACGATCGCGCATGGGCAAATGGCGCCCGGCGAAATCGAAGACAAGATGACCGCTTTCTACGATGGCAAATACGACGTGCTCCTCTCGACAACGATCGTCGAGTCCGGCCTCGATATCCCGACCGCCAACACGCTGATCGTGCATCGCGCCGACATGTTCGGCCTGGCGCAGCTCTACCAGCTTCGCGGTCGCGTCGGCCGTTCGAAGGCGCGCGCCTATGCCTATCTGACGGTTCCGGCCAACCGGACGCTGACGGCGGGTGCCGAACGACGGTTGAAAGTGTTGCAGTCGCTCGACTCGCTCGGTGCGGGTTTTTCGCTCGCGAGCCACGACCTCGACATTCGCGGCGCGGGCAACCTGCTCGGCGACGAACAGTCGGGCCACATCAGGGAAGTCGGCTACGAACTTTATCAGTCGATGCTCGAGGAGGCCGTGGCGGCGATGCGCGGCGGCGGTGCGGATGAAGACGAGGAGGGACGCTGGTCGCCGCAGATCAATGTCGGCACACCGGTTCTTATTCCCGAAAATTATGTGCCCGATCTCGACGCACGCATGGCCCTCTACCGGCGCTTGTCGGATGTCGAAACGCGGGCGGAGGTCGACGGCTTCGGCGCCGAGTTGATCGATCGTTTCGGCAAGCTGCCGGAGGAAGTCGAGTTCCTGTTGAAGATCGTCGAGATCAAGGGGATGTGCCGGGCGGCCAATGTTGAGAAGATCGAGGCGGGTCCCAAGGGCATTGTGCTCAGCTTCCGCGACAACACATTCGCCAATCCGGCGGCGCTGGTCGAGATTATCAATGACGAGCGCGGCAGGGCAAAGCTCCGTCCCGATCACAAGCTCGTCTTCAAGCGTGACTGGGACACGCCCGAAGAGCGGCTGGCCGGCACTTACGTGCTGATGCGGAAGCTCGCAGACCTCGCCGGCGCGGCAAAGGCTGCGTGAGTCCCTACTTTCGCGCGTGCCAGAGGCCCAGGATCACCAGGATCACGCCCAGCACCATCGCAACGGAGAGGCTGATGAGCAGGAAAGCAATGATGGCTTCCTGCGGACCCGAACCCGACATGCCTTGCGCCGCAAGCGGCATCATGCCGGCGCCGGCGCCCCAAATTGCGGCAAGCAGGACGCCCAGCCAGTTGGCGAATGCGGCATAGACGACGAGCCAGAAAGCAACCAACAGAGCCGTTGCGCCGAGTACCAGACGCGACCAGAGAAGGCCGAGCAGAGCGAGGAATATGCCATTCATCAAGCCTTCGAGATGTGCCGAAAGGCCCATCCGCGAATTGGCGAGACCACCCGACACGAAGCCTGTCAGCAGTCCAATCAGAAAGAGCAAAAGGCCGAGAAGCACCAGCCAGTGAGCCTGACGATCCTGCGTCGACGAAGAAAAAGTCATTGTCCTCCCCTCTGAGCTTATTGAGCGGCGCTCGCAGCTTCCTCGGCCTCTTTCGCCAGCAACTTGTCGAACATGCGCACCAGCGTTTTCGGTTCCTGCGCGCCGACCATCACCCATTTTGAATTGATGACGAAGCTCGGAACGCCCTGAATGCCGAGTTCGCGTGCCGTCATGTCCTCGCGGCGGATGAGTTCCTTGTCGGCGTCGCCGGCGAGCAGATCGCGCACGATATCGGCGTCCATGCCGCCCTCCGCGGCGGCGTCCACCAGCACATCGCGCGCGCCGATGTCTTCGCCGTCCTCGAAATAGCGACGGAACAGAATATCGACCATCTCGTCCTGCCGGCCGGCGGTGCCGGCCCAGCGGATCAGGCGGTGGCTGTCGAGCGTATTGGGCGAGCGCTCGATACGGTCGAAACGAAATGCGATACCGACCGCCGCACCGAAGTCGCGAATGGTGTTGCCGACTTCCTTTGCCCGCTCGGTTCCGAACTTCTTTTCCATGTAGGCCTTGCGGTCGACGCCGCCTTCGGGGATCGAAGCGTCGAGCTGAAACGGCCGCCAGGCCAGTACGATATTGTTACCGCCATGCATCGCCAGCGCCTGGTCGAGGCGCTTCTTGCCGATATAGCACCACGGGCAGACCGTATCCGAGACGACATCGAGTTGCATTTCCGGCCTCCGTCGTGCGTTTCCGATGGGCGATTATGCGGCCGGGAACGCAGGGGCCGCAAGGCTCGACCGGGCCGCTTCTTGACGGGATCGGCGGCGCTTGCGAAGAGTCCTGCAAAATCAAATGGCTGGAGGCTATAGCGCAATGGGCGAGACAACCGAAGTCAGGCTCCCGGATTACGACCTCAGCGGCAAGGTAGCGCTGGTGACCGGTGCGACCAGCGGGCTCGGCAGGCGCTTCGCGCTGGTTTTGGCGAAGGCGGGCGCAAAGGTCGCCATCACCGGGCGGCGTGTCGAACGGCTCACCGTTCTCCAATCCGAGATCGAGGCGATGGGCGGCACGGCGGCGGCAATCGCGCTCGACGTCACGGATCCGGCCAGCATCACGGCCTGCATGGCGGAGACCGAAGGCACACTCGGACCCGTCGACATCCTCATCAACAATGCGGGCATGAATGTGCAGGCGCTTCCGGCCGAGGTGACGCCCGAGGGTTTCGACACGATGTTCGACACCAATGTGCGCGGTGCCTTTTTCATGGCGCAGGCCGCCGGCCGGTCAATGATGGCGCGCGGCGCGGGTGGCCGCATCGTCAACATCGCCTCCATCGGCGCTCACACGGTTTTGCCCGGGCTGACGATTTACTGCATGACCAAGGCCGCCGTCGGGATGATGACGCGGTCGCTGGCCAAGGAATGGGCCCGCCACCAGATCAACGTCAATGCGATGTGTCCGGGCTTCATCGAGACCGAACTGAATTCCGACTGGTTCGGCACCGAAGGCGGACAAAAGCAGATCAAGAGCTGGCCGCGGCGGCGGCTCGGGGTCGAGGAAGACCTGGACGGGACGCTGCTGTTGCTGACGTCCGATCACGGACGTTTCATCACCGGTTCCCTGTTCACGGTCGATGACGGGCAATCGCTCTGAGATGGCTGAATCTGCAGATCGCCGGTAACGCTTCATTAAGCATGAGAGCCCATAATTTCCCCGAATGTTGCTTCGCGAGCAACGGAAGGACACGTCGTGGGAAAACTCGTCGCAGGTTTCGTCCTGGGCTTCCTGGCCTGCACATGGACCTATGGGATCAATCCGGCTGAAGCCGTCTTCGGCTTCAGCAACAAGATTGCTGCGGCCCACGACCATCTTCAGGCGGAGTATCACGGCGAGCGCCCGCGCGGCCACAAGGGCCAGTATGCGGGCGTCCATCGCGACCGCGGCATCCAGACCATCGCCGCGGGATCAGCCGAACCCATCGAACCTCTTGATCATCGCAACCCTAGCTGGCTAAGTCGGGCAGGCGGGCTGCCTCCGATGTAGGGCTCCCCGCGAAAGGGGGCCCGATGATCGGTGGATTGACTGTCGAAAGCTGGCTGGTGCTCGCCTTGCCGGCGCTCGCCATTGTCGCATCGGCCATCGGCTGGCTCAGAACCCGATGAGCGCAACGTTGCCGCTGACCATTGCGGTCTATCTCGTGGCGATGCTGGCGCTCGGCGCGGCGGCCTACCGCATCACCAACAATCTCAAAGACTACATTCTCGGCGGGCGGCAGCTTGGCCGTTGGGTGGCGGCCCTTTCGGCGGGCGCCTCCGACATGAGCGGCTGGCTGATGCTCGGTCTGCCGGGCGCGGTCTACCTCTATGGCCTCAACCAGGTCTGGATCGCGGTCGGGCTGGTCGCGGGCGCACTGCTCAACTGGCGCTTCGTCGCGCGGCGGCTCCGGCGCTACACGGAGGCGGCGGGCGATGCGCTGACGCTGCCCGACTATTTCGAGAACCGCTTTGCCGACAAGAGCCGTGTGCTGCGCGTGGCGAGCGCTTTCGTCATTCTGGTATTCTTCACGATCTACACATCGGCCGGGCTCGTTTCGGGCGCCATTCTGTTCGAACAGGTTTTCGGCCTCGACTATCACTGGGCGCTGGCCATCGGCGCCGTCAGCATCCTCAGCTACACTGCCATCGGCGGCTTTCTCGGCGTCTGCTGGACCGACACGGTGCAGGGCGTGATGATGTTCCTCGCGCTGCTGATCGTGCCCGCCGTTGCCATGTCTGCGACCGGCGGGTTCGAGATGGCGCTCGCAGGAGCGGCCGAGGCCGGGCCTCAGGGCGCCCTCGACGTGTTCCACGACATAACCTTCATCGGTGCGGTGTCGCTGATGGCGTGGGGCCTCGGCTATTTCGGCCAGCCGCATATTCTGGCGCGCTTCATGGCAATCCGCGACGAGGCGGCGTTGCCGGGCGCGCAGCTGATCGGCATGACATGGATGGTGCTGGCGCTTTACGGCGCCATAGCGACCGGAATTGCGGGAATCGGATATTTCGCTGCCGCGCCGCTCGCAAATCCGGAAACCGTTTTCCTCGCGTTGTCGCAAGCCTTGTTCAGCCCGCTTGTCGCCGGGGTGCTGCTCGCCGCCGTTCTCGCCGCGGTGATGAGCACGGTTTCCTCTCAGCTTCTCGTTTCGTCGAGCGTCATCGCCGAAGATTTCTGGAAGCGCATCTTCCGGCCGAAGGCCGAGGCGCGTGAATTGCTGACCGTCGGCCGGCTGTCGGTGGTGGCGATTTCGCTCGCGGCAATCCTGATGGCGCTTGACCGCGACAGCACGGTGCTGGCGCTCGTCGCCTATGCCTGGGCGGGCTTCGGCGCGGCGTTCGGTCCGGTGGTGATCCTGTCGCTCTTCTGGGGCCGCATGACGCGCAACGGCGCGCTTGCCGGCATGATCGCCGGCGCCGTCACCGTGATCGTCTGGAAGCAACTCGCGGGTGGCCTGTTCGATCTCTATGAAATCCTGCCGGGCTTTATTGTCGCTACACTGACGATCGTTATGGTGAGCCTCGCGGGCCGCGAACCCCCGGAATCCGTACGTATCGCGCATGACGCGATTGCAGATTAACCATTTCGCTGTATCTTTTTGACACAACCCATTGATTCTACTTGAGTTTTCCATTTCGTTGCGCAAGATTTTAACTGTGTTGCGTAGCGAATGAGGAGGACCAGGGCCCCGTGTCGAATTTCCTGATGGGCATTGTTGGGGGATTTTTTCTTTGCGTCTGGGTGCTTGATGCAAACCCGGTGACGGCGACGGCATCTCTTGTCGAACGCTTCCAGCAAGTGCAGGTCACATTCGCCGCCGAGCCGGAGCCCGAACCGACGATGGAGGAGGCGCTGCCGGATTTCCTGCCACGGGAACGACCGGTCGCCTATCGCTACCACCACTAGCTTCGCGCAAGCGCCCGGCGCATCACCTTGCCGTTGGCGGTACGCGGCAATCCGCTGACGAACACGACTTCGCGGGGCCGTTTGTAGGCTGCAAGTCGCGCATCGGCCCAGCCGAGGATCGAAGCGGCGTCCGGTTCGGAAGCCTCCTTCGGAACCACAAAGGCGGCGATCACCGACAAATCGTCCCGCACCCTCAGCTCCGTGACGGCGACTTCCTGCACATCCGGATGTGTCGCGAGCGCCGCCTCGACTTCCTGCGGCGAGACACGATAGCCCATCGCATTCATCAAATCGTCGGCGCGGCCGTGATAGTGCATGTATCCGGCGTCATCGAAGCTCGCGAGATCGCCGCCGATGAACCATTCGCCGCGATAGACTTCCGCTTCCTCGTCGGGACGCCGCCAATAACCCAGCATCAGGCCGGGGTCCGAACGGTGGACGGCAAGCAGACCGACTTCACCCGAAGGCAACGGCTCCGAGCCACCCTCCACAGGTAAAGCTGCAACGCAGCGTCCGGGTTGCGGCCGTCCGGGGCTGCCGGCGCGAATTTCCATGCCCGGCGCGGTCGAGACATAGGTTGAGCATTCCGACATGCCGAGTGCCTCGTAGAGTTCCTTGCCGGTCGCGGCACACCACTGGTCGAGCAAGGCTGGCGACAGCGCCTCGCCGGCCGTCAGGCCGTGGCGCAGCGCGGAAATGTCATGCGCCGCGAGGTCGCAATATTTCAGAATCTGGCGATAAAGTGTTGGCACGGCGGCAAAGAGCGTGGCGTGCGTTTTTTCCATCAGCTTCGGCCAGACCTGCACGTCCTTTTCGCCATTGTAGAGGACGGTCGTTGCGCCGTTGGCCCACGGGTCTGTGAGGCCGACGCCCAGCGTATAGGTCCAGTTGAAGGCGCCTGCGTGGAGCATCGTGTCGGAGGCTTCGATGCCGTACCAGCCTTGGTACATCGGCCGGCGGCCCCAGGCGCTCCGATGCGCATGCAGCACGCCTTTCGGGCGGCCGCTGGTGCCCGACGTGTAAACGAGGAAGGCCGGGTCGTTTGCCGCCGTGTCCGCATATGCGACGCGCGGTGCGTGCGCCTTCAGCCGCTCAAGCATGGCCGCGTCGATCACCTTGGCATCATTCGTATGCATGGTCATGCCGGGTGCGAGCGCAACGGCGGAAGCGGCTGAATCCGACAGCAGGAAATCGGCCTCCTCGGCTGTGAGTTGCGAGGAGGACGGCAGCGGCACGATCCCGGCTGCCAGCGCGCCGAAGAAAAGCAGCGCATAGTCGGACGTGTTGGGCATCCGGATCATCAATCGCTCGCCGGGAGCGAACCCTTCCGCCAGCAATCCTGCCGCAACGCGGCGCACCGCCTCGTCGAGCGCGCCATAGGTCCAGCGTTCCGCGTTTTCCAGCGGCGCGTCGGCGTCGCCGACGACGATCAACGCGATCTTGTCCGGCGTCTCCTTCGCCGCGCGCGCCAGACAATAGCGCGCGATGTTGAAGGATGCGGGGCAGGGCTCGCCGGTATAGCCGCGAGCGATGGCGGGAGCGGGCAGGGGCATGGCGCGTTTGTAGAGGCGGATACGAAATCCGGCAAGGGAGCCCGCGCCAGCCCGCCCTTGCGTCAAATCGGGCGGCGTTTACGGCCTGAAAAACAGCCTGTACAAATCACATCCAACAAAAGGCTTTGGCCGAAATTCAAGGGAGCATGTCATGGGTAGCGGACCGCTGAGCGGCATCAAGGTTGTCGAATTCGCAGGCATCGGGCCGGGCCCGTTCTGCGGCATGCTGCTTTCCGACATGGGCGCCGAAGTGATCCGCATCGACCGCAAGGGCGCCCGCGGCGGCTCGAAATTCGACATCGGCTCGCGCGGACGGCGCTCGGTGGCGCTCGATCTGAAGAAGCCGGAATCTGTCGAAGCCTGCTTGAAGCTGATCGAGAAGGCGGACATCCTGCAGGAGGGCTTCCGCCCCGGCGTGATGGAACGGCTCGGCCTCGGCCCCGACGTCTGCCTGAAGCGCAACCCGAAGCTCGTTTATGGCCGCATGACCGGCTGGGGCCAGACCGGGCCGCTGGCGATGGCTGCTGGCCATGACATCAACTACATCTCGCTCACCGGCGCGCTGCATGCAATCGGCCGTCCGGGCGAAAAGCCGGTGCCGCCGCTCAATCTCGTCGGCGATTTCGGCGGCGGCGCGCTCTATCTGGCGATGGGCATGCTCGCCGCGCTTGTCGAGGCGCAGCGCAGCGGCAAGGGCCAGGTCGTCGATGTCGCGATGACGGACGGCGCCGCCTCGCTGATGGCGATGTTCTATGGTTTCACGGCGTCCGGCATGTGGCAGGAGCCGCATGGCACCAACATGCTCGATGGCGGCGCGCATTTCTACGACACCTACGAGACGAAGGACGGTCAGTGGATTTCGATCGGATCCATCGAGCCGCAATTCTACGCGATCCTGCGCGAGAAGGCGGGCCTTACCGACAGCCTTTGGGATGCGCAGATGGATCGTGGCCAATGGCCCGAGATGAAAAAGAAGATCGAAGCGGTCTTCAAGACGAAGACGCGCGACGAGTGGTGCAAGATCATGGAAGGCACCGACATCTGCTTTGCGCCGGTGCTTTCGATCAAGGAAGCCAAGGACCATCCGCACAACAAGGCGCGCCAGACCATTGTCGAGATCGACGGCGTGGCGCAGCCCAATGTCGCGCCGCGTTTCTCGCGCACGGAATCGAAAATCCAGGGCCCGGCGCCGCAGATCGGCGAGCATACCGAAAGCGCGCTCAAGGACTGGGGCTTCTCGGGCGCCGATGTCGAGGCGTTGAAAAAGGCGGAAGCGATTTGAGCGCACTTCCCGGCACGACGGGGCGGCGGCGCATCTACCTGATGCGCCACGGCCATGTCGACTATTTTGGACCGGAAATCCTGGCGGCGGGCGGCGACACGAAAGTAGTGCCGCTGACGCCGCTCGGGCAGGAGCAGGCGACCGCCGCGGGCAAGGCGCTTTCCCATGTGCGGTTCGATCGCGCTGTGTGCTCCGGCGTGCCGCGCACGCGGCAAACGGCGGAGCAGGTGCTGGCCGAACAAACGGTCGAGGTCCCGTTTCTCGAAGTTGAACCCGATCTGATCGAGATTCATGGCGGCAGCTTCGGCAATGTGAAGAGCCGGGCGGAGCTTGCGGCCAAGATGGCTTATTACTTCGAGACGGCGGGCGAGCCCGGCGCGACGATGCTCGAAGGCGGCGAGGTTTTCGCCGAGGCGCAGCGGCGCACCGTCGGCGCCATCACGCGGTTGCTGGCCGAACCCGGCTGGCACACGATGCTGGTGGCTGCCCATGAAGGAACCAACCGGCTGATCCTGGGCTGGTCGGCCACGGGCTGCTCGCTGAAGGAAGGCCTCAAGGCCGTGCAGGCTTTCGAGCAGGACCCGGCCTGCATCAATGTCATCGATTTCGACATGGTGCCGGCGGCCGACGGGAGCGTCGGCACCGAGATTCAGCGCAGCCTCATAAAGTCGGTCAACGTGACGCCCTACAATTACGTCAAGCACGGCATGAACATGACCAGTCTCGAGGCGATTTTCGCGCGTGAGCCGCTCTAGGGCCTCTGGCCTTCGCGGCGCGGCGGGCGTAGCCTTGGTTCATCGTCATCGCCTTTCGGGGAGGGAAGGATGAGCAACGCACTTCTGGGCACGGTCGATCATGTCGGCGAGGCGAAAACGCCGGCGCCGAAGATCACTGGTTTTCACCACATTGCCTATCGCTGCCGCGACGCCGAGGAGACGCGCAAGTTCTATTGCGACCTTCTGGGTCTGAAGCCGGCTGCGGCGCTCGCCTTCGACAAGGATCCGTCCGGCAAGGACCGTCCCTTCATGCATCTCTTCTTCGAGATGGGCGACGGGCGTTTCATCGCCTTTTTTGACGAACCGACAAGCGCCAGCGACGGTGTGTTCGAGATGAAGGACGGCATCGAGGATTATCATTTCGCTTTTGAAGTCGGCTCGATGGATGAAGTCCAGACCTTTATCAAGCGTCTCAAGGAAGCGAAGGTGCCGGTGTTCGGTCCGATCGACCATCACTTCTGTCACTCGATCTATTTCTTCGATCCGAACGGCCTTGCCTGCGAGATTACCGTACGCGACGCCAAGCATGACGAGATCATGACCGCCGAGGGCAACCGTGCGGCGCAAGCCATACATGAGTGGACCGAGAAGACCCGCACCTTGAAGAAGGCGCGGCTGAAGCTTCTCAACCAGGCGGCCGACTGATCACAGACATTGCTATTGCGTTGCAGGGGGGAGCGACCATGTCTTGGCCGGGAAATGTCACGCGCGTCTACCAGAACCACACGATCGACTCGACACGCTGGCGCGGGTTCGAACCGCACGACGGGGACGTCATCGTCACGACTTCCTACAAATCCGGGACGACATGGACGCTCGGCATTTTCTACAACATGCTGGCGCTCAAGGACGGCGTGCCGCCGCCACCGATGGACTACTGGATCGACGCGCGGATGTTTCCGGTCGTGCTGGAGGATCAGTTGGCCGAACTTGCCGCCATGTCGCATCGCCGTGTGCTGAAATCGCACCTGGCGGCCGACGGCCTGCCCGTCTGGCGCAACGTCCGGTATGTCGTTGTCGGACGCGATCCGCGCGACGTTTTCATGTCACTGGTCAATCACTACGATCAATTCACGGACGAGGCCTATGCGGCCTTCAACGAAACGCCGGGCCGCGTCGGCGAACCGATTCCGCGCTACGACGGCGATGTTCGCGCGCTGTGGAAGAACTGGATCACGCGCGGCTGGTTCGACTGGGAGTCCGAAGGCTGGCCCTGGTGGGGAAACATGCACCACGTGGCGACTTGGTGGCGGCTACGCGACGAACCGAATGTCCATTTCGTCCACTACAACGACCTCAAGGCCGATCTCGCCGGTGAGATTCGGCGTCTCGCCGAATTCGTCGGCATCGACCTGACACCGGCCGACATCGCCGCGGTCGCCGAGGCCTCGTCGCTCGAGGCCATGCGCGCGGGCGCAGTCGCGGCCGGCGATCCGCTCAGCATGATGTTCAAGGACGGCGCCAAGGGCTTCTTCTACAAGGGCACCAACCAACGCTGGCGCTCGGTGTTGACCGACGAAGACCTCGAACGCTACGAGGCGGCAAAGGAACGCGTCCTGACGCCCGATTGCGCGCAGTGGCTCGAGCGCGGAAATCGCGGCTAGGCTCCGATCATCTCCCTGAGTTGACGCCGCAGCACCTTGCCCAGCGGATTGCGGGGCAGGGCGTCGGCAAGTTCCAGCCGCTCCGGCAGCTTGTAGGCCGCGATGTCGGCTTTCATCAGATGCGCGCGGATGTCGTCCAGCGTCACGCTTTCGCCTTCGGCGGGGACCGCAACCGCGCAGATGCGCTCGCCCATCACCGCATCGGGATAACCGACGACAGCCGCTTCCTTGATTTTCGGCAGGCCGGCCAGCAACCCGTCGATTTCGCCGGGCGAGATGTTCATGCCGCCGCGGATAATGATGTCCTTGGCGCGCTCGACGAAGCGGTAGTAACGGTTGCCGGACCCGGCAATCTCGAAGACGTCGCCGGTGTGGAAGAATCCATCCTTGTCGATCGCGTCCGTGGGACCGCCGCCGTCGCCGGCGCGGTAATAGCCTGCAAAGACCGTTGCGCCCTTGATCAACAATTCGCCCGGCTTGCCGGGTTCGTAAATCTCCGCGCCCGTCTGCAAATCGATCAATTTGGTCTCGATGGCGGTGGCGATCTTTGCGGGCCAGTCGAGGCCCTTGACGCCGAAGCGCGGGAAGAACTGCGCGCGTTCCTCGGGGTCCGGTACATCGCCCGCGCCGGAGATCAGGCAGGTGCCTTCGTTCGAACCGAAGATATTGACGATGGGCAGGCCGTATTGCTCCTGCCAGGTTTTCACCATCCATGGCGAAAGCGGCGCCGAACCCGAGCCGATGCTGCGCACCGCCGAGAGGTCGAGCGAGGCCATCAGCTTTTCTTCTTTGAGCAGTAGCGAAAGCACCGCGGGCGGCGCAACCGTGTAGGCGATCCTCTCGCCGACGAGTTGTTTCAGGAAAACCGGAAGATCGAACGGATGGTGCTGCACCAACGTTCCGCCGGTCAGCAGCCAGGGCATGAAGCAGCCGCCAATCGCAGCCATGTTGACCAGCGGGAAAGGGTTCAGCACCGTGTCGCCGGGCTGGAGTTCCGCGGCATCGGCGCAGGCAACGCCGGCAATCATCCAGTGATTGTGGCTCCGCGGCACGCCCTTGGGCCGCGCTTCGGTGCCCGACGTCCAGCATATGGTCGCGGCGTCGTTTGCATCGGCTTTCGGCGCCGCGTCGAGACGGGCGGCATCGGCGGCCGGCCATTGCGTTTCGCCGATCACGAAGATGTTCGCGAGCGCCGTGAGTTTCGGCTTCAGGCTCTCGAACATTGCCGCGTGATCGTGGCCGCGTATGCTGCGCGCGGTCACGGCCGCTTTCGCGCCGGCAAATGCAAGCACATCGCCAAGCTCATGGGCGCGCCATTGCACCGGCGCCGGGGTGACGATGAGGCCGATGCGCCAGGCGGCAAGATAGACGGCCACCAGTTCGACAACGTTCGGGAGCTGCACCGCCAGCACATCGTCCTTCTTCAGCCCGGCGGCGAGAAAAGCGGTGGCGATCCTGTCGGCTTCGTCCGCGAGTTCGCCATAGGTCAGGCGGCGCGGCTCGCCGCCGTCGATTTCCGCGCGGTTCGGCGGGTCGGCAACAGCGAGACGACCGGATGTTGCCGCCGCATTGGCGCGAAAGCGCGCATCGATGGTTTCGGTTCCCCACCAACTGGCGCGGGTATGGGTCTCGATGTCCTGCTTCGATGCCAGAATCATGTTCAGCGTTCCTCCCAAAACACGTCGCGGACTTTTCGTCCTTACCGTTTCTTCGCCTGCTCGTATTCCTCCCGCAGCCGCGCAACAAGGCTCGCGACCGTCTCGACCCGGTCGATCATGCCCACACCGTGGCCCGCCGACCAGACCTGCGCCCAGCGTTTGGCGCCGGATTGCGGATCGGTGAAGTCGATGTCGGGGTTCTTCTCCATCGCGTCGAGGTCCATACCGGCCCGCGCGATGCTCTGTTTCAGCCAGTTGGCGGCGACGCCGGTGATTGCGCGGGTCAGGATCAAATCGTCGACGGTCGAACCGACCAGCATGTCGCGATATTCGGGGACCGCGAGGCTTTCGGTGCAGGCGATGAAGCGCGTTCCCATATAGGCGAGGTCGGCGCCAAGCACTTCGGCGGCGCGAATGCCGGCGCCGTCGGTGATGCCGCCCCCCAGTATGATCGACCCGTCGAAAAATTCGCGCACCGCTGGCACAAAGGAAAACCCGGTCATCTGGCCGGTATGCCCGCCGGCGCCGGCCGCCACCAGCACCAGCCCGTCGACGCCGGCAGCCGCGGCCTTGCGCGCGAAGGGAACCGAGTTCACATCGGCGAATACGAGACCACCGTAATCGTGCACACGCTCGACAATGGCGCGCGGACTGCCGAGCGCCGTGATGACCAGCGGCACCTTGTAACGAACCACGAGGTCGAGATCCTCGTCCAACCGCGTATTCGAGCGATGCACGACGACATTAGCGGCCCAGGGCGCGTCTTTGGCGCCGAGGCCGCGCGTGATCTTGTCCATCCATTCGTCGAGCACCGCGACGGTGCGCGCATTGGGTGTCGGAAAGGAGCCGATGACGCCTTCGCGGCAGGCTGCCAGCGCGAGTTCCGGACCCGAGATCAGGAACATCGGCGCCGCGACCAGCGGCAGCTTCATGCGGGGTCGCCAGTCTTCGGGCAACCGGGATGACAAGTTCATCGTACTTATTCCTCTATCCACCATGTTCCGCTGCGATAGCCATAGAGAGATATTTTCTCCGGCACTTTTACCTTGTTCCACAGCGCGAGCCACTGATCGGGCTGATGAAAGAGGGGGATCATGTAGGCGCCCGACAACAACACGCGGTCAAGCGCGCGGACGGCGGCGACGAAATCCTCATGCGCGCGTGCTTCGAGCATCGCCTCGATCATCGCATCGATCGCCGGCTCCCTTGCGCCCATGTAGTTTCGTGTGCCGGGCGCATCCGCGGCCTCCGATCCCCAATAGAAAGTCTGTTCGTTGCCTGGCGACAGGGAAGAGAACCAGCCGTTGAACATCAATTCGAAATCGTAATTGCTGCGCCGTTCCTGGTATTGGCTCGGATCGACGTTGCGCACGACGATGTCGATGCCGATGCGCCGGGTCATCGTCGCATAGGTCAGTGCGAGGCGCTCGTCGTCCGGTGTCGCGACGAGTATTTCGAGCTTCAGCGGGCGCCCGGTGGCAATCTCGGTCATTGCGCCATTTCGCAGTTCATAACCCGCCTCCCGCAACAAGGCGATGGCTACGGCCCGGTTTTCCCGGTCCTGACCTGTCGGGTCGCCGGCGGGCGCATGCCAGCCATGTTCCATGATTTCCGACGATACAACGCCGGGGAAGGGCGCCAGCAGCGCGCGTTCGCGGTCGCCCGCGGGGCGCCCATGCGAACCCAATTCCGAATTGTCGAAGAAGCTCTGCGTACGAACGTAGAGCCCGTGATAGAGATTGCGATTGACCCAGTCGAAATTGAAAATCCGGATCAAGGCGAGCCGGACGTTCTTCTCGGCGAGCACGGGTTTGCGCGTATTGAAAACAAGTGCGCGCATTCCCGACGGCATACCGCTCTTGAATATCTCCTTCCGAACCTTTCCCTGGCGCATTGCCGGAAAGCCGTAGCTGTTGGTCCAGCGCCCCGGATCGTCCTCGGCGCGCGCATGGTAGACACCGGCCTTGAAGGCCTCGAAGGACGCATTGGCGTCACGGAAATACTCGTAGGTGATCCGGTCGATGTTGTAGTGACCGGCATTCACCGGCAGGCCGGCGCCCCAGTAGTTCTCGTCGCGCCGATAGACGATCCGGGCGCCGGGCGTGAAATTTCCGACGATATAGGGACCGCTGCCGACAGGCATTTCGAATCCCGAGCGGTCGAAATCGCGCTTCTCGTAAACATGTTTCGGGATGATCGGCATCAGACCCAGGATCAGCGGAATTTCCCGGTCGCCATCGTCCGCAAAGACGAATTTCACCGTGCGGGGACCGGGACGCTCGATGCGTTCGACCTTCGAATAATAGGTTTTGAAATTCGGGCGCCCCTTGTCGCGCAGCGTTTCGAGCGAATAGATCACGTCCTCGACCGTCACCGGCTTGCCGTCCGAAAATCGCGCGGCGGGGTTCAGCGTGAAGGAAATCCAGCTCCGGTCGTCCGGCACCTCGACTTTCTCCGCCAGCAGGGCATAGAGCGTAAATGCCTCGTCGTAGCCCCGCGCCAGCAGGCTCTCGAACACATGCTCGCGCAGGCCGATGGCCGATGTGCCGCGCACGATGAAAGGGTTGAAGCTGTCGAAAGATCCGGTTGCCCCATAGGTTATGGAACCACCGTTGGGGGCGTCGGGATTGGCATAGGAAAAATGCGTGAAATTTTCAGGGTAAAGCGGCTCGCCATGCATGGCGATTGCGTGGCGAGCGGCGGCCGGCGCTGAGAACGCCGTCAGGACGAAGGCCAGAACCGTAAACAGGGCGAGACATGGCCGGAGCGGCGCGGGCAGGGGGGCGGACAAGGCGCGTTCCTTTGAATTCGATTGACGCCGCGCATGGCGGCGCCCGGTCTTGTCTACAGCGTTAAGCAAATTTCGAGGTTTTTCAAAGATTTCCGGTGCCTTGTTTATGCCGAAATGCGAGTTTACCAGAGTTCGGTGGCGGCGGAGCCCGCACCGGAGACGGAAACCGGTCCGCCGCTCATCTTGTCCGATTCGAAAAGGAACTTCGTCATGTCTCTTCGACGTTTGTTGTCCGGCGTCGCCGCCGCGGCTCTGCTTTCCGTGGCTGGCATCGCTCCCGTCAGCGCTCAATCGGGAGCGCCAGAGCCCACAATTCAGAATTTCGGGACATGGAGCACGCGCTGCGACGTGAACGAAAACGCGGACAAGCGTTGCCACGCCTTTGTCAATGTCGCGATCGGCGAGGACAAGCAACGGCTGCTCTATCTCGGCATCACCTACGGCCCGCAGGACACGGATGCCGATGGCGAGAACGAACTCTTCCTCTTCGCGGTGACACCGCTCGGCACATTCCTGCCGAACGGTATCGGCTGGACGATCGACGGCAAGCAAAGCTTCAGCCAGCAATTCCTGTTCTGCATCCCCGGCGGCTGCCAGACGGAAATCATGCTCACCGATGAGCGGTTGAAGGCAATGAAGGGTGGCAACCAGATGGAGGTTGTCTTCCGGATCGTCGGAAAGGGAGATGCAAAGGTTCCGGTCAAGCTCGACGGCATCACCAAGGCCATCGCCGCCATACCGATGCCCAAGAAGTCCTGACGCTAATCGGCGCGCGTCGGCGCGACGATGCTGCGCAACCAGCCGAGAACGGTGTTCTCGCGCGCGAGAAAACGCGTCAGATTGTCCATGTCGCGTTGGAGACGTTCGTAGTCGCCAAAGAGTTCGGCGCGCGTGCGGAAACCACGCGACGGATCGAGTTCACGAACGACACGGGCCGGGTTCCCCGCCGCGATGCAGTTCGCCGGAATATCGCGCGTGACCACGGCGCCGGCGCCGATAATGCTGTTTTCGCCGATCGACACGCCCTTGCCGATGATCGCCCGCACGCCCAGCCAGACATTGCGGCCGATAACAATTGGACGATGCTTGTCCAGTTCGGCCGTGCGGTCATAGGTGTCGTGCCAGTCGGAATCCGAGATGTAACATTGGCTGGCGATCATCGTGTCGCTGCCGATGACGATGCGGTCGGAAGCGACGATATGCGTGCCGGGGCTGATCAGCACATTGTCGCCGATCTCGATGCGGCCCTCGCGGTCGCCGGTGCGCCATGTCGCGATGCGCACGAAGTTTCCCTTCGCCGCATGTAGGTGAAGATGCGATCCGGCCGAGATGCCGCCGCCCCATAATTCGATGTTCCACGGGCTCGTGACGTCGAGGCCGGGGCCTAGCGCATCGAAACCCGGCACCAGAAAACGCTCCGTATAAAAGCGCACCCAGCCGTTGACGATCCGGCGGACAAGATAAGGTCTTCGATCGCGCCGCAACGCCGTGAGCCTTTCCCCTGACGACACGCGCCTCTTCGCCGGGCGGTGTTCCGCTACCTGATTAGCATGGAGACCGGCGCTAATGCGCGGATTTTGCGCGGATCGCGTAGACGCCGCCCTGAAGCGTCCCGAACAGCTCATGGACCTGGGGATGACGCACCGGCTCGCCGGATTCGTCGGGCAGCAGGTTCTGCTCCGAGACATAGGCGACGTATTCGGTCTCCGCATTCTCGGCCAGCAGGTGATAGTAGGGCTGGTCCTTGCGCGGACGCACTTCCTCGGGGATCGACAACCACCACTCTTCCGTGTTGTTGAAGGTCGGATCGACGTCGAAAATCACGCCGCGAAAGGGGTAGAACCTGTGGCGTACAATCTGGCCGATGCGAAATTTGGCCTGCCGGTTAACTTCCATCACGTCGTCGCACTCCCCGGTACATTGCACAATTCTAACAGGTGAAACGGCGGCGCGAAAACCCTGCGGCCGGAATGTCCTGATTTCACGACCGGCATTGCCATTCGCCGGTAAATTCCCAATATGGCGGGCATCGACATTCACCGCTTTCAGGAGACCTCCATGAGCCGTTCCGTCGCGCCGCTATTCGAGCCTTTCACGCTGAACGGGTTGACCTTGCCCAACCGGGTCGTCATGGCTCCCATGACCCGTTCCAAGTCGCCTGGCGGCATTCCCGGGCCGGAGGTCGCCGCCTATTACCGCCGCCGCGCCGAGGCCGAGTGCGGTCTTATCGTCACCGAGGGCACGACGGTCAACACTCCGGTCGCGACGGGCGATCCCAACGTACCGCAGTTCTGGGGCGAAGCGGCGCTCAAGGGCTGGAAGCGTGTCGTCGAGGAGGTCCATGACGCCGGCGGCAAGATCATGCCGCAGCTCTGGCATGTGGGCATGATGCGCAATCCGGCCAAGGCCACCAACACCGACCTGCCGAGCCACGGCCCCTCAGGTCTCGCGAAGCCCGGCAAGGCGCTCTCCGAGCCGATGACGAAAGCCGAGATCAAGGCCACGATCGATGCCTTTGCCCGTGCCGCTGCGGATGCCCGCGCGCTCGGCTTCGACGGTGTCGAGGTTCACGGCGCGCATGGCTATATCATCGACCAGTTCTTCTGGGAGGGGACAAACCAGCGCGAAGACGAATATGGCGGCGACATGGTCGGCCGCACCCGCTTCGCGGTCGACATCATCGAGGCGATCCGCCGCGAGGTGGGCAAGGACTTCCCCCTGATCCTGCGTTTTTCGCAGTGGAAGCAGCAGGACTACACGGCGAAGCTCGCGCAGACGCCGGACGAGCTGGCGGCCTTCCTGAAGCCGCTGTCCGACGCGGGCGTCGACTCTTTCCACTGCTCGCAGCGCCGCTTCTGGGAGCCGGAATTCGAGGGTTCCGATCTCAACCTCGCCGGCTGGACCAAGAAGCTCACCGGCAAGCCCTCGATCACGGTCGGCAGCGTCAGCCTGTCCGGCGAATTCATCGGCTCCTTCATGGGCGAGGCGTCCGAGGCCACCGGCATCGACGACCTGCTCGACAGGCTGGAGCGTGGCGAATTCGACCTCGTGGCCGTCGGCCGGGCGCTGCTGGTCGATCCCGCATGGACCCACAAGGTCCATCAGGGCGCCTTCGATCAGTTGCTGCCGTTCAAGCCGGAAGCGCTTGCGACGCTGTCCTGACGCCGCTCAGAGTTCGTAGGCCTTGGCGAGGTCGGGGTCTTTGGCCGCGACTTTCCTGGCCAGATCGACGATGACCTTGGCCTGTTTCCAGGTCGCGTCGTCCTGCATCTTGCCGTCGATCATCGCAACGCCGGTGCCGTCCGGCATCGATTCGAGGATGCGCTTGGCAAAGAGCACTTCGGCCGGGTCGGGGCTGAACACGCGCTTTGCGATGGCGATCTGGCCCGGATGCAGCGACCAGGCGCCGACGCAACCCATCAGGAATGCATTGCGGAACTGCTGCTCACAGGCATCCGCGTCCTGGATGTCGCCAAAGGGGCCGTAGAAGGGCCGAATGTCATTGGCGACACAGGCGTCGACCATCTTGGCGAATGTGTAGTGCCAGAGGTCCTGCTGCGCGGCCACGCGCGGGCTTCCATCGTCCTTCGGGTCTTCCAGCACCCGATAGAAGGGATGTCCGCCGCCGACGCGCGTCGTCTTCATGCGGCGCGAGGCGGCGAGGTCGGCCGGGCCGAGGCTCATGCCATGCATGCGCGGGCTGGCGCAGGCAATTTCCTCAACGTTTTTAACGCCTTGGGCGGTTTCGAGGATCGCATGGATGAGAAGTGGCTTCTTTAGCCCGTGCTTCGCCTCAAGCTGAGCCAGCAGCTGGTCGAGATAGTGGATGTCCCAGGCGCCTTCGACCTTGGGCAGCATGATGACGTCGAGCTTGTCGCCGATCTCTCCGACAAGCTCGGTGATGTCGTCGAGCACCCAGGGGCTGTTCAGCGGATTGATGCGGGTCCAGAAACCCGTCGATCCGAATTCATGGGCCTTGCCGACCTCGATCACGCCCTTGCGCGCCGCCTCCTTGGCGTCCGCCGGAATGGCGTCTTCCAGATTGCCGAGCAGCACGTCGACCTGCGGGATGATCTCACCGATCCGTGCACGGAGCTTTTCGTTGTGCCCCGGAAAGAAATGTATCATCCGCTCGAGTGCCACCGGCAGCCCGCGATAGGGGGCCGGCGCGCCGATGGCGAGCGGTTTGTAAAAGTTCGATGGCAGTTTCATGACAGTTCCGTGACAGAAGGGGGTCGCACATCAGCCTAACTGGAGGTCTAGTGCGAATCCATCAATGCTTTCAAGATAATACAGCCTTCTTCTCAGCCTCGATCAAAGCCCGCACCGGTCCTGCGGCCAAAAGGCAGGCAAAACCGAGCATCGGCGACAATGTGATCGCAAGATAGGCGGTCTCGTAGCCGCCCGCCGCGACATAGAGAAATCCAAGCAGCGCCGGACCCGCCGCGTTGGCGCAGGTCGTAACCATCTGCGAGACGGAGAGAATACGCGCATAGGCCTTCAGTCCGAAAGCTTCGGCCATGATCAGCGGCTGCATCATCTGCATGTTGCCGACCGTCGCGCCGAACATGACCGAGGCAATCAGCAGCGCCGCCACTGAATTGGCAAAGGCAAATGCCGCAAATGACAGGCCTTGCAGTACAAAGATGCCGAAGAGATAGGTGCGCGACGAAATCCGCGACAACAGCCAGCCGCCGATCAAGCGTCCGGCGATGCTCGCAGCCGCCATGATCGAAACGGCGAGCGCCGCGGTCGACGTATCGCCTGTTCGCGTCAGCACAAGACGGAACTGATGCGCAAGGCTTCCAACCTGCGCCATCATAGCGAAGACGAAGGCGGCCGTGCACAAAATGAAAAAGCGGCTGCGAAGCGCTTCGGCAAATCCGATGCCGTCCGGTGGCAGAAGACTGCCATCGGCCGCGCGGCGGGGCGGATCGCCGTCCGGCGAAAGGCCGATTGCTTCGGGGCTGCGCCGCAACACCGCCAGCGTCACCGGTATGACACCGAGCACCATCATCAGCGCCAGCCAGTAAGCAGCCTCGCCGAGACCGAGCGTGCCGACCAGGCTCGCCGAGATCGGCGTGAAGACGATGCCGCCCATCGACAGGCCGGTCGAGGCATAGGCAATCGCCTTCGAGCGCTGCCGCGTGAACCAGCGCGCGACAATCGTCATGCCGGGGATGACGGCGACGGCCGCGTTGCCGATGCCGAACAGAATATAGAAACCGTAGAGCTGCCAGAGTTCCGTAACATGACCGGCGCCCGCCAGGACCAGAGCCGAAAGGACTGCGCCACTGGTGATCACCCAGCGCGGATCGTAGCGGTCGAGCAACCAGCCAACGCCGAGACCCGCTATGCCCGAAGAGATAAAGAAGATCGCGGTGGCGTTCGACGCAGCGGACACCGAGAAGCCGCCGCCCGTGACGAAAGCTTCCAGGAAGATCGACAGGTTGTAGAAGATCAGCCCACAGGACACCGTGTGCACGATGAAGACCGCGCCGACGATGTACCAGCCGTAAAACAGTCCCGCACGCCGGGGCGTGCGCGGCTCATCTGGCGCGGGGCCAGCACTCATAATGTCGAACTCCGGCAAGGCCGATAGGCGAATGACTTGGTCTGACCTAAATAGAGGTTCCGGTCAGTTCGCCCAAGCGGAATCTCATTTTGCGGCGGACAAGGCGCGCATTTCTTCGGCCATGGCATTCCTGAAGGACTCGCGTTCGGTGACGCGATGGTCGCCGCGCGCATAGGCCAGCGCGTTTTCGTAGTAGAAGCGGGCATTCATTGTATTTGCGGCGCCGTTGTCGCGGGTCTTGATGACCTTTGCGGGAGACCCGGCAACGATCGAGTTTTCGGGAATGACGGCGCCCTCCGTGACGATCGAATGGCCCGCGACGATGGAGTTCCGACCGATCTTCGCGCCGTCCATGATCGTGGCGTTGATGCCGATCAGGCAATTGTCGCCAATCTCGGCGCCGTGGATCGTGCAGTGATGCGTGATCGAACAGTTGTCGCCAATGATCGTCGGCGTTTCGTTGCCTACATGGATCATCACGAAATCCTGGATGTTGCTTCGCCGTCCGATCCGTACCTCATGCATCTCGCTGCGAATGACGACATAGGGCCAGAGCGAGGCGCCGTCACCGACAAAGACCTTGCCGTAGATGAGCGCCGTTTCGTGGATGAAGGCCGGATTGTCGAGAACGACACCGGGACCGAATTCACGCATGAGCTTTTCCTTCAATGAGCGCCCTAACCGGACCGGCGGCAAGGATCAGAAGAAAGGCGAGGAACGATGCGAGCGCCATTGCAAGGAACGCAACCTCATATCCGCCGAGACCCTGATAGAGGAAACCGATGGCGGCCGGACCCGTCGCAACACCGGCTGTCATGCAGAGTTGTGTCAGAGAATAGATGCGGCCATAAGCCTTGAGGCCGAAGGCTTCCGCAACCATCAGCGGCTGCATCATCAACAGATTGCCGACCGTCAGCCCAAAGATAATCGTCGTTGCAAGCAGGGCCGGCGTCGTCTCGGCAAAGGCGTAGAAGGCGAGGGCGGCTCCTTGCGCGATGGTGAGCCCCAGAACGAATCCGCGCGACGGGATCCATCGCAGCGCCTGTCCGCCGATCAGCCGGCCAATAATGCTTGCGGCCGCCATGGTGGCGACGGCAAGCCGCGCGGTGCCACTATTGTCGGTGCGAAAGAAGATCAGGCTGTACTGATGCGCGATAACGCCGACCTGCGCCATCATCGCGAAGACATACGCGGTCGTCATCAGAATGAAGAACCGGCTGCGCACAGCTTGCTCGAACGGGATGCCGTCGGCCGGCAAAGGCGCGCCGCTTGCATCGCGCGCGATCGGATCGCCGTCCGGGCCGAGCCCGATCGATTGTGGCGAGGGACGGATCAGCAGCCATGCGACGGGCACGACACCGAGAATAAATATCAGCGCCAGCCAGGGCGCCGCACCGCCGAGCCCCAGACGTTCGATCAACAGAGCCGATACGGGCGTCAAGACGATGCCTCCGAGCGACAGGCCGGTGGACGCATAGGACAGAGCCACCGAGCGCTGGCGCGCAAACCAGCGCGCGACAAGCGTCGTGCCGGGGATCAGCGCCGCGCCGGCGTAACCGATGCCGAACAGAACGTAGAAGGCATATAGCTGCCAAAGCTCAGTGACATAGCCGGCGCCCAGAATGGCAAGCGCAGCGATCAGCGCGCCGCCGGTGATGACCCAGCGCGGATCGTGGCGTTCGATCAATGCGGCAACGCCGAGGCCGGCGAGGCCCGACGCGACGAAAAAGCACGCGGTAGCCGCTGACGTTGCGGAAACCGAAAATCCGCCCTGCAGCACGAAGGCCTTGAGATAGACGGACAGATTGTAAAAGCCGAGGCCCGCCGTCGTGGTCATGATGACCAGAACGGCAATGACGACATACCAGCCATAAAAAAGGCCCGGTCCCGGGCCTGTCGGTTCGGCGCTTTGCGCGCTCATGATTGGCCTCCCGCATCCAACGCGCGGAAAGCGCGCCGGACGACCTACATAATCACCCCGCGCCCACGCGCCAAGTCGAAAAGCCTGAACGGTGGCGCGGTCTGCATCATTCGGCTAATCATGGAACCATACCGGCATTCAAGAGACCGGAACCACAGGGAGCCATCCATGAAATTCTACAATTCGATCGGGCCAAACCCGCGCGTCGTCAAAATGTTCATGCAGGAGAAAGGCATTGAGCTGCCTTTCGTCGAAGTCGATTTGATGGCCGGCGAGAACCGTAAAGAGCCTTATCTGGCGAAGAACCCGTCCGGCCAGTCGCCTGCGCTGGAGCTTGACGACGGTACCGTGCTCGCCGAAATCACCGCGATCTGCGAATATCTCGACGAAAAATTTCCGGGCGGTTCGCTGATCGGCACGACGCCGGAGGAACGCGCCGAAACGCGGATGTGGACGCGCCGCGTCGACCTCAATATCTGCGAGCCGATGGCCAACGGCTTTCGTTTTTCGGAAGGCCTGCCGCTTTTCCAGAACCGCATGCGCTGCCTCCCTGAAGCGGCCGACGGCCTGAAGGCCATCGCGCAGGACAAGCTCGCCTGGCTCGACAAGCTGATGGCGGGCCGCGAATTCCTGGCCGGCAAGCGGTTGACGATGGCGGACATCCTGCTGTTCGGGTTTCTCGATTTCGGCGCCGTTGTCGGCCAGCCGATCAACCCCGAGTTCAAGAATGTGACCGCCTGGTTCGAGCGTATGAAGGCCCGGCCTTCCGCTGTTGCCAGCGCCTGACGGTCCGTTTTGCAGCGAAACCGGCCTTCTGAAGCGGAGGCCGGTTTCATTACTGGAAATCAACTTGCGGAAGCCGCCAAATCTGCCAAGCTAGTAAACGCAGCTTACTAGTTGGGGGGGTACCGTGGGAGGAACCGCTGTGAAGTATCTCGTACAGATTTGCCTGGCGCTTGGCATTGCCGTGACATTCACGCTTTTCGTCACGCCTGAGCCTGCGCAAGCTCAACCGGTGCCGGACTGCATCGACTCAGATGACAGCCGCGCCCAGAACACCGCTGCCTGGTGGGGCCGCCGCACAGCTGAAGAAAAGCGCCTCATCACCGAGCTGGAGTGCCAGGAGCGCTTCATTCCGATGGTCTGCATCTTCCTTTGGGAGCCCGATCTCCGGGCCTGCACCAACAAGGGCGTCGCCGAGTACCGCGCCGACAAGGCATGTTCCGCAAAAGGTCATGCCCTGCTGTCGGAAGCGCATGTCGCGTGCAAGGAGGATTTCAAGCGGACCTTCTCGC
The DNA here is from genome assembly GCF_019635935.1 of Parvibaculum sp. Classification (NCBI taxonomy): domain Bacteria; kingdom Pseudomonadati; phylum Pseudomonadota; class Alphaproteobacteria; order Hyphomicrobiales; family Parvibaculaceae; genus Parvibaculum; species Parvibaculum sp. Next base: position 95,481 of record NZ_JAHBYN010000001.1, on the reverse strand, counting down.
CGCCATTTGCAGGGTCGACTTCCTGAGGCAGTATGCCCCGGCGCGCAACGCCGGGAGTAGACAAGTTTGAGCCACAGCAAGACAGACATGCCGCCGCTGGATGACGATTGGGAATCGCCGGCGGCCGTCACTTTGGGCAAGAAGGTTCTGGAGACGGATCGGGAGCGTGGCTATATCCGCGCGTCCTTCGTCGCCGGCGATGGCTTCGTCAACCGCGGCGGGCGTATTTTCGGCGGCTTCCTGTCGGCGATGCTCGATGGGCTTTGCGGCCATGCCGTGCGCCTCACGCACGAACAGCCCGGCACACCCCAGGTCACCCTCGAACTCAAAACCAGCTTCGTCGGCCGCGCCGACAAGGGCACGCTCACCGGCGAAGGTTGGGTTCGCCATCGCGGCAAGTCGATCGCATTCGCGGAGGCCGAACTGAGGGACGAGACTGGCGAACTTGTCGCCAAGGGCAGCGCCACGTTCAAGATCGGTCGCTGAGCTCACGCCACTAAACCCCGGTAAACTCAAGGTTTTCGGTCTGGATCGCATCCCGCCTATCCGGCTTGAATGGCGCCGGATTGGCGCGTAGCCTTTCCGCATGGGAAACCTGCCGGATTCTTGAGAGCGAGAGCGGGACAGTTCCAGATACATCGCATTCGAACGAACGGAACGTTCCAGTTTCCGGAAGGGATTACCGAATGGCTGCAATCGCTGACGCCGGCGCGCCCGGCATCGGACGAAACGTCGAGAAGAGGCTTCGGCCGCCGTCGCGGCTTCTGATGCTCGCTGAACCACGCGCGCTCTTCGAGTTGGGTCTCGGCCTTGCTTCAGTGCCGCTGCTGATGACGGCACCTCGCGGCGACGGGCACCCTGTATTGGTGATGCCGGGTTTTCTGGCGTCGGACGGGTCCACCAAGATGTTGCGCGCCTATCTCGACAGGCTCGGCTATGAGACGCAGGGCTGGGGGCTCGGCCGCAATATCGGCAGCATGATGGCGCGGCGTCACCGGCTCTATGAGCAGATCGAGACCCTGCACAAGAAGACCGGCCGCAAGGTCAGCCTGATCGGGTGGAGCCTTGGCGGCATCTATGCGCGCGATGTCGCGCTGACAATGCCCGAAGCGATCCGGTCGGTTGTCTCGCTGGGAAGCCCCTTTGCAATAGATGTCCGGGCGACGCATGCCAGCAAGCTCTATGAAAAACTCGGTGGCGAGGCCATCGACGACATCGCCGAATCCGAACTTGTTCGTATACAGAGCGATCTCGACATGCCGACGACCGCGATCTACACAAAGACGGACGGTGTCGTCAACTGGCGCACCTGCATGCTGCGCGAGGGCCGGCAGGCCGAAAATATCGAAGTTCTCGGCAGCCATTGCGGCCTCGGCGTCAATCCGGCGGTGCTTTGGGCCGTCGCCGACCGGCTGGCGCAGAAGGAGAGTTCTTTCCGGCCGTTCGCACGGCGAGGGCCGTTCCGGCTCGGTTATCCGGCGGCCTGAAACGGTTCGCTGTTTCCGCTCGGGGGAGAGGAAGCAGCGCATTCGACATGAGGACAAAGCGCAAGCCCGCACCATGGGCCAACCGGAATAAAACCGGCGCGCTTCACGGGAGGAGGGGATATGGACCAGCTTAGTCCGATGGATGCGTCGTTTCTCTATTTCGAGACGGCGAATGCGCCAATGCATATCGGCGGATTGACGATCTACGATCAATCGACCGTCGAAGGCGGCGTTCTGGGGTTCAAGCGAATCCTGGAGAATTACGAGACGCGGTTGCATCTTGCGCGGTCTTTCCGCCAGCGCGTCGTCCATGTGCCGATGAACCTCGACCATCCCTACTGGATCGAAGATCCGAATTTCGACATTGAATTCCACGTCCGGCACATTGCGCTGCCGAAACCCGGCAACTGGCGCCAGCTCTGCATCCAGGTGGCGCGGCTTCATGCGCGTCCGCTCGATATATCGCGGCCGCTCTGGGAGTTCACCGTGATCGAGGGGCTCGATCAGGTGGAGGGGCTGCCGCCGGGAAGTTTCGGCATCATGTCGAAAATTCATCACGCTGCGATCGACGGTGTGTCGGGCGCCGAAATCGTTGCGGCCATTCACGACATCGCGCCGGACGCCCGGCCCGCGCCGCCCGAAAAGCCCTGGGTGCCGGAACGCGACCCCAATGTGCTCGAGCTGCTGTCGCGCACTTATATCAATAATCTGCGCCAGCCGTTCAAACTGGCGGGCGTGGTGGCCTCATCGGTGCCGGCGCTCGCGAAGGTCGGCATCGGCCTCACGGCGGGCAAGCTCAAAACGGCGGGGCCCGTGCCGCGCACACGCTTCAACGCCAGCATCTCGCCACATCGCGTCTTTGACGGACGTTCGTTTTCGCTCAGCGACATTCGGGCGATGAAGAGCGCCATCGAGGGCGCGACGGTCAACGACGTGATCGTTGCCGTTGTCGGCGGCGCGATGCGCAAATATCTTGAAGCGAAAGGCGAGTTGCCGAAAGAGTCGCTGATCGCCATGGCGCCGATTTCGGTTCGCTCTGACGACAAGAAGAAGGCAGCCGGCAATCTCGTCAGCGGCATGATGCTGTCGATCCGCACCGATATCGCCGATCCGGCCGAGCGGCTGCGGGCGGTGTTCCAGGCGACCAAGAGCTCCAAGGAACTGACCAACGCCATCGGCGCCAAGACTTTGTCGGACTATTCGCAGTTCATTCCGTCGACGCTGTCCGGGCTTGCGGCGCGGCTATACTCCAATCTCGGTATTGCCAACCGCATCCGGCCGTTCTTCAACACCGTTATTACCAATGTGCCCGGCCCGCAGATTCCGCTCTACATGACGGGCTCGCGCATGGTGACGCATTACGGTCTTGCGCCGATCCTCGACGGTATGGGCATCATCCATCCCGTCTTCAGCTATTGCGGCCAGATCACCGTGTCGTTCACGTCCTGCCGCGAAATGATGCCCGACCCGGATTTCTACGCCGCCTGCATCCAGGAGTCCTTCGACGAAATGAAGGAGGCGATGCTCGCCGAGGCGTCGGCAAGCGGCATCGAAACGATCAATGCCAAGCCGAAGGCAAAAGTGAAAGCGGCAACGGGACCGCGCCGCAAGCAGTCCACGCCGAAAGCCGCGAAGGCCAGGGCAGACACAAAGGCGGCGGGATCTGTGGCTTGAGATAGGAGTCGGCTGGCGGATGGGGTGGGATTCGAACCCACGGTGGGCTTGCACCCACGCCGGTTTTCAAGACCGGTGCCTTAAACCACTCGGCCACCCATCCGGTCCCACTGGTTAGCCTTTGTGGGGATTTGACTCAACCGGGAAGATGGACGACCGGAAAATGGCCTGAAAAGTGAAAAGACCCGCGCCGGGAGCGCGGGTCTTTCCGTCAAAATCGTAGCCTCAGTGGATCAGAACTTGAAGCTGAGGTTGGCGCCGACGCCGAAGCCGTCGGTGTCGTCGCGGTTGAAATTGTAGCTGAGGTCGAGGCCGCCCGACATTGCGCCGGTTCCGAAGAAGCTCAGGCCGGCATTGAGAATGAACTCGTCGCGGTCGTCGGAGGGCAGCGGCGCGGCGATGATGCGTTCGCGCTCCACGTCATGCACATAGGTGAGGCCGATATAGGGCATCACGCTTTCGGTGTAGTAGCTGACGCGGCCCGCGACCTGCAACTGACCGAGGTCCGATTCCGATTTCGCGACCGGCGTGGCCGTGCTGTCGATATAGGCGTCGTTCGTGCTGGCGGAATAGCTGTAACCGACCCGGCCGGTCAGGCCGATATTGTTGTCCAGCCACTTGGTCGCCGAGAGATTGACCGCGCCGAACCATGTCGATGCGTCCTGCTCGCCGGTGATGAGCAAGCCGCCGGCGACGCGGCGGTTGTCAATTTTGCTGAAGGTGTAGCCAACGCTGGCGTCGACCGAAACGATATCGGTGAGCGCCACCGAAATGTAGGGTCCGACCGTGAAGCTGTCGGTGTCCGAACCGCCGCCGTTGAACGGCGTCGTCGTATCTGTGTTCGAATAGGAGACGAACGCGCCGACATTGACCGTGCTGCTGACCGTGTAGTCGAGGCCGAGGGAAACGCCATAGGTATCGGCGTCATAGGCGATGCCGGGGAAATCGTTCTCGGCGTTGTTGTAATTGGCCGAAAGCCAGACGCTGAGCGCCTGGGTCAGCGCCGCGTCGCCGGCCGACAGACCCGTATTGCCGATATCGGCCGTCCCCGACGCGCCGCGACCGCTGCGGCGCAGGTTGAGCCGATCGAAGAAGCCGCGCAGCGTCTGGTCGCGCTGTTGCTGTTGAACAAGCTGAAGCTTGGAGCCCACCGCGTCCTGGGTCGGCGTGGCTGCGGTGACACCGTGTTGAGGAGCCGCCGCTGCCGCACCGGCCATGGTCATTCCCAACGCGACGAGTGCGCCAGCCTTGAATATCGTTCGGTTCAGTCCCGTCATCCCCCAGCTCCTGCAAATCAATGTTGCCGCGCCCGATTCTGGCGCCATTCCGCAAACTCGGTCCCTTTATGCCCCGACGACAAGCGAATGCAATTACGCATTGGTCATATGTCTTTCGACATATAACGAACGGCCTAGCACCAATGCAGTCTCGGGTTGGCGCAAGGTTTCTGTCAATCATTGGAACGGTGACAGTCCGCATTCGCGCTGTGCGCGTTCGGTCCGGGAGATCTCCATGCTGGTTCAGGTACGCGGAGCTTTGCTTGCGGTCGCAGCGCTTGTTGTAATGGCGCCGGCGATCGCGCTCGCCCAGCACCATCACGGGCCGGGTCCTCGCCCGCCGACGCCACCCGTTCAGCCGCCTGCGGCCGTGCAACAGCAAATCATTCAACAGCAGATGCAACGATCGTCGCCGGTTGCGTCGTCGGCATCGCGCGTGGCCGTGGTGCCGGGCTATCCGGCGCAGAGTGCACTCGCGGACAAGGTCAATTCATGGCGCGATTTCGGTACGCTATCCGATGCCGAACTGATCGCGTTGTTCAGGGAAATGGGGCTCGACCTCGCTTCAGGCAGCGGCCTCAGCGGCGCCGAACTTGTCGGCGCGATAAAGCGACAGGCGCTGGCCGAAGGCGCGACACGGGAGCAGATTGCGGCGATCGACGCGATGCTGCAAACCAGCGGCCCGGCGCTCGCTGCCACCGTCGACCGCTTGCAGGACAGCGCACCTTCCGCTCTCGCTCAGGCCTTTCGGGACGAGTACGCCAAGACCTGCATGTGCGACGCTGCCGCCTTTGCAACGGCACTTGGCAAAGCCGAGACGCGCGTCGTCCAGAACGGTGAAGCGGCGCTGCTGGTTTCGCTGGGCATGCCTTCCGATGTTGCCGCGTCAATGGCCACGACCACCGTTGAATACGGTCGCAACGACGATGAAATGCGATACGCGGCGTTTGTGATTGGCTCGAATAGCAGCAGCGAGATCGCGGCCGCACCGATCGTCACAGATACGGGCACCGGCAGTGGCGGTTCGGGCTTCGGCAATGACACTGACACCGGTCCTCCATCCATTGATCCGGTTGCCGCGCTCGTACCTCCGGCCGACGGCGGCGGCGGGGGAGGCGGGGGTGATGGTGCGGGGGTGGCACCACCGATGCCACCTGACGGCGGGATCGGTGTGCCCGACACGCCGGGGCCTATCGTCGTTGAAATTCCAGGCCCGGTCGACCTAGGTCCGGGGCCGATCGGCGAGCTGGGGACGATCATTCCCGACAAGTCCGTCGAGCCATCGCCGGTGACGCGCGAGGCGCTCGATCCAGCGCCTTCCGATCCGCCTGCCGAGACGGTCGTGGCGGACCTTACAGGCAAGGGAACCGACGGCGGTGACGCCGGCCCCCCATCCGTCGTCTATGACATCGACAATCTTCCCCCGGACTGCCCGTCGGGCGATTACCAGTGCCGCCGCGCGCGCGACAAGGTTCTCGACGAACTTCTCGATCAAAAGCTTGCCGAAATGAAGGAGCAGGTCGACCGCTTTTCGAAACTCGTCGACGAGGGCGAACGCAACGTCGTCGAAATGCGCCACAGGTTGGTCGAGGCCGAAAGCATTCCGATTCGCGCCGAGAACGAGATGTGGAACTCGTGGTGGATGAGCGGCTTCATCGACTATGGAAGCACGATCATCGGCGGCATCAAAACCGGTGTGGTTGTCGGCGCCTGCATGCTTGGCCCGGCCGTGTGCGGCAGTGTCGTTGCAATCGACAGCGTAGCGACCAAAATCGAATATGGCGCCGGCTTTGCCGGTGAATTCTCCGCCGAAATGAATTACGGATCTGGCGACATTGGCAAGGCGTACGATGCCGCCGCAACAGCAACGTCGAAGCAGATAGTCGCCGACAAACTCGGCAGCATGGTCGGCGGCATCGCTGGTAAAAAATTCAAGGATTCGGTGCGTACCGGAGAGCTCGACAAAATCGCCGATCGGGCGGTGGAAAACTACGCAAAGTTTGCGCCTCAGGTGGGAAAACGGAAGGCAGAGCGACTGGCAGCCAACATCTACTACGGCGCATCCGACACACTCAGAGGACAAAACATAGAAGCAATTTCCGCAGTTGCCGGATTCGTTGCCAAGGGAGTCGATGCCAAGGTTGGCGCGACGAACGCAGTGGTCGATTTTTCAGTAGCCAACAAGGCTAAACTTGGAACCGGCATTGCAGGCAGTGGTGTGCGGCCATGAACCGTCTACAGAACATCGCGATTGCCGCCATCTTGATCCTCGCCATATCCGGGGCAAGCCATCGAGCCATCGCGCAATCCGGCACAAGGGAGCTGCCACGGTTCGATTTTTCAGAATTGCGGCCGGACCTGGCTCTCGTTCTTCCTGCCCTGTGCCAATTGGCCGGTGGAGACCTTGTCGTGCCGGACGGCGTACTGGTCGACCGGGAGGCGCGAGACCTTGCCGCGCAGTGGAATGCACCGGAAGATTTTCTTTGTGCCGGCGTGTCGCTGATCTTCGACCGGGAGATCGACACGGCGAACGAGCAGTATCGCGAAGTCGGCGTTCAATTGCTCTACAGCAGCCCGGACGGCCGCGTTGCAATCGCAACGGTGGTCGCCGATATCATTGTCGGGTCCGATTTCGTGCTTGTTCGGCGCGCGGTTGCGAAGGCGTCCGACCCCCAAGGGAACATGTTCCGTATATATGTCGTTCCGGCAGGCCGGGATACATCGCCATCGGCGCTCGCGCGGTTGAGCTATTCCGAACTCGTGCGGCTACTGATCGACAATGCGATCGAGCCGGGAAGCGGCGCGGTGCCGCCGGCGGACGCTAAGGCCCATCCCGCGACGATACTCGCCATCGATCTGGGCCGTCGCTCGGCGACCAGCCCAAAGTTTGAACTTGCGGCAGGTGCGCCTCATCAAAGCGACGAAACACGCTCCTGGTCGCTCGACGGCTGGCATATAGCGGCAATTTCGGGTGCCTTTGTATTTGGCGATGCAAGCAATCCGGTTGTCGTCAAAAATCAGGCGTCCGGCGCCGCCGAACTTCTCTCAATCGTTCCCTGACCCGATTGACTCCATCTGACCTCGAAGTTGTGCCTTTTGAGCGCCAATCCGGGCGTTCCGCGCACTTCCTTTATGGTTAACGGCAATTCTCTTTTGCAAGTCCCGGCAATGCTTGCCAAAATGGGACAAAAGCGGGCAAGAATGCCCCAAGGGTAGCTTTCGGGGGGAGTAGTGTTGTGCCGGTTGATTTGACATCGCCGTGGATTCCGCTGGGCATCATCATGTTGCTCGGCGTTTTTATGTTCCGGCAGTTCCAGGCCGAACGGCGGGAGTCGCGCGAGTTGCTGGCCGCCGAAGCAGCCGCCGCGACAGCGCCTAAAACGGATGTGGCGCCGCCGCCGCCGCTGGGGGCCAAACCCGAAAAGACGAAGCGCAAGCTGCGCTGGCGCACTGCCTGGATATGGATGCCTTTCCTGATCGGATTTTTCGGACAGGCTTATCTCAGCTTCATCAAGCCAATGGTCGAAAACGCCGCCGGCTGATCTCAGTTCAGCGTCAGGTCCGGCAGGGCGGCACTTGCGGCGAGGCCGAGGATTGCGTCGATCAGCGGTTTCGGGTTTTCGATGCCGCCGTGGTGCAGGAGCATTGCGGCCTTCTCGATCATTTCGTCGCGGCTGAGCGGCGCCTCGGGGTCGCCTTTGGCGTCGGTTCGGTCGGCCGCCAGTTCCATGCCGTTCGTGAGGCGCACACGGACGCGGCCGCCCCAGTTCGCCGGGTATGCCGACACCCACGGATCGGCCGCATGGACACGAACCCGCGCGGCAAGCGGCGCGCAACGGTCTCTCGCTGCGACTCCAAATGCCTCAAAATCGACCAACGGAAAGAGCAGGGCGGCGGCGGCCGTGTGTTGCAACGAAAACTTGGCTTCGTAATCGCTTTGCACGACCGGCCGGTCGCAAACATCGATCGCCGCAGCGTAGGTCGAAACGTCGACCGCCTCGATCGCGTCGGCAGCAATGCCGTCGGCCGCGAGACGTGCGCGCAGTTCGGCCGCTGCGTCTATCGTCGGATGTGTGTGACGGCATGATGGCCAGGGCTTGATCGAGGTGCGAACGAGCTGCCACGGCGCATCGGGTTTGCGCAATACGGCCGCCGGATCGGCGTCGGGGCAAGCCGCGCGAAAGAAACCCTTCTCGCCTTCCAGAATTTGCGGGGGGCCTGTAAATCCGAAGGCCGCAAGTTCGGCCGCATTGACGCCGGCCTCCGCCGCGTGACCGGCATGGAGATGTTTCGTCATCGCGCCGGTCTCAAGGAATTGCCAAAGACCGGAAGATTGGGAACCCGAATTACCGAGCGCGTGAACGGCCGCATCGTCGGACAGACCGAGGAGGGAGGCGGCGGCCATCGCGGCACCGAAGGGCCCGCAAGTCGCGGTGTTGTGCCAGATGCGATAATGCGCGGGCCCGACCGCCATGCCGACGCGCGTCGCCGCCTCGAAGCCCTGCAGCACCGCCTCGAGAAACGCGCGGCCGGTCGCACCGCGTGCTCCAGCAAGCGCCCATGCGGCCGGCACGACCACGCAGCCCGGATGGACGACGGATTCGCGGTGCAGATCGTCTGTTTCCAGAATGTGGCAGAGAGCGCCCATCAAAAAGGCGAGACGCGCCGGCTCTGGCGCCGCGTTGGAGGCGCCGCGCGCCTGCCACCAGTTCATCAACACGCGGCCCGGTTCCGAGTTGCGTCCGGCGAGACTGTTGGCGACGGCATCCAGCGTGAAGAGCGCGGCGGCGTCGAGATCGGCGGCCGTGACCGGCTTGCCGCGGATCAGGCCGACCAGACCGGCGGTCAGGGAGGTGGGAGCGGGGTGTCCGGAAAGGTCGTTCACTTGTCTTTTCCATTGGGGGAGACGGCTCGACCATACAGGATGTAACCGCATGGCGCCGGTCGCAATTTCGGGCCGGATATCCGGTCCTGCTTGCCGCAGAAAGCCCGGCTCACTATAAGAAAAAAGATTGCATTCGAGGAGTGATTCGCCACCGACGGTGCGCGGCAGCGGCCTCGGAGAGGGGTCTCCAATGCCTGTTCGAACTTCCCAAAGGGTCCGCGGCGCGGTGTTCGCCCTGCTGGCGCCGTTGGCGTTCGCCTTGCTGCTGGCGGGCTGTGGAACGGCCAGCAAACCCTCGGCACCGGGACCTCTCAAGACAGGCGGCGGATACTACAAGGTCGGCAACCCCTACCAGATTGCCGGTATCTGGTACTACCCGCGCGAGGACGATAAATACGACGCGACGGGCATCGCCTCCTGGTACGGGCCGCAGTTTCACGGCAAGCAGACCGCGAATGGCGAAATCTTCGACCAGAACGCAATGACCGCCGCGCATCCGACATTGCCAATGCCGACGATTGCGCGCGTCACAAATCTTGAGAATGGCCGTTCGGTGATTGTCCGCGTCAACGATCGCGGGCCGTTTGCCGCCGGCCGTGAGATCGATATGTCGAAACGCGCCGCCGAAGAGCTCGGCTTCATGACGAAGGGCACGGCGAAAGTTCGCGTCCAGTATATCGGCCGGGCGCCGCTCGATGGCGGCATCGGCGACGGACGCGCCGTTGCGGAAACCTTTATTGCGCCGAAAGTCGAAACGCAGCCTGACGAACGCCGCGCGACCGCCGCGCCGGTCGCTTCCGTCGCCGCCGTTTCGGCGTCGCAACTCGCGCCGCCTGCGGGCGCCGTGAGCGCGCCGCCACCGAATGTCACGCCGGTGCAATCCGAGCCCGCCGCAACGATGGAGCCCGTTCGCGACGATCCGGGCGCGACGCGGCAGGTCGCGGTCGCCGGGACCGGCAATCTTTATGTGCAAGCCGGGTCGTTCCAGAACTTGCAGAACGCCGAAGCCGTACGCCAGCAACTCGCGGGCCTTGGGCCGGTCGAGATACAGACGACGACGGTCGACGGCACGCCGTTTTACCGGGTGCGCGTCGGGCCGCTTTCCGACGTTTCCGCCGCCGATACGTCGCTGCAAGGCGTTATGCAGCGCGGACACAACGGCGCGCGCATCATCGTCGACTAGACGACACAAATTCCGGCCGACAAATGTTTCGTCGCCGAAGAGGACAAGACGACACCATGAAAAGCACTGCATCCATTCTGTTCGTTTGCGTGGCCCTGTTCGGCGCGGTGTTCGCCGCACCGCGCGCGGCGCAGGCCGCTTTCGATACGTCAGCCAAATTCGCCGTTCTGATGGACTACGAGACCGGCGAAGTGCTGTGGGGCAAGAACGAAAACGAGACAATGTATCCGGCCAGCATGAGCAAGCTGATGACGCTGGACGTGCTCTTCGGCGCCATTCGCGAGGGCAGCGTCAGCCTCGAAGACGAATTCATCGTCAGCGAATATGCCTGGCGCACGGGCGGCGCCGCATCCGGCTCCTCGACCATGTTCGCCGAACTCAATTCTTCGGTGCCGGTCAGCGCGTTGCTCAAGAGCATCGTCATTCAATCCGGCAACGATGCCTGCATTGTGGTTGCAGAAGCGCTGAGCGGATCTGAGGAAGCCTTTGCGATCCGTATGACGGAGCGGGGCAAGGAAATCGGCCTGAAGAATTCGGTTTTCAAGAATTCGACGGGTTGGCCGCATGAAGAGCATGTGACGACGGCCCACGATCTCGCGCTGCTGGCGCGCCACATCATCATGGAATTTCCGGAGTTCTATCCGATCTTCAAGGAGCGGGACTTCACCTGGAACGGCATCCGGCAGGGCAACCGCAATCCGGGGCTCTATCTCGATCCGTCGGTCGACGGCTTGAAAACCGGACACACGGAAGCGGCGGGCTATGGCCTGACGGCGTCGGCAAAGCGCGGCGACAGGCGTTTGATCCTTGTACTGAACGGCATGGAAAGCGAAAGGGCGAGGGCCGACGAAACGGTGCGCGTTCTCGACTGGGGCTTCCGGTCGTTCAAGAACTACAAGCTTTTCGCCGCCGGAACGCCGATCGAAAATGCGCCGGTGTGGCAGGGCACCTATCGCGAAGTGCCGCTGGTCAGCGCCTCCGATATCGATGTGATCCTTTCCGTCGATCAGCGCCGCGACATGAAAGTGACTGTCGCCTATGAAACGCCGCTGGTGGCGCCTGTCGCGGCGGGGCAGAAAATCGGTGTACTGAAGATCGAAACACCGGGCGCGCCGGTGCGCGAATATCCGCTGCTGGCAGGCGGAAACGTTGAAAGACAAGGCATTTTCAGCCGCGCATTCGGTGCGTTGACGCATCTCATCTTTGGAAGCTGACCTTGGCGCGGGCCCGGTTCATCACGCTGGAAGGCGGCGAGGGCGCCGGAAAATCGACGCAAATTCAAAGGCTTGCGCAGAAATTGCGCGCGCGTGGCGAGACGGTTTGCGTGACGCGCGAGCCCGGCGGCGCGCCCGGCGCGGAGGCGATCAGGCAGTTGCTGGTGACCGGCGAAACGACGCGCTGGAGCCAAAAAAGCGAGGCTTTGCTTCATTTTGCGGCGCGGGCGGAGCATCTGGAACGGACCATCCGGCCGGCGCTGGAGCGCGGCGAATGGGTGATTTCGGACCGCTTTGTCGATTCGACCATGGCCTATCAGGGGCCGGCGGTCGGGGCCGAATTTGTCAATGAACTCAAGGTGTTGGTTGTCGGCGACGACATGCCGGCGCTGACTTTGATCCTCGATCTGCCGGTCGAACAGGGGCTGGCGCGCGCCCGATCGCGGCAGGGGCAGGACAATTCGGCCGAGGACCGCTACGAGCGGATGGGCGTCGAATTTCACGCGCGCCTGCGCCAAGCCTTTCTAAACATTGCCAAAAACGAGCCCGAACGCTGCGTCGTCATCGACGCCAGCGGCACAGAGGAGGCGGTCGCCGCTGCGATCTGGAAAACGGCGGAATCCCGCCTTTTCGGCTGAACTGTCATCGATCTGTCAAAAAACTGTCACGGACAGCCGGCAAGGTTAATCGGGTTTGCCCCCGGAGCGGCCTTCAATTATAGAAATCCCCGGACTTGAAAACGGATGGACATCCGGCGACCGCGCCGGCCACGAAGAAAAGGATCGCCGGTGAAACGACGACAGCCAAATTCGGTCGCCCGACCAGTTTTTTCCGGCGCCGCCTTCTTCCTCTCGTCCCTCCTTTCGCTCTTCCTGCTTCTTCCCTCGACCGCAGCGATGGCCCGCGGCGTCGATCTTGCGACCGTTCTCGACCCGGTGGCGGCAAACCATATCCTGCCGCTCGACCGGCCCGTTGCGGCGGTCCCGTCGCTGCCCGACCGGGCGCTTCATTTCGGCGATCCGATCGACACCGCCAAGGCGCGCATGACGTCCGGGTACGGATGGCGCGTTCACCCGGTGCTGAAGGACAAGCGCCTGCATCGCGGCGTCGACTGGGCGGCGCCGAAGGGCACGCCCGTTTATGCGGCCGAGGACGGCATCGTGACCATGGCCGGCTGGCGCGGCAATTACGGCAAGCTCGTCACGATCAAACATGCCGCGAATGTCGAAACCTTCTATGCGCATCTCTCCGGCTTCGCGCCGGGCGTCCGCGCGGGAGCGGGGGTCAAGAAGGGCGACGTCATCGGCTATGTCGGCAAGACCGGGCTCGCGACCGGCAACCATCTCTATTACGAGGTCGCGATCGACAATGAACGCGTCGATCCGCTGGCGGACGATCTTAATGCGCAGGTCAACGTGCTCGCGGTGCGGGTCACGCGGCCCGACGGCCAGATCGCCGAAACACGCGGGCTGATCGAGGCGCGGTAGAAGCCCGCGCTTTCCGCCCGGCCGCTGCCCGTGCTAACACAGACGCATGGCTGAGAAAGACACACCCGAGAGCGACCGGCTGGAACCGTTTGCGCATCCGCGCGTGGTGACGGCGCTTTATGGGCATCAGGAGGCCGAACGGGCGCTGTTCGAGGCGTTCATGGGCGGGCGGATGCATCATGCCTGGCTGATGACCGGCCCGAAGGGCATCGGCAAGGCGACGCTCGCCTATCGCTTCGCGCGGTTCATTCTGCATTACGGGACGCCGGAGGCGGCCCGGGCGGCGGGCGCGCGCGATCTCGCGGTGCCGGCCGAAAGCGCGGCGGCGCATCAGGTGGCGGCGGGGAGCCATCCGAATCTCCTGACCGTGCGGCGGCCCTGGGACGACAAGACCAAGAAGTTCAAGACCGTGCTGCCGGTGGACGAAGTGCGGCGCATCGGACATTTTTTCGGCATGACGGCGGGCGGCGCCGGCGGCTGGCGGATCGTCGTGATCGACGCTGCCGACGACATGAACCCGAACGCCGCCAATGCGCTCTTGAAGGCGCTGGAGGAGCCGCCGCCGCAGGGGTTGTTCCTCGTGCTGTCGCACCAGCCGGGACGCTTGTTGCCGACGATCCGCTCGCGCTGCCGGGCGCTCGCGATGAAGCCGCTCGGCGCGGCGGAGATCGTGGCGGCGATGACGGCGAGCGAAGCGGGGGCCGTGGCCGCCGCCGAGCACGAGAAAAGCAAATATGCCGGGCTGAAACTGAAAGCCGGCGAGGCCGAGACGATCGCGCGGCTTGCCGATGGCAGCGCGGGCCGGGCGCTGGCGATCGCGGCGGGAGGCGGGCTCGCGCTCTACAAGGAGCTGGCGGGGCTGCTCAGCGCCTTGCCGCGGCTCGACATCGCGGGCGTGCATGCGCTGGCCGACAAGGCGGCGCGGCGCGGCGCGGACGATGCTTTCGAGACGCTCGGCGAATTGCTGACGCTGTGGCTGCAAGGCCTGATCCGCGCCGGGGCGGGGCTCGATCCCGGACCCGACATCGCGGCGGGCGAGGGCGCGGCGATGGCGCGGCTGACCGACCCGGCGCGCGGCGGGGCCAGCCTTGATCGCTGGGTCGAGGTATGGGAGAAGATCGGCCAATCCATTGCCCGCGGCGAGGCGCTGAACACGGACCGGAAACTGACGGTTCTCAACGTCTTTTCGATGCTCGAAGCGGTCGCGAGCGAACGCGCGGGCGCTTGAGGGCGGATCGCCGGACGGCGACAAATCCGCTAACGTCCATTACCGGATTCCCTCCGCAACCCCTCCCCAAACGGCTTGCAGCCGTTTGACCCTCCCACAGGGGAAGGGTGGAGAAAACTGAAGTGCAGGTTCGAGAGTACAATGAGCGCGCCCAAGGCTTTTTACATCACGACGCCGATCTACTACGTCAATGACGTGCCGCATATCGGGCACGCCTATACGACGCTGGCGTGCGATGTGCTGGCGCGGTTCAAGCGGCTCGACGGGTTCGACGTCAAGTTCCTGACCGGCACGGACGAGCACGGGCAGAAGGTCGAAAAGGCGGCGGCGCTGGCGGGTGTGACGCCGCAGCAATTCACCGACCGCGTGTCGAAGAACTTCTTCGATCTCCGCGAGACGATGAATTTTTCCACCGACGATTTCATCCGCACGACCGAACCGCGCCATGCGGCGGCCTGCCAGGCGCTGTGGAAGCGCATGGAGGAGAAGGGTCATATCTATCTCGGTTCCTATGCCGGGTGGTACGCGGTGCGCGACGAGGCCTTCTACGACGAGGATGAGCTGACCGCCGGCCCGAACGGCAAGAAGATCGCGCCGACGGGCGCCGAATGCGAATGGGTGGAGGAGCCGTCGTATTTTTTCCGTCTGTCGGCATGGGCGGAGCCGCTGCTCGAATTCTATGCGGCGCATCCCGATTTCATCGCGCCCGCGAGCCGGCGCAACGAGGTCGTCAGCTTCGTCAAAGGCGGATTGCGGGATCTCTCGATCAGCCGCACGACGTTCGACTGGGGCGTGCCTGTGCCCGGCGACGAGGATCACATCATGTATGTGTGGCTCGACGCGCTGACCAACTACATCACCGCCGTCGGCTATCCCGATACCGAGAACGAACAATACAAACGCTACTGGCCCGCCGACCTGCATGTGATCGGCAAGGACATTCTGCGCTTCCACACGGTCTACTGGCCGGCCTTCCTGCTGGCGGCAGGACTGCCGACGCCCAAGCGCGTGTTCGCACATGGCTGGTGGACCATCGAGGGCCAGAAGATGTCGAAGTCGCTCGGCAACGCCGTTGCGCCGGATCATCTGGTGACGACATACGGTCTCGACGCCTCGCGTTATTTCCTGCTGCGCGAAGTGCCGTTCGGCAATGACGGCGACTTTTCGCATGCATCGATCGTGCACCGGACCAATGGCGACCTCGCCAACGATCTCGGCAATCTGGTGCAGCGGGTGCTGAGCATGATCGCCAAGAATTGCGGTGGCGTTGTTCCGACGCCGGGGGCGTTCAGCGATGCCGACAAGGCGCTGCTGGCGACCGCGCACGGGATGCTCGACCGGGTGCGGGCCGAATTCGACGTGCTCGCTTTCCACAAGGGGCTGGAAGCGATCTGGGGGTTGTGCGGCGACGCCAACCGCTATGTCGACGAACAGGCGCCCTGGACCTTGCGCAAGACCGATCCGGCGCGCATGGCGACGGTGCTTTATGTGCTGGCCGAGGCGATCCGGCATATCGGCATTCTGGTGCAGCCGGTGATGCCGGAAGCCTCGATCAAGATTCTCGACCAGCTGGCGCTCGGGCCGGAAGCGCGCGGCTTCGGCGCGCTGGGACCGGAGGGCGCGCTTGCGGCCGGGACGGCGCTGCCGGCGCCCTCGGGCGTGTTCCCGCGCTATGTGGAGCCGGAGGCGGCGTCGTGAGCTTGCCCGTGCTGATCGACAGCCATTGTCATCTCGACTTTCCTGATTTCGGGCCGGAGGTCGAGGAGGTGGTGACGCGCGCCCATGCGGCGGGCGTCGGGCTGATGGTGACGATCTCGACCAAGGTCAGCGAATTCGACCGGGTGAGGGCGGTGGCGGAACGTTTCCCGCATGTGTTCTGCACCGTCGGCATTCATCCGCATGAGGCGGCGAACGAGCCGGTGACCGACACGGCGACGCTGGTGGAGATGGCCAAGCACCCGAAGGTCGTCGGCATCGGCGAGACCGGGCTCGACTATTATTACGAGCATTCGCCGCGCGAGGCGCAGCAGCGGAACTTCCGCGCGCATATCGCGGCGGCGCGCGAGACGGGGCTGCCGCTTGTCGTGCATACGCGCGACGCCGACGACGACACGGGCCGGATTCTGGATGAGGAAACCGGGAAGGGCGCCTTTCCGGGGCTGCTGCACTGCTTCAGCTCGGGCCCGCAACTTGCTGAAAAGGCTCTTGAATTGGGGCTTTATATTTCGCTTTCCGGCATCCTGACCTTCAAGACGGCGGACGAATTGCGGGCGACCGCCGCGAAAGTGCCGCTGGACCGGCTGCTGGTCGAGACCGATGCGCCTTACCTCGCGCCGGTGCCGAAGCGCGGCAAGCGCAACGAGCCGGCCTTCGTGGTGCATACGGCGGCGAAACTGGCAGAGGTCAAAGGCGTGAGCGCGGCGCAGCTTGCCGAAGCGACGACCGGAAACTTCCTCCGGCTGTTTTCGCGCGTGCCGCCCGACGCGGTGTTGCGCGGATGAAGCTGAAGGCGACCATTCTCGGTTGCGGCTCGTCGGGCGGGGTACCGCGCATCGGGCCCGATGGCGGACATTGGGGCGCCTGCGACCCGAAAGAACCGAAGAACCGGCGGCGGCGCTGCTCGCTGCTGGTCGAGCAATGGGACCGCAACCCGGCCGAAAAGACCGTGGTGCTGATCGACACATCGCCCGACATGCGCGAACAATTGATCGATGCCGGCGTCGGGCCGATCCACGGCGTGCTGTTCACGCACGACCATGCCGACCAATGCCACGGGATCGACGATTTGCGCATGGTGGCGATCAACCAGCGCCGCCGCGTCGATTGCTGGATGGACGCGGCGACGGGCGAGACGCTGCTGTCGCGCTTCGGATATTGCTTCAAGGAGAAGCCCGGCGCGGGCTATCCGCCGATACTCAACCATCACATGATCGAGGCGCCGGGGCGGGCGGTGCATGTGGAGGGGCCGGGAGGTACGGTGACCGCGCTGCCTTTCGACCAGGACCACGGCAATATCCGCTCGCTCGGATTCCGGTTCGGACCGCTGGCCTATTCGGCGGATGCGGTTGGCATTCCGGATGAGAGTTTCGCGCTACTGGACGGAATTCAATGCTGGATCGTCGATGCGCTGCGCTATACGCCACACCCGACGCATGCGCATGTCGAGATGGCGCTTGGCTGGCTGAAACGCGCCGGGGTGCCTCAAGGCGTGCTGACCAATCTGCATGTCGATCTCGACTACCGGACGCTGAAAGCCGAGCTGCCGGCGGGCGTGGAGCCGGCCTGGGACGGCATGGCTCTGGAATTCGAATTCTAAAAAAACGGCGCGGAGCCTGAGGCTTCCGCGCCGTTGTTCGTGTGGCGTGTTATCCGCGGGACGAGGGCGGTTACTGGTTTTTCGCGCCCATCGCGGATTCGTGGATCACAACGCCGGTGGCGTTGTCGACCACGAGCTCGACCTGGTTTCCGGTGCTGTTGCGCGCCTTGAAGGTCGAATGACCGCTCATGTCCGCGGCGGCGGTGGCCGCGTCTTCGACGGGCACGATGTCGGTGTAGCCGCGCTGCGTCAGCAAGGCGGTCGTATCCGCCGACGACGCACCGAGCACTGAGCCGGTCGTTTCGGCGCTGCCAGTGCCGCCAATCGTGCCGCCGGTATCGGCCGTGCCAGCCGAACCGCTTGCGCCGGCGCCAACATTGCCCGACGTGCCTGCCGCGCCGCCAACGGCGCCCGACGTGCCAACGGAACCGCTCGCGCCAGCGCCCGCCGAGCCGCCGGACGTGCTGGCGCCGACATTGCCGTCGATGCCCACGGCGCCTTTGCCGCCGACGCCAGCTTGGCCCGCGCCGATCGATCCGGCGGCGCCTGTGACGCCTTCAACGCCGACGCCGCCTGTCTGGGCGAGAACCTTGCCGGCGGGCGCCAGCGCATCGATCGCCAGCGCCGGCGAGGCCAGCAGGGCGAGGCTTGCCGTGCCGGCGAGGAGCGTTTTCGCTATTCGGTTCTTCATGTCATTTCTCCGACTGTCTTCAAGGCCCCAGCGCCCCGTTGCGCTTCGAGAAAGGTGGACGCTTCGTGCAGACGGCGCGGGAGCCGAAACTTCCGCGCCGCCTGCATTTCACGAATGGCCGATCAGTAGGCGGCCGGCTGCTCGTCGATCACCGTGCCGGTGTGGGTGTCGAGCGTCACCATGACGGACTGGCCGTCGAGATTGGTGGCCGTGAAGGTCGCCTGGCCTTCGGCCTCGGCATCGCCCTGGGCGTCGATGGGCTCGATGTCGCTGTAGCCGAGCGCCTGAAGCTGGGCGACCGCGTCGACCTCGGGCATCGTGTCCGTGGCCGCCGCGTCCGGCGCGTTCAGGTCGTCGGGCTGAAGCATGTCGCCTTCAGCCAGGGCCGGGGACGCCATCAGCGCGATGCTGGCCGCGCCTGCGAGAAGTGTCTTGCCAAACCGGGTCATTGGAACCTCCAGTCGTTTGTGCCCCCAAAGCACCCCGACGGTTCGTATTTGAAGGTTTCAGACACGAGGGTCAACCCGATCACAAAATGACCTTATGTTGGGCCATAATATGCAGCGATAAAGGGGCGTTACTATTCAGGGTTTGTCTTTGATTTTGCGTCATTTTTACTGAATGTATGCCGGTGGCACACACATATTACGGGGATTTTCTTTGTTCCGGGCGCGTTTGACGGTGATGCCGGTTGGGCCCGGATGTAGGATAATATTCTTCATAATATATAGCAGAGGGTGCTTACACGTTGTTTTGTTCTCATATCGGGACGGTCGCGGAATACTTGTCTGCCTGCGGAGCAAATCACCCGCAACTGATTTGCCAGACTTCTAGGTCTAGTGTCTTTGCGATTTCGTAAACCCATATTTAGCGGCATCGGATCGCCCGATCGCGGATCCGTCGTCAGCTCGTCGGATCTGTTGAGCAAGTCGCGGATGCGAGCTGCGGCGCGTTTCGCGCGGTGTCGGAAATCAAAGTACAGCATCGCAATTTTTCCCCGCTGAGGCTGTTGCCGTGAGTCGAGCGACAATAAAACCGGCCACTTGAACCGCAAATGAACGGGTGCATTGGATCGACGTTCCCCGCGAAAGCGGCGGCGGCGCTGATCTCTCGTACCCCGAGGCTCCTGACTGCGCCGCCGCCCGCCGAGGCGGGGCAGGGTCCAGAGCAACGCGGGGAAAACGGATGCTCACAATCGACGAACTGCCGGGGCAGGTGGCCCCCATCGAAACCCCACCTTTCCAAAAGCAAATCCGCTTCATCGACCGCTACGGAAAAATTCTCTTGGTCGAGGACGTGACCGACATTTTCGAGGCCACCGAGCGGCGCGGGAAATGCGGCTGGGCCGAAGTCCACAGAAACAGCATTTCTCTGTACCCGGACGAAACCGAGACAATCGAAACGCTGGTCTTCTGGCCGTGCGAGCAAAAATTCGTCATCACGTCGAAATTCAACGTCGCGCATATGCGCCGCGTCCGCGAAGCGAAGCCCGAACATGACGCGGTGCTGGAACGGCGGTGGGCGGCGATGGCGCGCGGGAGGGACTGGTGATGAGCGTTCCTCCGTCAATGACGATCTCGGCAATCGAAATGACCGAAGGCGGCATCGCGCTGATGATTATTTGGCGCGGTGCCGTTGTGTTCCATGAGGTCGTCGACAACTGGGCCGCCGCCGCGCTGACGATCCATCACTACGCAACCGAACACGGGAGGCCGTGATGTGCATGATGCGAGACCCTTTCGCCAGCCTCACCTCTTCGCGCGCAAAAGCGCTCTACATCGCGCGCTATATGACGCTCGACGGTCGCCAATACTGCATGCAGGCGATTGAAGCGCCCGACGATGCGGAAGCGCGCCGTCTCGCCGCCGCGTGGGACTGCGAGGGCGAAATCATCCTCTTGCGCGTCCGCGATACTGTTTTTGTCGACCATCACTACCGCGCCGGTGCCGCGCCTTGATAGACACGCAAACAGACTTTCCAGAGGACGTGCTGCATCTTCGCAAAGAGCGGCACGAATTGCGCGACCGGGCGGGCGTACTACTCGACACGGCGGCGGATCGAAGCGAGCCGGGCAGGGTGGCGCGCTGCGGCCGTCGCCGCACGGGGCCAACGGTCGAGGTATGGGTTAACCCCGAAGGCGGCGCGCATTTTCGCGGGCTTGAGACGTGCGGCTCGATATGGACCTGTCCGGTTTGCGCATCGAAGATCGCAACGCGCCGAACCGCCGAAGTCGAGGCGCTGACGCAAGCGCATATGACGGCGGGCGGCGGCCTGTACATGGCGACACTCACGCTTCGCCATAAATCTTTCCAGTCGGCAAGGGAACTGCGGTGGCAGGTGGCGCGCGCATGGGAGAAAGCGCAACAGGGCGGCGCATGGGTCAGATTGAAAGCCGATCTCGGCATCATCGGCACGGTGCGCGCGCTTGAGGTCACGCACGGGAAAAGCGGCTGGCATCCGCATTTGCATGTCCTGATTTTCACGGGCGCGAAGCTGTCCGAACGCCGCCAGGACGATCTTGAGGCCGCGCTGTGGGCGCGATGGTCAAGCGCGGTGCGGCGCGTCGACGGAACATGCGACGAAAAGGCTTTCCATCTTCGCGAGGCGTCTACGGCCAGCGCGGGCGCGGCCTATGTCGCGAAGTGGGGAGCCGGTCAGGAAATCGCGAAAGGCGCGCACAAAGACGCCGCCGGTCAATCCGTATGGGACTTGCTCAAGGCGAGCGAGCATGACGCGCGCGCCGGCCGGCTCTTTGTCGAATTTGCGACCGCGTTCAAGGGCGCGCGGCACCTGACATATGCGCGCGGCCTTCGCGAGTGGTACGGCCTGCGCGATCCGCTGCCCGACGAAGAGCTGGCGCTTGAGGGCTACCAGCACTCCGAAGTGATCGACACAGAGACGGGCGAAATCATCGCGCAAGAAACTGGCCGCGTTGCCGTCTTCGACAGCGGCACATGGAACCGCGTGATCCGGTTGAAGCTGACCGCCGATATTCTTTCCGCCGCGATCAAGGGCGGGACGGAAGCCGTCGAATTTTTGCTCTCGCAACATGACTGCCACTCCTATTTCGACGCGCGCGAAATGCCTGCGCCGAACTACAAGCCGCCACCTTCTCCACACAAGCGCGCGTTCGATCCGGGCGGCGGCTTCGGATCAATGTCCGAAGTGATGGCCGCGCTGAAAACATGGAAGGAAAATCACCTGTGACCTGCAAACCGAAAAAGACGGTGAAGCCGAAGGCGAAAGCTGCGGCGAAGCCGAAGGCGCCCGCGAAGCCGCGCGCGAAGGCCGCGCCGAAGTCGAAGGGTGAACCTTCGCCGGAAGGCGCGCGCCGGCCGATTGGCTGGAAGCGCGGCCGTCCGCGCTACGAGGGCGAATAGCGATGGCGGCGCATCTCGGGCTTGGCAAATGCCTCGTCTGCGGCGCGAAGGTGCCGCTCAAGGTCGAGGGCAACGGCTGGCGCGTCTTCTATCGCTGCAATGGCCATACGGACCGGACGGCCTGCGGCTCGGAAATGAAATACGGACAGGCGGACAGCGCGGAGCTGATCGCAAAGGCAAAGGAGGCGGAAGACGCCGATGAAGGAAAAGTTTCTGCAAACGACAAGTCGGGCCGCGTTGACCCGCCCGCCGCTCCCAAGCCGAAACGAAAGCCCGAGCGTCGAGGAAGCAACTTCCTCTCCGATCTCTGAGGGCGACGACGATCCCGGCGCGCATGTGGACGGGATTGACTTCGGTGCGGATGACATCGGCCAGGACGAATTGGGACAGCCCGGCGCGGCGGTGCCGGGCGGCCTGATCGACCGCGAAATGTTCTGGATGAATTTCCGGGGCCTGTTCGCGCTCGGCGGCGTCGTCTCGCTGCCGCCTTTCCCGCTCGAAAGCCTGCCGATCCGGCCGGAAGAAGAACAGGCGGCGCGCGCCGCGTCTGACAGCCTGTACGACATCGCGCTTGAGACGCCTTTTTTGCAATGGCTGTTGTCGCCGGAAAGCGAGTGGGCAAAGCGCATCATCACCATCCTTGCTTTCGTCGGCCCGAAGGCAATGGCGGTGAAGGCCGAGATTGTCGCCAAGGCGGAGGCCGAAGCGCGGCCGATGAAGGACGTGACGCCGAAGGCCGATAACGCCGATGGCGGCGACGGCAATTTGCGGCCGGACGAAGGCGCGGACTGGGGCGAGTGACGATGCAGAAAGACGCATCGCTGACGCTCATCACCGGGCGGCGCGGCTCGGGAAAATCGACGCGGGCGAAGGCGATGACCAAGGGCAAGCCCAAGGTCGTCGTTTTCGATCCGCTCGATGAATATACCGGCGGGAAAATCGTCAAGTGCTACTCGCTTCCCGAAGTCGGCCGCGCGATCCGGCGACTGTACGGACGCGGCTTCGCGATCTCCTACGTGCCGCGCGCCGGTGGCGAGGCGGAATGTCTGCATCGGCTGACATCGGCGCTATGGCAGGTTCAATCTCCCTACGAAGATGGCCGCGATGCGCGCAAGCTGACGCTGGTTGTCGAGGAAATGGATTTGTCGTTTCCGTCGCACAAGCTCCCTACGGAATTCTCGGGCATGTCGAACATCGTCAATCGCGGCCGTCATGTCGGGATCGAGGTCGTCGGCGTGACACAGCGACCGGCGCAAGTGTCGAAAACTTTTCGCGGCAATGTGCTGACAACCTACGTCTTTCCGTTGGCGGAAGAGGACGATCAACAGGCGATGCTCAAGCGCCTCGGGAAGCGCTGGAAAGAGCCGCTGCGTACGCTCGCAAATCACCATTGCCTTATGGCCGAAAATGGACAGGTGACGGCGTTCCGGCAGTCTAAATCCGGCCTGTTGACGCCCGTTTCCCTACGTACGTAGGGCGGCCTTTTTGCCCTTGACGGAAATCGGCGGTCGGCTTCGTCTGGCGACAAGCGCGGGCCGCTGCGGTGGCCTAGGAAACATCGTCAAGAGGACGCGACAATGGGCAAGCCCGAAGCAAAATATTTCATCATCACGGTGGGGGCGATCTTCTTCGCCGGTCTCGTGATGAACGCCATGCGCAGCAACTCGCTCGTGAAGCAGGCGATCTCCGGCTACGACGCCTGATCCGTCGCGCGCCGCGAAGCTCTCACACCGACACAAGGAAATCGTCATGGCATATCGTCGCCGCGTTCCGATCCAGAACATCACCGGCGTTGGCGCCGGTCAGACCGCCAGTATCGATCTCCCGCCGAGCCGCCGCTACCACGGCGTCATGCTGCACTACACCGAAAGCGGGACGCCGACGACGCTGGCGAATACCGACGCCGCAATCGAGGAAATCGAAATCCTCCTCAATGCGCGGACGCAGCGGAAATTCTCGGCGGCGGAACTGCGGGTGATGAACGCCTATCACGGCGCGCCCTTCGCGTTCCAGAACGGCCTTCTGCCGATCTATTTTTCGGAGCCGTGGCGGCGGACGCCGGGCGACGAAGATTTTCTCGCATGGGCGCTTGAAGGCAACGGCATCGAGAGCTTCCAAATCCGGGTCAAGGTTGCGGCGGGTCGTACCGCGCCCGCACTGGCCGGCCGCGCGATCTTCGACAATGCGCGGATGCCGGACGGCAAGCTCTATCCGCTCGGCCGCATCATGACGACGCGCCGCCGCAATATCGACGTGTCGGGAACGGGCGCGCGTACGCTGCTCGACATGCCGCGCAACCTTGGCGATCTCGCCGCGCTGCATTGCTTCGAGAACACGGCCAACGACATTTCCGCGCTGCGGATTTCGGTCGAGCAAAACGAGGCCTACAATCTGACGCGCGCGCAGGCGAACGCCTATCTGACGGCGGCCGGCAAGGTGCCGCAGACGGCGGTATTCCACGCGGCCATGGATGATACTGGTCGCGCGGCCGACGTGCTGCCGATGCGCAAGGCCAACGGCAACTTTGTCGATGAGCTTCAGATCGAGTTCGATATGGCCGTCGCGAACAACTTCACCATGATCGCGGAATTTCACGGCGGGCCGCTCTAACCGTCGCCGCTCGGAGCAAAGTCAATGGGCGATATATTCGGCGACATCAACGATCTGTTCGGCGGCGTGTTCGAGACCGCTGTCAACGTCTACGAAAAATATCTGCAATTCGAGACGTTGAAGCTTGGCGGCGCGCAAGGCTATCTGCCGCCGGGCGCGAACGCTGCCGCGCCACAGCAGCCCGTCACCTATCCGCAAGGGTCCGGCCCGTTCTTCGGCGTCCCGACCGAATACCTGGTCGCGGGTGCCGGCCTCGCGGTGGTGGTGCTGGTGCTGTTGCGCCGTTAGGAGGTTGCCGTGCTTTCCATGCTCGCCGCGCCGACGATTGCCGCCGCCGCCGCTCCGGCCGCGCCCGGCGCATCGACGCTGATCCCGTCGAGTGCGAGCGGACACGCGAGCGTCAACAACACGTTCACGTCCGGCGCATTTGTGATGGGGCAGGGCAACACGGCAACGCCGACCGCAGCGGGCATCACGCATCTTGTCGTCATGGGCGCGCTGGCGCTCGCTGGCTGGTACTTCTTGGGGCGAAGCTGATGAAGGTCGATCCTAGCGCAAAATGGACGCCGGAAATCGACGCTCTCATTGCCGAGAGCGCGCCTGCCGATTATCCGGCGGGAAATCTTCGCGCCGCATACGAAGCGGGTGAGGTCTCGTTTCTCACGGTTGGAGAGGATGATCGTGTGCGCGCGGTCGTCGCCTATTCGCTGTTGCCGGTGGCCGGGCGGATGGAGCTTCGCATTGTCGGTCTGAACGCGCGCCGCGCGCCGTTCCTGATCCGCACCGCCTTCGCCACGCTCGAAAACATGCTCGACAGTGGCGCGCGTATCGTCGCGGACATCGAAACCGATGCGATGGTGCGCGTGGTCGAGCATTTCGGAATGCGGCTTCGCGCTCTGACCTATGTGAAGGATGTCGCCTGATGTGCTTCAATAAATCTTCGTCCGCCAGTGCGCAGACGCAACAGACGACGACGCGCGATGAGCGTATCGCGGCCGACAATGGCGCGTTGATCGTTCGCGCTGAGGACAGCTATGTCAACGTGACGATTGAGGACTTGTCGCCGGAGGCGCTGCACGTCGCGAAGGTCGCTCTCGACCGAAATACCAATGTCGTCAATACCGCGCTTAAGGAGGGCAACAAGCTCGCGCGCGAGGTCTCGGAGGACATGGCGTCCGTCGCTATGTCGTTTTCGGATGGCGTGTTCAACTTTGCGAATGACGTTCTCGGCTTCGCATCTTCGACGCAGGCGTCGTATCAGCAAGCGGCGCAGGCGGCGGCGACGGAAGACGCAACCGAAATCGTGCAGCAATTCATTCAGTATGCGGCCATTGCGATGATCGCGTTCTTTGCCTTCAACTATTTGCAGAAAGCCGCGTGATGGCCCGCCGCTCCGGACAGTTCCGCGACGTAATCATCACCGGCATTCCGGCCGGTGAGGAGCGTTCGTTCAACGACGCGGGAACAATCGTCTCCTGCCTCTCGGCTGACGCGCCTTTTCAATTGGCATTCGATGATGGCAATTTCTTCTATGTCGCGCCGGGGCTTGGCTATCGGCCATTCGATGCGGCCGGTCAGGTGCTCGAATTTTCGTCGCTGATAATTCGCAACGTGTCTGCCTCGCCGCTCGACGTGCATCTGCAAATCGGTACGGGCGACATCATCGACAACCGTGCGGTTTATGGCGGCACGGCCGTTCCGATCCAGCCGATAGATTTCAACGGGCCGCAGCCGATACAGCCGATCACTTTTGCGGCCGCGCAGCCGATCTCGATTTCCAATGCGCTCATGCCGCCGTCACCGCGCCGGACGGACGATGGCGGTTCGATCCCGAGCGTCGGAGTATCCCATGCGCTGCTGACGACGGGTGACACCGATTTTGTTGCTGCGGCCGCGAACGTCAACGGCGTGATCCTTCGGCGAGGCATGATCGGCGGCTCCGGCGGTACGGATCAGGTTCACCTGATCGCCGGCCAGCGTCGGATTTTGTCGTGTTTCGGTCCGGGAACGAAGCATATCGGAGAGCTTTACATTCGTCCCGGCTTGCGCCTTCGCGGTGAAATCCCGACAACGGGCCGCGTTGAGGTCTCATTCGACATTCTGTAGGCGGAACAATGGCAGAAAATCTCATCGTCCAGAAATTCCCGTCCGGCGAGGTCCGCGTTTTCGAAGGCGAGACCGGCGAGGCGATGGTGTGTGTCGAGTTCACGCGCGCGCCGCATGACAAGCGCACGGTCAAGATGATCGGCAAGCGGCAGGATCAAATGCCGGTGCCTGCCGAACCCGCTGCGGAGTAGGTGGCGGTGTGGCCGACAATTTGGAGGATGCAGTTTTGATCGGCGGAATTTTCACTGCAATGTGGGCCTTCATTCGCGGCCGTCGCAAGGTGGCAGAAGCCGCCCAGGCGACGGCTGCGGCGGCTCCCGCCACGCCGCCGGTCGTCGGCGGTTTCGAGGTCGCGCCGGGCTTCGAGAACCCGTTCGGCACCGATCCGTTCGGCCTCGGGCAATCCGCTCCGTACACGTCTGATTTCGTGAATTCGTTTTTCGGCATCGGCGGCGGGCAGGCGGCGGCTCCGGCTGTCGATCCTGTTGAAAAGGACTGGCTGGCCCGGACGCTTTGGGGAGAGGCGCGCGGCGAGGGGAAAGCCGGACAGCGCGCGGTTGCGGCCGTCATCATGAACCGCGTTGCGTCGAGGCGCTATCCGGGCACGGTGCAAGGTGTCGTTCGCGCACCCTATCAATTCAGCATGTGGAATGCCGGGGAGCCGAACGGCACGGCGGCGCGTGCTGTTACCGAAGCGGATGCGCAATTCCGCTCTTGTCTTGATGTCGCCGAGGAAGCCCTGACGGGGCACCTTGCTGATCCGACCGGTGGCGCGCTGCACTACTACAGCCCGACCGCGATGGTGCCTCCGGGGTCTGTCCCGTCTTGGGCGAAACCGCCCGCGAAGCTCTCTGCGATTGTGGGCCGTCATCATTTCTGGATTGGGGTGGCCTGATGCCTTTCGTCTATCTCGGGATAGCCGGTTTCGGTGCGCTCGGTCTCTGGCAGGCCAATGAAGCGATGCAATCGACAACGAAGCTGCTTTATGCGGCGGCCGTCGCCGGTGGCGTCTACATGGCCGGAAAGAAAATGAAGGTCTGGTGATGCCGGAACTCGCGCTCTTGCAGGAAGTCATCGCGACCGGCGGCAACGTCGCGATGATGGTTGTCGCCATTGCGCTCTGGAAGCTGGATCGGCGTGTGGTGCGTCTTGAAACTCTCCTCGAAAAGGCGGTGAAGCATGAAATGGCTTAAGGACCGGGCGAGCGAGCCCACAACCTATGTCGGCCTGTCGGCCGCGATCTATGGCCTCGGCACGCTTGCCAAGGTGAACGAAGCTCCGGCGATTGCCGATGCGGTCTCGACGGCCGCGCCGGCCTTCGCGGCGGGCGATTGGGCTACGGGCCTCTTGCTGCTGATCGGCGGCGGGCTCGCGGCCGCGATGAAAGAGAAAGGCGGCAAGTGATGGCGGCGAGGTGCCGGAAGAAAACGCGACGGCGCGGCTGCGCCGGGCTGAAGGCGAACGGGCGGCTGAAAAAAGGCTTCCGTTTCGCCAAGGGCGGCGGTGGCCGCGTGGTGAAGGCAAAGGCCGCGCGCAAGACGACGCGCCGCCGCAAACGCAGTAGGAGGTAGCCTTGTTCGATTGGCTTTTCGGAACGAATGCGACGACGCCCGAGCGCATCATGATCGTGGTGGCTCTCGGCGCGGTGACGTACTACGCCTTCAAGTAGGCGGAGCGCGTTGAAATCATTGAAGGGCCGCCTCGCGATCGTGGGGCGGCCTTTTCGTTACCGGCAACCGCTGAGTATCCATGCGCCCTCGGGGATCGAGGTCTGCCGGTCGGGGTCGTGTTTCGTCGCGTTGTAGAGCTGCGAGCCGATGTCCGGAATGACGATGGCGTAGGGTGCCGCCGTGCCGGCCGCGCCGATGCCGACGTCCCGAAAATCTCGCGTCAGGGCGACGATGCGCCCGCCAAGCGGTTCCTCTCCCGGCGATGCTTCGATCATCGGACTGCTCCCGACCGTGTAGGCGACCGAGTAGCCGAGGCTGTGCGTGAACCTCAAATCGACAAGGTGTCGGGAGAGGATGCGACCGCGTTCGGCAATTGCGGCGACTGTGCCGGTCTCGCTGTCGCTGTCGGCGCGAAATGTCATGGCGAAGGTGGGGGCCTCGGCCGAGCTGTAGACGGCCCGGCTAAGGGGGCAGCTCTCTTGCGCGCTGGCAGGGCCGCTGACGGTGGCGGCGATGGCGAGGGCGGCGGCGATGATGCGCATGGGTGAAGCTCCTGTGAGTCCTGACGGGCATTCTGGCGGGGCGGCCTGAACGGTAGCTGAACAGCTATGGTAAATCACCCGAATTGGGCCGGGGTGCCGCGCCGGTATCGGCGTTCGAGCTGGCGGCGGATGATGCGGCTGATCGTCGTCGGGGTGAGGCCATAGAGTTCGCCCAGGGCGACATTCGAGAGCACATGCGCGCGCTGGAATATCTCGCGGTCCCGCCGCCAGACCTTGAGAGCGGCGCTGCGCAGCTCCGATTTCTGCATCCAGTGATCGACGGTCCATATCTCGACGCCCATTTGGTTGGCGACGAAAGCGCGGGCGCGCGGCTCGTCCAGTCCGGCCTCGATCATCGCTGTGACGCGCTTCCAAATCTGCGGAAATTCGGCGCGGCGGCGCTTGTCGGCCGCGCGTTGCTCGGCGATCTCGGCGTGGCGGCGAAGGGCCGCGGCTTCGATTTCGAGGGCCTCGGCAGCCGCTCGCATGGCCCGAATGGAAGAAATTTTGCTCATTTGACACTTTTTTTCGCCGTTGACGGTGTTCCGGGCGAAAGTATTGGCGAAGGCTGTTTATTTTCGCCTTATTGGCCAATGACTTACTGTCAAGAGCAATCTCCATAATATATATTATCGGCGAAATGGATGGGGGATTCGCCAAGGCTGGCGACGGCCCCTATCTTGCGGCCAATCGATATTCACAGTCAGGATTCTCAGATATGGGCCTCAAAGCCGCCATCCTTCCGGTGACGCCGTTTCAGCAGAACTGCACACTGATCTGGAACGACGAGACCATGCGCGGTGCGGTCAGCGATCCGGGCGGCGATCTCGACCGGATCAAGGCGGCGGCGGCCGAGGCCGGCGTCACCATCGAGAAAGTGCTGCTGACGCATGGCCATCTCGACCACGCCTCGGCGGCCGGCGATCTGGCGCGCGAGCTTGGCGTGCCGATCGAAGGCCCGCACAAGGACGACCTGTTCCTGATCGAAGCGCTTCCCGACCAGGCCGCGAAATACGGCTTTCCGCCCGTCGGCGGCTTCGTGCCGGACCGCTGGCTTGAGAACGGCGACACGGTGGAAGTTGCCGGGCTCACCTTCGATGTGCGCCACTGCCCCGGCCACACGCCCGGCCATGTGATTTTCTTCCACGCGCCGTCGCGCCTTGCCATTGTCGGCGACGTGCTGTTTCAGGGTTCGATCGGCCGCACGGATCTGCCGCGCGGCGATTATGGCGCGCTGATCCAATCCATTCGCGAGCGGTTGTGGCCTCTTGGCGACGACGTGACGTTCGTGCCGGGGCATGGGCCGTTGTCGACCTTCGGCGCCGAGCGGCGCGGCAATCCGTTTGTCGCGGACTCAAATTTCGGCTGACGCCCGAACCGGAATCGATAGACAAGCGCTGCGTTATCGGGTTCCCTAGCGCCGCTGACAAATAGTCAATAAAAGCCCGAAAAGGGCCTTAGGGTGCGGACGCGGCTGCGAACGGGCGGCGGCGCAAGGGGAGCGAATGCAAGAACAGAAGAAAGTCACGCGGGGCCAGATCGGCGCCTATGCCCTGCCCTCGATTCCGATGGCCGCGCTGGGCCTGCCGATCGTCGTCTACCTGCCGCCCTTTTACGGCCACGAGATGGGCCTCGGACTGACCGTTGCCGGCACGATCTTCATGCTGGCGCGCTTCTGGGATGTGTTCACCGATCCCGTGCTCGGCATGGTGTCGGACCGTTTTCCGAGCCGCTGGGGACGCAGGCGGCACTGGATCGTGCTGTCGACGCCGATCCTGCTCGTTGCCGGCTACATGTTGTTCATGCCCTCGCCGCCCGTTACCTGGGTCTATCTCGCGACATGGATGTTCGTGCTCTATATCGGCTGGACGCTGCTGACGATTTCGCACATGTCGTGGGGCGCCGAACTCTCGGGCGAATACGACGAACGCTCGACCATTCAGGGCGTGCGCGAATTTCTGCTGATCCTCGGCATGTTCGCGGTGCTGGCGCTGCCGGCGATCATCGAGATGGCGGCGGAGGGCGGCGCCGGCGGCCGCGAGAAGGTCGCGGCGATGGGCTGGTTCATTCTCATTCTGCTTCCGATCACCGTCGGGCTCGCGGTCTGGCTCGCGCCTGAATTCAAGAGCGCACCGCAAGCGCAAATTCCGTGGCAGAAGGCCTGGGGCATCATCGCGCGCAACCGGCTGTTGCAGCGGGTGCTGGTGGCGGACCTGCTGGTCAACATCGCGCCGGCGATCACCGGCTCGCTCTATATCTTCTTTGCCATCCATGTGATGGAGCTGCCGCGCCATGCGAGCCTGTTGCTGCTCGTCTATTTCATTTTCGGCTTTGTCGGCATTCCGTTCTGGATCCGCCTCAGCCACATGGCGGGCAAGCACAAGACGCTCGCCATCGCGATGTGCTATGGCGCGGTTGCGCTGCCGCTGGTCATCTTTTTCCCGCGCGGCGAGTTCTGGTGGCTGTTCATCGGCAATTCGCTCTACGGCATTGCCTATGGCGCCGGTTCCTTCCTGTTGCGCTCGATCATGGCCGATGTAATCGACACCGACTATCTGGAGACCGGACAACGGCGCACGGGGCTCTATTATTCGCTGCTGACGATGACCGCCAAGGTCGGTGCGGCGCTTGCCGTCGGCATCACCTATCCAATTCTCGACTATATCGGCTTCATGCCGGGTGGCGGGAATTCGCCCGAGACGCTCAATCAGTTCATGGCGATGTATGTGACGCTGCCGGCGCTGACCATGCTGGCGGCGGCGGCGGTGATGTGGGGCTTCCCGCTCGGCAAGGCGGAACAGACGCAATTGCGCGAACGTATCCGTGCGATAGAAGGCGAGCACAAGCCGCATGACGTCAGCGACGCGGCGGCGGCCGTGGTGCAGGTCGGGTCGGCGGGCGGCATCGTCGACCGCGCCGGCGACTGAGGAGAGCGCCTTGAGCGAACGCGCCATCGACCGGCTTCTCGCGATCATGGCGCGGCTGCGCGACCCCGACGGCGGTTGCCCCTGGGATCTCGAACAGAATTTCGCGTCGATCGCGCCCTACACGATCGAGGAAGCCTATGAGGTCGCCGAGGCGATCGAGCGCGGCGACATGGACGAGTTGAAGGACGAGCTCGGCGACCTGCTGTTGCAGGTGGTGTTCCACGCACAGATGGCGACGGAACAAGGCGCGTTCGGCTTCGAGGATGTGGCGGCGGCGATTTCCGACAAGATGGTACGGCGGCACCCGCATGTGTTCGGCGACGAGACGCAGCGCGATGCCGGCGCCGTCAGGGGCCGGTGGGAGGAGATCAAGGCGGAAGAGCGGGCGGCCAAGGGCGCTGCCGCAACAAGCATTCTCGACGATGTGCCGCTCGCCCTGCCCGCGCTTTCACGCGCCGTCAAACTTCAGAACCGCGCGGCGCGTGTCGGCTTCGACTGGCCGGAAACGCGCATGGTGATCGAGAAGCTCAACGAAGAGATGCTGGAGCTTTCCGAAGAGATCGCCAAGGGCGGCGATGCCGACCGGCTGGAAGACGAGATGGGTGATCTGCTGTTCGTCTATGCCAATCTCGCCCGGCACATGAAGGTCGATCCCGAAGCCGCGCTCCGGCGCGCCAATGCGAAGTTCCGCCGCCGTTTCGGGCGGATCGAGGAAAAACTTGCGGCGCAGGGCAAGCGGCCGGAAGAGTCGACGCTCGAGGAAATGGATGCGCTGTGGGACGAAGCCAAGCGCGAGGAGCGCGGTTAGAGCGACATGTCGCTCTAACCTTTTTTGTTTTGCGCAATTCCGGACGGAAAACCGGATTCCACTTTTCCTGGAATTGCTCTAGAGATGCGCGCGCAACGCACGGATGCTCTCTGCCGTGCTTTGCCAGCTCTCCTCGTCGCGGGCGACGAGATGCGGTCCCTTCAGGGTGCGCGGCGAGTAATCGAGGCCGGTTTCGATGTCGCGAACGACGCCGCCCGCCTCGCGCAGGATCAGCGTTCCCGGCACGTGATCCCAGGGCAGCATCCGGTAGTAGGTGACGAAGTCGTGGCGGCCGCGCGCGACGGAAGTGTAGTCGACGGCCGAGCAGAGCGTCGATTCCCGGCGGCCAATGCCCTCGGCGTGTTTTTCGATGCCGGCGCGCCATTCATCCGGCATGAAGCGGACATAGAAGCTTGCCGATTGATCGGCCGTGGCGGGCGCAGCGCGGCCGGACATCAGGCGGCCGGTTTCACCCCCCGACATCCAGAAGGCGCCGGCGCCGCGTTCGGCAATGGCGAATTCGTCCGCAACCGGAAGATAAATCCAGGCGTGGGTTGTCTCGCCTTTCTCGACCAGCGACACCATGACGCCGAAGGTCTCGCGTCCGGCGACGAAATTGCCGGTGCCGTCGACAGGATCGACGGTCCATAGCGCCTTGTCATCGGAGAGACGGTCCAGCAAGGCAGGGTCGGCGGCGGCGGCCTCCTCGCCCAGCACATGCGAGCCGGCGACAAGCGCCTCAAGGCGCGGCGTCAGCCAGAGCTCGGAGGCGCGGTCGGCGATCGTCACAAGATCGCCTTTCGATTTTTCCTCGATGTCGCTGTCGGCCAGTGCGCGAAAGCGCGGCATTATCTCCCGCGCGGCGACTTCCCGCATCAGTGCGACGACATTGTCGTTAAGGTTTGACATTTTCCGTCCGTTACTCGGCCGCCTCGATTTCGGCGATGGCAGCCGCGCCGAGACGGCGCGCCAGTTCCGGGAAACGCTTTTCGAAACGGCCGGTCATCATCGGTGTCATGCCGATTTCGAGATGGACGATGCCGTCGTCGCGGTCCTCGCGCTTGCGGACATGGGCGTTGGCGTGAAGCCAGGCCATCGCTTCGCCCTCGCCCGCCGGAATGTCGAATGTCACGCTGCGTTCGTCATCGACGATCAGGCTGTCGATCAGCTTCAGCAGTTCATCGACGCCCTGCCCGGTCAGCGCCGAGACGGCGACCGAAAGCGGCGCGCGGGCGGCGGCGTTGAGTGCGGCGGCGCCTTCCTCGTCCAGCAGGTCGATCTTGTTCAATACGTCGACCACATGCTGACCGTTGGCGGTGGCCGACTCTTTCGTCACGCCGAGCGAGGCCAGGACCTGCTCGACGTCTTTTTTCTGGACCGCGGTTTCCTCATGCGCGGCATCGCGGACATGCAGGATCACCTCGGCCTCGAGCACTTCTTCGAGCGTGGCGCGGAAGGCGGCGACGAGATGCGTCGGCAGGTCGGAGATGAAGCCCACCGTGTCCGACAGGATGATCTTGCGGCCGCTCGGCAGCAGCAGCGCACGCATGGTCGGGTCGAGGGTCGCGAAGAGCAGGTTCTCGGCGAAGACGCCGGCCTCGGTCAGCCGGTTGAAGAGTGTCGATTTGCCGGCGTTGGTGTAGCCGACCAAAGCGACAACCGGATAAGGCGCCTCGCGGCGCGTCTTGCGGTGGAGTTCGCGGGTGCGCTTCACCGTTTCGAGCTGGCGCTCGAGCTTGGCGATGCGTTCCTGGATCAGCCGCCGGTCGGCTTCGATCTGGGTTTCGCCGGGGCCGCCGAGAAAGCCGAAGCCGCCGCGCTGACGCTCAAGATGGGTCCAGCTGCGGACGAGGCGGGTTTTCTGGTAGTTGAGATGCGCGAGCTCGACCTGCAACGTGCCTTCGCGTGTGCCGGCGCGCTCGCCGAAAATTTCAAGAATGAGACCGGTGCGGTCGAGCACCTTCAGGTTCCAGGCCTTTTCGAGATTGCGCTGCTGGCCGGGGCCGAGGGGTCCGTCGACGATGACGAGTTCGATGCGGAGTTCGGCAAACTGGCCCTTCAACTCCTCGACCTTGCCTTCGCCGAGGAGCGTGGCCGGCCGCGGATTGGCGAGCGGAACGACAGCGCTGCCCACCACATCGAGGGCGATGGCGGCGGCGAGACCAACCGCTTCTTCCAGCCTGGATTCGGGAGAGCGCGCACCTGCACCCTCGCCTTTCGGGCGGGACTTCAGCCAAGGCACCAGCACAAAGGCCCGCGTCGGTTCTTTCGGCTTGTTGCCGGAACCGCCGCTGCCGCGTTTACGCTCGCTACGGCCGATCTCTATTTCGTCGTTCAATCGATGTCTCTTCAGGCCTCCTCACCGTTCGTTTCGGGCTCGAAAAGCTGAACGGGCTGGGCCGGCATGATGGTGGATATGGCGTGCTTATACACGAGTTGCGAGTGGCCGTCCCGGCGGAGCAACACACAAAAGTTGTCGAACCAGGTGACAACGCCCTGAAGCTTGACGCCGTTCACCAGAAAGATGGTGAGGGTCGTCTTGTTCTTGCGAACATGGTTCAGGAAGGTGTCCTGGAGGTTATGGGTCTTCTCGTTCATGGGTAAACCCCATTTGTCGGTCTGATGGGGCCGGGCCTTCGCCGCGCGGACCGGCTTTTTTGTTTGCACCCGGCCGGAGGACGGCTCGGGGCTGCGGCGCTCACGCATACAGTCGGGCGTTTTCAGTTATGCTGCAAGTGCGAAATTAAACTTCGCACCTGCAATCGGTACGATTTTGGCCCGATTTCCGCCCGTTTGGGCGGTTTCAGGGCTCAGGTCAGACGTCCGACGCGCCCATAGGCTTCGCGCAAGCGAAGCGTCAGCGATCCGGGCTCCGCATTTCCTACGGGTTCGCCATCGATCCGGACCACCGGAATGATAATCGCCGAGGAGGCGCTTATGAAGGCTTCGCGGGCCGATTTCGCCTCTTGCGGCGTGAAAGGCCGCTCGATCACCTCAATGCCTTCGGCTTTCGCCGTTTCCAGCAGCACGCGACGGGTGACGCCATTGAGGATGGCGTGGCTTGCGGGCCGCGTGACAAGACGTCCGTCGCGGTCGACGATCCAGGCGTTGGTCGAGGAGCCTTCGGTGACGAAGCCGTCTGCATCCACCAGCCAGGCCTCATAGGCGCCGGCGTCGCGCGCGGCCTGCTTGGCCAGAATGTTGGGCAACAGCGACACCGACTTGATGTCGCGCCGCGCCCAGCGGAGATCCGGCATAGTGGCGACGGCGACACCTTTGGCGACCGCGGCGGCTATCCGCGCTTCGTTGAGACGCTTTGCGGTGACGACCAGCGCCGGGGGCACGTGCGACGCAGGAAAGGGATGATCGCGCGGGGCGACGCCGCGCGTCACCTGCAGATAGACGAGACCGTTTGAAATGCGGTTCCGCCGGACGACCTCGCGCAGAATGTGGCGGAGCGCGGCGAGGGAGAGCGGCATCGCGATGCGCAGCTCGCCGAGCGAGCGCTCCAGCCGTTCGAGATGCAGCGCCTCGTCCATGAAGCGGCCATTGCGGATGCCGCAGACTTCATAGACACCGTCAGAAAACTGATAGCCGCGATCCTCGATGTGGACCGCGGCCTCGGCATGGCGCAGATAACGGCCATTGACATATGCGATGCGGGACAAACGCGCGACTTTCAGAAAAATTCGATGCTGACGCGGAACATCTGCTCGACCTTTTTCACCTGATCGGAACGGGCGAAAAGGACGACGCGGTCGCCCGCTTCGATTTCGGTGCTGCCGCGCGGGATGATGACCTCGTCGTCGCGAATGACGGCGCCGACCAGAATGCCATCGGGAAGATTGACCTCGCGCAGCGGTTTGCCGACAAGCGGCGAGGTTTCGAGCGCCTCGGCCTCGATGATTTCGGCCGCGCCGTCATGGACCGATTGCAGCCCGCGAATACGGCCGCGGCGCACATGCTGCAACACCGAGGAGACGGTGGTGCCGCGCGGATCGATGAAAGCGTCGATGCCGAGCGAGCGCATCAGCGGCTGGTAGGTGTTGTTGTTGATCAAGGACATGGTGCGCGTGCAGCCCTCGCGCTTGGCGACCACGCAGGACAGGATGTTGGCCTGATCGTTGTTGGTCAAGGTCACCAGAATTTCGGTTTCGCCGATGCCCGCCTCCTGCAGCAGCTCCGGATCGAGGCCGTCGCCGTGCAGCACGATGGTGCGCTTCAGCCTGTCGGCGACATGGATCGCGCGTTCGCGGTCGCTCTCGATCACCTTGACGCGGACGCCGGGATGATTTTCCTCGAGTTCGCGAGCGACATAAAGGCCGATATTGCCGGCGCCGACGATGATGACGCGCCGTGCGGTCTTTTCCTCGTGACCGAATATGCCCAGTGTGCGGCGCACGTCGCGCACGTCGGCGGCGAAATAGGCTTCGTCGCCGACCAGCATCTGGTCGTCGCTTTGCGGCACGAACAGCTCGCCGCCGCGCACGATGCCGACGACGCGGGAACGCAGATCGGGAAAGAGATCGGTGAGCTGGCGCAGCGGCGTGTTGACGATGGGGCAGTCTTCCTCCAGCGACACGCCGACAACGCTGACCCTTCCGTCGGCGAAATTCAGGATGTCGAGGGCGCCCGGAACGGCGAGGCGGCGCAGCACCGCCTTGCCGACTTCAAGCTCGGGCGAAATGACGACGTCGATCGGCAGATGATCCTGCGAGAACAGGTCCTGGAAGCCGGGCTGCAAATAGGACTGGGCGCGGATGCGCGCAATCTTGGTCGGCAACTGGAAGAGGGAATGCGCGACCTGGCAGGCGATCATGTTGACTTCGTCGTGGAAAGTGACGGCGATCAACATGTCGGCGGAGGCGGCGCCGGCGCGCTCCAGCACGTCCGGATGGGCGCCGTGGCCGACAATGGCGCGAACGTCGAGCGCATCCGAAATCTGACGGACGAGCTGCGGCGACTGGTCGATGACCGTCACGTCGTTCTGTTCGGCGGCAAGCTGACGCGCGATGCCGAAACCGACCTGACCGGCGCCGCAAACGATGACTTTCATGGGAGTGCCTCGGTTCGCGGGAGGATCATGCGGGAATGTCGAGCCGGTTGGCGGCGGCGACGCCGAGCGATTTCAGCTTGCGGTGCAGCGCCGAACGCTCCATGCCGATGAACGACGCCGTGCGCGAAATGTTGCCGCCGAAACGGCTGATCTGCGCAATCAGATATTCCCGCTCGAAGGTTTCGCGCGCCTCGCGCAAAGGCAAGGCCATGATGTGTTCGCCGCCGGCGCCGTTGACGGTCATTTGCGCCGAAGCGCCGACCTCGGCCGGCAGCATGTCAGCTGTGACGACGGCGTTCGGGTCGCCCGACGTCAGGATCAGCAGGCGTTCGACATTGTTGCGAAGCTGGCGGACGTTTCCCGGCCAGTCATGGGCCTGAAGGGCGGCCAGCGCGTCTTCGGAAATGCGGCGCGGCGGCAAGCCTGTGGCGTTTGAAATCTGGCCCATGAAGTATTCGACCAGCAATGGAATATCCTCGCGCCTTGACGATAGCGGCGGCACGGCGATGGGCACGACATTGAGGCGGTGGAAGAGATCCTCGCGCAACCGGCCCTTCGCGATCTCATCCAGGAGGTCGCGGCTCGACGAGGAGACCACGCGCACATCGACCTTGACCTTCGGGCCGCCGCCGACGCGCTCGAAGGTCTGGTCGACCAGCACGCGCAATATCTTGCTTTGCGTCTCGATCGGCATTTCGGCCACTTCGTCGAGAAACAGCGTGCCGCCATGCGCCTGTTCGAACACGCCGACCTTGCGCGGGCCTGCGGCGCTTTCCTCGGTGCCGAAGAGTTCGACTTCCATGCGCTCCGGCGCCATGGTGGCCGTGTTGATCGCGACAAAGGCGTTTGCCGAACGGCGCGAGCGCGCATGAAGGAGGCGGGCCACAACCTCCTTGCCCGAGCCCGACGGGCCCGTGATCAGCACGCGGCTTCCGGTCGGCGCCACCTTGTCGATGGTCTGACGCACTTGCGCCATGGCCGGCGAGAATCCGATCAGCGTCGTGTCGTCGCCGGCGCGGGCGCGCAGCTCGCTGTTTTCGCGGCGCAGACGGAAGGCTTCCAGCGCGCGGCGGACGATCAGGATCAGGCGGTCGGCCTTGAACGGCTTTTCGATGAAGTCGTAGGCGCCCTTCTTGATTGCGGACACCGCCGTTTCGATGTTGCCGTGACCGCTGATGATGATCACCGGCAGATCGGGATGACGCTCGCGGATGATGTCGAGGAGTTCGAGCCCGTCGAGCTTGCTGCCTTGCAGCCAGATGTCGAGAATGACCAGCCCGGGGCGACGCGCCTCGATGGCGGCCAGCGCACGGTCGCTGTCGGCGGCGCTGCGTGTGTCGTAGCCCTCGTCGCTCAAAATTCCCGCGACCAGATCGCGGATGTCGCCTTCGTCGTCGACAATCAGAATATCAGACGCCATTTACAGCCTCTTTCGCTTCACTCTGGGCGGCGACGCGGCGCGGAAACACCAGACGTATGCGCGCTCCCGTATCCCAATCCTCGTCACGCGGCGCGTCCTCGAGGATCAACTGCCCGCCATGTTCTTCCATGACCTTGTTGACGATTGCCAGGCCGAGCCCCGTACCCTTGGCGCGGGTCGTCATATAGGGCTCGGTGAGGCGTGTCCGGTCGGTCTCGGGCAAGCCGCAGCCTGTGTCGGTGGCCGCTATCTCCACCTTGTCGTCGTCCGCGGTCAACCGAATGTGAATGCGGCCGATCTTTGCACCGCCTGTCGCCGCCGATCCGCTGCCATGCTCGTCGTCGTTGCCGCGAATAGCCTCGGCCGCATTTTTCAGGACATTGGTCAGCGCCTGGCTGACCAGCCGCCCGTCGCATTCGGCGACGACCGCTTCGTCCGGCATGTCGAGACGATATTCGATGTCCGGATGGCCGACGCGCTGAAGAAAAACCGACTGACGCAGAATCTCGCCGAGATCGACAGGCTTCATTGCCGCCACCGGCATGCGCGCAAATGACGAGAACTCATCGACCATACGCCCGATGTCGTTAACCTGGCGGATGATGGTCGCCGTGCATTGCTCGAAAACCTCGGGATCCGATTTTACTTCCTTGCCGTATTTGCGGCGCAGCCGTTCGGCCGAAAGCTGGATCGGCGTCAGCGGGTTCTTGATTTCGTGGGCGATGCGGCGAGCCACATCGGCCCAGGCCGACGTGCGCTGCGCCCGCACGAGCTCGGTGATGTCGTCGAAGGTCAGAACGAAACCGCCCTGTCCGGCATCCGTTACTTCGCGGGTGATACGCAAATTCAACGTCCGATCCTGTCCATCGCGGTGGATCGTGACTTGCGCCTGCGCGCGACGCTCGGGATGCGCGCGCGCATCTGAAATGACGGCTGCCATTTCGGGAACCGTCGTCATGATGTCGCGGCCGATCATGCCGGATTCCGGCCGGTCGAAGAATTTCAGTGCGGCGCGGTTTGCATGGCCGATGCGGCCCTCATTGTCGAGACCCAGCACACCGGCGCTCACGCCGGAAAGCACCGCTTCGGTGAATTGCCGCCGTTCGTCGAGCTGGTGGTTGGCGGCGACCAGATCGTTGCGCTGACTTTCAAGCTGGCTCGTCATCCGGTTGAACGCGCCGGTCAACATATCGAGCTCGTCGCCCGTTTGACCGACATACACGCGCGCGCGCAAGTCGCCCGCGCTGACGCGTTCGGCGGCTCGCACAAGCTCGGAAATCGGATCGACGATCCGGTTTGCCGCCCAGAGGCCAAGCCATATCGCCGCCAGCAGCATGATCAGCGCGAATATCACGTAGATCAGCGCGAACGTAACCTGGAACTGGATGCGGCGGCTTTCCAGGCTTTCATATTCGTCGACGGCGGCGCGCGTTTCGGCGAGATGTTCCAGCACGCGCGCGTCGACCAGACGCGCAACATAGAGATAGGTATCGTCAAGTGCAGGGATCGATACCAGCGCCCGGACCTGGCTGCGATCCTCGACCGTGAAAAGCGCCGCCTCGCCCTTCCCCGCTGCTTCAAATTGTTCGTCCGGCGGCATTCCGAGATCCACGCTCGCGCGGGCCTTGGTCACGATGCGGCCGTCGGATTTGATCAGATAGGCGCCGTTGAGCGCTCGCAAATGCATCTGGTCGGAGACAAGCTGGAAAAAGAGGCCGGGATTCGAGGTCAACAACGGCGAATTTCGATTGATGTCGTTGGCCATGGCGAGCGCGTCGCCGCGCAGCACATGATGGTGTTCGTTGAGATAGGCTTCGGCGACCGTTTCCGCGTTGGAAATGATGATCTGAACGCGTTCGCTGAACCAGGTATCGAGACCGCGGTTCAATGTCATTGCCGCGAATGCGGCCACGATGATCGCCGGCATCACCGCGACGATGGCAAACATGGTGACAAGACGCGCATGAAGCTTGGCGCCCGTCGTGCCGCTGACACGCGCCATGATCAGGCGAATGACGCGCCAGGAAATCAGCCCGAACAGCACCAGGACGATGGTGAGGTTGGCCAACAGGAGCGAGATCAGAACGGTGCGCGTCGGCGCAAAGGGCGTCAGGCCCGTCAGCAGCATGTAGGTGAATGAGCCGAGCAGAACAGCCGCAACGACCAGACCCACGGATACGCCGGCCGAAAAGCCCCGACGGCCTATCAGCTGCCAAAATCGGCCTTCCCACCCTGCCGACCTGTCGATCCGGTCCGTCGTCGCCATGTTGCTTCCCGCGCGGGGTTCAGCGCGAGGCCGACGGGCCTCGCGCGGCATCGCACCGGTAGCGGACTTGCGCCGCGTTGCATCCGGATATGTGCCAATTCCGCCACGCTCCCTTGCGGCAGGGCGACATTCTGTATCGGCAAGCGATACCGTTCAACAACAATGTTGCTGGATTGTGACACTTCGATATCGGGCCGCCTCGGCTATTTCAGCCCTCGAATGACCTGGATATCGAGCTCGCGAATCTTCTTGCGGAGCGTATTACGGTTAATACCAAGGAGATGTGCGGCCTTTATCTGGTTACCGCGTGTCACCGCCAGGCTCATGCCCAGCAGGGGACGCTCAACCTCCTGCAGCAATCGGTCATAGAGGCCGGGCGGCGGAAGGGCGTCGCCATGCGCGGCAAAAATGCGGCCAAGCGTGCGCTCGACAGCCGCGCCGAGCGGCTCGTCGGCGGCCGGTTGCTCGGCGGATTTGCCGAAGTCCGGTTCGGCCAGTTCGTTTTCGAGGATCGACGCCCCGATGATTTCCTCGGTGTAGAGCGCGGCCAGGCGGCGAACCAGATTTTCCAGTTCGCGCACATTGCCCGGCCAGCGGTAACGCTTCAGCAGCTCCATGCCGGCTGCGTCGATTGTCTTGGGCGGCAATCCCTCGTCTTCGGCCTGACCGAGAAAATGGCGAATGAGATCGGGAATATCTTCCGAGCGCTCGCGCAGCGGCGGCAGCCGGATCGGCACGACATTGAGCCGGAAGAACAGATCTTCGCGGAAGAGCCCCTGATTGATGAGCTGGCGCAGGTCGCGATTGGTGGCGGCGACGATGCGGACATCGGTTTTGATCGGCGTGCGCCCGCCCACGGTCGTGTATTCGCCCTGCTGCAACACGCGCAACAGGCGGGTCTGCGCTTCCATCGGCATGTCGCCGATTTCATCCAGAAAGAGCGTGCCGCCCTCGGCCTGCTCGAAGCGCCCGGTGGCGCGCTGGCTGGCGCCGGTGAAGGCGCCCTTTTCGTGGCCGAAGAGTTCGCTTTCGATCAGTTCGCGCGGAATGGCGGCCATGTTGACGGCAACGAAGGGACCGTTGCGGCGGCGGCCGTAGTCGTGCAGCGCGCGGGCGACGAGTTCCTTGCCGGTGCCGCTTTCGCCGGAGATCATCACCGTGAGGTCGGTCTGCATCAGGCGCGCCAGCACGCGGTAGATGTCCTGCATGGCGGGCGAGCGACCGATCAACGGTATCTTTTCGTCTTCCTCCGGCTGCTGGCGGGCAACGGCCGGCTCGCGCGGCGCGGTCATCGCGCGATCGACGACGCGGATCAGTTCGTTCAGATCGAAGGGCTTGGGGAGATATTCGTAGGCGCCGCGTTCGGCCGCGGTGATCGCGGTCTTCAGCGTGTTTTGCGCGCTCATCACCACGATGGGTATGTCGGGCCGGACGCGCTTGATGCGCGGGATCAGGTCGAAGGCGTTTTCGTCGGGCATCACCACATCGGTGATGATGAGGTCGCCCTCGCCCTGGCTGACCCAGCGCCAAAGTGTCGCCGCGTTGCCGGTGGAGCGGACGTCGTAGCCGACGCGTCCGAGCGCCTGATTGAGAACGGTGCGGATTGCCGCATCGTCGTCGGCGAGGAGAATGGTTCCGCTTGGCATCTCTGTTCTCCTGTCAGTGCGGCAGATCGCCGTCGGCGACGGTCGCGCCGGTATGCATGGGCAACAAGACGCGGAAGACCGTGCCGCGCGGCAGGCTTTCGCATTCGATGATTCCGCCGTGATCGCCGATGATCTTGGCGACGAGCGCAAGGCCGAGACCGGTGCCGGACGACTTGGTGGTCACGAAGGGATCGAAGAGGTGTTCCATGATGTCGGGCGGCACACCGGGGCCATCATCGATCACGCAAATTTCGAGCGGCAGGCTGACGCGGTCGCGGCTGCCGGGCATCGAGAGGCGCACGCCGGGCCTGTAGGCCGTCGTCAGGACGATTTCGCCCTCGGGCTTTCCGATCGCTTCCGCCGCGTTCTTGACCAGATTGAGGAAGACCTGAATCAGCTGGTCCTTGTCGCCCAGTACGGGGGGCAGCGAGGGATCGTATTCCTCGACGATGCGAATGCCGCTCGCGAAACCCGTCGCCGCAAGCTGCTTCACATGGCCGAGAACCAGATGGATGTTGACCGGCTCGCGCGGCACCGGACGTTCGTCGGAGAAGACTTCCATGCGATCGACCAGCTTGCAGATGCGGTCGGTCTCTTCGCAGATCAGCCGCGTCAGCGTCTTGTCTTCGGTCGAAGCCGCCAGTTCCAGCAATTGCGCCGCGCCGCGAATGCCCGAAAGCGGGTTCTTGATTTCATGCGCGAGGATCGCCGCCATGCCGGTGACCGAACGCGCGGCGCTTCGATGGGTCAATTGCCGATCCATCTTGTGCGCCATGGTCCGGACCTGCAGCAGCAGCAGCACATGGCCCGGAAACTCGGCCAGCGGCGTCACCTGAATGTCGACCTGCCGGTCGCCCATGCGGGGCGTACCGATCTCGACGCCATATTCGTTGACCGATACGCCGCGCT
Organism: Parvibaculum sp.; assembly: GCF_019635935.1. Taxonomy (NCBI): domain Bacteria; kingdom Pseudomonadati; phylum Pseudomonadota; class Alphaproteobacteria; order Hyphomicrobiales; family Parvibaculaceae; genus Parvibaculum; species Parvibaculum sp. The sequence goes on along the minus strand of NZ_JAHBYN010000001.1, from coordinate 51,699 downwards.
CGAACACCTGTTCGATCAGCGACAACACCGGACTGCCGAAGGCGACAATCTCGCTCAGCGGATGTCCGACAAGCATGGCGGAACTCGCCGCGAAAAACTCCTCGGTGCTGTCGTTGACATATTCAATGCGGCTGTCGCGATCGACGAGGATCACCGGATGCGGGATCGACTTCAGAATAACGGTGGCTTCGGGCGGCGCGCCGGCCGGGAAGGATTTTGCGGCTTGCGACATCATGCGGCCTCCCTCGATGCGCGGGCGGGTTCGCGCCGCGCGGCTTCGCCGTAAAATGCGTCAAGCGCCGCGAGCACGTCGTCCGGATCGTTCATGCGCACGACGGCGCGTTTGGCTGCGAGCGCCTCTTCCGGGAAACATCGCGACGCATCCTCGAGGTACCAGACGATATGCTTGCGGGCGACGCGCAAGCCCAGTGCCGCGCCATAGTGATCGAGCATGTCGCGGTAATGTCCCGTGACGATCTCGCGTTGCGCTTCCCATGACGGCGCGGCCAGCTTGTTGCCGGTTTTCAGGTAGTGCGCGACCTGCGCCGGGAACCAGGGACGTCCTTGCGCGCCGCGGCCGATCATCACGCCATCGGCGCCCGACACGGCAAGGATTTCGCGCGCGTCTTCTTCGCTGGTTATGTCGCCATTGGCGATGACCGGGATCGAGACGGCGCTTTTGACCTCGGCGATGAAACGCCAGTCCGCACGGCCTTTGTAAAACTGACAGCGGGTGCGTCCATGCACCGTCACCATGCGGATGCCCGCGGCCTCGGCGCGCGACGCCAGCTCCGGGGCATTGCGCGTCGCATCGTCCCAGCCGGTGCGCATTTTCAGCGTGACCGGAACAGACACGGCGCCGACGGTCGCGTCGATCAGGCTTTCCGCATGGTCGAGGTCGCGCATCAGCGCCGAACCCGACAGGCCGGTCGTCACCTGCTTGGCGGGGCAGCCCATGTTGATGTCGATGATGTCCGCGCCGGCCGCCGCGGCGAGCTTCGCGCCCTCGGCCATCCAGTAAGCTTCCCGACCGGCGAGCTGGATCGCCAGCGGCTCGACTTCGCCCGCGCCCGCGGCCCGGCGCACCACATCCCGCCGCTCACGGACCAGCGCGTCGCTCGCCACCATTTCGGAGACGACGAGGCCGGCCCCCAGCCGGTGCGCCACCCGGCGAAACGGCAGATCGGTGACGCCGGCCATGGGCGCCAGCAGGACCTGGTTCGCCAGAACGTGCTTGCCGATAAATATGGTCAAACTTTAGGCACCGATGGAAGTTGCACAAATTTTGTCCAAATTAGCGCCTGCATAATGTTTCGGCAAGGCAAATCGGCAACCGGCAAATCCGCTTGCGAAAGGCCGGTGGGGGTGCGAAACGAGCGGATATGAACGTCGTCGCTCTTATTGTGGCGGCCGGGCGCGGCAGCCGCGCCGGACCGGGCGCGCCGAAGCAATACCGCGAATTGGGCGGCGTGCCGGTGCTGCGCCGGACGCTTGCCGCATTTGCCGCCCATCCCGGCATCGATGGCATTCTGACGGTCATCCACGGCGACGACCGTGCCGAATATGAGGCCGCGGCGGCGGGACTGCCAAAACTGCTGCCTCCCTGCCTCGGCGGCGTGACACGGCAGGCATCCGTGCTGGCCGGGCTTGAGGCGCTGGCGGCGCAGATGCCGGCCCTTGTGCTGATCCATGACGGCGCGCGGCCCTTTGTATCCGCGACGCTGATCTCCAATTGCATTGAAGCGCTGGCGACACATCGCGGTGTTCTCGTCGCGCTGCCGGTCACCGACACGCTTCGGCGTTCCGTGAAGGGGCTCGCAGGGCCAACCGTGCCCCGCGACGCACTTTGGCGCGCGCAGACGCCGCAGGGATTTCGTTTTGACGCTATTCTGGACGCGCACCGGCGCATGGCAGACCAGGCGTTCACGGACGATGTCGAAGTGGCGACGGCGGCGGGGGTCGATGTGGCGATGATCGAGGGCGACGAAGACAACATCAAGATTACGGATGCCGCCGACCTGATGCGCGCGGCGCGCCTGCTAGCGCGCGGCGGCGAGGCGCGGACCGGAACGGGCTTCGACGTGCACAAGTTCGGTCCCGGCGACCATGTCTGGCTATGCGGCGTGCGGGTTTCGCATAGCGCGGGGCTCATCGGCCATTCGGATGCGGATGTCGGCCTGCATGCGCTGACCGATGCGATACTGGGCGCTATCGGCGCGGGCGACATCGGCAAGCATTTCCCGCCCGAGGAAATGAAGTGGGAGGGTGCTGCCTCCGATATCTTTCTCGCCCATGCCGGAAACCTTGCGGCGCGGGCGGGCGCGCGAATTTCCAATCTCGATGTGACGCTGATCTGTGAGCGGCCGAAAATCGGTCCGCATACCGAAGCGATGCGCGACCGGGTCGCGGAAATTCTCGGGCTTGAGCGGGAGCGCGTCAGCGTCAAAGCAACGACGACCGAGGGCCTCGGCTTCACTGGACGCAACGAAGGCATTGCGGCGCAGGCCGTCGCGACGCTGATATTCGGATGAGCCGCTTCACCCCCCTCCCCGCCGGTCTCCGCTTCGGGCATCCGGTCGTGCTTGTTGCGACATGGTTCGGCGCCGGACTGATCCGTCCCGCGCCCGGCACATGGGGATCGCTGGCCGCCATGCCCTTCGCTTTCGTCATTGTCTACCTTCTTGGCGCGCCGGCGCTCGCGCTTGCCGCGTTCGCCGCATTCGCCGCCGGCATATGGGCTGCGGAGCGATATTGCGCCGCCAGCGGAACGGAAGATGCTTCCGAAGTCGTGATCGACGAAGTAGCCGCAGTGTGGCTGGTGCTTGCGGCGCTGCCGATGTCGCCCGTCAACTGGCTTGCGGGATTTGCGCTGTTTCGCCTTTTCGACATCTGGAAGCCCTGGCCGATCGGCGCGGTGGAGCGGCGCTTCAAGGGCGGCTTCGGCGTCATGGCCGACGACGTCGTCGCCGCGATCTATGCCGTGATCGCCTTCATCCTTTGCGACATTCTGATCGGGATCGTCATATGAGCATCTTTCCGCGCCGTCTCGTTCATCTGGCCGAGCTGACGCTGGCCGACGCGCGCGAGGCGAAGCTGAAACTCGTAACCGCCGAGTCCTGCACGGGCGGTTTGATCGCCGGTCTGCTGACCGAGATCGCCGGATCGTCGGATGTGGTGGAGCGCGGTTTCGTCGTCTACTCGAACGAAGCCAAGCGCGAGATGCTGGATGTGCCGGGCGACCTTATCGCCGATTTCGGCGCGGTGTCGGAGCCCGTGGCGCGGGCGATGGCGGAAGGCGCGTTGAAGAATTCGCGCGCACATATTTCCGTGTCGGTGACGGGCGTTGCCGGCCCCGGCGGCGGCACGCCGATGAAGCCGGTCGGGCTTGTGCATTTCGGCGCCGCGCGACAGGGCCGCAGCATTCTTCACGAGATGCAGCGCTTCGGCGATATCGGTCGCGAGGAAATCCGGATCAAGAGCATCGAAACGGCGCTCAATCTCATACGCCGGATGATGTGAGCACCGTCATTCTGCCGAAGTAACGGGCGGACCGAAGACGGATGAGGCGCGCCGGCCGTGCAGCTCGTCCGCCCGATCGACAAAGGCCTGCATCAGGCGGCCGAAGGCCTTGGCGAAAACCGCGTTCATCATTTTCTGCAGCATCTGGCTGCGAAACTCGAAATCGATGAAGAAGTGAATGCGTGTGCCGCCATCGGCTAACGGCTCGAACTGCCATTTGTTGTGGAGATGGCGGAACGGCCCCTCGACATAGGCGACGTCGATCAGGCGCTTCGCGGGGTCGAGCGTGACCTTGCTGGTGAAGCGTTCGCGGAAAAGCTTGTAGGAAATCAGCAGATCGGCAATGAGCACCTCCTTGCCGTCGAGCGTGTCGCGGCGGCGGATGCGCGCGCCGCCGCACCAGGGCAGAAACTCGGGATAGCGCTCGATGCCGGCGACGAGGGCGAACATGTCGTCCGCCGCGTAGGGAACGTCGCGGGTTTGTTCGTGGGCGGGCATGGAGGTTCAGGTCCGCGGCTGCGCGGCGTTGCGCGCAGCGCTCAGGCGGGCGAAGTCCTCATCTGCGTGATAGGAAGAGCGCGTCAGCGGACTTGACGAGACCAGCAGGAAACCCTTGGTGCGGGCTATCGTTTCGTAGGACTTGAATTCGTCCGGCGTCACGAAGCGGTCGACCGCCGCGTGCTTGCGCGTCGGCTGCAGATATTGGCCGATGGTCAGGAAGTCGATATTGGCCGACCGCATGTCGTCCATCACCTGCAACACTTCCTCGCGCGTTTCGCCGAGGCCGGCCATGATGCCGGATTTGGTGAAGATCGTCGGGTCGAGTTCCTTGACGCGCTGGAGCAGGCGCAACGAATGGAAGTAGCGCGCGCCGGGACGGATGTTGAGATAGAGGCGTGGCACGGTTTCGAGGTTGTGGTTGAAGACATCGGGCCGCGCCGCGACCACCATCTCCAGCGCGCCTTCCTTGCGCAGGAAGTCCGGCGTCAGAATTTCGATCGTGGTGCCGGGCGAACGGCGGCGGATTGCCTCGATCACTTCGACAAAATGGCGCGCGCCGCCATCGGCGAGATCGTCACGGTCGACCGAGGTGATGACGACATGGCGCAGGCCAAGCTTCGCCACGGCGTTCGCGACGTTTTCCGGTTCGTCCGCATCGAGCGGCGCCGGCAGGCCGGTCTTGACGTTGCAGAAGGCGCAGGCGCGCGTGCAGGTGTCGCCCATGATCATCATGGTGGCGTGCTTCTTGGTCCAGCATTCGCCGATGTTCGGGCAGCCGGCTTCCTCGCAGACGGTGACGAGATTGTTCTCCCGGACGATCCGTCTGGTCTCGGTATAGACCGGCGAACCCGGCGCCTTGACGCGGATCCATTCCGGCTTGCGCAGGATGGGCGTGTCGGGCCGATGGGCCTTTTCGGGATGGCGCGGCCGCGCCGCAGCCGCCTTCAGCGTGTCGATGACGGTGACCATGACCTTGCTCTGGTGTTCCTGTCAGGACATGGATAGACGCTTGGCCTGATTCAAGCAAATCCCGCTGAATCGGCGGATTTCCGTCAGTCCGTCTGGGCCATGTCGTAGAGGCCGCCGAAAACCTGGAGACCGGTTTCGGCGCGCACCGGCAGGTAGAGGCATTCGAAGCGCGCATATTCCATGTCGACACCGAGGAAATTTCCACGCAACACCACCGGCTTCAAGCGGTCCATGACCCGGTTGTGAATCGCAATCTGTTCGGCGGCCATTTTCGGCTCATAGCATTCCGAGAAGCGGCGGCCGGTGAAGGGCATGCCGAGGCGCTGCTCATTCGCCGCGCCGATCAGCCGGTAGCGCATGTCGGTACCGCCATCGACGGGCTCGACGATGAACATGCCGCCCATCAAAGCCGGCATGTCGAGCGGGTTGATGTCGCGGCGCGGCGCCACATCGCCACCGACGCAACGCGCACGCCAGTATTCCAGCAATTGCCGGTTTTTCGGATGCGTCGGTTCCTGCGCCTCGATGGCGTCGTAGCCGATTTCCCGGTGTCCGGGATGTATGTCTGTGCCCAGCGACATTGCCCAACCTCGATGCTCAAGTATGGAGACCGAGGCGTTAAACAATTGCTATTTTGCCCGTTTTTTCGGCAGTCAGCCGAGGCCGAGACGCTCGAACTGGGCGGCTGGCGCGTCCAATTCCGTTAACGCCGTCCGCAGGCGTTCGGCGTAGTCGGTTTCGAGCGCGGTTCCGGCCAGATTATGGTCCTCCGACGGATCGTTTTCGAGATCGTATAGATGATTGCCGGAGAACTGCGCTCTGGCCCAAAACGGAACGTGATCGTCCTTGTCCCAGCGTTGATGAATGACCGGCACGGCGCTTCCCGGCATACGGTCGAGGAAGGCGCGATCGTCGGGCAGCGGAAGTTCCTGCTCGCGCGTCAGAAAGTGCGTCGGCATGGTCGACCAGCGGTTCGACATCATCGTCAGCGGCGCATTATCGCCAGCCGGGGCGCGTGCATATTTGCGGGCGCCATCGATGTAGTGCACCTCGCGGCCCCAGACGCCAGTGAGCAGCCAGTCGCGGATCGATTTCGTCGCGCCGCGCAGCAGCGGCAGCAGCGAGCGGCCATGCGTGCGCTGGCGGACATTGACGCCGAAGAACTCCGCCAGCGTCGCGAAGAGATCGACACTGGTGGTCAGCGCGTCGCAGGTGCCGGGCGCAATGCCGGGATGGGCGATCAGAAGCGGAATGTGGCCGAGCGGTTCGTAGACCGGCACGCCGGGCTTTCCCCAGATGTCCTTCTCGCCGAGATAATGGCCGTGATCGGTGCAAAGGATGACCAGCGTGTCGTCCCAGAGATTGTTGCGATCGAGCTCGTCCAGCACCTTGCCGAACCATTTGTCGATCATGGTCAGCTTGCCGCCATAGCTGGCGCGTATCTGCCGGGCTTGTTTCTTGTCTATGACGCCTTTCGCGATGCCGCCCTTCACATAGGGCGGCCAGATCAGATGCGCGCCTTCCCAATCCGGGTCGTACATCGACGCATAGGGCTCCGGCGTGTCGAAGGGTTCGTGCGGGTCGAACTCGTCGACGAAGAGCATGAAGCGATCGTGGCGGCCGGCATTGTCGGCGAGCCAGCGCGCGGCCGCACCCATCGTGCGCGGGCCCGGAAAATCTTCCTCGCCACGGAAGTATCCACGCGAGTCGTCATAGGGCATGTGCTTGCGCATGAAATTCGGTGCGCCGGCCCAGCTTGGGTCGGCGACCGTCTTCCACGGGTCGCCCTCGTGACCGCGTTGATAATCCCAGGCGGTGAAATCGATGTGGTAGTTTTCGCCGCCCGTCTCGAAAAGATGTGGATGGTCGGAGATCAGCTGCGTGACGACGCCCGCCTTGCGCAGTTCATAGGTGATGGCGTCTTCCCAGATTTCGACCGAGCCCCAGGGGCGCCAGAGAAAATCCAGCGCACCGCAGAGAATGTCATGTCGCGCCGGCATGCAGGGCAACGAGCCTGTGAAATGCCTTGTGAAGCGCGTGGCGCGGGCGGCGAAGCGGTCGAGATTGGGTGTCGCGAATTCGGCGCCGCCATAAGCGCCGAGCATGTGACGATTGAGACTGTCGAGAAGGATGACGACGGCGTTTTTCGGCCCATTCGACGATGCGCCGGCCGCTTCTTCTCCGCCCATGATCCCTCCCCTTGAGCCGTTTCGCTCAAGTATGGAGAACGCGGCCTTCGGCGTCGAGCACGGCTTCGCCCATCATTTCCGACAGCGTCGGATGCGGGAAGACGGCATGGATCAGATCGGCTTCGGTCGCTTCGAGCGTGCGCGCCAGACCGAAGCCCTGAATGAGCTCCGTGACTTCGGCACCGATCATGTGGGCGCCCAGAAGCTCGCCTGATTTGGCGTCGAAGACGGTTTTGACGAAGCCTTCGGTTTCGCCGAGCGCGATGGCCTTGCCGTTGGCGCGGAAGGGGAAGCGGCCGACCTTTACTTCGTAGCCCTCTTCCTTCGCCTTCGCTTCGGTGAGGCCGACGCTGGCGATCTGCGGCGTCGAATAGGTGCAGCCGGGAATTTTCGTCGTGTCGATGGGGTGGAGGCCCTTCACGCCCGCGATGCGTTCGGCCGCCAGTACGCCCTCGTGGCTCGCCTTGTGCGCCAGCCAGGGCGGACCGACCAGGTCGCCGATGGCATAGAGGCCCTTCGCGCCCGTCTCGAGCCATTCGTTGACGACGACATGCGTTTTTTCGACCTTGATGCCTGCCTTTTCGAGACCGAGGTTTTCGACATTGCCGACGATGCCGACCGCCGAGATCACGATTTCGGCTTCAATGGTTTCGCTCTTGCCGCCGGTCTTCACCGTCGCGACGACGCCAGACTTTCTCTTCTCGATCTTCTCGACCGTTGCGCCGGTGAGCAGCTTGATACCGCGTTTCTTGAACGCGCGCGCCGCCTCCTTCGAGATTTCCTCGTCCTCGACCGGGAGGATGCGGTCCAGCATTTCGATCACCGTCACCTCGGCGCCGAAGGCACGGTAGAAGCTCGCAAACTCGATGCCGATCGCGCCGGAGCCGACGACGATCAGCGATTTGGGGATCGATTTCGGCACCATCGCCTCGCGATAGGTCCAGATGCGTTCGCCGTCCGGCTCAAGTCCGGGGACGGTGCGCGCGCGGGCGCCGGTGGCGAGGATGATGTTCTTCGCGGCGAGCTCGCTCGTCTTTCCGTCTTTCGTTTCGACCGCAACCTTGCCCACACCGGCAAGCTTGCCACTGCCCTCGATGACGTCGATCCTGTTTTTCTTCATCAGGAATTTGACGCCATTCGACAATTGCGCGGCGACCTTGCGGCTGCGCGTCACGACCGCCTCGGCGTCGAAGCCGATATTGTCGGCCTTGAGGCCGAATTCGTCGAGGCGATGCAGCGTTTCGTAGACTTCGGCCGAACGCAGCAGCGCCTTGGTCGGGATGCAGCCCCAGTTGAGGCAGATGCCGCCCAGTGCGTCGCGCTCGACGATGGCGGTTTTCATCCCGAGCTGCGCGGCGCGGATCGCGGCGACATAGCCGCCGGGGCCGGAACCGATCACCACGAGGTCGTATTGGTCCGCCATCAGAGCAGCATCCTTGCGGGGTATTCGACGAATGATTTGAAGGCTTCGAGGAACTGCGCGCCGAGCGCGCCGTCGATGGCGCGGTGGTCGCAGGACATCGTGACCGTCATCACGGTCGCGACTTCGAGCTTGCCATCATGCACAACCGGCCGCTCCTCGCCCTTGCCGACGGCGAGAATTGCGGCTTGCGGCGGGTTGATGACGGCCGTGAAATGCTTGATGCCGTACATGCCGAGATTCGAAATCGAGAAACTTCCGCCCTCGAACTCGCTCGGCTTCAGCTTCTTGTCGCGGGCGCGCGCGGCCAGCGATTTCGCCTCGGCCGAAATTTCGGCGAGCCCCTTGGTTTCGGCGGCGCGGACAATCGGCGTGATCAGGCCGCCATCCAGCGCCACGGCAATGCCGATATCGGCGTGGGTGTGTTTCAGCAGCGCGTTGCCGGCAAAGCTGACATTGGCCATCGGCACTTTCACCAGCGCCAGCGCGGCGGCGCGGATCAGGAAATCGTTGACCGAGAGCTTCGCGCCCTCGCCCGCCTCGGCGTTGAGCTTCTTGCGGGTCGCCAGCAATTCGTCGAGTTCGCAATCGACGGTCAGGTAGAAATGCGGGATTTCCTGCATCGACTGCGTCAGGCGGCGGGCAATGGTCTTGCGCATGCCGTCGAGCGGGATTTCCTCGTAAGTTCCTTCCGCATAGAAAGCACGGGCGTCGATGGCGGATGCGGGGGCGGGCGCAGGCGCGGCGGATTTACGCGCGCCGGGCTTTGCGCTTTCGATGTCGGCCTTAACGATGCGGCCGCGCGGACCCGAGCCCTCAACCGACGAAAGATCGATGCCTTTCTGAGCGGCGATGCGCCGCGCCAGCGGCGACGCGAAGACGCGCCCGCTCTTTCCGTTCGCCGGCGCGGGCGGAGCCGGCTTTGCTTCGCTCTTCGCCGCCGGCTTCGGCACTTCGGGCGCCGCGCTTTTTTCGGCGGGTTTCGGCTTTTCCGGTGCTTTCGCCTTTTCGGGCGCTTTCACATCGGATGCGCTTTCGCCTTCCTCCAGCAGTATCGCAATCGGCTTGTTGACGGCGACGCCTTCGGTGCCTTCGGCAACCAGCAGCTTGCCGATGCGGCCCTCATCGACTGCCTCGACCTCCATCGTCGCCTTGTCGGTTTCGATTTCGGCGATGATGTCGCCCGACTTCACTTCGTCGCCCTCCTTCACCAGCCATTTGGCGAGCGTGCCTTCCTCCATGGTCGGCGAGAGCGCGGGCATCAGAATATCAATCGGCATGGCCCACCCCTCAGCGGTAGCAGACGGCTTTCACCGCCTCCACCACTTCCTCGGCGCTCGGTAGCGCCAGCTTTTCGAGATTGGCCGCATAGGGCATCGGCACGTCTTTCTGCGTCACGCGCAGGATCGGTGCATCGAGAAAATCGAAAGCGTCGGCCTGTACGCGTGCGGCGATTTCGGCGCCGATGCCGCAGACCGGCCATGTCTCCTCGACCGTCACGAGCCGGTTGGTCTTTTTGACCGAGGCGATAATGGTGTCGATGTCGAGCGGACGGATGGTGCGCAGGTCGATCAACTCGACATCGATCCCCTCCTCTTCGAGCTTCGCCATCGCTTCAAGGCAATAGGCGAGGCCGTGGCTGTGCGATACGAGGGTAACGTCGCTGCCCTCCTTCATCACGCGCGCCTTGCCGATGGGCAACACATGATCGTCGAGCACCGGCACCTCGAAGGTCTTGCCGTAGAGCACTTCGTTTTCGAGGAAGACGACCGGGTTCGGGTCGCGGATCGCGGCCTTGAGCAGCCCCTTCGCATCCGCCGCCGAATAAGGCGCGATGACGACGAGGCCCGGAATATGCGCGTACCACGAGGCATAGTCGTGGCTGTGCTGCGCGCCGACGCGCGACGCGGGGCCGTTCGGTCCGCGGAAGACGATGGGACAAGACATCTGGCCGCCCGACATGTAGCGCGTCTTGGCCGCCGAATTGATCAGGTGGTCGATCGCCTGCATGGCGAAGTTGAAGGTCATGAATTCGACGATGGGGCGTAGACCTGCGAATGCCGCGCCGACGCCGAGGCCGGCAAAGCCATGTTCGGTGATCGGCGTGTCGACCACGCGCCGGTCGCCGAATTCGGCGAGCAGGCCTTGCGTCACCTTGTAGGCGCCTTCGTATTGCGCCACTTCCTCGCCCATCACGAAGACGTTGTCGTCGCGGCGCATCTCTTCGGCCATCGCGTCACGCAGCGCCTCGCGCACGGTCTGCGTCACAAATTCGGTGCCGTCGGGAATGCCGGGATCGGTCTTGACCTCGATCTTCGGCTGCTTGTGCTCGACGGCGTCCTTCTCGTCCTTTTCGGTTTTCGCTTTCGGCGCAGGCTTTTCCTTCTTCGGCCGGCTTTCTGTTTTGGCCTTCGACGCATCCTCGCCTTCGCCGGCAAGCAGCGCGATCACCGCGTTGACCTTCACGTTCTCGGTGCCTTCCGGCACAACGAGTTTCGCGACGGTGCCTTCGTCGGCCGCCTCGACTTCCATCGTCGCCTTGTCGGTTTCGATTTCGGCGATGACGTCGCCGGATTTCACCTCATCGCCCTCCTTCACCAGCCATTTGGCGAGCGTGCCTTCCTCCATGGTCGGCGAGAGCGCGGGCATCAGGATTTCGGTCGGCATCGGTTCAGACCTCCGCCAACACGTCGGTCCAGAGTTCCGACGGATCGGGCTCCGGGCTCGATTGCGCGAATTCGGCGGCGTCGTTGACGACGGCCTTGATCTCCTTGTCGATTTCTTTCAGCTCATCTTCGGTCACATGCTTGCCCGCCAGAAGGCGTGCGCGGACTTGTTCGATCGGGTCGTGTTCCTGGCGCATCTTGGCGACCTCCTCCCGCGCACGATATTTCGCCGGGTCGGACATCGAATGGCCGCGATAGCGGTAGGTCATCATCTCGAGGATGTAGGGGCCCTTGCCGCTGCGGCAGAATTCGGCGGCCTTCTCGCCGGCGGCGCGCACGGCGCGCACGTCCATGCCGTCGACCTGTTCGCCTGGAATGTTGAAGCTGGCGCCGCGTTTCGACAGGTTGGTCTGCGCGCTCGCACGGGCGACGCTGGTTCCCATCGCATACTGGTTGTTCTCGATCACATAGACGACCGGCAGGCGCCAGAGCTCGGCCATGTTGAAGCTTTCATAGACCTGACCCTGATTGGCGGCGCCGTCGCCGAAATAGGTGAGGCAAACCCTGCCGTTGTCACGATAGCTATTGGCGAAAGCGAGTCCGGTGCCGATCGGCACCTGCGCGCCGACAATACCGTGGCCGCCATAGAAGCGTTTCTCGATACTGAACATGTGCATCGAGCCGCCCTTGCCGCGCGAATAGCCGCCTTCGCGGCCCGTCAACTCCGCCATCACGCCTTTCGGGTCCATGCCACAGGCCAGCATGTGACCGTGATCGCGATAGCCGGTGATGACCTGGTCGCCCTCCTCTATCGCCATCTGCATACCGACGACGACCGCCTCCTGGCCGATATAGAGGTGACAGAAGCCGCCGATCAGACCCATGCCGTACATCTGACCCGCCTTCTCCTCGAAGCGGCGGATCAGCAGCATGTCGCGATAGGCCTGCAACTCGTCCTTCGGCGACAGGGACGCGGATTTTTCGGCTTTCTTCGCAGGCTTGGCGGCGGGCTTTTTGGCCGGCTTGCCGGCAGCGGATTTGCTGGAAGTGCGGGACGCCATTCGGGGGCCTCGGCGACATCGGGACGGCTGGGGCGCGTCCGGGAAACAGGGTCTCTCGAGAGCTAGCGCTGTTCGCCAGCCCGTTCACCATACTTTAGAAGTGGATGATAAAGGTTTGGTTTCAATCGAAAAACGTCGAATTAACTTGATTTCAGTTAAATGACGTTGCGGGCGCTTCAGGGGCGATCGAGAAAAATCACCACCTCGTTATCGCCTGCATAGCCCAGCGCCGAGCGGGCACGCTCATCCAGAAGATCCGGATCGAGGCTTTCGGGCCGGAGCAGCGCCACCTGCCGGTCGAGCTGCTCGCGCTGGCCGCGCATTTCGACAAGCTGATGTTCAAGCGTGTCGACGCGGTTCTGGATGCCGAGCCAGGCGATGAAGCCGTGACGGCCATAGACCGCGTGATAGGCGAAATAGCCAAGGACGACGAGACAGACGAGCGGGATCAGCGCCTGTCGGAGGCGCAGCGGCTCGCGGGTTCGAATCAACAGCTCGTTTTCCATCAACAGCAGGGAATCACATAGCGATTCCAACGGTCAAGCGGCATTTGTCGGGTTCGACGAAAACCGACACTCAGCGCTTCAGGACGCTCTGCCCGGCAAACTCGGCCGTCGGCCCGAGCAGTTCCTCGATGCGGATGAGCTGGTTGTATTTCGCCAGGCGGTCGGAGCGCGCCAGCGAACCGGTTTTGATCTGCCCGCAATTGGTGGCGACCGCGAGATCGGCGATGGTCGCGTCTTCGGTTTCGCCCGAGCGGTGCGACATGACGGCAGTGTAGCGCGCTTTATGCGCCATCTCGACGGCGCCGAGCGTCTCGGTCAGCGAACCGATCTGGTTGACCTTGACGAGGATCGAGTTCGCGGTGCCGCTTGCGATACCGTCGGCGAGGCGCTTCGTGTTGGTGACGAAGAGATCGTCGCCGACGAGCTGCACTTTATTGCCGATCCTGTCGGTCAGCGCCTTCCAGCCCTCCCAGTCGTCCTCGGCCATGCCGTCTTCGATGGAGATGATCGGGTAATTGCCGACGAGCTTTGCCCAATAGTCGACCATGCCACCAGCATCGAGCTTCTTGCCCTCGCCTTCGAGGTTGTAGACGCCGTCCTTGAAGAACTCCGTCGATGCCGCATCGATCGCCAGAAAAATGTCGCTGCCGGGCTTGTATCCGGCCTTCTCGATCGCCTTCATCACAAAACCGAGCGCGTCCTCGGTCGAGGCGAGGTTGGGCGCGAAGCCGCCCTCGTCGCCGACATTCGTGTTGTGGCCGGCAGCTTTCAGTTCCGCCTTCAGCGTGTGAAAGACTTCCGCGCCCATGCGCACCGCATCGGCAATAGAACCGGCCGCTACCGGCATGATCATGAATTCCTGGATGTCGATCGGATTGTCGGCATGCTGGCCGCCATTGACGATGTTCATCATCGGCACCGGCAGGATGCGCGCGGCAGGTCCGCCGAGATAGCGGAACAGCGGCTGGCCGAGCGAGGCGGCTTCGGCTTTCGCCACCGCCAGCGACACGCCGAGGATCGCGTTGGCGCCGAGGCGCGACTTGTTGGGCGTGCCGTCGAGATCGCACATCGTGCGGTCGATCAGGATCTGCTCGCCGGCGTCCATGCCACCGATGGCGTCGAATATCTCGCCATTGACGGCGTCGACCGCTTTCAGGACGCCCTTGCCCTTGTAGCGCGGCCCGCCGTCGCGCAACTCAACCGCCTCATGTGCGCCGGTTGAGGCGCCGGACGGCACCGCGGCGCGGCCCAGCGCACCGTCCTCCAGCAGCACATCCACTTCGACGGTCGGGTTGCCCCGGCTGTCCAGAATTTCCCGGCCGATAATGTCGATGATGGCAGCCATGTCCGCTCCGTCTCTGCGCGCTTCCCGTGTGGCGGTTTCATAGCGGAGAGGCGGCGGCGGCGAAAGGGGCTATTCCGCGCAGCCGGTCAATCGGCTGAAACGGCCCTTAGCGGGTTTTCGTCGGGACAGCTATCCAGCAGTTCCGCGCCGTGCGCGATGATGTAGTCGCGCTGCGCCTCCATCATCGCCCGGCCGAAGCCGATGCAGAATCGCTGGCCCTCGCGCAAGGTGCCGTTGTCCTCGGCGTCGCGCCGGTCGAGATCTTCCAAAACCGCGTTGGTGTCGGCCAGCCGCTGGTCGAGCAACTCCTTCACCCGCCAGCGCGGAAGGAAGGGCACGAAGCTCAGGATGAAAATGAATTCCGAACGCAGCCGGTGCCGGGCATCGCCCTTCATCAGCGCGCGAAGGCAAGCCTCCTGCCCCGCAGCCGTCAGCTCGTAGATTTTCTTGTTGGGCCGATTGTCCTGCTCGACCTTGCGGAAAGTAACCAATCCTTCGGCGGCCAGTTCGTTCAGGGCCGGATAGAGATTCGAGAGGCTGACATCGACCAACGTCGAGACGTCATGCTCCATGACCTTCTTGATGTCGTAGCCCGTGGCGGGTCCCCCCATGAGGACACTGAGCAACAGTTCCTTGGTATTCAATCCGCTTCCTCCCCGACAGCAGATTAGAACGCTTGCAGAGAGCGTCCATTCGATATATGCAGTTTTTTATTAGGTTTTTTATACCTATAGAAAACCTTTCCATAAAAGATTGACCTATCGCGAAGCTTCTCCTCGATCCTCGCAAAAGGTCAGCATCCCTCACCACCTCGGCGGCCGGTTCCTGGGGGCACCGGCCGTTATTTCCCGACCAGATGTCCCCGCCCCAAACCCATCCAGAACCGGGCCAACCGGCCGAATCCATCCAAGCGGGAGGAACTAGCAAAATGACAGTATCGACAGGAAAGCGGCCTGTCACGAATGAACCGGCGCTACGCAAAAGTGGCATGGCCGGGGCAATCGCCAGTGCGGCCGCCGCGCTCTTCGTCTTCGGCGCCTCGGACGCCGCGGCGGCGAGCTATCAGTTCGGAGACATGAATCTGTCCATCGACACCACCGTCTCCGCCGGCGTCACGGTCCGCGCCAGCGAGCGCGACTGCCGCCGTGTATCGCTGGTCAATGGCGGCTGCATGAATAGCGACGGGCGCGTCACCGGCGTCAACTCGGACAACGGCAATCTCAATTTCGATCGCTGGGACTTCACCAACGCCACGCTGAAGGCGACGATGGACATTCAGGGAAGCTGGGAGAATTACGGCTTCTTCCTCCGCCCGACAGCTTTCTACGATCACATCTATGCGAAGAACGATCTGCGCTTTCGCGACCTCAACAAGGACGGCAAGGATCAGCTTGATTACGACTTCGACGTTCTCGATGCCTTCGTCCATGGCAGTTGGGACATCGACGGTCACTTCACTACCGCCCGTCTCGGCTGGCAGGTGCTGAATTGGGGCGAGAGCCTGTTCATTCAGGGCGGCGTCAATGCTTTCCAGGCCGTCGATGTCAGCCGCATTCGGACGCCGGGCGCGGAGTTGAAAGACGCGCTGACGCCGATGCCGATGCTCTTCGCTTCGACAACGATCACGTCGAACCTATCCTTCGAAGCCTTCTGGCAGTTCGGCTATGAGCGCACCGAGCTCGACCCGGCAGGCTCCTTCTTCTCGAACGACGACATCGTCGGCCGCGGTTCGCTGCCGGCCCTTCTCAATGCGGTCGTCGACAATCCCGATCTTGCGGCGCCTCCCGGCAGCTTCCCGCCCAACCCGCTGGTGCCGGTTGCCGTGCAGCGTTCGGCGGACCGCGTGGAAAGCAAGCGCGACCAGTTCGGTGCGGCGCTGCGCTACTATGCCGAGGATCTCGGCTCGGGCGTCGATTTCGGACTTTACTTCGTTCGTTACACGAGCCGTCTTCCCTATCTCGGCTTTACGACGGGTCCGGACGATCTCGCCAGCGCCTGTGCGACGGTTCAGGGCTTTGTCGGCGCGTTGCCTTGCGGTTCGCCGGGCGATGCGCTCAACGACGCGGCCTTCGCCTATGCGGCCGGTCAGCTTCGCTACTTCTACAGCTTCCCGACAATCGAAACGCTTGGTGTGAGCTTCGCCACCACGCTTGGCGGCACCGCCGTCTCCGGCGAAATGACGTTCTCGCCGAACATGCCGTTCGGCGTTTCCGACATGGAGCAGAACGCCTCGCAGCTCGATGGCACAGGGGCATCGGGCGGTCTGCTCGGCTCGCCCGGCCCGGTCAGCATGCTGCCGGCCGCCGGTCCCAACCAGGACACGGTTCACATGATCGAACTCGACGCCTGGCAGGGACAGATCGGCACCATCCAGTCCTTCACCACCACGGACGACATCCCGGCGTTTCTGCGCGCGGATTCGGCGGCCTTCGTCTTCAATGCCGGGTTCGTCTATGTGCCGGATGCAGGCGACTATCCGCTCAACCGCGTCGGCCCGGAAGGCGGCGTCCGCAATCCGTTCGCCGCGGCCCTGTTGTCTCCGACCTTCAACAATCCGCAATATGCGACCAGCTTCTCCAGCGGATACCGCGCCGTCCTGATTGCCAGCTACAACAACGCCTTCGGCTCGGCAGTCACATTGAGCCCCAATATCGGCTGGCGTCACGACGTCAGCGGCTATTCGCCGGGGCCCGTCACGGCCAACTACCTGAAGGGCATGAAGCAGGTCTCGATCGGCCTTGATGCCGACTACCAGAGCACCTGGCGTGGCAGCATCAGCTACACCAACAGCTTCGGGGGCGGCTTCAACAATCCGATTGCCGACCGCGACTTCATCAGCGCCAGCCTCGCCTATTCCTTCTGAGGCGGACCTGAACCCGGCGACAATGGCCCCGGACGGCATCGAACCCGTCCGGGGCCATTTTCTTGCCTGCTTGACGCGAGGGAGCCCCTCCTGTTCAACAGCCCCGAACGGAGCGGACAGGCAATGGCGATACCCGAAACTTCCAAGGCGCTGGTGCTTTTCTCCGGCGGGCAGGACTCGACGGTCTGCCTCGCCTGGGCGTTGGCACGCCATGAATACGTCGAGACGGTGGGCTTCGACTACGGCCAGACACATGCGGTCGAGCTTTCCTGCCGCGAGACGCTGCGCGCCGGCATCGCCGCCTTGTCGCCGGACTGGGCAGCGCGGCTCGGTCCCGATCACACGATTTCGCTGCCCGAACTCGGGACGATCAGCGAAACCGCGCTGACCCGCGAAGTCGAGATCGAAATGGGCGAGAACGGCCTGCCGACCACCTTCGTGCCGGGCCGGAACCTGCTGTTTTTCACCTATGCGGCGGCACTGGGCTATCGCCGCGGTGCGACGGTGCTTGTCGGCGGGATGTGCGAAACCGATTATTCGGGATACCCGGATTGCCGCGCCGACACGATCGCGGCGCTGGAACGGGCGATTTGTCTCGGCATGGATCGGGAATTCAGGCTTGAAACGCCCCTGATGCGGATCGATAAAGCGGCGACATGGCGGCTCGCCGAGGAACTGGGCGGCAAGGCACTGGTCGAGCTGATCGTCGAGGAGAGCCATAGCTGCTATCGCGGTGACCGCTCGAAGCGTCACGACTGGGGCTATGGTTGCAATGCCTGCCCGGCCTGCGAACTGCGCGCGCGCGGATATGCGGCCTATGTCGCCGGCAAGACCTAGAGAACGAGACGATGTATTCGGTGAAGGAAATTTTCTACACGCTGCAAGGCGAAGGTGCGAATGCCGGTCGCGCGGCGGTGTTTTGTCGTTTCGCCGGCTGCAATCTCTGGTCGGGCCGTGAGGAAGACCGCGCCTCGGCCGTCTGCAATTTCTGCGACACGGATTTCGTCGGCACCGACGGCGAGGGCGGCGGCAAGTTCGCGCAAGCGGCAGCGCTGGCGAGCGCCGTCGAGCGCGCATGGCAGGGCGCGGCGGCGGATCGCTTTGTCGTCTGCACCGGCGGCGAACCGTTGTTGCAGCTCGACGCGGTGCTGATCGACGCGCTGCACGAACGCGGCTTCGAAATCGCCGTCGAGACCAACGGCACCATCGCGGCGCCGGCGGGGCTCGACTGGATCTGCGTCAGCCCGAAGGCCGAGGCCGGTTTGAAGCAGACAAGCGGCGACGAATTGAAGCTGGTCTATCCGCAAGACAAGGCAAAGCCGGAACGCTTCGAAGGGCTCGACTTCCGGCATTTCTTTTTGCAGCCGATGGACGGCGACAACACCGAAGACAACACGCGCGCGGCGACCGCCTATTGCCTCGCGCATCCCAAATGGCGCTTAAGCCTGCAGACGCACAAGCTGATCGGTATTCCGTGATGAAGATATATAAAGAGTTCCATTTCGACGCCGCGCATTTCCTCCCTTACGCGGAGGAAGGCCATCCGAACCGCCGGATGCACGGTCATTCGTTCCGTGTCGTGGTGTGGCTAGCGGGCAAGCCCGCGGCCGACACCGGCATCCTTCGCCATTTCGAGGATGTCGAGCGCGAGGTCATGGCGGTGCGCGAGAAACTCGATCATCATCTGCTTAACGAGATCGACGGCCTCGAATTTCCGACGCTGGAGCGGATCGCCGCCTGGATATGGAACGAACTCGCAAAGCCGTTGCCCGAGATCGCGCGGGTCGAGGTTCATCGCGGTTCGTGCCGCGAGGGCTGCGTCTATGACGGGCCCGAAAGCGAATGACGGAGAGCGAATGATGGCGAAGAAGCCGGCAGGCCTGAAACAACTCGGCAAGGCGGCGCCCCTGCCCGCCTCGCCCGGCGAGGCGGTGCTGGAACGCGTCGTCAATCCGCATGCCGACACCGATTATGTGGCGCGCTTCACGGTGCCTGAATTCACTTCGATCTGTCCGGTCACCGGCCAGCCCGACTTCGCGCATCTCGTCATCGACTATGTGCCCGGCAAATGGCTGGTCGAGTCGAAATCGCTGAAGCTCTACATGCAGTCCTTCCGCAATCACGGCGCGTTTCACGAGGACTGCACGGTCGCCATCGGCAAACGGCTGGTCGACACGCTGAAGCCGAAATGGCTCCGCATCGGCGGCTACTGGTATCCGCGCGGCGGCATACCGATCGACGTCTTCTGGCAAAAGGGCCGGCTCCCTGCCGGTCTCTGGGTGCCGGACCAGGGCGTCGCGCCCTATCGCGGACGCGGCTGAGCCGGCACACGGGCATTTGCTATCCACCTTGCGCCCGGCCCCGATTTTTATATAATCACCATTATGCTAAAAAAGATCGACCACAATGCCCGCTGCCGCGATATTGCAACGGCGCAGGGACAGCGTGGTCGAACGCGACATGCATTGCGGTCAGCAATTCGTACGGCTGCTGCATGTCGATCCGGGCCGATGCTGGCCTGTGCGCGGATTGAAGAAGTTTAAGCCGTTCGAACTCTCCGCTTGAATGATAGGCTCAGTCCATTGACCCGGCGCCTCTTTGCGCCGGGAAAAATGGGGGGATATCCAAATGAGCTTCACTACATGGGGCCGCTCGACGGTCGCCCTTGCTTTGTTCGCCGCGCTTGCCGCCTGCACCAGCATGGAGCAGAAGGAAGCAATCCTGGCGCCGCAGTTCCAGAATTACGCGTATCCGAAGCCCGATCTGGTCGAAAGCTCGCCGGCGGTTGGTGCGAAGCAGACCGTCGCGCTCAACAAGATCATCTACACCGCGACATATGGGCCCAAGCATGGTGCTCGCCTTCTCGCGGACATCAACGACGAAAATTGGGCTTTCCGTTTCACGGCTTCCAAAGGCGCTACCTTCTCCGCCTTCACGCGGGGAAAGAACGGCGAGGCGGTTTACTGCACCACCGTGCCGGTCACATATAGCGGTTTGGCGGGCAATCTGGGCGGTTGCCTGATCGATCGGACGGGCGACGGAACTTTCGATGCGTTCTCGCGGCTCAACCACCCGCTCGACGTCTACGATCCGTCCACGGGGGTCGCAGACCTCGCGTCATCCGTTCCCTACGAGATGGTGGAGATCGGCGAGCCGGAATTTCTCATCAAGATGAACGTCTATTTCGGTGGCATCGAGGGAGGACAGCTTCTTCTCACCTCCGCAGGCGCGCGGACCAAGGGAGCCGATTTGCCCAAACGCAGCCTCACCTATGAGGACAAGCATCTGTTCGGGGCGAATACGCAGGACGTGAGGGCGAATGTCGATGGTGTCGTAATGATCATCCATAGCGCCACTGCCTCGGAAATCACCTACACCGTTGAGAGTGGCGGCTTCCAGAACATCCAGTTCCTGCATCAGGGCCGGTTGGCCAATATACGCTATCCAGTGAACTAGGCGGCCTCGTCGGGCGGCGGTCCCTCCGACCGTCGCCCGGGTCTACTCGACCGGAACAAACGAGAGATGCCTATAGGAGCCGTTTCTGGCTTTCTATTTTTCCGGCCATGCCTTCTCTCTCTCTCTCTCTCTCTCTCTCTCTCTCTCTCTCTCTCTCTCTCTCTCTCTCTCTCTCTCTCTTGCACCCCAGCGCAATTTTTATATAATCACCATTATGCCAAAAAAGATCGACCACAATGCCCGCCGCCGCGACATCGCCAGAGCCGCCATCTCCGTGATCGGCGAACAGGGCATCGACAACACGCGACTGGTCGATGTGGCCCGCGCCGCAAACGCGACGACCGGCGCCATCACCCATTATTTCGAGGGCAAGGATGCCTTGCTGCTG
This sequence comes from Parvibaculum sp., assembly GCF_019635935.1. Lineage (NCBI taxonomy): Bacteria > Pseudomonadati > Pseudomonadota > Alphaproteobacteria > Hyphomicrobiales > Parvibaculaceae > Parvibaculum > Parvibaculum sp. Next base: position 30,816 of record NZ_JAHBYN010000001.1, on the reverse strand, counting down.
GCGGCGCTGGATCGTCTCGCGCAGGACATTCTCCATGCCATTCGTCACGCGACCGCCGACGACGACCTTGTCGAACTGGCGGCGCTTCTGCTGCCCGTCGACGAACAGCGGCTGCGCGACTGGCGCGTCTGGCTGAGCTTCTTCGGCCGCGCCGTCGGCGACCCCGCCCTCGCCCGCATCAACAAGGCCTATTACGAGGAATTTCGCGACGGCATCGCCGGCCTCATCCGCGCCCAGCAGAAGCTCGGAAAGCTGAGCCGCGACATCGCACCCGCAAGCACCGCCGACGCGATCATTTCGGTCATTGACGGCTTTGGCGTCCGTACCTCGCTGGAGCGCGAGGAGTGGCCGCCCGAACGCCAGCGACAACAACTCGAAGCCATGCTGCGCCCGCTTTTGCCGTCGCGCTGAAAACCGGAGGACAAACAGAATGCCGAAACTTCAGACGCTGCCTGCCACCGCGTCGGCCGATGAAATTCTGGCGGTGCTGAAACGCGACGGTGCGCTGATCCTGAAAGATGCGCTGACGCCGGCGCAACTCGCGCAGGTACGCGCCGAGACCATGCCCTATATCGAGGCGACGGAATTCGGCCGCGACGATTTCACCGGCAATCTGACGACCCGCACCGGCGCCCTTGTCGCCCGCTCGCCGGCCTGCCGAGACATGGTGATGAACAAGACCGTTGTCGAAGCGGCGAACGCCTTCCTCAAGCCCTTCTGCGAGCGCATCCAGCTTCACCTGACGCAGGTCATCCGCATCACGCCGGGCCAGAAGAAGCAGCAGATCCATCGCGACCGCTGGGCCTGGGGCACCTACCTCAAGGGCCTCGAACCGCAGTTCAATACCATCTGGGCGATGACCGACTTCACGAAGGAAAACGGCGCCACGCAGGTCTGCCCCGGCAGCCTCGACTGGCCGGACGATTATCAGCCCAAGGACGAAGAGATCGGATACGCCGAAATGTCGGCGGGCTCGGTGCTGATCTATTCGGGCGGCGTTTTTCACGGCGGCGGCGCGAACGTCTCCAATGGCGACCGCATCGGCATCAACATCACCTACACGCTGGGCTGGCTCCGGCAGGAGGAGAACCAGTATCTCTCCTGCCCGCCCGAGATCGCAAAGACGCTCGACCCCGGGCTTCAGGCGCTGATCGGCTATTCGATGGGAAGCTACGCGCTCGGCTATTACACGCCGCCGCTGCCGGCCGGCGAAGGCCCGGAAGTCGTGCCGCCGGAATTCGCACTCGGCAAGCTCGATCCCGCCGCCGCGCAATTCGGATCGGAAGAGCTGCGCGCGCAGGTCTCGGCGCAGATCAGGGGCGAGAAGCAGACGGCCTAGACCAACCGGCTCTGCTCGACCGCCGCTTCGACGAAGGAGCGGAACAGCGGATGCGGCTCGAAGGGCTTCGACTTCAGCTCCGGGTGGTACTGGACGCCGATATACCAGGGGTGATCCGGTATCTCGATGATCTCGGGCAACAGCCCGTCGGGCGAGACGCCTGACATGACGAGCCCCGCCGCCTCGATTTGTTCGCGATAGGTCATGTTGACTTCGTAGCGGTGGCGGTGGCGCTCGTTGATGCGGGTCGAGCCGTAGATCTGCGCGACGCGGCTTCCTTCCGCCAGCACCGCGTCGTAGGCGCCGAGCCGCATGGTGCCGCCGAGATCGCCGTGGGCGGCGCGCTTCACCAGTTCGTTCTCGCGCATCCATTCGGTCATCAGGCCGACGACCGGCTCGTTGGTCGGCCCGAACTCCGTTGAGCTTGCGCCTTCGAGGCCGCCGATATTCCTGAGTGCCTCGATCACCGCCATCTGCATGCCGAAACAGATGCCGAAATAGGGAACGTTGCGGGTGCGGGCGAATTCGGCAGCGCGGATTTTCCCTTCCGAGCCGCGTTCGCCAAAGCCGCCCGGCACCAGAATGCCGTCGACGTCTTCGAGGTAATGCGCGGTGTCCTCGGAATCGAACACCTCCGACTCCACCCATTTGACGTTGACACGCACCTTGTTGGCGATGCCGCCATGCACCAGCGCTTCCGACAGCGACTTGTAGGCGTCCTTGAGGCCGGTGTACTTGCCGACGATGGCGATGGTCACATCGCCTTCCGGCTCGCGTATGTTATGCGTGATGGTCTGCCACTTGGCGAGATCGGGCGCCGGCGCATCCTTGATGCCGAAAACGGCCAGCACCTCGGCGTCGAGCCCTTCCATGTGATAGGCGTGCGGTACGTCGTAGATCGTGTCGACATCCATCGCCTCGATGACAGCACTCTCGCGGACATTGCAGAAGAGCGCGATCTTGCGCCGCTCATCCTTGGGGATCGGGCGGTCGCAACGGCACATCAGCACGTCGGGCTGGATGCCGATCGAGCGCAGTTCCTTCACCGAATGCTGCGTCGGCTTGGTTTTCATTTCGCCGGCCGACGGAATGAACGGCAACAGCGTCAGATGGATGAAGCAGGTCTGGCCGCGGTCGAGTTCGTTGCCGAGCTGGCGGATCGCCTCGAAGAAGGGCAGGCCCTCGATGTCGCCCACCGTGCCGCCGATCTCGCAGAGCACGAAGTCGACATCCTCGTTGCCCGAGAGCACGAATTCCTTGATCGCGTCGGTCACATGCGGGATCACCTGCACCGTGCCGCCCAAGTAGTCGCCGCGGCGTTCGCGCGCGATGATGTCCTGATAGATGCGGCCGGTGGTGATGTTGTCGGCGCGGCTTGCCGGCACGCCGGTGAAGCGCTCGTAATGGCCGAGGTCGAGGTCGGTCTCCGCCCCGTCGTCGGTCACATAGACCTCGCCGTGCTGGATCGGCGACATCGTGCCTGGATCGACGTTCAGATAGGGGTCGAGTTTCCGAAGCCGCACGGAATAGCCGCGCGCCTGCAGGAGCGCGCCGAGCGCTGCGGAAGCGAGACCCTTGCCGAGGGAGGAAACCACGCCGCCGGTGATGAAGATGTACCGCGTCATGGGCCCCTAGATTACACCAAGCAAAACGATTCGAAGCGGCAAAGGCGGCTTCGGCGAAAAATAGTCGAGGGCGCGGCCCGGCCGGGCCCTGCCCATGCGGCGGGTTATTCGGCCCGGGGTACGCTCGGTTCGGCCGGTTCCGGCGCGGCCGGGGCCTCTTCGGCGGGTGCGAATTCGGTGCCGAGCGGCGCCGGCACTTGCGGCAGGTCGTCGTCCGACAAGGTCTGCGGCGCCGGCGCCACGCGGTCGAGCACCGAGTCGGCCGAGCCGCCGCGCGAGGCGAGAATGCCCAGCACCAGGCTTGTCGTCATGAACATGGCGGCCAGAATGGCCGTCGTGCGGGTCAGCATGCTACCGGCGCCTCGGCTCGACACGAAGCCGTCGCCGCCGCCGCCGATCCCGAGCGCGCCACCTTCGGAGCGCTGCAGCAGCACGGACGCCACCAGCGCAATCGCGATCATCAGATGAACAATGAGAATGATGGTCGCCATGATGCTCCGCGGGGTCCGAAATCTGGTCAAAAAGCGCCACCTGCCGGGCCTCGACGGTCCGGCCGGTCGCGGGCGCGTTGTAGCGCATGAGCGCCCCGGTTTCCAGCCCTCTCGGGCGAATAGCCGTCAGGCCGCCGTTTGCCGGTAAAGGGCCGGAGGCACGCCCAGCGCGCGCCGGAATTCCCGCGAAAAATGCGGGCTGTCGGAGAAGCCGCACCAATAGCCGATCTCGGTCAGCTTGAAATCGCTGCCGGTCAGCAACTGGCAGGCCTCGCGGGTCCGCACGGCGCGCGTGATGGCCGAAAGGCTCGTCCCCTCCTCCTTCAGACGCCGCTGGAAGGTCCGGGCTGAAAGCCCCAGTTCCCTTGCCATTTCGGCACAGGCCCAGTTGCGGGAAATGTCGGCGGTCAACAGCCGGACCACGCGCCGGGCGAGCGGCCGGGCCTCGTCGACGCCATAGACCTTCAGCGGCTCGCGGGCGCGCTGCGCCTCCATCCCCATCGGATCGCTACCGGCATGGGCGGGCATGAAGGCCGCCCAGCGCAGGTGAAACCGATCGAAGGGCTCCGGCCCCGGTTCGGCCGTCACCTCCCGGCAGCCGATCTCCTCGAGCATGGCCTTCAGCAGCCCCGCGATCAGCAGGTTCTCGACCGCGACCGGCGGCGGGCCGGAGACCGAAAACCGGCGGATGGCAAGCCCGCCCTCGCCGTCCGCCGCGATCTCGCAGCGGTGACGCGAATGGGTGAACTGCTCGAAACGCTGGAACTTGCCGGCCATCACCTGCGGCGTCGCCGAACGCAGCATCACATGCATAACCGGGTCGAAACCGATCTGCTTGATGCGCTGGCCCATGTCGAGAATGAAGCCTGCGCCCTTCGCCGCATAAGCCGCTGTCAGCAGCCGCCGCTTGATCGACGCCGGCGCATGCGCCAGGGCGCAATCGGGCATGACGATCTCTTCCGGCAACAGTTCCGGCGCCTTGAGCCTGAGCGTCGAGATCACCAGCGCCAGCAGGCCGGAGCTGGTGACGTCATTCTCGGGGATGGCGGTGTCGCTGGACATGGCCGCAGCATGCCACGCCGCGGCCGAATGGGCTTGAACAATCGCGCCAGAGCGAATTTGGCGTGGCTGTTCAAGGCGGATGGCGCGGACCTTCCTAGGTTCCGGGGAGCCTCAACCGGAGATCCGCCATGATCGACAAGACCCATGACCGCTGGACCGCCCTGCTGCTGGCCGGCCATATCGTTCTGCTCTTTGCCGGCTTCACGATCCTTGCCGCCGTCTTCGATTTCCCGGAGGTGCTGCGCCTTCCCGCGCCGGAACGGCTGGCGCTCTTCCAGGACGGCCAATCCGTCATCATGCCGACCTACTGGATGCTGGCCATGACCGGCATCACGCAGGTGCTGCTGACCGTCCTGCTCTGGCGGACGCTTGGCCCTGCCGCCGGCACCGCCGCCACCCTCGCTCTTGTTTTCGGCATCCTCACCGGCTTCGGTCAGGCGATGGGTTTCGGGCGCTGGGCGATCCTCATTCCCTGGCTTGCCGAACGCATGGCCGATCCGTCGACCACCGAGGCGGGCCATGAAGCGATTGCGCTGATGGAAGGTGCGTTCAACCGCTATGCCGGCATGCTGGTCGGCGAACACCTCTCGAATATCTGCTGGGGCTTCTGGCTGTTCTTTACCGGCCTCACGGTCCGGCGCAGCGGCGTACTCGATGCACGCATCGGCCGGGCGATGATGGCGCTGAGCCCGCTGATGTTCATCCTCGCGGCCGAACAACTCGGCTTCGAGGGACCGATCCTCGGTCTACTGACGGATTTCGGATTTCCGCTGCTGGCGCTCGTCCACTTCGCACTCGCCTGGCAGATCCTGCGGCGTCCGGAAGGCGCGGCGGCGCAACCGCTCGGCATCGGCGCCGGCGTTGCGGGTGTCGTTCTCTATGTCGCGATGATCTGGCCGGCGATTGCCGGTTAGCCGAGCTGGCCCTCGCGGACCATGCGTTCCTGGCCGTCGGTCACGCTCTTGATGCGGTACTGATAGTCGACGCCTTCGGAGGGGAGCTGGCGCAGCACGACGTAGCTGCCGCGCGCGGTCGGCGGATAGGAACCGCCGGGGCTGAACTCGACTGTCTCGCCGATTTCGAATTTATGCTTTTGCGTCGTCATTCGGCGGAACCTTCTTCAGGCGCGGCATCATTGCCGTCGCCGGTCGCCTTGCGCTGGGCTGCCTTTTCCTCGCGCGCCTTCAACTTCTGTTCGGCTTTCGCGGCCTTGGCACGGTTGCGCTCGGCACGTTCGTGATTGTAGTTGGGCTTGAAAGCCATGCGTATCTCCGTTCGGCCGGTGCAGCGGAATTATTTGCGGCCGGCGCGGTCGATCGACTTGACGCGGCCCCGCGGCCTGCCCGATTTCTCGGCGATCTCGCGGTCCTGCGCCTCGATGATGGCGCGTGCGGCGGCGAGGTCCTTGACGCCGTCGAGTTCGGCTGTCGGCACTTTGCGGTTCGAGCTCAGCGAGCCGTCTTCATAGACGACGTTGAACATCAGGAAATCGCCGTCCATCGGCTTCTTGCGCGCCATAAGAGCCGCTCCGGATAAAAAAAGGGGCGCCGAAGCGCCCCTTTTCGGGCAATCAAGCCGAGCGCAGATTCGCGGCCGAAACCTTGCCGCTGCGCTGATCGGTCTCGAGATCGTAAGCGATCTTCTGGCCTTCGTTCAGCGTGCTCATGCCGGCGCGTTCAACCGCCGAAATGTGGACGAAAACGTCCTTGTCGCCGCCGTCCGGCTGGATGAAGCCGAAACCCTTTTGACCGTTGAACCACTTAACTGTTCCGTTCGCCATAGTTGGCATTCCTTCGTGTGTTTGGATCGTGCCGCCATCGCACGCGCGAGTGGCGGATCAAAATTTTTCGGGATCGGGGAAGACAGGTCCGGCGCTCGATCGCGAGCGTGGAGAGCAGCCGAACCAGAAAATTCGATGGCCGGTATATAGGCGGTTTGCCGCCGACTTACAAGGAATATAAGAAATCCGCCGTTTTCAGCGGTTTCCGTCAGCAATAAGCCGAAATAATTCCCCAGAAATCATCCGCTTTCAGGCTCGCGCCGCCGACCAGCGCGCCGTTGACATTGGCGACGCCCATCAATTCGGCCGCATTGGATGGCTTCACCGAGCCGCCATAGAGAATGCGCATCTTCGCGCCCTCGGCGCCGAAGCGCGCTTCGAGGCTCTTGCGGATCGCGGCATGGACCTTCGCCACGTCGTCCGCCGTCGGCGTGCGCCCCGTGCCGATCGCCCATACGGGCTCATAGGCAATCACGGTCGTCTTCGCGGTCGCGGCGTCCGGCAACGAGCCTTTCAACTGGCCCTTGATGAGGCTGAGCGTCTTGCCCGCATCGCGCTCGGCCTCCGTCTCGCCGACGCAGACGATGGCGATCAGGCCCGCGCGGTGCGCGGCCTCGGCCTTGGCCCTCACCACGGCGTCCGTCTCGCCGTGATCGGCGCGGCGCTCCGAATGTCCGGCGATGACATAAGTGGCGCCCGCGTCCTTCAGCATCTCGGCCGCGATGTCGCCGGTATGTGCGCCGCTCGCCTTTGCATGGCAGTCCTGGCCGCCAATGGCGATCTTCGATCCCTTGGCTGCTTCCTTCAGCGCAGCAATCAGCGTCGCCGGCGGGCAGACCAGCACGTCGCAGGCGGGCTTCTTCTTGCCGGCCAGCTTCCGCTTCAGCGCAACGACTTCCTTCTTCGACGCACCCAAGCCGTTCATCTTCCAGTTGCCCGCCACCAACGGTTTGATCCGCGCCGCCATTCCTGTCTCTCCATCGCCTCGAAATTCGCTGCGCATCGTTTACCAGAGCGCCGCCGAAGCGCCAACCGGCAGCGTCTGCGTGAAAAAGAACACAGGTGCGACAAAATTCTCCATTGCGTCGATTATTTGTTTGGCAAGTAAACGACTCAGGCGTAGGTTGCGCGCCATGACAAAAGACCTCATGCAATGGGCCTTCGGGGCCACCGTTCGAAACTACTCGCCTTCGGGGCCGGGTCGCTTGCGCGCGCGCTGATATAGCCTGCAAAATCGACACTTTAGAGCCCCATCCCACCAGATCGGGGCTCTTGTGTTTTCAGGGTTCCGGTCCGCAAATCCACCGCGTTACCGGAGTTCAGCCATGCATCATCAATACTTCACCGGGCTTCCCAGGCGTGTGAGCCGATCTTCCGTTCCCGGATCGATCCGGGCGCCGGAAATCCACGGCCTGCCGCGCCCGTAAGACCTCACCCGTCGAACGGTAGCGGGCGCGGCGACGCGCGCCGGGCCTCGCGAATACTTTGAAACGACTTGTCACTTTCTTCGTGAGCGAAGAGAGAAGGAGAAGACTCATGTCCACGCTTACCGACCGCGCCGGCCTGCACCCCGCCCGATGGCTCGCCCGGAATCCCCGGACCGTCGGCGTCGGTGCGGCGCTTGCCGCCTTTCTCGTCGTCGCCTTCCGCGCCCGTCCGCCCGGCGACCTGCTGGCGGCGCTCATCGTCATCGTGCCGGCGTTGCAGGCGGCGTTCTTTGCCGTCATCGGCGCTCTCGCCGCGGAGGACCGCGACACCCCGGCCGGTCCGGCGGCGTTGCGCGATCTCGCACTCTGGTTCGGGGCGACCTTCATCGCCGCCTGGCTCTTCGTGCTCTTCGCGCAGGCCAGCATCGATGCCTATGTGCGGTTCGGCGCGCCGCCGATGATCGGTCACGCGATCTAAGACGACGGAGCGGGAAGCGGGGGCCGTTTTCCCAAGAAAATCAAGCCGGAAGCCCCCGCGATCCGCTTGCGGGGGCAGGCCCCCGCACCTATCATGCCGCCCTCGCGAAGGGGTGGTTCGCCGCCGCCCCTTTGTCGAATTTGGGGCTCTCGAACGGAAAGACCGGACATGCTGGACGCAATGCGAAGAAACGCCTCGGGCTGGGTTGCCAAGGTGCTGATCGGCCTTCTGGTGGCCAGCTTCGCGGTGTGGGGCATCAACGACATTTTCACCGGCTTCGGCGGCGATACGGTTGCGACCGTCGGCGACGAGAAAGTCGATGCGATCGCTTTCCAGCGCGAGCTTCGCGCCGAGATGAACCAGTTCGGCCAGCGCCTCGGCCAGCCCGTCACGCTTGAGATGGCGCAACGCTTCGGCATCGACCGCATGGCGCTGTCGCGGCTGATGAGCCTCGCTGCGCTCGACGGCGCCACCCGGCAAATGGGTCTCACGGTCGGCGACGACACGGTGGGCAACGACATTGTCACCGATCCGGCATTGCAGAGCGCCTTCGGCACCTTCGACCGGGACCTCTTCCGTCAGGCGCTGCAGAACCAGGGCATCACCGAGGAACGCTTCGTCGAGCAGCGGCGCAAGTATCTGGCGCGGCGTCAGCTGATTGACGTCATCGACAGCGGCGTCGCAGTGCCCGATACGATGATCGCCGCGGTCGGCAACTATCAGGAACAATCCCGCACCGTCGGCTACGTCATCCTGCCGCCGTCGCTGGTCGCCGATGTCGGCGAGCCCGATGAGGAAACGGTGCAATCGGTCTATCAGGCGGGCGCTTCGGCTTTCACGCTGCCCGAGACGCGCGATTTCAGCATCATGGTGCTGGAGCCTGAGGACATCACCCACACCGTGACGATCGACGACGACGAACTTGCCATCGCCTTCGAACAGCGGCGCGGTGACTACGACAAACCCGAGCGGCGCGACGTCGTGCAGATCCCCTTCGGCACGGAAGCCGCGGCGCGCGAAGCCCATGAGAAGCTCGTTTCGGGGACGCCGGTGTCGGAAATTGTCGCCGGTCTCGGCCTCACCGCCGCCGATGTCGAATCCGGCATGCTCTCGCGCGACCGGTTCCTGTCGGATGAAGTCGCTGCGGCGGCTTTCGCGACCGCCAAGGGCGCGTTCAGCGAACCCGTTCGGGGGCCGCTGGGCTGGGTCGTCGTTCAGGTCCGCGACATCGAACCCGAAACGCGCGTCGAATTCGAGACCGTGAAGGACGAGCTGCGTGCCGCGCTCGAACTCGAACTGGCGCGCGACCAGGTCTACGACATCCAGAACGCCATCGAGGACGCGCGCGCCGGCGGCGCCTCGCTCGAGGACGTCGCGCGGACCAACAACCTGACCGTCCGCCAGATCGCATCCGTCACCGCGAACGGCAAGACGCGGAACGGCGATGACGTCGAACTGCCCGACCTGCCGAACCTGCTACGCAACGTCTACGAGACCGAGATCGGCGACGCGGCGCCGCCGCAGCACACCGACGACGGCTATTACTGGGTTCAGGTCGACGCGATCGACCCGCCGCATCTGAAACCGCTTGAGGAAGTCCGCGATGAGGTCGTCACCCTGTGGCGGCAACAGAAGCGCGACGCGGCGCTGATCGAACTGGCCGAAACGCTGGCGGCGCGCGCCAACAAGGGCGAGAGCTTCGAGACGATCGCCGGCGAGCTCGGCCGCGCCGTCCTGACCGCGCCCGGCATGAAGCGCAACCTGCAGAGCGATACATTCTCGCGCCAGGCCGTGGCCAAGGCTTTCGCGACGGGCGAAGGCCGCGTCACCTGGGGCCCGGTCGGTCTCGGCGAGGGACTCGTGCTGATGCATATTCGCGAAGTTCACGACCTCGAACTCGATCCGGCCTCGGACGCCTATGCCCGTGCCCGCGAGAACGTGCTCGATTCGATCAAGGCCGACCTGATCCAGACCTTCGTTGCCGGCTACCAGGAAGAGCTCGGCTACAACGTCAACACGGTGCTTCTGCGGCAACTGACGGCGACGGACACCGGCCAATGATCTCGCCGTCCTTCGACGATTTCGAGCGTGCCCACGCGGCCGGCGCCGCGCAGGTCGTCTATCGCCGCCTCGTCGCCGATCTCGACACGCCGGTTTCGGCAATGCTGAAAATCGCCGACGGCAAGCCGAACAGCTTCCTGCTGGAATCGGTCGAAGGGGGCGACGCGCGCAACCGCTATTCGATCATCGGCCTCAACCCGGACGCTGTCTGGCGCGCCCGGGGCGATGCGTCGGAAATCAACCGCAAGGCGCGTTTCGACGACGCCGCTTTCGAGCCCTGCCAAGGCGGCGCGCTCGCGTCCCTGCGCGCCTTCATCGAGGAAAGCCGCATCGACCTGCCGGAAGACCTGCCGCCGATGGCGGCCGGCGTGTTCGGCTACATGGGTTACGACATGGTGCGGCTGATGGAGCGTCTGCCGGACGAGAACCCGGACGCACTCGGCCTGCCGGACGGACTGTTCGTCCGCCCGACGATCATCGCCGTCTTCGATTCCGTGAAGGACGAGGTGACGCTCGTCACGCCGGTGCGTCCCGAACCGGGCGTGACCGCCAAAGCCGCCTATGCCCGCGCCGAAGAACGCCTCAACGACATCGTCGCCGATTTCGACCGCGCGCTGACCCATGCGCCGCAGCAGCTCGATGTCGACGCCCTGGCCGAGCCGACATCGAACACGCCGAAGGAACGCTATTTCGGCATGGTCGAACGCGCGAAGGAATACATTGCCGCCGGCGACATCTTTCAGGTCGTGCTGTCGCAGCGTTTCGAAACGCCGTTCACGCTGCCGCCCTTCTCGCTCTACCGGGCGCTGCGCCGCATCAACCCCTCGCCCTTCCTCTATTTCCTCAACTTCGCCGATTTCGCGATTGTCGGATCGAGCCCGGAAATTCTGGTGCGTGTGCGCAACAACCGCGTCACCATCCGCCCGATCGCCGGCACGCGCCATCGCGGGAAGAACCGCGCCGAGGACGAGGCGATCGGCGAGGAATTGTTGGCCGACCCGAAAGAGCGCGCCGAGCATCTGATGCTGCTCGATCTCGGGCGCAACGATGTCGGCCGCGTTTCGAAAATCGGTTCGGTCGAAGTCACCGAGAAATTCGCGCTGCAACTGACCTCGCATCTCATCCACATCGTTTCCAATGTCGAGGGCAATCTCGACCCGTCTTACGACGCGATCTCCGCGCTGGTCGCCGGCTTCCCGGCCGGCACGGTTTCGGGCGCACCGAAGGTCCGCGCCATGGAAATCATCGACGAACTGGAACTTGAAAAGCGCGGGCCCTATGCCGGCTGCGTCGGTTATTTCTCGGCCGCCGGCGAAATGGACACCTGCATCGTGCTGCGCACCGCCATCGTGAAAGACGGCAAGATGTATGTGCAGGCCGGCGGCGGCGTCGTTGCCGACTCCAGCTCGCAAGGCGAGTACGACGAGAGCGTCAACAAGGCCAAGGCCCTCTTCCGCGCCGCCGACGAAGCCGTGCGCTACGCCTCGCAGGCGGGCAAGCGGCAGTAGCTACCCCTCCCTCACATGCTCCGGTCGCGCGCCGATGCCGACGGCGTAGCCCGGTATGCGGCGCAGCAGCGGAAAGCGGTTCAGCAGTCTCAGCGGCAGCGGTGGCGCGATGTCGCCTTTCGCGCGTAGCGTCGGCCCGATAAGGAAGCGCTGCGCGAGAACCTGCACGGCCTGCGTTACCCTTGTCGGAAACATCCGCCGCCTTTGCACGGCGCACAAATCGTCGAGCGTCAGCCGCCTCTCGCGCAGCGGCCCGGCCAGAATGTTCGCGGCCGCCACAGCGTCCTGAATCGCGAGGTTGATGCCGACGCCGCCCACCGGCGACATCGCATGGGCTGCATCGCCGATGCACAAGAGGCCCGGCCTTGCCCATTCGCGCAGCCGGTCGACCTTCACCGTCAGCAGCTTCACATCGTCCCAGCTTGTGATCTCGCCAATGCGGCCGGCGGCCATCGGCAGCACGCGCGCGATGTCGGCGCGGAAGGCGTCGAGCCCCCTCGCCTTCACTTTGTCGAAGGCACCCTTCTCGATCACGAAGGCGCATTGCCAATAGTCGCCGCGGTTGATGGTGATGACGAGATGGCCGGGCACGACACGGAACAACGTATCGGACGGGTCGTCTGGTCGCCGCGACAGCCGCATCCAGAGCACATCCATCGGCGCGCCGAAGTCGCGCACCGCAAGCCCCGCCCGCTCGCGCACCACCGAGCCGCGCCCGTCGGCGCCGACCACGAGATCGGCGCGGATCTCGAGCAGCCCGTCCGGCGTCGCCGCGCGCAAACCCGCGACGCCGCCTTCCGCCTCGATCAGCCCGGTCACTTCGGTTTCCATGCGCAAATGAAATCCCGGATAGCGCCGCCCGGTTTCGGCCAGGAAGTCGAGAAAATGCCATTGTGGCATGAATGCGATGAATTTGCAGCGTGTCGGCAGGTGCGAGAAATCGGCGGCCTTCAGCATCGCACCGCCGATCTCGACGCCGGCCTCGTGCATCTTCTCGTGCGGCCGCGCCAGCAGCACATCAAGCAGCCCGAGTTCGTGCATCACTTCGAGCGTCGAGGGGTGGATCGTGTCGCCGCGAAAATCGCGCAGGAAATCCTTGTGCTTTTCGAGCACCGTCACGTCGATGCCGGCGCGGGCCAGCAGCAGCCCCAGCATCATCCCCGCCGGGCCGCCGCCGGCAATCGCACATGTGGTGGTGATCGTCGCGGTCATCGCGGCCTCCGCCTTCGCCGCCGAGCCTAACGGCCACGGCGGCGAGGGGGAAGCGGCGGATTAAAAGGCGAAAGAGAAGCCCGCCCCCAGCGCAAGCGCTCTTTCGCCATCCCCCCGGAGGTTCGTGTCGACCAGATCGAGTGCGACGCCGAACGTGCCGGCACCCGTTTCGGCGATATATTCGAGCCGCGCCTCGACCGGCGTTGCGTTGCCGTCGAAGCTCGAGCGGCGCCGGTCGTAATTGACCGTGCCGTCGAGTTCGCGCCCGACCGGCACGCGCGCCGAAACCGTGCCGCTCGTGATCTGAAGCGGCTTCACCAGCGAGAAGCGGAGCAAGCTGTTCTCGCGCACAACGTTTTTCGCCGTGAAGGTCGCGCCGAAATGATCGGCCGTCCAGCCATCGGCAGCGTCGAACAACGATCCCGCCGTGCCGAAGCTTTCGATGCTGGCCCGCGTGTAGAAGGCGCCGACCGAATAGTTCTCGTTGAAGTCGCCGGAAACATTCAGGCCCTGGAATTGCGTCAGCGCCTGTTCGCCCAGCGAGAAAGCCCCGCCCGATTCGATACCGGCAACACTGCCCCGCTCGTGCAGCACCGCATAGGAGGCGCCGAGCGACCAGCCGTCTGCAATGCGGTACGAAAGGCCGAGGGCGGCAAAGCGGCTGTCGCCGTCGGTCTCGCCGCTGTTCTCGAAAAGGATCGGCGCGTAGGCGTCTTCCGTCTGCCCGGTCGCCGTCATGCTGAAGAAGGTGCCGTCGAGGCGGTCGGAAATCGGCGCCCGGAAGCTCACCGACATGGCGTTGTCGAACAGCGCGCCGGCCTCGCCGAGCGAGGAGAACATGACCTGCGAGAAGTGCTGCGGCGTGGCGGCACGATGGGCGGTCGGCAGGTTCGCCAGAAAGATTTCCGGCGCGCCGAGCCCGACGCTCAGCTCATATCCGTCCGCGACCATGCGAACCGACGAGGTCGGCCGGCCGTCGAGGCCGGTCGCCGTCCAGGCGAGAACCGCCCGATCGCCGCTGTCGAAATTCATCGTCTCCTGCCGCGACACGAGACCGAGCAGCGACAGACCCCGGCGTGACAGCGAGGGCGGCGCAGATTGGGTCAGGCCTGCGGGATCGGCTTCGAACGGCCGTCCGTAATCGTCGAACACCACCAGCCCGTCCAGCAGCGCCGGATCGCCGACCCCCGACCGCGAAAATTTGGAACGCTTCAGCTTCGGCGGTTGTATGACTTTGGGCGCCGTGACGGTCGGACCCGTCGCAACGGTCGTTCCGCCGACAGGTGCCAACGCCGCCGGGACATTGAGCAGACCCCAGCCATAGACCGCGTCGACGCCCTTGGTGCCGAGATCGGTCGCCGACTTCTTGATGATCGAGGCAATCTGCGTCGGCGTCAGCGCAACTTTCTTGCTCAGGCCATCCTCGGCGATCAGCGCGACCGCGCCCGCGACATGCGGCGCGGCCATTGAGGTGCCCGACGCCCAGGCCAGCATCTGGCCCGGATAGTCGGAAAGAATGTTCGACCCCGGCGCGACGATAAAGAAGTTCGAGATTTTCTCGCTGGCAGTGCAGGTCTTCGTCGCCGAGATGCAAGCGTTGCCGGGCTTGGTCGAGTAACTCGAAATCTTGTTGTTGGCGTCGACGGAGCCGACGATCAGCAGATGTGCGAGATCGACACTCGCTTTACCGGAATAGGGTTCGTAAATGGCATTGCTGCCATCGTTGCCGGCCGCGCGCACGATGACGAAGTCGTTCTTGTAGCCCGCGAACAATGACAGTTCGCCGTTCAGGAAAATATCGCCCTTGGCCACCGGGCCGTAGCTCATGTTGACGACTTTGATATTGGCGCCGCTGAGGTTCCTTGTCCTCACATTGTTGAGCGCGGCGCGGCCGAGATCTGTCGCCACCCACGTCTGGTCGTCGAAAACCGCATAATTGTAGATTGACGCGCCCGGCGCCACGCCGACAATGCCGAGATCGTTCGCGAGAGCGCCGGCGATGCCGGAGACATGCGTGCCGTGGAAGTCGTATTTCCTGTAGGTGCCCTTGTAGACGACGATGTTCGTCGTTTTGCCGGCGAGATCGACATGTGTGCGATCCGCCAGCGAATCGAATACGGCGATGCCGACGCCCGAGCCCGTCACCGTTTTATGCAGCGTTTTCGTCACGCCGATCTGCGTCAGGTTTTTCTGGTGAGAAGCCAGGTATTCATAATTGTTTGCCCGCGCGGCAAAGGCGGCGAGGCAAACCGACAACCCGGTTGCGACGGCTCCGGCGATTGACCCTTTCATGGCATCAGCCCTCCCAATAGAACCCACGGCGTGGGCCCGGCGGCACGAAATGCACCCGTCGCTTCATTAGTCTCCTGCGATGACAAACGGTCCGTTAACGCCTGAACCCCGAAGCCCCGGAATCGTCCCTCGGTGTGCTTCGTCTTGCCCAAAACTGCATCCAACCCCTATATAAAGCCCTGTGCGGCTCCGTCCGGGGCGGCAATCCAAGGATCCGGCCATGTTGCTCCTGATCGATAATTACGACAGCTTCACCTACAACCTGGTCCATTTCCTGGGCGAGCTGGGGGCGGAGGCGCGCGTCCATCGCAACGACAAGATCACCGTCAACGAGGCGCTGGCCGCCGCGCCGCAGGCCATCGTCCTGTCGCCGGGCCCCTGCGACCCGGACAAGGCCGGCATCTGCCTCGACCTGATCGCAGCAGCCGCCGCCCACCGCATCCCGCTTTTCGGCGTCTGTCTCGGCCATCAGGCCATCGGCCAGGCCTTCGGCGGCAAGGTCGTCCGCGCGCCGACCCTGATGCACGGCAAGCTCAGCGCCATCCATCATGGCGGCAAGGGCGTCTTTCGGGGCCTGCCGAGCCCCATCGAGGCGACGCGCTACCACTCGCTGACTGTCGAGCGCGAGAGCTTCCCCGACTGCCTCGAAATCACCGCATGGACCGCCGACGGCGTCATCATGGGCGCGCAGCACAAGGAGCTGCCGATCCACGGCGTCCAGTTCCATCCCGAAAGCATCGCGTCGGAACACGGCCACGACATCCTGCGCAACTTCCTGCAGATCGCCCGCGTCAACACGCGCGAACTGGCGTGAGGCGGCCATGACCGATCTCAAACCGACAATTGCCCATCTGGCGGACGGCAAGACGCTCGACCCGGCCGAGGCGCGCGCCGCCTTCGAGATCGTCATGTCGGGCGAGGCGACGCCGGCGCAGATCGCGGCCTTTCTGATGGGGCTTCGCGTGCGTGGCGAAACCGTGACCGAAATCACGGCAGGCGCCACCGTCATGCGTGAAAAGGCGTTGCGCGTCACCGCGCCGCGCGAGGCCATCGACATTGTCGGCACCGGCGGCGACGGTGCGGGCACTTACAACATCTCGACCGCTACGGCGCTGGTCGTCGCGGCATGCGGCGTGCCGGTCGCCAAGCATGGCAACCGCAAGGCGTCCTCGCTTTCGGGCACCGCAGACGCGCTGGAAAGTCTCGGCGTCAAGCTCGACATCGGTCCCGCCGTCATCGCCGACTGCATCGACCAGGCCGGCATCGGCTTCATGTTCGCGCAGGCGCATCATTCGGCGATGAAGCATGTGGCGCCGGTGCGCGGCGAACTCGGCATCAAGACGATCTTCAACATGCTGGGCCCGCTTTCCAATCCGGCGCTGGTCCGGCATCAGCTTCTCGGCGTCTTCGATGCCAAATGGGTCGAGCCCTTCGCCGAGGCGCTGCGCAATCTGGGTTCGGAAAGCGCCTGGGTCGTTCACGGATCGGACGGTCTCGACGAATTGACGACGACCGGCGCCAGCACCGTTGCCGAACTGAAGGGCGGCGAGATCCGCATCTTCGAGGTGACGCCGGAGGAAGCGGGCGTGAAGCGCGCGACCGCCGCCGAGCTCAAGGGCGGATCGCCATCCGAGAACGCGCAGGCGATCCTGCGGCTTCTCGACGGCGAGAAAGGCCCCTATCGCGACATCGTGCTGCTCAACGCGGCGGCGGCGATGATCGTTGCCGGCAAGGCGTCCAATCTGAAAAAGGGCGCCGAACTCGCGGCGCTTGCCATCGACAGCTGCGGCGCGAAAGCCGCGCTCGACACGCTGATTGCCGTTTCGAACGGGAAGCCGGCCAATGGCTGACATTCTCGAAAAGATCGGCGCCTACAAGCTCGACGAAATTGCGGCCGCCAAACGCGCCCACCCGATCGCCGAGGTCGAGGCGGCAGCGCGCGCGGCCTCGCCGGTTCGCGGTTTTGAGAAAGCGCTCCGTTTACGGATCGATTCGGGCAAATATGCGCTCATCGCCGAAATCAAGAAGGCCAGCCCGTCGAAGGGCCTGATCCGCGCCGATTTCGACCCGCCGGCGCTCGCCCGCGCCTATGAAGCCGGCGGCGCGGCCTGCCTGTCGGTGCTGACCGATGGTCCGTCCTTTCAGGGCGCACCTGATTATCTTGCCGCCGCCCGCGCCGCCTGTTCGTTGCCGGTCATCCGCAAGGATTTCATGTACGACGCCTATCAGGTTGCCGAGGCGCGCGCGATGGGCGCCGACGCCATCCTCATCATCATGGCCGCCGTGTCCGACGCGCAGGCGCGCGAGATCGAGGACGCCGCTTTCGGCTGGAAGATGGATGTGCTGGTCGAGGTTCACGACGAGGGCGAGCTGACACGCGCGCTTGCCCTCAAGAGCCCGCTTCTCGGCATCAACAACCGCAATCTCAAGACCTTCGAGACGACGCTCGAAACGACGGAGCGTTTGGCGCCTCTCGTCCCGGCCGGCCGGCTCATCGTCGGCGAGAGCGGCATCTTCACGCCGGCCGACCTCGTGCGGCTCGCGAAAGTCGGTGTACGGACGTTTCTGGTCGGCGAGAGCCTGATGCGCCAGGCCGATGTGGAGGCAGCGACGCGCGCGTTGCTGGCCGGTCCCGCATAAACCGGGGATAAATCGCGGGCGTTTTGTGCGCTGCAGCGTCGAAACGGGGATAAGTTTGACTTATCCCCGCCGCCGGCCTGTCGCGCTACGGAACTTATCCCCGCTCCGGCGGCCTCATCCGGCAGCCGGAAAATGGGTTGTGACAGTTTTTTGACAGTTCGATGACAGTCGGGCCAAATGAGGTATCCAGATACCCCATTCCGGCCTCTTATCCCCGGTGCGCTGGTGCCGTGTCATTCTGTCATGTTCGCCGGAATCCGGAATACCAGATGACCTATGAAATCAGACAATCTCGCGCCAACGACCTGCCGCTCCTTGCAGATATCGAGCGTGCCGCCGGTGCGCTCTTTGCAAATGCCGACATCGGCGAAATCGATGTCGACGACGTCGCCGAATTGCGTTTCGTCGAATCCGTTGCCCGTGCCGCAGGCGTTTTCGTCGCAACGCAGAACGACAAGCCGGTCGGCTTCATCCTCGCCGCGCCGCTCGATATGCACCTCCACATCTATGAATTGTCCGTACACCCCGATCACGGGCGGCAGGGCCTCGGCCGCCGTCTCGTCGAACGGGTCTGCGAGGCGGCGGCGGCACGCGGTTTCAAGGCCGTCACGCTGTCGACCTTCATCGACGTGCCGTGGAACGGGCCGTTCTATGCGGCCTGCGGCTTCCGCGTTCTCGACCCCGCCGAGTGGACGCCCGCCCTTTACCTCGCGCACTATCGCGAAGAAGAAATGGGGCTGCCACTTGAACGGCGCTGCTTCATGCGACGCGATTTGTAGGCTATACCGGCCTTCCCGCACATTCCTGAATTTCAACGGTGCCCGAAAATGACTGTCCTGCAACTACCCAAATGGTCTCTCTCGATCGGCGACGGCCAGCCGCTCTTCTGCATTGCCGGGCTCAACGTGCTGGAAGACATCGACCTGACGATGCAAACGGCGACGCATCTGAAGGATGTGCTGACACGGCTCGAACTTCCTTTCGTCTTCAAGGCAAGCTTCGACAAGGCGAACCGTTCGTCGATCAGGAGCTATCGCGGGCCCGGCCTCGAAAAGGGTCTCGCGATGCTCGCCGAAGTGAAGCAGCGCCTCAACGTTCCGATCTGCACCGATCTCCATGAAGCGCAGCAGGCAGAAGCGGTGGCCGCCGTCGCCGACCTCGTGCAGTTACCGGCTTTCCTCATCCGCCAGACCGATCTCGTCGTCGCGGCGGCGCGGGCGACGCACAAGGCCGGCGGGTTGTTGCACGCCAAGAAGGCGCAGTTTCTCGCGCCGTGGGATTGCCGCAACATTCTGTCCAAGATCAAGGAAGCGACGAATGCCGACTTCACGATCCTTTGCGAACGCGGTTCGTCCTTCGGCTACAACAACCTCGTCGTCGACATGCTCGGCATTTCCGAAATGAAGAAGTTGGGGGCACCGGTCACCATCGACGCGACCCATGCCGTGCAGCTACCGGGCGCCGACCCGCGCACGGCCGGCGCATCGACGGGCGGACGGCGCGAAGGCGTTCCCATCATCGCCAAATCGGCCGTCGCGGCGGGCGCCGACGGCGTCTTCCTCGAATTTCATCCGGACCCGGACAAGGCGCTTTGCGACGGACCGAGCTGTCTGCCGCTTGCGGGCGCCGAAGACCTGTTCCGCAGCCTCAAGGCGATCAGGGCCGCGGTGGCCTGAAGCGCGCGCAGCGGGAACGCAACACCATGACGAAGAAGAAGCTGACACATCTCGACAAGACCGGCGCGGCGCGCATGGTGGACGTGTCGGCAAAGCCCGCGACATCGCGAAGCGCAACGGCCAAGGGTCGCGTTTCGATGAAGCCCGCAACGCTGAAACTCATTCTTGAAGACGGATTGAAAAAAGGAAATGCGCTCGAAGTGGCGCGGCTCGCCGGCATCATGGCGGCAAAGCGCACGTCCGATCTCATACCGCTCTGCCATCCGCTGGCGATAACGAAAGTCGAAGTCGATCTTGTTCCGGATGCAAAAAACGCTTCGGTCGAAGTCGTCGCGACCGTGAAGGTGACCGGACAAACCGGCGTCGAAATGGAAGCGCTCACCGCCGTCAGCGTCGCCTGCCTGACGCTTTACGACATGGCGAAGGCCGTCGACAAGGCCATGACCATCGGCGACATCCGCCTCACCGCCAAGTCGGGCGGCAAGTCCGGCGCCTACAAGGCGAAGTAGCCGATGGCGCAGCAACCTCTCCTTTCGGTCGAAGAAGCGCGGGCGCGGATTCTGGCAGCGCTTTCAACGACGCAATCCGAAATCGTTTCTCTGGCGCAGGCGTCGGGCCGCGTTCTCGCCGAGGAAGCGATCGCGCGGCGGACGCAGCCGCCCGCCGATCTTTCGGCGATGGACGGATATGCCGTGCGTGCCGACGACGTTGCGAACGTACCGGCACGGCTCCGCGTCATCGGCACCGTGCCGGCGGGTGGATCGTATGACGGCATGCTCGGACGCGGCGAAGCGGTGCGTATATTCACGGGCGCACCTTTGCCCAACGGCGCCGACAGCATCGTCATCCAGGAAGACACTGTGCGCGACGGCGAAACCGTCACTGTCAACGAAGCCGCACAACGCGGACAGCATGTGCGTGTCACCGGCCTCGATTTCCGCACCGGCGATGCCGGGCTTCCGGCGGGCCGCAAACTTTCATCCGCCGACATCGCCTTTGCCGCGGCGATGAACCTGCCGACGCTCGCCGTTCACAAGCGTCCCGTCGTCGCCTTCTTCTCGACCGGCGACGAACTCGTGCCGCCGGGAACCGAACCCGGTCCGAACCAGATCGTCTCCTCCAACAATGCGGGCCTCGGCGCGCTGATCGCCGAAGCCGGCGGCATACCGCTCGACCTCGGCATCGCCCACGACAATGAAGACGATATTCGCGCCGTCGCGTCGCGCGCGGCGGATGCCGACATGCTGGTAACGCTCGGAGGCGCGTCGGTCGGCGAACACGATCTCGTCCAGCGCGCGCTGGCGCCCGCCGGTCTCGACATCGATTTCTGGAAGGTTGCGATGCGTCCCGGCAAGCCGCTGATGTTCGGCAGGCTCGGCCCGCTGCCGATGTTCGGCCTGCCCGGCAATCCGGTGTCGGCCTTCGTTTGCGCGACGCTCTTTCTGCGGCCCGCCATCGCGCGCATGCAGGGCGGCGACAGCGCGCTCCACACGACGCTGGCGCGGCTCGGCAAACCGCTCCCCGCCAACGGTCCGCGCGAAGACTATATTCGTGCGGCGCTTGACCACGTTCCGCATGAGCTTCCCGTCGCCACGCCCTTCGATCGGCAGGACAGTTCGATGCTGTCCGTCCTTGCCCGCGCCGGATGCCTGGTGATCCGGCCCGTCGGGGCGCCTGTCGCCCAAGCCGGTGATTCTGTTACCGTTTTGCCGCTTCGGTCCTGACTTATCCACAATTGCGCTTGACAGACGCTTGAGAACCAAACTAGAACGTTCGCAGTCGTTTTTGTTTTGTTCCCGAGGCGCCCGGTGGCGTCGCGAGCGCAAAGGGAGAGACCGGAGCCGATGCTGACACGCAAGCAACACGAGCTGCTGATGTTCATTCATGAGCGGATCAAGGAGAGTGGCGTTTCGCCGAGCTTCGATGAAATGAAGGAGGCGCTGGACCTGCGTTCCAAGTCCGGCATTCATCGCCTCATCACAGCGCTCGAGGAACGCGGCTTCATCCGCCGTCTTGCCCATCGGGCCCGGGCGCTCGAAATTCTCAAGCTTCCCGAATCGGCGTCGCCGAGCCTCGCGACCATGCGCGGCAAGGGCTTCTCGCCCAGCGTCATTGAGGGCGGCGGCCGGGCCAAGGCAACGAGCCGCGATCTTGCCCCGGCGCGCGAGGCCGGCGAAACGATGACGCTGTCGGTGATGGGCCGTATCGCTGCCGGCACGCCCATCGAGGCGCTGCAGGAAGAAAGCCATCAAGTCAGTGTACCGCTCAATCTGCTCGGCACGGGCGAACACTACGCGCTCGAGGTCAAGGGCGACTCGATGATCGAGGCCGGCATTCTCGATGGCGACACGGTTCTCATTCAGCGCTGCGACACGGCGGGAAGCGGCGACATTGTGGTCGCGCTGGTCGATGGCTATGAGGCAACGTTGAAGCGGCTGCGCCGGAAGGGCGCGTCGATCGCACTCGAAGCAGCTAATCCAGCCTATGAGACGCGCATCTTCGGTCCGGACCGGGTCAAGGTGCAAGGCAAGCTGGTCGGGTTGCTGCGCCGCTACTGATTTCAGTTTTTTCGTTTGCGCTGGACCCAGGGACGATTGCCGCGCATTTGCAGCGATGTTGCGACGATGATTTTTCCGTCTTCGTCGAACGTCAGCGCGGTGGCACCCTCCCGCCAAAGGTCGAAATAGTCGAGAACGACATCGGCGCCGCACTCCCGCCGCGCGCGCCGTGACAACGGCACCTGCGCGATAACCACATCGGCCAGCGCGCAATCCTCCATCGCCGCGTCGAGCGTCTTTGCGAAAGCGACCACAGGCCGCCCTGCATCGCGATAGACACAACCATCAACATCGCAAAGCATATCGGGCGAACGCGCCGCCTCGCGCGGAGTGCGCCGGTCGCCGTCGTGCCGGAGCCATTGTTCGGCAGCATAGGCCGGTCGTGCGGCGCCGAGCGCCAGTCGCCCATCGGCGCCGCGAACCGCAAAGAGCGCCGCGTTGCGATCGATCAGAATGTCGTGCTTCGGTGCGGCGCCCCAAAGGGCAAGCCCGAGCAACATCGGCGCCAGGCCGAGATAGCGCCAGCTTTCGCGCCAGAGCGCCAGCCACAAGCCGCCGAAAACCGTCAGCAGCAAGGCATGGAGCGGCGCGTCGGCAACGAGACTGTCTGCGCCGTCCCAACTCGCCACTTCATGTGCGACGGTGAGCATACCGTCGACGCCGGCGCCCATGATCCAGAGGGCGGGCGCATCGAGGCCAAGCGGCATCAGCAGCAGTGCAAGCAGAGCCATCGGCATCACGACAATGCCGACCAGCGGCATCGCGGCCATGTTGCCGGCGAGGCCGTAGACGGCGATGCGGTTGAAATGAAATGCACCGATGGCGCCGGTCGCCGCGCCCGCAACGATGCTGGTGAATGCGAGGCCGAGCGCATAGGCGCCGATCCGTCGCGGCATGTTGGCAAGGCCGATGCGGTTCGGGCTCGACGTCAAGCCGCGGATGCGGTCACTCTCGTAGAAGGCGATCAGCGCGACGACGGCGGCGAAAGACATCTGGAAGCTTGCGCCGAGCAGGCTTTCGGGCCGCCAGAGCAGGATCAGGATTGCGGCCAGCGCGACGTTGCGGAGGCTGAGCGCCGGGCGGTCGAGCATGATGGCGACGAACATCAACGCGATCATGATCCAGGCGCGCTGGGTGGCGATGGCGGCGCCCGAGATCGCCAGATAGAACGTCGCACCGGCAAGCGCGACGGCGGCGGCCCATTTCTTGATCGGGTAGTTCAGCGCCAGCCGGGGAACCAGCGCCAGACCGGCGCGCACCAGCCAGAAAACCGAGCCACCGAAGAGCATCATGTGAAGGCCCGATATGGCCAGCACATGCGCAAGGCCCGCCGCCCGGAGATCGGCGGCAACCGCTTTCGGGATTGCCGCGCGCTCGCCGGTCACCAGCGCGGCTGACACGGCGCCCGCCGGTCCGCCGATGACGTGCCGGATGCGCGCGCCGATGCGGCCGCGCAGTTCGACCAGCATCGCCGTCACGCCGGTTGGCGGTTCCAGTTCTTCAGGGGCGGTGTAGGCAAAACCGACGCCGCCCAGGCTCTCGAACCAGACCTGCCGCGCATAGTCGAAGCCGCCCGGCAGCACCGGTTCCGGCGGCGGCATCAGGCGGGCGCGCAGGCTCACCGTGGCGCCGGGCGCGAGCGACGCCTCCTTCAGCCGAATGTTGACGCGGACGCGCCGCGGCAGCTCGTCCGTCCGCAGCCGCGCGAAGGATGCCGGTTCGAGCACCGCGACGAGGGCCCCCGTTTCGGTCTCCTCCACAGCGACGACCCGGCCGGTCAGAACCCCCGCCTGCGGCCTTTCGAGGACAGGGCCCGCCACCACATGGCTGCGAAGCGAGGCCGCCGCGAAGCCCAGCGCCACGCAGAGGAGGCCCGCCGCCAGTGGCGCAACGGCCGCGCGTTGCCGAAGCGGTATGAACGCAAGCGCCAGAACTGCGGCCGCCGCCAGCGCCGCGACCAGCGGCGGTTCGAAATCGTCCGCGAAATAGGCGGCAACGCCGGTCGCAATCAAAACCGGGGTCCACAGGAACAGCCGGTCGCCATCGGCCACCATGCAGCCGCGCAGCCACGCCGCCATGGCTGCCGGCGCATCGCCGAACGCAATGGCGCCCCGCCGAAGCCAAAGCCTGTCGACACGCTGCGCCGATAGCGCCAAAACCGCCCTCCGTGGGTCGAATACAGGCAAAGGCCGGCCTTAAGAGAGCGACCCAAGATACCGAACGCAAACGACTTTCCCGGATCCCGGCCAGCCGCCCTCGGGCTTGCGTTTCGGGCTTACGCTGCGTTGCCGCAATGTGCTAGAAATCCCCCTGCCCCGCAGCGGACCCTCAAGGCCTCGCGCCCCAGTTTCCGGGTCGAAGCTTGCCAACATTTACCGGAATTGCCTAGCCGCGCGGCTGCGGAGCCGGATCGCAGGAGATGATGAGCGAAAACAAGACAGTCATTACCCGTTTCGCGCCGTCGCCTACCGGTTATCTGCATATCGGGGGCGCCCGTACCGCATTGTTCAGTTGGCTCTTTGCGCGGCATCACCAGGGCAAGTTCCTGTTGCGGATCGAGGATACCGACCGGCAGCGTTCGACCGAGCCGGCGGTCGCTGCCATTTTCGAGGGCCTGCGCTGGCTCGGCCTCGACTGGGACGGCGAAGTCGTGCATCAGTTTTCGCGGCAGGCGCGTCATGTGGAAGTCGCCAACGCACTTCTGAGCCAAGGCAAGGCCTATCGCTGCTATGCGAGCCCCGAAGAGCTGGACGAGATGCGCGAGAAGGCGCGCGCTGAGGGACGCCCTGCCCGCTATGACGGGCGTTGGCGCGACCGCGATCCGTCAGAAGCACCCGCCGGCGTCAATCCGGTCATCCGCTTCCGCTCGCCCGACGAAGGCGAGACGATGGTTCGCGACCATGTCATGGGCGATGTGCGGTTCCCGAACGATCAGCTCGACGACCTCATCATCGTCCGGAGCGATGGAACGCCGACCTACAACCTGTCCGTCGTTGTCGACGATCACGACATGGGCATCACGCACATCATTCGCGGCGACGACCACCTGACCAATGCCGGCCGACAGAGCCAGATTTATGCGGCGCTTGGCTGGCCGGTGCCGGAGTTTGCCCATGTGCCGCTGATCCACGGACCGGACGGCGCGAAGCTCTCGAAGCGTCACGGGGCGCTCGGCGCCGAGGCCTATCGCGATATGGGCTATCTGCCGGAGGCGATGCGCAACTATCTTGTGCGCCTCGGCTGGAGCCACGGCGACGACGAGATTTTTTCGACCGAGCAGGCCATTGAATGGTTCAACCTCGACAGCATCGGCCGGTCGCCGGCGCGTTTCGACTTTGCAAAACTCGAAAACCTCAACGGCCATTATATCCGTGAGGCGGACGACGTCCGGCTTGCCGACGATACAATTGCGCTGATGGAGCGGCTTGAAGGCTGGGTCTGCGACGACGCCTTCCGCGCCAAGCTGATCGCCTCGATGCCGGGATTGAAGGAACGGGCAAAAACCTTGCTTGAAATCGGGCATGGCGCCGCCTTTCTGCGCGTACAGCGCCCGATCGCCCTCGACGACAAGGCGTCCCAGCTTCTGAACGGCGAGGCAAGGTCGCTGCTGAAGCGATTGCTCGACCGGCTGGAAATGAAGAACGACTGGGCGGCCGGCGAAATCGAGGCCGTCGTACGCAGCTTCGCGGAAGACGAGAACCTCAAGCTCGGCAAGGTGGCGCAGCCTCTTCGCGCGGCGGTGACCGGGAGTTCGGTTTCCCCACCCATTTTCGACGTGCTGGCGACACTCGGACGCGACGAGGCGCTCGGCAGGATCAAGGATCAGGCAGCCTGACCTCCAATTGCGGTTGGGTCAGCATGCAAGCAATATGGTATCAACACACGGTCCGGGCTGCCGTCTACAGGGCAGACCGGACAGACAGACAGGGACAGGCAGGCAAGCATGACAAAATTCGGAACCAAGGCCGGCGCGACTTCGAACGCGACCCTTTCGGTGGGCGGCAAGTCCTACGAGCTTCCTGTCTATGGCGGATCTCTGGGACCGAGTGTTGTCGATATCTCGACACTCTACGGCAAGAGCGGTCACTTCACCTACGATCCGGGCTTCACCTCCACTGCGAGCTGCGAATCCGACATCACCTATATCGATGGCGAGGAAGGCGTTCTGCTGTATCGCGGCTACCCGATCGACCAGCTCGCGGATCACGGGAATTTCATCGAGACCTGCTACCTGCTGCTCAACGGCGAGCTTCCGAACGCCGAACAGTACCGGGAGTTTGAGCGCGCCATCACCATGCACACGATGGTGCATGAGCAGATGACATTCTTCCTGCGCGGGTTCCGGCGCGATGCCCATCCCATGGCCATTATGTGCGGCATGGTCGGCGCGCTGTCGGCCTTCTATCACGACTCGACCGACATCAACGATCCGCTGCAACGCATGATCGCCAGCCGCCGCCTGATCGCCAAGATGCCGACGATCGCCGCCATGGCCTATAAATATTCAGCCGGCCAGCCGATCGTTTATCCGCGCAACGATCTCGATTACGCCGAGAACTTCCTGCATATGTGCTTTTCGGTGCCGGCCGAATCCTACAAGGTCGATCCGATCCTTGCCCGCGCGATGGATCGCATTTTCATCCTGCATGCCGATCACGAACAGAACGCCTCAACCTCGACGGTGCGCCTCGCCGGTTCGTCGGGCGCCAATCCGTTTGCCTGCATTGCCGCCGGCATCGCCTGTCTCTGGGGGCCGGCGCATGGCGGCGCCAACGAAGCAGCCCTCAACATGTTGCAGGAAATCGGGACGGTCGACCGTATTCCGGAATACATCAAGAAGGCGAAAGACAAGGACGACCCGTTCCGCCTGATGGGTTTCGGACACCGCGTTTACAAGAACTACGATCCGCGCGCACGCGTGATGCAGCAGACCTGCCACGAGGTTCTGAAAGTTCTCGGTATCAAGGACGATCCGATGCTCGACGTCGCATTGGAGCTCGAACGGATCGCACTCAACGACGAGTATTTCGTCGAGAAGAAGCTCTATCCGAACATCGACTTCTATTCGGGCATCACGCTGAAGGCGATGGGCTTCCCGACGACGATGTTTACGGTGCTGTTCGCGCTCGCGCGCACAGTCGGCTGGGTCGCGCAATGGAACGAGATGATCGAGGACCCGGGCCAGCGCATCGGCCGGCCGCGCCAGCTCTATACCGGCGCGCCGCAGCGGGACTATGTCGAGGCCGGCAAGCGCAAGTAAGGGATTTGCCTTCGCGAAAATTTGGGGCGCCACGTTCGTGGCGCCCCTTTTTTATGCCGGCGACGCTTCAAGAATTTCCAACACCGCACGCGCGGCACGGCGGCTTGGCGGTTCCCCGCCGACGCCGATCCTCTCGCGGAGCTCGTCGAGATCGGCCAGGGCACGTGCGCGTTCCGGCGTGTCCTGGAGCAATGGTGTCAAACCTTCGGCGAGCGCTTCCGGTGTGCAACGGAACTGCAAGTACTCGCGCACCGACGGACGGTCTAGAATGAGATTGACCAGCACGACGGACGGAATTTTCAGAATTCTGAGCGCAAACCAGCCGACAACAGCCTCCGCGCGATAGGCGACCACCATCGGAACGCGAGCAAGACCAAGCTCCAACGACACCGTGCCGGAAGCGGCGAGCGCGGCGGTGGCGGCGTCGAATGCCGCGCGCTTTTCTATTTCTTCCTCAACGATTGCGACATCGACCGGCCAGTTTGCAACCGCCGCTTCCACATGCGCACGAACATGGGGCACGACCGGCAATACAACGCGCAGGTCCGGGGTCGCCGCCGCGGCGCGACGCACCGTTTCGCCGAAAATGCCAATCAGATGCTTTACCTCGTTGAGGCGGCTACCCGGCAGCACCAGCAGCAAGGGTGCGTCCGGTGGTATACCGTGCGTGGCACGAAAGCGCCCGCCTGCGCCAGCCT
Organism: Parvibaculum sp.; assembly: GCF_019635935.1. Taxonomy (NCBI): domain Bacteria; kingdom Pseudomonadati; phylum Pseudomonadota; class Alphaproteobacteria; order Hyphomicrobiales; family Parvibaculaceae; genus Parvibaculum; species Parvibaculum sp. The sequence continues at coordinate 2,709 of NZ_JAHBYN010000001.1, read as the reverse complement.
CAGGCACGCGGTCGATGGCGGGATGTCCGACATAGACGCAGTCGACACCGACGGTGCGCAGGAAGGCCGGCTCAAAAGGAAGCAACGCCAGAACACGCCGGATATATTTTTTCATGGCGCGGGCGCGACCTCGCCGCCACGCCCAGACGCTCGGCAGCACATAATCGACGATCGGAATGGACGGCGCCCGGCGCGCCACACGGCGCGCCACAAGATGCGTGAATTCCGGACTGTCGATGACGATCAAAATGTCCGGCTTTTCGGTAACGGCGTGGTTCACCGTCTGACGAATGCGATTGAGGATCGAGGGTAGTCGCGGAACGATCTCGCGCGGCCCCATCACGGAAATGTCGGTCATCGGGAAGATCGAAGCAATGCCTTCGGCCGTCATTTGAGCACCGCCGACACCGGAGAAGCGGACGCGACCGCCAGTCATGTCCTTCAACGCCGCCATCAGCTCGCCGCCCAATGCGTCGCCGGAAGGCTCGCCGGCCACCAGCATGATATGAGGTATGGCGGCGTTCACGTTCACCGCCCCGCCGCCGCGATGCGGGCGCCGCCGAGGCCTACGACAAAGAGGCCATGCGCATCGGCGGCAGCGGCGACGGCTTCACTATCGACGATCAGCGTACCACCCGCTTCGACGGCAATCCCCGCAAGGCCAGCCGCGGCCGCGTTCTCGACCGTGTTTACGCCGATGGTCGGCATATCGACGCGACGTTCCTGGCCCGGCTTCGTCAACTTGACCAGCACACCTTCACGCGCGCCCGGCCGCCCGCGCAAGGCGGGGTTCATGGCGGCGACACGCGCCAGCATTGCGTCGGTTCCCGCATCGTCTTCGGTTGCGACGACGGCGCCGCGGCAGGCGACGGCCCCCTGCCCGATATCGCGCATGCCGACATCCAGTGCCGCCCGAATGGCCGCGTCGATGTCGGCGTTGTGTTCCGGCGCGGGCGCTATCTTCGTGAGCACCGCCTCGGGCGCGAGCAGACGCTCGGCCACCTCATGCGCGCCGATGACACGAAGACCGTGGTCCTTTTCCAGATAGCCGGCAATGCCGCGCAGCAAACCGTCATCGCCCTGCGCCAGCCAGCGCACCAGACGCGGCAGCAGTTTGATGCCGGCGAAATCAAGCCCGATCTTCGACAAATCCGGCCGGTTGATTGCGCCGATCAGGACGATGTCCTTGCAGCCGTTTTCCTTCAGCAGACGAAGAAATTCGCCATGCGCGCCGATGCGAACATGCGCATGGGGAAAGCGTTCGATTTCATTGCTGACGTCGTCGTCTATCGCGACGATGAAGACCTCCCGTCCCGCGGCGACGGCAACATCCGCAAGTGCGGCGGGCAGCGGACCGCGCCCCGCCACAATCCCGAGTTTTCTGGGTCTATCGGTCATGGCGGTGGCGCATCGGGCTCACCCCGGCTCAGGCCGCCCGGTCGTGTCTGGGCATGCAGATCGCCCGATCCGATTCCGCGCGGATAAATTCGACGATCTCCATCACTTCGGGCTCGTCGGCGAAGCGGTCTGCGACGCGTTCCAGCCGGTCGCGCAACGTGCCGTCTTCAGCAAAGAGAACGCCATATGCGTCGCGCATGGCATGTATCCGGTCGCGTGAAAATCCGCGACGCTTCAGACCGATCAGATTCAAACCCATCAGCACCGCCCGGTTGCCGACGACGAGACCATAGGGAATGACGTCGTTCTCGACGGCACTCATGCCGCCGATGAACGCATGTTTGCCGACGCGGCCAAACTGATGGAGCGCGGCGCCGCCGCCGAAGATGACATAATCGCCGATCTTGCAATGGCCGGCGAGCATCACATTGTTCGAAAAGACGACGTGATCCCCGACGATGGAATCATGTCCGACATGCGAACCCGCCAGAAACGCGCAGTTGTTGCCGATGCTGGTGACCATGCCGCCGCCCTCGGTGCCGGGGTTCATCGTCACATGCTCGCGGATGAGATTGTTCGAACCTATTTCGAGCCGGCTGGGCTCTCCCTTGTACTTCAGATCCTGCGGCGCGTGACCGATGGTTGCGAAGGGAAACACCTGCGTTCCCGCACCGATGCTTGTCCGGCCTTCGATGACGACGTGTGAATGCAGAACGACGCCATCGCCCAGAACGGCATCCGGACCGACGACACAATACGGCCCCACCTTCACATCCGGGGCAAGCCGCGCCTTCGCGTCGACGATGGAGGTCGGGTGAACTTCCGTCATTTCGTAGCCTGATCGGCAATCATGGCGCCGAGATCGCATTCGGCCACGAGTTGCCCGTTGACGCGCCCCTCGCCGTGATACTTCCAGACGGTGCCGCGGCTCTGCAGCTTGGTCACATGGACGTGCAGGACATCACCCGGCACGACCGGCTTGCGAAAGCGCGCACGGTCGACCGTCATGAAATACACAAGCTGGTTGGTGCCCGAAGTGCCAAGATGATTGATGACGAGCGCCCCGGCGGTTTGCGCCATCGCTTCGACGATCAGGACGCCCGGCATAACCGGATAGCCGGGGAAGTGGCCCTGAAAAAAGGGTTCGTTGTTGGTCACATTCTTGATGCCGATCGCCGATTCGTCGCCCTTCATTTCGATGATGCTGTCGATCATCAGCATCGGATAGCGATGCGGAAGAAGCTCCAGAACGCGCTGAATATCGGCGCTATCGAGCGCTTTTGCCACTTCTGCCTCGCTCATGCCTCGTAT